>NZ_JBHULH010000003.1:0-557081 GCF_042684245.1 Pseudotenacibaculum haliotis
TTAACGTAGTTTTATTTACTCTATATACATATCTCTACTTACCACACGAAAGATTCGTGCGGGAGCGGGGGCTTGGAAAGTTAATTCTAAAGGAAAAATTACAGGAGATTTTATTCCCAATCCTAATTATATCGAATTAAAAAAGATATGATTAAATACTTACCAGTTATTGTACCAACCTTATTCTTTGTGATATTACTCTATGTCAAGTATAAACGACAAGAAAGGGTGGGTGGCTCATCAGATTTTGATGATTTCGATTTTGATTAAGTATAGAAAAAGAAAAAACCACCCAAATGAATGGGTGGTAATCTCTATAATATTGAGTACATCTTTTCTAAAAAATTATGATACACTAGCCACAAACTTGAAAGAGGGTAAGTAGATAATATAAACCCAGATTCAGTTTCATTAAAAATGACATCATGATTATCCTTTAATACATTATTTAAAATCCTTTTAATTTTATTTTCATCTAATGTATTTAAAGAATTTATTAATCCACTATCCAGTTTTTTTATCAGTTGATTTAAGCTACCATAATTTTCATCCTTAAACTCACTGTAAAATGCTTCATCAACGATTGTATCATCTAGAGAATGCAAATAACTATTCTCTTGGTTCAAATAGTCTGGAAAATAATTCTCAGAATGAGAATCAATTAGAATTCTGCTGTAATCAAAAATAAAATCTTTGTAGCTAGTATAATACCCCATAGTACTTGTAATTCTGGAGCGTAGCTTACCTTCTGTGTATAAAGAGGCGTGTTGTAGCAAGTCTTCACACAACTCTACCCATTCATTAAATAGTTCACAAAATCCTAATAATACAGCTACTTTATGTTCTTCTATTTTCTCATACTCTTCTCTTTCCAAATAATTTCTTACGAACCAGCCCCAAATACTTCTCTCACTTATTGAAAAGAAAATACTTCCGTTTTCTTTTGCATTATACCCTAATCCCCTTTTGTCACCTATCAACTCTAGAGTTCCATATACTTCATAAGGAGTTAATTTCATATAATTAAAGCTTATAGAATTTTTTCGGTCAGAATTTAAAGTTTTTATAGCATCAATATTTTCGATAGGATATTGAGTAAAATTGGCAGAATCTAAGAACTCAACCATTTCAATATCAATTCCTTTTTTCTTGACCCAACCATAAAGGCGACCGAATAACTCAGGAAATTGCTTTTTGTCTTTAGGTATAAATGATGTATACAGGTACGTACTCATTAATTATTATTTATCTACAAAGTTAACATTAACTACTTGTCCATTAACTCTGACAACTTGCTGCCCATCAGCTGTATTTCTAACTAATTGATTTCCAGAAACGCTATAAACTCCGCCAAACTTAGTGCCAGTAGGCACTGCTAAATTTATTGTTCCTATTTTAGCTCCGTTAACTTTATTCATAAGAGCATTAGCTGTATTACTAAGTTGTCCTATAGCTCCTTCTATTTGATTTGCACTGATTGTTCCTGAAACTCCTTTTACTTCAGTTAAGTTAAACTTTCCAGAACCAGAAACAGATAAAACATCAGCAGCTTTTTCTCCCCCTATTCCAAGGGATTGTGCAGATAAGGTTTTACCTGCTCCAGAAAAAGAATCTCCAGCCGCTATAATCTGGTCTCCATTTTTTTCTAACCCATTAACAACTGTACTTTCAAAACTTGTCATGGCTCCTTTTCCTGATACTTTTAGACCTCTAAATGTATCTCCAATTTTACCAATGCTTCTTAATTCCGATAAAAACACCAAACCTAGTGCTCTACTTCCCCATCCTAGCTTTTGTCCAGTCATTAAATCACTACCAGTAAAAGCTTCAATAAAACCTTTAACATCTCCTACTACTGGAGTAAGGTCAGCTTGCATGGCAGAAACAGCTACATCTCCTTCATTATCAACAGTCCATAACTTTTGCCAAGTAGTAGGCTTTACACCTGCTTTTCTTGCAGCTGGTGTATGAGCCATCCAATAAGCAGGACCAGTTTCTAAGCCTTCTAATTCATTATACATGATAACTTTGTTCTCAGAAAAAGCATAGGTGGAGTTGTAAGGATATTTAGCTGCGAGGGGGTCAATATTATGAAATCTTGCCAAGCTAGCATCATAGTTTCTATATTTGAAAGCATGCCAATTTAATCCTAGGTCATCATCGTATCTTTGGTCTTGGAAAGTCTTTTCTTTTTGACCTAAACTATTACCGTTAGAACTAGTCACAATATTATATCCCTTGTGTTTAAGACCAAAGGGGTAGTAATTGGATTCCTCAATAATCTCTGTACTAGCATTAATAGTACCATTGTTGTCAGAATCTGCATAGGTCAATCTTACATTTCCTAAATGGTCTTTGTATTGGTATACATAAGACATCTCGACTCCGCTCGATGTGACATTCGCTTTTACATACCCTTCAGCATGGTTAAAGAACTGTAATGCTATACCACTGCTTCCTCCTCCAACATAACTGGTTTCTTCATACACATAATTTCCTGCATATTCTGTGGCAACCTGACTTGAACCATCTACCACTCTCTTTTTTAACTTTACTCCTGTAGCATCATAATGATAATAGATTTGGTTTCCATTAATGGTTACTTGAGTTGGTAAGTTTAAGTGATTGTAGGTTATATTGGTAATACCCTTATTATCATCACGGGTCATGTTTCCATTGGCATCATAGGCATAATCATCACTACTATCTGGGGTTGTATCAACTGCATCATCCTTAAACCCAAACTGATCTATTAGAGCTGCATCTGCAACTCTAAGTAGTTTGTTTCCATCATAAGAATATGTTAGATCGTCCATAACTCCAAACGAGGTAGCAGCACTGTTGGTATGCCCCTGTCTTTGCAAGGTAAGAATGTTTCCGTTTTTATCATAGCTAATACCTGTTAAATTATAATTACCCGTATTGTCTACAGCCGATGTAATCCTGTTGAGTGCATCGTAGCTATAGGTATACAAGTTACTTACAGGGTTTCCTGTAGTATTGGTGCTTGCTGTTGTCCAACTGGTTTGAGAGATGTTTCCGTTAAAGAGTTTTGTAGCGCTCCCTGTTGGGTTGTTGTAACGAAGTGTAAAATCAAACAGATCATTATCACTCTGCGTATCGTTATTGATATTAGTCAACCAACCTCTTACATTGTAGTTGTAATCTACATTTTGTAATCCTTTGCTGTTGTCAACTATGTGTAGATTTTTAATTTGAACACCATTACTAGCTATACTTATATCTCCTAATAAATTCCCAGAAGAATTGCTCGCTGAGATATAAAAAACTTCTCCATTCTTTTTATAGTAAATTTTGCCTCCTATTCGTTCCACTTTAAATATATCTCCAGTATTATAAGAACCGAAAAGACCTTTATCTATACCACTTTCATAGATCTTTAACTGTCCAGCTTTTGCATAAATGGCAAAATTTAATGTTGAATAATGAGCATCTACATTAGAAGAAGATAACCCTACCATATAATAATCATTGGCTGTTATTACTTCATATTCTAAATAACCATCTGCTTGGAAGCTTCCTAAAGTAGCTAGGCCATTATTCCAACTACTCCCACTGCCACTAGTTTTAGTAATCACATTATCAGTAATGGAAATTCCAGAAGTCACATCTGTAAATCCTGATTGAGTTCCATTTCCTGTAAGTTTGCTTGTTAGTTGCCCAAGATCGTCATAGTTATTTCTAATAATACGCTCCGGAAACTGGTTGTTAATCTTCTGTGTTTGAGAGATCAATCTATCTTGATGATCATATTCAAATACATCTATAGTTACAATGTCTGACTTTCCTGTCTTTTTGTGTGTAGTTCTTGTTTCCAACACTTTTCCTGTAAAGTCCAACTTAGATTCTACAATATCGGTAGTCTCTAAAAACTCATTATAACTGTATACATACACAGGTCTTGCCAAATCATCATAGTAAGTAATGGTTGTGATCCACTTTTGTGGGCTTTGCCCTAAGACTCTTACTTTACTTACCGTTGCCAATCCTTTTGTATTGGTGGTAATACTTTGTCCATAGACACTTGTAGGTGCAGTTAACCCTGATGGAAGGTCTACGTACTCATCATAATAGTTTACTGTAAATACCTCTGTATTGGTTGGAAAATAATAATCTGAATAGTAGATTCCCAAAGGTCCTGCACTGCTTTGCTGTACCTCATACTGCTCATTCGGCATATTGTTGGTCGCATTTACATGGTTTTGCATGGTGCTAATAGTTCTGGTATTCACAACCTCTCCTGTAAAGGCTACTCTTCCTAATTTGTCATACTTTGTATATAACCACTTGTTGGAAAGTCTTTGTACTGCATCTTGTGTTAATAGAGGTCTGTCTAATTTATCATAGATGATATATTCCCATCCTTTACCAGGGATCTTCTTTTCTATCAAACGATTTCTATTATCGTACTTGTACTGATAGCACAACCCATCTAATATCGTAGATGAAATAGTTTGATTCGAAACCTCTGGAGGTAATACATAGGTCAAGTTTCCATAGTCATCATATACATAATAAGTATCGTGTTCTACTGCTGATTCTCCAGAACCACTAATAGTCCCATCTCCATTTACATCAAAATCTGCATAGGTTCTTTTTAATACAACCTGTCCTTGCTTGTTTGTAAACTCTACTGTGGTATGATTATTTCCATCACCGGTTTCCCAGTTCTCATCTTTGGTAATAGTTTTAGTAAGCTCTCCTGCACTATAGAATCCGTTTTGAGAGATGCTTGGTGTGTAGGTATTGTTGGAAAAACTCAAACTCACATCAAAAAACTTTACTTCACTTGTAGTGTTGGTCTCATATTCAAAACGAATCGTATGTCCGTCTGAATAGTTTTTCCCTGATATCGTGCTTCCTTTTTTCCAATCTTTCCCGGGTGCTGTTTGCTCAAAAATTCTTCCCAGTGGAGAACTTTCTAACACCTTATCTGAATAGGAGTTGATATCTGCTGTATTCGTTACTCCTGAAAAATCGTCTGCATAGTTATTCTGATAATAGCTCTGTGTTGCCAATCCTGCTCCTGTATTGATCCTTCCATCAGAAAACGCACTTGCATACGGTAAGAACTCTTTGGTTTGTCTTCCTAGGTTATCATACTCAAAATGTGTTACAATATCCTTTGCATTTATCTCTTCATTATTAAATACTGTAGGCGTTATTAACAAATCACTTATAGGTGTTTCTGTTCCGTCGATCTTTTGTACTACAGGACTCCATAAATATTGTCTTGTACTACTATCTGCATTGAACAAATAGTTTCTAAACTTAGAATACGTTCCTCCTGAGGTCCATTTAAACTCTGTTCCATCCAATACTTTATTCCCTTGCATGTCATATACTCCCGATACTCCTGTATCTCCTCCCGTGTAACCTGAAGGGTGAACAATACCTACCAATAAATACCAAACATCATTCTGAGGAAGTGTATTGGCAAAAAAGTATGGGTTACTGTTTGTAGTTCCGTTTAGATTGCTAATGTTGGTATGAACTCCATGATAAGTTCTTCCGTTCAATGGGTTATTTCCTGTCTTTTTTACCCAAGTGGTATATCGATAGGTTTTCGTATGATCTATAGACACATGATCACTTACCCAACCTGAGCCTCCACTTATATTCTTACATTCCCATAACAGGTCTGTATCTCCAAAAGGTGTGGTTCCATTTACGATCTCATTCTCTGTACTTGAGCCCTCTAAATTGTAAAAACCTGCATTGGTTGGGGTTCCTAAAGACCAATCATAAGGCAGATGGTTGTTTCCATAGCTACCACTTCCTCCTTTAACCAATACACTCTGTTTGGCTCTTCCCAAACCGTCCATGTATTGGATTGCTGTGGCAACCTTGGTTGGGTCTTGTGTGTTTAAAATCGTTGTCGTTTTTTCTTTATAGGTTTTGGTTACTACATGATTCTCTGTAGTACTCTGGGCACCTAGTGCCATCGACAGCATCGATGCCCCAGCAAAAAATATCTGTTTTATATTCCTTTTCATTTTGTCATGTTTTTAAACCTTCTGTAAGCAGCTCTTCTCCTTACTTTACTACATCAAATCTTACAGTTAGGTTTATAATTAATGACCCTGAGGGTCTAGTTTTTATAATGGTACTGGTTCTCACTTACAATATGTCCGTCTTTGTCTTTTACCACCTTTAATCGATTAAAGTCATCGTACTCATAATACATCACATTGCCTCTAGGATCGGTCATACTGGTTGCTCCTACTAATGGATCATACGTGATCGTTGTGATCATTGCATTAGGTAGTGCTGTTCGTAAACTGTTCAATGCAGAACGTAGTGCTCCTTCATCTCCTGTTGTTCCTTGGGTACGATCATCATCTGCATCGGATAGTGTTTGAATGTTGCTTACATAAGAAGATACGTCTGCATAGGTTGCATTTTCGATCTTGGCAACCGGTAATGTTTGACCATATCCCCAGATGTACACTACGTGAGTTCCGTCCTTTTTGCTTACTTCTTTGATATTTCCATTGGCGTAGTATCCATGATAGGTCAAACGATCTTCAAAAGCTCCGCTTCCTTTAGCTGTGGCTATTTTAGATACTTCGTACATATTGGTATAAAAACTATTGTAAATACTCTTTACTTTGTTTGTTACAGTTCCGTCTACCGATGTTTTTACAAGTAATGGCACATTGATCTTGTTGATTCCTACCATTCCTGTGATTGCAGTTTGTTCTGCTGTGGTAAAATCAATCAAGCTATTTCCTACAGGAAAGATCGTCTCTGTCTTGTAATGTTTGTCGGCTCCTTTTTCTTTTACAAAACGATTGACTTCTTTTTGTAAGAAGTTCACCGTATTATAAGCATAAGTTGTACTGTCTATTACAGCTGTTCCACTATAATAGTCTTTGTTTACTGTCTTAACCAATTGAGCCCAACTTGTCTTTAAGTCATCATTGATCACCGCCAAGTCCGGTGGAATAGTACCACAGTTTTGCCCGCTTGAATTATCAAAACAAGGCCCTCCTCCTGCACTAGCATCCTCTGGAGGAACTCCTCCTCCTTGTGGAGTCAAATTCTTATATTGAAGGTAGCTTTCGTATAACTGACTGTATCCGCATGTTTGGTAATCAATCACTCGAAATGAAGGAGCAATAATTTCTTCCGCAGCAAAATTATATGCATTGGTTGTTTCTTTAAGTAAAGTCCCCGCTTGATCGTATACCTTTTGTGCTGTTAACAGCCCTCTTTTGTAATCAATATTGGGTACCGGAGTAAATGGGTATTGAAACGCTGCCGCTGGTGTTGGATAATCAAAAGCAGTTGTGTATTCAAAACGTGTAGATCCATTGTTCTGCTCATACACCTGAACATGTTTGTATCCCACATAGTTCCCTTTGGTTAATTGTGCATTCGGCCCTTTCTCTATGGTTTGATACTGAATCGTTGACGGAGCTGTAGGACAAGGCCCATTGTATTCTATCGGATCTCCATTAGGAGCAAACCCATTAGAGGGAGATAAGAAGATCAATTTGCTAACATTGTAGCTATATCTCTTTTGTGATCCTCCTCCTATAGCATCAATGGCCCCGGACGATTTTGTAGTTCCCGGCTCGTTGTAGTTATACATCATCTTCTTTGCCGGATTTGAAGATATACTCGCATCATCTAAGAACAATACTTCTTTGATACGAACTCCTCCTCCCAAAGCAGCCTCAGTATAAGAAGAAGCTTGCCCTTGGTAATTAATGGTAGCGACACCGGATGCACTATAAGTGTTTAGTGTTAAACTTTGTACTTCTAACCTGTAGTTATAAGACCCTTTGGTTAAATGAACCGAATTGGTTCCCTGAGGTTGAATCACCTCTTTGTATGTAAATCCATTTTTCCCCGTAATCATTAAATACAAAACAACAGATCCACTAACATTACTAGGAATTTGAATATTGTTACTTACAGAAATTGTTTGATCAAAAGCTAAGGAAACTCCTGTATACCCTGTTTGATATTGGTTTCCGTTGCTACTGCTAATAGAATAATTCAAAGTAGCACTCGCACTGGTAGTGTTACTCGGATTCAACTCATAAAAATCATCTGTTGTTAACGACTGATCTCTTTCATAAGCAAAAGTGTTGTGCTCAAACACAAACTCTTTGGCTCCTCCAGTAGGGTAAACTATCTTCTTTAATAATCCTTTTTGAATTGCAGTTGCATCAAAACCGGAACTACTACTACCATCATTGTAACCATAAATATCTGATACTGATCCGTATCCGGGTAAATTGCTTTTATCTTGGTATTCTAAAATATAATCTTGCACCTCACTTCCACTTGTTTCGGATACTTTGGTAAGCCACAAACGATTGGTGGTCTGATAAGTGAAATTGAATGTTTTATTGACTTGGTCCCATTTGTCTTTGGTAGTAACACTACTCAAAATAGCGCCTGCAGTTTCAGGGTGAGCCGTAGCACTTGTAGCAAAATGAACACTGGTACTATCCCTGAAAGTGATCTTTAAAGGTTTCTTGGTATACGCTGTTGTGGCATAGTGACTTGCTGTAAGACGAGGCTTGAAAATAGAATTGTTGAAACTATTCTGCAATACAGTTGTCGTGAATGAATTCAATATCTTATTCTCTGTTCTTGTTTTAGAGGCCTCATAGGTATGCGTATGATTTGCATAAGTAAAAGAGGCTAACTCTACTCCATTACTGGTCTCAATTTTACTAATATGCCAAGCGGTAACATTAGTCATTGACGCTGAAGCTCCGGGAGCTGAAATATTTGGCATCGCAGGATTTCCTTGGGTAGATGTAGCAGTAACCGGTTCTGAATAAGAACTCTCCTCTACGTCCAAAAAATACTTGTTTCCTAAAGCATCGGTAATGATAAAATTACTCATCTTTCCATTGGCATCTGCCGTAAAATCGATCTTAACATTATCATCTTTCGATAAAAGCTTTGCCTCAAAATTAGACCCGTTCTTTACAATCACAAAACGTCCGCTTTTCCCTAGCAAACTATACTGATACAAATCTAACTGATTGTCATACTGATAACTGGAACCCGAATCTCCTCTTGCTACTTTCCATTGATAAGTAACTTGTGCATCAGTAGTTAGGTTGTCATAATTTAAAAAATCTGAGTTGTTATAAACCCCTTTTCTATGATCATTAAACTCATCTGGTAACCCTCGTACTGTTCTCGAGATCACTCCTCCGGTTTCTAAGGCCCATCCGGTGCCTACCCAACCCGAACGATCGTCAATCTTAACTCCTGAGGTTGAATAACGTAAAGCCACCGATAGTGCAATATCTTTACTGATAGCTTTGGAATAAATGGGAATAGCAATATTGGGTTGTCCTGAGTAATAATCAATCGGAACCTCCTCAAATTTCATTAAACTCGCTACGGTGGGTGAAGGTGGAATCACCTCCGGTAGCTTCAAATCGTCTTGGGCATAAATAGTACTTACCGCTAATAGCAGTGCGCCCAACAATGTTGTTCTTTTCATACTGTAATTTTTAAGTATAGTTAATAAATTTCCTGTGAAAAAGAAATTTGAAGGAGAGGTCTTTCAACTAAGCAAATAGCAATCCATAGGGTCCTAAAACCCATAGACATACCATTTATAAATCAGCTGAGAAGCTTCATAGCATTTTTTTCTTTTTCAGCAGTGTAAAGATATCAAAAAAACTAAACCAACCCCCTTTTTTATTTTTAAAAAATGGTTAGCTTAATTTAAATTTCTTTTCTCTATAAAGAATTTCTTTAGGAGTTTGCTGCACTCATCTCCCAATACACCACTTACTACTTTTGTCTTAGGGTGTAGTTTTGTGTTTAGGTTTACAAAGCCTCTTTGGGGTTCGGGTGCCCCGTATACAATTTTTCCTATTTGTGTCCAGTAGCTGGCCCCTGCACACATCTGGCAAGGCTCTAGAGTAACATACAAGGTGCATTCTTTTAGATACTTTCCTCCTAAGAAATCGGCAGCGGCGGTAAAAGCTTGCATTTCTGCATGGGCAGTAACATCATTCAATGTTTCTGTGAGGTTGTGTGCTCTGGCAATGATCTGATCTTTTAATACCACTACAGCCCCTACAGGAACTTCTCCCTTATCAAAAGCCATCTGTGCCTCTTGCAAGGCTTTTTTCATAAAATAGGTATCATCAAAAGGTTGAATCATAAGTTTTGCATACGATTTAAAACAACAGGAATGGTTTTACAAAAATCTACTTTCTGATTTTCAGAAGGTTACATAAAATCAAATCTTTGTTCTAAGGTTCAATATTACAAAAAGCATTTTGACTTGTAAAATCGTACTTTTGTGTATTCATGAATCGCTTGTTAGATCATATCGAATATCCTTCGGATCTCAAAAAGTTATCCGAAGAACAATTGCCTCAGTTAGCACAGGAATTGCGTGAGTTTATCATCAATATTGTGGCTACAAAACAGGGGCATTTGGGAGCTAGTTTGGGTGTGGTAGAATTGACCATTGCCTTGCATTATTTGTTTGATACTCCTCATGATCAATTGGTATGGGATGTTGGGCATCAAGCTTACGGGCATAAAATCTTAACAGGCAGAAGAGAGATTTTTCATACCAATCGCCAATTAAACGGACTTTCGGGATTCCCAAAAAGAAGTGAAAGTTCTTATGATGCTTTTGGTGTTGGACATTCTTCTACCTCTATTTCTGCGGCTTTAGGAATGGCCATTGCATCTTCTTTACAAGGTGATTTAAAGAAACATCATATTGCTGTGATTGGTGATGCTTCTATTGCCAGCGGAATGGCTTTTGAAGCGTTAAATCACGCAGGTGTTAGTGATGCTAACTTGCTCATCATCTTAAATGATAATGCTATTGGAATTGATCCTTCTGTAGGAGCTTTAAAGGAATATTTGACCAAGGTGAAGAAAGACAGATCCTTGGCTAAAAATAACATCATACGAGCATTGAACTTTGATTATTCGGGTCCTATTGATGGTCATAACTTCAACAGCTTGCTCAAAGAATTAAAACGCCTTAAAAATAAAAAGGGGCCTAAGTTCTTACACATAGTTACCACCAAAGGAAAGGGGTTGACACAAGCGGAAAAGGATCAGGTAAAATACCATGCTCCGGGAAAGTTTGATGCAAAAACGGGGGAATTGATTCCTAAGAAAAATATTGTTCAACCTCCCAAATATCAGGATGTATTTGGAAAGACAATTGTAGAGCTGGCTGAAAAAAACTCAAAGATCGTTGGAATCACTCCAGCTATGTTAACAGGTAGTTCTCTCAAGTTTATGATGGACGTTTTTCCTAAACGTACTTTTGATGTAGGAATAGCCGAGCAGCATGCTGTAACACTGGCAGCAGGCTTTGCCACCCAAGGAATGATTCCTTTTTGCAATGTATACTCCACTTTTTTACAACGATCTTACGATCAGGTAATTCACGATGTTGCTATACAAGATCTTCCGGTTGTCTTCTGTTTGGACAGGGCCGGTTTGGTAGGTGAAGATGGTGCAACGCACCACGGTATTTTTGATTTAGCTTATCTAAGAGCAATTCCAAATATGATCGTTTTTGCTCCTAGAAACGAAGTTGAGTTACGCAATATTATGTATACTGCTCAGTTAGGAATTGAGCATCCTATTGCTATTCGTTATCCGAGAGGAAGAGGAGTTACAGTAGATTGGCAGCAAGAATTTCAAACAATCGAAATAGGTACCGGAGAGTGTTTACAAGAAGGTGATTCTACTGCGATTCTTTCGGTTGGAACCATTGCTAAAAATGTTACGGAAGCCATCCAAGGTTCTCACATTGCTCATTATGATCTTCGTTTTGTAAAGCCTTTGGATGAAAAACTTTTACATATCATCTTTTCCAAGTATCAAAACTTGATTACTATAGAAGATGGTGTAAAAACAGGAGGTTTTGGCTCTGCAGTATTGGAATTTGCAGCGACACATCATTATCAAAATTCCATCACAATTTTGGGAATACAGGATGAGTTTACTGAGCATGGTAGTATTCATGAATTACAAAAGATTAACGGAATTGACCCTGATTCTATTCGAGAAGTCGTACAATCATATCAATAAAAAAAGCCGCTAAAAGCGGCTTTTTATTTGAGTTATTTATTTGTCTTACATTGGTAAGTGTTGCATTTCTTTCTTTACCATTGTAATCTTAAAATACTTCTTTTTTCCTTCTTTGAGAAAAGAAACAACTGCTTCGTTGTCTTTTAACTCAAACGGAATCTTTCCTTCTTTTTGCTTTGCTTCTGTATTTACATTCTTTCCATCTTCTCCTAACACTAACTTTGTGTCATTTCCCTTGGTTTTTATATGTCCTTGGTATTTGTTTGGTTGATAGAATTTTAGCGTTGTATAGCTATTTTTAAAATAGATTCCTTCGATCTGAACTTCTTTATTTTCTGTTTTCCCTTCAGAGATCAAGAAAATATTTAGACCGGATCCTCCTCCTTTAACTCCTGAAGTCCACTGTTCAAAATAGGCTTCTTTCAGTTGTATAGGTTGCTCTTTTTCTATTTTAAAGTTGTTGCTACTACAACTAGCAAATAAAATGACAATACATAAGCGAAAAAGATACTTCATCTCTATTCAATATTAATTTTTAATGAATTTGATCGTTTGTTGCTTACCATTAGCTTTTAAGCTTGCCAAGTAAATTCCTGGTCTCATGGTATTCACTTCTATCTTTCTGTCAATAACCGTTCCTTTTTTAACAACTTTACCGGTAAGGTCTGAAATTACATACTCAATATCATCAGCAGTATCAAAAATTTCTCCGATGAAATTCAATTCAACTTGAGCTGGATTTGGGTACATGGTAACTCCTAATTCTCCTTTTGTAAAATCATTGGCAGATAATGTATTCTCTACCGTAGTTTCATACATTCCGTTTCCGTGAGTTCCAACCAATAGTCTGTTGTCAGAAGGTCTATATACTAATTCACTCACCAATGCAAATCCTATATCATTTGGTCCTTCTAAATCCCAATCTTCAGTTGTTGGGTCTGTAGAACTATACAATCCTCTACCTGTTCCTACAAAGTAAATAGTTTCTCCTGCTACTTCTGTTACCGCTGCCGAACGAATTGAGTGAGCAGATAAGTTTCTCTCCACTACAGTCCATGACGGGCTGTTAGAAGTTGCATTTGTTGATAAGAAAATATTGGTAATTCCATAGTTAGAATACGTTGCCAAAACAATATCTGGATTTGTTGGATGAATTGCCAAACTACTTACATAAGTATTAGAACCGGAAACTACAATTTCTATAGGAGTAATATTTACTGCAGAACTTAGATCAGAAACATTTTGAGGGTCGTTTACTCTGTAAATTCCACCATCTTGTCCTCCAATTAACAAGTAACTTGACGCTGGGTTATAGGCTCCTCTGGTTGTTGCTAATTCTACAATATTTTCTCCTGCAGCAAGTGCTCCTAAGTTATCCCAAGTATTCGATTGAACATTTTCAGCATCATTGGTTTTATACAATGTTGTTAACCCTGCATAATACAAAGCATTTGAATTATCCGGATCTAAATAGAAATATGTTACGAATTGACTTGAAGATCCATCAGGTTGAATTCCTCTAAAACTAGGATAGTTAGTTCTGATGTTTCCATTCTGAGATCCATAGTACAACTGTACATCATTACCTCCATTTCTTCTGGCAATCCCTACAGCAACACCATCACCACCAAAAAAGGTATTCATCTGTGTACTATTTGGTAATCCGGCATCAGTACCTCCAATGGTTGTTCCATTGTCTTGTGCCCCTCCAAAAACTATATCAGCTCCTGATTGAGGATCCAAAGCTACATGGTAGTATTGGTAGGTTTGGTAGTTGTTGTTCAAGTTTGTCCACTCGATGACTCCATCCAAAATATTTGTTCTGTGAACTCCTCCGTCTGTACCACTGATCAACATATTTGCATTATGTGGATCAAATACTAAGGCGTGAATATCCGGATGGTGTGACACTCCTCCTTGAGCGTATAAGGCATAGTTTTGATTGGTTGCATAACCTCCAATTCTTTCAAAAGTACTTCCTGTGGTAATATCTGTAATTCTGTATGCATTGGTTCCTCCAATAAGTACAAAATTTTCATCATCCGGTTTTACTGAAACTACTAAATCATATCCTCCTTGAATTGAGAAAGGATCATTTCCTGATAAGTTTCCTCCCGGCTCATCCGGTAACTTAGATGTATAGTCTGTCCATGTATCCGTTGCCAAATTATAGTGCCAAAGATCTGCTTCTACCTGACCATTTGTATTTACTTGTCCATTTCTGAATAAAGCATATAAAATGTCATCATTTGAAGGTGCAGTTGCCAATACAATTCTACCTACAGAAGACCAACCTGTTGGGCTTCCGTTTTGAGCAATTCTCGTCCAAGATCCATTTCCTGTTGGAGAGGTCCATACACCATTTTGTCCTTGACTTCCATGGAATCCAGCAAATACTCTTCCTGAACTATTGATCACAACATCAGTTAAAAGCGATGTATTTGCTCCTGATTGATCGAGTTCTGTTGTTAAAGTGGTTCCGTCAAATCTGTAAATTCTGTTAAGAGAAGCAATGAATAGGTCTCCGTTGGTAGGGCTTACTTCAATTGCACTGATAAAATCAAGTCTAGAATCAAAAGATTCTAATGTAGAATCTGTCTGTGCAATTTTAGTCCAAGTTAAACCATTGTCTGTAGATCTCCATACTCCTTGTCCGAAAACGTTAAATGCTCCTAAGTTTGCACTGTTTCCTAATCCTTCTCCGGTAGCATAATACCAAATGTTTTGAAATCCTGGTCTAGGGTCTTGTGCAATAGCTGTCACATTGTGAATCTCATCATTTGGTGATACTTTGGTCCAAGAGCTTCCTCCATCAGTTGTTCTGAACAGTCCACTACTTACACCACCCGCTAGCATAGTGTTACTTGTGTTGTCAGAAAGGTCTACTCGAACATCTCTGGTTCTACCTCCTAAATTAGAAGGTCCTCTTGGAACATACGTACTTGAAGTTCTTGCTGCAAGCGCTTTTTGTTTCGCAATTACTGCATTCTCAAACTCTTCTTGTTTTTCTTCAAGTGGAATCTCTCCTGTAAGTGGGTTTCTTTGTAAACTTAATTCATATTCTATTCTTTCGTTTACAAAAAGTCGTCTCTCTTCCTCCGTTTTTTTCTTTTTCTTTACGGTCTTATCTGACAGGGCTATAAGGTCTTTACTTTCGCTATCTGAAAAGTAAAAAACAGCGGCGCCCAGCACCAGAGCTGATAAAATTAAATAGGGTATTCTTCTTTTCATTGTGTAGTTTGTTTATAATTGTGGCTAACAAATTTATTGATTCTCTAGCAGTTATTCACTGTCTATCAGTTGTTTTATCTCTTTTTCTATTAAAATTTAACAAGAATGCTAAAAATTTTTAATACAAAAATCTCTGCCGAGAAAAGGGTTATTTGCTTATAATTTGGTTTTATTGATGTGTCTTTTATATGATATTTCCTTGAATTTTTTTATGAATTCTTATCGCATGACTGTCTGACATTCTGGAAACATAGGTACAAACAGCCATGATTCTTTCGTAAATCGAGTTGGACTGGACCTTAAATTCTTGAGGAAGTAGGTTGAGTAGTAGTTTGTCATAGTTTGTGGTTTTTCCTGTTTGATGATTGTTCAGTGCAGTTACAAAAACATCTAACAGATCTGCTATGATCTTATATCCCGCCACCTCTTTTTCTACAACTTCTTTGCTCTTGTAGATTTTTGACACACTGATACTAATAATGTCGTTAATCTGTGCCTCATACTTACATTTATCTAACAAAGATTTCTCAAATTCTCCTTTTAAAATTTGTTCTTCATTGCTCAAAAAGATATCCACAGCTTCATTGATCAACGTATTAATTGCCAAAGCTCTTAAATAACTCACTCTGTCTTTTTTAAAGGTTAATGAGTGATACTTGGCTGTATCAATAGAATTCTTAACAAGTTTGATCAAGTATTCCAATGCAAATTCTTCATCGATCAATCCAAGGTTGATTCCATCTTCAAAATCAATAATAGTATAACAAATATCATCCGCAGCCTCTACCAAATATGCCAGTGGATGCCTGTAATATCCTATATCTTCTGAAGTAGATTTTCTAAGTAAGCCTAAATCTTCAACAAGGTCTGAGAATGCCTCTTTCTCTGATTGGAAAAAACCGTATTTCTTATCGGCAATATGAGCTGTTGGTTTTTTAGGAAGTGACTCTTTCGGGTACTTCATAAAAGCTCCTAAAGTAGCATACGAGAGTCTTAACCCTCCACTAATTCCTTCTCTACTTTCTGTTAAGATCTTAAATCCGTTTGCATTTCCTTCAAAATCAGTAAGGTCTTGATATTCTTTTTCGGTCAGTTGCTCTTTGTATTGCAAGCCTCTTCCCGACTTAAAATACTCTCCTATTGCTTTTTCTCCTGAATGACCAAAAGGAGGGTTTCCAATATCATGCATCACAGATGCCGCAGCAACAATAGCTCCGAAATCATTAAATGTATATCCCAATGCTTTTAAAGACGGATGTTTCTCTAAGATTGCTTTTCCCACTCTTCGTCCTAAAGTTCTTCCTACTACAGAAACTTCCAAACTATGTGTTAATCGTGTGTGCACAAAATCGGTTTCTGATAATGGAATCACTTGTGTTTTGTCTTGCAAGCTTCGGAAAGCTTCGGAAAAGATGATTCGATCAAAATCGACTTCAAAGCCTAATCGTGTTTCATCTTGCTCTGCTCTTAGTCTTTTTTTGGTGTCTCCAAAACGTTTTAATGATAGTAATTGTTCCCAGTTCATATGTTATTTCCCTGTATTGACGTAGGTCAATAGTTTTGTAAATGAATTCGTTGTTTTTTTAATATTCCCTTTGTCATCAATTAAAAAATAACGTGGAAACATTTTAATTTTTAAGTCCTCCTTCAAATTCGGAGTTCCTTTATATTGGTTATAGTTCTTCCAACTATAGTTGTGTTTTTTCAGGTAAGATATCCATTTTTCTTTATTCTTGTCTATAGACATCCCTATGACCTCTATCTTTTTCTTTTTAAGGGATTTTATGTTTTTCTCTATCAATTTATGATCTTTCACACAAGGCAAACATTCTAAGTACCAAAAATCTAAAATGTATTGTTTGCTTTTGGTTAAAACTACCTTTTCTTTTGTTTTCTCTACGGTATTGAATGTGTATGCATCCAACGGAATTTTTTGTTGACTATGACCATAGGAGTATATGGAAAAGAGGATACTAAGTAGCGTTAATCTTTTTATCATGATGATCTCTAAATAAAAAAAGAATCCCAAATATATTGAGATTCTTTTTCAAACTTAAATTAATTAAACAGATTCTAAGATCCGCACATCAAGCAATCGTCATCTGGAGCTGCATTTCTGGAGGCATCAACCATTGCTTTGAATTCTTCTGCCGACATTGGTGCATCTTCTTCAGTCTTTTTATCCTTTTTCTCTTGAGTTAAGGTAAACTGAATTGCATTTACTGCCGATTTTGTTCTTAAATAATACATTCCTGTTTTCAATCCTGATTTCCACGCATAGAAATGCATAGAAGTTAACTTCGCAAAGTCTGGATCTTGCATAAACAGGTTTAACGACTGAGATTGATCAATGAAGTATCCTCTATGGCGAGCCATATCAATGATATCTTTCATACTCATTTCCCATACTGTTTTATAAAGGTCTTTTAAATCTTGTGGAATCTTTTCGATATGTTGGATCGATCCGTTTGCACGCATGATCTCTTCTTTCATATTGTTGTCCCATAAGTCTAATTCAACAAGATCTTCTAATAAGTGCTTATTTACTACAATAAACTCTCCTGATAATACACGTCTTGTATAAATGTTAGAAGTGTATGGCTCAAATGCTTCATTGTTTCCTAAGATCTGAGATGTAGATGCTGTTGGCATTGGAGCTACTAATAAAGAGTTTCTTACTCCGTGCTTTTGTACATTCTTACGTAGTTTTTTCCAATCCCAGTTACCACTTAATTCATCTTCTTTAATTCCCCACATATTGAATTGGAATTCTCCTTCTGACATTGGAGACCCTTTATATGTAGAATATGGCTCTTTTGCTTTTGCAATTTCCATCGAAGATTGAACTGAAGCAAAGTATAAAGTTTCAAAAATGTCTTGGTTTAATTTCTTAGCTGCATCAGACGTAAATGGTAAACGCAACATAATAAAGGCGTCTGCCAATCCTTGTACTCCTAATCCAACTGGTCTGTGGCGGAAGTTAGAGTTTTCAGCTTCTTTAACAGGATAGTAGTTTCTGTCGATTACCGTGTCTAAGTTTCTGATTACTTTCTTCGTAACATCATACAGTCTCTTATGGTTGAAGAACTTTTCTCCTTTTTCGTTCTCACTAATAAACATTGGTAATGCAATAGATGCTAAGTTACATACTGCCACCTCATCTTTTGCAGTAAACTCCATGATCTCTGTACACAAGTTAGATGAACGGATCGTTCCTAAATTCTTGTGATTCGACTTACGGTTTACATGGTCTTTATACAACATGTAAGGAGTTCCTGTTTCAATTTGAGATTCTAATATCTTCTCCCAAAGCTCTCTTGCTTTGATGGTTTTTCTTCCTTTTCCTACTTTCTCATACCCTTCGTATAATTTCTCAAACTCATCACCATAGGTATCAAATAAGTGCGGACATTCATTTGGACACATTAAAGTCCAGTTTCCATCTTCTTGTACTCGTTTCATAAACAAGTCTGGAACCCACATTGCATAGAATAAATCACGAGCTCTCATCTCCTCTTTTCCATGGTTCTTTTTCAAATCTAAGAAGTCAAAGATATCAGCATGCCATGGCTCAATATATACAGCAAATGATCCTTTACGCTTTCCTCCTCCTTGATCTACATAACGCGCAGTATCATTGTACACTCTTAACATTGGCACAATTCCGTTAGAGGTACCGTTGGTTCCTCTAATATAAGATCCTGTAGCACGCACATTGTGAATAGATAGTCCAATTCCTCCGGCAGATTGCGAGATCTTGGCTGTTTGCTTTAATGTATCGTAGATTCCATCAATACTATCGTCTTGCATTTGTAATAAGAAACAAGATGACATTTGAGGTTTTGGTGTTCCGGCGTTGAATAAGGTAGGGGTAGCATGTGTGAAGTATTTTTTACTCATCAACTCGTATGTAGCGATGGCTTCATCGATATCGTTCAAATGAATCCCAATAGACACACGCATTAACATGTGTTGTGGTCTTTCTACGATTTGTCCGTTCAACTTTAATAAGTAAGAACGTTCTAAGGTTTTAAACCCAAAGAAATCGTAATTAAAATCTCTACTGTAGATAATAGTAGAGTCTAATTTCTCTGCATTTTCTTGAATGATATTGTATACCTCGTCAGATAAAAGCGGTGCTTTTTTTCCTGTTCTTGGGTTTACATATTCGTACAAATCAGTCATTGTTTCAGAGAATGACTTCTTTGTGTTCTTGTGTAGGTTAGATACGGCTATTCTTGCTGCTAATTTTGCATAATCTGGGTGAGCAGTTGTCATTGTTGCTGCGATTTCCGCTGCCAAATTATCTAATTCTGAAGTAGTTACCCCGTCGTACAATCCTTCGATTACACGCATTGCTACTTTTACGGGATCAACGATCTTGTTGAGTCCGTAACACATTTTTCTTACTCTGGCCGTGATCTTATCAAACATCACCGGCTCTTTCTTGCCGTCTCTTTTTACTACATACATGCTATTGTTTGTTTTATAAGTTAGTTTTGATCGCAGAAACTGCGATCTTGTTTAGTTGATTTTATTTGCTTGTAGCCTGATGATATTCAGGCAGTCCTCTTTTTAGAAAGATCTCTAAAAATCTGCATCAAAACTGATGCTCCCCGTTCCTCCGGATTTTACTCCGGCTTTTTGATATTCTGATACTCTTTTTTCGAAGAAGTTGGTTTTTCCTTCTAGAGAAATCATTTCCATAAAGTCAAATGGATTGGTTGCGTTGTATACTTTCTCACAACCGAACTCGACCAATAAACGGTCGGTTACAAACTCTAAATACTGAGTCATTAATTTTGCATTCATTCCAATCAAACTAACAGGTAATGATTCGGTAATGAATTCACGCTCAATATCCAATGCACTTACAATAATTTCAGAAATTCGCTCTTTTGGAACTTTATTCTGTAAGTGTTTGTTGTGTAAGTGTACAGCAAAATCACAGTGCATTCCTTCATCTCTAGAGATTAACTCGTTAGAGAAGGTAAGCCCTGGTAACAGACCTCTTTTCTTTAACCAGAAAATAGAACAAAATGCTCCTGAGAAGAAAATTCCTTCTACTGCGGCAAATGCAATTAATCTTTCTGCAAAAGAATCAGATTCGATCCATTTTAAAGCCCAATCTGCTTTTTTCTTAATCGCCGGGAAAATTTCGATAGCTCTAAAAAGCCTATCCTTTTCTACTTCATCTTTTACATAGGTGTCAATTAAAAGGGAGTAGGTTTCTGAATGTATATTTTCCATCATGATCTGGAATCCGTAGAAGAACTTTGCTTCAGAATACTGTACTTCATTTACGAAGTTTTCTGCCAAGTTTTCATTAACGATTCCATCAGATGCAGCAAAAAATGCTAAAATGTGCTTGATAAAATAGCGTTCGTCATCTGTTAAACGCGTTTCCCAATCTGTTAAATCTTGGTGTAAATCAATCTCTTCCGCTGTCCAAAAACAAGCCTGTTGCTTTTTATACCATTCCCACAGGTCATCATGTTGGATTGGAAATATTACAAATCTGTTATCATTCGGCTGTAAAATTGGTTCTATTGCAGACATTTTTGTATTAGTTTAATTGATTTGGGACTTTTTATACTGAAAAACGATGCTAACAAAGATTGAAAAAAAAGGGACAAATAAAAAGCTCTACTTATTCACAAATACCGCTAAGTTTTTAACAAAATTGGATTATGTTAAGAAATTTGCTCTTAAAAATTAATTTTGTAAAAAACTGATTATCAATTAATTACTTTGTTAATTTTTTGTTAAGCCCTATGTTTACTGAGATTCTTAAAACGACTTTTCACAAAAAAAAACTACTTAGTTTATTAACAAAATTTACTTGGTGTTTTTATTGATTTTTCTCCGTTTTTATCCGGGTATGAAAAAATTAAGAAAAAACCTTTTACTACCATTAATAAAAAGTACCTTTATCCTTTATTAATTATATACACATTTACAGTGAAACAAGGAACAGTTAAATTCTTTAACGAGTCCAAAGGATTCGGATTTATCGTTGAGGATGGTTCAAAACAGGAGCACTTTGTACACGTCTCTGGACTAATTGACGAAGTAAGAGAAGGTGATGCAGTAGAGTTTGAATTAAAAGAAGGTAGAAAAGGGTTAAACGCAGTAAGCGTTAGAGTAATCTAATAATTATAAGTTACTTTTTTACAAAAAACCAGTGGAGCTTCCACTGGTTTTTTTGTTATATGATATGTATTATTATTTTGCTATAACGTTGCAGTAAGGCTAATAGAAACTTCAACATTAAAGTCAATAGGTCCGTCTACTGCAGATCCGGAAAATTGGATTGTAACCGATGAATTGTTCAAGAAAATTGTTTCTAATTGATCTAAAACATTCGTGTCTGTTATTTCAAAAACAGTTCCGGCTTGTGCCGCTTGTGAGATATTTACATTTGAAATGGTAGATACCGTTACTCCGTTTACCGATAAGGTTGCAGATGTAATGGTTGCTGCAGAGTTTCCGCTTGCCGTTAAGTATCTGTAACTTAAGTTATCTATATTAATAGATGATACTTGGCTTAAATTGGAAATAACATTATTTAAATCTTGATTGATCGTTTCATCATAATCTACACTAGCGTTTGATTGTGGAATACTGATTGAAACGGATTCTGTGATAGAAGTGCTTGCTGTAATCTCTACAGGATCAGAATTTACATCACAGGACATCACAAATACCGCAATGAATATAAGGGTGAAAACTTTTTTCATTTTTATATGTTTTACCGATAAAGGTAGCATTTTTAAGCTTAAATGGGGTGTTAATTTTTATTTATGTTCTGCGGCAATCTTTTCCAATTCGCAAAACCAATCGTCTCCAAACTTTCTAAGAAGAGCCTCTTTTGTAAACTGATATACAGGCACTTTTAATTCTTTTCCTAAAGTGCAAGCATCGTCACAAATATCCCATTTATGGTAATTTACAGCAGCAAACTCACTATAATCTTTTACCCTAATTGGATATAAATGACAAGAAATGGGTTTTTTCCAATCTACAACTCCTTCATTATAAGCTTCTTCAATTCCACATTTTGCCATATTGTTCTCATCAAAAACTACATAAACGCATTCAGAATCATTTATTAATGGTGTTTCCAATTCACCAAAATCACTTACAATAGACGTTCCTTGATCTTCAATGGCTTGAATTCCTTCTTTTCTTAAAAAGGGTTTTACTTTTGGATAAATCTCTTTTAAAATCTCTACTTCTTGCT
Source organism: Pseudotenacibaculum haliotis (assembly GCF_042684245.1). Classification (NCBI taxonomy): domain Bacteria; kingdom Pseudomonadati; phylum Bacteroidota; class Flavobacteriia; order Flavobacteriales; family Flavobacteriaceae; genus Pseudotenacibaculum; species Pseudotenacibaculum haliotis. Next base: position 22,556 of record NZ_JBHULH010000003.1, read on the forward strand.
TGTCTAGTGGGGCTCCGGCTTCTCCAGCTACACAGCAAACTCCTTTACATTTAGACAAATTGCACACAAAATCCTTCTCGAGGATATCTTCTGAAACTATTGTTTTTCCTATCTGAAACATGCAGCAAAAATACAGTTATTTTTTTCTATTTATTTAGATCTTACCTCAACTATCTTAGTTAATTTTGCAAAAGAAAAACTTACAATGGGACTAAATTTTAAAGAAATTTTCACCGCATTCATGGTTTTGTTTGCCGTGATTGATATTATAGGTAATATTCCTATTATCATCGATTTACGAAAGAAAGTAGGACATATTCAATCCGAGAAAGCTTCGATTATTGCCGGAGGAATTATGATCATCTTTTTATTTGTGGGACAAAGTCTACTTTCATTGATTGGAATAGATGTAAACTCCTTTGCTATTGCTGGAGCTTTTATTTTATTTTTTATTGCTTTGGAAATGATCTTAGGAATTACCCTATACAAAGAAGATGATGACGGCGGGATTACTGCAACTGTCTTTCCATTGGCATTTCCGTTAATTGCCGGACCCGGAAGTTTAACAACCTTGCTATCGTTGAGAGCTGAATTTGAAATTCAGAACATTATCATTGCTGTTGTTCTCAACGTAATCCTTATTTACATCGTTCTTAAAACCTCATCAAGAATAGAGCGTATTATAGGGCCTAATGGAATTAAGATCATCCGTAAAATATTTGGTGTTATTCTATTAGCTATTGCTGTAAAACTATTTGCTCATAATATAAAAGCCTTGTTATAATCATGTTTGATGCGTTAATTATAGGTGGCGGTGTGTCAGGTATGCAATGTGCCTTGGTTTTAGGTTCTGGGCTTTCAAAACCATATGCTCAGGGAAAAAAAGTAGGGGTCATTACACATCAAAGATCTTCTCACTTACAAAATGCTTTATTTAATAATGTTTTAGGCTTAGAAACCGGTACTTTAGGAAGTTCAATTCTCGAAAGTGGAAAGCAACACTTGTCTGAGAACTACTCAGATGTTCTGCAGATTGAGAATGAAAAAGTAGATGTTGTGGGTCAGAAAGATGGTTATTACCTGATTACTACCAATAAAAATCAATACAAATCTAAGGTCGTTGTCATCGCACTTAATTACGCGAAGCCTTTTTCTATAAAAGGTTTGGATGAGTTCTTAGAGCCTCACAAAAGAGCAAATCCTGCGAAGGACAGAATTCAATTAAAAAACAAAGATCACCTTATCAAAGAAGGTTTATATGTTTGTGGTACGTTGGCTGGATGGAGAAGTCAGTTTGCCATTGCAGCAGGTAGCGGAGCTAGTGTTGCTACCGATATATTGACACTTTGGAATGAGGGAACCCCCACCAAGGTTCATGATAAAATATAAATAAAAAAGCCCTGCTGTTTAGCAGGGTTTTTTTTTATTCTACAGTTACTGATTTTGCTAAGTTTCTTGGTTGATCCACATTTTTGTCTAACATCACTGCAATGTGATACGAAAGTAATTGTAATGGGATCGTTGTTAAAAGAGGTGTTAAGGCCTCTTCTGTATCCGGGATCTCGATTACATGATCTGCAATCTCTTTTACTGTAACATCTCCTTCTGTTACAATTGCAATAATCTTCCCATTTCTTGATTTAATCTCTTGGATATTGCTTACTACCTTTTCGTAATGTCCTTTGTTTGTTGCAATCACAAACACAGGCATATTCTCATCAATTAAAGCAATTGGTCCGTGTTTCATTTCTGCCGCAGGATACCCTTCAGCATGAATATATGAGATCTCTTTTAGTTTTAACGCTCCTTCTAAGGCTACAGGGAAATTAAATCCTCTACCTAGATACAAGCAGTTTTTTGCATCTTTATATACTGAGGCGATCTCTTTTACATGATCATCAATTTGTAAAAGCTTTTTAACCTTGTCCGGAATCAATTGCATTTTTTGCAAGTACATATGAAACGCAGAATTAGAAAGCGTTCCTTTTGCTTTAGCCAATTTCAATGCAATCAAAGATAATACTGTGATTTGAGTAGTAAATGCTTTTGTAGATGCTACTCCAATCTCCGGTCCAGCATGTGTATATGCTCCGGCATGTGTTTCTCTGGCGATTGATGATCCTACAACATTACAAACTCCAAAAACAAATGCTCCTTTGGATTTTGCCAATTTGATTGCTGCTAATGTATCTGCTGTTTCTCCGGATTGTGAAATAGATATCACTACATCTTTTGGAGTAATGATCGGGTTTCTATATCTAAATTCAGAAGCATACTCTACTTCTACAGGGATTCTAGCCATATCTTCGAAAAGATATTCTCCTACTAATCCTGCATGCCATGAAGTACCACATGCTACGATGATGATTCTATCTGCGTTTAAGAATTTTTCAAGATTGTCATCAACTCCAGCCATTTTAATGATTCCTTCATCAGCTAACATTCTTCCTCTATAGGTATCTATGATGGCTTTAGGTTGTTCGTGAATCTCTTTTAACATGAAGTGATCATATCCTCCTTTTTCAATCTGCTCTAAGCTCAATTGAAGTTCTTGGATATTTGCATCAACCAAGGAATCATCCATGATCTTTCTCACCTTTACTTCTTTTCCAAGCTTGATAATTGCCATCTCTTCATCTTCTAAATAAATGGCATCTTTTGTATACTCAATGAAAGGTGAAGCATCAGAAGCAACGAAAAATTCTCCAAGGTCTTTTCCAACTCCTATAGCAATAGGGCTTCCTAGTCTGGCTACAATAATTTCATTGGGTTTTGTTTTATCAAAAACAGCAATTGCATAGGCTCCTATAACTTGTGTTAAAGCTAATTGAACTGCTTTTCCTAGTTTGCAACCTTCTTGCTTTTTTACTTCTTCAATAAGGTTTACAAGTACTTCTGTGTCTGTATCACTTTGAAAAGTATATCCTCTTGAAATTAGCTCTTTTTTAATTGTGTCATAATTTTCAATAATTCCATTATGCACAATTACCAAGTCGCCTGACTCTGAGAAGTGAGGGTGTGAGTTTACATCATTAGGAACTCCGTGAGTTGCCCAACGTGTATGTCCAATTCCTATGCTTCCTTGTTTTCTACTAGTTTCTTTGTTTGTAATCTCTTCTAGATCTGAAACTTTCCCTTTGGTTTTAGACAGGTGCATCTTTTCCCCATCAAACATCATTACTCCTGCACTATCATATCCTCTGTATTCTAGCCTTTTTAGGCCATTTATAACAATAGGATATGCTTCTCTGTGACCGATATATCCTGTTATCCCACACATAGCTTATTATTAGAATTTTGGTTAGTTACCTAGTTAGTCCTGTTCTGTTTTTTTAGAATATGATATCTTCAGTGTTGCTTTTCTTGCTCCATTCAACGTTCGGTGGTCGTGAAGCATTACCGCCTTTGGGTTCCAATTATAAGTATCTACAATCGTATCTAGCGGATTTACTGGCAGATCTGAGGGGTTTATCACTTTCAATCCTAACAAAGGTAAGTAATCTATTTCACCAGAGACCAATTCAGAGATATAATCTGTGATTTTGAAGGTATATTTATCAGGTCTTTTGTCACCATCTAAGCTTAGGTTTCCTCCTACAGCATCTTCTCCTTCTGTTACATAATCTAAAATCTGACTTCTGTTAGGTTCATTGTTTTTTACACCATCTTTAAAGAGAAATAATCTAAATGGCGTTGCAATAGTATCAAACCTAACAATATTTTGGTTTACATGTAAAGTAAGGGTTGCATCATTGACCAACCAATTCTTAGTTCTAAGTTCTTCTAACTGATCTGCAATTCCGTTATTGTCATTATCATCTCCTAGTACTTTTATCTGCGCCATCGACCCTGCTGTTCCTTGAATTGCAAAATCTCCTATTTGCGGAGTGTTTCCTGGGGTCATTGTGTAGGTATTGTTTCTAACACCTCCTAATAAGAAAGAGTCTGTTTTGGTAATTGTATCAATAACCTCTGTCCCAGATTTTAACACTGTATTGGTGTAAAATATTTGAATAGATGGTCTTAGGTTTGTATTACCAAAATTGAAAGAAATCATTGACCCGTCTGCTCCTTCTGCCTGAATCTTTATTCCTCTGAAATAATCATTGAACGCATCTTGAGAAGAAAAGTCTTCTGTTTGATATCTATCAAAGAAGAATTGCTTCATCAAAGCCTTCTTTAAAGGAATTCCTACAAAAGGAACTGAGTTATTCAATTTAAAATCTTCTGTTTCATAAGCAATCCCATTACTTAACCTACGAACAACTTGTTTTGTTGTATCGGCAGGATTAGGAACAAAAAGACCATCAGCAAAAACATTAAGATTTGTCGCATCTAATTCATATGCCTCATCAGACTGATAATTCTTTTGTTGTGTTGGATCCTGTGGGTCTAATGTGTTTAAGAATGAAGTAAGTCTAAATACATTTAACTTAAAAGGTACTACAGTGTTTCCAATTACAGAGTCTAACCTGTATTCTGTAACTCCGCCTGTAACACCTATAGCAGAAGCTTGGTACGGAAGTACTAAAAACGCAGTATCAATTGTTGTAATTACAGTTGTATCTGCCCCATATTCTTTGTCTACCAAAGTAAGATCTGATGGGATTTCCAATTGAGAAATAATAGATGCTTCTATTTTCTCGTAATTGTCATTCTTATATACACCTAATAGATACTGTCCTAATACTCCTCCAATTGCCAGTCCGTCTGCACGAACACTTTCAATATTTTTAGGTGTTATCTCAATTTCTATGAGGGTATCGTGGGTTGTAAACTGATTGTTGGTTACAATAGAGGTTCCAATATCTGTAAAATCATCTTCACATGAAATAACAACGTTGAAGAAAAAAGCCAATACCACTAGGGTAATGAAGGGTCTTAAATATTTTTTTAACATAACTACTTTTTATTCTTGAGAAATAACTTCTCCGTAAAAATTTAAATAAGGATCAAAAGAGTCTTCGCTCTGATATGAAAGGACCGGAAGTCCGTTTTCATTAATCGTGTCTGACAGTTCTTTAGGAATAATTTCGCTTCCTAGAACTACAGCATCGGAATTTGTCACAGCGCTCTTAATGATGTTGGTGTAGTTGGGTGTTTCTAGTATGTTGATTTTTGAATCTGAAATTTTGTCGAACTTTACTTTCTCAACAAGCTCTTCATTTAACGTTCCTTCAAAATCTTTATTATAAACTGAAGTTACAATTTTACTTTCTGCAAAAAGTGGCTCTTCACTGTAATATTCTTTCAAGTAAAGCGGCAATAACGATGCCATCCATCCATGAACATGAATAATATCTGGTGCCCAGTTGAGTTTTTTAACAGTTTCTACAACTCCTTTTGCAAAAAAGATAGCTCTTTCGTCATTATCCGGGAATAACTGATCGTCTTCATCGGTAAAAATAGCTTTCCTTTTAAAGTATTCGTCGTTGTCAATAAAGTATACCTGCATTCTTTCTTTTGGAATGGATGCTACTTTAATAATCAACGGCATATCCATATCATTGATTATCAGATTCATTCCCGACAAACGAATTACTTCATGCAATTGATGCCTTCTCTCGTTAATAACTCCAAAGCGTGGCATAAAGATTCTGGTTTGAACTCCTTTTCCGTGTGCTTTCTTTGCTACATTAAATGCGGTAGATGCTATTTCCGTTTCTGGTAAGTATGGTACTACTTCCGATGAAACATACAATATTCTCTTATCTTTCATTAAATCTAAGCCTTTATAAGTTTGCAAAACTACAAATTATTATGCAAATTCAATGTTAAAATGCTAAGTTTGCAGACATTTACAGCAATAAACAATGAGGGTTTTTAAAACCAAGAAAGAGTTGAAAAGACATATCTCTGCTCTTCTTTCTCAAAAAAACAAAATAGGATTTGTCCCAACCATGGGAGCTTTGCACAAAGGTCATCTTTCTTTGGTTGACATGTCTAAAAAGGAAAATGACTTTACTATAGTGAGCATTTTTGTGAATCCTACCCAGTTCGACAAAAAAGAAGATCTGGAAAAGTATCCAAGAACCATCACCCAAGACCTAAGCCTACTTGAACAGATTAATTGCGATGCTGTTTTCCTTCCTTCTGTAGAAGAGATCTACGATCAAGATGTTTCTTCACAAGCATTTGATTTTGATGGATTGGAAAATGAAATGGAAGGAAAGTTTAGAGATGGTCATTTTGATGGTGTAGGGACAATTGTAAAAGCTTTTTTTGAAATAGTCACTCCTACAAATGCCTATTTTGGAGAAAAGGATTTTCAACAATTACAGATCATCAAAAAAATGGTTGAAAAAGCCCAATTAGATGTACAGGTTGTTGGCTGCCCTATCTTTAGAGAAGCAAATGGTTTGGCTATGAGCTCTAGAAATGAGCGTTTAACAGTTGCACAAAGAAACGAGGGTTCAATGATCTACGAAACGCTAAAATCTGTCAACAAAAAGATTGCAAGTCACTCTCTTTCAGACATTCAAAACTGGGTTACTTCTGAGTTTGAGAAACATCCATTGTTTGAATTGGAATACTTTGTTGTAGCTGATGAAGCTACGTTAAAAGAAGTGAAGAATATTTCTCCCGGAAAAAGCCATCGTGCCTTCATTGCTGTATACGCAGATTCTATTCGATTGATAGACAATCTCTCGCTAAACAATTAACATCTTTTTGAACTCAATATTCCCTTTTAAAAATTAAAAAAGTAGTACTTTTGCAGCATGTTAGTACAAGTAGTGAAATCTAAAATCCACCGTGTTAAAGTAACAGGTGCTGATTTAAATTATATCGGAAGCATTACCATAGATGAAGATTTAATGGATGCTGCCAATATTATTGAAGGAGAACGTGTACAAATAGTCAACAACGACAATGGAGAAAGACTGGAAACTTATGTGATTCCTGGTCCGAGAGGAAGCGGTGAAATTACCTTAAATGGAGCTGCTGCAAGACGTGTTGCTGTGGGTGATGTGCTGATACTAATTACCTATGCCTTAATGGACATAGAAAAAGCAAAAACCTTTAAACCGTCGCTCGTTTTTCCTAACGAAGCTACCAATACCCTTACATAATCTTGAGCCCTAAATTCAAAAAACTTTTAAAGATCATTCTTCCCCTTGCGTTGGGAATTGCTTTGGTTTGGTATTCCTTATCAAAAATCTCAATTGATGAGTTGTTGAGTTATTTTAAAAATGCCAACTATGCCTGGATTACTTTAGGTTTGTTTTTTGGAGCTTTAAGTCATTTATCAAGGGCCTATCGCTGGAAATTCATGCTAGAACCTTTGGGTTATAAGCCTAAGTTTGCCAATAGTACTATGGCCGTATTGGTTGCTTATCTAGTAAACTACACAATTCCAAGAGCCGGAGAAGCTTCAAGAGCTGCAGTAATGACAAATTATGAAGACATTCCTTTTGAAAAAGGATTCGGAACTATTGTTGCAGAAAGGGTTGCAGACCTAGTGATGATGTTATTAATTGTTGCTGTAACTTTATTCCTTCAGTTCGATTTTATTTGGGAACTGCTCACCAAAAACTTCGACCCGGTAAAGATTGGAATCTTGTTAGCTGCTCTTATTGTAGGGTTTGTCTTTTTTACACTTTACATCAAAAAATCTAAATCAGGGTTTGGACTCAAAATAAAGACTTTTGTAACTGGTCTTATTGAAGGTGTGATGAGCATCTTTAAAATGAAAAAGAAATGGCCTTTTATTTTTCATACGGTTTTTATTTGGGTAATGTACATTCTTATGTTTTGGGCTACCATTCCGGCTGTTGAAGGCTTAGATGTTCCTTACGGAGCTATTTTAGTAGGTTTCATAGCAGGAGGTTTTAGTATTGCCGCTACCAACGGAGGTATTGGATTGTATCCTGTTGCTGTAGCCGGAGCCTTTGTACTTTTTGGTGTTCCGGAAAAGCCAAGTGAAGCTTTTGGATGGATTATGTGGACTGCCCAAACAGCCATGATCATTGTGTTTGGAGGGCTTTCTTTTTTACTTCTGCCTATCTACAATAAAGAGAAGTAAATTTCTTTTCTTTGTGTAATAAACCTTTTTTAATGGCAAAGACCAAAACAACTTTCTTTTGTCAGAATTGTGGTGCCCAACATGCAAAGTGGATGGGACAATGCAATACCTGTAATGAGTGGAATACTATTGTTGAAGAAGTGATTCAAAAAGAAGTTGTTAGAGAATGGAAGCAGTCTACAACAGCTAAATCTGTTTCAAAACCTTTAAAGGTTGATCAGATCGAACTGAATCCCGAAGAACGGATTCCAACAAAGAACAATGAATTGGATACGGTTTTAGGTGGCGGACTCGTAAAAGGTTCTGTAACCCTATTAGGTGGAGAACCGGGAATCGGAAAATCTACCCTACTCTTACAAATCGCTTTATCCATCCCTCAAAAGGTTTTGTATGTTTCTGGAGAAGAAAGTCAATCTCAAATTAAAATGAGGGCTGAGCGTTTGCAAAAAAACTCTTCTGACTGCCTCATTTTAACGGAAACAAACACACAACAGATCTTTAGAAATATTGAAGAGGTCGACCCCGACATTTTGGTGATCGACTCTATTCAAACCTTATACACCAACTCTATTGATGCTTCTCCCGGAAGTATTTCTCAGATCAGAGAAACAGCAGCGGAACTCATCAAGTTTGCAAAAGAAACTTCTACTCCGGTACTATTAATTGGTCATATTAATAAAGAAGGGCAGATTGCCGGCCCAAAAATTCTTGAGCATATGGTAGATGTTGTTTTGCAGTTTGAAGGAGACAGGAATCATACCTATCGTATTTTGCGTTCTCAGAAAAATCGTTTTGGCTCTACTGCTGAATTAGGTATATACGAAATGCTTTCACAAGGGTTGAGAGAAGTTTCTAACCCATCTGAAATATTGATCTCAAAGAAAGATGCCGATCTAAGCGGAACAGCTATTGCGTGTACTTTAGAAGGCATTCGTCCTTTGATGATAGAAATTCAAGCCTTGGTAAGTACTGCGGTTTATGGAACACCTCAAAGAACAACTACCGGATACAATTTAAAACGTCTACACATGGTATTGGCAGTTCTTGAAAAAAGAGCCGGGTTTAAACTAGGGGCTAAAGACGTCTTTTTGAATGTTACCGGAGGAATCTCTGTAGATGACCCAGCAATAGACCTTGCTGTGGTTGCTTCAATTCTCTCATCCAATAAAGACATCGCTATTTCTCCTAATGTTTGCTTTGCTGCTGAAATTGGTTTGGCCGGAGAGATACGTCCTGTTTCTAAAATAGACCAACGAATTACTGAAGCCAGAAAACTGGGGTACAAAACCTTTGTTGCTTCTAAGTACAACAAGATTTCTGTTGAAGAAAAAGATATTAAACTCATTCTTGTAGGGAAGATCGAAGAGGTCTTTGCTACATTATTTGCATAAAAAAAGGTCGAGCGTTGCTCGACCTTTTTTAAATTATATAGAAATTTCTTTATTTCTTGTTTGCTTCTTTGATGTACTTCTCTAAAGCCATTGTCATAGAAGGTGTTTCCGGTGTTGGTGCAGTTATGTTACACTTTAAACCAGCTTCTGTAGCAGCTCTAACCGTTGAGTTTCCAAACACTGCAATGCGTGTATTGTTTTGTTTGAAATCCGGGAAGTTTTTGAATAATGAATCAATTCCTGACGGGCTGAAGAATACCAAAATATCATAGAACACATTCTCTAGATCAGATAAATCACTTACAACTGTTTTGTAAAGGATTGCTCTGGTCCAGTTTACTCCTAAAGCTTCAAGTTCTGAAGGAATTAATGGTTTTAGTTTATCTGAAGACGGTAATAAGAATTTCTCGTCTTTGTGCTTCTTGATAAGCTTTGCCAATTCCGGGAAAGTTCTGTTACCAACATAAATCTTACGCTTTCTGTACACAACATATTTTTGCAAATAGTATGCGACAGCTTCAGACTGACAGAAATACTTCATAGTATCCGGTACTTTAAAACGCATTTCTTCTGCGATTCTAAAGAAATGGTCTACAGCATTTCTACTTGTTAAAACAATTGCGCTAAATTGAGATAAGTCAATTTTTTGGGCTCTAACCTCTTTTGAGCTTACGCCTTCTACGTGAATAAATGATCGAAAATCGATCTTAACTTTTTGTTTCTCAGACAGCTCAAAGTACGGAGAAGTTTCCGTTTTGGGAGCAGGTTGAGAAACCAATATTGTTTTCACTTTCATAATCTTCTTCTACTTTATCTAAAATATCAATTTAAACAAAATCAATAATGGTGCTATTTCGAAGCTGCAAAGGTACAAAATAAAATAAAACAACTCTTTAATTATCAGGTTTTTGTTATTAATTAGGATTAACACAAGTCTGATTGCGAACAATAAAATTATTCCCGTTAAAAGCAGTGTTATTTTCTGAAAACCATAAAAGTAAAGTAGATTTAAAAAGAATAATCCAATAGAAATGGAGTATAAATAACTTCGTTTTGACAAAAAGAATTGACCTAAAATTTCTTTGATTCCAAAGAGTCTCATCAACAAGAATTCTAAAAATGCTCTCCCTAACATATAGATAAGCACATAGGAAGAGATCTTAGTAAACTCTACAAATCCAAACTCTATTTCCTTTTGATAATGGTTTAGCAGAAAATAAATAGTAAGAGACATGCTAATAAAAGAGAAGCCAATAAAAGTGGTGTCAAAAGCAGAGAATCCTGCCTTTTTTTCTTGAGACTCAATTTCCACAAACCCTTTGTTAAAAATAGAAAAGGCGTAGCCTTTCATTTTTTCGGCATTGAACAGCTTTAGCAAGAACATCAACAAAAGGCAAAACACAAATAGGATGGTTATCCAATTGTCTGATGATAGAACTCTTTCTGTTGCCTGCATGGGTTGCTTTTACCTTGTAAGATTAACACAAAATTAGTAATAAAATAGTGTATATTTGCTGCTACACTTACACCTTTTTATGTCTGACGCTTTAGTTATTATTCCTACCTATAACGAGAAAGAAAACATCGAGCCAATTATCAATGCTGTTTTCCAACAAGACAAGGACTTTCATATTTTGGTGGTTGATGATAATTCGCCTGATGGTACTGCTGAGATCGTAAAGTCTCTCATGCAGCAATATCCTGAAAGTCTTCATATTGAAGAGAGAACAGGTAAAAACGGATTAGGAACAGCATACATTCACGGATTCAAATGGGCTTTAGCTAAAGGCTATGAATACATCATAGAAATGGATGCCGATTTTTCTCACAACCCAAAAGATTTGATTCGTCTATACAATGCTTGTGAAATAGATGGAGCTGATGTTTCTGTAGGATCAAGATATTCTCAAGGTGTAAATGTAGTCAACTGGCCCATGAAAAGGGTTTTACTTTCTTATTTCGCCTCTAAGTATGTTCGTTTTATTACAGGAATCCCTGTACATGATACAACTGCCGGATTTGTTTGCTACAAACGCAATGTTTTGGAAACAATTAAATTGGATAAAATCCGATTTGTAGGATACGCTTTTCAAATCGAAATGAAATTCAAAACTTGGAAACACAAATTTAAAATTCAGGAAGTGTCAGTTGTCTTTACAGACAGAACGAAAGGTGAATCAAAAATGAGCGGTGGTATTGTATACGAAGCGCTTTTTGGTGTCATTAAAATGCGACTAAAAGGATTACGATGAATTCTTACTTGATAAAAAATGCTACAATTGTCAATGAAGGAACCACTACAAAAGGTGATGTGCTTATTGAGAATGGTTTGATAAAAAAAATTAGCTCTTCTATAGAAAATGATCTTGTAAAAAATATCGATGCCCAAGGAAAATATTTGATCCCGGGGATGATTGACGATCAGGTTCATTTTAGAGAACCCGGACTTACACATAAAGCCAATATTGCAACAGAAAGTAGAGCTGCTGTAGCCGGAGGAATCACAACCTTCATAGAACAACCTAACACCGTTCCTCAAGCAACAACACAAACATTGTTGCAAGACAAGTTTGACATTGCCGAGAAAAGTTCTTATACCAATTATTCTTTTATGTTTGGTGGAACAAATGACAATTTAGAGGAGCTTTTAAAGACAAACCCAAAGAATGTTGCTGGGATTAAGTTATTCTTAGGTTCATCTACCGGAAATATGTTGGTAGACAATCCTGAGGTTTTAGAAAATATATTTTCATCTACAAAGCTTATCATCTCTGTGCATTGTGAAGATGAAGGAACCATCAGAAGAAATACTGCACATTACAAAGAGATATACGGAGACGATATTCCTATTGAACTTCATCCTGTTATCAGAAGTGAAGAAGCTTGTTATATCTCTTCGTCCAAAGCTATTGAACTGGCTAAAAAAACAGGAGCTAGATTGCACATTTTCCATGTATCAACTGCCAAAGAAACATCATTATTCCGCAATGATATTCCTTTAGAAGAAAAGCAGATCACAGCCGAAGTTTGTGTGCATCACTTATGGTTTACTGATAGCGATTACAAAGAAAAAGGAACTCATATCAAGTGGAATCCGGCGGTAAAAACGGCTCAGGATCGAGATGGATTATGGAAAGCTCTTTTGGATGATAGAATAGATATCATTGCTACAGACCATGCTCCTCATACTTTAGAGGAAAAATCCAATCCTTATACCAAAGCTCCAAGTGGTGGTCCTTTAGTACAGCACGCTTTGTTAGCCTTGTTAGAAAAAGTAAAAGAAGGTGTGTTACCTCTTGAAAAACTGGTAGAAAAAGCATGTCATAACCCTGCTAAGATCTTTCAAATAGAAAAAAGAGGGTTTATCAGAGAAGGTTATTATGCTGATTTGGTTTTGGTAGACAATGACCAATCTCAAACTGTTAGCAGAGACAATGTTCTGTACAAATGCGGATGGTCTCCGTTTGAAGGAACTACATTTTCTTCTACCATTACGCATACATTTGTAAATGGTGTTTTGATGTATGACAATGGTGTTTTTGACGATACTACAAAAGGAAAGCGACTCACTTTTGATCGATAGTCATGAAAAGGATCGTACTGATCATATTACCTTTGGTTACTTTCTTGTCTTGTACAAGTAATACCATTTATGAGAAGCCCAAAGACCTTATTCCAAGGGACTCTATGGTGATACTTTTGCGCGATCTTTACGTTGCCAGTTCTGCAAAGAGCATTAAGAATAAAAATTTACAAAGAAGAATCAGCTATGTTCCTTTAGTATACCAGAAATACGGTATAGACAGCACTCGTTTTAAACATAGTAACCTTTACTATACATCTAAGATCGACCTGTATGAACCGATGCTAAAAGAGATCGTAGAGTCTTTAGAAAAAGAAAGAGATATCTATTCTAAAATTAAAAAGGAGCAAGATTCTATACGACAAGATTCGCTTAAGAAAAATCGAAAAAAGTTGTTGAAAGAAAAATCGTTGAAAAGACTAAAAGAAGATTAGTCCGGAAAATGATCACAAACTTTTTTGATCGTTGTTTCAACCTCTTCAAACTGAAATGAAATTGCCTTCTGTACTTTCTCTGAGCTATAGTTTGTTTTTGAATGTAGTGATTTTGCTGAATGTTTGCTCATTCTTGGCTTCTTTGCACTCAATTTAGATACCAACCACTCCCATCTCCAAAACAATCCAGATTGCCACTTTTTAACCTTTTTGCTAGGTCTTGGTCTTTTAAAAGCATTTGCAATAGCAAACAAAACTTCTTTGAAACTCTTATTCTCCGAGACTAAAATGAATCGCTCATTTTTTACATCGCTCTTCATTAGGATTAGCATTGCTTTTACAACATCCTCTACTCCAACAAACCCTGTAACTCCTTCTGCATAGAACGAAAGTCCTTCATATACTTGCGTAAATAACTTTCCGGATCCCGAATTCCAAAAGCCACTTCCTAAAATTACTCCCGGATTTACAACCACAACATCTACCCCTTCTTGACTTGCTCTCCAAACTTCCATTTCTCCTCCATACTTGGTAATGGCATATCCATGGTTGTTCTCATCACCGTTCCATTCATTCTCTTCGGTAGCAATGGCTTTCTTTTCATCATCTCCAATCGCAGCAATAGAACTTACATAGCATAGTTTTTTCACTCCGGCATCAATAGCCAAATTGACCATAATAGCTGTTCCGTGGATATTTACTTTTCTCATTTCCCTATAATCCTTAGGGTCAAAAGAGATAAATGCTGCACAGTGATATACTTCATGAATTCCTTCAAAAACCGGAATCATAGAAGGCACATCAGTAATGTCTGCCTTTACCCAATCGATTTTGGAAAAGGAAGCATCAACATCTTTGGTATAGTAAGAGAATACATTTTTTACAAGGTCTATGCTTTTTTCGGTTCTGAAAACAGCTCTTACAGCATCATTTTCTTGTGTTAAATGATACAATAAATGTGAACCTACTAAGCCCGTTCCTCCGGTAACTAAAATCATACTACGAAGTTAGTTTTTTTACACTAGAAATGTATCTTTGCCATATTATTAAATAAGACGATGACAAATTTTGTTGAAGAACTGAAGTGGCGTGGATTGTTACATCAGATCATGCCCGAAACGGAAGAGTATTTATTAGAAAATAAAGCTGCTGGATATATTGGTTTTGATCCAACGGCAGATTCTTTACATATTGGTAGTCTGGTACAAATTCTCATCTTAAAACATTTTCAAAGAGCAGGACACAAGCCTATTGCTTTGGTAGGTGGAGCTACCGGAATGGTGGGAGATCCTTCTGGAAAATCGAAAGAGAGAAATTTATTGGATGAAACTACTTTGCAAAAGAATGTTGATGGTGTAAAATCACAATTGGCTCGTTTTCTAGATTTCGATCCTTCTTCTGACAACCCTGCTGTTTTGGTAAACAACTTTGATTGGATGAAAGATATTTCATTGATCGAATTTGTACGTGATACAGGAAAACATATCACGGTAAACTACATGATGGCAAAAGATTCTGTGAAGAAGCGTTTGGGATCTGAATCGAAAGAAGGAATGAGCTTTACAGAGTTTACTTATCAATTGTTTCAAGGATACGATTTCTATCATTTGTACAAAGAGATGGATTGTAAGGTACAAATGGGAGGTTCTGATCAGTGGGGGAATATCACCACAGGTACAGAATTGATCCGTAGAAAACTTCAAGGAAAGGCTTATGCTATTACAGTGCCTTTGGTAACCAAAGCAGACGGAACAAAATTTGGAAAGACTGAAGGAGGAAATGTATGGCTGGATGCCAACAGAACATCTCCTTATAAATTCTACCAGTACTGGTTGAATTCTTCTGATGAAGATTCTGAAAAGTATATCAAGATCTTTACCTTTTTAGATAAAGAAACCATCGATAATTTAATTGCAGAGCATAAAGAAGCTCCGCACATGCGTTTGCTACAAAAGAAGATTGGAGAAGAAGTAACAGTAATGACTCACGGTCAAGAAGCCTATGAAAATGCAATTAAAGCGTCTAACATCTTATTCGGAAGATCTACTGCTGATGATTTGAAATCATTAGACGAGCAAACTTTCTTGGATGTTTTTGACGGAGTACCACAAGCATCGGTTTCTAAAGAAGATATTGAAAACGGATTGGATATGATTGGTGCATTATCTGCAAAAACCAATTTCTTAAAATCTAACGGAGATGCTAGAAGAGCCTTAAAGGAAAATTCTATCTCTGTAAACAAAGAAAAGGTAAAAGAAGACTATCTAATTACTAGTGATCATTTGATTGCAGGAAAATATGTATTACTTCAGCGAGGAAAGAAAAACTATTTCTTGTTAAAAGTTGAGTAGTTAACAACATTATAAACTAAAAAAAGCCAGCATTAATGCTGGCTTTTTTTATTGGGTTAAGATCAGTTTTTGACCAATCTTTAAAACGCTATTTCTTTTGATGGAGTTTGTTCTACACAAACTGGCAATAGATACATTGTATTTTGTAGAGATCTCTGAGAGCGTATCGCCTCTTTTTACTACATATACCTTACGTTGTGTTTGTTTACTTTTTAGTGCTTCTTCATAAGTAGTACAAAGTTGAATTTTACTTTGTCTTCTTGAATTGTGAAGATAGGGTGTTGTCCATTTTCTGGTTACCCAAAGTTCTCTTCCTCGAATTTTATTTCCTTCGCCAAAATCAAATAAATACTCTGGGTTCAAGTATTCTCCTTTGTAAGTGACTACCAAATGCAAATGACTTCCTCGAGTGTTTCCTGTGGTTCCTCCTTTTCCAATCGCTTGCCCTTTTTTAACAACATCTCCTCTCTTTACTAAATATCTTGATAAATGAGAATACATGGTTTCCAATCCGTTTTCATGACGAACAACTACAATTCTACCATGTCCTGTGACATATCCTACATAGCGAACCTTTCCGGCTAGCATAGCATATACTCTATCTCCGGTAATCAAATCTATATCAATTGCTCTGTGAGGTCTTCCTCTTCTCCATCCGTAACGTGAAGTAACTACTCTCCTTCTTCTTTTAATAGGAGAAGCGTATACACTGTCTTTAAATGTGATTTTAAATGGATATTCCACGACTACATCCTTATAAGGATTGAAAACTCTCGTATTCCAATATTCTGTCATAGGGTTTTCTTTTATGCAGTCTGCAACTATTGAATCTGTTTGCTTTTGAACGATTTCGTTAACTTTAGAAATGAACAACGAATCATTTTTTAATTCAATAAGTTCTTTGGATTGTGCGCTCGCTGCAACACAACTTAATATCAAACAAATACTAACAACTAATTGTTTCATAATTAATCTTCAATATAATTTAGGGGATTTAGTTTTTTTCCTTGATCTCTGAGTTCAAAGTGTAAGTGAGGCCCTGTTGTGTTTCCTGTGCTTCCCACATAACCTATTACCTCACCTTTTTTCACTCGTTTTTTCTCTTGGGTATTCAAGCTATACATATGAGCATACCAGGTTTCATATCCTTCTGCATGCTTCACAACAACTAGATTTCCCCATTGTGCTTCCTTTCTGGCAAGAACAACGATTCCTTCTTCGGAAGCCACAACTGGTGTTCCTTGATCTGCTCGAATATCAATTCCTTCATGCGCTTTGTTGATCTTAAGAACCGGATGCTTTCTATTCTTAGTAAAAAACGATGAAATATCTTTCTTTGTTGCCCCTTTTACCGGAAAAATGAATGAAAGTGCTTTTTTAACCACTGGTGTTTCTATTGTATTTACCACCTCAACTTTCCTTTCTTGAGGTTTTGCAAAAGCAAAGAAGAGGAATGCACATAACGGGAATAACAGAAGGTATTTGGCCTTAGAAAAATTGTTTGATCTTTCTTTGGTCATCATATCTATCCTTTTTTTCATCATTGGGTGATGGAAATAACTGTAGAGTGTATTCGGTTTTTTGATCTTCAAACTTTGTAAAAGCAACTCCATATACTCACTTAGTTTCACGTCTTTACTAAGTACCATATGATCTACCTGAAATTCATGTAGAGATTTTACGGATCTTCTATACATATATACAAATGGGTTTATCCAGAAAAAAGTGATAAACAATTCGATGAACAAAATATCCAACGAATGTTTCATACGAGCATGGGCTCTTTCGTGCTCTAAAATCCAAGGGTCACAGTCTGTTGCTGTTTCCTTAGGTATGAAAACCCAATTGAAAAAGGAGAAGATTTCCGAGCTTTCACTTTCAATAAGCTTATACCCTTCTCTATTGTGAACTATTGATTGTCTTTTTAAAACCCATAAGCTTCTTGTTGTATTAATCAACCTATAAAGACCAAGCAAGACCCCTAAAGAATAAATAATCAATACGATGTTCCAGTAATCTATAGCAGCATTTTCTGTTGCAGCAGACATCGTTTCTATTTCATGAAATGCCCCTAGCCTGATGTGTTCCATAAACACCAAATCTGCTGTTTCCTGAAACAGGGTTTCCGGCATGATCTGTTTGCTAAAAGGAATGAGTAGTGAAATAGGCACAAGACCTAATAATAAAAATCGATTTACAGCATGAAATGTTAGCTTACTCAAGAAGAACTTGTAAGCCAAAAAAACAATTGAGAAAACAACTGAAGCTTGCAGTAAATAGATAAAGAAACTACTCATTTTTACTTTTTAAATGGGTTATTTTCTCCTCTATCATTAATTTCATTTGTTCCAGTTCGGTTACATTCAAATCTTCACTGTTAGTAAAGAATGAAGCAAATTTGCTGGGAGAACCGTTAAAAAAACTCCCTATGAGTTGTTTCATGTGTCGTTGAAAATAACTCTCTTTGGAAATAGCAGGAGCATATTGATGAACTTTTCCGTAGGTTTTGTAAGTAAGGTATTTTTTTCTTACCAAAACCCTTACCACCGTTGAAATTGTAGTATATGCCGGCTTAGGTTCAGGAAACTCTTCAACAATATCTTTTAGGAAAGCTTTTTCTAACTTCCATACATATTGCATCACCTGTTCTTCTGCTTTTGTTAATTCATTCATGCAGCAAATATAGATTATTTTTTAATATAACTATAAATATAGTCATAAAACTATATCAATAGTTATGCAACTGCTTGTTTTGACAAGTAAAGGGTTTGTTTTTTAGCATAAAAAAGGTTGAAACTAGATACGCTTTAGTTAAAGATTGTACAAGCTGTCAGTATCTATTGCCGGGTGAGCTTCTTCTAAGTTGATCTCGTTAGCATCTGAGTGGTCTTCCATTTTTTGAGCAAGATTCATACTTATCTTCACCAAATAGATAGTATCATCTGTTTTGACCTCAACAGCATGAATGATTTCTCCTTTTGCATTGTTAAAGCTTACAATGTCATCATCTCCGTAGCCATCCGGGAATTTTTGCACCAAAAGTCGAACAACTTCATCTGTTAGCTTAATGTAATCAACAATTTTCCTTTTCATCTGTTTTCAATTTATTGAAGCAACTGCATGATCTATACATTCACGAGTTTGCTTATTTTTCAATAAATCAAAATTAGACCTTTCTCAAAATCGAAGGTTAAGCTTTTGTTTTCTTATAGATAAATTCAAGTAAAAAACTTCCAAAAACAATTCCAACAGCAATCAACACTCCTTTTAAGTTAGATTCTGCCTGCTGAACGATCAAAGCAATCAAGGCAATCAAGCATAGTAAGGTTGCTAAAAGGGTTATGATCTTGTTTCCTTTGATCTCTGAAGACTTCCTATAAGCCACATAATTCACCATTGCAAAAATGAGTAAAAAACCAACACTTCCTGCAGTAGAAATACTCTCCAGATTTAAAGTATTTGCAATAATAAGGGTTAGTACAGCAGTAATTGCTAAACCAATAGGTTGATTCCAGCAGTTTTTAGTCAGCTCATGAGGTAACTCATCATCTTCTGCCAACTCATAACTTACTCTACTTCCTCCATACAAAGATGCATTGATAGCAGAGAATGTAGAGATCAAAGCTGCAATAGTTATAATAGTAAACCCTACTTTTCCTAACAATGGTTTTGCCGCTTCTGCCAATACATAATCTTGGGCTTTGGCAATGTCTCCAAAAGGCAATGATCCAACCGTAATCAAAGCAATTATAATGTAGAGTGCAATTACAAACAATACAGAAATAAAGTACGAACGGGGAATATTCTTCTCGGGATTCTTAATATCCGGAGCAGCATTGGCAATCAACTCAAAACCTTCATAGGCAACAAAAATGACCATTCCACCGGTAAGGATCTTCATAGGCGCTTCCCAATTAGATACCGCTAGTTGATGTAGGTTTTCATTTCCGATCAATCCATAGATTCCCACAGCTACAAAAGACAAAAGAATCATCAGTTTAATAATCACGGCATAGGATTCTATTTTCCCTACAACTTTAATGCTGTAATAGTTGATTCCTGTAGCTAGTAAAATGATAAAACTAATGAAGATATGTGTATCTAAGGCGCCTCCTGTGATGGTAATCAAATTAGGTGCATAAGATCCAAAGGCGCTGGCATATAAAGACAACATGATCACATAACTAATCCAAAGTAAATTGTTCAATCCACCGCTAAAAATACCAATTCCAAATCCTACATTCATAAATTTTACCGTTCCTCCTCTGTCAGGATATTTCATCGATAGTTTAGCATATGAGTAAGACGTTAAAAATGCGATAACCCCAGCTATTAAAAAAGCTAGTGGTGTTGCTCCTTGCGCCAGCGCTACAGCCAGCCCTAAAACAGCAAAGATTCCTCCGCCTACCATTCCTCCAATTCCAATGGAAACGGCTTCTTTTAGGCTTATTTGATTTTTACTCATGTTGGTTTCGTTGGTTGTTACTAATATATAGACGACTCTTTGTTAAGGAGTTTGATTTGATTTATATCTGTTTTGATGACAAACCAATCGTCTCCCAATTTTTCTACCATGCCTTCTATGTTAGCCGGCTGACCAACAAAGGGTAATACTTTATCGTTAATTGGGTTTCCGTTTGTGTCGGTTAATAGAAAGTATTTTGCCACATTATTCCCATCAGTGGAGGCAAAAACAGGAGGAATTCCACCGGAAATACAACGAACGGCACAACTTCTGTGAATCTTTCCTTTTCCGGGTTTCATAACACCAAAATAGCATTTGGGGTCGATGATCTCTCCTTGAAATACCATTCTTGTGATCTCTTGCCCTGAAAAAATCGGAGTAACTGAACGATCTGCCAGTCGTACTTTTTCTTCATCTGTGATCTGCATCAATGTTTTTCCATTGTAGTAGATTAGATTTCCTTCAATTGTCAATTTTCTACCGTTTAAATCAGGAGTTTCTTCTTGAACTTTTTTCAAGTATGGATTAGCACTGGACTTTCCAAACCCTAACAATACAACGTTCTTAAAATCTCCCTCTGCCACCTCTACACGCAACATTGGATATGGGCTTTCATGATAAACTCCAGTGATCTTCGTTTCGGATGTCAACTCAAATGTACTGTTCTTAAAAGGTTTTTGGAAAAAGCTGAAAACTACAGCTCCCAACACCAAGGTAAACAAAGCCAGTAAAGCAAATCTTTTGATCGCTCTTCGGGTATTCTTTCCTAAGCTTCCTTCGATATAAGGAACAAAAAATTCTTTCTTTTCTTTCATGATTTTTTACTTAACAGTTAACAGGTTGTACCTCTGTTCCTTCTTCAAAAGGTTCTGGATTAATGTATATGCTTGTTCCTTGTAATTTAAGTTCGTATGTGGCCACTTTTTCTGTATAAGGTGGTGGAGACTGCCCATTCCCGGGTAAATATTGATAGCCGTGCCAAGGGCAAGTAACACATCCATCAATCACTTTTCCTTCCCCTAAAGGACCTCCTTGGTGTTTGCATACATTGTGAATTGCCGAAAGCTTTCCGTCGTATTTAAAAACTGCTACTCGTTCTTTTCCTACTGTAAAAATTTTGGCTCTATCATCTTCTATTTCTTCAACTTCACACACTTTTAACCAACCTTCTCTTTCTGCTAGTTTCATTTGGTCTGTTGTGCTTTCTTTCATCGCTGCTGCGATGTGAAGTCCGGTGATGCTTATAAAGCCTATCAACATAAACGAAATTGTAAACAGTGATGTTTCCTGCTGAAAGTTCCCTAAAAACACATGAGCTAGCAGTAATATATACGCTAGATAAACCATCATATGTAATCGCTTCCAAACTTTTGCCGAAAGGTTTGCCAAAAAGAAATCGTGGCTTGTTGCCGCCATTACAAACAAGATCAACAAGGCTAAAAAACCTAGTACCTGAAAAGGGAAGTTTACCAATGAGCCATAATCCATATTAGAGGTAAACAACGACCAAAACGGATTTACATCACCCAAGGCATGAAACTGAAACATAGAAAAGCCTCCATGCACCAAAGCAGCAATAAACATACTTACTCCTAAATGCCTTCTGTTGTATAAAATAGGAAGAAAACGGTTGTTCAATCGGCACAAAGGACCTATGATCAAAATGATGTGCAGCATGACAATAGCTAATGAGCCAAAAGAGCGAATGATTAACGTTTCCGGAGAAGTATTGGGGTTAAAGATCAGTGTAATTCCGGTAAATAAGAGAATGTACAGAATCATTCCAAAAACGATGATCCTGTCATATCTTTTTTTGAATTTGTTCCAGATGATATATTGATAACTTACACTCATTAGAATTTCAGTTTAGTAAGTTCAACTTCTTTTATCTCATCAAATATTTGGATTCCCTGTATGGGATTGTCTGTGTAAAAGACATAAATACCAACGGTAGACACTTGTCCTAAAGACTTGCTTCTTTCTCCGTTTGCTCCTATTCCATAGACTACGGAAGAAGATGCTTTTAATGGAGTTTTAACTATTAGTTGTATTTGATTTCCTTTCTGAGAGAGTTTGATCCATTTGTTTTCTTTTGTTTGGACTGAAGTAATCGCTTCTTCTCGATTTTCTGTTCTTTGAGAATCAAAATTCAATCCTCTTATCGTAAAAAACAGAAAAATTGTCCCAAAAACAGCGATTAAAATCCAACTGATCTTATGCGCTTTTCTTAATCCAGAGGTCATACAGAAGTCGGTTTAGATTTGAATGCTTTCCTTATAAACAAAGGCCATGTAGCTACAACTCCCGGGAATAGCAGTACTCTAACTCCTTTTTTTCCATTAGCTAAGATCGGATCGATCTTATTAGCTCCTACAAATAGAAAATAGAGTCCGAATAAGATCCCAAAGGCGATATAAAACCCTAGAAATCCTAAAAATATTTTGATGATCATTTCCATCTTAGATCAGATTTACATCAGCCATTACTTCCAATACTGCGGGGCCTTCTTGTGTGAATAATTCTGCCATACTCGATTCTAGATCGATCTTATTTTCAACTCGCTTTCCCCAAGCTCCACATGATCTTGCAAACTCAGAAAAATTAGGGTTGTGTAAATCGGTTTTCCAAACATCAAATTCTCCTGCTCGTTGTTCCTTAGATATCTTTCCTAGTTCACCGTTATTAACCACAATAAGTTTTACCGGCATTTCATATTTTACCAATGTAGAAATCTCTGCCAAATACTGACATAACCCTCCATCACCAGATACTGCTACAATGGACCTATTTGTTCCAACTGCTGCAAAAGCCCCCATAGAAGCTGGTAAAGCAAATCCGATAGATCCTAAATATCCAGACATTAAAAACGTATGTTGTTTACTTTCAAAATACCTTCCAAAAGAATAGGCATTGTTTCCTACATCTACACACATGATGGCATCTTTAGGTGCTAGTTTGGTAAGCGCTTCAAAAATGGCAATAGAGCTTACGCCATGCCCTTCGTCTTCCAACAATCTCTTTTGTTTTTCTGCTTTCCAAATCTTCCAACGTTCAGCAATTTCAGAACGTTGATCTACTGTGTTCATCTTTCCTTCCAAAGAAGTTGTTAATTGGGCCACCGTTGTTGAAATTTCTCCCCAAAGAGGCACATCGATCTTATGAAATTTACTTAATGCCAATGGATCGAAATCTATTTGTATTGTTGGTTTTTTAGGTGTAATTCCTGTATGATTGGAAAAGGAGGCTCCAATTACCAATAAGGCGTCGCTTTCATTCATAAACCACGAAGCAATAGGTGTTCCGCTTCTTCCTAATACACCACATCCTAACGGATGGTTATCCGGAATTTGTCCTTTTCCTTTAAATGTTGTTAATACCGGTGCATTGATCTTTTCTGCAAAAGCAATAACTTGATCCATATGAAAACGCGCTCCGTGCCCAACAACAATTACAGGTCGTTTTGAAGATGACAACAGCTCTACTGCTTTCTCAAATGTTTCTTTGGGCGGTGAAATGGTAAAAGGTGTGATTCTTCCTTCTGGAGTTTGTGCTTTTTCCCATTTTTTTGGAAGCTGTGTTTGTACATCATCCGGAAATGTCAAATGTGAAACATCTCTATTAATGATCGCGTGTTTAACAGCCAAAGCCATTAGTTCGCTGTGCTTACTGGCAGTTTCTACCCTATGGTTGAATTCGGCAACAGATTCAAAAGCATTGATCAAATCTACTTCTTGGAAGTTTCCGGTACCTACTACTTGCGTTGCTACCTGTCCGGTTAAGGCAAGTAACGGTGCTCTGTCTACTTTGGCATCCCATAAACCTGTGTACAAATTGGTGGCTCCGGGACCTGCAATGGTAAAGCATGCTGCCGGTTTTCCTGTTAGCTTTCCATAAGCTGAGGCTGCAAAAGCTCCGGCTCCTTCATGTCTAATCCCAAAGAACTTTAAGTTTCCTTTTTCTTCTTGTCTTCTTAAGGCATCTGCCATCCCTAAATTGGAATGACCTACCATTCCAAAAACGCGATTTACTCCCCAATTCACCATGGTTTCTACCATGATATCAGAAATGGTTGTTTCGTGAGGTGCTTCTTCTTCAACACCAACATAAATAGCCTCGCCTTCTTCTTTTACAGGAAATGTATCAATTCCATCGTCAAACCCTCCCGGTGGCTTTCCTGTACACGGATCAAAATCCCAGCCATGCCATGGGCAACGCAGCATTCCGTTTTCTATAGAACCTTCGCCTAAAGGTCCTCCTTGATGTGGGCAACGATTATCTAAAGCAGAAAATTTCCCTTTGTAATGTGTTAAACAAATCCCTGTATGATTGGCAGTAACTGTTTTAACTCTTCCTTCTGGAAGATCTTTTTTATTATCCAATACTTTGTGCCAAACTAGTTTTTTTGTGCTCATAGGTTAATATGTTGATTCTTTAAATTGATCTTGTCGTATCCTCACAGCTCTTAGCGAATAGAGAATTAGAAAAGTGATGGAGATAAATACGCTTAATACGCCCAATAGCATTGTGCTTATACCAAAGGAATTGGAAAAGGAATAAAAGTTTTGTACTCCGGATAATATTCCGGAAGCAACCATCATTCCGGCGCCTATATAAAGTCCAACCAATCCTTTATTTAAAAGTTTGAGTTGTCTTAGCTTTCGTTGACTGATCTCGTCATTGCATATTTCTAACTTCAATCGTTCTGCAATCTCACCACTTAAAGCGATCAATTGATTTGAAGTGGATAAGATGAGTAATCCTATTCCCGGTAAAATTGTTATGGGCAAATACCATTGTTCCATCTCTTATCTTAAAAGTTTTTGTATTTCTTTTTCTATGGTCAACCTCTACACGATCATTGAAAACACCATGTTGGTACAGGTATGAACAAGAGTAACTTCCTTATAGTTTCCAGTTTTAAAAAATCTGAGAATAAGATCTTTAAAATTGCTGAAACACTTTTATGGATTTACATATTGATCGATCGCTTGTGTATAAAAGTCTACCGCTTCTTCTACAGAAATTCCCGAAACCGGAAGCGCAAACCCTTTCCATCCATTGTTATGGTAAACTCCTTTTTCCAAAGATCTGGAAGAAGGAAGCTCTATAGCATCGTGCCCTTTATAACCACTTACATACAAATAAAAGTCGTCGATCATCGTATCTGGAATAGCCATTCCTAAACCAATTCCAATCTCATTATCAGTGACAAAAAATGAACCTGAATCAAAATGATGCGGCCAAATTCTTATTGCTGTATTTTGATGGACTTTTTTCAAAACTTCTTCTAGAGAACTTTGTGCTAAATCTCTTTGCTGAATTAACTGATTTGTTATCTCTTCTGGAGGTTTCTGAAAAATAAATCCGCTTGTAATGTTTTCATACGGGAGCTCGTAGTGTAACTTGTATTCATAGACTTTAGCATACTTTAAATCTAGAGAAACACGTCGAATCCAAGTAATGATTTCTGAGTGTGATTTCCCGTCTAAAAGCATCTCTTTTCTGTATCCGCTGTCATTAGTCCATCTCAATGAGAAATTTTTATAATCTAAAGACAAAACACAATTGTGATCACTTAACGGATGTGTGCGAAGCACACCGTTTTTCCATTCCAAATTGGTATGACTATCGTCTGCTTTTGAATCTAGAAAACTAATGGCTGTTGTTGCCAAATATTGTGCCGCTATGTGAAATGTTTTTACCATACTACGATGTAACTCCTGCGTAATTGATTCCTGTTAATCGATGCATCTCATAATCGAATGTTGAGAGATCGTTATGATTAAATTTAGAGATATCGTCATATCCACAAGCCCTTGCAATTACTTTGATCAGGTTATTGGTTGCGTAAAAATAATTGTGTAATTGTTTTGCAGATGATTCAATAATCAACCTGCTTCGTAAAGATTCTTTTTGAGTAGCAATTCCAACCGGACAGTTGTTGCTTCCACAGGCACGCATTCCCAAACAGCCTACAGCTTGTAGCGCTGAGTT
Organism: Pseudotenacibaculum haliotis; assembly: GCF_042684245.1. NCBI lineage: Bacteria > Pseudomonadati > Bacteroidota > Flavobacteriia > Flavobacteriales > Flavobacteriaceae > Pseudotenacibaculum > Pseudotenacibaculum haliotis. The sequence continues at coordinate 48,797 of NZ_JBHULH010000003.1, forward strand.
TGAAACGGCAATAGCATCTGCTCCCAACATCATTGCTTTTGCAAAATCTTCTGCAATTCTCAATCCTCCGGTAATGACTAATGTGATGTCTGTTGCACCAACTTTATCCAAGTATTTTCTAGCTCTGGCCAATGCCGGAATCGTGGGCACATTAATGTTGTCTCTTAAGATGGTTGGTGCAGATCCTGTTCCTCCGCCACGACCATCTAAAATGATGTAATCAACGCCAACATCTAAGGCAAACTGAATGTCTTTTTCTATATGGCTGGCTGCTATTTTGAACCCAATAGGAATTCCTCCTGTTCTCTCTCTTACTTCTTCGGCAAACTTCTTAAAGTCTTCTACTCCGTGGAAGTTTGGAAAGGTTGCCGGAGAAATTGCTGTTTCTCCTTCTTTTAGTCCACGTACGGCAGCTATTTCTGCACTTACTTTGGTTCCCGGCAGGTGTCCTCCGGTTCCTGTTTTTGCCCCTTGCCCTCCTTTGAAATGAAAAGCTTGAACATTATCTAATTTATCCCATGAGAATCCAAATTGTGCAGAAGCCAATTCGTAGAAATAACGACTATTGTTCGCTTGTTCTTGCGGAAGCATTCCTCCTTCTCCCGAGCAAATTCCGGTTCCAGACATTTCTGCTCCTTTAGACAACGCAATCTTAGCTTCTCTTGACAAAGCTCCAAAACTCATATCCGAGACAAATAGCGGAATATCTAATTCTAACGGTTTCTTTGCTCTGGGTCCAATCACAACTTTGGTTGTTACCTCATCTTCATCTAACAGCGGTCTCGAAGCCAACTGTGCCGGCAAGAATTGAATATCATTCCATTTAGGAAGTGTATTCCTATCAACTCCCATAGATGCTGAAAAGCCGTGGTGCCCTAAGTTTTTTAACCCGTTTCTGGCTAGTTCTCTAATATACCCTGTATAAGGTTCTGTATCTTCAGGATGTGTGTCTGCATAAGCTCCTAAATACTCATCTCTCTGAAACGGTTGTGGGTGTTTCACTTCAAAAGCAGCTACTTCATTTTCGTCAATTAAAAGATCATCTCCTTCAATGTACTCCTGAAACTTATGCAATTGCTCGTCGTTGTTGTACTCGCTAATTCCGGTATCGTATCTGTAATCCCATCCGTGGACTCCACAGATCAGATTTTTTCCATCAATATGACCATCTGCCAACAAGGCCCCTCTATGATGACATCTACCATACAAAACAGAGATTCCTGTTTCGTGTTTGATAATTACCAAATCGGTATTCTTTACTAAAGCGTAGCTTGGTTGCTTCTCTTTCAATTCAGAAACAGACGCGATTTTCACGAGTTTTTTTTCCATGAAGACTTAGTTAATTGAGTTCTTTAAGTTAATTGATTTTTTCTAAATATCTAGCATCCTGAAAGTTAAAAGCACAACAGCTTTAACTTTCTTACAGAAAGAGCCGAAAGGGTGTTTTTTCGGCTCTCAATAACTCCATCATTAATAAGCTCCCCCGAACTTACTTCCCTCTATTATTTTTCAGTGATTTTTTTCCAGTTTTTATCTGCTTTTTCTTTCAGCTGTTCTGCACCTTCTTTTACCCATAAGTCTAGTGTGTTGGTGCCCCAAGAATTATAGAATAGGTAGAGTTTCCCATCTCTAATTTCAAATGTTTCCGGATCGATCGATACTTTCTCTCCTTTAGCTCCCATTGCATAGGCACAAAATCCTCCGTATTGCGGAACATATTTTGTTGGATTCTCTTTGAATTTTTTCAGATTCTCTTGAGATGAGAAGTAAAATTTTACTCCGTCGTATTCTGTTGCGATTTTTTTGTTTCCTTTTTTTGCCTGATTGTCAAAATAGGATACAACATCATATCCTTTGGCAACTGCCCCTTTTTTCACGTAGTAATTTTCCTGTGCAAAAAGTGATGCGGAAAAAGTAACAAATAGTAGTAAGATGATTTTTCTCATTTTTCTCGTTTTGATCCATGAGAATAGTCGAAGAGAAAATTTCTTGATTACACTTTTTTGAAAAAGTTTTTAGATCACCATCAAATTACAACCTCTAATATCGGAATGATCAAAACGTCCTAAAACTTCAAAAGCCCCATTTTCATTAACCTTTCCAAGGTCTTGAGTAGCAATAAAAGAACAGGAATTGTAATTGGCTAGATCAATAACATTTAAACCTCCCGTTTTGTAGTCTTTTAAAACCGTAAACGGATCTTCTGTGTCTCTCGACAATATTTTCATCCACGGAGGGCAATTAAAAATTCCGTTTCCTTGGGAATATCCTTGACTCAGCAACTCTGTCATTCCATATTCAGAATGAATCTCAGAAACACCAAATCCTTTTTGCAAGATCTGATGGAGTTCAAAGCGAGTGAGTTCTTTTCTCCTTCCTTTCATCCCCCCTGTTTCCATCACAATTGTGTTCTTTAATGCAAACTGCTCTGTTTCTATTAGATCCAACAAGGCAAAAGTGACTCCGATCAATAGAACTTTTTCTCCTTTTTTATCCAGTTCTCTTAGCTTTTTTGAAAGTTCAGCAAGATCGTTAAGATAAAACCCACTGTCCGGTTTTTTAGATCTCTTAATGAAATCATTTGCCATATAAATTAGCGAAGAACCTTCTCTCTCCAAGTAATTGGGAAGCAATGCCAGAACGGTATACTCTTCAATATTTCCATAAAAGTGTGCAAAGCCTTTTTGGTAACTCATCTCGTACCAAGACAAGTCTGTAACCAAATGCTTACTGGTAACACTTCCTGTGGTTCCCGAGCTTGTAAAGATTTCTTGTACTCTTTCTTTTGATGAAAGAATTTCGTGTGATTTAAAAAACTGAATGGGTAAAAACGGAATCTCTTCAATGCTTTTTACATCGCTAGGGTGTATATACAAGAGATCGCAAAAAGACCGATAACTTACATTGTTCTCAAACTGATGTTTGAAAACTCGCAAAGAAAGATCTTTAAAGTCTTCTTCTGTTTTTATGTTGAAAATTTCGTTTTGCATTGAAAAAGCAAAAATAAAATTTATTTGACGCAACCATTTGATATTTTCTGTATCTAATAAATGAACAAAGAAATTAAATGAAGTTCGTTATGGGAAAATTGATCCGTATTGTATTTTTTGTATGTATTGTAGGAATTCTTGGTTCATGCAGTGTTAATGACGAGATTCCTTTATCTGCAGCCTGTGGCAATTTGATAACAGAAGATCAAAGTTTATATGATGCTATATCAACAAACAATTATACGATTACCGGAGTTTCTATTGATCGTAATTGTTTAACCATTTCAATTTCTTCCAGTGGATGTAGCGGAAATAGTTGGGCAGGGACATTAGTAGCTGCTGAAGATCAGCAACCTTCTATTCCTCCTAAAAGAGAATTAAGATTATCATTGATCAATAATGAGGCTTGCCTTGCTGTTTTTCAACGTAGTTTCACCTTCAATCTCAACAATATTAGACCTGATGATTCTGAAATTTTAGTGTTGGATTTGGAAGGGTGGGATCAACAGATTATTTTGAACTAAAAATTACACTATGAAAAAACTTTACTTCTTATTCTTGATGGGTTTGTTTGTTGCTTGCCAACAAAATAATGCCCCTACAATTGATCCGAACAATCTACTAGTTGGTGTATGGGGAAATGCAACCTATGATAATGAGAGATTAACTTTTGAAAGAATTAGCAGCCTTCCATCCGATCAGTATGCAGTGGCCTTTTATGCGGATTTCACTTTTATTCAGCGAACTTCCGGTTGGTGTGGTACTCCACCTTTGACCTATTCTAACGAAGAAGGAACCTGGTCTAGTCAAGATGAATTGGTTTCTGTTAATTCTGGCGGGTATCCGGGGAACTTCCAATGGAGTATTGAATTACTGGACAATACTACTCTGATAGTAAAAAGAGTGCTTTCAGAGCAAGAACAAGATCACAGAGCCTTGATGGATCTGTTTGATGAAATTTACACGATTGCTACAAGCGTTTCATGCACTAATTCTTCGGATTGGAGTTATACTCCTTATGGAGAAAAGGCTTGTGGCGGACCTCAGGGATATCTGGCTTATTCAAATCAGATAGATGTTCCTGATTTTTTAGCAAAAGTTGAAGCATACAGGCAAGCTGAAGAAGATTACAATACAACATGGCAAATTGTTTCTACGTGTGATCTTCCACAACAACCTACAGGGGTTAGTTGTGTAAACGGAAATGCTGTTCTGAATTATTAAGCTTAATTTTAGTAAAACTTTTGAAAAAATTCAACTAAATGAGCTCATAGAACGATGTAGTCAGAACGATGTTTCTGCTCAAGCAAGGGTTTACCAGATGTTTTCTGATAAACTTTTCGCTTTGTGTTTGAAATATGCAAAGAATACTGCAGATGCAGAGGATGTATTACAAGATAGTTTCATTACTATCTTTAGTAAAATAGCACAATATAAGGGTACTGGTTCCTTTGAAGGGTGGTTAAAGCGAATTACAATTAATGTAGCGCTTCAAAAATACCGTCAGAAATCCAGATTGGAAGTTGTTCGAGATGATGAAATTTCGGCAGAAGTTTATGTAGAAGTTCAACAAGATATCGAAACCGATTTTTTGTTGGGTCTGGTTCAACAACTACCAGATAGATATCGATTGGTTTTTAACCTCTATGTATTGGATCATTTCTCGCATAAAGAGATTGCAGAAATGTTACAAATATCAGAAGGAACCTCCAAATCGAATCTTTCTCGAGCTCGAGCAATCTTGCAAGAGAAAATTATAGAATATCAAAAAAAGCAACAAGAAGCGTAAGATGGAAAATCGAAAAAATATAGATCATCTTTTCCAAGAAAAACTGGAACATCTTGAGCAATCGCCCAGACCGGATATGTGGCTGCAAATTGAAGGGCGATTGGCTAAAAAGAAGAAGCGTAGATTCCCTATTTGGTGGATCTATAGCGGTGCGGCCATTGTTGTTATGGGACTTCTTTTGATTCCGTTATTAGAAAACAAAAAACAAGATCCGGATCCGTTTCGTACAACTGACCCTGATATCACTGTTTCTCCTAAAGACAAGGAAGATCTAAAAAAATCGAAGACCAAAGAGACAGAAACTCCTTTGCCTTCAACAAAAAAGAAGACTCCTTCTTTGCTACCAAAGCAGCAACTTGAAGAGGTTGTTATTGCCGAAGAATACGTTCCGAAAAAACCTACAGAAACCAATAATACTATAGATAAAAAAACACTTGAAAAAGAAAGGTTGAGAACCGAGGTTGAGTTTACCGCCCTTCTTTCTTTTCCTGCAGATGAATTTAATGTAATGTCTTTTAAAACAAGCGCTCTTAATTCATTCATAAAGACGAAAAAAGAACAGCCTTTGGCAAGTTTGCTGGATGTTGTTCAACAACAAGATTCTGCTGCAGATGAAAATTCAAAGAAAAAAAGATGGGCGGTTTTACCTTCATATGGATATTCGAAGGCAGCCTCTTTCTCAAACACCTCTTCTATAGATCGTAGCTTACAGGAAAATCCTGTAAACGGAGATTACAATTCTTCTGTAGGAGTAAATGTCTCTTACAAGATTGCAGATAAATGGGTGGTTCGCTCAGGGGTTTACTCTCAACAAATGAGCTATACAACCAAAGACATCGGTATTGTTTCCGGTGTTATTTCAAGCGGCCTGAATAGTGTTAATCAAAACATTCCTCTTTCAGGCAGTACAGACTTTAATTCTAGCGGTGGTGTTTTTATCGGGTCTTCTTCTGATGCTCAAAACATTGCAGCAGGACTAACCTCTGCAACACTGGTTACCAATGATGCAGAATTACAACAAGTATACAGTTATACGGAGGTTCCTCTAGAAGTAACCTATTTACTTAAAACTCACAATGAATTTTCTGTCGGAATCGTTTCCGGATTTAGCACACTCTTCTTAAATAAGAATGAAGTTCAATTAAAATCATCTCAATATTCTTCTGCTCTTGGACAGGCGAACAACTTGAACTCGGTGAACTTTAGTGCAAACTTTGGTCTTGATCTCGATTATGCCATTACACAACAATGGCTCTTTAACCTCAATCCTATGTTCAAGGCTCACTTGAATACCTTCTCAAGAAACAGTAATGGTTTCCAACCTTACTTTTTAGGCGTTTATGCCGGAATTAAATATCAATTTTAAATCTTACGAAAATGAAAAAATTATTTCTTGCTTTTTCTCTGTTGATGTTCGTTTCTTGTACTGTAGATAACGGTGATGAGATGCGTTTACACTTCTTAGCTATAGACGATGCTGTAACACCAACTAGTCTTACTTTTGGATCTACGGTAGATATTACCGTAAACTATACATTACCTAATGGATGTTATCGTTTTTATGAATTGTATTATGTTCCTAATGGAACTACCAGAACGGTTGCTGTAAGAGCATTACAAAACTTAAGTATTGTTTGTTCTCAAGCTACAATTTCTGAGAGTTATACATTTCCTTTAACAGTTACTCAAACTGAAGATTATGTTTTCCGATTTTGGAAAGGTACCGATAATGACGGCAATGATATTTATGAAGAAGTAACCATTCCCGTCAACTAATTTAATACTCTTTTTCGCCCCTATATAAAGAGTTACACTAAATGTTAGGGTAGGGTTTTTTCCCTTTTCTCTGTTTTTATAATAGGTGCGTATTGTATAAAACAAAAAATTATTATGACATTAAAACAAATTACTTACCGCACACTTACAGGAACCAAAGAGGTTCTAGAGTTCCCTAAAAAGATAAATGCACAATGGATCATTTATTTAGATAACAAACCTGAGTTTCACGTAGACTGTTTTGATCTAAAAACTGAATCTAATGTAATTATGAACAGCTTAGTTCTATGCGCTCGTAGAACCATAGAAGATGTTTTAAAAGAGATCAACAAAAAACAAAATATCAGACTCTCTGTAAAAAGAGCTCCTTTGATCGAAATTCCGGTGAAAACTGAATTAAGAGAACTAAAATTAAAGCCTCTACCTGTTAAGTGGTTAAATTAAAGATTAGGATTCTTTGTAAATCTTCACAGTAAGGTTTCCTTTCGAATCCATTGATGCTCTGTACATACCAGCAGTATTGAATTCAAATACCATATTTCCGTTCTTATCAACGGCAATAATTCCGCCCGTCCCTCCCAGGGCGGTTAATTTTTTCTGAATTACTTCTTGTGCTGCTTCTTTAAGAGTCATTCCTTTGTATTCCATCAATGCAGAAATATCATGTGCTACCATGGCTCTGATAAAGTATTCTCCCCATCCTGTAGAAGAGACTCCACAAGACGCATTGTTAGCATACGTTCCTGCTCCAATAATAGGTGCATCTCCAATTCTGTTCCAACGCTTGTTGGTCATTCCTCCGGTAGAGGTTCCTGCCACGATGTTTCCGTGTTTATCCAAAGCCACACAACCTACAGTTCCAAATTTGCTGTCTTTGATATCTGCATCGTAAAAAGCCGCTGTTTTGTCTGCATCTTTTTTCTTTTCTCTTTCTTTAACTCTTTGCAACGATTTAAATCTGTTTTCTGTGTAGAAATAGCTAGGGTCTACAATTTCCAACCCTTGCTCTTTGGCAAATTGAGAAGCTCCGGCTCCAGACAACATTACGTGTGGTGAATTGGTCATTACCAATTTTGCTGCTGTAATTGGGTTTTTCACATCTTTCACTCCTGCAACTGCCCCTGCATTTAGTGTTTTTCCGTCCATGATAGATGCATCTAATTCATTGGCTTCATCGTGAGTAAACACTGCTCCTTTTCCGGCATTGAACAAAGGAGAGTTTTCCAAAACATGAATGGTTTGCTCTACTGCATCCATACTGGTTCCTCCATTGTTTAAGATCTCATATCCTTTCTTTACAGCTTCTTCCAGTTTTGCTTTGTACGCTGCTTCTTTTTCCGGAGTCATGTTCTTTTTCAGAATGGTTCCGGCTCCTCCGTGAATCACAATCGCAAATTCATTTACTTGTTTCTCTACAGGTTTTTCTTGAGGTGTTTCTTTACAGGCAAGTACTAAAAAAAGGAAGCTAAATAGGATAGAAAATCGTTTCATGTAGTTGGTGTTTAAATCTGCACTAAGTTACAAAAGTTTCTTTCTATTATTTTCATTATCTTGCTATTAGCTTTATGAAAAATGTCAATGAAAAAAATTGCTGTCCTTCTTGTCTTATTTCTTGCTTTTGGTTGTACCGAAGAGACAATTAGCTCTCCTCAATACACAACTCTTCTGAAAAGCATTAATGATTTTGAATTCAATGAGAATGGATTGCCTTTGGGGAAAGAGACTCAAAACAACAGCTCCGTTCTGTTCTTTTATGATAATCAGAGATTAGATTCAATAAACACAGGCGTTCCTTTTGTTTTTTCTTATGAGTCAAGAGCTTTTTCTTTTCATTATGACCCTCAAGGTTTGGTCAACGAAGTCACTCAGCTTTTTATCGATGATTTTCAAATCATTTGGGATTTTTCTCAATATGAATATGCAGGAAATTCTGTTGAAGCATCATTTTATCAAGAAGCTCCTTCTTTTGTAACTCCACATCGCTTTACTTCTGAACAATCGTTTACATTCCGGTCAAATGATTATACCCATATTCAAAGAGTAGATACCAAAATTATCCATAGTGTTGTCACCACAGGCTCAGTATTTGAAACAGATGTGAGTCAAACATTTCAATACGATGAAAATGACAACCTCATTCGGGTTTCTCAAGAAGTTTCAGGACCTGTTACCGGTACGATGAATCTTGTTATCACGTTTGAATACGACGATCAGGAAAATCCTTTTTTATACTTAAAACAATATAGTCCTTTCACTTTTACTTTTCGAATTCCAGGTCTTTTAGATCTATATTCTTTTGGTTTTCCTTTGGAATGGGGAAATACGATGAATAATGTTTACAATAATCTCTTTTGGATGCTTCGAAACAGTCCAAATAATGCAACACGTTATGTAATTTCCAATGAAAGTTCAACCACAGAAACAATCTATGAAAATGTATACGAATACAATGATGAAGGATATCCGATTTCTAAAGAAGTTTTCATCAATGGAGTAAGTTCGTACACGTATTCTTTCACCTATCATTAGGAGTTAAACATTTCCGTTTTTTAATCCTCTTTTTTACAAAACTTTATTTGTACTTTTGAGCCGCAAATCAAACCAAAAAAAGAAACGAAAAATGACAGATTTCGGAATTCAAGAAGCCCTAGAAAAATTAGGAGTCAAAGAACTAAACGAAGGTTCTTCTACAGGCTCTCAATGGTTTTCTAATGGAGATATTATAGAAAGTTATTCTCCTGTTGACGGAAAGTTGATCGGGAAAGTAAAAACTACTACAAATAAAGACTACGAAACGGTAATGACAGCTGCTACATCGGCTTTCAAAACTTGGAGAACAATGCCGGCTCCACAACGTGGAGAGATCGTACGTCAGTTTGGAGAGAAATTACGTGAGTTGAAAGAGCCTTTAGGAAAGCTAGTTTCTTACGAAATGGGAAAAAGCTACCAAGAAGGTTTAGGTGAAGTACAGGAAATGATCGATATCTGTGATTTTGCTGTTGGATTGTCACGTCAGTTACACGGATTAACAATGCACTCAGAAAGACCGGGACACAGAATGTACGAGCAATACCATCCGTTAGGAGTGGTAGGAATTATCTCTGCGTTTAACTTCCCTGTAGCTGTTTGGGCATGGAACACTGCTTTGGCGTGGATCTGTGGTGATGTATGTGTATGGAAACCTAGTGAAAAAACTCCATTGTGTGGTGTTGCTTGTCAGAACATCATTGCTGAAGTATTAAAAGAAAACGATTTACCGGAAGGAATCTCTTGTTTGATTCAAGGTGATTACAAAGTAGGTGAAATGATGACTACTGACAAACGTGTTCCTTTGGTTTCTGCAACAGGATCTACCAGAATGGGTAAAATTGTTGCCAAAACTGTTGGTGAGCGTTTAGGAAAATCGTTATTAGAGTTAGGTGGAAACAACGCTATTATTGTAACTCCGGATGCAGATATTAAAATGACTGTGATTGGAGCTGTATTTGGGGCTGTAGGAACTGCAGGGCAACGTTGTACATCTACCAGAAGATTGATCATTCACGATTCTATCTACGACAAAGTGAAAAATGCATTGGTAGCTGCTTACGGTCAGTTACGTATTGGAAATCCATTGGATGAAAACAATCACGTAGGTCCGTTAATTGATACAGATGCTGTAGACATGTACAAAGCTGCTTTAGATAAAGTAATTGCTGAAGGTGGAAACATCGTAGTTGAAGGAGGAGTATTGTCTGGAGAAGGATACGAAAGTGGTTGTTATGTAAAACCGGCCATTGCTGAGGCAGGAAACTACTACGAAATTGTACAACACGAAACATTTGCACCGGTATTGTATTTATTAAAATATACCGGAGATGTTGAAAATGCTATCGAATTACAAAACGGAGTTGCTCAAGGATTGTCTTCTGCAATTATGACTAACAACTTACGTGAAGCAGAGCGTTTCTTATCACATGCCGGATCTGACTGTGGAATTGCCAATGTAAACATTGGAACTTCTGGAGCTGAGATTGGTGGAGCTTTTGGTGGCGAAAAAGAAACCGGAGGTGGACGTGAGTCTGGTTCGGATGCTTGGAAAGTGTATATGAGACGTCAAACCAACACCATCAATTATACAACAGATCTTCCTTTAGCACAAGGAATCAAATTTGATCTATAAAAATAAAAGTTCGTTTATATTTTAAAAACCTATCTCGAATGAGATAGGTTTTTTTGTATTTTAGAGCTGTTATTGTTGAAAAATGAAAGAAACTTACATATAACAATTGCTAAAGAAGAATTAAAAAGAAAAGAATTGCGGATTTTAAAAACATAAATACAAAACGAAATGGCTGATTTCTACTGCGCGCCTTTTCCTGCCGACTTGCCTTCGGCGCCTCGCAGTTTGAAGTCGCAACGAAATCATAGCCGAGACCGTTAGCAATAATTATGACACAAAATTGTAAATGACACAAAATCCTAAAATATATAGGATTGACCAAGCACATAGACTCTTAAGAAAGTTACCGACTTGCGAACTGATTATTGAAAAAATAATCAATACTTCTTTTGCTAAACTTGGAATTAAAGGAACTTTTAGTTCAGCTACATTAAAAAAGGTTTCAAAAGATGAAATCACCTATTATCTGTATCTCTATGACTCTAATGAAACAGTATCTGATTGGAAGGATTTCCTACCAAAGGAATTAACTAAAAATGAAGGGTTCATTCAGCAAAAATTATCACTAGTATTATTTGTTGAAACTGAATTTGACATTTTTTGCATTATTGGAGGTAATGCCTTTCAAATAATATTACCTTTTATTGATAAATCTTTTGGTCTAAATGTTTACTCAAGGATAATGCAACCTGAATATGATGAAATTGCATCTATAAAATCAAGAGGAATAACAGGTTCAAGAGCTGGTCTAAGCGAACAGTTTAGAGATAATTATAGAATAATTGACTATATAAAATTTGGGAAAGTAACTAAAGAAATACATTTAAAATTAAGTCAAGAAACTTCCGATTTACATTTTGGGTTTCTTAAAAACAAAGAAAATGATAGAATTCAAATTTATGTAAGTAAGGCATTCAAAATAAAAAAGAACTTAGATTTTAATGAACTACATAAGGTCATTTTGGAGTTAGTTTTAATATCAGAACTTGCGCCATCTGACTATTTGGATTCCTATAAGGAAATAACGGACAAAAATTTAACGGATAACATTCTTCATCAAGAATTAATTACTCATTTATTCAATGACACTGAAAACTTAGGCAGAAGAATCTCTAATGCTCATAAATCATTTCAACACGATTTTTGTAATCCAAATAATATTGAAAATTTCTATGAGGCCGACGAATTTCGACTAAAAGAAAAGACAGAAAACAATGGATATACTGTTTTTAAAATTGTCTATGACAGAAACGAAATTTACGATGCAGTTTTAAATAGAGCAGTGGAAAGATTTGGAGTAAATGACCGTTTTAACTTTATGAATTTTGTTAGAAGTGCTTATGTAACTTGCTATCAAGATGGTAAACATTCAATGGGTTCTGGTTTCATATTCCACATATCTACAGAATTTCCTTACGATGGAACACCAATATTTTTAGTTGATACTAAGTGGTATAGACTACAAGATTCTTTTGTTGAGGACTTAAAATCAAATACCAAACACGTTTTAAAGACATACAAAGCATCAAATAAAATATTAACTGAACCTTGGGATAAAAATGTAATTCGAGTTGAAGGAGATTATAATTTCAAGTATGATTCTAAACCAAATTACATAGTGATTGATACTATCATTGCGGATGGCCTTGAGCTATGTGATATAATTCATTACGACGACAATAATATTTACTTGATACACGTAAAGTATGGTTTTCAATCCAAAATACGTGAATTGACGAATCAAATTACAATTTCAGCAAGGCGTTTAAGGGAAACACTAGGCACGAAGGATAAACCATTGCTAGAAAAAATTTATAAAAGATTAATCGAAAAAAAACATAATATTGATAGTTTATCACTGGAGGGTTTTAAATCACTTTTTGATAAAAAAATATCTTTTGTTTTTGCTTTCACATCACATTTGAACTCTGATTTAATTGTTGAAGAAAATATTGAAAAATATACTTCTAACATAGCTAGATACTCATTAATTCAATGTTCGAGTGAAATGAGAGCATACTACTACGATTTATTGAATTATCAAATACCAAGAAAATAACTATTGCTAACAAAGGCTATAACTTGCCTGCTGCAAGCAGGCTCATTGCTATGAATAAACTAAAAGAAAATAAAGATAGAGTGATAATCACAAGTGACGTAAATGAACGTGACGGAATCGGAGTTGAAATTTATCAAAATGATGAATTGATTGCAGAAATTTTCAGAGACGACACAGAAAGAATTAGGACAATCCGAGTTTTTAAAAAAAATATTTCACTTGAGTTAATGGAGAAATGTATTCAAGCCTTCAAAAAAGAAATTCCTTGGGAATTTATAGAACATGACAACACTGATTAAAATATTACTGACAATTCCATCAATTGTAGGAATTGCTTATATGTTGACTTTTTGGAATGATGATTTTTTCAAATGGATTACAAATAACGTTATCAATTTTGAATATCAAGCATTAATAGCTAACGGACTAATTTTAATACAAATTGGATATCTAATTTATCGAATTTGGAATTATAAAAATGTGGAGAAAAAAGTAAAAACTGAATGGACTTGGCTTTTAGTAATTTTCAATTTCGTTTCAAGTTTATTTTTCATTTGGAAAAAAGATGCTGAATTAAATAAAATGAATGAAAATACTGTACCTAACATTGTATAACTTCAATTATAACCAGTTTAACAATGCTTTTACAGTTAATAGCAATTTACTCCATAAAACGAGTAAGCCTCACAGAATACTATTTTTTGGTTGCCACAAACAGCTCTCTTACCTCAATATCCAACACCTCTGCAATCTTATAAAAGGTTTCAATAGAGGGTTGCATATCATTAGTACACCAACGCGAAACTGTAGATTTATCTTTTTGTAATTGCTCTGCCAACCACTTAGCTGATCTTTCTTGTTCAGCCAATACTACTTTAATTCTGTTGTACTTATGTTTAGACATTTGGTCAACTAATTTTCGTTTCGCGCAAATATAATGGTTCTCAAATCAACTGATTTTTAAAATTATTTTCTACATTTGCTTATAAGTTTTCGTAAAACGAAACTTTATTTTTATTATTTGAAAACTAATAAGCTTTTTATTATTTATGAAAAAAATTAAAATTCAACCAAAGCAACGCAAAAGAACTTATGATGAAATATGGGTTCCAGAAATTAGATTAGAAGGAAAATGGTTAGAAAATTTGGGGTTTACTATAGGCAACGAAATCCACATACAACAACAAAAGGGCAAGCTTATTCTTACTATACTAGAAAAGAGTAGTTCACAATAATTTTGAGAAAAAAGAAACACTGCTTGTAACTCATCCCTGCTTTTGTCGTTTTACATACAAACAGCATTCAACAATTGGAAGTATCGTACATGATACTAAACCTTTGTTTTTGTTGTTTTTATATATAAGCTCTCAATATAACATGAGAATTCTTACTTCTGGAACATACTACGGAACAAAAAAATCTAAGGTCGATGTAAATGGGATCATTCTCTCGCAATACGATTATTTAGGACCTCGTACCGATTGGCATTACCATGAGAATCCTTATTTCATGTATGTCTTACAAGGAAACATGATGGACTCCAATAAAAAGATCAAAACCCAATGCCCTTCCGGAAGTTTGATGTTTAACAACTGGCAAGAGCCTCATTTTGGGTCTAAACATTCTGAGAACGCTTGCGGTTTTCATCTTGAGTTCCAAAAAGAATGGTTTGCCAAAAACGGAATCTCTTTAGACTTATTAGAAGGGAGTCAACTCATCCAAAATCCGCTGTTGCACCTTCATTTTGCAAAATTATACCACGAGTTTTTACAAATGGATGCATACAGTGAAGTTTCTGTTGAAGTTATCTTATTGGAAATTTGCGAGGCATTGAGCAATGTAAAACAGCAAAGTGTTCAAAAGAACCCTCTTTGGGTTGACGATCTGAAAGAATTACTGCATTACGATACATCCAACCTCAGCCTTCGCTATTTATCTGACGAATTGAATGTGCATCCTGTGCATATCTCACGAGCAGCATCGAAATACTTATCAGTAAGTCTTGGAGAATACCTAAGACAACAAAAAGTTAAAGATGCTATTCCTTTGTTATTCGATTCCAACAAATCCCTAACAGACATTACCTATGAAGTTGGATTCTCGGATCAGAGTCATTTTAACCGTGTTTTCAAGTCTTTTTTTCAAATGAACCCAAGCTCTTTTCGCAAAAAAATAAAGAACCCTTAGAAATGTTAATCTCATACAATTTCTTACAATTGTTACGAGCTACTTTTACCACCTAAACCATTTGAACAATGCAAAGACTCTTAACAATTTTAGTATTTCTATCCTTAACCATGATGAGCTGTGCTCAAAATACCCAACAAGATTACCAAGGAGAATGGATTGGTTTTTTACCCGATAAAAGTAGTTTCAACTTTCAGGTGTCATTAGAAAAACTAGCTTCCAATCGCTATCATTTAACCCTTAGCAATAAAGCAGCAACCCTCATCAATACAAACGTAAAATCTTCAGATGATCAAACCATACAATTTCATATAGATCAACAATTGTTTTTCAACTTAAAACACGATCAAAAAGAGCAAATGTTAGTCGGTTTTATCAAAACAGGAAGATTCCTCTACCATGTCAGCTTTAAAAGCAACGGAGCAAACGCTTTTGCTGGAGCGTGGAATCCTTTTATGGTAGACAATGGCTTGCAATCTGATGATGTGATGTTGTACATGGAAACCAACCGAGCTGGAAATCTGGTTGCTTATCCTTTTTTTGGTGATCAACGATTTAGAGGAACCTGGACCGAAGATTTTAAACAAAAAGGAAACGTTCTCTCTTTTACAGATGGCAATACAGGATTTAATTTTAGAGCTACTTTGTTAGGTGATAAAGTAGATCTGGAGATCTTACTTACGGATGTGTCTCTAACAAAAACCCGCTTAACACATACCAATGATGGTTGGGAATATAATTCGGATCCGGTTGCTAAATCTCAAGACACGAAAACTCCCAAACAACTACATGACGGCTGGAACACAGCCAATATTGATGCTTATGGAATTGATAAAAATGAATTGCTTCGCTTGATCAAAGACATTCACAACGGAACATTGGTCAACACCCACAGTGTTCTTATAAGCAAACAAAACACCTTGGTGTTCGAAAATTATTTTGACGGTTTTAATGCCCATATTCCGCACGATCTGCGTTCTGCTTCCAAGAGTATTTCTTCTGCGATCATAGGAATTGCTATTGATGACAAAATCCTAAAAGGTGTAAATGAGAAGCTATATGATTTTCTTCCTCAAGAATACCAGTCTACCAAAGATACTTTAAAGGCTAAGATTACCTTGAAAGACTTGCTAACCATGAGTTCTGGATTGGATGTAAACAAGCTGGCATCAGAGGACTTTTATCAAAACCCCGAGAACCCAAAAACGTGGCTTCAAACTGTGTTAGATGCTCCTATGGTAAAAGAACCAGGAACCTATTCTGATTATGGGTCTGCAAACCCTTTTCTATTGGGCGTATGTTTAGATCAACGATTAAAGATGCCTTTGGAAACTTATATGGATGAAAAGCTATTTAAGCCTTTAGGAATTACCAATTATATCAATCAAACCGATGACACAAAAGCAACTCCTTATTTTGGTGGAGGTATGCTGTTAACGCCTAGAGATCTTCTCAAATTTGGTCAGTTATTTTTGAACAAAGGTGAGTGGAAAGGAAAACAGATCGTCTCAAAAGAATGGGTAGAAGAATCTTTTGGAAAGTATCACCGATTGCAAGATTACAAAGACAAAAATGAATATGGATATCTGTGGTGGCACGATACATATACTGTAAAAGGAAAAGCCATTAAAACAATTGAAGCAAGAGGTGCCGGCGGTCAGTTTATCTTTATCATTCCGGAGTTAGAATCAGTTGTTGTAATCACTTCTGGAAACTTTAGAAATAGAAAAGGAAATCAATCAAGAGATATTCTCAGAGATTACATTCTTCCGGCATTGATAAAATAGCTGCTACAAAACTGTTGGTTGTCATTTCTCAGAGGTGTTTCATTAGAAAATTACGTACATTTATCATAAGCAGTATCGTAAGAAATTCTAAGAATGACCTATTTTGAGAGAGAGTTTAACAGAATTAAAGCACTCATTTTTGCAAATGAGGAGCAGATACAAACTATTGTAAATGTTCGGAATTATATTGACAATAATTACGAAAAGGAATTGAACTTAGATAAGTTGTCTCGGGTTCAATTTGTTTCCAAGTATCATCTATTACGACTGTTTAAAAGGTACTATGGTATTACACCCAGGCAATATTTAATTCAGAAACGAATTGAAAAAGCTAAAGCCTTTTTAAAATCGGGGACATCTGTATCCGACACTTGTTATGCCGTAGGTTTTGAAAGTATTCACTCGTTTTCAAATTTGTTCAAAGAGAAAACCGGAATGTCGCCTTCCGTGTTCAGAAGAGCAACTTTCGATAAGTCAAACCCCTGAATTTTAATCATATTGCAGGCCTATTATTAAAATTTAAATTATGAGAATCAAAATCACGGGAATTATGGTATTGGACCAACAAAAAGCATTGGATTTTTATACCGATGTGTTGGGCTTTGTTAAAAAGGTAGATATTCCTTTAAGTGAAGGGAATCGTTGGTTGACAGTAGTTTCTAAATACGAACAAGATGGTACTGAATTATTACTGGAGCCTGCACCTCTTCATTTCGAACCTTCAAAAGTGTATCAAGAAGAATTAAAAAAAGCAGGAATTCCTAGTTTTCAGTTCTATGTAGATAGTGTTCAGGAAGAATTTGAACGATTGACCAAATTAGGAGTCGAGTTTAGCGTAAACCCTACAGACGTTGGTACCGTAATCATAGCCGTATTTGATGATACCTGTGGAAACAACATCCAATTGGTAGAAGAAAAATAAAGCTTCTCTATATCTGAAAATCATCATAAAACCACTTCTTACTGAGGTGGTTTTTTGTATCTTAGAAACGCTATTTTTACTGTCTTTTTAACATAAAAATTTGCTCAGTGATTAAAGATTTGATTTTAAAAACGTACTCTATACTAACAATGCTGCTTGTAACATTCTCTAAAAAGACTTCTCTAATATAAAGAATGAACAACCCAACCCAATTAGAGCGCTATAAAAAACTGCTTTCCTTTATTGATGCAAACTTTAAAGAAGACATCAATATTCCGAAAGTAGAAGAGATCTGCCATTACTCCTACCGAAACATCAATCGGATCTTTGAAGCACTGCATAATGAGACTATTGGGAAATATGTAAAACGTCTTCGATTGGAAAAAGCAGCTCAGTTTTTAAAATATTCTGAAATGGAAGTTTCCGACATCGCCTATGAAGTCGGGTTCGAAGATAGAGCCGCTTTTAGCAAAGCCTTTAAGAACAAATACAACAGCTCTCCTTCTGCATTCCGTAAAAGCAATGAAGCCGTTCTTGAAAGCCTACAACAGTCTATGCTTCCCAAAGAAGGTACAGAAAGAGAAAAGCTTCAGTTTGAAATCGAGTATTTGCCTAACTTCACCTCTCTTTTTTTGGAATATAGAGGGCATTATGATGATGTAAAATCCATAGAAACCGCCTGGGATAAATTGATCTCTTACGTTTCTAAAAAAGAGCTGCTCTCTGAGAATTCTATTTTAATGACCGAGATCATTGATGACAACGAGGTTAGCGATCATATTCATTCCCGGTACTATTTCTCTCTAATACTGGAACAACCTTTAAGCTTCAAGCCAGAAGGATTGTTTAGAACCAAAGAACACAAACAGCAGAAATATGCAAAGTTTAGCTACAAAGGTTCTGATAGAGATAGTGCCGACTTCTATAAAAAGATCTATGCCTTTTGGTTCTACGATGTAGGATTGGAATTGATCGATCTTCCTACGCTCGAATTCTATCCAAACTACGACGAAAACCTTCCTGAAAGTGAACTGATCACTGAAATTTACATTCCTGTGAAGTAGATTGTCCAAAAAGGACACACCGCCAATTGCTTCCGTCTTTAGTTTTGTCTCATAGACATTTAACAGAGAAAGTACATGGAAGAATTGATTCAAAAAATGGAAGATGATATTGGTTTGGTGGTCCTCATCATCCTTACCTTTTCAATAGGTTTGGCCATCGTTGAGTTTTGTTACGAACTCTACAAAAAGAAGATCAATAAATGGCGATTGGGAGAAATGTGGGCCAGTTTTTCTGTCTACATCGTAGCACAGTTAACCGAAAAAATTAGTGTGGTTGGTTTTACCGCTGCCTTTTATTTTTTGGCAAAATACATTCCGTGGCAAATCCCAATCAATATTTGGACAACCATCCTTTGTATACTTTTGATCGACTTTCTCTACTATTGGGAACATCGAATAGAACATCAGGTAAGAGCTTTGTGGAGTTATCATAGCATTCATCACAGTTCTCCCATTTACAATTACACAACTGCGCTTCGCGTTTCTTTTATCGATTCATTCATCACTTGGATTTTCTACATTCCGGCTATTCTGATCGGTTTTCATCCTTATGTGGTTTTAATCGCTGTGCTGTTTATGCTCACCTATCAATTTTGGTTACATACAGAGATCATTGGAAAGTTGGGTTGGTACGAAAAGATCTTTATGACACCATCACAACACCGTGTACATCATGGGTCTGACAGGATCTATCTCGATAAAAATTACGGAGCCGTATTATCGATCTGGGATCGTATGTTTGGTACATTTCAGGAAGAACTGCACACGCCTAACTATGGTTTAACAAAGCCTATAAATACCATCAACCCTATTAAAGTGCACTTTATTGAATATGTAAACATTTTTAAAGACTTGAAAAAGGCTAAAAATTTTAAAGAAGCTTGGGGTTACTTGGCTAAACCGCCGGGCTGGGAACCTAAAAAATAATTCGTCATGCAAATCACAACCATTTTAAAACAATACAAAATACGATTAGGGTTTACCCTTTTCTTACTGCTGATAGAAGCCGCAACTGCCCTCTTGTTTCCTCTGTTCATAGGATACGCCATAGATGGTGCTATTAACGAGGATTATTCCGGTGTTACTCAATTGGGGGTTTTAAGTTTGATCGCCTTGGTAATCGGAGTGGGAAGAAGAGTTCTTGATTCCCGATTTTACGCAAAGATCTATCAGAATATCGGTTTAAAAGTGATTAGCAATATGCAAGACGATCTTTCTTCGGTAAAAACAGCAAGGTTGAGTATGATTCGAGAGTTTGTGGAGTTTTTAGAAAACTCACTCCCAGAACTCATTAGTAACATTATTGGATTGGCGGGTGTGATTGTGATCATCGCTTCTTTAAATCTCTCTGTTTTTTACGGCAGTCTTTTGGTAACACTTGTTGTTTTTTTGATCTACTGGATTACCAGCAAACGAACGATGAGACTGAATAAATCTTCTAACGACGAATGGGAAAAACAAGTAGATATCATTGCTACAAACGATAAACAACAATTACGAGTTCATTTAAAAGAGATGATGAAATGGAACATCAAACTCTCAGATTTAGAAGCGTTGAATTTCTCCATTTCCTGGATTGCTTTGTTTCTCTTTTTAATTGCCTCCATCGTCATTGCTGTTGGCGATGGAATTACGGCTTATGGTGCTTTATTTGCCTTGGTCATGTATGTGTTTCAGTACATGGAAAATGTGATGAACCTTCCTTTGTTCTATCAGAACTGGTTGCGATTGAAAGAGATCAAAGAGCGACTAAAACAATTCTAGGTTTTAGAGAGATTTAACGTTGTTTTAAGTCGAAAACATCTTCTTTTTAGATACATTGGGGCATCCATAAAATCAACATCAAATGAAAAAGAGGATCGCACTTATCCTATTCTTTGCATTCTTTGCTTTGAGCATTCCTGCACAAGAAGTTACAAAAGCCCACAAAGACTCTTTAAGCACTATGGTAGAAGCTTATTACAAGCAAAATGTCAAGATCTTTCAGGCAAACTCAACCGTAAAAGACATTGATGAAATTTTCGAGCTTTTTACAGACGATTTTACCTACATACATCCCAAATATGGAGGAACCTATACACGCAAAAGCTTATACGGCGGCTATGTAAGGAATCAGAAAAATGGTGGTTATGACGGATCTGTTGCTGATGTAAAGATCATCAACAAAATTATCGGACTCAATGCTGTAGTGGTAGAACGAATCTATATCGAAAAAGTAGACGGAAAGCTTAAAGACGGCGAGCGTCGTATGACATTGTTTGAGTTTAAAAATGGTAAGATCTCTCGAATATTTGAGTATTGGTAACCCTTATTTTATAGTCAACTAATCTTTATGAAACGAACGCTTTTATTTGCTTTGCTATTTATCAACTCATTTTTTATTTGGGGGCAAATAGTTAACATCATCATTGATAAAAATGTTGAAAATGCAGAAGACCCAAACGAAAAAGAAATTATCAAAGTTTGGAGTGAGTATTTACAATCTGGAGAATACAAAAACCCGGAAACAAAATTCTGGGATCAAAGTCAGTATCAAATTCCCGATTACTTTTTGTGGCCGGTTGGAATGAAGACTTTAAAAGACAGAACACCCAAGGTACAGTGCACCATTTTGGGTGTGTTTTCTGTAGAAAATGATCATTACGCCATCAAAACTGCATTGACGCATATAAACAAAGAAGGAGATTCTGTCTTGGAGGCTATTTTATCTGTCTATGCCAAAAAGATCAACGGAAAATATTTGTTGGTCAACAGTTCTCAGTACCATAAAGGTGTTTGGCAAAAAGAACAAGTAGGAAACATTACCTACTATGTGCATCCCAATCACCCATTTGATCTGAAGGCTGCTCAAAAAATGAATGCTTTTAACGAAAAGATGGCTAAAACATTCAAAACCAACCCTATCTCTTTCGATTATTTTGTAAGCAATTATTCCAGAGAAATCGTTCGTTTGTGGGGATACGATTATATGGCCAAAATATACATTCCAGGACAAACCGGAGGTCTTGCCGATATCAACAACAGTATTGTCTATGCAGGCAACAACTCTGAGTATTATCCACATGAAGTAGTCCATCTGTATACTCACCAAACCTATGACAACGGCTATCATTTTTGGTTGGATGAAGGTTTTGCCACATTTATGGCCGGAAGTGGCGGACATGATTTAGCATGGCATACACAAAAATTGAAAGAATTCTTAGCCAAAAACCCTGACTTTATTATCTCCTTTAAAAAACTAAGGGGGTATATTCCTAACGGATTGCACAGTACCGAGTTTCGTTATGTGATTGGTGGTTTGATCTGTAAAAAGATCTATGAAAAGAGAGGTATGACTCGTTTGTTAGAGGGATTGAAAACAGTGAAAACAGATGAAGAGCTTTACGGGTTTATCGAAAAAGAATTGGGTATTAAAGCGAAAGATTTTACCGATTATATTCGAAAAACAGCTAAGTAAGAATAGCTACTTTTATAGATCATGAAGAACAAAAAATGGGAATCCTATAATCCTCAATGGTTAGTTGCTATTGCACAAAAGCATATTCCGGATGAACCGGAAATAATCGCAGCTTTGTCTAAATGTGTCAAAGCCAAAGTAGAGAGTAAGGCGTACATTTATTTTGTGGATCCCGATAATGCGAATCAGCCTAATTCTGAATGGCAGTTTGAAAAAAACATTGTACTTGAAGACAAAAAGCATGGAACAATTGTTCTTGATCTGCTAAAAGGGAACAAAATTGGTGGGGTCGAATTTTTAAAATTCTTAGCGTAATTCTAATAAAACCCCCACTCAACAGAATGAGGTTTTTTTGTATCTTGGTTTCGCTATGAGTTTTCCCGTCTTAGCGGTAAAAAACAACACACAACTTATATACAGTTATGAAAAGAAAGTTGACTATCCTTTACAATACGTTTTCATTTTTTTTAGTAATTCCTATTCTGCTAATAGTAAAGCTCCTATTCTCTATTGATATAAACATTGGGTTTATCATTGGTTGGATCATTGCATTTATCATCTCTAAATTTTGGATAGAGCCGTTGTATGTGGATCACTTAACAATTGACAATTCTAAGCTTAAGATCGTGTTTACAACTCCTTTTTTGAAAAAGGGGTTTGTTGAATATGATATCTGTACTACTTCTAATTTTAGCATAAAGAAGAAAAATTTCTTCACGAAATACTCTAGAATCCGATTCTATGTTGATGGTAAAAGGGAAAGTTTTGTCTTCTTAAAAATGGATGAAGAAGATATTATGCATAAAGTGGGTATACTTAAGCAGAAAAAAGAATTACTACATTCATTTTAAAACTTGGTACAAGACATGAGAGATATAAATCGAATTCCTAAAATATTAAATGAACTTGAACGAATTTGGAAAGCAAATCCTGATTTTAGATTAGGGCAGCTAATTGTTGTTGGAGCAAGACCAAAAGGGTCTTGTCCTGAAGTATTCTATATAGAAGATGAAGAGCTCTTAGATGGACTTTTGGCCTTCGAGAATGGAACAGAAACCAAAAAGCTCAAAACGATTCCCGATTGGGAAAAATATTTAAATGTTACTAGGATTGACCCGAAGGAATTAACAGTCGAGTTATTAGCACAATTGATAAATGAGCTTAAAACAACCAATAAAAAAATTGTTATTACTCCTATAAACTTAATGAAATTAAATGGAGCTCCTGTTTCTGACCAATCTTGGTTATTAAATCAAAAACCAAGAATTAAAAAATTAAAAAAACTACTAGCTGAGTTAAAAGAAAACGGAATACTAAGTGAGAGAAGATCTAAACAAGACTTTCTAGGGGTAAAGGAAACTGGATATAATATTGTGGAATAAGAAATTGATAATCCTTTTTCACAAAACTCACCCCACCAAACAATCTTTTTTATTTCCTCTCTGTAACAAAACCTGTATCTTGTACACATATAAGTAAAACTGCATTAAAAACTTATTTACATGGGACTTTTTGATAAAATTCGCGGAGAATTTATAGATATTATTGAGTGGACAGACCAGTCTAACGATACGCTTGTATATCGTTTTGAGCGTTATCAGAACGAGATCAAAAACGGAGCAAAACTAACGGTACGTGAAGGACAAGCCGCTGTTTTTGTAAACGAAGGGCAAATTGCCGATGTATTTACACCCGGAATGTACACCTTAACCACTCAGAACCTTCCCATTCTATCTACCTTAAAAGGATGGAAATATGGTTTTGACAGTCCGTTTAAAGCAGAAGTCTATTTTGTAAGCACACGAAACCTAACAGATCAAAAATGGGGTACCCGAAATCCGGTAATCCTAAACGATCTTCGTTTTGGAATGTTGGAGATCCGCGCGTTTGGAACCTATGTGATCAAAGTAAAAGATGCACCTGTATTCTTACGTGAAATTGTAGGAACCGACGGGCATTTTACCACCGATAAGATCTCTGAGCAGCTAAAAAGTATGATCGTAACTCGATTTACAGATGCTGTAGGAGAAGCCAAATTACCCGTAGAGAATTACGCTTCTAATGCCAATGAGATCTCAGAATATGTGCAAACCGTCATGGCTCCGGAATTTGAGCAGTATGGTTTGGAACTCACCAAGTTCTTGATCGAGAATGTATCTATGCCGGAAGAGATCAAGAAAGAAGTATTTGAACTGAGTCGTTTAAATGCTATTGATCTGAATAAGTTAGCACAATTAAAAGCTGCCAAAGCCTTGGAAAAAGCTGCCGAAAATGATAGCGGAACCGCTGGTGCCGGAATGGGAATGGGTATGGGATTTGCCATGGCCAATCAAATGGGACAAGCGTTTACCGGACAACAAAATACCGGCGGAGCCACGCCACCTCCAATACCGTCTGCAGCAGCTACATTCTTTGTAGCGCTAAACGGACAACAAGCCGGGCCTTTTGATATGGGCGCCTTAAAAGAAATGGCTTTAAAGAACGAATTGACTCGCGAAACGCTGGTTTGGAAACAAGGAATGGCCAATTGGACGGCTGCCGGACAAGTAACTGATTTAGCTTCTGTTTTTGGAAGCGTTCCGCCACCAATTCCGCAATAATCCATGGAAGAAAATTTGGAAAAAGAAATTGAAGTAGGAAAGTTTGCCTGCGTTAACTGTGGTGGCGATCTTAAATACAAACCCGGAACACACTCGCTTTCTTGTGAACACTGTGGTACCGAAAATGAGATTCCACAGATCGAAGACGATTTTGAAGAATTGGATTTTCATCAATATTTGAATGACCAATCCAATGCCGCAGAAACTATAACCGAGCGGTTTGTAAAGTGTACAAGTTGCGGAGCAACTTCGTCGTTGGAGCCACACGTAACCTCATCCAATTGTCCCTATTGTTCAACCGCTTTGGTTATCGAAGAATCTCAAGAAGAAGCCATCATCAAACCCAAATCTTTGTTGCCTTTTGCACTGGATAAGGAAACGGCTAAAAACCGTTTTAAAAAATGGGTAAGCAAACTGTGGTTTGCTCCGGGCGATCTGAAAAAGGCATCCTTGAATTTCGATCATTTTAAAGGCGTATATATTCCTTATTGGACCTACGATACAGATACCTATACCAAATACACAGGGCAACGCGGTGTGCATTACTACGTAACAGAAACCTATACTGCTGTAGAAGACGGAAAATCTGTAACCAAAACCCGTCAGGTACGAAAAACCCGTTGGTATCCGGCTTATGGAGATGTTAGCAAATTCTTTGACGATGTTTTAGTAACAGCAAATCAATCGTTACCTCGTAAATATATTTACAAGTTAGAACCTTGGGATCTGCAAAACCTGGTACCGTTTGAAAAAAGTTACCTCAGCGGATTTATTACAGAGAAATATCAAATTGATCTGGAAGCAGGATTTGACGTCGCTAAAGACATCATGGATCCTGAAATCCGTTCTTTGATCCGAATGGATATTGGTGGTGATGAGCAGCGTATCATTTCAATGAATACGAATTATGATGACATTACTTTCAAACACTTGTTGCTTCCCGTATATGTAAGCGCGTATAGATACAAAGACAAGCTCTATCAGTTTTTGGTAAACGGACGAACCGGTGAAGTACAAGGACAACGTCCGTATAGCTGGATCAAGATCACTGTTGCCGTCTTATTAGGTTTAGGAATCATTGCTTTGATTGTTTTTTTGGCACAGAACTCTTAACTTAGAGCAGCTCAAAAAAAACACTCTATGAAACTAGAACTCAAAGACACAAATTCGTCAGATTTAGACACTTTATTCTCTTTTCAACTAGATAAAGAAGCCAATTATCTGGCTGCTTTTACCTCTAAAGACCCTACAGATAAGGACGCTTTTCTGAAAAAATGGACAATGATTTTGTCTGAACCTACCATCAACTGCAAAACCATCTATGTAGACGGTGAAATAGCAGGAAGCATTACCAAATATGTCATGGAAGGAGATGCAGAGATCACCTATTGGATTGGAAAAAACTTTTGGGGCAAAGGAATTGCTTCTAAAGCGTTGCAAGAGTTTCTAAACATAGAAAAGACCAGGCCTTTATTTGGCAGAGTTGCTTTTGACAATTTTGGCTCACAAAAAGTTTTGGAAAAAAGTCATTTCTCTAAGATTGGAACCGAAACAGGTTTTGCCACTGCACGAGAAGAAGAAATCACGGAATTTGTGTACAAATTGAGTTAGATCGTATCTAATCTCGCTAATATCCTCTTACATATAACTACTGATTTATTTGTAAATTCGTATGTTCACCATACCTTTATTTCATGTTTGGCCTGCGAAAAATCATATCGGCAAAGCAGACAAGATTGGCAGATGCATATACCATCGAAAACGAGCCTGTTTCTTCTATCGACTTGATGGAAAGGGCTTCTACGGCATTTGTAAATGAAATACTACAGGAAGATCTTAGTAACAAAAAGATTGCTGTGGTTTGCGGTGTTGGAAACAACGGAGGTGATGGGCTTGCCGTAGCCAGAATCTTACAATCTCACAACATAGAGGCTCAACCATTCTTAATTCAATTCAAAGACAAACTATCTGATGACTGTCAGATCAATTTCAATCGTTTAGAACAGGTAACGGTGATCTCTTCAGAAAAAGAGATTCCCGATCTCTCTTCGTTTGATCTGATTATTGATGCTTTATTGGGAACCGGCTTGCAAAGAGAAGCCGAAGGCTTTGTTGCTCAAACGATCAATGCCATTAATGCTTCCGGAGCAACAGTTTATGCTATTGACATTCCTTCGGGTCTGTTTTGTGATGAAATAACCAACGCTTCAAGCGTTGTACAATCCGATCTTGTAGTGAGTTTTCAACGGCCTAAAAAGGCGTTTTTCTTTCCAGAAAACAACGCCTATATACAACAATGGAGAGTTGTAGATATTGGTTTAGATGAAAAATTTATTCAACAACAAGAATCACATCAATATGTGCTTGACGAAAAGGTTTCTCTCCTAGTAAAATCTAGAAAACGATATTCGCACAAAGGAAGCTATGGTCATGCTTTGATGATCTCTGGAGCTTACGGAATGATGGGTGCCGCGGTATTGACTTCTGAAGCGTGCTTGCGAAGCGGTGCAGGTTTGGTAAGTAGTTATGTTCCAAAATGCGGCTATGAAATTCTGCAAACTTCTTTGCCGGAAGCCATGTGCCTAACGGATACACAATACGAACATATTACCTCTTTACCGGAACTGGAAAAATACAATGCTATAGGAATTGGACCCGGCTTGGGAACCAATCCGGATACCATACATGTGGTTTCAGAACTCTTTGAACGCATAAACGTTCCTGTGGTGTTGGATGCCGATGCTCTAAACATTCTTTCAACCAAACTGGAATTGATTGCTGAGATTCCAAAAAACGCCATTCTTACTCCGCATATCAAAGAGTTTGATCGTATGGTAGGATTTTCTGTAAACGCTCAAGAGCGGTTTCAAAAACAGCAACAATTTTCCAAAGAACATCAATGCATCGTGGTTTTAAAAGATGCTCATACCAGCATTTCTGATGCACAAGGAAATTTGTTCTTTAATACTTCCGGAAACCCGGGAATGGCTACAGGTGGTAGTGGTGATGTGCTTACGGGAATTATTACCGGATTGTTGGCACAAAGCTATTCGCCTATAGAAGCTGCTTTGATTGGTGTGTATCATCATGGTTTGGCAGGAGATGTGGCTGCATGGCAAAAAGGGCAATACAGTATGATTGCTTCAGATATTATAAACAACCTAAGGATCGCTTAATATGTATACATATCAGGAACATCTAGACAAGCTTCACTACTACACAACTCCGGAAGGTAAAATGGCCTATTTAGATGAAGGTAAAGGCGAAGTCATCTTATTGCTACACGGTGTACCTACCTCTTCTTGGTTGTACAGAAAGATGATTCCTCTGCTAACGAATTCCGGTTATCGAGTAATTGCTCCGGACATGTTGGGATATGGTGCCAGCGACAAGCCAAATGAGTATGAAGTATATTCTGATGAGCACATGGGACGTCGTTTGCTTTCGTTGATGGACCATCTGAATATTCATGAATGGACACATGTTTTTCATGATGGTGGTGGTTTGTATACCTGGGCAATGCTTCAGCAAGACCCGTCGAAAGTAAAGCAGTTGATCATGCTGAATACTATTGTATATCAAGAAGGTTTTAGGCCTCCTTTAAAGTTTGCTCCCGGTAGATTGGCAAAAGTGTTTGCAAAACAATACAGTACTTCTTTAGGGCAAAAGATCGTGTTGATTCCAACTTTTAAAAATGGGATTGATGACAAATCTGTGATTACCGAAGAGATGCTGGAAGGGTATAGAATTCCTTTCTTATACAACGGGCAGCATGGTTTGTACTATTTCTTTACACAAACCTGTAGAAAGATCACAGATTATCGTCCGCTTCACCAATCGTTAGATATTCCTCTAACAGTTATTTGGGGAAAACACGATACTATGTTGGTGTGGAAACACCTTGAGAAGGAAGTGATGTCTATTTTTAATATACAACCCGAAGATATTCATCTCTTAGATGCCAAGCATTTCATTCAGGAAGAATGTCCGGTAGAAATTGCCGAGATCATTTTAAACAAAATGAAATAAGCCGGGCAAAGCCCGACTTTGTTTTTTACTTTTCTGTAATTATGCGTAGTACTCCTTTTTCTAAAAGTACATCAACAGTTCCATAAGTGTTTTCTTTTGCTTCTTCTTCCAGCTCCAAGGTCAAGGTTTGAGGTTTTACTCCTTTAGAAGAGTTTGAAGATGAAATAGTGCTAAATCCGTCATACATTAAGGCAACCTTTCCTTTGGCTTTCATTTGAATCTTATCATCATAATCAAAAATATAAAGGTCTGTGTACTCTCCTCTAAACTTTAACTCTTCAAACTTCTTATCAAAATTGTAGAAAAAGATCTTGCTGTTATAGTCTTGTACTTTTACTCCTTTGCCAATAAAACCTAACTCTACTTTAGATCCCATAAAATGGCAATGGGTATCTTTTATAGAGCCAAATAAGCTCTTAGAAACATTTTTTAATCCTAAGTTTTGTACAGCAATGCTTTCTACATAAACATTGGCATCTATTACGTTTAAGAATGATTTGCTATTTTCAATTTTTTTAGCTCTTAGCAATCCTTTTGTTAGGTTGATATCTACTTTCTGATACAAATCATCTTCTATGAAAACTTCTGTTTCCATCCCTTTTATTCTTACATAAATGTGCTTAGGAATTTTGATTACAAAGTGGTTCTTCATCAATTGAAGAGTCTTCTTGTCTATGTCTTGTTTTTTTCCATTCTCGTCCAATACTTTTACTCTGTCTAAAAATCCTTTGCCTCCTTTTTTGTATGACTGAACTTCTTTTAGAATAGAGGCTTGTGACTTATGTATATCCTTTTTCTCTCTCTTTTTCTTAATACCAAATTTAAAATCATCTAATACAATTCCATTCTTAGAATTTAGAACATAATGTTCTCTAGACAATTTTGTTTTGCTAAAAACACGCAGCTCCACGATGTCATTTCTAGTCATTGCTGCTATATCAATCTCATCAATGATTTCATTTCTCCTCTTTTTCGGATAGTTTTGAAAATCTGCACTAAATTCTACATGAATTTGATTGTCTAAAGATGTTTCTATAGAGATTGTAGAATTGGTAAGGTCTAGATTAAGCATTGTTTTCTCTGTAGTAGGAAAACTCTTCTTATAGATGTTTTTTTTCTGTGCAGCAACGGCTGTACCAATTAATAAAAATATAACTGTAACCTTAAATAATAATGGTCTCATAATGTTTACTCTTTTTATTCACTTTGATGTGTTCTTGAATGTTTTTTAGAAGGTCTAACCTTCTCTGTAAATTCTTGATTAACTCTTCGAGAATAGGAATGTTGTTGGGCTCTTGAGAAAACTGGATTGAGATCTTATCGTAATCTTCTTTCAAGTCGTCCAATGTTTCTTTATAGTATTTCACTAAATCTTGATCGTTTGTAGTTTTTACAAACGCCTCCCATTCTTGATCGATCTGTTTGAGATAGCTTTTTTCTATCTCGGCAACCTGCTTTTGTAATTCTGTGGGTTGGGTACCCTTATCCATAGAATTTACCAAAACATATCCTAGTGTAAAAATAATGGCAACTGAAGCTGCTACCTTCAAGAAAAACAAATTAGATCTCCTCTTTTTAGGTGCTTGCAACTTTAATTTTTGTGCAAATTCATCTTCATGATTTGCCGGCAACTTCTTTGTAGGAAACTCGTCAGTTTCAAACAATTTTCTGATGTCTTGTTCCATTTTTATAGGATTTAAGTTGTTCTTGCAATAGCATTTTTCCTCTCCTTAACTGGGTTCTCGATGTTTTTACCGGAATCTTTAAGATCTCAGAGATTTCAATATGATCATAACCTTCCATCAAGTAGAGTTTTGTAACCCATTGATATCTGTTGGGAAGTTCTTCAATTGCTTTTTCTACCTGTTCTCTTGTGATTTTACCATCAATATTCCAGTTGTTATCATCGTCCGCAACATGTTCAACGGATTGATCTTCCATAGATATTGTATCGATCTTTTTCTTTTTTAATCGATCCAAACATTGATTGATAATGATCTTCTTTAACCAGGAACCAAAAGCTTTTGCTTCAACATTTTTATGGATGTTCTGAAAGGCTTTTAAAAACCCTTCTTGCATAATGTCTTTAGCCTCTTCTTCATCCTTTATATACCTGTATGCCACAAAGTACATTGCCTCACTATACAGCTTGTATATCTGTAATTGCGATTTTTGATTTCCTCGACGGCAGCCTTGAAGTAGGATTTGAATATTTCCTCCCATTTCTAACAGTTGGTTCTGTTTATAAAAACGTAAGAAAAACAACAGGGTTTCAAATTGAAGTATTTTTTATTGATATTTTACCTTACGCAACACCCGCATGGCTTCTTTATACTTTACGTAGGCAGTCTTGTCTTCAATACTTTTGATATAGTTCTTTATTTTTCTCAATTGCTCTCCTGCATCTGCATAGCCATGTAAAAAGCAGATCAAGTAATTGGTGGGCATGCGCAATACATCTTCATGTTCTAAAACAGAAAGCGGAAGTTCTTTTTCTATTTTGGCCACAATGGCATTGTTGTTTTGGTAGATGTGTTGCACTCGTATCTCATCAAATGTAGGGGGTTCAAAAAGGAATTCGGTAGCGATATCGTGCTTTCCGTTGTCTTTAAAGTTGATGATGGTTTTTTCTAAGGGATATCGTTTTTCCTCTTTATCAATTCCCAACAAAATATACTCTGTGATGATAAATGCCTGATTGTTGTAACTGATCTGTACATCATCTAAATACGAAAAGAACAAACGTACTTGTTCATTGATCAATTCGATATCAACCCGACTGTAAAATTCTTCTCCGTTGATCTCTTTTTTCTCTCCTGCCCAGCACAATACAAACTGCTCGTTAAAAACTTTGTATTGCGGGTTGTACTCAGGTTTGTGATTGTTGAAAAAGTCGAAGACTCCATCCAGCGTTAATTCAATGTTGTTGTTCGCATTCTTTTCAATGGCTTCAACAATGGGTTTGTTGGTGTTTCTAAGTTCAAAGGTTTTAGAGGCCGGCATAGAGTTGCTTCCTCTTCTGTAAAAGATGGTGCCTCTCCTGTATTTCCAAGCGTGTTTGGTAAGTGATGCAATCCTATTGTTGGCATGAATGGTAACCAATCCCACTACTTTGTGCCTTGGCAATCTTGGAAACGGAACGTTCTCATACTCGATCTTAGGCGGATTGTTCAAATAGGCATTGACTAGATTTTGAATCTTACTATCGTCGTAAAAATCGACTCCCAAGATCTTATTTTCTTCATCTTCTATTCCAATTACAATGTAAGAGTTGTTCTCCGGGTTTGAATTGGATAAGGCACAAACGTGTTTTAAGAATTTGGCTTTTCCTTCTTTGCTACCCAATGATAGTTTTAACTTTTTGTCATAAAAACTATTCTCGCCTGTATGGCTGAGTAGGTTTTTAATTAAAAGTCGCTTGTTAATCATTTTACGATAGCATTTTAATTTCCTTTTCTAAGTTTTTACGAGCCTGATCTTCATATAAAACTCGATATTTTTCTGTAAAGTATAACACTTCTCTTCTTAAAAAACTCTCTAGCACTTTTTTTCTCCCGGGGTTGTATAAAAACGAGGGATAAATGCTATACTCTTTTCGAATGTTCTGAATGTACTCTTCATAGACATTCCACGGTTGACCTAAAATAGAAAGATCAAAGTCCAATAAAAAATCGTTGTCTATAGAAGGATTTATGATTTCATGTTTCTTGGTTGAAAGAATCAAGTCATAAACCTTGTCAACTCTTTCCTTTTCTAACTCTGTATTTTCGAGTGTTCTTCTAGCAAATTCTGCACTTTTCTCTTCGTTGTCTTTTTTTGAAGATTTGTAGATAATATCATGGAACCAAATAGCAAAAGAGACAACTTCTGCATCATCAACTTCTGCTTCACATTCTTTTGCTTGCCTTAGCATATGATAGATATGATTCAGGTTATGATAGTGTCTTTTTTTACCTGTATACTTTCTCTTTACTTCTTTCCAAACAGATTCTATATATTGCTCATCATCAGAATATTTCCTTCCGAGTTTTAACCAATCTGTATGCAGTTCTTTCATTAAAATCCTATGTTGACTACTTTCTATTTACTGTTTTTCAAAGCCCTTTCTAAATCTTTATACTGGCTGGGTCTTGGTGCGTTTTTAGTTACAATAGTTCCTTTTTCATCAATAATAAGGTATTGAGGCAAAGAGACTCTTCCTTTCTTTGTATTGGTATAATTATTGGCAAAATGTTTAAAAAATGCCTTATTTGCCAAATGATGATACCCTGCAAGGTCATAGAATTTGATCAGTTCTATCCATTTGTCTTTCACTGAAGCTCTATCTACAGAAATGTATAGTTTTTTATAACCGTTATCTTTTAGAAGCTTGTCTATTTTATGATTCACTTCAAACTCTTTTTTACACGGACCACACCACGTTGCCCACATATCTACATAGAGTTTTTCTCCTTTGAATTTGCTTAATAGATCTTTAAACGTGTTCACTTTCTCATCCTCAATAATATTGACATCATCAGAAAGACCTCTGGCAATTTTATCTTGATACTCTTTAATTTCCTGAATATCTGCTTCTAAATATTTTATATAACTACTCTTTGGATATGTTGTTTTGAAATCATCAAAAATCTTGATCAGACTTTTTTCATGCCTCTTTTGCTTAACGCTGTTGATAATGTAATAGGCAAATATTGGCTCTTTGTATTGTTCTTTTATTTCTGTTTGTATGGTTTGCGCAAATAAGAAATGAATACTGTCTTTGTCGTAATAATCGTCTAATTGATCTCTAGAGTAACTATTATATACATTTCTGCTAACAAAATTCTCACTTACATAAGATTGCCAACTATAAGGGATTAAATCTGGTTTGCTATATGGGTATTGTTCTAGTGTTTTTTCTATGAAAGCAACATAGTCATTTTTTAATGCTTTATTTCGTCTCGATTTGAAATCTGCTACACTCACGGCTGCATTGGCATAATAGAAATCTGCTTCTTTTTGCAAGTACTTGTAAAAACTTTCATCGATCTCTTTTGTTGCCAATAAGGAATCCATTTTAGAGGTTTCTTTACCCTTTAAAACCGCTATCTTTTTTGAAACCAATTCAGGTGTAGAGTCCTTTGTGAATCTATTTAAAAATACAAAGGTCTGTGCCGGAATTCTATCTGCATTATTAAGAATCTCTTGTCCTTTTGCATTGTCTAGAGAAAACTCTTTTGTTTTCTCAGTAAAATGAACTTTGTATTTCTGTCCCGGGAAAACAGCTAGGATTGCTCTGTTATCTCCTGCTTTTATTCTGGCATATTCTGCTGTGTCTATAATTAGCTTTAGTACAAATTCTCCTTGGTCATTTTTCTTGAGCTTGGTTACTTTGTTAGACCATAAATCTATTCCTTGTTCTGATCTGTATATTTCTACGTCTTCAATAGTTTCTCCTGCCGTAGTAATAATAATTTCTGTTTCTTGATAGCTATCTTGTTTTTTACAAGAAACGATCGTGATAAGCAGTAAGAGTAGTAAGGTGATTCTTTTCATTTTCATTTTTTTGTGATTTTATGATTTCGAGTTTATGGTACTTTATGTCCTTGATACGCTACCAACATCGTAAACCAGTCTTCTAGGTCTACATCTATCTCAGTAGCTTTTACAGCATTGGCAATTCGTTCTTGATTGGTTGTTCCAATGACCGGGTGAATTTTTGCCGGATGCTTTAAAATCCATGCTAGTAACAATTGATCTTCTGTGGCATTGTATTTCTCTGTCAGTTCTTCCAACACTTTTTTGACTCGGAAGTTGGCGTCTGTTTCTTCTTTAAAAACCGACCCTAGAGGGCTCCAACACATAGGAGTGATCTCATGCAGCGTCATATGATCCAAAGAACCATTGTGCATAGCACTATGTTGCGTTAAGGAAAATTCTATTTGATTTGCCTGCACTTTTACTTTGGATTGGATTAAATCTACCTGAGAAGGTGTAAAGTTAGAAACTCCAAAATCTAAAATCTTTCCATCTTCTTTTAGGTGATGTATGGCCTCTGCAATTTCATCGGCTTGCATCAACGGGCTTGGCCTGTGCAATAACAATAGATCTAAATAATCTGTTTGTAGGTCTGACAAGGATTTTTCTACACTCCAAATGATGTATTCTTTGGAATAATCGTAGTGCTTGATCTTATTGTCTCTTGTCTTTCCGATGTATTGTATTCCGCATTTTGAGATCAATTGCAGTTGTTCTCTTTCAATTCCGCTTTGCGAAAATGCTTTTCCAAATTCAGATTCAGTAGTATAGTCTCCGTAAATATCAGCATGATCAAATGTGGTGATTCCCGCTTCTAAGGTCAAGTGCATTTGATCGATCATCTGCTGGGTATTCATTTGCTTTCCCCAAGCTCCCCACGACATGCATCCTGCTATAACTCTTGAATACCTACTCATCCTTATTGGTTTTTATTGACTAGTGTTGCCGTAGCTTGCGCTGTGGGAAACACAACCAGGTCTTCTATGTTTACATGGTATGGCCTTGAGATTACAAAGTGAATGATGTCTGCAATGTCTTCTGCTTGTAGTGCTTTGTATCCTTGGTATACTGTTTTGGCTCTTTCTGTATCGCCTTTGAAACGTACATCTGAAAATTCGGTTTCTACCAATCCGGGATGAATGGCACTAACACGAATGTTGTATTGATTCAGATCGATGCGCATTCCCTTGTTAATGGCGTTTACAGCAAACTTTGAGGCACAGTATACATTTCCGTTAGGGTATACTTCTTTTCCTGCTGTAGATCCAATATTGACAATAAACCCATTGTTTCTTTCGATCATTTGAGGAATAATGGCTTTAGACATGTACAACAATCCTTTTACATTGATATCCATCATGGCATCCCAATCATCTAAACTTCCATCTTGAATAGGATCTAGTCCGTGAGCATTTCCTGCATTGTTGATCAGTACATCGATTTGCTGAAATTCTTTAGGGAGGTTTTTAACAGCCGCAAAAACATCTTCTCTACTCCTTACATCAAATTGTAGCGTTGTAAGCTCTGTGAGTTTCCCTAGGTCTTCTTCGAGTTGTTTTAGCCTTTCTTCTCGTCTTCCGCATAGAATTAATCGGAAGTTGTTCTTGGCTAATAATTCGGCTGTAGCTTTCCCAATACCTGAGGTGGCTCCTGTAATTAATACAGTTGAATTCATGGGTGTGGTTTTGCCATTAAAGATAGCTGATTTTGCTTACATCTCATATTAAGATTCAGTGAATTTAGAGCAAGAAAAAACCGCTCTACCTCTAGAGCGGTTCCCTTTCAATTGGTTATTGAGAATAACCAACCAAAAATCAACTAACCAAACTTTATTTTTAGATAAACATCTTTTACTTGATGCTTCTTCTTTCTTTTACTTTTCTTATAATCTTAGTACGTTTTCTACCGTTATTCCTTACAGATGTCTTTGCTTTTTCACCATTTTTTAAGAATTGAATGAATCCTCTTCCTGTAAATCCGTAAGTTGTTTGTGAACTTAGGTGAAATAACTCTACTTTTTGATCATTAACAACGCTTAATTCGAACTCTTCTATATCTCCGCCATCATAATTAAGTGTTAAAATTTTCAGGTTGCTGTTTCCTTGAACGTCAAAGACCTCGTAACTCCCTGTAAAATCCCACATTATACCACCAATATTCGTGCCAAATTCATCGTGAGAAGAGTAAAAAGTTGTATTGTTTTCAGGCGTAAATTGCAGATAATGTTCATCATCAAAAGCATTTGCAGTTCCTGAAGCACTTATGTCTGTTCTTTCCCAAGCATCGTACTCTTGCAAGAAATATTCAATATTGTCATAGAACAATCTATCGTAATCAAAATGACTTCTTTGATATCCTACCAAAATGTAGCTTACATTGTGAAATCCGTTGTAGATTTCGATCTCATTTGACGATAATTGGGTTACTATAAAATCGTTTCTTCCGTCTACATCGTGAAAGGTTTCTAACCTTGTTCCGAATGTATTATAATCTCCTACAACAATTCCTAATCCGTTTCCTGTAAAACCAATTCCAGCAATATTGTTGTTAGCATATAGGTTTCCATTAAAGAATGATAACGTAAATGCTCGGGTAACAAAAGGAATTTCTCCTGTTCCGGTTGTTCTGTGTATATCTACATACCACAGATCGTAGCTTGACATCAATTCATTTAATGTAATTGAGTCATCAACTACATCTTCAATAAATACAGAGCATGAACTAAAAAGTGCTCCGGTAAATAATGTAACTAATAGTAATTTTATGGCTCTCATACGCTTTGGGTTTTTGGTTATGTTTATGGAAAACCAAATTGCGTGCCAAAAAACAAAAGCACTTCATTTCGAAGTGCTTTTGTTTTGATTATCAACAGATTAATTATGGATAAAAATCTGTTTTTGTTTGTTTCATTTTTGTGACTTTATAGAATCTTTGCTTCCCTTTGTATGTGTAAGCAATTACTGCTTCGTTCTCTTTTAGCTCAAAAGGAATCTTCTTTGTTTGTTCCGGTAATTTGTTGTTGATCTCTTTCGTAGGGTCTTTATCTAAGATCAAATCCCCTTTTTCATTTCTTGATTTAGAGGTGTTGATCTGTCCAATCAAATAACTCTTACCTTCCTTTTTGGAAATCGTTATTGTTCCTTCTTTTTTAGCAAAATAGATCTTATCAAATGTAATATCATTTGCTTTCGTCTCATACGAAATGATCACTCTAATTCCGCTTACTCCTTGCTGACCTCCAAACCAATAATTGTATGTGGCTCCGCTTATTGTAAAAGGTGGGTTCTTTTCAATTTTAGCAGATTTACAGGTCATCAGTCCTATGAACATGAATAAATAGATTGCTGTTTTCATATGTTTTTTGGGTTTGTAAGTTTGGTTCCAAGAGTTATGCCAAAATACAAAAAAAGAGCGCAACCCTTGGGTTGCGCTCTTTATATATTTATGAACTTATCTTCTAGTTGTTCAATGCTTCTGCTCCTCCTACGATCTCTAAGATCTCGTTGGTAATAGCTGCCTGACGTGCTTTGTTGTAAGTTAATAACAACTCGTCTCTTAACTCTGTTGCGTTGTCTGTTGCTTTGTGCATTGCAGTCATACGAGCTCCGTGCTCTGCCGCAAAACTATCTCTAACAGCCTTGAACAATTGAGTTTTTAAAGACTTAGGAATCAATTCTAGAACGATCTCTTCTTTTGTTGGTTCAAAAATGTAATCCATATTGGTGTTTGCATCTCCTTCTACCGGTTTGATCGGTAAGAATTGCTCTACCTGAGGAATTTGAGTTGCTGCATTTTTGAATCTGTTGTAGATGATTTCTATCTTATCGTAAGATCCATCAACATATAAATCCATTAATTTCTGAGCAACTTCTGCTACATTTTCAAAGGTAAGATCATCAAAAATGTCGTTTCTGTTTTCGATAACAGTGTGACTTTTCGATAAGATATCGTTTCCTTTTTTTCCTATTGTTAGTAATTCTACTTCAACTCCTTGATAATTGTTTTCGATGTTTTGGATGGTTTCTTTAATTACAGAAGAATTAAATCCACCACACAAACCTCTGTTTGAGGTTACAACAACGATCAACGCTTTAGAAACTTCTCTTTGTTTAGAGTAAGCTCCTCCTGCATCGCTATCAAGAGTTGCACTTAAACTTTGTAACAGTTCTGTCAATTTAGATGAATAAGGGCGCATTGCAGTAATTGCATCTTGAGCCTTCTTCAACTTTGCAGCAGATACCATTTTCATGGCACTGGTAATCTGCATGGTAGAACCAATTGAAGTAATTCTGTTACGTATTTCTTTTAAATTCGCCATTGAAATGGGTCTTTAATTAATTAAGCATATTTAGAAGAGATCTCTGAAGCAGCGCTTTCTAATGTAGCAATTGCATCATCAGTAAGCTTTCCAGATTTTAAAGTATCTAAAACACCTCTGTGTTTTGCATTTAAATACTCGATATAATCTCTTTCAAATTCTTTTACTTTTTCTACCGGTACGTCTTTTAATAAATTCTTAGAACCTGCGTAGATGATTGCAATCTGATCTTCTACTGTAAATGGATCGTTTTGAGATTGCTTTAAGATTTCCACGTTACGCTTTCCTTTTTCAATTACGTTCATGGTAGCAGCATCAAGGTCAGATCCAAACTTAGCGAATGCTTCTAATTCACGGTATTGTGCTTGGTCTAATTTTAATGTTCCTGATACTTTCTTCATAGACTTGATCTGGGCAGAACCTCCTACACGAGATACAGAGATACCTACGTTAATCGCAGGACGAACCCCTGAGTTAAATAAGTCAGACTCTAAGAAGATCTGTCCGTCTGTAATCGAAATTACGTTTGTTGGAATATAAGCAGAAACGTCTCCCGCTTGTGTTTCAATAATTGGAAGGGCTGTTAAAGATCCTCCTCCTTTTACTTTTCCTTTTAATGAATCTGGAACGTCATTCATTTGAGCAGCAATAGCATCATCATTGATCACTTTTGCAGCACGCTCTAATAATCTAGAGTGTAAATAGAATACGTCTCCTGGATATGCCTCACGTCCTGGAGGTCTTCTTAACAATAACGATACCTCACGGTAAGCTACTGCTTGTTTTGATAAATCATCATAGATAATTAATGCTGGTCTACCTGTATCACGGAAGTACTCTCCGATCGCAGCTCCTGCGAATGGAGCATATACTTGCATTGGTGCAGGGTCAGAAGCGTTTGCTGCTACGATAGTAGTATACGCTAAAGCTCCTCTTTCTTCTAACATGTTAGCAATTGCTGCTACTGTAGAAGCTTTTTGACCGATAGCTACGTAAATACAGTAAACTGGCTCACCTGCATCGTAAAATTCTTTTTGATTTAAGATGGTATCTAACGCAACTGTAGATTTACCTGTTTGACGGTCTCCAATGATCAACTCACGTTGTCCTCTACCGATTGGGATCATTGCATCAACTGCCTTGATTCCTGTTTGTAACGGCTCAGTTACAGGCTCACGATAAATTACCCCTGGAGCTTTACGCTCTAATGGCATTTCGAAAGTTTCTCCTTCGATTGGACCTTTACCATCAATTGGAGTTCCTAAGGTATCAACTACACGCCCTACAATTCCTTCTCCAGCTCTTAAAGAAGCAATTCTTTCAGTACGCTTTACAGTAGATCCTTCTTTGATAGAAGTAGAAGCCCCTAATAATACCACACCGGCATTATCTTCTTCTAAGTTCAATACGATTCCTTCTAATCCGTTATCAAATTCTACTAATTCTCCGTATTGTACGTTTGATAAACCATACACACGAGCAATACCGTCTCCTACTTGTAAAACAGTACCTACCTCATTTAACGTAGCTTTCGCTTCGAAATTTGTTAATTGTTGCTTTAAAATTGCTGATACTTCAGCGGGTTTAATTGCTGCCATCTTTTCTAATTTGATGTATAATTAAATTTTTGGAATGAAATCGCTGTGATCAAATTCCTTTCTTAATTCATTTAAATAATTGGAGATACTAGCATCGTATTGCACGTCTCCTACACGTAAGATAAATCCTCCTAAAATATCTGGATTTACAATATTTTCTAAACTTGCCTTGTTTCCTGTAATTTCAACAATCTTAGCCATTACTTGCTTTTCAATTTCTGCAGT
Source organism: Pseudotenacibaculum haliotis (assembly GCF_042684245.1). Classification (NCBI taxonomy): domain Bacteria; kingdom Pseudomonadati; phylum Bacteroidota; class Flavobacteriia; order Flavobacteriales; family Flavobacteriaceae; genus Pseudotenacibaculum; species Pseudotenacibaculum haliotis. Next base: position 89,277 of record NZ_JBHULH010000003.1, read on the forward strand.
TAATGGTACAGCTGTGGTTACTTTGGCAATATCAATGCTTTTTAGGTGATCGAAAATAATGGTGTATTGTTTTGCAACCGACTCTAAAAGGCTTAAACGCTTATTTTCTTCTAATAAAAGGAACAAACCTGTTGAGATGTTTGTTACTTTCCCTTCGAAAAGCGCTTTTAATACGTTTTTTTTATCTTCTGCTTTAATTACAGGGCTCTTTAACATTACATCCAAGTCACTGTTTTCAGCAATGGTAGATGCAACCAAGATCATATCATTGTTAACATCAGATTCTTTTCCAGAATCTTTTGCTAAGTTTAAAATAGCCTTTGCGTAACGTAATGCAGCTCTAGTGTTTCTCATACAACGATTACTTTAACGTAACTTCTTGTAACATTCCTTCTACTAACTTCAACTGGTCATCTTTAGAAGCCAATTCTCTTTTCACTACAGATTCTGCAATTCCAATAGAAAGTTCTGCTACTTGGTTTTTTAATTCAGATAACGCTGCTTGTTTTTCTTGCTCAATAGAAGCTTGTGCATTCTCGATTAATTTAGCGGCAACTTCTTTCGCTTCATCTTTCGCGTCAGAGATCATTTTGTCTTTGATCTCACGTGCTTCTTTCATTAACGCATCTCTTTCTGCTCTTGCTTCTTTTAACAACTGCTCGTTGCTAGCTTGCAAGTTTTCCATTTCCTTTTTTGCGTCTTCTGCTGAAGCTAATGCATTTTTAATTCCTTCTTCTCTCTCGTTAACAGAATCTAAAATTGGTCTCCAAGCAAACTTTCTTAACAAGAATAGTAATGCTAAAAAAAGCACTGCCATCCAAAAAAACAATCCTAACGAAAAATCTTCAAGTAACTTCTCCATGATTTTAATATTATATCTCTAATGTTTTCTGTTTAATTCAAATTGTAAAAGAACAGCTATAACCAACCGTTATAGCTGTTTCTTTGTTTAGTTTTAGCTTACTGCGAATAAAGCAGCAAATCCAATACCTTCAATTAAGGCAGCAGCAATTAACATTGCTGTTTGGATCTTACCTGTAGCTTCTGGTTGACGAGCAATAGCTTCCATTGCTTTTCCACCAATTTGTCCGATACCGATACCAGCTCCGATTACTACTAATCCTGCACCTACGATGTTTGGAATTGTCATAATATATTTATTTAAAAATTAAACATTCAAAATTTATTCACTCCTTAGTGGTGATCGTGTTCCTCCACTGCTGCTCCAAAATAAAGCGCTGATAACATTGTAAAAATATAGGCTTGTAAAGCTGCTACTAACAACTCTAAGATTCCTAATACAAATGCTAATAAAAATGAAAGTGGAGTTCCTAACCAGTTCTTAAAAATGAACATCATTCCAATTAAACTCATTAATACAATGTGACCTGCTGTAATGTTTGCATACAAACGGATCATTAATGAAAATGGTTTGATGATCGTTCCTAATAATTCAATAGGAGCTAATATGATTTTCATTGGGGCAGGCACTCCTGGCATCCAGAAGATGTGCTTCCAATAGTCTTTTTTTGCTGTGAAAGTGGTAATCAAATACGTTAGCAACGCTAAGAAAAATGTTACCGCAATATTGTTGGTGATATTTACACCTAGAGGTGTTAAACCAAATAAGTTTACGATCCACACAAAGAAGAATACCGTTAATAAGTAACTCATATATCTCTTATAGTTCTTCTCTCCAATGTTTGGCTTGGCAATATCGTCACGGATATACAAAACGATTGGCTCTAATAAACGACCCATTCCTGTTGGCAATCCGTTGTTCTTCTTGTAAGACTTTGCCATTCTTTTGAACATAAAGAACATGATCAAGAAAACAACAAAAATCATTACAACGTTCTTTGTAATCGAAAAATCTAATGGCTTTTCATTTGTTGCGTGGTGATCTGCATCATAGTTAATGGTACCTGCAGCATCTGTCTTATAGATTTTCCCGTGGTATAACTTATAGTAGTTTCCATCTACCTCTGCAACTGTTTCTCCGTGGTGAAACTTAGAAGATGAGAACACTTTCAAACCACCGTCCCATAAAATTACAGGTAATGGAAATCCGTAATGAGTTACATGTCCTTTCTCGTCTGTGCTTGAGAAAAACCCGAAATCATACGTGTCTTGTAAGTGGTGCTGAATGTACTCCTTAATGTATTGTTCTTTGTCTTGAGGCTTACCATCTTTTTTGTCGCCAGAAGCAAAAGAAGTAAATGAAGTTAGTAGGAATATTAGGGCTAACGCTTTTACAGTTATTTTTCTACGCATATCACTCGTAATAATAGTGGCTTAAAAATCGCTGCAAAGGTAAGTTTTTATCTTAAAACCAAAAACTATTTTAAACTTTATTTTTAAGGCTTTTTGCGTTGAGTTTCAGGAGGGTAATTCATCCAATTTATTTAGCCATTTAGATAAGCTAAAAATCTCTATAACAAGTGTTAAAAGATATGGAATGAAAAAAGCAAAAAATTCGGTTTCAGAAATCGATCCATCTTTCTTGTAAGCCCCGTAAAATAAGGTGAAAAACAAGGCAAACTTTATCATACTTCCTGAAATAAAAATGAAACCTAACTGATTTTTAAATCTTTGCCTAAATACAAACAGAAAAACAAAGACAATAATAGCCAGCGCTACATTTACTATATAAGCCAATACGATCTTATCGGCAAACAAAGGCAATTCCATAAGTTTTAAAACCAAAAGATGTAACCCAAAAGTTACTCCTGTAAAAAAAAGAATTCGAATGACGAAATTTGAAATTGTCTTGCTCATTTAAGAATTCAGTCTGTTCAATTGTTTGATCACTAGATATAAAGATACGCCTACTCCGGCCAATGTAGTGATGATAATGTATAGTTTCTCTCCTTGATTATAGGTTGAGTCAAGCCATTTCCCTAACAAAACAAATAGGTAAATGGTTGCGCCCATTTGAAATGCAACTCCGGTAAGAACCAGTGCGTTCTTAAGCTGTTTTTTCTTTGAGGGCTCTTTGTTGCTCATGCTGATTCAGTTCTTTTACAGTTCCTTTCATAGCACATGTTGCATTAAATGTGGCTCCGGGCTCTACAGATAGTTTTCCAATGATCACATCTCCTGATATATGGGCAGATGCTTTGATGGTTAATGTTTCTTGCACCAACAACTCTCCGGAGAACTTTCCTTCTATATCTGCATGGGTAGATTCTACTTTTCCTTTGATAAATCCGTCAACTCCAATAATAACCTTTCCGTCGGTTACTAAATTTCCTTCCAGAGTTCCGTCAATTCTAAAGTCTCCTTCAGATTTAATATCTCCTACAATGGATGTGTTCTTTGCTACAACATTTCTTTCCATCACCTTGGGTTTTTGTGTTTTTTCTTTGCTACTAAACATGGGGGATCACTGTTTTAGTCGTTTAATTAATTCTAATGCTTTTTTACCTTGTTCTGTTTGCGGATATGCTACCGCAACTTTTTCAAGGGCTGCAATATAAGATTCTTTTCTTTGATACTTTCCTATAGCATAGGCTTTTAGAAGTGTAAACTTAGGAATTAGTAAAGAATCTTCAAGGGTTGGTAAGACTTCAGTAATAAAACAAACCGTTTCTTCAAAAGATTCATCTTTATACAATCTGTATGCTATTTTATACAATTCTGACACCTCATCAACTTCTTTATTCTCCTTCAACTCACTTTCTGGATTTAAAATAATCTTTGCAAAAGGAGTATCGGCATAATCTGTTAAAACAACATTCTTATACTTCTCTGATTTTCCATCTCCTAGTTCTGAATAGATCTGATATAAGTGATAGTTTGCTGGTAAGATCAATTCTTTATCCGGGTTAACACTCAACAGTCTTTCTAGGTTTGAAATAGCTTTAGGTGTATTTTTAAATTGTTCTTTATAGATCAACCCCAACTCAAAAAGAGCTTTATTTCTGTCATACACCAAAGAATCTATTTCTTTAGGTTTTGACGGAATTGTCTTTAAGTAGGTTTCTAATTCGTATCTGGCTAGCTTCTGACTGATCTTTACATTGTCTTTGGCATCTTCCTTTCTAGTGGTTTTGTCAGACCATCTCCAATTATCTTCTAAAGATCGGGTACCCCACACTCTTTCAAATTCTCCTTTTCCGAATCCCAAAGATTGAACATTGTAGAAATACCATTTTCCTTTGTTATCTCTTGCTTGAGCACTTCCGCCTCCAAAAGCATTTCCAAAAGAAATCGCGTTGAGCTTCTTTTGAGCTTCTTCTTCATCTGCTTTTTTGATCTTGTCTATATAATCCTGAAAGAGCTTTCTTCTTTCTTCGCCAGACATTCCAACCAACTTAAGAACACTATCATTTCTTTGCAGTACTTCTTCATACTTTCTCAAAGAGGCCAGATTTTTTGCTTTTCGTTCTATTCTTTTAATTCGAAGTGTCTGCTTGTCTTTTGCAACCAGTAAAACACTATCGTAATAAGAACTTGCGGTTACATAGTCCAAATCTTTAAAGTAGATATTGGCCAGTCTTTCGTAACTGAAAGTTTTTTGCTTGGGCTTTGCCTCTTTTGCGCGTAGAGAATAATTGTAATATTCTTTAGCTCTGTCTATACTATCTCTTCCTTCTTCCAACGTACCTACTTGGTAGTACAAAGCATCTAAATAAGGTCTGTTATCTCTGTTCTTGATCAATTTTTTAAATCGATCTAACAATGCTATTGTAGAAGAATCTGATGGCGAGTTTTTTGCCAACTCTATGTTTGCATGGATTCTAAATTTATACGGCGCTTTTTTAAAGTCGACCAAATTTTGAAATACCAATGTCGCCGAGTCTTTGTTTTTTTCCATAGCATACAACTGTCCTAAAACATACATATTTCTAGATCGTTGTACCTTGTTTTTAGAGGTTTCAGTTGCCAGCCAAAGATGTTCTTTAACTCTGTGAATGCTGTCCATCTTTAAATAGGCCATTGCCATTGCCGTATGTGCCTCTTCTTTGATCAACTCTGGAAGTTCCGGTTGCCTTAATAAGATCGACAAGGTTTCAATAGCCAATTCTACATTGTCAATTCGAATATTGGCTTTTGCTCTCCAAATTTTGGTCTCATTAATAAGGTTTGCCTTTGGATAGTTGGCAATGATGTAATTAAAAGCTTCTATCGCAGGAATAAAACGTTCTGTATAGTATCTGGATTTTCCTAAAAGAAGATAAGCATCGTCAATTTGCTTGTTGCGCTCTTTTCCATAAATATTCATGGAGTGTTTTTGAATGGCTTTTACTGCTTTTTCTTCTGCTTTTTCAAAAGGAGGTAATGCTTTCTGATTGTCTTGCTTTTTAATAGGCGCTCCCGGGCCACCAAATCCTGAGTTGAATTTAGGTGCGGCAACAATATTTCCTTTGAACTTGATAGGCTCAATTGGAATCAGCTCCCAAAAATCATCTTCGTATTTCGAATTGATGTCATCAATCCCTTGCTGAAAGGCCACTTTTCCATTGTATAAGACATTGTACTTTGTGGTTACAGAATGGAAACTTCTGTTTAAAAATGCATCCTTTCTTGTACTACAGGAAGCAATCAAAAACAGTAACCCTAGAAATCCTATTTTTTGAATGTTCTTCATTAGCATGTAAAAACTCTTATTTACAACAGTTTCAAAGTGAAAATATTGCAAATAAGAGCGTAAAAATAGGAATAAAACTTAGATATAGTTGGCTAAACAGAAAAATAGCTCTCCAACTCTTTTAAGGTTTCCTCTGAAGTTTGAATGTCTTTTACTACGATTCCTTTGTCGAGAACCACAATTCGTTCACATACTTCGGTAACGTGACTCAAGTCGTGACTGGAAACCAAAACAGTTACTTCTCTGTCTTCCGTTAAGGTTTTTAAAATCTTCTTTAATCGGATCTGAGTAGTTGGATCTAGGTTTGCAAAAGGCTCATCTAGAATAACCACTTGCGGATTTCCCATCATAGCAGCAGCAATTCCTGCCTTCTTCTGATTTCCTTTACTTAAATCTCTTAAGTATTTTTTCTTCCCGATGATCTCTCCGTTGAAGAATTCATCAAATTGTGCAAGAAATGCTTTTACATCGGCTGCTGTCATTCCTCTTAGATCTCCAATGAAATCAAAATATTCTTCTGGTGTTAAATATCCAATTAGAAAAGTCTCATCAATAAATGATCCTGTAAAGGTTTTCCATTCTTCACTTTCGTTAACAACTACATCGTTATTGGTAATTCCTCCTGTAGTAGGTCTGATCAAATCCAATAATAAATTGAAGTACGTAGTTTTTCCGGCTCCATTATTCCCTACCAATCCAAAACTCTGTCCTTTTGGAATTTCAAGAGAATCAATATTTAGCACTTCTGCTTGTCCGTATTTTTTTGAAATATTTTTTGTTTGTATCATGGTATTCGATATTAGTTGTCTTGATCAAAAGCTCCGATCATTTTGTATTTAGATTTGATGTATTTTTTGGTAATCGTTTTCATAATTTTTGTATGAAAAACGATTCCTAAAAGTCCTAATGCTATTAAGACAGTAACGGCAACTTCAAAGTTGATGAAGTAATTTAACGCAGCAAAAAGCCCCATTGGTATTACCATTAAAGGAATACCTATTAACCATTGAACGGCTCCTGTTCCTTGGTAATTAAATGCTGCTTTTTGGTCTAGATTGATCTTCTTTCTATTAAAAGACCCTCCATACATAATTACGTGAGTATTTACTCCAATATTGTAGATCATGGCAGCAAAATGTACCAATAGTATTTTCCACCCAAAGTATACGTATGGAATTCCAAAAACAAATAAAAGAACCACACTCATACTCATAAGAACAAACTTTGACTCCAGGTATCTTTTATACTCAAAGTTCTGACTCATAAGCATTTTATAGTAGCCACTATCCCAAGCAGGAATAAATTGTCCGAAATTAATTAAGAAAGATCCTGTAGAAAAAATTCCTATAAACGAATAGAAAAACTCCATATCTCTATATACGGGTTGTGGATAAAAAAACAGTCCATAAAGCAATCCAATGACCAGGATAAATAATGTACTTTTTGTTCTCTTATTTCTCATGATCAATCGTAAATCCAATTGCATAAATGGAGCAATATCTCCAAACCTTCTTGTCCAAGACAAGTCAGATGTTTTTGCTTCTTTTATTTTTACCTGAACTGCACTATCTACATATAGTTTGTTTTTTAAGCTTCTATAATTAGAGATATACAATACCACTAACATTCCAATGACAATTAATAAATACACAGGTGTCTCAAGGATTGCTGTAATTCCAGATGCAGTTAGATCTGATAATGGGATCACTTGATAATGATTCAATCCCGACAACAATCCTAAAATCCCAACAATAGGGAGTATGGATAATTCAGATTTTGCCATTAAGTTTTCTAGGAAGAAGTTTAACATGTTTATGACATGCGTTACCAAGAAAATAAACCCAAACCATGTCCAAACTTGAGTAGGGTCATATCCCTTCCCTATCAGAACAATGGAAAATGGTATAGCAAAAAATAAGGGTAAAAAATTAAAGAATGAGAAGATCGATTTTGTTAGTACAAAATTTACAATCTTACTTCTTTTCACTGGAAGTGTCAAAAAAGGCTTCACGGTCATTACAGGTAATTTTTGTAGGAAAAAGCGAACTGCTAAATCAGCAGAAATCCAATAAAACAGAGCCTGGTTTACAATCGTAAATGGATCTTGATCTGGATATGCTTTTTTAAGTACTGGAAATAATCCAAACCCCATTCCTAAAAACATAGCAATGAAGTAAAGAGCAAAGAATCCCATAAAGATTTTTATTCCAATGCTCTTTTGCCAATAAGGAGCTCTAAAATATTGCTTCCATTCTAGGCGTAAAAAGTGTGCAATCATTTTGTTAGTGAATTAGTTTGATAACGAATAAGTATCTAAAAGTTGGTTTTTGTTACAAATTCTTCTGCAATTTATATTCTGGATAAACTTCTTCCAACAGTTCTTCTGCTTTGTTAGGAATTGTAAAATGGGTCACATAAAAGCTTATTAAAAGTAGGGTTAATAGAAAAGAAACCAACCCAATCCAATATACTGATAATGAGAAAAAGTCGATATCTAAAAAGTTCAGTGCATTCCATATGTTTATGAGATAGACAAAAATTAACCCTCCTTTTGTTTGATGAATCATTTCTTCCAACAAAAAAATCTTTTGCTCTTTCTTCTTTCTTGATCGGACTTTGTATTTAATGATGATTTCAAAAACTATTGAAGACAAACAGAAAATTATAAAGGCTGTAACTAAAATTATCGGGCCTACTCTTATCTGTAATAAAAAGAAAAACAAACTAAAAATAGCAGCTGTTCCAATGATCTTGGGAATGTCAAACCATTCCTTAACAAACCTCCACAGGATTCTCCAATATTTCTTGGTCATCTGTTTTTCTTTCTGACTCACAACATCAGAAAACCCAAAAACTCCAAACTTTTTAAATGATATATCTCTTGCTTCTCTAAATGATAAGTTTGGTTTTTCTAACCATATCGTTTCAATATCATTTGCTAAGTGGTCTACCAGCTCTGTTTGTAAATCATAATGAATTACATAATGCTTTCTAGTGAATTTGTATAACTCTTCTATTTCTTTTTCAGTCAATTCCATATTATTCCAAGCTTAATTTAGGATTTACCAACTTTTGCATTGTGTTTAAAAACTCCTGCATTTCAGAAAGTCTATTTGTTGTTTCTCTTAGCCCTTCCTCTGTTAATCTGTAGTATTTTCTTAGGCGGTTTCCTACTTTAGAAACCTCAACTTCCAAAACACCTTCAGCTTCCAATTTGTGTAACGCCGGATACAATGCTCCTTCTGTAATTTGAAGTTCTCCTTTTGTGAGTTCTTTTACTTTCTGAGTGATCTCATAACCGTACATTCTTGTGTTCTCTTCAAGGAGTTTTAAAATGATGGTTTGCAAAGATCCTTTATATAGTTTTTGATTTCCCATACTTCATGTTTTCACTGAGGTCAAATGTATACATAATTTTCTTATGCATAAAATTCAAAGGTATTGTTTTTTTGAGCATAAAAAAACCCGAGTAAAAACTCGGGCTTATCTTAGGCTTCAACTTTTAAAACTTGTTGAATGATTTCTTTTAGGTTTTGCTTGGGCAGTGCTCCCGTTGCCATTTGTGGTTGCTCATCCATAGGAATAAACAACATAGAAGGAATACTTCTAATCGCAAAGGCAGCTGCTAATTCCTGCTCTGCTTCTGTATCTACTTTATAGATATTGATCTTGTCTCCATACTCTTCACTTAATTCCTCTAAAATTGGAGCGATCATTTTACAAGGCCCACACCAATCTGCATAAAAATCTATAATAGCAGGAACCTTTCCTTCAAAGGTCCACTCTTTATTTTTCTCGTAATTGAAGACCTTTTCTAAAAAGGTTTCCTTCGTTAATAGCTCTGTCATATTATACTTTCCTTATTGTGCGAAGTTAGACGTTTTATCTTCAAACAAATTACATCATCTAAATCTTTCAAAAAAAGCATCAATTTTATTTTTCTTAAATTTAAACCTAACTAATTATTAACTAATACCTTACATTATGAATTCCATTGCAATGATTGCTCGTTACCTTTTAGGTTTAGCGATGTTAGTTTTTGGAGCTAACAAATTTTTCCATTTTATGCCCAACCCCGAATTATCGGAAACTGCTGGTGCATTTATGGGGGCTTTAGGCGGAAGTGGTTACATCTTTCCTACCTTGGGAGTGATTTACATTTTAGCTGGTTTACTCTTAGTGATAAACAAGGCTGTGCCTTTCGCTTTGATCCTGTTAGTACCTGTTTCTTTTAACATCGTAGCATTCCATTTAAAGTATGCTCCTGATGGGATTTTATTTGCAGCCATAGTTGCAGTATTGAACTTATTCTTGATCTATACAAACTGGGATCGATTCAAGTCGCTCTTTGATTAAAAATAAACGTTAAATTCTGTTAAAACCTCCTGTTTCTGTAACATAGGAGGTTTTTTTTATACTAATTTAGAAGCCAATTAATTACGTTTCACAATGAAAAAACTAATCATTCCTATTCTTTGCGCTGCGACCGTTCTGACTGCATGTAAAGAAGAATCTAACAAAAGAGAGATTACCGTGAATTATCCCGAAACAACAAAACAACCGGTTTCTGACACATATTTTGGAACCGAAGTAGTAGACAATTATCGTTGGCTGGAAGATGATAGAAGTAAGCAAACAGAAGATTGGGTAAAAGCTGAAAACGAAGTTACTTTCGATTACCTCAGTAAAATACCTTATCGAGATCAATTGAAAGATCGATTGTCTGAATTATGGAATTACGAAAAAATAAGCTCTCCTTTTGTTGAAGGTGATTATACATATTATTATAAGAACGACGGGCTACAAAATCATTCTGTTGTGTATCGTAAAAAAGATGATGCAGGAACAGAAGAAGTTTTCTTAGACCCTAACACCTTCTCTGAAGATGGAACAACCTCATTAAGCGGAATCAGTTTTTCTAAAGACGGAAAAACTGCGGCTTACTCTATTTCTGAAGGGGGAAGCGATTGGCGAAAGGTCATTGTAATTGATGTAGAAAGTAAAAAGATCAAGGAGGATACTTTAGTCGATGTAAAATTCTCAGGAATTAGCTGGAAAGGGAACGATGGTTTCTATTATTCAAGTTATGACAAACCTAAAGGTAGTGAGCTTTCTGCAAAAACGGATCAGCATAAACTATACTATCATAAATTGGGAACTCCTCAAAAAAACGATCCTGTGATCTTTGGAGGAACTCCTGAAGAAAAACATCGTTATGTCTTTGCTTATTTAACAGAAGACAATAGATATCTTGTCATACAAGCTCAAACTTCCACTTCAGGAAACAAGCTTTTTATCAAAGACTTAACTCAGAAGAACAGCAAATTAATTACAGTTGTCGGTAACTTTAATAGTGATACGTTCGTCATAGATAATAAAGGAAGTAAATTATACTTGGTAACCAACTTGAATGCTCCAAATCAAAAGATCGTAACAGTAGACGCTAGCAACCCTACTCCAGAGAACTGGACGGATTTTATTGCTGAAACTGAACATGTATTAAGCCCTTCTACCGGAGGAGGATATTTCTTTGCTGAATACATGGTAGATGCTGTTTCTAAAGTTTTACAATACGATTTTGATGGAAAATTAGTGAGAGAGATCAAATTACCTGGCGTAGGAAATGCCGGAGGGTTTGGCGGTAAGAAAGATGCAACAATTGATTACTTTACTTTCACCAATTACAACACACCGTCTAGCATTTATAAATTGGATATAAAAACAGGAGAATACGAACTATACTGGAAGCCTGATATCGATTTTAATTCTGCTGATTATGAAAGTAAGCAAGTATTCTATACTTCTAAAGACGGAACCAAAGTTCCTATGATCATTACCTACAAAAAAGGAATTGAATTGAACGGTAAAAACCCGACCATACTGTATGGTTACGGTGGGTTTAACATTAGTTTGAACCCTAGTTTTAGCGTAACAAGAGCTGTTTGGATGGAGCAAGGCGGAATTTATGCTGTTCCTAATTTACGTGGTGGTGGAGAATACGGAAAGAAATGGCACGATGCAGGAACACAAATGCAAAAACAAAATGTGTTTGACGATTTTATTGCTGCTGCCGAATATTTGATCGAAAACAACTATACATCCTCAGACTATTTAGCCATCAGTGGAGGATCTAACGGAGGATTATTAGTAGGAGCAACCATGACGCAACGTCCGGATTTAATGCGTGTAGCACTGCCTGCTGTTGGAGTTTTGGATATGTTACGTTATCACACATTTACAGCCGGAGCCGGATGGGCATATGACTACGGAACTGCTGAACAAAGTAAAGAGATGTTTGAATACTTAAAAGGGTATTCGCCTGTACACAATGTAAAAGAAGGCGTAGAATACCCGGCAACAATGGTAACCACCGGAGATCATGACGATCGTGTGGTACCTGCTCATAGTTTTAAGTTTGCTGCTGAATTGCAGGACAAACAAATCGGTAGCAATCCTGTTTTGATACGAATAGACGTTAATGCAGGTCATGGTGCCGGAAAATCATTAGAACAAATAATAGAAGAGTCTTCCGATGTTTTCGGATTTACACTATTCAATATGGGTTATGAGAAATTACCAAACCCGCCAAAATCAAAAATCAAATCATAAACAAAAACCAAAACAAATGAACTCAATTAAAAAGGTTTTCCTCTTTTCTGCAATTGCTGCATTTGGAATTGTAGCATGTAAGAAAGATACCGACGAAAAAAGTGCTGGAATTGTTCTAGAAAATATGGATACTTCTGTACGTCCTAATGACGATTTCTTCCGTTATGTGAACGGAAATTGGCTGGACAAAACAGAAATTCCTGCAGACAGAACTTCTTGGGGAAGTTTTGGAGAGCTTCGTAAAATGACAGATCATGATGTATTAACCATTTTAAATGAAGCTATTGAAACCGGAGATTTCCCAAAATTAAAAGATGCTGAAGGAAATCTAAAAACTTCCGATCAGCAAAAAGCTGTATACTACTACCAGTCTATCATGGATACTGTAGCTAGAAATAAGCAAGGGATTGACCCTGTAAAACCATTCTTAGCAAAAATTGATGAAGTAAAAAACTTAAAAGATCTTGAAGAATTGTTAATAAACTTCACTCCGTATGGTGGAGCTGGATTCTTCAATTTCGGTGTTTTCAACGATTTAAAGGACAGTAAAATGAACGCAGGTTATTTAGGAGCTGCAGGATTAGGTTTGTCTAGAGATTACTATGTAGATCAAGATGAAGACACAAAAGGAAAAAGAGAAAAATACGAAGCTCACATTGCTAGAATGTTAGCAGAGTTTGGTAGCGACGAAGCAACTGCTAAAAAAGACGCTGCTAAAATCTTAGCTTTTGAAACTAGTTTAGCAACTCCTCGTTTGACCAAAGAAGAGCAAAGAGATACGCGTAAACTATACAATCCAATGACCTTAAAAGAATTGTCTGACTTGGTTCCTTCTATCAACTGGCCTGAATACTTTAAAGGAATTGGTGTAAACGAAATCGACAGAGTGATCGTAACTCAGCCGAAATATATGAAGGCGATGAACGACATCATGAAAAACAGCTCTATTGAAGACATCAAATTATACTTACGTTGGTCTTTGATCAATACGGCTGCAGGAATCTTAACTACAGATCTAGAAAAAGCAAACTGGGAGTTCTACAGCAAAACATTAAGAGGAGCTAAAGAACAACGTCCTAGAGAAGAGCGCGCTTTAGGAAACGTAAACGGAGCAATTGGTGAAGCTTTAGGGAAGTTATATGTTGATAAAAAGTTTCCGCCGGAGGCAAAGAAAAAAGCTGAAGAAATGATTGCCAATGTAATGCTTGGATTCGAAAAAAGAATCAAAGGATTAGAGTGGATGAGTGAAGAAACTAAGAAAAAAGCTATCGATAAGTTAAACAAGTTAACCGTTAAGATCGCTTATCCTGATAAGTGGAAAGATTACTCTGCTTTAGAAGTAAAAGGTCTTGAAGAAGGTGGTACTTACTTTGACAATTCTGTGAATATTTCTAAGTGGGGATTCGAAGAAAATATGAGTAAACTTGGAAAAGAAGTAGACAGAACTGAGTGGGGAATGTCTCCTCAAACAGTAAATGCTTACTTTAATCCTGTAAACAACGAGATTGTTTTCCCTGCGGCTATTTTACAACCTCCTTTCTATGATTACAAAGCAGACGATGCTGTAAATTATGGTGGTATCGGAGCTGTAATCGGACATGAGATCTCTCACAGTTTTGACGACTCTGGATCTCGTTTTGACGGAGATGGAAACTTAAACAACTGGTGGACTGAAGAAGACTTAACTAAGTTTACTGCTTTAGGTAAAAAATTAGCAGACCAATACAGTCAGTTTACTGTAATTGATGATGTTAAGATCAACGGTGAATTTACACTTGGAGAAAACATTGGTGACCTTGGAGGAATCCGTGCTGCTTATGAAGGATTGATGATCAGCTACGAGAAGAACGGAAAACCAGAACCAATAGATGGGTTTACTGCTGAGCAACGTTTCTTTATGTCTTGGGCTACTATTTGGAGAATCAAGTCTAGAGACGAGGCTTTAAAGAATCAAGTAAAAACAGACCCACACTCTCCTGGAATGTTCAGAGCATTCGTTCCATTACAAAACGTAGATGCTTTCTACAAAGCATTCAATATTGTTGAAGGAGATAAAATGTATATCAAACCAGAAGACAGAGTTGCTATCTGGTAATTAGATTATAAACTGTCTTTGCGATTGCGTGTTAGTGCAAGAAGCAAACTCATTAATTTCGTGAGATTACTTCGAGATAAATCTCTCGTAAAGACATTTTTCACCTTATTTTTGCCGTAGGTTTAACGCCTACGGTTTTTTTATGCTGCACGTTAAGAACATATCCTTTCAATACAACAACCACAAAGAGGTTTTGAAAAACCTTTCATTTCAGTTGGCTCCCGGAGAACACTTGTGTGTAATGGGAGAAAGCGGTAGCGGAAAATCTACTTTATTAAAAGCCATTTATGGTTTGTTGGATGTAAAATCAGGAGAGCTCTATTGGAAAGATCAGCAAATTTTAGGACCCGCTTTTCACTTGGTTCCGGGAATGGAATTCTTCAAGTATGTTGCTCAGGATTTCGATTTAATGCCGTATACTTCGGTAGAAGAAAATATTGCAAAATTCTTGTCTCGTTTTCACCCTGAAGAATCAAAACACAGAACAAATGAATTGTTAGAGGTAATCGAAATGAAAGCCTTTGCCAAACAACGAGTTAAAGACCTTAGTGGCGGACAACAACAGCGTGTTGCTATAGCTAGAGCATTGGCAAAAGAACCCGAAATGATCTTGTTGGATGAGCCTTTTAGCCAAATCGATAATTTTAAAAAGAACTCGCTACGAAGAAAGCTTTTTTCTTATTTGAAAGAAAAGAACATTGCTTGTATTGTGGCTACACACGACGGAAATGATGCTTTGTCTTTTGCTGATAAAATGATTGTGATCAAAGATCATCAGATCTTAGCACAAGGAGCTCCAAAAGAGCTGTATCAGCATCCGAAAGAACATTATGTAGCTGCATTGTTTGATGATGTAAATGATATTATGATTGACGGGGAAAACCGATTGTTATACCCACATCATATTAAAGCCGTAGATACTTCAGAATACCATGCGGTTGTAAAAAATTCCTATTACAAAGGGTTTAGTTGGCTAATCGAAGCCGAATTAAAAGGGCAATCTATTTTCTTTCAGCATTCACAAAGGATTGGGTCAGGAAATGTAGTGTATCTCAATTTTTCTACCATTCCAAACTAACGCATCTCCTTCTTTTTTTCCCAACAACAATTTTCCGATCGGAGAAGAGGCAGAAATAGCGAAAAACACATCCTTGTCCACTTGCAGTTGACCTGCGCTTATGCTTAAAAAATACGTTCCTAAGCTTGTATTGACAATCGCGCCCAGACTGACAATTGAAGAGGGTTTTGTAGGGTCTATCTTTGCCAAGATCTCTTTCATTTGTTGAACCGATGCCAATTGTTGCCCTGCTTTTTCCATTTCCAATTGCAACATCGCTCGTCCGGTTTCGTGCTTGTCTCCGGCAGAACTTTTGGTTTCTGAGCTCAATGCTTTTTGATGCGACTGAATGGTGTTTTCAATGGTGTTTAAGCGTTGCTGTACATACTCGGCGCAGTGTTGATAAAGTTGTTGTTTAACTGTCATTAATCTTAGTACATCGTGTTATAAAATGCTATTGTTTTGCTCTAGGTTTATTCTCTATAATAATCTTTTCTTCCTATTGCTATTGTCCAAAAATATTTTCCTTCATCACCAGAAATTATCTGCCTCCACAATGATAAATCAATATTTCTAAAAATGACTGTATAGGGTAGCTCCGTATGCTCTGAATCATACTTCTCTTTTGTTAATTCAGAAATCTTTGATATTAATTCTGTTGCTGTATTGGAAAACACATCAATATTTTTAAAAAAGACATCTGTTTTCTCTCTTTCTTTTCCATAAAACTCAATAAAATCTACGCCTCTTTCTCCGTCTATTGTAATCTGAAGTTCATTTTCAAAATACCCTAATTGCTCTGGTGATTCTATTTGTTCTCCCTCGTATTCAAACACAGATTTTTTAGAATGATTTTCTGGTTCTCCTAAAATACTAATAACCTCTTTCTTAGTCATACCAAACCTTATATCTCTAGCCCCTACATGAGGTATTAATTCAAAATGCTTTTTCATTTCAATTTAAATTTTTCTCCTTTTTTATACCCAATGGGTAAGTTCGGGCTTTTAATTCCAAAAGGTTTTGAGCCTCCTTCTGTATAATACAAATCTTCTTTCTTTTTTGAGTAATCCTTAGAGCACAAGAGGTTTATTATTGTTTCTTTCTTCGTTACTTTTGAAACACTAATATCTATCCATGTCGGAACTTTTCCTTCTTTAAAAATTAAATCTACTGCTTCATTCTCTTTTATTTCAGAAAACTCTTTTGAACGATTTTCCGGTTCTATCAATGTAACATCATATCTAAATTCTGTGTACAGTTTATTCTTTACATAGTTTTCAGCAAACTTCATTGCTAAAAAACTAGCTCCTTGCAATCTAAATAAGAATTCTTCTTTTGTCATTTCTCTATTTAGTCATTACGATGAGCGAAGCGAAGAAGTAATCCCCTTGTTAAGATTCCTTCACTTTGTTCGGAATGACATTAATTTAGGCTTACTTTCTCCAACCAACACAATGGTTTCTTTAATTCTTTATTACTAAACTCTAAGTGGATAACTCTTCTATTTCTGTCTTCAATTGATTTCTTAGAGCTATGAAAAGTCAAAGGCTTCATCAACATTACACCTCCTCTTTTAACCACACATGTAATAGTTCCTTTCTCTTCTAACTCTTCAATTCTCTTGACCCCTAAGACATGTGATTTGGGGATAACAGACAAAGCTCCATTCTTATCATCTGTATCATCTAAATGAACTCGTATTGTAATGCTATTTTCTAGAATTTCTTCCGGAGGAATCACTCCGTGTTGTCCTCTTTTAAATGTCCAATTTGTATAGCCTGCTACATCATATCTTTCATCAACAGAAATACTAATATCTTGGTGTAGAGACACAAACCAATTGGATTTTCCCGGCTTATCAAAGTAGATGGATTTTGTTAAAAAATACCCTTCAGGAAGCAGAGATCTTAATTGTTCATTAAATAATACTTCTTGTAATTCCGGTATTTCTTTCAACACTTGCCTTATAGCAAACAGATCTTTATTTCTCATAAAAGAACTTCCTTCTTCTGATGCTGCTGAAAGAATATTGCTCATCTTATTAATTTCTTCATCAGAATAGAAATCATCAACAATACTAAAGCCTTGTTTCGTTAATTCTTCTATGTTTTTTTCGTAGTTCATTTTTCTTACTTAAGCAATTTTTCAAACCATGGAAAGATACACAATAAACTAGATTCATCATAGACCTAGAAACTCTCTTAAAAAAAGCAACCCGAAGAACAGGGGGAATTCTTCGGGTTACAAAAGTTCAACTATCTAAAGTTTAATGAAGATTATTGTTTATGGCACTCACATTGAGGACAACTCTTAGGGCACCTTTTTAAAGGAAGGTTGTTCTTTGCAATTTCAGCAAACCCTCCTTGAATATTGATGACACTTGTAAATCCTAATCGCTTTAATATAGATAAGGCAATTAAAGAACGGTAGCCTCCTGCGCAGTATACATAATATGTTTGTTTCTTTTTTAATTCTGCTACTCCCTCAAAGATCTCACTCAACGGAACGTGAATAGATTCGTTGATGTGATTATCTTCATACTCTCCTGCTCTTCTTACATCCAAAAAGAAAGGGGCTGTTTTTAAGGCTTCTGAGCTTGCCAAAACATTAGGAACTTCTTCTGTTGCATACCCGGCTTCTTCCCAATCTAGAGCGCCTTCCTTAACATATCCAATCACATTATCGTAACCTATTCTAGAAAGACGAGTTACTGCTTCTTTTTCTTTTCCTTTAGGAGCTACCAAAATTATAGGTTGATCTATGTCTTTGATCAATGCACCTACCCATGGTGCAAAAGCACCTTGCAATCCAATGAAAATAGACTTTGGAATGTGTTTTTCAATATACTCGTCTACAGATCGTACATCTAAGATCAATGCTCCTTTTTTGGCAACCTGATATACTACTTCATCTGCTTCTAATGGCGACAAGCCTTTTGTGATCACTTCATTTACATCCTTATTGATCTGCTTGTTCATCATCGCGTTTTTTGGGAAATATTGTGGTGGTGTAGACAAACCTTCCAATACTTTTTGAACAAACTCATCTTGAGATAAACTAGGGTCCAATGCATAGTTTACCTTTTTCTGGTTTCCTAATGTATCATAGGTTTCTGAGCTCATGTTTTTACCACAAGCAGATCCTTTTCCGTGATTAGGGTATACTATAATTTCATCGGGAAGTTGAGTAATCTTGGTATGCAAAGAGGTGTACAGTTTTGCTGCTAAATCTTCCTTAGAAATAGAAGAAGTAACAGCTAGATCCGGCCTTCCTACATCACCTATAAATATGGTATCTCCGGAGAATAGACAGTACTCTTTTCCTTCCTCGTCAAGTAGTAAAAAACAAGATGATTCTAATGTATGTCCCGGAGTGTGTAGCAATTTCAACGTAATGTCTCCAATAATAAATTCTTCGTTGTCTTTTCCTTGGTAAAAATTAAAATCGGCTTGAGCTGTAGGTCCATACACAATGGTAGCTCCGGTTTCTTTTGCTAAGTCTACATGACCGGAAACAAAGTCTGCATGAAAATGGGTTAAAAAGATGTATTTTAAACTTGCCTTATCTTCTTTCAACTTCTTCAAGTAAGGCTCTGTTTCTCTTAAAGGATCTATAATAGCCGCTTCATTTCCAGATACTATATAGTAGGTTGCTTCGGCTAAGCATTGGGTGTATAATTGCTGTATTTTCATGGTTCTTAAAAACAACAAAATAACCCTCTATCTCGCAGAAATAATATGATATTTATCAGGTCTCTATGAGGTCTGCCAATTCTTTCCCTACCTGAGAACCAATAGCTACTCCCATTCCTCCTAGGCGAATTCCACAAAAGACCTTATCAGAGATTTGTTTTACAATTGCTTTTTTCTGGTCTCCAACCCCCATGATTCCACTCCATCGCTGATCGATCTCAAAAGGAGTATCGGGCAAAATGGTTTCTTTTAAAACCTGTTCCAATTTCTTCTGAACCAATTCTGTTTGTCCGAATTCGGTTGTCTCTTCTGCTTGGAAATCTAGGTTTCGCCCTCCTCCAAACAAGATTCTATTATTGATATTTCTGAAGTAATAATAACCCTCATCTAGGTGAAAGGTTCCTTTGATATGTAAATTTTCTATTGGTTTTGTAACCAATACTTGTGCTCTGGCCGGCTGTACATTTTCTGATAATAGTTGTTTTGAAAAACCATTTGTAGCAAATAGAAGATGGCGGCTTATAAATTCTCCCTGATCTGTATTCACTACAACTTTCTCTCCATTTTCAACATACATTTTAACCGTTACATTGTTTATTATTTTGATGCCTAAGCTCAATGCTTTTTTCAAAAGTTCTGCCATCATTTTTCCGGTATCGATCTGTCCTTCAAAACGATTTACAATGTAATTTGGCGTTACTTTTTGGAATCGGAACTGATTTTCTACCACCTCATAAACATCTTGTTGAAAGATTGGTGATAGCAATGTATTCAACCTTGGAATTTCTGCTCGGCACGCTTCGAAAAATGTTTTTTCCTGAAAGAGTTCATATCCATAATTGTGCTGGTAATCGATATGTTCATCTCCAAGGGTTTTACGAAGCAATTGCAATCCGTTCCATCGCTTTTTTACCAGTTGAAGAACTTCTTCTTCTGTATGACTTTTCAGGTCGCTCAGTAGCTCTGACACACTACCAAAGCAGGCGAAGCCTGCATTTTTTGTGCTGGCTCCCTGAGGCAGCAAGCCTTTTTCTAAGATCAAAACTTTCGCTCTTGGAGAGCGTTTTTTGAGTTGAATGGCACAATTTAGTCCAACAATTCCGCTTCCGACAACAATAAAATCGTTGTTGGCAAACCATTCTTTGTATTCCCAATAACTATACTTCATGAAAGTTGCTTCTCAAAACAATAACTATTTTCAACTCCTGCATACTGACCATAATTAGGGATTCGCTTGTACCCTGATTTATGGTAAAACTTCACCGCTTCTACCTGACGTTCGCCGGTTTCTAATATGCATCGCTTGTTTCCTTCTTCCTTTGCCCAAAGTTCTAGAGCTTCTAGAATTTGCGTAGCAGATCCGGTTCCTCGGTGACTAGGCTTCACATACATTCGTTTGACCTCTACAGATTCTTCATCAAATTGTTTAAAAGCGCCACACCCCACAGCACTTTCACCATCGTATAAAACCACCGCATGATGGATGTTCTCCAGCCCGTTGTACTGATTGTAAAAGCTGTGATCGTCTCCATCGGTAATCTTTAAATAAGCGTCTAACTCTGCAACCAGTTTTACAAAATCGCTACTTGAATTGTCTGTTCTTTTAAGTGTAAGCATCAAAAATCAAACTTTAGTTGTACCCAAACGGGTTCTTTTTTTTCTGTGTCTAAGTTACCAAAAGAAATGCCTAGTAAACGAACAGAATTCTTTAATGTGTCTTGATACAACAACTCTTTTACAATAGGCATAAAATCGTCTTTCTTTTGAATGAATTCTGTAATGGTTTTGCTACGTGTTTGTTGAGTAAAATCGCTGTATTTGATCTTAAGTGTAATGGTCTTTCCTTTCGTTTTAGATTTGATCATTCTTCGTTCCAATTCTTCTGCGATCTTATCTAGTTTTTCCAGCATGAAAATCTCTGAAGAGATATTTTCAAAGAAGGTTCTTTCTGCAGCAATAGACTTTCTAATTCGGTTTGGCTTTACCTTGCTATGGTGAATTCCCCGAACAATATTGTAATAGAAGTTCCCTGACTTTCCGAAGAGTTTTACCAGCTCTTCCAAGGTTTTCTTTTTCAGATCCATTCCGGTAAATATTCCCAAGTTGTGCATTTTGGCAGCGGTTACTTTACCTACTCCGTAAAACTTATTGACAGATAGTTCTTCTAAAAAGGGAATTACTTCTTCCGGAGAAATGGTTTTTTGCCCATTGGGCTTGTTGATGTCTGAAGCTACTTTCGCTAAAAACTTGTTGACTGAAATTCCCGCAGAGGCTCTCAATTCCAATTCGTCCCAAATTCGATCTCTGATCTCCTGAGCAATCATACTTGCCGATGGATTTCCTTTTTTGTTTTCCGTAACATCTAAGTAAGCTTCATCCAAAGACAGAGGTTCTACCAAATCGGTATAATCATAAAAGATCTCTCGGATTTTGGTTGAAATTTCCTTGTACCGATCATAGCGAGGTCTGACAAAAATTAGCTGCGGGCATTTTTGCTTTGCTAATAATCCGCTCATAGCGGATTTGACGCCAAATTTTCGTGCTTCATAGCTCGCCGCAGATACTACCCCTCTTTTTTCGCTTCCTCCTACAGCCACCGGTTTTCCTCTTAGATCAGGATTATCCAGCTGCTCTACAGAAGCATAAAAAGCATCCATATCTACATGAATGATCTTTCGGTATTGAGGGTTTTCAGACACTCAATAAAATTACAAAACTTCTCTTTATGTCGTGAGGTCTATCAGGTTGAAAATAGCAACCAATGCAGTTACAGTTCCTAGGATATAATCCATTTTGTTTGCCAACCAAAGCATTCTTTTTTCGATTCTTTTTGCCAATCGAACGTACAGAGATAATAAAGAGAATGTTCCTAGTGAAGAGCCTAGTACAAAACACAGGTTGTTTAACGGTAAAAATTCATACCAATCCATCATAGCCAAAGAACTGGTAACTCCAAAGTAAAAAGGAATAGCAAACATGTTTAACAATGAAAAGAGCATTCCGGAAACCACTCCTTTGATCTTTCTTTCTTGTCCTTCTTTCTTTTTTTGAACTTTGAATGCCTGGTAAAAAAAGAAGATGGTTAATCCTGTAAAAACAACAGTTCCTATTTTCTGTAGCGTATGTAAATAAGCTGGGTTGCTTAGTAAAATTTTAGAAAAGGCAACAGCAACGTAAGCTTGTCCAATTACAATAAAAGACACTCCAAAAGCAAAGGAAACGGCCTTTTTTTTGGTTTCTCTAATGCTAATTTTTACCGTAGTCATGCTAAGCATACTTGGAAAGATCGTTCCTAAAAAGGAGGTGATAAAACCCAGTAAAAAGTGAAATAAAATTCCCATGGAGTTTTTTGGTCGCTACTTACTAAAAGCTATTACAAAGATGTTATTTTTTGACAAATAAAAAAGGCGCCTGTAAAAAGCGCCTTTTTTTATGGTAATGAAATTGTTATTTATACAACTCCTTGTGCTAACATAGCGTCTGCTACTTTTACAAATCCTGCAATGTTGGCTCCTCTAACATAGTCGATAGATCCATCATCATTGGTTCCGTATTTTGCACATGATGCGTGAATGTCTGCCATGATTTGCTTCAATTTAGCATCTACTTCTTCTCTTGTCCAGTTGTAACGTAAAGAGTTCTGGCTCATCTCTAATCCAGATACTGCTACACCTCCTGCATTTGAAGCTTTTCCTGGTGCGAATAAGATTCCATTTGCGTGGAATGCTTCGATCGCTTCCGGAGTAGAAGGCATGTTTGCTCCTTCACTTACACAAGTACATCCATTTGCTATTAATGCTTTGGCAGCATCTCCATCCAATTCGTTTTGAGTAGCACATGGTAATGCGATATCACATTTTACAGTCCAAGGCTTTTCTCCTTTTACGAATGTAGCATTCGGATATTTTTCTACATATTCGTGAATTCTTCCTCTTCTTACATTCTTAAGATCCATAACGAATTCTAACTTCTCAGTATTGATTCCTTCTTCGTCATAAATGTATCCTGAAGAATCTGATAATGTAACTACTTTAGCTCCTAATTCAATTGCTTTTTCAGCAGCAAATTGTGCTACGTTTCCAGAACCGGAAATAGTAACAATCTTCCCTTCAAAAGAATCGTTCTTAGTTGCCAACATGTTTTGAGCAAAGTATACGTTTCCGTATCCTGTTGCTTCCGGTCTGATTAAAGACCCACCCCAAGAAGCTCCTTTTCCGGTTAATACTCCGGTAAATTCGTTTCTTAGTTTCTTATACATTCCAAATAAATAACCGATCTCTCTTCCTCCTACTCCAATATCTCCGGCCGGTACATCTGTATTTGGTCCAATATGTCTGAATAATTCACTCATAAACGCTTGGCAAAAACGCATGATCTCGTTGTCTGATTTTCCTTTAGGGTTAAAATCAGAACCTCCTTTACCTCCTCCCATTGGAAGAGTTGTTAATGAATTTTTGAACACTTGTTCAAAAGCCAAGAATTTTAGAATACTTAAGTTTACACTCGGGTGAAAACGCAATCCTCCTTTGTAAGGTCCAATCGCAGAATTCATTTCAATTCTATACCCTCTGTTTACTTGGATTTCTCCAGAATCGTCAACCCAATTTACTCTAAAAGAAACTACTCTTTCCGGCTCTACCATTCTTAAAAGAATGTTTTTCCCGTCGTAGATTTCTTGAGTAGAAATGTAAGGGATTACTGTTTCAGCAACCTCTTGAACAGCTTGTAAAAACTCTGGTTCATGGTGATTTCTTTGTTTCACCAACTCCATAAAAGCATTGATTTTTGCTTCCATTTTTATGTATGATTATTGGTTTAATTATTTATAAGACGCAAAGATAGTTTTTTTCATACATGGATAGATGTTTTTTTATCTTTTGTTTCTGTCTTAAGGCATTCATTTCAAACGTTTTCGTAAACAATAAAGGTTTCTTGCATTTTCGGTAACTCAATCGTTTGAAAAAATGTAAATTTGCCCTTTGATTATTGAAGGATTAACATGCTTGATAAGGTAAAAGAACTTTTAGGAGAGGTAAATGCGTTCCAATCGACTTCAAGAGAAGAGATTGAGGCATTCAGAATTAAGTATTTGGGAAGCAAAGGATTGTTGAAAGGTCTGTTTGCTGAATTCAAAAACGTAGCTCCTGAGTCTAGAAAAGAATTTGGACAAGCTTTGAACAGCTTGAAAAATGCTGCTGAAGAAAAAGTAGCTTCGTTAAATGAAGCTCTTGAAAATGCTCAAGAGGACTCTGGTATTTATGGCGATCTTACTCGCCCTGCCGAGCCTATTCAATTAGGTGCTCGTCATCCTATTTCATTGGTAAAAAATCAAATTATTGAGGTTTTTAACAGAATCGGGTTTACGGTTTCTGAAGGACCTGAAATTGAAGATGACTGGCATAACTTTACCGCATTGAACTTACCGGAATACCATCCGGCAAGAGATATGCAAGACACCTTCTTTATTGAAAAGAACCCTGACACTTTGTTAAGAACTCATACTTCTTCGGTTCAGGTTCGTTATATGGAAAACAACAAGCCTCCTATCAGAACTATTTCTCCGGGAAGAGTGTTTAGAAATGAAGACATTTCTGCCAGAGCACATTGTATCTTCCATCAGGTAGAAGGGTTGTATATTGATACAGATGTTTCTTTTGCCGATCTAAAACAAACCTTGCTATACTTTACCAAGGAGATGTTTGGAAAATCTAAGATTCGCTTGCGTCCTTCTTACTTCCCATTTACAGAGCCAAGTGCTGAAGTAGATATTTACTGGGGATTGGAAACTGAAACGGATTACAGAATTACCAAAGGTACCGGATGGTTAGAGATCATGGGATGCGGAATGGTAGATCCAAACGTTTTGCAAAACTGTAATATAGATCCTTCTGTGTACAGTGGATATGCTTTTGGTATGGGAATAGAACGTATTGCCATGTTGTTGTATCAAATTCCGGACATCCGTATGTTCTACGAAAATGATGTTCGTTTCTTAGAGCAATTCAAATCTGCTTTATAATTGAAAAAAGACATTCACATTCCTGAAGTTTCCGGAGTTCAAATTATTGCTGTTTTAGAATATAACGATATCTACAAAACAGACGATTGGAACATCTACATCTTAAATGAAAAAGACGTAGACCTGGAAATGATCGTTATTGTATCTAAAGGTTTTGATGAAAAAGATCAAACTTCTGTGATGCGAAAGAAATTAGACACTTTACCTGCCAAGTCTTTTGCAAAAGTAGAATTGATTCAGCCCGAACTTTTTAAGTTGAACAATCAGTTTCAGGTAACTTTTTTTGCAGATAATACCTTGTTTGACAAAACATTTACGTTTTCTAAAAACACCATCAAAGAAGGAAATCTTCGAATGATTCCTGCCCTGAATAAGCGAGGTATTTTAGCTAAGTAATTCCTGTTTTTCCTTTTTCATCGAGAAAACAACTGTGTTTATCGACTTTTTTTCGTTTTCCTTCGTGTTGTTCTTTGCTTTGACCCAGAATAATTAAATTTAAAGCATTATGAAAAATCGAAGTTTTATCTTGTTGCTAAGTGTGTTACTTTTTAGCTCTTGTTTTGTAAAATCGTTACATCCTTTCTATACAAAAGATACCATCTCTTACAACGAAAATTTGATTGGAACCTGGAAAGACAACCAAGGAGCCACATGGGAAATTATTCCTTTTAAAAGTGAGTTCTATAAAGAACACAATATCATGGGAAAAACCGGTGAGGTAGAGTTTAATGGAACTGTAAAAATGGATCCTCCTTTAAAGGGAGAAGATTTGAAGTTTTATGAAGAATACAAGAATGGTTACTACATCAAAAGAACCAAAAAAGGAAAAGAAGCTGTTTTCTTTGCAAACCCATTTAAAGTTCAAGGTCAGTACTTTTTAGATTTTACTCCGTTAATGATCAATTTGGAAACAGAGTCTTTAATAGAAAATCATTTGGTAAGTACTCATTCGTTGGTGAAATTTGATATTGCCGAAGATAAAAGTGTTCGTTTAAACTGGTTGGATGAAAGTCGTTTGAAAGAACTTTTTAAACAGAAGAAAATAAAAATTGAGCATGAAAAAACCGGAATTGACAAAAGTGGTATTTTGCTAACTGCTAAGTCAAAAGAATTGCAGAAGTTCATAAAAAAATACATGGCTTCAAAAGATGAAGATAAGTGGAAATCGGACACAAAATTTACCTTAACTAAAGTCAATGCAAAACCTTAGATTTCTTTTCAATAAAAAAGGCAAACGCAGCACATGGATCTTTAACCTTGTGCTGTGGTTGGCTTCTTACTTTATCTTACTCTTCTTTTTTGCCGAGAGTTTTTCGCCTTTAAGAATTGATTATATCTATACAGGAGCTTTTATTTTTACCATTATTATTCCTGTTTTTATCAACCTCTACGTTCTCATTCCTCTATTACTGAACAAAGAGCGTTATTTTATTTTTTCGGTATTGTTTTTGGCAAACTTATTTCTCTTTACAGAAGTAAATAAGTTGTTTTTCAATTCGTATATCGATGTTATTTTTCCTGATTACTATTTTGTTTCTTACCATTCAAATACCACGCTATTTATCATCTTTACAGTCTTTTTAGTAGGCACAATGCTGCTTAAACTATCAGAAGATTGGTTCCGACTCAATAAGGCCAGAAATGAGATTCTTAGAATTGAGAACATGGAGATTCAAACTCAATTGAAATCTTTAAAATCTCAGATCAACCCTCATTTTTTATTCAATTCTTTAAATGTATTGTACTCATTGTCTTTGGAAGAAAAGGAAGAAACCTCATCTGCCATTCTTCAACTCTCTCATATTTTGAGATACGTTTTATATGATACCTCAGGAAAAATGATCTCCTTAAAAAAAGAGGTGGATCTCATTCAGAAGTACCTTGATTTTCAAAAATATAGATACCACGATTCTGCTGATGTTTCTTTTGAAGTTTCTATTGAAAATGAAGCCTATGAGTTATATCCGATGTTATTGCTTCCTTTGATAGAAAACAGTTTTAAACACGGAATCAAAGGTGAGATTGAAAACACTTTTGTTCACATGACATTAACTCAAAAGAAAAAAGAGCTCTCCTTTTATATTAAAAACAACGTGTCTGAAAACCAAGTGATCAAAGATGAAGAATATTCCGGTCTAGGAATTCAAAATATCCGACAGAACTTAGAATTGGTTTACCCGGGCAAACATACATTTGCTATTGAAGAAACAAAAGATTCGTTTGCTGTTACTCTAAAAATCACCACTGATGAAAATTAATTGCCTGATCATTGACGACGAACCAACCTCACAGTTGGTTTTAAAAAACTTTTTATCTAAGCTGGATTTTTTGCATCTGTCCGGTGTTTGTAACAATGCTATAGAAGCTATGTCGGTGCTTTCTCAGCAACCTGTTGATCTTATTTTTTTAGACATTAATATGCCTCAGATCTCCGGCTTGTCTTTTTATAAATCTCTGAGCAATCCTCCGGCAGTTATTTTCTCTACAGCTTATTCTGAACATGCAGTAGAAGCTTTTGATGTAAGTGCTGTAGATTACCTTCTCAAACCCTTTTCTTTTGAGCGTTTTTTGGTAGCAGTAAATAAGGCAGTACAGCAAATTCAATCAAAAGATGTAGGGAAACAAGCATCAGAAAGTATATTGATCAAAGCAGATAAGAAACTTCATAAAATAGAAACGGATAACATCTATTATATCGAAGCTTTTGGCGATTATGTGAAAATTCATTTAGAAAATGAGTTTATCATGACCAATAATACGTTTAAGAAGATTTTAGCCATGTTGCCAACAAACTTTGTTCGCATACATAAGTCTTATGCGATCAATTTAAAAGAGGCTTCTACAGTTGAAGGAAATTTGGTGGTTTTAAATGATAATAAGTTACCGATTGGTGTAAAGTTTCGTCCTGATTTTTTAGATCGTTTTAAAAACGAATGATCTTAACAAAAATTCTTGTGTTTTTAAGCTTCGTCTTTCTCGTGTTCTTCTAAATCTTTGGTAAGATCTAATGCTCTAAAGGATGGAGATACGATTCCGGTGGTAACAACTGTGATAAGTGTCATGGTTCCGCCAAAAACAACTGCGGTTACAGTTCCCATAAGTTTTGCTGTAAAGCCGCTTTCAAAGGCTCCTAACTCATTTGAAGATCCTACAAACATCGAGTTTACAGAAGAAACTCTTCCCCGCATATCATCCGGTGTTTTTAATTGTAAGATCGTTTGTCGTATTACCATAGAAACTCCATCTGTCATACCGCTAAAGAATAAGGCAACTAAAGAAATCCAAAAGACCGTTGAGATTCCAAAAACAATAATACTCACACCAAAACCAAAGATGGCCATGAGTAATTTCATTCCCGCATTCCTGCTAATTGGCATATAGGCTGTTATAAACATGGTTATAAATGCACCAACTGCCGGTGCTGCTCTTAGCGCTCCAAACCCAGCGGATCCTACTTCTAAAATATCTTGTGCATAAATAGGTAATAAAGCCACGGCTCCTCCAAACAATACAGAGATCATATCTAAAGTCATCGCAGTAAAAATTGCTTTTGTTTTAAATACAAACTTGACCCCTTCTTTTAGGCTTTGAATAACAGGTTCGCCAATTTTCGGGTTCAGTATCGGTTTCTTTTTGATAAAGAAGACCATAATAAGTGAAAAAAGTACTAATCCGAAGACAAAACACAAAGACCAGTGAACGCCTATCCAAAGAATAGAAAATCCTGCAAAAGCTGGTCCTAAAACGGATGCGATCTGCCAAGTAGAACTGCTCCAGGTTGCTGCATTAGGATATAGTTTTTTAGGAACGATTAAAGCAATTAATGAAAAGATGGTAGGGCTAAAAAACGAGCGTAAGAAACCGCCAAAAAATACTAGTCCGTAAATGCTATAAAGAATTGTATCGGTTGACCAGTTGGCCACTACTTCCGGCCATGTGAGTATAAACAATCCTAAACTAATGAGAGAAAAGGCAGCGATACAGAGCGCAAATAAATTTCGCTTTTCTTTTTGGTCTACAATATGTCCCGCAAATAATGCCATAGATACAGCGGGAATAACTTCCATCAATCCAATAATTCCTAAAGACAATGGATCTTTTGTAATACTATACACCTGCCATTCGATAATGATAAATTGCATAGACCACCCAAAGACCAAGGCAAAACGAAGAATTAGAAAAATATTGAATTCTCTAATTCGTAACGATGCGTAAGGGTCTTTCTTTACCTTTTCCACTGCTGGTTTGGGGCTATTTTGCTTTGATATCCATTAAGATGGCAAATGTTTGATTGATGTCTTCTTCTTTAACAACAATCGTCATTTCATTGGTGGTTGAGATTACCTCTTGAAGAGAGATATCTGCCCAGGCTAATTGCTTTAAAATAAAGTAATAGATTCCAGATTGTTCAAGGTTTTCTTTGGGAAGTTTAATGGTGATAGAAGCCAAGTTATTTACGCTACTAATCATTCTTTCTTCCTTAAAGAACTCTTCTACAAAAGATTGCAAGCTTTCGCTAATTACAATATTGGTTTCAAAAATCCCTTGAGAAACGGTAATAAAATAATCATTGCTTTCTGAAGCCTTGTTTAAAATTCTGGCAATCTCTTTTAAAAGCGAGTTTGTGTTCTTAAACGTGTAGTCACTTAGATCAGAACGCACAATAAAATCTCCCAAACTCAATGTAAACTTTCGAATATTTTTACGAATTCGTAGCTCACTGGCAGGAGATAATCGGTTAATGGCCATCATTACCGCTCCTACTTTTACTTCTTTTTGTAAAAGCTTAGATACGTCCGGTAAAATCTCTCTGGCTAAGGATGAAACATTGATCAACTTCTCATTCAATGCCTCTTCTATAAAGGGTGTTTTTCGTATGGTTCTTTCAACAGCTTCTTGGATTGTTTTCATGATTGTTGAATTTCTAACACTGTGTTATATTTTGTAAAAATATCAAATAAAATTGTACTTGATGATTGTCTGGCGTTCTTTTGTGATAAATTTTAACATTTATGGTGGTTATGAAGTTTGGAGGAACTTCTGTAGGAAGTTCAGAAAGCATCCAAAAAGTTGTAGAAATTGTTCGTTCAGAAGAGAGGCAAAAAATTGTTGTTTTGTCGGCTTTTTCGGGAGTTACCAATCTTTTGGTACAGATTAGTTGCGAACATGAGAGAGGTAATGAAAATGTTTTGGAAACCATTCAACAATTAGAAAAACGTTGTTTGGAGGTTGTGAATCCTTTGTTTCAAACAGCCACTTATTTACAGGTAGCCAAAGGTCTTATTCAAAAGAGAATAGACGGAATTAAAACTTTGATCCAAACGCCTTATCGCCCTGAATTGACCAAGCAAACTCTTGCGCAAGGTGAGTTGATCTCTACACATATTTTTGAACTCTATCTTCAAGAACGTAATATAGACGGCGCTTTGGTTTCTGCCTTAGATTTTATGGTTTTAGACGCCAATCAAGAGCCTGATATTGATCAGATCTCTCAGAATATTCGTCCTTTTATTGGCAATACCGATATTACCATTACACAAGGGTTTATTTGTAAAGATCATGAGGGTGTGATTGCCAATCTAGATCGTGGTGGAAGCGACTATACGGCTTCGCTTATTGGTGCTGCTGTAAATGCTGATGAAATTCAGATCTGGACAGATATAGACGGAATGCATAACAATGATCCTCGTTATGTTGATAATACATTTTCGGTAGAGGAAGTTTCTTTTGACGAAGCTGCAGAGTTGGCTTATTTTGGTGCTAAGATCTTACATCCACAGAGTTTGATCCCGGCAAAGAACAGTAATATTCCTGTTCTGCTGAAAAACACCTTTAACCCAGAACAAAAAGGAACTATTATAAAAAACTCTTCTGTGAACGAAGGGGTTACTTCTATTGCTGCCAAAGACGGAATTACAGCCATCAAGATCAAGTCGTATCGAATGTTAATGGCTTATGGTTTTTTAAAGAAGGTTTTTGAGGTTTTTGAAGATTTTAAAACACCTATTGATATGATTACCACTTCTGAGGTGGCGGTTTCTCTTACTATAGATCAAGACAAACATTTAGAAGAAATTGTAGAAGGTTTACAAGAGTTTGGGGCTGTAGAAGTAGATAGAGATTTGAGTATTGTTTGTGTGGCCGGAGATTTTTCTCAAAACAAAGAAGGGTTAAGCGCTCAGGTTTTTACAGCACTGCAAAACATTCCTATTCGTATGATCTCATACGGAGGTAGTAACTACAATATTTCTTTATTGGTAAAAACCTCTGATAAGGTAGAAGCATTGAATGCGTTGAATCAACAACTTTTTAAAAAGCAACTAGAGCCTTTTGCTTAATTGAGCTTTGTTGTTAGCTTTTCAAATACTTTTTTTGCCTCTTTTCCATCGTATAATACGCTGTACACAGCGTCGATGATGGGAGTTCTTGCTCCTTTTTCTTGGTTGAGTTTGTAAGCACTTTTGGTTGCGTAGTAACCTTCTGCAACCATACTCATTTCAAACATGGCAGATTTTACGGTGTATCCTTTTCCAATCATGTTTCCAAACATTCGGTTTCTACTAAAGGTAGAATATCCGGTTACCAACAAATCTCCTAAGTAAGCAGAGTTGTTAATGTTTCGTTTCATCTTGTGTACTTTTCGAATAAAACGCTTCATTTCTCGAATAGAATTACTCATCAATACAGATTGGAAATTGTCTCCATAACCTAATCCGTGACAGATTCCTGCAGCAATTGCGTAAATATTCTTTAACATTGCAGCGTATTCTGTTCCAATAATATCATCAGAAATTTTAGTTCTAATGTATCGTCCTTTTAAACGTTTGCTAACAAACTTAGCTTTGTCTTGGTCTTGACAGGCAATGGTTAAATACGACAAACGCTCCATAGCTACCTCCTCTGCATGACAAGGTCCGGTAATTACTCCAATATTCTCAAAAGGAATGTTGTATTCTTCAAAGAAATGTTCTCCTACGATATAACCGGATTCCGGCACAATTCCTTTAATGGCAGAAAAGATGATCTTTCCCTCTAAAGATTCGGTAAGTTTATCCAATTCCGATTTTAAAAATGCCGAAGGAATCGCAAAGATCAAATAATCGTAGTTCTTAACTGTTTCGTTGATATCGTATGATAGATCTAGTTGTTCCGGGTGTAGTTCTGCAGAACTCAGGTAGTTAGGGTTGTGTTTATTTCTTTTAATGTGTTCAACCGCGTAGACGCTTCGCATATACCATCCAATATTGTCTAAGTTCTCAGACAACATTTTAATAATGGCTGTAGCCCAGCTTCCCCCTCCTAAAACGGCAATCTTAGGATCTGTACTCATACGTATGGATTATTAGTTGCTTCAAAAGTACTAATTTCTTTTATCTGAAACCTAAGTGAATTAGTATATTTGTTTGTCTGTAAAATCAATCATTTTAGTACGTGTTGCATTCGTTAAAATGAATTATCACAATAAAATTTTTAAACCCGTTAGCAATTCAGAGAATGGTGAAGTTTCTGAAAGCTTGCGATTTCACTACCATCAAGAAGGAAATATCCTTACTTGCGAATACTCCGGAGGAGCTATTAGCAAAGGACATTTGATAGGAACTGTAGATGAACATGGTGTTATTGATATGCGATACCATCAAGTGAACAGTAAAGGCGAGCTAAACACCGGTGTGTGTACTTCTACTCCTGAGGTGTTGGCAAACGGAAAAATAAGACTACACGAATCTTGGCAATGGACATCCGGCGATAAATCGAAAGGAAGTTCTGTGCTAGAAGAAATCTAAACTATTTATTTATGAACTTACAAATCATCAACAAATCAAAACATCAAATTCCTGCTTACGAAACAGAACAATCTGCAGGTATGGATCTTCGTGCCAATATTGATGAGCCTATTACATTAAAACCTTTAGAAAGAGCCATTGTAAAAACAGGTTTATACATTGCGCTGCCGCCGGGGTTTGAAGCACAGGTTAGACCGCGAAGCGGTCTCGCGGCAAAAAAAGGGATCACTGTTTTGAATAGTCCCGGAACTGTTGATGCAGATTATCGTGGTGAGATTGGAGTAATCTTGGTGAATTTGTCTAACGAAGATTTTGTAGTACAAGATGGCGAGCGTGTGGCTCAGTTAGTTATTGCCAAACACGAGCGTGTAAACTGGCAAGAAGTAGATGTTTTAAACGAAACAGAACGCGGTGCCGGTGGCTTTGGAAGTACGGGAGTTTAAGTTCTATCTTCAAAAAGCTCCAACATTATTTCCATCAAATCATAAACATCTTTAGAAGCAGATAAATCTACCACTTCTAGAGCTACACAATAAGTAGCTAGATAATACACGTTTTTTAATGACTCATAGTATTGTTTAGCTTCTTTTGGTTCTAGTAGTTTTAAGAGTTCTTTTTGTGCGGGTGTAACTTCTATTAGTTCTCTTTTCATTTCCTTTTTTTTATGCTTTAAAGGAACTGTTTATTATTGATTCTATTCATGCCATATATGACAACTTTTTATTGATATTTGTGCCTTGGATCTAAGATTTGACTATGGAAGAGTTTGTAACGAGAAAACCCAAAAACCCTTTTTTACACGATACCATTTCTTATTACTATTTTCACACATCAGCTAGTGATTTGCTTCACAAGAAATATATCTATTACCCAAATTTTAAGAACGCCTTTACTATATACAAGAACTCGAAAGTTGTATATAGTGAAAACAATTCTATAAGCACACCAGACAAAAATGTAGATTTTAGTTTTTTGTATTCGGGTGTGCAAAAACAGTTTAGAACTGCCGAAATTATTGCTCCTTTTGATAAGATCGGAATTGTTTTTCAAGAGTTGGGAATCAATCATTTTATAGAAGTTTCTCTCTCTCAGATTGCTAATGATCCTATTGACAAGTCTTTTGATTACTACGGAGAAGAAATGATTCGGTTATGCGATGCTATCTATGCGGAAAAAAGTATTGATACAAAGGTGGAGTTGTTGGATTCCTTTTTTTTGAAAAAATATCGCGCTTTTGATGAGGATCGATTGAAAAAATCAATTCAACAGATCTTAAGCTCTACTCAAAAAATTCAAGTAAAAGAAGTTGCTCAAGCTTGTGATGTAAGCGAAAAGACCTTGTCTAGAATTTATAAAAAGCACTTGTGCTGCACACCAAAAGATTATATTGATGTGGTACAGTTTAGAAAAGCGTTGAACGATTATTTGTTGTTTAAAAAGAATTCATCACTAACAGAACTGGCTATTAACAATACATACTACGATCAGGCACAGTTTATCAAACATTTTAAAAAATTGACCGGCGTAAACCCAAAACGCTTTTTTAAAGACGTACAACATTTAGGCTACGAAGATACTTTTTGGACTTTTAGTTCGTAGGTGTCCGTTTTCACCAATTTAATTGTTTGTTTTTTGCATTTTTTTGCTAAAAAATTAAACACATGAGATCTTTATTTTTAGCAGTATTGTTTTTAGGTATAAGTCAACTAACTTTTTCTCAAACTCAAAGAGACAGTTTGCATAAATTACAATCAAAGTCTTTTAATGACCTCCGTGAGATTAAAGTTCATCTTCCTAAAGACATGAAAAAGGATGAGCGTCTTCCGGTTGTTTTTGTTTTTGATGCCCAGTGGGATCCGTATTACAAATTAATTACCTCTACTGTTGATTATCTTACAGAGATCAAAGAATTTCCAAGGAGTATTGTTGTAGGTATCAACAATAAGAAAAGGCAATATGAGTTAACACCTGCTCCTGTTAATGAAGATTGGAAAGTTCCTAATTTAGGCGGGGCCAAGCTTCTTGAGAGCCACCTTATGAATGAGGTAATTCCTTTTCTAAAAAAAGAGTACAACTCCGGTGATTATAGAATTGGTTTGGGCCATTCGTTAGGAGGAACTTTTGTTTTAAATAGCCTTGTTGATAACTCTAGTTTGTTTAATGCTTATATAGCAATCAGTCCAAACCTTCAGCTAGACGATGAAGAAATAACCTTAAAAATTCAACGAAACCTTTCTGCTCTTAAAAATAAAAAAGCCTTCTTTTATGTAACAATGGGTACCGAAGGAGGAACAGATACACAGTTCTTACCTCCTATCAAAAAGTTAGACGCTATTATGAAAGCACATAAAAATTCTAATTTCAAATGGAACTTTAAAATTCTTGAAGGCTATCACCATGGAACAACACCTCTTACTAGTATTCAAGCGGCTTTGTTGGCTTTTTCAAAAGATAGAAAAAAACAATAATGGTTCTCACGCAACCTTTTTGTAACTTACTCATCTATAGGGTATAAATCAAACTCGAAAAACTATGAAAACGAAACTAGTAGCACTCCTATTCTTTGTAAGTCTTTTTACCGCTTGTACCAAAAATGATGAAGCTCAGTTATCTCTTGATGAAGCTTTAATTGGTAATTGGAACTTAAAGAAAGTATATGGTGGTTTGCAAGGAATTAATATTGATTATTCGCAAGGTGAGGTAATCTGGACATTTAATTTTCAAACCAATGAAATTACGGTTGTAAACAACATTACTACAAATGGTCCGGAAGACATTCATGCCGGTTTAGATAGCGGAACTTATAGTTTTAATATTCAGCAAAACGGACAGTTGATATCTCTTTTTATTGAGGGAATTAAAAAGGGAGATCTTTTGATAGAAGATGATAAGTTGAGTATTGATGATGGCTTGGCTGCCGATGGTTTTGTCTCTGTTTTTGTAAAATAAGAGCTGTTGTTTTTTCGTTTATTAAAGAGTCTTTATTCTTGATAAAAACGATATGACAAATAAAAAAGAAAACTATTTTCAGGAAAAAGATGCTCTGTTAAAAGAGACTCTACAAAAGCTGAAGCCTGATGAAGTTAGCATACATGTTTTAAAAGATATTTATCTAATTTCTAACTATGAAATTCTTGTTATAGAGAAGATCTTAGAAAGAAAAACCAATCGAGAAATTGCCGATGAGCTAGATCGTAATCGTCCGGCAATTGATAATCTTATTAATAAAAGTATTTTAAAGAAATTAAACGTAAGCAGTAAGTTTAAGCTTATAGATTTTGTACAATCTAAACTTGGTTTAGATATCTAAGTCTCTAACAGAATGATTAAAAACCTCGTCTTTTTTGTTGGTTTGTTCTTCTCTTTTGTTGGCCTTGTTTTGGGTCTTATTTTTACGATCAATAGCTTTATTATTAAATCTAAATCTCTTCGGTTTTTAGGAATTGGTATTCTTTTAATTGGTATTCTTGTTTTTTCTATTTCCTACTATTGGTACTATTAGATCGTTAAAAAAGTAGTGTTTTACGCCGTTTTTTTTATTACTTATCTCTCTCGTTTGTAAGAAAGTTCCATAATATTGATTAACTTTAGAGAAATCAACATGTCCTCAATTTGTTGAAAGTTCTTATGAAAAAACGGGTTACTCTCTTATTATCAGTCTTTTGTTGCCTGTTTATCTATGGGCAAAAAAGCTATCAATATTCTGCTCCAAAAGAAACCGGTGATGGATGGAAAACTGACGGTTCTTGGTTTCAAAAGGTAGATACTTCAAAAATTTATCAACTTTTTCAACAGCTGTATAATGCAAAGCATAAGATCAATAGTGTTTTATTGGTAAAAGACAATGTGCTTATTCTTGAGGAGTATTTTAACAAGCGTTCTATAGATCAACAACAAGATCTAAGATCTACTTCTAAAAGTATTCGTTCTATCCTGTTGGGAATTGCTCTTGATAAAGGATTTATTGATGATGTAAATGATCCTATTTCTAAGTACCTGAAAACACATCAACCAAAAAAGAAATTAGATCCCCGTAAAGCTGATATTACTATTGCTAATTTGATTACTATGTCTACCGGACTGGAATGTAATGATTGGGATAGAAAGTCGAAAGGACAAGAAGATAGAGTATACAAGAAAAAAGATTGGATTCAGTACACCTTAGATCTTCCTATGGTAAATAACCCTGGAGAGGTGTCTAACTATTGTTCTATGGGTGTAGTAATTCTTGCTGAGATCATTAGTCAGGCATCCGGAATGAGCATCGATGAGTTTGCAGATAAGTATTTGTTTGCCCCACTTGGTATAGAAAATGTAAGTTGGGGACATACTTCCGAAAAAAAGGTGATTGCTTCCGGAAAACGATTGAATATGACTCCTCGTGATATGGCTAAGATCGGGCAATTGATCTTAAACAAAGGAATGTGGAAAGAAGCTCGAGTTGTTTCTCAAAAATGGGTAGAAAAATCTATCTCACCTAAGACTACCATCACCGGAATTAATTACGGGTATTTGTGGTGGAAGCTTCCTTTCTTTGTAAAAGATAAACTACATCTTTCTACTGCAGCAACCGGAAATGGCGGGCAGTATATCCTTATTTTTCACGAGATAAATATGATTGCTGTTTTTACAGGAAGTGCTTATAATTCTCAAGAAGATAAAATTCCTTTTGTGATTATGAAAGATGTTTTATTACCAACTTTATTCCGTCATTAACGGATCAATTCAAGGTTTTTACCATCTTATACATTCCTCTGTATTCTTTGTATACCAACGGAAATTCTATAAATACTTTATCTACTTCTTTGAAGTCTAATTTTTGGTAAAAGTAAAGTGCTTGATCTTGTTTTTCCATCACTTCTAACCACAGTTTTTTGTAGCCTTTTTTAGTAGCACTATTAATCAACCAAATCATAAGTTGATAGCCTATTCCTTTGTTTTGTATGGTTTGGTCTAAATAAAGTCTATGTAATTTTACATAGTTTTTATCTTCTTGATAGTGTGTATCTAAATTCCATACAACACGAAGAATACCAATGATCTTATCATCTAAAACAACAAAGTAATAATCGGCGTTGGTATCTTCTAATTCCTTCTGTAGGTTTTTACTATTATACAGATCGTTCACATACCATTCTCCATTGTCTTCCCAATAGTTGATATAGGCCGGTGGATAGATACGACACATAAGATCATACAATGTTTGATGATCTTTTAGTGTAATCTCTTTTAGGTTGATATTTTCTGATACTTGTATCATAAAAAAAGCTGCTAATTCACATTAACAGCCTTTGTTTTATAAGTTTAATGCTTATTAGTTATTCTTGATTATCGATAGCTTCTTTGATCTTTCCTTCCAACTCTTCCATTAGTTCCGGGTTGTCTTTGATCAAGCTTTTTACAGCATCTCTTCCCTGCCCTAGTTTGGTTTCTCCATAACTAAACCAAGAACCGCTTTTCTTGATAATACCTAGATCTACTCCAATATCTAACACCTCTCCTACTTTAGAGATTCCGGCTCCGTACATGATGTCAAATTCTGCCGTTTGGAATGGTGGTGCTACTTTGTTTTTTACCACTTTTACCTTGGTAGAGTTTCCTATCACACGATCTCCATCTTTGATCTGAGTTCTTCTTCTGATATCTAAACGAACAGACGCATAGAATTTTAATGCATTACCTCCTGTTGTAGTTTCCGGGTTTCCAAACATCACTCCAATCTTTTCACGCAATTGGTTGATGAAAATTACGGTACAGTTGGTCTTGCTAATAGTTCCTGTTAACTTTCTTAAGGCTTGAGACATTAAACGAGCGTGTAATCCCATTTTAGAATCTCCCATTTCTCCTTCGATTTCCGATTTTGGTGTTAAGGCAGCAACCGAGTCGATCACTACAATATCAATAGCTCCGGAACGGATTAAGTTATCAGCAATTTCTAAGGCTTGTTCTCCATGGTCTGGTTGCGAAATGATCAAGTTATCAATATCAACACCTAAACTTTCAGCATAAAAACGATCGAAAGCGTGTTCTGCATCAACAAAAGCAGCAATTCCTCCTGCTTTTTGAGCTTCAGCAATAGCATGTAATGTCAACGTTGTTTTACCCGATGATTCCGGTCCGTAAATTTCAATAATTCTTCCTCTTGGATATCCTCCTACTCCTAAAGCCAAATCCAATCCTAAAGATCCGGATGAAATAGCTTCTACATCTTCTACAACACTATCACCCATTTTCATTACAGCTCCCTTTCCATAAGTCTTATCTAGCTTATCTAAAGTTAATTGCAACGCTTTGAGTTTGGCTTGTTTTTCTTTATCTGTTGACATGTTCTATGCTCTTTTTTAAATTAAAAATACGAGATAGCAAGGTACGAAAAACAAGTAATATTTTGATGTGGTACTTATGAAGTTCTCAACATTTTAATATGAGGAATTCCATCTTCTAAATACCCTTCTCCTTGCTGTTGAAAGCCGTGAGAATTGTAGAATTTTCTCAAATATGTTTGTGCTGAGATTAAAATATTTTTTTCTGTAAAGTTCTGCTGAATGTAATCAATAGAATGCGCTACCAATTCGTGCCCATATTTGTATTTTCTCTCATCTTCTTTTACAACAATTCTTCCAATACTAGGAAGATTAAAATAGTAACCGGAATCGAATATTCTAGAATAAGCCACCAAGATATCCTCTTTATATCCTAATACGTGATATGCTTTTTGATCTTTGTTGTCTATATCTTGATATACACAGTCTTGTTCTACTACGAAAACCTCAGAACGTAATCGGAGCATTTCATACATTTCAACAGCTGTTAATTCGTCAAATATTTTGACTGTAAATTTTACCATTAACAAGCGGGAATTTTATTGACTCTGTTTTGATGTCTACCTCCTTCAAATTCTGTTGCTAAAAAGGTTTCTACCATTTGAAGTGCTTGAGGTATTGCAGTAAATCGTGCAGGAATACATAAGATATTTGCGTTGTTGTGTTGTCTTATCAATTCAACAATTTCTTTTGTCCAACACAAACCGGCTCTTACTTCTTGGTATTTATTGGCTGTCATGGCCACACCATTGGCGCTTCCACAGATTAAAATTCCAAAATCTGAGCGTTTTTCAACAATATCTTTGGCTACCGGGTGTACAAAATCCGGATAGTCTACACTATCAAAAGAATCGGTTCCGTAGTTTTCAACTTGAATCCCTTTTGATTCTAATAATTTTACAATTGCAAACTTATAATCTGTTCCTGCGTGATCATTTCCTATGGAAATCTTCATAATGTGTTGGTTTTAATTGTGTTGTTGCTTACAAAAATACAAATAGCCTCCGTTATTAACAGGTTTAAAAATTCATTTTTTTCATTTTCTTAATAACCTGTTCAAATAGAAGCTTTTAATAAGTTTTATCTTAATGTTAAGAACTATCAGTAAATTTTTAAAAATAAATTTGATTTTCTAGAAATTAATTACAATACCACAGTTTCTTTTAGATATGCAACAAGTTTTTTTCTTTTTTAATGAACATTTATCAACATAAAATTTACAATTTATTTACAGTTAACAACAAATAAGAAATTCAAAAAAAGCTGTTTATTGATGTTTATAACTTTTGTTAATAACCTAAAAATTTCTTTGATTTCTAAGACATTACCATATTCATAACCTGTGAACCTTTTTTAATAAGTAACAAATCAAAAAATATAACTCAGTTTTTATTGTGAATATTCACAATCTATAATAACAATCATATTTAAATTTTAAAAAAAGAAGAAAAAGATTATAATAAATAAGAATGTTAATAACGTTGATAAAACCGTTGTTTGATTAAACTGCTTTTTTATCCTTGTTGTCTTTTGATTGGGTTGAATCTGTAGAGTCTTTGGAAATTTCAACCGTCTCTATAGTGTTCTTTTGCTCTAATTTGTTGTTAATAGAAGCAATAGTAATTGCTGTTCCTACAACAAAGATGAAGATAAATAGAGCTATTATTTTACGTAAGTCTTTCACTTAAAAGAGATTGTTTCTTATAGTAAAGACGACGTATTTTAACAATCGTTACAATTTTCTTAAGATTTTTTTAACTTTATTAACCTTTCTTTGCAAATCAATTCAACTAAAAAATTATATGAAAAAACTATTACTTTGTGGTATTCTCTTCACAACTTTAAATATTTTTAGTCAAACCCAGTTAGGAAATAACATAACTGGAGTTTCTGGTGGTGATGAATCTGGATATTCTGTAAGCTTAAGTTCAGATGGCACCATTGTAGCTATAGGGTCTCCTTTAAATGATATGAATGGTCAAGATGCAGGCCTTATTCGTGTGTACAAGTTTAATAACGGTACACTAAGCTGGGAGCAACATGGAAATGATATTTTAGGAGCGGCAGCAGGCAATCAAGCAGGATATTCTGTAAATCTATCAAATGATGGCTCTATTTTAGCAATTGGTGAGCGTTTTAATGGTTCAAATAACGAGGGGCTAGTTCGTACGTATTCATACAATACTAATAACAATACATGGGAACAATTAGGAAATGATATAAATGGTGCATCAAGCGGAGATCAATCTGGACATTCGGTAAGTTTAAATTCAGATGGCACTATAGTAGCTATCGGAGCACCTTTTCATAATATAGATAATGGAAAAGTAAATGTGTTTTCTTACAATACCAATACTAGTATTTGGGAGCAATTAGGTTCAGATATAATAATTGGAAACTC
Organism: Pseudotenacibaculum haliotis; assembly: GCF_042684245.1. Lineage (NCBI taxonomy): Bacteria > Pseudomonadati > Bacteroidota > Flavobacteriia > Flavobacteriales > Flavobacteriaceae > Pseudotenacibaculum > Pseudotenacibaculum haliotis. The sequence continues at coordinate 130,850 of NZ_JBHULH010000003.1, forward strand.
AAGTAGATTTGGCTTTTCAGTAAGCTTGTCTTCAGATGGGCATACATTAGCAATAGGTGCAATATCAGGAATTGAAGGTGGTTCTCGTTCTGGATTAGTTCAAATATATACTTATAATACAAACACTGATGTATGGGAACAACAAGGTTCTACGATTCCTGGCGAGTCTAGTAATGATGATTCGGGTTATTCTGTAAGCTTATCGTCAGATGGTTCTATTGTGGCTATTGGAGCACCTTTTAATAACGGAAGTGGACCAAGTTCTGGTCATGTTAGAATTTATGGATATGATTCTAATTCAGGAGATTGGGAACAACTAGGAAATGATATAGATGGTGAATTTGCTGTAGATGATTCAGGAGTTTCAGTAAGTTTATCTTCTAACGGTTCTATTGTAGCTATTGGTGCTAGAGGAAGTAATGGTTTAAGAGGTCAAGTTAAAATTTACAGATATAATAATACATTAGAAATATGGGAGCAATTAGGAATGAATATAGTTGGTAATTTTGATTCAACAGCAGGTACTTCTGTGAGTTTAAGTTCCGATGGTTCTATTGTTGCTGTTGGTGCGCCTCATGATGATGATAGTAGTGCACCTAATACCGGTTATGTTGGAGTATATAGTATAGCAGAAATATTATCAACAAACGATCTATCATTACAAGAAACCATTTTTTATCCTAACCCAACAAATAATGAGTTTACCATTCAACTAAAGGAAGGAATTCAATTACAAAAAGCAAAAATATATAATCAATTAGGTCAATTAGTGAAAACATCGACAGATATAAACACTAGTATTCACGATTTATCATCAGGTATTTACTTTGTTAAAGTATATACAGATTTAGGAATTTTTAAGCATAAGTTGATTATTGAGTAGCTGGAATTATAATTTGTATTGCATTAGGTATAATAGATACGTTTAAAGATCCTTTTCCTAGCAATTCTCCATCTGCCTCAATATAAGAATGTTGCTCTTTATTTTCTTGTATTTCTAAAGAAGTAGCTTTGTAATTAATCACTTTTTTATGGTTGACTATTTGACCGTTGTATAGTTTAGGTAAGTTAAAAACCAGATCAAAAAAAGAGAAGTTCTTTGCAATGGTTATGTCTAATAGTCCATCTTTAGGATCCGGATCTTGAGTCATTTGCATTCCACCTCCGGAATATTGACAAAGTCCAAATAAGACCATCAAACACTTTTCTTCAATGAGTTGATCGTTGATTTTGATCTGATAAGATGTCTTTTTATAGAACAACAATCCATACAAACCACTTAATAAGTATGCAATAGGTCCAAATTTCTTTAAAGAATTCAACTTATTAACAACATATCCGTCATAGCCAATACCGGCAACATTGATGTAATATTCTTTTTGATTATTTGTATGATTGATCAATCCAATATCTTGATATTCAGTATGATCTTCAACTAAAACATCAATAGATTTTTCAATAGAATTTGGAATTTGATAGGTCTTAATCCAGTCATTTCCGGTTCCCATTGGAATAACACCTAGTTTTATTTCTGAAGTTTTTACATATCTTTGCGTCATAATTCCATTCACAACATGATGTAGGGTTCCATCTCCACCTACAGATATGATTTTCCTAAAGCCTCGTTTTAAAGATTCCTGAACAAGAGAAATCTCGTGTTTAGAATGTTGAGTTAATGAAAAAGAGAAATCTATCTCCTTGTGTTTTAAAATTTGCTGAATACGATTCCAAGCTTTTGAAAAATTACGAACTCCAGAATTAGGATTTACAATAAGAAACCAGGAAGAAGATGTGTGAGAATTCTCTTTAAGAGACATAAAAATGAATAATTAAGCAAGCAAAGTACAAAATAGAATCATAACTGTTTCTTAATAATTACAGACAAAGATTAATTTGTACTTTGTACACAATATATAAAGAAGAAAGATATATGAGTAGAAAGAAAAAAATGTACAAGAAAAAAGGAAAGGTAATTAAAGATCTAACCAGAAATATCTTTAAGATCCTGAATGAAGACAGTAGTAAATTTTATAATTACAAACAAATTGCAGCAAAAATGGGTGTTACCGATACAGATGGTAAAACCCAAATACTTAAAAAATTAGCAGAACTTAAAGCTAACAAAAAGATCAAAGAAATTGATAGAGGAAAATATCAGATCAATGAAGACAGAAAATATTTTATTGGTACTGTAGATGTAACCAGAACCGGAAATGCTTATTTCATTTGTGATGATTTTGAAGCTGATATCTTCATTCCTTCTGTAAACTTAGGCAAAGCACTGCATGAAGATACAGTTCGTGTATATGTGTATAAGAGAAAAAGAAGTAACAAATTAGAAGCAGATGTTGTAGAGATCCTAGAGAGATCTAAAGTAGAATTTGTAGGAACGCTTCAAATGAGTAAGAACTTTGGATTTGTTTTACCGGATAATGAACGAATTCCTGTTGATTTCTTCATAGCAAAAAGCAAAATTAATGGAGCTGAGCATGGTGATAAGGTTGTAGCGAAACTAACAGATTGGCCGGATAACTCTAAAAATCCGTTTGGTAAAATCACTCAAGTATTAGGAAAACCTGGAGATCATGATACAGAAATCCATTCGATTTTATTAGAATACGGACTTCCTTATGAGTTTCCTAAACATGTAGAAGACGATGCTTCTAAATTGTCTGTAGAGATCACGAAAGAGGAAATTTCAAAGAGAAGAGATATGCGATCAGATCTTACATTTACGATTGACCCAAAAGATGCTAAAGATTTTGATGATGCTTTATCTTTTACCAAACTCGAAAATGGAAATTATGAAGTAGGAATTCATATTGCAGATGTATCTCATTATGTTCAACCGGGAACAGAATTGGATAAAGAAGCATATGACAGAGCTACATCTGTATATTTAGTAGATAGGGTAGTACCTATGTTACCGGAAATGCTATCTAACGGAGTGTGTTCTTTACGACCTAATGAAGAGAAACTTACCTTTTCTGCTGTCTTTGAAATAAATGAAAAAGCAGAAATTGTAGATCAATGGTTTGGAAGAACAGTTACCTATTCTGATAAGCGTTTTGCTTACGAAGAAGCACAGGCAATTATTGAAAATAAAAATAATATTGTTCCAGAAAATGTTTCATTAACAGGAGAAACATATGAAGTAGATGAAAACATAGTAGAAGCTGTTTTAAAACTAGATGAATTAGCTAAAATTCTTCGTCAAAAACGAATGAAATCAGGAGCAATTTCTTTTGATAGAATAGAAGTAAAGTTCCATTTAAATGAACACTTAAATCCAACCGGAGTATATTTTAAAGAAGCAAAAGATGCTAACAAATTAATTGAAGAATTTATGTTGTTAGCCAATAGAAAAGTAGCTGAGTTTATTGGAAAAGGTAGGAGAGGACCTACCAACAAAACTTTTGTATATCGTGTGCATGACGAACCGGATGTAGAAAAATTAGCAGCATTACAAAACATCGTTTTTAAGTTTGGTTACAAACTAAATACACAAACACGAGAGAGTACAACAGAAAGTTTAAATCAGTTGTTAAAAGATGTTCACGGAAAAGCAGAATCCAACATGGTAGAAACTTTAGCAATACGTTCTATGAGTAAAGCTGCTTATACAACAATGAATATTGGACATTATGGTTTGGCATTTGATTATTATTCGCACTTTACCTCTCCAATTAGACGTTATCCGGATGTAATGACACATCGTTTGTTACAACACTATTTAGATGAAGGAAATTCTCCGAAAGCAGAAGATTATGAAGTAAAATGTAAACATTCATCAAAAATGGAGGAATTGGCAGCAAAAGCTGAAAGAGATTCCATTAAGTATATGCAAGTAAAATATATGGAAGATCACAGAGATCAGGAATTCCCGGGAGTTATTTCTGGAGTTACTGAATGGGGAATCTATGTAGAGATTGTATCTAATAAATGTGAAGGAATGGTGAGAATTAGAGATATTAAGAGTGATTATTATATTTTTGATGAAAAACAATTTGCGATTGTTGGACAATCTACAAAGCATATGTATCAATTAGGTGATGAAGTTATTGTGAAAGTAAAACACACAGATTTAGAAAGAAAACATTTAGACTTCGATTTGATCGAAGATTAAGTATAATTTAACCCTAACTGCTACAATAAATTGCCAACTTTGTCTTTATAATGGTATAATTATTGAAAGTTTCCCTAACCAAAACCAGAACTCATGAAAAGATTATTGTTTGTTATAGCTATTTTTTCCAGTAGTATATTAATCTCCCAAACAACTGTTACAAAACAATTAGGAGATTTTGATAAGTTAAAAGTTTATAACGGAATTGAAGTTGAGTTGATCAAATCTGATGAGCAAAAAATAGAAATTACCGGAGAAAAAGCAGAAAAAGTAAAAGTAAAGAACTCTAACAATGTTTTGAAACTCACATTAAAATTCCCGGATCTGTCTGCAGACGGCAAGGTAAATGTGAAGTTATATTATAATAAACCTATCAAGATTATTGATGGAAATGAAGGTGCTACCATTACCGGAAATAATATAGAACAACAACAATTAGAGGTAAAATCTCAAGAAAGAGCATTTATAAACTTAGTGATCAAAACTAAGCATTTGAAGGTAAAATCTTCTTCAGGAGGTATTATCAAACTAACTGGTAGTTCTAAAAACCAAGATATTGATGTAGATCTTTACGGTATTTATCACGGATATGGTTTAACTGTTTCAGATAATACTTCTATAAGAGCCGGATCGGGAGCTAAAGCAGAAGTTTCTGCCGGAGAAACCTTAAACGCTAAAGTTAGTTTTGGAGGATCTATCTTTTACAAAGGGAATCCAGAAGTGATCAAAGACAAAAAGGTTGCAGGAGGAATCATTAAGCAAGTAGATTAATTGATTGGTTTTTGTATCTTTGCAGCATAAAACAACATTGAAATGACAGCGTTAAACATGTTTTTATTAGGAATGCCAAGTGGAGGATCTTGGTTGATCATTGCTTTAGCAATTCTATTATTATTTGGAGGAAGAAAGATTCCTGAGTTGATGAAAGGACTAGGTGGAGGAATTAAGGAATTCAAGAAAGCTTCCAGAGAAGATAAAGAAGACGAGAAATTAGAAGAAAAGAAATAAAAAAAACCGAAGAGTAATCTTCGGTTTTTTGTTGTTTATAATTTTACTGCAGTTCCGGAGGCTGTTACCATTAACATTCCTCCATTAGCACCCACCGTTTCATAATCCAGATCAATACCTATTACAGCATCAGCTCCCATTCGCATAGCATTGTCTGTCATCTCTTTAAGAGCAGTGTCTTTTGCTTCTCGTAACACACGCTCATAAGATCCAGAACGACCACCTACAATATCTCTGATTCCTGCAAAAATATCTTTAAAGATATTCGCTCCAATAATAGTTTCTCCTGTAACCAATCCTAAATAATCTTGTACTGGTTTTCCGTCGATGTTGTTTGTTGTTGATAAAATCATACTTAATTTATTTTTTCTGTTTTTACTTCGTCTTCTGGGATTTTTAAACTGGTTTTAAATCCCGGTAATATTTGTTCTAAAAGCGCCTTATTTTTCATTTCATCAGCTTCTAAGAACAACCATTTTTTATTCTTTTTATCGTAAATACCTAAGAGAAAACTTTTCGATTTTATTCGAGTATCTCCTATTTTCATCTGATTAAAGTTCTCTACATAGCACCTATGTTCACCTTGCTCTTCTACAATATCAGAGACAGAAACAACTTCTACTTTTTCAAAAACAAACCCTTGTTGTATCATACCATCAAAAGTTGTTTTTAATAAGTTCTTTGCTTTCTCTTTACCTCCCATAATATCTAAAATAGAAGGAAAGGTATGCTCTAAAATAGTATTGATATCCAACTCTAAAGTCGCTTTCGCCACAATTTTAGCGTCTTTTAAAGCATCTTTCTTTGTTTGTGAATAAAAAGGTGATGAGACAAGAAGAAAAAGTAAGACTGTTATAAGTGTCTTATTCATCAGTGTTCTTTTTATTTTTAGCTTTCTTCATAGCCTCACCTATTTGATTACTAGCTGTAAAACTAGCTACCATATTGTTTAACATATCACTTCCTGCTTGAGGTGAATTAGGAAGTAAGATCAAGTTACTATTCGTTTCTTCTCCAATAGATTGTAACGTATCATAATGTTGTGTAACAACAATTAAAGCTGATGCTTCTTGAGAGTTGATTCCTACTTTATTTAAAACTTCTACAGACTCTTCCAATCCACGTGCAATCTCTCTTCTTTGATCAGCAATACCTTGTCCTTGTAAACGTTTACTTTCTGCTTCAGCTTTTGCTTTCTCTACAATTAAGATACGTTGCGCATCTCCTTCGAACTGAGCAGCGATTTTCTCACGTTCTGAGGCATTAATTCTGTTCATAGCTGCCTTCACCTGCGCATCAGGATCAATATCCGTTACAAGCGTTTTAATGATGTCATAACCGTATTCCATCATAGCATCATTCAATTCTGCTTTTACTGCAATGGCAATATCATCTTTTTTTACAAAGACATCGTCTAATTTCATTTTTGGCACCTCTGCACGAACTACATCAAATACATAAGATGTGATTTGATCATGTGGATAATCCAGTTTATAGAAAGCATCATATACTTTATCTCTGATTACTTTAAATTGTACTGAAACTTTTAGTTTTACAAATACATCATCTAAGGTTTTGGTTTCAACAATCACATCCAATTGTTGAATTTTAAGACTTAAACGACCTGCTATTCTTTGTACTAAAGGAATTTTCATATGCAGACCAGATTGTCTGATACTACTGAATTTTCCAAAAGTTTCGATAACAACAGCGGTTTGTTGCTTTACAATAAAGAAAGCAGAAAGAATTACTAGGACTGCGAGAGCCCCAAGAATGTACATAGTTGGGTTCATAACGTTCTTTTTTTAAAAATTAATAGTTGTATAAAGATACGAGAAATACGTATCTATATTACTAGACGCAAAAAAAAGAAAACGTTACAAAATTGTAATAGAGAAGGTTACTTCTTCTTTTTCTTAGTTTTATACTTGATCCACTTCTTGTATTGCTTTTTAGAAAGCACTTTTTCTAACGAAGCATCTAGTTCTTCGTCTTTCTTTTTAATGGCTTCAATTATAGGTTTAAAAGCAGCATCCATGTCTTTTTTAACTTGTGAGATTTTGGAAAAATCACCAGAATTTACTGCTTTTTTCTGAGTAGCTTCAACAGTGGTTTTCATACTATTCATGGTAAATGAATTAATACGCTTGATACCATTCAAGTCACGATTGAATTTTGTGATGATACTTTTAACCTTTTTAGCGGTTTCACTGTTCTTCTTTACACCGGATTTTTTAATTACACGTTCGTAGTCGTATGTAACCAATCCAACAGCTTTTAACACATTAAACTCAGGGAGTTTATCATTTGTCGGACGTTGCCTCGATGTTAAACGAGGATCTACACCTCTACCTATAAACTGTGCTTGCATAGAAAAACAAACAAGCAAAAAGAGCATTAATGTGAAAACTTTTTTCATGATAATTCTTTTATAATTTTTTGAATTCGATGAAGGGTTTCTTCCTTTCCGATCATCTCTATAATATCAAATAAATGAGGACCTTTTAAAGCACCAACCAAACTCAATCGTAATGGCTGCATTACTTTACCAAATCCAACTTCTTTTTGAGTAATCCATTCCTTTACTAAAGTTTCAATATTAGCAGAAGAGAAATCTTCAATAGAATTAATTACGCTACTCAATTCATCCAATAACGTGCCAGTTCCTTCTTTCCATTGTTTTTTTGCTGCTTTTTCATCATATCCGGCAGGTGTTTCAAAAAAGAAAGCACCTAAATCCCAGAAATCAGCAACAAAAACAGCACGTTCTTTAATCAAAGAAACTACTCTCTCTACATAAGATGAATCTGTTTCAATTCCTTTTTCTACCAACAAAGAACGGAAATTTTCTGCGAGAACACTATTTTCTTTTTGTTGTAAATACTGTTGATTGAACCATTTAGCTTTATCAGGGTTAAACTTTGCTCCTGATTTACTTACTCTTTTCAAATCAAATGCTTCAACCAATTCTTCTAAAGAAAAGATTTCCTGCTCAGTTCCCGGGTTCCATCCCAAAAAAGACAACATATTTACAAAAGCATCGGCAAAATATCCATCTTCTCTGTATCCACGCGAAACTTCGTTGGTTTGTTCATTGGTATATGCCAAAGGAAATACAGGAAAACCTAACTTATCTCCATCACGCTTGCTTAATTTTCCTTTTCCAACAGGTTTTAAGATCAATGGCAAATGAGCAAACTTAGGAGATTCCCATCCAAAAGCACGATATAAAAGTACGTGAAGTGGGAGAGAAGGTAGCCACTCTTCGCCACGGATTACATGGCTGATCTCCATCAAATGATCATCTACAATATTTGCTAGGTGATAGGTAGGCATTCCATCAGACTTGAACAAAACCTTATCATCTAGAGTATTTGTATCTATTTTGATGGTTCCCCTTATTTCATCCTCTAAAAAGATGGTTTCATCTTGAGGAGATTTAAAACGAATCACATAATTCTCTCCAGAATCAATTCTTTTCTGAACTTCTTCTTCTGATAAAACCAAAGAATTTACCAAACGACCTTTTTCTCTGTTGTGCCAATTGTAAATAAAGGTTTTTCCTTCTTGTTCGTGTTGCTTTCTATGTGCATCCAATTCTTCTGAAGTATCAAAAGCATAATACGCTTGTTCATTAGCAATCAATTCATCAGCATATTGTTTGTATAAATCCTTTCTTTCAGATTGACGATAAGGACCAAAATCACCTTTTCCACTTGTGCTGAGCGATGTAGAAGCAGGACCTTCATCAAAAGGAATTCCACACCAATTCAAAGAATCAATAATATATTGTTCAGCATTGGCTACATAACGAGTTTGATCGGTATCTTCTATTCTTAAAATAAAAGTTCCACCATGTTTTTTAGCAAACAAATAATTATACAAAGCAGTTCTTACTCCTCCCATGTGCAATGGGCCGGTAGGACTTGGTGCAAAACGTACACGAACATTAGAATTCATTCCTCTTCAATTTATGCGGCAAAGATACTTTTCTCTGTCAAGAAATAAAAGGAAAGCAGCTTTAACATAAATTTTGAAAAACAACACTTCAAAATATGCTATTTTTATAGGTTCATGAAGGAATTCAATAACATACAACGAAAATTAGAAGGGTTTTACAAGAAGTATTATACCAATGAGTTGATCAAAGGAGCGATTCTCTTTAGCTCATTAGGTCTCTTGTATTTTCTTTTTACTGTGTATATAGAATACTTTCTATGGTTAGAACCTATTTCAAGAACAGTATTGTTTTGGTTGTTTATTGGAGTTGAGGCGTACTTATTATTCAGGTTTATCATAACTCCGATCATACACTTAGTAAAATTCAAAGTAGGACTTTCAGAAATACAATCCTCTAAGATCATTGGAGACTATTTTCCTGAAGTAAGAGATAAGCTTTTAAACATACTTCAACTCAAAAGAGAGAATAACGAAACAGAATTGATCTTAGCGAGTATTGAACAAAAAGCCAAAGAATTACAACCTATACCATTTACCAGAGCTATCAATTTTCAGAAGAATGTGAAGTATGCCAAATATCTGTCTATTCCTGTGTTGATTTGGATCATTTCTTTGGTAAGCGGAACAAGCAAAGACTTATCTAACAGTTTTTCTCGAGTTGTTAATTACAAAACAGAGTACATACCTCCTGCTCCTTTTCACTTCGAGTTTGAAACAGAAGTTTTAGAAGTAATCCAGGGAAAATCATTTACTCTTGCCGTGACTACTATTGGTGATTTGGTTCCTGAAGAAGCTAAGATCTTTTACAATGGACAAACGTATTTTATGCAAGAAAAAACCAATGGTGTTTTTGTATTTACGTTTACCAATGTTACCAAACCGATAGATTTTTATGTTGAAGCGAATGATGTTAAATCAAAAACACAAACGCTTTCTGTAATTAAAACACCTACCATTCAAAACATAGTGCTCAACTTAGATTATCCTACTTATACACAAAAAAAAGATGAAGTTGTAGATAATAGCGGAAACCTGTTGGTTCCTGAAGGAACAAAAGTAGAATGGGAGGTAAGCACACATCAAACAGATTCCGTTATTTTTATAGAGAACAACAAGAGATTTGCTTTTAACCAAATCAAAGACAATACCTATAGTTACAAAAAGAATATTCGTAAGAACATTTCATACCAAATAAGTTCATCTAACAAAGAGCTAAAAGACTATGAAAAATTACCTTATGCAATTAAGATCGTAAAAGATGAATTCCCTTCTATTGTGGTTCAATCTAATATTGATAGTATTTCAAGAGGAGATGCTCAATTTGCAGGTCAAATATCGGATGATTACGGAATTAGTAAGTTAGAGTTGGTCTACTATGATCAAGACAATCCCGCTATTAAAAAGACAGTTTCACTTGATATTAATAAACAAAATATACAGACATTCTTTTACCAATTTCCTGACGGATTGGATTTAGAAGAAGGGATAGATTATGAATTGTTTTTCCGTGTTTTTGACAATGATGGAGTAAATGGAAAGAAAAAAGCCATCAGTAAAAAATTCAGCTATAGACAAAAATCAGAAGAAGAGATCAATGAAGAGATTTTAGAAGATCAAAGAAATACAATCAATGATCTAGAGAAGTCCATTCAAAAACAAAAAGACCAAAAGAAAGCTTTAGATCAACTTCAAAAGGAGATACAAAACAAAAAAGACATCAATTGGAATGATAAAAAGAAGGTTGATGAATTCATCAAAAGGCAACAGCAGTACAAGCAAATGATGGAGCGTCAAACAGAGAACCTTCAAGAAACCTTAGATGAAAGAAAAGAAGAGAACGAAACACTTCAAGAAAAGAAGCAAGAACTTCAAAAACGAATAGACGAGCTCAAAAAACTAAACAAACAACAGAAGCTTTTGGATGAACTTCAAAAGATGGCTGACAAGCTGAACAAAGAAGAGTTGGTAAGAAAAGCAAAGCAACTTTCACAAGAAAACAAACAGCAAGAAAGAAGTTTAGAGCGAATTTTAGAGTTAACGAAGCGTTATTACGTAGAAGAAAAAACAATGCAAATTGCCAATAAATTAGATCAATTATCTAAGAAGCAAGATAGCATTAACAACAATAAAGAAAACGCACTTAAACAACAAAAAGAGATTAACAAAGAATTTGATAAGATCTCGGAAGAGTTGAAAGAACTTCAGAAAGACAATGAGAAGCTAAAAGAACCGATGGAAATTCCTGAGATGGAAGAAGAACAGGAAGAAACCAAAGAAGATTTGAATAAGTCTGAGCAAAAACTACAAGAACAACAAAAAGGAGAAGCAAAAAAGAACCAAAAGAAAGCTTCTAAGAAAATGAAGCAGATGAGCCAGCAAATGCAACAAGCTATGGCAGATATGCAGGCAAACACGCTTGATGAGAATATTGACGATCTAAGGAAAATCTTAGAAAACCTAGTAACATTTTCTTTTAAGCAAGAAGATTTGATGAATCAGTTTGATGAGATTTCAGTAAGACACCCAGACTTTGGAAAAAGGATCAAACAACAAAACGAGATCAAAACCTATTTTGAACATATTGATGATAGCTTGTATGTACTTTCTATGAGAGTACCGCAACTATCAACAAAGATTCAAACAGATCTTTCCAGCGCACATTATAACTTAGGACAATCGTTAGAGAATTTTGCCGAGAACAGGTTTAGTAGCGGAATTTCCAATCAGCAATATGTAATGACTTCTGCGAACAACCTATCTGACTTTTTAAGTGATATGCTCAACAATATGCAAAATAGCATGAGCTCATCAGGAAAAGGTAAGGGAAAAGGAAAATCGTTTAGCCTTCCTGATTTGATTCAGAAACAACAAGGCCTTTCTGAACAAATGCAGAAAGGAATGCAAAAAGGCAAAGGAAAACAAGATCAAAAAGGACAAGAAGGAAAACAAGGAAAGAACGGAAATAAACAGAATAACGGACAAGGAGAAGGAAACGAAAACCAAGACGAAAGATTGAATGGTGATCTGTTTAGAATATATCAACAACAACAAGCTTTGCGACAAGAGTTGGAAGACGCAATTAAAGAGGGTGGAGAAGGAGCCGGAAATGCGAAAAAAGCATTGAAAACCATGGAGCAATTGGAAAACGAAATTCTAGAAAAAGGATTCAATCAAGGAACACTACAAAGAATGCAGCAATTAGAATATGAACTATTAAAATTAGACAAAGCAGCATTTGAACAAGGAAAGGATAAAAAGAGAAAATCCAACACCAATACAAGAGCTTACCAAAAGAAAAAAGCGAAAGAACTTCAGTTTAAAAAACGCTTTTACAACCAAATAGAAATATTAAACAGACAATCATTACCTTTGCAGGAAAATTTTGAGAAAAAAGTACAAGAGTATTTCTCAAAAAAGGGGACAAAATGATACAATTTAATTACGAAACTGATTTCGTATTAGATAATGAAGAACGTGCTTCTTCGTGGATAGAGAAGATCGTTACCAATGAAGGATCTACTCTAGGAGAACTCAATTACATTTTTTGTGATGATGAGTATCTTCATAAGATCAATGTTGAGTTCCTTCAACATGACACTTACACAGATATTATCAGTTTTGATTACACCCTTGGAAAGACGATTAGCGGAGATATTTATATTTCTGTTGAACGAGTGAAAGAAAACGCTGAAAAATTTAGTGTTACCTTTGACAATGAGTTACATAGAGTAATGATACATGGTGTTTTACACTATTTAGGAATTAAGGATAAAACAGAAGAGGAGAAAAAAGAGATGAGAAACAAAGAAAACGAATGTTTGTTACAGTTAAATAACTGATAATCAATATTTTAATTTTTTTTGTTTCACGTGGAACGATTATGAGTTTGTTTGAGACAACATATGATGTAATAGTAGTAGGTGGTGGACATGCCGGAAGTGAAGCTGCCGCAGCAAGTGCCAACATGGGAGCAAAGACTTTGTTGATTACAATGAACTTGCAGAATATAGCTCAGATGAGTTGTAACCCGGCTATGGGTGGAATTGCAAAAGGTCAAATTGTAAGAGAGATTGACGCATTAGGAGGATATAGTGCAATTGTTACAGATAAGACCGCTATCCAATTCAAAATGCTTAACAAATCTAAAGGACCTGCAATGTGGAGTCCAAGAGCTCAATCAGACAGAATGATGTTTGCTGAGACTTGGAGAAACATGTTAGAGCAAACAGAAAACTTAGACTTTTACCAAGACTCTGTGAACGGACTAATCTTCGATGGAGATAAAATTGTAGGAGTAAAAACAGCCCTTGGTTTAGAAATAAAATCCAAAACAGTTATTGTTACTGCCGGAACTTTTTTGAATGGTTTGATCCATATTGGAGAAAAAACATTTGGTGGAGGTAGAGCCGGAGAAAGTTCTTCAACCGGAATTACTGAAGATTTAGTTGCTAAAGGATTTGAGTCTGGGAGAATGAAAACAGGAACACCTCCAAGAGTAGATGGAAGATCTCTTGACTATTCTAAAATGGATGAACAACCTGGTGATGATAATCCTGAAACCTTTTCATATATAGAAACCTCGCCGTTAACAAAACAACGTTCTTGCTATTTAACTTATACGAACAAAGAAGTTCATGATTTGTTAAGAGATGGCTTTGATAGATCACCAATGTTTAATGGTAGAATTCAATCTACAGGACCAAGATATTGCCCATCTATTGAAGATAAGATCGATCGTTTTGCTTCAAAAGAAAGACATCAAATTTTTGTAGAACCGGAAGGTTGGAATACTGTTGAAATTTATGTGAATGGATTTTCAACATCTTTACCAGAAGATATTCAAGACAAAGCGATCCGTTTAATTCCGGGATTTGAAAATGTGAAATTCTTTAGATACGGATATGCAATCGAATACGATTACTTTCCGCCAACTCAATTAAAGCATTCTTTAGAAACAAAGCTAATTGAAAACTTATTCTTTGCCGGACAAATTAATGGAACTACGGGTTATGAAGAAGCAGCGGCTCAAGGATTAATGGCGGGTGTAAATGCAGCATTAAAAGTTCAAGAAAAAGAACCTTTTGTTTTAAAAAGAAGTGAAGCTTATATAGGAGTTTTAATTGATGATTTAATCACCAAAGGAACGGAAGAACCATATAGAATGTTTACTTCAAGAGCTGAATACAGAACCTTATTAAGACAAGACAACGCTGATTTGAGACTAACACCAATCTCTTATGAGTTAGGGTTGGCATCTGAAGAACGAATGAATAAGGTTATTGAGAAGCGAGAAAAAACACACAAACTAATTCAATTTCTAGAAGAAACAAGCGTTTCTAAAGAACAAATAAATCCGGTTTTAGAGAAGAAAGGTTTAACACCAATTAAGCAATCTATGAAGTTTTATAAGATTGCTGCAAGGCCACAGTTAACACTTTCAGATTTTGAAAACTTAGAAGCTTTAAAAGAGTTTATTGCCGCTGAAGAAATTGATCATATTATTATAGAACAAGTAGAAATACATTTAAAATACTCTGGCTACATAGAGAAAGAAAAAGCTAATGCAGACAAACTAAATCGATTGGAAAATGTTGTAATCCCCCAAGCTTTTAATTACAGCAATGTAAAATCTTTGTCTTATGAAGCTAGAGAAAAACTGACCAAAATTCAACCAACAACCATTTCACAAGCAAGTAGAATTAGTGGAGTTTCGCCTAGCGATATTTCCGTTTTATTAGTGCATATGGGAAGGTAAGAATTGCGGTTTTTAATTAATGTTCCATGTGGAACATCGTTTAAATTCATCAAATGAAAGAAAAAGAACTTCATAGGGGGGTTGTTCCTTTTTTAAACTGCAAAGACCATTTGGTCTCAAACGAAACGTATGAGATCATGCTCAATCAACAAAATGAGATGTTGGTAACATCTCCAATTCCGGCTGATCTTGATAAGTACTACGAATCTGATGAATACCAATCTCATCACAATTCACAGAAAACATTTCTAAATTTTTTATACAATACGGTTAAGAAACAATCCTTCAAAAGAAAAAGAAAATTGTTTCAAAACGGAAAGCCTAATAAAACTGTTTTAGACATAGGAGCAGGAAATGGAGATTTTTTATTGTACTGTAGAGAAAATAAATTTGATGTTACCGGAGTAGAACCAAATGCAACTGCTCGAGAAATTGCAAAAGAAAAAGGGTTGACACTTCACGAAAGTTTAGATCATCTTCTTGATAAAAAATTTGATGTCATTACAATGTGGCATGTTTTAGAACATGTTCCTAATTTGTTTGAATGTTTAGAACAGCTTAAAAAAATGCTGAACAAAAACGGAAAGCTGATCATAGCAGTTCCTAATTATAAAAGTTACGACGCAAACTATTATAAAGAATACTGGGCAGCCTATGATGTTCCAAGACACCTATGGCATTTTTCAAAAAAGTCTATTCACAGACTTTTTGAATCTGTTCAAATGAAAGTAACTAAGATTCATCCAATGAAGTTCGATTCGTTTTATGTTTCTCTTTTAAGTGAAAAACACAAAACAGGAAAATCAAATTATTTGAAAGCTTTTTGGGTAGGATTGAAATCAAATTTGAAAGCAAGTCAAACAAAAGAGTATTCTTCACTCATTTACGAGCTTGAACACGCTTAAAAAGCTGTTTAAGGAGATTTCAAGCGGTTTTTAAGCCCTCAATGTAAAATCACCTTACAAAAAATAAAAAAAGCCTTAAAAAGGCTTTAAAAAAGAGGTTAAAATAAATAACTCTTATTGTTTTTTGTTTTTAATATAAGAAAATCTTATACAAGCAAAGTGATTCCAAAAACAGCAATGATAAAATAAACTGCCAATGACATCGCTCCGGCATAATCTTTTGCAAGTCGCTGACCAATTAATAAGAAAATTAATGTGAGAGCTGATAATTCAATTCCGTACAAAGCAAATTCTTTTGCTCCAGAAGTAACAAGCTCATAAATTCCATAGATCATAAAAACGGAAGCAACAACTTCTATTAAAACGATAACAGCCAATAATAAAGGAACACTGTTTTTTAATGGTGAATTTTTAAAGTGATCTTTGATAAAATCCAAATTTCCTTTCCAATCCGTCAACTTATCAATTCCGGATTGAAGAAAAGTAACGATCAAAAACAACAAGATTAAGATCTCTGCAGGGTATTTAGTTAGTATATCCATAGGTTAAAAGGTTTAGAACCACGAACGTTTGTTAGTTTGATATTGATAGATAAATTCTTCGTCCGTTTTGGTTAGATAGATAATACCTTCTATAATTCCAATAATTCCGGCAATACCACAGGTAATAATTGTTAATGCAATCTGAATTAATCCTTCTGCGGTATACCCCAAAACGAATTTATGAATACCGAGTTCTCCAAAAACAATTGCCAAAACACCGGCCAGAACTCTTTTACTTTGTTGCTCAGGAATAGGATTTCCTTGGTCGTCTACAACTCGCATACTTTTTTTAGATTGGTTGGTTGAGTAAAGTTATAAAAAAGCATCATCTTTTGGCTCCCACAATTCTATTTTGTTCCCATCACCATCTAAGATCCACCCGAATTTTCCGTAATCATATTCCTCCATTTTTCCCACGATGGTCACACCCTCTTCTTCAAGAACTTTAAGTAGTTCAACTAGGTTTTCTACCCTGTAATTAAACATGAATTCTTTTTTAGACGGAGCAAAATATGTAGTGTCTTTAGGGAACGGACTCCATTGCGTAGAAGCTTTGTTTCCGTCAGTATCTTTCCACCAAAAAGTACAACCCCAATCATCTGTGTTAAACCCTAAGTGTTTTTTATACCAATCTTTTGTTTTTCCGGGATCATCAGACTTAAAGAACAAGCCTCCGATTCCCGTAACTCTATTTTTCATATATTATCTTTTTACGTTCGTTTCGTAGATATCAATCCATTGATCTACAGTTAGTTTTGTTGCTAGTTCACCGATAAGATCATAAGGAATATCATCCATTTTTTTAAAGCGAATACAACTTTTCCCCATGTCTAATTTTCTCTTAGAATAGTTAGGGTATTCTGCAACAAACCAGTCTAATAATTCCTTTTGAGCATAGACTCCTGAATGATAAACAGCCACAAAATTCTTTTGGGACGCAATGTTCATAAAAGGCAAAGGAAGTTTGGGATCACAATGATAACCTCCGGGATATGTTGCATGTGGAACAACATAACCAATCATTCCGTAACTCATAGTTTCTTCAAAACCCTTAGGTAGATTTTTGTTAATCACTTCTCTTAATTTAGAAAGAACCTCTTGCCTTTCTTCAGGCAATTGACTGATATAATCGTCTGGTGAAGATGCTTCGTATTTCATACTGTGATATTTTATTTACGTTGTAAAAACAATGCTGAAATTAAGGAAATTATAAAGCCTAACACAAAAACGGTCATGAACATGATCAAGGTACTCATAAAAGTGCTGGAAAACAGCTCTTTTTGAGCTTCTAACTCCTTTAACTTTGCTTGAAAATCTACTTCAGAAAGAGAGTTTCTATATTTTTCAACCATGTGCGCATAATACTCGGCAGTAAATTCGGGATTGATAATTTCAACATACACTAGGTTGATAACCCCAAAAACAAGAGCAACGATCAAACTGATTAAAACGCCAATTTTTAAAGAACTTCCAAAAGAAATAATGCCTTCATTTTCTTTGTCTCTTTGATGTTTGATAGCAAAGAAGATAAAAGAAAGAGAAAGAATCATGGTAGTGTACCCAATAACTTCTCTGACAGAATAATCTAATCCTTGACCGATATACAAACCAAGAACGAATAAAACGGCAAGAGTAATACCGCCATAAGATCCATAACGTAGAACTGTTTTTTTCATGATGATAAATTTTTGAATTTGTTGACTCAAAAGTAGCTTTGCAGCTTAGAAACAGACTCATACTAAAGTACCAAAAGCCTTCTCCTTTCGTATAAATTTAGAGAATAATGTTCAATTCTTTCGCTTTTTGGAGAGCTTGGGTTCTTCTTTTCGCGTTCAATTTTACCAAAAGATTTGAAACATGGGTTTTGATGGTGCTCTCGGATAAAAAGAGTTTCTGACCGATTTCTTTGTTAGATAATCCTTGAGAGATGAGTTCTAAAACCTCATATTCACGATCTGTAATTTCTAGTTGTTTGATCTTTTTACGATCGATGGTTTGAGTCTCAGAAGAAGGTTTTTTGGATTTCCGATTGAAGTAAATTCCGACAAAGAAAGACAGAACAGCAACAAAAGCGATCAGAAATTCAACATCAAGATCACCGGAAATGATCGAGTAAGTACTCAGTTGAAAGAGCACAAGCAGAGCTATAATTAGAGCACTAAAAACAAAGATGGTTTTCTTCACCTTAGCAATTTAGCAAAATTTCGCTTTGATCTTATCTACGATAGTTTGTGCTAGTTTTTCCTTGCTTTCTTGAGTCCAACCCGCCACATGAGGCGAAAGGATCACATTTTCTGAAGCAATCAAGTATTGAAAATCTTCAGGAAGTAGACCTGTAAATAAATTTTCGAACGAAGATTTTTCATACTCCAAAACATCCAATCCGGCTCCCAAGATTTTTCCTGCTTTAAGAGCATCAACAAGATCTCTGGTAACCACACTCTTTCCTCTGGCTGTATTAATGAACCAAAAAGGTTTGTGAAAAGCATTGATAAAACGTTCGTTGATCATATTGATGGTTAGTTCAGTTTGAGGTGTATGTAAGCTCAAAACATCAGCACTTTCTTGGAGGGTTTCTAATGAAACTTGAGTAGCATTTTCATCAGATAAACCTGTTTTCAGGTCATGAAAGATCACATCAACATCAAACCCACGAAGTTTTTTAGCAAAGGCCTTTCCCATGTTTCCATAACCGATGATTCCAACCGTTTTTCCGTCCAATTCAATACCTCTATTTTCCTCGCGTAACCACAACCCTTTTCTCACTTCATCATCCGCTTTATTAAGCTTGTTAAAGAGCGATAATAACATTCCTAACGAATGTTCTCCTACAGCATTTCTGTTTCCTTCCGGAGCAGCAATAAGAGCAATTCCCTTTTTTTCAGCATAATCACAATCAATATTTTCCAGTCCGGCACCTACTCTACCAATAAATTTTAGCTGAGAAGCCTTATCTAGAAAAGAAGTATCAATACGAAAGCGACTTCTAATAATAACACCATCGTACAGATGAATTTTATCCTCTATAATCTCTTTTGAGGAAGTATAATCTTCATGATTTTCAAATCCAAGATCTGAAAGTTGTTGAATAAGTAAAGGGTGATTTGTATCGAGATGTAGAACTTTCATTATTTCATTTGCTCATTAATCAATTATCTCATTGATACATTGAGTTAATATTGTTCCTTTTCATTCGGGAAATCGTGACTTTTTACATCAGATATGTAGCTTTCAAAAGCGTTGGTCATTTCGGCGTGTAGATCTAAATATCTACGTAAAAAACGAGGGTTGAACTCATGTGTCATTCCCAACATATCATGTGTTACCAACACCTGTCCGTCTACGCCTCCACCGGCACCAATTCCTATAACCGGGATACTGATAGATTTTGCTACTTTTTCGGCCAAAGCAGCAGGAACTTTTTCTAAAACCAATGCAAAACAACCCAATTGCTCTAGTAGTTTGGCATCTTCTATCAACTTATTAGCCTCCTCTTCTTCCTTTGCTCTAACAGTATAAGTTCCGAATTTATAAATAGATTGTGGAGTTAAACCCAAATGACCCATCACAGGAATTCCGGCAGTTAAAATTCGAGAAATCGACTCAGAAATCTCACTTCCACCTTCTAACTTTACTGCGTGCCCACCTGATTCTTTCATAATTCGAATGGCAGAATCCAAGGCATTTTTAGAATTTCCTTGGTAAGTTCCAAAAGGAAGGTCTACAACAACCAAGCAACGTTCTACAGCTCTAATAACAGAACTTGCGTGGTAGATCATTTCATTTAAAGTAATTGGCAATGTTGTTTCATGACCCGCCATAACATTTGAGGCAGAGTCTCCAACAAGGATCACATCAATTCCGGCACCATCTACAATTTTTGCCATGGTATAATCATAAGCTGTCAGCATAGAGATCTTTTCTCCATTGGCTTTCATTTCAACTAAAGATCGTGTGGTAATCCTTTTGTATTGCTTTTTCGCTACAGACATGTCAGTTGTTTTTAGATTTTGTAAAAGTAGTAAATATCAACAGAACAAAATCTAGTTAATCTTACGTTAATGTTGATTTTGAAAAAGAAAGAAACAGCTAAAATTTGATAGTTTTACCCCATAAAATCAACAAACTATGTCTAGAATTATCGTATTGCTACTACTATTAGTTAGCACAAACATTGTCAATGCACAGCAAGAAGAAAAAGAAAAAAGCGCCATAAAAAACGTAATCGAAACCTTTTTTGATGGATTACATAAAGGAGATTCTACCATTATGAAGAAAACTCTTCATAAAGACATTAAGATCCAAACAACTTTTACCAACAGAGAAGGAAAAAAAATGTTGAGAACAGAAACAAGAGATCGACTTTTGGCAAATGTTTCTAAAAAGAAACCTACAGATAAGTATTTTGAAAAACTATTGTCATACGATATCAAAATAGATGGAAATCTTGCCTCTGTTTGGACTCCGTATGAGTTCTATTTAAACGATAACTTTAGTCATTGTGGAGCAAATTCCTTTCAACTATATAACAACAACGGAACTTGGGAGATCATCTACTTAGTTGATATGAGAAGGCGAGGAAATTGCAAAGCATTAAAAGACAAAAAATAATGTATATTTGAGTTTTCATATTCAATGGCCCAACCAACAGTTGCATCACATCAATTAGACCCTAACCAATGGATAAGCAAATATTCTGACTATTTGTTTAACTATGCTATTGTAAGGGTTAACAACCACGATTTGGCAAAGGATCTTGTACAAGAAACCTTTTTTGCCGGATTAAAGTCTGCAAAGAATTTTGAAGGAAAATCAACAGAAAGAACTTGGCTGATCTCTATTTTAAAGAGAAAGATCATCGATTATTACAGAAAGATCAACTCTAAAAAAGGGCAAGCCGAAGTTCGTATGAATTTCTATGAAGATGGAGATAATGAAGGAAATTGGATTGAAGAAAGGGTGCCACAAACATGGGAAAATGAAGCAGAGAAGAGAATAGAATCAAGAGAGCTTCACAACCAAATAGATGATTGTATAGATTTTCTGCCTGAAAAATATGCGATGGTTTTTCGAATGAAAACGATTCAAGAATTTGATACAGAAGATATTTGTAAGGAACTAGATATAACTCCGTCAAACCTTTGGGTTATTATCCACAGAGCTAGAACTCAGTTAAGAAAATGTTTAGAGGAGAACTGGTTTAATAATTAAGGAAATGTTTAAAAAGCTAGAAATCACATGCGATGAAGCAACGACCATATGTGACAAAAATCAATATGGTGAAGCTACTCTTTTAGAGAAAATAAAGCTGAACATACATTTTTTAAAATGTAAGATTTGTGCTTTATATACAAAACAGAACGCGTTGCTTACAAAAATGTACAAGAAAAAGGCACATGCAGATCAACATAAATCTGCAACGCTCTGTATGAGCGAAGAAGAGAAAGAAAAGATGAGAAAAGAGCTGGAGAAACTAAGCGCTTAACTCTACTGTCTTTATAAGAAATACAACGAAGTTTATAATTATAGACTTCGTTTTTTATTGACCCTCACTGAGGGTTTTTGTATTTTAGCAGCATCGTATTTTACACATCAAGATGAATTTCTTACCCGAAAAAATAGATTCCTATGTAGTTGCTCATTCGCAACAAGAGCCTACAGTTTTAAAAGAATTGAGTAAAGAAACCTGGCAAAAGGTTTTAAACCCAAGAATGTTAAGCGGTGCTTTTCAAGGAAGAGTATTGTCGATGATCTCTAAGTTAATTGCACCAAAGAACGTCTTAGAAATAGGGACTTATACAGGGTATTCAGCGATTTGTATTGCTGAAGGTTTGGCGAAAGAAGGAATGATACACACGATCGACAAAAATGAAGAGTTAGAAGACCTTCAAAACAAATACTTTGAAAAATCGGGATATCGTTCTAACATCAAACAATATGCAGGAAATGCATTAGAGATTATTCCAACAATTGAAGAGAAATTCGACCTTGTTTTTATTGACGCTGATAAATCTAACTATCCCAACTATTTTCACTTGGTAATCGACCAAATGAACCCAGGAGGAATCATATTATCAGACAATGTTTTGTGGAGCGGAAAAGTAGTTGAAGAACTAGATCCTAAAGATATAGATACGAAAGCTTTATTAGAATACAACCAGCTACTAAATACAGACTCAAGAGTAGAAACGGTTGTGTTGCCAATACGAGATGGTTTGACTATTTCAAGAGTGAAGTAAGACTATCTATTTCTTTTAATAGGGCCTGTTAGGTCGTCGATATTGTCCTTTACTTCACTGATCTCTTTGTTGATATCTGAAGCTAAATCGGTATCTATACCTTGATTTTTGGCACTTTCGTTGATCTCTTTTTTGATGTCGTTGGTTGCATTTTTGATCTGACTCATTCCTTTTCCTAAGCCTCTGGCTATTTCAGGAATTTTATCTGCACCAAAGAACATTACCACGATCAATAAGATGATAAAGATTTCAGGTCCGCCAATAAATAAAAAAGTTCCCATCATAATTCGATACAAAGATAGTTATTTCTTTACCAACATTCGCTTGATTTCGTTTAACTTCATCAAGGCTTCTATAGGAGTTAACGCATCTATATTGGTCGATAGTATTTCTTCACGAATATCTTCTAATAAAGGATCGTCTAATTGGAAAAAACTTAATTGAAGATCGTCATGCTGAACCTCTTTTAAAGTTTCTTTTACCTCTTCGTTTGTATGATTTTTTTCTAACTGAGTTAAGATTTTAGAAGCTCTGTGAATTACTTGATTTGGCATTCCGGCTAACTTAGCTACATGAATACCAAAACTGTGATTGCTCCCTCCTACAACCAGTTTTCTCAAGAAGATAATAGTATCTTTTAGTTCTTTTACAGATACATTAAAATTCTTGATTCGTTCAAAGGTTGTGGTCATTTCATTTAACTCATGGTAGTGAGTTGCAAACAACGTTTTTGCTTTGGAAGGGTGTTCGTGCAAGTATTCTGCAATGGCCCATGCAATAGAGATTCCGTCATAGGTAGATGTTCCACGACCAATCTCGTCCAACAAGACCAAACTTCTGTCGGAAATATTGTTCAAAATAGAAGCCGTCTCGTTCATTTCTACCATAAAGGTCGACTCACCCATCGAAATATTATCGCTGGCTCCTACACGTGTAAATATCTTATCTACCACTCCTATTCGAGCATTCTGTGCAGGAACATAAGAACCCATTTGTGCTAGCAAAACAATCAATGCTGTTTGACGTAGAATAGCCGATTTACCCGACATATTAGGCCCGGTAATCATCATCACCTGTTGCTGATTTCTGTTCAACACAATATCATTGGCAATGTATTCTTCTCCAATTGGTAATTGCTTTTCAATAACCGGATGACGCCCGTTTTTGATCTCGATATCAGTACTGTCATCTACAATTGGACGCACATAATTATTATCAATAGCCAATCTGGCAAAAGACAATAGCCCATCTACCTTGGCAATGGTTTGTGCGTTTTGCTGAATAGGATTCACAAACTCAATGATGTATTGAACCAACTCAGCAAACAACTGTTGCTCTAATTCCTGAATCTTTTCCTCAGCACCCAAGATCTTGGTTTCGTATTCTTTGAGTTCTTCGGTAATATATCGCTCTGCATTTACCAAAGTTTGTTTACGAATCCACTCTTCAGGCACTTTATCTCTGTGTGTATTTCTTACTTCTATATAATATCCAAACACATTGTTGAAAGCGATCTTTAAACTAGGAATTCCTGTTCTTTCCGTCTCTCTTTTCAACATGTTGTCTAAGTACTCCTTTCCTGAATTAGAAATAGCGCGTAAATCATCTAGTTCTTGAGAAACTTCATGAGCAATCGCATTTCCTTTGTTGATGTTTACCGGAGCGTCATCAAACAATGTTTTCTCAACTTTTTCAATAACATCCGTACAATCAGTAAACTGATTTCCAATACTTTTTACCGAAGCGTTTTTGCTTTGCAAAGCAGCTTCTTTTACAGGAAGAATGGCTTTCAAAGAGTTCTTTAATAAAACCATTTCTCTTGGAGAAACTTTTCCTGTTGCTACCTTAGAAACCAAACGTTCTAGATCACTGATCTGCTGAATTTGATATTCGCAAATCTCTCTAAAATCGTCATTCTCAATAATATATTTTACCAGATCATGACGTAGTTGAATCTCTTCAATATTCTTTAAAGGTAGTGCCAACCAGCGCTTTAACAAACGACCTCCCATAGGAGAAATCGTTCTGTCAATTACATCCAAAAGAGTGACTGCATTAATAGCGGTAGAATGATACAGTTCTAAGTTGCGAACCGTAAATCTGTCCATCCACACATAATGATCTTCTGCAATTCTGCTGATGTTTTGAATGTGCTGTAGTTTGTTGTGTTGTGTTTCCGATAAGTAGTACAACACGGCTCCGGAAGCTACAATACCTTCTGTAAGTTCATCTACCCCAAAACCTTTTAAAGAACCTACTTTAAAATGACCTTCTAAGGTTTCTCTTCCGTAATCTTGCTGAAATACCCAATCGTCTAAATAAAAAGTGTAAAAACGATCTTCAAACAACTCTTTAAAACGTTGTTTGTTCTGTTTTTCAACTAGTACTTCAGAAGGGCTAAAGTTTTGCAATAACTTATCGATGTATTCTTCATTTCCTTGAGCCAATAAAAACTCACCCGTAGAAACATCTAAAAAAGAAACACCCAATAGTCGTTTTCCAAAATGAACGGCAGCCAAAAAGTTGTTGGACTTGGATTGTAGTACTTCATCATTCAAAGAAACTCCCGGAGTCACCAGCTCGGTTACACCTCTCTTTACAATCTTTTTAGTCAGCTTAGGGTTTTCTAACTGATCACAAATGGCAACTCTTAATCCGGCTTTTACCAATTTTGGTAAATAGGTATTTAGCGAGTGGTGTGGAAACCCCGCTAAAGCCGTTTCGCTTTCACTTCCGGCGCCTCTTTTGGTTAAAATAATTCCTAAAACCTCAGCGGCTTTTTTTGCATCATCACCAAATGTCTCATAAAAATCTCCTACTCGAAACAACAGGATCGCATCAGGGTATTTAGCCTTGATAGAGTTGTATTGTTTCATTAAAGGAGTCTCCTTTTTCCCTTTTGTTTTTGCCAAGTTTTTGGAATTTTTCAGTTAGTTTTACCATCACTAACAATTAGCGTTTAAAAGTACATGAATTTTTTCATTTGTATTCGGTGAATTTTCAAATGAAACAAAAATATATGAACAAAAAACGCTTAGATTTTATAGAAGAAAGACAGAACTTTTTATGAGAAAACTACGGAATAACGAACTAGGAAGAATCTCTGTTGATGAGTTTAAAGAAACTCAAAAAACACCCATTATTGTGGTGTTGGATAACATTCGTAGTTTGAACAATGTAGGCTCTGTTTTTAGAACCAGCGATGCTTTTTTAATTGAGAAGATCTACTTGTGTGGTATTACGGCAACACCTCCTAATAAGGAAATTCACAAAACAGCTTTGGGTGCTACCGAGTCTGTAGATTGGGAATACAGAGAAGACGCCTTAAGTCTGATTAAAGAACTGCAAGAACAAGGCGTAAAAGTTGCTTCTATAGAACAAGCCGATCAGAGCATCATGCTAAATTCCTTTGCTCCAGAGCCAAAAAAGCGGCTAGCAGTGGTGTTTGGAAACGAGGTAAAAGGCGTGCAACAAGAGGTGGTTTCTGCCTCAGATTACTGTCTGGAAATCCCTCAGTTAGGCACCAAACATTCCTTGAATATCTCTGTGAGCTGCGGGGTAGTTTTATGGGACCTGTTTCTTAAAATTTCCTAAAATCTTTTGATTTTAACATTCATTCTTCTAACTTTAAAGAACAGTATCCCTAATTATTAACCCTAAAACAAAGGATTATGGACATTAAAAAAACACTCAGAGAATTACAAATGATGAATCTTCGTGACACTGGAGGAACTGGTGTCGGTGGCGGCGGAACCGGTACTGGTGGATCTGGCGGGTCTGGCGGAGGAGAAGGCGGCGGCGGAAAACTTTAAAACATCAAACACCTGAAAAGGTGTTTTTCCTTTTTTATGAAACTATTCCCTATTTTTTTCTTGATTTCTTTTTTGTGTTTTGGTCAAAATATTGATCAAAAGCGAGATTCTATTATCCAAACAGGACTTGATTATTACTTCAAGAGAGATACTGTAGGATTAAAAGAATCCAATATACTTCTCAAAGAGCTTTATGAAAGCTACGGAGACTCACTTTCTTTAGCTAAAATATATCACTTTAAAGCACTTAAATTTAGAATTCAATATCGTCTAGACAGCTCTTACTATTATTACCATCAATCAAAAGACATATCCAAACAAATTAACGATTCTTTGGAAGTAGGTAGAAGGCTGTTAAGTATGGCTTATATGCAAAATGACGAAAGAGATTATGTAGGAGCTAAGGATGTAGCTATAGAAACATTAAGATATTTAGAACCTTTAAAAGAAATTAGTTACACTGGGGATGGATATAATATACTAGGCAATATACTCACAAACTTAGGGGAATATAATGAAGCTAGAAAATCATATTATAAATCTCAGGAAATTTTCAAATTACATAAAAACGAAAACTTTAAAGAAGGATGGAATTTGTTTTTATTAAATAATATTGGGAACACTTATCTTTTAGAAGGCAATCACACTAAAGCAATAGAATATTTAAATTTAGGTTTAAACAGTATTTCAGATAAAGAAAAAAGGTTTAATCAATACATTCTCCTTCTCGGAAACTTGGCAGATTGTTTGTATGAAATAGATGAAAAACAAGAAGCTTGGGAAAAATATTTATTGATTTTAGATTTAAGAGAAAAAGCAAAGAACACATACGGTTTAAGTCTTTCTCACAATGGTCTTTCTCAACGGTTTTTAGAAGAGGGGAATAGAATCAAAGCTAAATATCATGCAGAGAAAGGATATGAATTAGCTAAAAAAGTCAATAACAATGCAACCCGCCTTTCTGCTCTGCTAAAACTAGGAGAATTAACTAATGGCTTACAATCCAAACAATATTATCAAGAATACGCTCAATTAAACGATAGTTTGAATAAGCGAGAACGTTATTTAAAAGGTCAATTTGCTTTAGTTCGTTATGAAACGGAAAAGAAGGATAAGCAAAATGAAAAACTTAGAATAGATAAAGAAGAACAAGAGCGAGAAACAGAAAGGCAACGTCAACAAAAACTGATTAGTTGGCTGGCTTCCGGATTAGCAATTTTAGGACTTGGTTTTAGTTATGTTTATTTTAGAGCGAGAAGAAAGAAATTGATGTACGAAGCTCAGCTACAAAAAGCATCTGTTCGTGAAGAAGAACGTCAGCAAATAGCCAAATCATTGCATGATGAGGTAGCCGGAGACCTGAGAATGCTGCACCAAAAACTCTCGAAAACAGAACTTCAAAAAGAGGCAGACAATCTGGAAAAGATCAAAGAGAACGTACGAAACTTATCTCATCAATTGAGTAGTGTAAGCTTTGATGAGGTGTCTTTTAAAGATCAGATCGTAAACCTAATTGCTGATTCGTTTTCACCATCTTTTAGAATTTCTACGGAAGGAATCAACGATATTGGTTGGAAAGAAATCAATAATACACTCAAAAGAACATTGTATTTATGTATTAGAGAAAGTCTCCAAAATACACTCAAATATGCAGAGGCGAGTAAATTTTTTATTCATTTTTCTATAGAAAAGAAAGAAATCGTGCTACTTTTGAAAGATAATGGAAAAGGGTTTGACCTAACCAAAGGCAAAAAAGGGATTGGGTTAAAGAATTTAAAAGAGCGAGCTGAAGAGATTCATGGTTCTTTTGACATAGAAAGCTCGGAAGAGGGGACAAAAACTACGATACGTATTCCGATACATGGCAGATAAGATTAAAATTCTTGTTGTTGATGATCATCCTTTGATGATTGATGGTATTATCAATGCTTTAAAAAAGCATGATCAATACGAGGTGTCTTATTGCAACACCTGTGATGACGCCTACAAAAAATTGAAAGAAAATACTTTTGATGTATTGTTTACAGACTTGAGTTTTGAGAACTTGAATGATGAGTCGGAATTAGACGGTGGTGAGGCTTTGATCCGAAAGGTAAAAAGCGACGAGATTCCTGTTAAAATAGGCGTAGTTACCGGTCATACAGAAACCAATCGAGTGTTTAATGTAATCAACAACTTAAAACCCAATGCTTATATATTAAAAAGTCATTGCTCTGGAGATGAACTTCATTTTGCTGTTCAGCAAATGCTCAAAAACATGCCTTTTTATACTCACGAGATCCACCAAAAGATCTTAAAACGAAACATCGTTCAGATTCAAATGGACGAGGTAGCTATTCAAATTCTAAAAGAACTTCCTAAGCAAAGTAAGATTGTAAACCTGGAAGGGAAAATCAGAAAATCGGATGGAAATTTTATGAAAATCCGAGCTATTGAGAACAAATTAGCAAATCTTCGCATCGACCTAAATGCTAAAAATAATACAGATTTAGTTCTGAAAGCCAAGGAGTTAGGTATTATAGATTGATCTTTTTTTGCGGAAAATCGCACTTTAAACTGCAGAAAACCGCAATGTAGTGTCTCTTATTGTTTCTAAGTTTGATACTCTGAATGTTTTTAAAATAATACAAGCAGGGAATATTGCTGGTTACTTTAGGGGACGGTAATCAGAAAAAGGAAAAAGGAAATACCTCTCGATGCAAATCGAGGGGTTTTCTATTTTTTAGAAATGAAGCATCATCTTTGCGATCATAAAGAATAAGAAGATCCCAAAAATATCATTACTGGTTGTAATAAAAGGACCAGTAGCAATTGCAGGGTCTATCCCTCTTTTGTCTAGAATAATAGGAACAAAAGTACCGATCAGAGAAGCTACTATAATTACACAAAGCATAGAAATAGACACAGTATAGCTTAAATTGGCCTCTAAGCCCATTAAAGGAGCCACAGCAATCAAGATAACCCCTAAGACCAAACCATTAATTAAACTTAAGCCAACCTCTTTTAAAAGACGTTTCCACAAGCTTCCTTTTACATTGTCATTGGCCAAACCTTGTACGATAATTGCAGAAGATTGAACTCCTACATTTCCTGCCATTGCGGCAATTAAAGGAGTAAAGAAGAACAATTCTTTGTATTTGTTCATCGCGTTTTCAAAACCTTCCATAATAAACACACTACCCAAACCTCCAAATAAACCTAAGATCAACCATGGCAATCGTGCTTTTGTCAATTCCAGAATACTATCATCCGCCTCAACATCTTCTACAATACCCGCTGCTAATTGATAATCTTTATCGGCTTCTTCTTTCATAACATCTACCATATCGTCAATGGTAATTCTTCCTAGAAGAACATGTTCATCATCTACTACAGGAATGGCTTCCAAGTCGTATTTTCTCATCTTATTGGAAACCTCATCCAAGTCGTCATTAGCAAAAACGTAATCTACTTTTGGAATGTAAACCTCTGAGATGGCAGTTTTGGTTGAAGCGATCAACAGATCTTTTAGAGACAATCTTCCTTTGAGTTTTCCTTCGTTGTCAATTACATAGATAGAGTGAACACGAGTTACCTCTTCTGCCTGTGCACGCATTTCTCGAACACACTTCAAAACGGTCCAGTTTTCGTTCACTTTTACCAATTCTTTGGCCATCAAACTACCGGCAGTATCATCGTCATACGCTAAAAGCTCTTCAATTTCTTTGGCGTGTTCTTCGTCTTCTATTTGAGACATTACCTCTTCCTGACGTTCTTCTGAAAGCTCACCAATGATATCGGCAGCATCATCGGAATCCAGCTCTTCAACCTCCTCGGCAATCTCTTTAGCAGAAAGGTTCTTTAAGATCTTTTCTCGCACATCATCATCAACATCCATTAAAACCTCGGAGGTTTTTTCACTGTCTAATAATTTGATGATGTAAACGGCTTCGTCAAAAGAAAGTTCATCCAGAATTTCAGCAATATCTGCGTGGTGCATCTCTTCAAAATAAGAGATAAGCGCAGTATCGTTTGATGCTTCAATGTAGGACGTTACTGTTTCTAAAAGCTCTTTGGTAATTTCAAACGACATGATTTGCGATTTTATGCGTGAGTTCAATAAACTCGCTCACAGACAATTGTTCTGGACGCATCGCAAATATAGTATCTTCTTTTAAGGTATCCGAAAGATTGAAAGATTTTAAACTGCTTCGAAGCATTTTTCTTCTTTGGTTAAATGCAGTTTTTACAACTCTAAAAAAGAGTTTTTCGTCTACAGGTAATGTATAATCTTTCTTACGAGTAAGGCGAATAACACCCGACTCTACCTTTGGAGGTGGGTTAAAAACAGAAGCAGGAACCGTAAACAAATATTCTGCATCGTAAAAAGCTTGTGTTAGTACAGATAAGATACCGTAGATCTTGCTTCCTTCTTTGGCAGCTACTCGTTCTGCAACTTCTTTTTGAAACATCCCAGAGAATTCAGGAACAACATCTCTGTTTTCAATAGCTTTAAAAACGATCTGAGACGAAATATTGTAAGGAAAGTTTCCAATAATTGCTACTTGTTGCTGCTTAAAGAAACTTTTTAGATCCTGCTTTAGGAAATCTCCTTCTACGATCTGAAATTTTTCTGAAGAAGTATTTAGAGTGATGTACTCTTTTTTAAAATCGTCTTGCAAGAAAGCAACAGATTCCGAATCTAATTCCATCACGGTTACTTTGCTTTTCCCTTGTAATAAATACTTGGTTAACACACCCATTCCCGGGCCAATTTCCAAGATATTTTTATACCCTTCCTCAGAAAGAGAATTAGCAATCTTTTTTGCAATATTCTCATCGGTAAGGAAATGTTGACCTAAATGTTTTTTGGCTCTAACAGACATCTTAATTACTTACGCTTGTAGGGTAAAATTCGTTAACCACTTTTAATTCTGTTCTAAAAGCTACCATTTTATCAGCAAACTTTTTCATCCCGTCACTGCGGAGCTTTGGAGCATCAACTTTATAATATTCATCAAGATCTTCACGAGTTTTTGCTGTGTACTGAACGGAGTACGTTATTCCGCCCATTTCTTCTTCTACAAGAACCTGAGTCAATTTAGCTGAAACAAATTTTCCGGTGTCTAAAACTTCTTTGATATGTTCTTGAATCCACGAAAGCCATTCGTTATGAGCGCTCTCGTCAATATTGATTGTTACGTTGTATATGTACATGTTGTGATTAATGATTTAATGAAACAATGGGCTAGTGAATAAATTATTTCATTAACTCATTATTTAATTGATAGTATCCCCCCGCAATTCTCGGTATTTCTTTCTTGCATCTACAAGGTAGATGCTGGAAGGATATTCAAAAATAATCTTTTGGTAGTATTCTTTTGCCTTTTCCGGCAGATTTAATTGTTTATTGTAAAGTTCAGCCATTTCATAGTACACATCATCATTTAAAATACCCTGTGGGTCTAATGCCACCACTTTAGCAAATGTGAGAATAGCTTCATTATATTTCTTTTGCTTTACAAGTATCTGAGCTTGTTTAAAAAGAGCTTCGTCTTCTACAGGAAAACCTTTGTATTTGGATAGGATGCCGGTTAAAATAGTCATGGCTTCACTATCTTTATTTTGATAGGCAAGCAGATCGGCTCTGGCGTATTCTTTTAATCCGGAAGGGATAGAATCTTTAGGCTCATTATCTGAGATTACAAGAAAAAGATCTACAGCATCATTTGCGATTAATTGACTAGTTGACCCTTTAAGCACCTTTAGTTGAGCCATAGCCCATTTAAAATCTCCCTTAAAATATGAAGTTTGCGCAACCTTAAATCGAGCTTGCTGAGACAATGGATGATTTTTTAGCTTGGTTTGAACTTGTGAAAAGTAGATCAGAGCTTTGTTAAATCTTCCTGTAAAAACCAACACATCTCCTAATTTTAGTTTGATTCGAGCTTGTTGAAATTTAGACTTAGAAAAGCTCAATGCATTCTCTAGAATGTTCTCTGCTTTTTCCGGGTTTCCGGACTTGAAAGTCAAAAAATCTGCATAAGCAATTTGAAGCGGAATGGTTTTACTGTTGATGCCATAAGTGCTTAGCACAGTATCAAAACGTTGAGTGATATTTTTCTCTCCGGTTTCTATTCCAACTTTTAGAAGGTATAACTCTGCATTTAGTTTTTCATCAATAAAATTGGTGTTCTCTAGAAGAAAAGCAAAGCAATCTTTTGCGGCAGCGTAATCACGATCATTAAAAGCAATCTTTCCTAAGGTAATAATGTTATCTATGTATTCAGGGTTTCTTTTAAACAAAGCTTTTTCCTGAATAAATGCTTTTTGATATTCTTTTTGTTTTGCAAACAACCAGCTTAATAACTCGTTCCAAACATCTTTTGGATTGCTGACTGATTTTCGTAAAAGAGCTCTTTTTAAGGAAACATTATTTTCATTCTTGGAATCATCGGTAATGTATCTGCTGGTTAATCTTTGAACAGTTCCTAAGTAACTTTCATTTTGATCAACTAGCTCAATATAGGCACCAAACATTTTATCGAACTCACCTTTCTCACCATAGATTTGAGCTATTTGAAACTGATAATTAGCATTTTTATTCAGTTCCATTGTTTTTGTGTAGGCAATAATTGCATTGTCTAAAGAATTATTCTGTCGGAACATACGACCAATAATTCCTCCCAAACTAGGATTGATGTCTATAGAATTCAAGGCAATTTCATATTCTCTTTTGGCCAATATCATTTTTTGCTGACGCTCAAAATTATAGCCAATTTCTACATGCAAATATTTTTGCCCCGGATTGTTTTTTAGAGTTTCCCTCAAAAGAGTTTCAGCTTTTAAATATTGATCTGTTTCCTGAAAACAAGTGACCAATCTTTTTAAGTAAGTTGTATTAAAAGGGTTTCTTTTTAAGAGTGATTCATAAATCTGAGCTGCTTTTTTATACTCTCCCTGTCTCATGTAATCCTCAGCCAACATAAAGTTGTTTTGACTAAAGGCAAAACAGCTGTATAACAAGGCAATAATGATAAAAGCTTTCTTCATATGAAATCAAAGATATGCAACATATATGTTAATTTTTTATTAAACCATCATCTTTTCTGAGGGTATACTGTAACATTTTGGCACAATAATTGTCTTACTAGTAAATAACCAATCGAAACAAGAAAATGAAAGACTTAACTAGACAATACGAAACTGCCAAGCAAAACTCGATAGAGTTTATGAAAATGGGACAAATAAGCGACTATTTTAACGCGTTGCTTGAAATGAATAAATACAAAAGATTAATGGTTGCTGTTTCAGCAAACTAATCGATCATATCAAAACCAGTGTAAGGAATCAAGGCTTCCGGAACTTGAATTCCTTCTTCAGTTTGATAATTCTCTAAGATACCCGCCAAAATTCTAGGCAAAGCCAATGCGCTACCATTTAGCGTGTGAGCTAATTGACTCTTACCTTCTTTATTTTTAAAACGCAGTTTTAATCTGTTTGCTTGAAAAGTTTCAAAGTTTGAAACAGAGCTTACTTCCAACCATCTGTCTTGGGCTGTAGAAAACACTTCAAAATCAAACGTAAGAGCAGAAGTAAATCCTAAATCACCACTACACAAACGTAAAATCCTGTAAGGAAGTTTTAACTCCTTTAAGATACCTTGTATATGCTCTACCATATTGTCTAAAGCCTTGTAAGAATTCTCAGGATGTTCTATTCGAACGATTTCTACCTTGTCAAATTGGTGTAAACGATTCAATCCTCTTACATGAGCTCCATAAGACCCTGCTTCTCTTCTAAAACAAGGAGTATATCCTGTCTTTTGAATTGGAAAATCAGTTTCTTTTAGTAAAACATCTCTATAAATGTTTGTTACCGGAACTTCTGCAGTAGGAATTAAATACAAGTTTTCGTTTCCAACATGGTACATTTGACCTTCCTTATCCGGTAACTGTCCGGTTCCTCTTCCAGAATCTTCATTTACCAAATGAGGCACCTGAATTTCATTGTAACCGGCAGCGGTATTTTTATCTAGGAAGTAGTTGATCAAAGCACGTTGCAAACGAGCACCTTTTCCTTTATACACAGGAAATCCTGCACCGGTGATCTTGGTTCCTAACTCAAAATCTATGATGTCATATTTTTTTGCTAATTCCCAGTGAGGAAGTGCGTTTTCATGCAAAACAGGAACATCTCCTTCTCTGTAAATCTCTTCGTTATCCTCATCTGTATTTCCTACAGGAACAGATGGGTGAGGAACATTAGGGATTTGATACAAAAGCTCTTTCAACTCTTCTTCTGCAGCACTTTTTTGTTGCGCAAGAACTTCTCTTTGCTCTTTAAGTTGAGTTGTTTTTTCTTTGACCAAATTGGCTTTTTGTACTTCGCCAGACTTGAAAAGCATTCCAATCTCTTTGGACAATTTATTAGACTCAGCCAACACGTTGTCTAAAGACACTTGTGCCTTTCTTCTGGCATCATCTGTAGACAATACCTGATCAATAATTTTTTCAGCGTCAGCAAAATTTCTCTTTGCCAAGCCATCTAAAACAGTCTGTTTGTGATCTCTAATAAATTGAACTTGTAACATAACGAAGCTTCTTTTTTGAAGCGCCAAAGATACAGCAAGTATAGGAATATCGCAATCTATAGAGAAAGATTGTTCTGAAGAAAAGCAAGAGCGTTTTCTTTGTCTTTTTTCAGTTGAACGATCAAATCATCAACCGAATCAAATTTTTGCTCTTCACGTAAGAAAAACAAGAGGTCTATTTTTATTTCTTTACCGTAAAGATCTCCATTAAAATCAAACAAATGAGCTTCTATGGTTTGATGTTTTCCATCCAAAGTTGGGCGATAACCAATATTCATCATTCCATGTCTAACCTGCCCTTCAATAGAAGTTTTAATAACATAAACCCCTGTTTTTGGAATTAGCTTATAATCTTCTTTGATGTCAATGTTTGCAGTAGGAAAACCGATTTTACCACCAAGCTTTTTTCCGTTGACAACAGTTCCGTTCAACATATAATTATAACCTAAATAACGGTTTGCAGTTTTTAACAAACCATTGTGCAAAGCTCTTCGTATTTTGGTTGAACTAACAGATACATCGTCAATATCCTGAGCAGGAATCTCTTCAACATCAAAATCAAAAAGCAAACTATACTCTCTTAATTGATCGATGTTTCCTTCTCTGTTTTTTCCAAAGTGATGATCATAACCAATGATCAATTTAGAAGTATTCAATTGGTTGATCAGGATATCCCTTACAAAATCTAAGGCTGTTAATCGAGAAAACTCTTTACTGAACGGATGGATGATCAAATAATCCAAGCCCATTTCTTCCAATAATTGAGACTTTTCATCAATAGTATTAAGCAATTCTAAGGAAACATCTTTCTGCAAAACCATTCTTGGGTGTGGAAAAAAGGTTAAGAGAACAGATTTTTTGTTTTGCTCTTTAGCAGATTGAATAAGGTCTTTTAGAATCTTCTGGTGACCGATATGCACACCATCAAATGTTCCAATGGTAACAAAACAATCGTTTTCCGAAGAGAAGTTTGAAATGGAGTGAATAACTTTCAAAAGGAGTAAAATTTTGAAAGCAAAGTTACAATTCATTCAGAATAAAAACCTAAAAAAATCAACTATGAAAATTTGGAGCAAAAACACCCATAGAAATGCAATTTTTAGGCGATTTTTTTACAGATTTCGAAAAAAAAAGAGATAAAAAGAAAAAAATTGTATTTTCGTTTGAGTTAACAAATAATTTACAAGATGATAAAAAAGATAATTTTTTTTGCATTTGTAATGTTTAGTTCAGCCATTATGGTTGCACAAACAACAACAGTAACGGGTACTGTGAAAGATGCAAAAACGGGGGAGACACTTTTAGGGGCAAATATCAAAGTGTCCAGAAAAGCAGTTGGTACAACAACTGACTTTGATGGAAAATTTACCTTGAAAGTGAATGAAGTACCACCTTTTACCATCGAAATTTCGATGCTAGGATTTCAAACTGCAAAAGTTGAAATCACAAAAGACAAACAGGTAGTAGAAGTTTCACTTACAGAAAATGCTACTGCTCTTGATGAAGTAGTTGTTTCTGCATCTAGAACACCGGAACGTATTTTAGAATCACCGGTAACCGTAGAAAGGTTAGATGCCAGAGCAATTAAGAATTCGACTGCTCCTTCTTTTTATGATGGTTTAGAGAACTTAAAAGGAGTTGACATCAACACAAACAGTTTAACATTTAAGTCTGTAAATACCAGAGGTTTTGCAACATTTGCCAACACAAGATTTATGCAGTTGGTAGATGGAATGGACAATTCTTCTCCGGCGTTGAACTTCGCTATTGGTAACCTTTTAGGGATGTCTGAACTAGACGTAGCTACAGTAGAAATTCTTCCGGGAGCGTCATCTGCATTATATGGGGCAAATGCGTTTAACGGAATTATGTTTATGACTAGTAGAAGCCCGTTTGACGATCAAGGAATCAGCTTCTCTCACAAAAGAGGATACACAGTTCAAGACGCAGCAGGAGATAATGAGTTTACAGAGTACAACTTTAGAATGGCTTATGTATTCTCTGATAAGTTTGCTGCAAAAGCTACCTTATCTATCCTAGATGGAACAGAATGGTTTGCAACAGATTATAGAAATACATTAAACGGACAATATATTGCTGGAGACAGAGCTTCAGACATCAATTATGATGGATTGAACGTTTATGGTGATGAAGTATCAACAAACATTAGAGGTGTTGCTCAAGCATTGGTAGGATTAGGTATTTTACCTTCAGGAGCAGATGCATTAGTACCTAGTGTTAATGTAAGTAGAACAGGATATGAAGAAAGAGACTTGATGACTTACAATGCAAGAAGTGTAAAGTTCAATACAGCATTCCATTACCGTCCTTTCGGAAATGACCGTTTAGAAATTATCTGGAACTCAAAGATTGGTAGAGGAAATACAATCTATCAAGGATTGAACAGATATAACATCTCTGATTTCTTCTTAGCTCAGCATAGATTAGAATTAAGAGGAAAGAACTTCTTCTTAAGAGGGTATTTAACAACTGAAGATGCAGGAGACTCGTATGATACACGTTTTGCTGCGATTAACATCAACAGAAGATGGAAAGATGATAATACTTGGTATGGACAGTATGTAGGAGCATTTGTACAAGGAACTTTAGGAGGTTTATTACCTGCTCAAGCTCATGCATTGGCAAGACAAACTGCAGATACTGGAAGATTGGTTCCGGGAACAGCAGGGTTCCAAGAAGCATTTGATGCTGTTACTGCAGATCCTAATTTAACTACAGGATCTAAATTCCAAGATCAAACAAAATTATACCACGTAGATGGTAACTATAACTTAAGAGATTATATCGATTGGGGTGAAATTCAAGTAGGAGGTTCTTACAGACAGTACTCTTTGAACTCTAACGGAACGATCTTTACAGATTTTGACGGACCAATTGACTATAGCGAATATGGTATTTATACGCAGCTTCAAAAGCAATTCTTAGACGAAGATCGTTTAAAATTAACTGCTTCTATTCGTTATGACGGTGCTCAAAACTTTGACGGAAACTACTCGCCAAGATTATCGTTGGCTTATGCAGCAGGAGAAAACAAAGAGCACAACTTCAGAGGGTCTTTCCAAACAGGATTCAGATACCCAACTACTCAAGATCAATACATCGGGTTGGATGCAGGTAGAGCTTTATTAGTAGGTTCTGCTCCAGATAACTTAGACAGATATTTAAGTTCACCACTTTCAGTAAGTGGAGCAGGTCAAGCATTTACCGGATCGGCAACAGTACAATTATCAGGAAGAAGCGCTTATGAAAACGCATTCTCTTTAGCTTCTGTAAATGCCGGAACTCCAACTGCGATCAACACTCCTTTGGTATCTCCAGAAAAAGTAACTGCTGTTGAATTAGGATATCGTGGTGTATTTGATGTTGAAAACAGCAAAGTAAGTGTAGATTTAAGTGGATATTATAACACCTATCAAGATTTCATTGCAACAAGAACTGTTTTAGTTCCTTATTACGGACAAGCAGGAGATAATGGATTGTCGTTATTGGCACTTCAAAATGGAGATTTCAAACCATTCTCAGCTTATACAAACTCAGCTGCTGATGTAAACTCTTATGGAGTTGCAATTGCGATCAACACAAAAGTATTGAATGGAATCAATGTTGGATTTAACTATACGTATTCTAAATTTGATTTTGACCAAGCTTCTGATCCTGATTTCGAACCTTCGTTCAACACTCCAGAGCACAAGTTTAAATTACAGATCGGAAAACAAGAGTTGTTTAAAAACTTCGGTTTCAATGTAAATCTAAGATGGCAAGATGAGTATTTATGGCAGTCTACTTTCCATGATGCGATTATTGACTCTCGTACTGTAATCGATGCTCAAATCAATTACACAGTTCCTGAGATCAAGTCAGTATTTAAATTAGGAGGGGCTAACCTTACAGGTCAAGAGTACTTGAGTGCACCTGGAGTTGGAGCAATCGGTTCTCAATTCTACCTGTCTTGGACTATTAACAACTAAACAAAAGAAGAAAGATGAAAAAATTTAAATATATATTCTTAATGGCATTGGCGGCGAGTTTTGCTGCTTGTGATGTTAACAATGAGTTGGATGAAATTCCAGCAGAAGTAGTTGTTTTACCTACACCAACAGCAGGAACAGCAGACTTCTCAAAATATGTGTCAATAGGGGCTTCTTTTACTGCAGGGTTTTCTGATGGATCCGTTTTCTTAGCGGCTCAATCTAGATCTTTCCCAAGTATTATGGCTCAGATGATGAGTAATGTAGGCGGAGGGAATTTCGTTCAGCCTCTAGTAAGTGATAATGTGGGAGGTTTGACCTTAGGAGGTCAGGTGATTTCAAACCCAAGATTGTTCTTTAATGGAGCAGGGCCGGCTGTTGTACCAGGAACTCCAACAACAGAAGTTTCTAACATTCTTACAGGACCTTTTAACAATTATGGAGTACCGGGAGCTAAGAGTTTCCATATGGTAGCACCAGAATATGGAAATATTACCGGAGTTGGAACTACAGCAAATCCATATTTTGTGAGAATGGCATCAAGTCCAACAACAACTGTTTTAGCAGATGCAGCAGGAGCAGGAGCAACGTTCTTTACAATTTCTGAAATTGGAGGAAATGATGTATTAGGATATGCAATCTCTGGAGGAACAGGAACTGTACAAACAGGAAACCCAAACCCAGCCACCTACGGGTCTAATGATATTACAGACCCAGGACTTTTTACTCAGGTATTTAGTTCTATGGTAACTACAATGACAGCTGGTGGAGCAAAAGGAGCAGTAGTAACTGTACCTTCTATTGTGAACTTACCGTTCTTTACAACAGTACCTCACAATCCTGTACCGTTAGATGCAGCAACGGCAGCACAATTAAATGCAGGATATGCAGCATACAACGCAAACTTATTACCAGCGATAACAGGAGCAAATGCCTTGGGTAATTTAGGGATGACACCTGAAGAAATTGCAGCAGAAGTAGCTAGAAGAACAATAACCTTCTCTGCAGGGCAAAATGCCGTAGTAATTATAGATGAAGATTTAACAGACATAACAGGAATTAATCCACAATTGCTGAGTATGAGACAAGCAACAGCTGATGATTTCTTAGTATTAACAAGTTCAAGTTTCATTGGAACAACGGTAGGAGGAAACCCTGCGTTGATCAATGGATTGACTGTTCCTTTAGCAGATAATTGGGTATTAACTCCGGAAGAGCAAAACAGTATCCAAGTTGCTACAGATGCATACAATGCTACAATTGTATCTATAGGAAATGCGAACGGATTGGCTGTTGTAGATTTAAATGGATTGTTAACGGAAGCATCAACAACCGGAACTCAGTTTGATGAATTTACAATGACTACAAGCTTAGTTTTTGGAGGAATGGTAAGTTTGGACGGAATTCACTTAACATCTAGAGGATATGCTTTAATGGCAAATAAAATATTAGAAGCGGTAGATGCGACTTATGGGTCAAACTTTATGGCTTCAGGAAATGTGGCTAAGGCAGCCAACTATCCAACAAACTATCCACCTGGAATTTAATTTCAGTTGATTGGAATAAAAAAAGCGGCTTGTAAGCCGCTTTTTTATTTTTTTACTAGACCTTTTATATAGTCAATCAATTCCTTTAATTCTTCAGGAGGATTGTTATCGTCAAAAGTTGGGGATGTATTTTTATAATCTCCAAAACTGTAAACACTTAAAGTAGCCGCCATAGCTCCATCATATTGATGCTTCTTAGAAGGGACTTTTAAACCGGAAAGGGTTTCAAGATTAATGTTTTTAAGCAGCTCATAAAGATGCTTATTATGTTTGTTTCTTATAGGTTTTCTGATAGTGTCTTGATTGTTCTGAACATATTTTATGACGCTTCTGTCTAAAGAAATATATTCTGAACTACCTCTGGTATAGGCGTTGTATTCTATTTTTTTGTAGGCGAAATGATGAGGTATAGGTGGACACGCAACTAGGAGCAAACTAAAAACAGCAAGTAAGGGAAAAACTTTTTTCATAATACTTTTATTTCTGTAAATATAAAAAAAGGTGTCTATTAGACACCTTTTCCAAGTAGTTAGTTGATTTTTAGAGATTAATTCCCTGCAATTGATGCTCTACCTCCACCAGCTGCAAAAAGAGCTCTCATACGCGCTTTTTGACCTTCGGTGAACATGTACATACAATCATCATTTACATAATCCATATAGTTCATTGTCATATCATTTGAACGACAATGAGACGTTGGATATG
Organism: Pseudotenacibaculum haliotis; assembly: GCF_042684245.1. Lineage (NCBI taxonomy): Bacteria > Pseudomonadati > Bacteroidota > Flavobacteriia > Flavobacteriales > Flavobacteriaceae > Pseudotenacibaculum > Pseudotenacibaculum haliotis. The sequence goes on from NZ_JBHULH010000003.1 coordinate 172,010, forward strand.
TAGGACATCCATAGTTTGGTCTGTCAGATTTTGGAGTATCAGCTACAAAATCATCTCTGTTACATCTACCATCCCCCCATATATGTCTTAAGTTTAAATAGTGTCCAACTTCATGAGTTAAGGTTCTTCCTCCGTCAAAAGGAGCCGAAACATACCCTGTTGTTCCAAAATACTGTGGAGATACTACAACTCCGTCTGTATCAGGATTTCCTCCCGGAAATTGAGCGTATCCTAAAATTCCTCCTCCAATGTTACACACCCAAATGTTTAAGTGAGTTGATGGAGTTACTGGAGGATAAGCCGATTTTACAGCATCATTTGTTCCCCAAGAAGTTCTTGAATCTGAATGTCTGAATACACCTGCTAAAGAAAAGGTAATTTCAGAATCAGCTGCTACTCCAGCAAATTCAGAAGGAACTTGGTTTGCATCATTGTTTGCTTTTCTGAAATCATCATTTAGAACAGTCATTTGAGAATTGATTTGAGTACTGCTGATGTTTTCATTGGTATTGCTGTAAACAACGTGTACGTATACCGGAATGTTTACAACTCCAAGGTTGTCTCCTCCGGTACCACCGTCACCGCCGTCGCCACCGTCACCGCCACCGTTACCGCCGCCGCCGTTTCCATTTCCATTTCCTGGTTTTCCGGCAATAAACTTACGTGTAGCATACTCGATATCATACATTCTTTGGAATAATTCCGGATCTTTTTCTAGCATTCTGTTTAGCACTTCCATTGAATGACATTGCTTTCCTTCTGTTGGACTTTTATCTGTCCCGTCACTGTGAACATAGAAGTCAGACATGTCGATTACTTGTTGTTCTGGGAGATTTTCAGTTTCATTCTGACACCCAATAAAAAGTGCTGCTGCGATGAGCAACAAACCATAAACTTTTTTCATGATTAATTGATTTAGTTAGTTGAATAGTTATTTAGTAAAAACTGTTAAAAAAGTTAAAAAACAAAAAGATGAAAAATATTGGTGTTTAAATTTTAACAATACTTCAAATATTTGTTTAATTTTTTAAACATGCCGCAATATGAAAAAAATAAATTAAATACACAATACCCTTTTTTGGGGATGAATTTTATCCCCTATTTTAGTGAATAGAAAAAGGCGTTATTATCCAATAACGCCTTTAAATATGTTGAGATATGACTAGTAATGTTAGTCAGCCATTGTAGCTCTGAATCCTCCAGCAGCAAAAACAGCATCCATTCTTGCTTTTTGACCTTGCGTAAACATTGCCATACAAGGATCATCTGTATAATCCATAAAGTTCATAGTCATATTATTGCTCCCACATTCTAAAACAGGGTAAGAAGGACATCCTCTTGTAGGCCCATCTGCATCCGGAGTATCAGCAACAAAATCACTAGCTCCACAACCTCCATCACCCCAAATGTGACGTAAATTTAAATAGTGACCAACTTCATGTGTAGTAGTTCTTTGATTAGCACCTACAAATCTGTGTCCCATCACAACACCATCTGTAGCTAAACTTCCACCAGGGAATTGAGCATATCCTAAAATTTGACCACCTCTATAAGGCATGCTGTTTACTACCCAAATGTTTAAAAACTCTTGAGGGTTTACAACATCACTTCCTCCGCTTGAAGTAAACTTCATAGAATCATCTGGTCTCCATGATCTCTTTTTTGAATTCTGTACTCGAATAACACTTTCGATTACAAAATCAATTTCAACATTTGCTTCTACTCCAGCAAATTCTGCCGGAATAATACTTCTGTTAGGATTTTGCATATTGAAGTCTTCATTAAGAACATCTATTTGGTCTTGTAATACTGATAAAGGTAAGTTTTCACTAGAAGTTCTGTAGATTACATGGAATACTACAGGAATCTGAATTTTACCATTTACAAGTCTGTTAAAGTTTCCTTTTTCAATAAAGCTTTTTGTTTGTTCTTCTATTGATGCCATTCTTGCTTTTAGAGCAGGATCTTTTAATAGATTGTCTTCTAATACCTCCATAGTAAAACATTGTTTAGAAGATCTATCAAACGAGAAGCCTTCAACATCTGTAGAAACAGGTTCTAGTGTTTCATCTGAATTTTGACACCCAACGAAGATTAGTGTTGCTAAAAGCAACACTCCAAAAATTTTTTTCATGATTAGTTATTTGAATAGTTAATTAATAAAAAAGTTAAAAAGAAAGAGATGCTTTAAATCCGGATTAAAATATTTTAAAGACCTCTCATTTTTAACGGATTACAATTTGAAGAAAAAATAAAGGGTGTGCAATCCCTTAATTTGGGGAAATTTTTATCCCCCTTTTTGGTGAGTGAAAAAAATAAAGAAGGTGTTAAGAAAGCATCATAATAGCTTTTTTCAAGCCCTCTATGAATACATCAATTTCTTCTTTGGTGTTGTAGAAAGCAAAGGAAGCTCTAATAGTTCCCGGGATTTGATAAAAATCCATGATAGGCTGAGCACAGTGATGTCCAGTACGCACAGCTACTCCCAACTTATCTAAAATAGAGCCGATGTCGTAAGGGTGAATGCCTTCAACATTAAAAGAGATTACTGATGTTTTGTGTGCAGTTCCGTAAATACGTAAACCCTCTATTTCTTGAAGTTTTTCTGTTCCGTAGTCTAACAACTCTTGCTCATAGGCAGCAATCTTATCCAAACCGATAGAGTTTACATAGTCTATAGCAATCCCAAAAGCGATTCCCCCACAGATGTTAGGTGTACCCGCTTCAAACTTGTGTGGTAAGCCAGCGTAAGTTGTTTTTTCAAAGGTTACGGTTTCAATCATCTCTCCACCACCTTGGTAAGGAGGTAGTTTTTCTAACCATTCTTGTTTTCCGTATAAGAACCCCATTCCGGTAGGGCCACAAACTTTATGAGCTGAGGCAACATAAAAATCGACATCCAACGCTTGAAAATCTACACTCATATGAGGAACAGACTGAGCGCCATCAACCAAAACAGCAGCGCCAACTTTGTGTGCTTTTTCAATGATTTCTTCAATAGGATTGATAGTTCCTAAAGCATTTGAAATATGGTTACAAAAAACTAACTTGGTTTTCTTAGAAAGCAATTCGTCATAAACGTCCATGATCAAAGCTCCTTCCTGATTCATAGGAATTACTTTCAATTTGGCTCCTGTTCTTTCTGCTAACATTTGCCACGGAACGATGTTGGAATGATGCTCTAACGCAGAAACGATGATCTCATCTCCTTCATTAAGTAGTTCAGAGAAGCCTGAAGCGACCATGTTGATGCTATGGGTAGTTCCGGAGGTAAAAATCATTTCATACGCGTGACGAGCGTTAAAATGCTTTTGTAGTGTAATTCTTGCTTGTTCGTACTTATCAGTTGCTTCCTGGCTCAAAGCATGCACGCCTCTATGAATATTGGCGTTGTAGTTTGAATAATAATCAACAATAGCATCAATAACAATTTGAGGTGTTTGTGATGTGGCTGCATTGTCAAAATACACCAAAGACTTTCCGTTTACCTGTCTTTGTAAAATGGGAAAATCTGCACGAATTTGTTCTACTGGAAACATGCTTTTTAGTTTGTTATACAAAGGTAGGGCTTGAAAGTCAAAACTTACAAGAAAGCTATCATTTAATTTACTTCTTTAAACATAGTTGGCAGGCAAAAAGTTCATTTCTTTATTTCGAACAGTCAATTCATATAGATAGTATTCATCAGATTGAAAATTAGAGGGTTTATTTCCTATTTTTGTGAGAAATCAAACACTTCGTTATGAAAATTCTTAAGAGGATCCTTCTTTTGTTGGCAATTGCTTTGATGATTGTCGTATTTCTAAATTATCCAAAACTGAACATTCTATCGGGATATTCAGCAAAGAATACCAGTTCTTCTGTTTTTTTAGCCCATAGGACATTAGCATTTACAGATTCTACAGACAATAATTTTTCTCCTGTAAATCTGGCTACAGACAAGATCAATAAAGAAGGAAAATACGCAACATCTTCGGCTTTAGGATTGTTAACCAGAAAAGCTGTTTATAGAGAAGGATTAGGAAGTGTATTGATTACAGACGATTTTGACCTTTCGGTAAAACCTTTGGTTCCTACAAGGAGCAAACCGGACAATGTTACTGCATACCCTTATGGAAATGGAGAGCAGCAAGACACATTGTTTGCCAATGTAGATTATGGGAAGTTAAAAACAGCTGTAGAAGCATTGTTTAAGCCTAAATACAAAACCAGAGCTGTTTTGGTAATTTACAAAGACCAGATCATTGCCGAAGCTTATGGAGATGAGTTTGATGAGAATTCCTTGATCTTAGGATGGTCGATGACCAAAAGTATCATGAGTACAGTTTATGGGATCATGCAGTACCAAGGAAAGATCAATGTGCAAGACAAGGCGCCAATTGCTGAATGGCAAAATGATGAGAGAAAAGAGATTACCATCCATAATTTATTACAAATGAATAGTGGTTTGGAGTGGGATGAGAATTATAATGAGATCTCAGATGTAACCAAGATGTTATTCTTAGAAAAAGACATGACGATCATGCAACGTAATAAGCCTTTGACCGGAAAAATAAATGCTTCTTGGAACTACTCATCAGGAACATCTAACTTATTATCCGGAATATTGCGTCAAGAAATGAGCTCACATCAAGAATATTTAGATTATTGGTACAGAGAACTTGTAGACAAGATAGGGATGAATTCTATGGTGATAGAAACTGATATGGCAGGAAACTATGTAGGGTCTTCTTACGCTTGGGGTACTGCTCGCGATTGGGGAAAGTTTGGCTTGCTGTACTTACATCGAGGAAATTGGAACGGCACACAAGTCTTTGCTCCGGAGTGGACTGATTATGTTGTACAACCAACACCTACATCAAACGGAACTTATGGAGCTCAGTTTTGGTTGAATGCCAATGGGAAATTTCCGGATATTCCTAAAAACATGTACTTTGCTGATGGATACCAAGGACAACGCGTGTATATCTTACCAGATCAAGAGATGGTAATTGTTCGTTTTGGTTTGAATGGAAACTATAGTGAGAACGCCTTCTTGAAAGGAATAATAAATGCCGTAAAATAGAAGTTGCTAAACTCTATTTGGAATCGAATTATTTTGTTGTGAGTTAGAAGGAATGAAAATATCCTTTACACGTGTAATAACACCTTGCAAAATACTAAAGATAGCATCCGAAGAGAAACCTCCGATCAGGGCTAAAATACTTTTGTTGAACAGGTTGATGTCGTTAGAGTTTTTCAAATAAACAGATAAGACCTCAGACATTAACAGTCCGGCGATGATTCCTAAAAGAATTTGTGAGATATAAGAAATAGAGTCTTCCGGAACCAAGGTTCCTCTTTTAATAGAGGTACTTACATCTTTCAATAAAAAGAAAATAACACCTAGTCCTGCAACAGAACTCAAAAAACCTAAATTTAATAACAAAGGCCATCCGTCACTACTTAAGATCCCTGCGTCTAAGGATGAGTTATTTACATCTTTAGAAAAAGCAGTTCCTACAAACATGGCTATAAAAACCAAAGCAATGATGATCAGGTTTCTAGTTAAAGGAACTTTATTAAAAACAGATTTACCACTTCCTTCCTGATGCATTTTCTTAGTATACTCAATGGATTTTGGAGTTGCCGGAGCCACATTCTTACATAGCAAATTATGAGCATTGATCAAGTCATCTACACTTGGGTTTTTAATTAAAGAGTTTACTTCTGTATTGATAATAATACCATTGTATACAGCAAAACCAATCATATTGTTGATCTCATTACTTAATTCATGAATAACAGCCTCAGAAACCCCGGGGATCTCATCACTCTTTGCTTTAGCAGTTGCCGTTTTTTTGGGTACAGAGGTAGTTTTAGCCGTTGTCTTAGGTGGAGTGTTTTGAGGTGGTGGAGTATTTGTAGTAGCCATATCAGAAAAAGTTTAGTGACTAAAATTACTGACATGAGGAAACAAAAAAACAGGCAAATTTGCCTGTTTTTACATTTATGTGTTTTTACTCGGTTTTAAATATCAAACCCAATATTTACGTTTAATTTACTGGCAATCAGCTTAGTGATTCTGGCTTTTACTTCAGGGATCTTTACACTTTCTAAAACTGTATTTGCAAAAGCATACATGAGCAAAGCTCTAGCTTCTTTCTTCGGAATTCCTCTTTGCTGCATATAGAAAAGCGCTTGCTCGTCTAACTGACCAATGGTACATCCGTGAGAACATTTTACATCGTCAGCAAAGATCTCAAGCTGAGGTTTTGCATTGATGGTTGCTCTATCACTTACCAAAACATTGTTGTTCTGTTGGTATGCATTGGTTTTCTGAGCTTCTTTCTCTACGATCACTTTTCCGTTGAACACACCTGTAGAACGCTCATCATAGATTCCTTTGTAATCTTGATGACTTTCACAGTTAGGTTCTATATGATGAACCAAAGTGTGATGATCTACGTGTTGCTTTCCTTCAATAATGGTGATTCCTTTTAAGATCGAGTTGACATGCTCTCCTTTTTGGAAGAAGTTCAAGTTGTTTCTAGTAATATTTCCTCCAAAAGAGAAAGTATGTACAGAAACTGTACTTTCTGATTGTTGCTCAATATATGTATTGTCAACCAACGAAGCAGTAACTTGATCGTTTTGAATCTTGTAATAATCTACAGTAGCATGTCTGTCTGCAAAGATCTCAGTTACAGAATTGGTGAATACCGCAGTTTCTGTTAAGCTTTGATGACGTTCTATAATCTGTACATGTGCATTTTGTCCTACAACAATTAAATTTCTTGGCTGTACCATGGTAGCAGCTTCAGAACCTGTTGTAAAGTTGATGATCTGAATAGGCTTCTCAACTTCTACATTTCTCGGAATATTGATGTAAGCTCCTTCTTTGGTAAAAGCTGTATTCAAAGACGTCATATTATCTTCTTTAGCTGCTTTGTTGAAGTAGTTTTCAATAACCGGTTTGTATTTTGATTTGGTTAATGCCGAAGACATCAAACAAACATCAATTGTATCGTGTGTTGTTTCTGATAGGAACGAACTGTATTTTCCATCAATAAAAATAACTTTATAGCTATCTATATCATGAATAAAATATTTCTTTACATCAGCCAGTGTTACCGCATGTTCTTTATCAGGGAAGATGCTGTAGTCTTCTTTTAAGATCGAGTTTAAAGAAGTGTATTTCCAAGCCTCCATCTTTTTATTTGGAAACCCAACTTTCTCAAAGTTTTGAAAGGCTTTAGAGCGAATTTCATGCACATCAGAATTGATGTTTACACCATCTTCAAACGCCACATAGGAAGAAACTATTTTTTCTTTTAAATCCATCATTCTGTTTTACGAAACTATCTCTTCTTTAATCCAATCATATCCTTTTTTCTCTAACTCTAAGGCTAAAGAAGCATCTCCTGTCTTTACAATTTTACCATCGTGTAATACATGTACAAAATCAGGAACGATATAATCTAACAAACGCTGGTAGTGTGTAATTACGATTACAGCGTTGTCTTTTGATTTTAGTTTGTTAACTCCGTTTGCTACAATACGCAAGGCATCAATATCCAATCCGGAATCTGTTTCATCCAAAATAGCCAACTTAGGCTCTAACATTGCCATTTGGAAGATCTCATTACGTTTTTTCTCACCTCCAGAAAACCCTTCATTTAAAGAACGAGATAAGAATTTACGATCGATCTCTAACAACTCAGATTTCTCACGAATCTTCTTCAACATTTCCTTTGCAGGCATCTCTTCCATTCCTCTTGCCTTTCTTGATTCATTGATGGCTGTTTTGATAAAGTTGGTTACAGTAACCCCCGGAATCTCTACAGGATATTGGAAGGATAGAAAAACACCTTCGTGAGCTCTTTCTTCAGGAGCTAACTCGCTGATATCTTCTCCATCTAATTCGATGGTACCATCAGTAACTTCGTAATCTTCTTTTCCTGCGATTACTGAAGCTAATGTACTTTTTCCGGCACCGTTAGGCCCCATAATAGCATGAATTTCACCCGGTTTAACGTTTAAATTCAGCCCTTTTAAGATGGCCTTGTCTTCAACTTCTGCATGTAAATTTTCAATCTTTAGCATGACTTCCTTTTATTTTTGATTTACATATTTCTTGATACGCTCCAAATCAGCAGGTGAATGCTGAATGAACACTTTTGCATTCTTCTCTTTTGCGAAAGCTTCGAATTTATCCATGCTTTCTAATGTTTGTTCAACATTGTAGTTGAACGAAGGAACACCTTTTGTTTTTCTATTCTCTTCAAAATGATAGAGATCCCCGGTTAATAATATCGGTTGTTCCAAACCAAGATCAACATACAAAACTTGATGACCAATGGTGTGCCCCGGCATTGATTTGATAACTACAGTTCCGTCTCCGAAAACATCGTAATCACCATTTAATTTTTTTACGTTCTTCAAAGCAGCAACAGCAGGGTTCTTTGTTTTTGCAGAATCTCCGGCTATAGCATTGTACTCATTTTCTTGTACCAACCACGTTGCATCTTTCATCAAATTTGCATGACCCGTATGATCAAAATGATGGTGTGATAAAGCGATATAGTTAAAATCTTCAACCTTGAATCCGATTGAAGCCAGTTGGTTTTTCAAAGAATCCGGTCTTTGTAAGGCAAAAGCGCCGCTTGGCTCATGAAAAGGCTCTGCCACAACCAATTGTTCCGGTAACCCGGCATCCCACATCAAGTTTCCTTTTGGATGAGAGATTACATAATACGCATCGGTAAATTGTTTAGACTGACCAGTGTAAGTTGTATCTTGAGAGAACAATTCTAACTTTTTTACCAAGATGTTTCCTCCCACCAAAGCATATAATTTTACTTCTGGTTTAACAGGTTCTTTTTTCTCAGCGTCTTTACAGCTAATAATGCTGATAGCAAGCAATAAGAATAGGATTTTTTTCATGGCTGGTTGGGTTTATCCGACACTACCTTCAAGGCTTATCTCTAACAGTTTTTGAGCTTCTACAGCAAACTCCATCGGAAGTTTGTTCAATACTTCTTTACTAAATCCATTTACGATCAACGCAATGGCTTTTTCTGTATCTATTCCTCTTTGGTTACAATAAAACAACTGATCTTCACCAATCTTACTGGTAGTGGCTTCGTGTTCTATTTGTGCTGATTTATTTTTAGATTCGATATAAGGGAATGTGTGTGCTCCACATTCGTTACCCATTAATAGACTATCACATTGTGAGAAGTTTCTAGCATTTTCTGCTCTTGAATTGATCTGAACCAATCCTCTATAACTATTTTGTGATTTTCCGGCAGAAATTCCTTTGGAAATAATAGTTGACTTGGTATTCTTACCTAAGTGGATCATTTTGGTTCCTGTATCTGCTTGTTGGAAATTGTTTGTTACTGCAATAGAGTAGAATTCTCCTACAGAATTGTTTCCTTTTAACACACAGCTTGGATACTTCCAAGTAATTGCAGAACCTGTTTCAACCTGAGTCCAAGAGATTTTTGCATTGGTTTCACACAACCCTCTTTTGGTTACAAAATTGAAAACTCCACCTTTTCCTTCACTGTCTCCAGGGAACCAGTTTTGTACGGTAGAATATTTGATCTCAGCATCATCCATTGCAATTAATTCTACAACGGCAGCATGCAATTGGTTTTCATCTCTTTGTGGAGCTGTACAACCTTCTAAATAGCTTACATAACTTCCTTTATCTGCTACAACTAAGGTTCTTTCAAACTGTCCGGTTCCTCCTTCATTGATTCGGAAATAGGTAGAAAGCTCCATTGGACATCTAACTCCTTTTGGAATGTAACAGAATGAACCGTCTGAAAATACAGCTGAATTTAATGCTGCATAGAAGTTGTCTTTAGGCGGAACTACAGACCCGATGTACTTTCTTACCAACTCAGGATGCTCTTGAATAGCTTCTGAGATAGGCATAAAAATAATTCCTTTTTCTGCTAGTGTATCTTTAAATGTTGTAGCAACGGAAACAGAATCCATTACAATATCAACTGCTACATTTGCCAATCTTTTTTGCTCTTCTAAAGAAATACCCAGTTTTTCAAAAGTTGCCAATAATTCAGGATCAACTTCATCCAAACTATTTAATTTAGGTTTTTGCTTAGGAGCTGAATAGTAGGCAATATCTTGAAAGTTAGGCTTTTGATAGTCTACATTTGCCCATTCTGGTTCTTCCATCTCAGACCAGATCTTGAAAGCTTCTAACCTCCATTCTGTCATCCATTCCGGCTCATTTTTCTTTTTAGAAATAGCACGAACGATGTCTTCATTCAGTCCTTTTGGAAATGTTTCACTTTCTATATCTGTGTAAAAGCCGTACTCGTATTCTTTGGTTTTCAGCTCTTCTCTTAAATCATCCTCTGTATACTTGCTCATCTTCTCAAAAATTAAAGTGAAAAACTCTCACCACACCCACAAGTTCTGTTGGCATTTGGGTTGTTAAATACAAATCCTTTACCGTTTAAACCTCCGGAATATTCTAATGTGGTACCTACCAGGTATAAAAAACTCTTTTTATCAACAATGATTTTTACATCATTATCTTCAAAGAGTTTATCACTATCAGATTGATTTTTATCAAAATTCAAATCGTACGAAAGTCCAGAGCACCCGCCGCTTTTAACGCCTACTCGAACAAAATCTGTAGTCGCATCAAACCCGTCATCAGTCATTAACTCTATGACTTTCTTTTTCGCTTGATCAGAAACTTTAATCATAACTTTAAATAGATTAAGTCTAAATTGTGGTTGCAAAGATACAACATAAGTCTCAAACAGCCACCTAGACTTACATTAGAATGCTTTATCTTTTAATTAAGAAAATTGATTAGTTCTGAAAAGCAGGGTTGTTTACAAATTCGTGATCTGTCAATGTCAGTAAAAATGCTTTGAGATCGGCTTTGTCTTGTGGAGTTAATTGTACACCTCCTTGATTGACTTTTTTCATCAAAGGATCGATAGTTGGAGAGACCTTAAGGCCTTCGCTGTAGTGATTGATAACTTCTTCTAAAGTGGCAAATCTACCGTCGTGCATATAGGGTGCAGTAAAGGCTAAATTTCGTAAAGATGGAGAGCGGAACTTACCATTGTCATTAGGGTCTCCGGTTACCGCTCCTAAACCTAGATCAGAAAATGTTGTATCTAAACCGTTGTTGTGAAAATCATTATCTGTCCAAAGAGGATTGTTGTCGCTTCCGTGGCAATGGAAACAATCTCCTCTGTCTTCATCCATAAATACATTAAATCCATTCAGTTCTTGAGGCGTTAGCTGGGCATTTCCTAAGAGGTATCGATCAAACTTAGAGTTTCCGGAGATCAAGGTTCTTTCAAATTGAGCAATTGCCTTGGTAATTAATGTAGAATCTATCGTTGAAGTACCAAATGCCTGTTGAAACAAAGTGGGGTATTCCGAGTCTTGTTGTAGTTTGTTTGAAACAGTAGTCCAATTGCTATGCATTTCAATCGGGTTTTTTACAGGTTCTAAAGCCTGTCTTTCTAAACCTAACTCTTTTCCGTCCCAGGCAAATCGCTCATTAAAATTCCAAGCCAAATTAAACAAAGGCATTGAGTTTCTAGTGCCAAAAAGGCCATCAATACCATCACTAAATTGAGTGTCGTCTGTAAAGGCATTTGCAGGTTTGTGGCAAGAAGCGCAAGATTGTGTATTGTCTCCTGAGAGTCTTTTGTCGAAAAACAGTTTTTTACCCAAAGCAATTCCTTCTTCCGTTAAGGGATTGTCTGTTGGAATAACGGGAGCAATCAATTTTTGTCCAAAGAGCTGAGGAATACTCAACGATGCAGGAACAGGGGTATATACATCATCTCCATCGGACCCTGACCCAGAACAGGATAATAGAGGCAAGAGTCCGATTATAAAAATATAGAGATGTGTTTTTTTCATGATTTATTGTTGTGTAACGCTTTTTAAGCTAAAAACATTGGCCGCTCCATTGGCGCTTATCATTAGTTGTGCATTAAAATTAGGCATCAAAACAGTATTCAAAACGTTCAAGTCCCAAAGATTAGGATTGGAGAACCATTGATAGATGTCCATTTCAACATTTACAGTAGTAGCACTTTGAATAGTAACAGCTCCTAAGTTAACTTCAAAAGAAGTGTCTTGAAAAACCAAATTGTTAGGGTCAGTTCTGTCTACTGCACGGATAGCGTGGTAGTTAAAAGGTGCTTCTGTGTTATTTGTGTCTAAATATTTTCCGTCAAATTGCATATAGTGATAGCCACCACCTAGCATTCCGGGAACATTAAAGTTTGCTGTATTCAGATCTTGATAAACTCCATCGGTATTGTCTTCATCTTTGAATCCAAAACGAAAAGTAACATTAGAATAATTTCCCGGTAGAATAGAAGAGGCTGTGGTGAAAGAAAGGTTTTCTCCGTTGGTAACATCTACTAAATTATAACCGCTAAGCGTTGTTACAACTCCGCTTTCATGCGTTAAGGTTACACTAGAAACCAAGTAACGAAGTCTTTCGATACTGATTTGTTGACCATTTTCATTAGTGAATTTGATATCGTTAAAGTCGGCACTGGTAACTTCAGTGTCTTGCCAAGCATGGCTAAAAGTAAAGTTTAGACTAACAGTTTCTGCAGGCACATCATCATTGCTGCTACAAGCGGTTAGTATAGAAATAAAAGCTAAATAGATTAGGAGTTTGTGTTTCATTGTAATTAATTCAGTTTGATAATTAAAAGATCGGTAAAACCTTTGTTTTCTGACAGATCCCCGTTATCACTACTGCTTTCTCCTACAGCAATAATACTACCGTTATTCAGTTCTACAGCATCATAAGCAAAATCGATTTCTGTTCCTCCTACAGTTTGTTGCCAAATCAATTGTCCGGAACTATTTACTTTGACAATCCAAGCATCGTTTTGACCTTGATTATTGGTTACATCTCCATCGGAACTTCTAGAACTTCCTGAAATGATAAAACCTCCATCATTGGTAGATCGAATGGATCTTGGAACATCAAAACCGGAACCTCCGAAAGATTGATTCCACAAGATATTTCCATTGTCATTGATCTTAACCAACCAAAGGTCGGCAGCTCCATTGTTCATCGTAACGTCTTGATCGGAACTTCGGGTATCACCTACAATTACATAGTTGCCGTCTCCTGAAGAAACAATCCCTCGAGCCTCATCAATTTCGTTACCACCATAGGATTTTTCCCAAACCATATCTCCTGAAGCAGCTGCTCTTACTGTCCAAAAATCATAGGTTCCTTTGTTGTTGGTAATGTCTACATCATTGCTGTCTGAAGAGCCAACAATAAGAAACTGATTGTTTGTGGTTTCAACAATTCCCGTAGTTGTGTCTGTAAACGACCCTCCAAAATAACGAGACCAAACCATGTTTCCTGTTTGACTTACTTTGATAGCCCAGTAATCTCCTCCGGCATGACGACCACTATTTCCTAAACCTCCTGAAGCTGATACATCTAAAACACCGGCAATAAGAAGGTGATTATCTGAAGTTTCGATCAAAGTGGTTCCTTCATCTGCTCCGGAAAAACCAAATGATTTTTGCCAACTAAGGTTTCCTTGGGCATCGGTTTTGATCAGCCAAAAATCTCTGAAACCATTGTTTTCTGTAACATCTCCATCAGAACTTACAGCGTAGCCTAAAATGGCAAATCCACCGTCTTGTGTTTGAATCAAAGCTCTTGCTCTGTCGTCGTCTGTCCCTCCGTAGGTTTTATTCCAAAGTAAGTTTGCATTGGCATCAAATTTCAGCAGCCAAAAATCGAAGCTTTCATTTGACTTGCCGGTAACATCACCATCCATACTTTGAGTATATCCTGCTACCGCAAAACCTCCATCGGAAGTAGCGATCACAGATTGGGCAACATCGTTTTTTGTTCCTCCATAGGATTTTGCGGTTTCTAATATTCCGGTTGAAGGATTATTAGGGCCACTTAAAATATTGTCGTCTTTGGTACAGCTAACTATAGCCAAAAGAGAGAAAATCAGAAGAACTCTTTTCATTAAGATCCGCTTTTTCTGATGATAAAGAAGCCATTGTCGGTATCACTAAGAATGATATTTCCGCTGGCAAAATAAGGGTATACGTTCCAGACTCCATCAAAAGAAGTATTGTTGTTAGCGGGGTTGGTATCAAAGAATCCTACTTCCGTCATAGTTCCACCACCAATATTGGTAATATCAACAATTCGTACTCCAGCAGAGTAGTTTGCTAAAAAGAAGAGGTCTCCTTTTACATATCCGTTATGATCTATTGCATTGGTAGAGCCAAAATAGTCCATGTGGAATGTTGGATTGTCTAGGTCATTAAAATCGAAAACCACAGTTCTGGTATTCAAGCCAAAATTGATCTCATCCAGTTCATCACCTAGGATAAAATAACGCATATCTTCGGTAAACCATCCTTGGTGTGTGTATCCAATATTGCTGTAATTGATGGTAGAGATCTGTACAGGGTTGCTTTTATCTGTTACATCTACGATTACTACTTCATTTTCATTACTTCCGATTAAAATTTCTTTTCCTGTGTGATCTGTATCCGGGCCGTTATAGGTAACTACTTGTGCATCGTGAGAATAGGCTCCACCGGCATACCCTCCTGCTGCAGATGGATTTGTAGGATCAGAAATATCTACAAAATGTGGTCCGCCGGAAAAAGTTCCGGTTCCTACAGCATAGGCATATCCGTTTGTCTCGTTGATCACAATATTGTGAGCATTTCCAAAACCGGAATAATGTGCATCAGAAGTAAAGGTAACAGGAGCATTATCTGTATCTACACTTCTAAGACGAGTTAGATCAAATACTTGCATTCCGTGTCCGGAAGCTTCGCTAACAATAAAGGCGTAGTTTCCATAAGTTTTTACGTCTCTCCAAATGCTATTAACAGTTTGTGTAGGCAATTGCCCTAGAATTACGGGATTCAAAGGATCAGAAATGTCAATAAAAGAAGTTCCTGTACTGGTACATACCAAAGCGTATTCTTTTTGTGTTGATGGGTCTGTCCATCCCCAGCAATCATTCCCCGAAGCTCCGGGGCCACCTAAAGTGTTGACATCTATATGGGCAACAAGATCGTAGTCGTTACAAGGGTATATGCCTGCCATTCCGTTTTCACAAGGAGATAGAACAGTTGGTGTATTATCATTTGGATCTGGGACGATCAAATTAGGATCGACAACATCAGATTTCTCACAAGAAAAAAATGCTGTGAGTGTAATGCATAGTAAAAAGAATCTTTTCATGACCTTACCTTAAAATGAGTTTTTTAGAAACAAAACCATTGATTTTTACAATGTATATTCCTTTTGATTGATTCTCAAGAGGTAGAACGAACTCAGGTTGATTTATATTTTGTTTGAAGAATATTTTCTTCCCCAGAATATTGTAAACGGCTACAGATCGAATCTGTTCATTTTGTTTTGCTTTTACTGTTGGGTTTATATTAGCAGGGTTTGGTGAAATTGAAAATTGGTTTTTAAATTCTTCTTCTGTGGTACTTAATGTGCCACTTTTTCTCACTACAAAAAGTCCTCTTTCAATATCATTGATGATAATATTTCCACTGCTAAAATATGGGTAAACACTCCAGGCACCATTAAACCCGGTACCGTTGTTGGCCGGGTGAGTATCAAAATATCCTATTTCACTTAATGAATTTGTAGCTGCTCCTACATTGCTTAGGTCTAAAACTCGCATTCCGGCTCTGTAGCTGGCCATAAAAAACTCATTTCCTTTTACATATCCATTATGATCAATGGCTGTTGAAGGGCCAGAATATGTAGAAGATTCTACCGGGTTATCAAGATCTTGGAAATCAAAAACAATGGTTCTGGTGTTAATTCCAAAGCTTTGTTCGTCAGATTCATCACCTAGTAAAAAATAGCGTTGATCATCTGTAAACCAACCTTGATGAGTATAGGCTAATTGAGAGTATACCACATCTGAGATCTTCACAACATTGTTCTTATCAGTTACATCTAAGATCACTACTTTGGTTTCATTGCTACCAATCAAAATCTCTTTTCCTGTATAATCTGTATCCGGACCATTGTATGTAACTACTTGGGCATCATGAGTAACACCTTCGCTATTGTAGTTTCCAAGAGTAACGGGATTTACAGGATCGGAAATATCTACAAAATGGACTCCTCGTCCAGTGTTTTTACAATCAACTAAATAGGCAACACCATTAGCCTCATTGATTACAATATTATGACAGCTGCTAACAACATTGTATACAGCATCCGGAGAAAAAGTTTGCGGAGTGGTTACACTGCGTAATCTAGTTAGATCAAAAACCTGCATTCCATGTGCTCCAACATTATCAGCAACAATAAAAACGTGGTTGTTATAGATTTTTACATCTCTCCAAAAACTAGTATTGCCATTTTCGGTATCAATCCTTCCTAAATAAACAGGGTTTAAAGGGTCTGATACATCTACAAAAGCCGTACTGTTTGTCATAGCGGCAATAGCATATTCTTTATTTGTTGTAGGGTCTGTCCACCCCCAAATATCGCTTCCTTCAGGTGTTCCTAGGTTGTTTGCTAAGATGCTCACGGGAACACGAGACATTAAATCGTAGTCGTTGCAAGGATATTCTCCGGCAAAACCACTTTCGCAATTAGTTTGAGAGTAAATATGTAAACTAAGGCATAAGCCTATGTAAAAGAGTAGTTTATGTTTCATAGTATAGGGATTACCTTACAAATGTAACAGATTCTAATGGAAAAACCCTAACACACTTTCTTTGAATAGGTTTGGTGTTTATTTTGAAGATGTCTCTATCTTTGCAGCATGTTAGAAGATAAAAACCAGTCGAGGACCTCATTATCTGAACTTGGAGAGTTTGGATTGATCAACCATATTACGAAACACTTTAAGATAAATCATGCATCAACTGTAAAAGCAGTGGGTGATGATGCCGCTGTATTAGATGCTTCAGAGCAACAAACATTGGTTACAACTGATTTGTTGATTGAAGGTGTGCATTTTGATTTGAGTTATATGCCGTTGAAACATTTGGGGTATAAGTCGGTTATGGTAAATCTTTCTGATGTATATGCCATGAACGGAAATGCAGAGCAGATTACTGTATCTATTGCTGTATCCAACAGGTTTCCTTTGGAAGCTATTGAAGAATTGTATGCCGGGATTCAATTGGCTTGTGAAACATACAATGTAGATTTGATTGGTGGAGATACCACTTCTTCTACCAAAGGAATTTTAATTTCTGTAACCGCAATAGGAAAAGCAGCGAAAGAGGATGTTGTGTACAGAAGCGGAGCTAAAGACACAGACCTTGTTGTGGTGAGTGGTGATCTAGGAGCTGCTTACTTAGGGTTGCAGGTTTTGGAAAGAGAAAAACAAGTATTTCAGGTAAATCCAAACAATCAGCCGGAACTAGATCAGTATACGTATTTAATAGAGCGTCAATTAAAACCGGAAGCAAGAAAAGACGTTCCTAAGTTGTTAAAAGAATTGGAAGTAAAACCTACTTCTATGATCGATATTTCTGATGGTTTGTCTTCTGAGATCATGCATATCTGTTCTCAGAGTAAAGTGGGATGTAAGATTTATGAAGAAAAGATTCCTTTAGATCCTCAGGTAATTTCTGCTTGTGAAGAGTTTGATATCGATAGTACTATGGTAGCATTGAGTGGAGGTGAAGATTACGAATTGTTATTTACGGTTTCTATTGATGACTACGAAAAGATCAAAGGAAACCCACATTTAACGGTGATTGGTCATATTACAGAGCAAAACCAAGGAATGAATTTGGTAACGAGAGCCAATCAAGAAATTGAGCTTAAAGCTCAAGGTTGGAATGCGTTGAAAGGATAGTTTTACTCTTCTTCACCTAGCACAACAATCGCTTTTTTTCCACCTTTAATGGTTCCTATCCTGAAATCTTCAGGGTACTTGTTAAGGATATTATCAATAAGCTCGGGAGTAAATGAGTGGTCAATATTTTTTTTGATTCTTTCATAACTCATTCTTGTCCAGTTTCTAGACAAAATATATTGCCTAATTTTTATAGAAGCTTTTTCTATCTTCTGATCTTTTGATTGGTAGAACTTCATGATAACCAGTGTTAATATGTAAGCCAACACAAGCAGGATTAAAACAAGTGAACTCTTTTCCCAAAGAGTCTTGTTTATTTGTTTTAAAACAACAATCCAACTACCCAGGTAGATGGGAAGAATAATTAATGAGGTAAAGAATAATTCTCCAAAGGAAGACTCTCGTACAATGTCGATAACAGATTTAGCTTCGTTAATTTTCATGATTTCTAGCAAGTTAGAACATCAAATTTAAGAAAAAGAGAATGAGTCTGAGAGATTTTTTATAGAGTTAAAAACTCTTTAGAAAGTATGAGTTTCGAAAACTATATCATACCAATAATCACATTATCCAGTAGAAAAAAGCTATCAAGAGTAAACCGGATAAAGTGATTATAGGTAAAGAGTGGATTTAGTTCTTTTTCATAGACTTATATATACAACTAACCAAACTTCTACATTATATAGATGTTGTGTTATTAAAAAGGTTGCGTAGAAAAGATAAATTATTTTACAAAAGAGATTAAAGAAGCAATTAATTTCTCTTTATTTTCAATGTGGCTCATATGTCCGCCTTCCAAGACAATATACTTTGCATGGTTCTTTTGTGCTTCTTCAACAACGGTTTCCAGGTCAAGTACAGGATCTTCTTCTGCAATGATATAAAAGACAGGAAAAGAAGCATTTTTAACAACCGATGTTCTATCGGGGCGAATTCTCATCCCTTCTTGAGCAGCTATATATCCTTGTACAGGTGTGCTCAAGGCTTCATTTTTAATGAGCTCAACTTCTTTTGAAAACAAGTTCAGACTTTCGGGCTTGAACAAATTAGAAACAGACATACGCACCATGTTCTCAAAATTGGTTTGCACCATTTTATTTGCTCTGGCTCTTAATTCTTGTCGTTCTTTAGAATCGGCTAATGCAGTTGAATTCATCAAACACAAGCCTTTTAAGAAGGAAGAATATTTTTCAGCAAAAGCAAGAGAAACATAGCCACCCATAGAGTGACCAATCATGAAAGCTCTTCTGATTCGAATTGATTTTAATACAAAATGAACCGTTTCAGCCATCATTTCCATCGGATGAACATAACCTAAACATTCTGTTTTCCCATGCCCTAACAAATCAATGGTAATGACACGTCGAGTTTTGATAAGTTCTTCTTTTACAGCATTCCACATAGAACTGTTTTCTAAAAAACCATGTAATAAGACAACAGCACTTCCTTTTCCTTCGTCTTGGTAAAAAATTGGGATTCCTTTGTGTTCTAAAATCATTATTTCAATATCTTCGGCAAAGATAGTCCGCTAGAAGCAATCAATTGAAATAAATATTCCTTTAAAATGAATAAAACAAAAGAAGTTTGGATCACCGGGTTTGCCTTGTTTTCGCTGTTCTTTGGAGCAGGAAACTTATTACTTCCTCCTCTTTTAGGATACAATGCCGGAGATCAATGGTCTTGGGTTGTTGTTGGATTTGTAATCACAGCTGTTCTAATTCCTGTTTTAGGAATCTTAGCACATGCCAAATTACAGGGAACCATGTATGACTTTGGAAAAAAGGTTTCACCTGTTTTTAGTGTAATCTATTGTGTTTTGGTATATATGATTTCCATTTCTATTCCTTCACCAAGAACAGCATCAGCAACACATGAAATAGCAATACATCCATTTTTTGAATCAACACCCTTATTAACCAGTAGTATCTATTTTGCATTGGTGTTGGTATTTGTGTTGAATAGATCGAAGATCATCAACTTAATAGGAAAGTATTTAACTCCGCTGATTGCTATCATCATTTTCTTGGTTATAGGTATCGGACTGTTTTCTAGTGATGGAGGAATGAACTTGTCAAAATTTCAAACCCCTATTGTAGACGGAATTTTAGAAGGATATCAAACCTTTGATGCTATTGGAGCTGTTGTTGTAGGTGGGGTAATTATCATTTCATTGAATTTAAAAGGAGTGGGTTCTGCTGAGGATAAGAAGATGATCATACGAAAATCCGGGTTCATTGCCGGAAGCGGACTGGCTATTATTTATGCCGGATTGATTGCTGTAGGAGCTTTTTACGGTTCTGAGATCTTTATTGATGGAAGTTTGAGCAACGATATGCAGAGAGCTACTCTATTAAGAGGAATTAGTACAGCGACTTTAGGAAACATTGGCACAGCCTTTTTAAGTGTACTAGTAGCTTTGGCTTGTTTTACAACGGCAGTAGGAATAGTAACCGGGACAGCCGACTATTTTAAAGGTTTGTTTAACAACTCACAAAAAGCATACACCGTTACAGCGGTGATTGGTTGTTTGGCCGGAATTTTGGTTGGACAGTTGGATTTCCATTCTATTATTGTGATTGCTTTACCCATATTGATGTTGATCTACCCGATTACCATTGTTTTGATCTTGTTGAATGTGGTTGCAGAACGATGGGCTTCTCAATTTGTTTTTAGAGGAGTTGTTATCGTAACAATCTTATTTAGTCTTCCAGATTTCTTAGGATTTGTGGGATTACGAGAAGATATTTCGGGAATTACAAAGCTTATTCCTTTCAGCGAACATCACTTAGGTTGGGTAATTCCTGCTATTTTTAGCTTTTTAGTGTTAAATCTGATCAAATTTACGACTAAGCCAGCACAAACGAGCTAAACATTCTTTCTATGGCGGTTCAGGAAATTGCTACATATCAATTTAAAGACACTTTTTCTCTTAGCATTGTAGACTTTGACAAGGCCTGCGTTGTAAATGAACAAAAGCAGATTAATTCGTACACGATTTTTTGGATTAAAGAAGGAAAAGGAACCTACCATATCGATTTTGAGGAATATTCTTTTGAAGACAATGTGCTTTTTTTCTTATCACCCGGACAAGTGTTTTCTGTAGATTCAGAAAAGATCAAAGAGGCGTATAAACTAAACTTTACCCGTGATTTCTATTGTATTCAAACGCATGACAAAGAGATTGCCTGTAATGGGGTTTTGTTTAACAATGTATATGAGACTCCCTTTGTAAAGCCTTGTAAAGAAGATATTCGAAAACTGGATTTCATTCTTGAAAACCTTATTGAAGAATTCAAACAAGAAGAAACAGCTCAATATGATATGTTGCAATCGTACCTAAAGCAATTTATCATTCACTCTGTTCGTATTAAAAAAGAGAACCATGAGTTGAAAGATGATAAAGAGACCAAACTTTTTAAAGACTTTAGCACTTTGGTTGATCAGAACTTTACCAATCTTCATTCGGTAACAGACTATGCAGCCCGGTTAGGTGTTTCTCCAAAATCGTTGACCAAGCATTTTCAAAAGATCGGAACCCAAACACCCAGCGATTTTATCAAACAACGCATTATTTTAGAGGCAAAGCGCAAATTGATCTACACCAACGATTCTGTAAAAGAAATTGCTTTTGATCTAGGGTATAACGACCCTGCTTACTTTACCAGATTTTTCACAAAAGCTATTGAAAAATCACCACTTCAGTTTAAAAAAGAGTTCAAAAACTAGTTTGTCCAATTACTAGGAACTTTTGTCCATTTTTCAAGGCTATTCTCCGTCGCATCTTTGTACCGTAATTCAAAGACAAGTAAAAATGATTTCAAAAAATAACATGCAATGTCCAAACTGTTGGGGCTATCAAGAATACGACAGCACAGAGATCATTCAAGGTTTTGAATGTGAATCAAATTAAACATCAATTTTTAAGATAAAACATTATGAGTACAAGAATCGAAACATTAAACCCGGAAACTACAACAGGAAAATCAAAAGAATTATTTGATGCTGTTCAAAGTAAATTAGGATTCATTCCAAATTTGATCAAAGTATTTGGAAATTCTCCAGCTACTTTACAAAGTTATTTAAGCTTAGGTGAGTTAACTGCAAGCGGAAACTTTACCAACAAGTTTAGAGAGAAATTAGCATTAGCTATCGCAGAAGAGAACGCTTGTAACTACTGTTTATCTGCACACACTGCTATTGGAAAAATGAACGGATTATCAGAAGAACAAACAGAGCAAAGTAGACAAGGAGTTTCTAGTGATGCAAAAGAGCAAGTAGCATTACAATTTGCACAAGCTGTAACTAGAAACAGAGGGCAGGTTTCAGGAGATTTGATCCAAGCTGTTAAAGATGCTGGATATACAGACGGAGACATTTTAGAGATCGTATTAAACGTGGTTTCTAACACATTAACTAACTATGTAAATCACATTGCAGAAACAGTGGTAGACTTTCCATCTGTTGAAGCAGGAAAATTTGCAGTAACTCAATAATTAATAGTATGAGCGCAGTAATAGAAAACGCTTTATTAGATCTTAAAGATCTATTGGGCAAAGGACAATTCTTAGAAGCAATGGACAAATATCTTGCAGATGATGTGGTTTTGCAAGAGGCTAATGAAGAGCCAAAAAGAGGAAAAGATGTGTGTATTGCAGCAGAGAAAGAATTGTTGGCTACCGTAACAGAATTCATCAAATATGAGATCAATAATGTAGCGATCTCAGGAGATGTTTCTTATTACGAAGCTGTTATGGAATTTAAAACAGCAGATGGACAACATCACAGATTTGAACAAGTAAACAGAACTCAGTGGAGAGATGGCAAGATTATAAACGAACGCTATTACCACGCTTAATTATAGAATTTTTAGAACATGAAAAAAATCATCGCAGTAGTTGTATTGTTTGTAGGGTTTGCTTTTACGGCAAACGCACAAAAAGTGAAGACAGTAGCTTTAGAACAAACCAAAGGAGAATTTACTCAAAAGCAAATCACATTATCTGAAGGAACGTACATTTTTGAGATCGCAAACAATGAAGTTGGACATGATGTAGGATTTGTATTGGCTCCTAAGAGCAATGTAAAGAAGCATATTAAGAATGCTTATGTGACAAAACCTGTTAAAAACAACTCAAAATCAACATCTAACAAAGTCACACTAAAGAAAGGTGAATATGTGTACTTCTGTCCGTTGAATCCAACACCACAGTACACGTTGATTGTAAAGTAAATTGGCGTCTACTTTACATGAACGAAGGCCACACTCATATGAGTGTGGTTTTTTATTTGTCTACAATTACCTTGTGATTATCAGGGTTACTGGGAAGGTATAAGATCTTTAGAGAATCTCCAACTTTTAACCCTTTAATATCTTCTCGATGATTGTATTTTTTGCCATCAACGATGTAGTCATAAAAAACATAATACCTCTTAGTGTTTTTACTGTATTTCTCTTTTGTCTTTTTTACAAAAGTATAGGTATAGACTCCTTCATTAGCTAGTTTCTCCCTACTATAAGAAACAAAAGAATAAAAGATAAAAGCTTCTAAAGCAATGTATAAAACCATTATTATGAAAGCAAATGAGGTGTGCTTTCTGGCATTTGGAATGCTCTTGAGGTTTTCTGCATTTAAATGATTAAGCCCAAACTTTAACTTAGTAAACAACCCTGCAATATCAAAAGGTAGCGTAAAGAAAACATAGAGGAGATAAAGGAAGAAAATGATCATCCAGTAATTTCCTTCTGTGAAGATAAAATTCAATAATAAAACGTTCGATACGATTAATATCAGAACTTTGATGAGAACTTTTTTCATAGCGTTTGAAATCTAATTTACAACACCTATAATTCGTAAAGGAGCACCACTTCCTCCTTTTATTTTCATAGGCAAAGCAATTATAGTAAAATCTTTTTCAGGAAGCTGATTTAAATTGGTTAGGTTTTCAAAAGCAGGAATATTATTGGTCATTAAGATCACATGTGTTTTAAAATATTGCGATTGACCATAATCTATGCTCGGTGTATCTATACCAATAGAATGAATGTTTCTGTTTTCTACCAACCAAGTTGCCGCTTCGGGGTCTAACCCCGGGAAATGCAACAGCTTTACTGCATCATCACCTCGCTGATCGGTTCCCATATACTTTACTCGGTTTGGGTAATATTCTGCAAACCCTGTTTCTAACAAAACAATACTCCCCTCAGGAATTTGTATTCCGTGCTTTTCTTCCCAAGCTTTTAGATCATCAATAGAAACCAGATAATCCGGATTGTTTTTCGCATTCTTAGAAACATCTACTTTAATAGCAGAACCTACCAATTTCTTTAGAGGAATTTCATCTACAGTTTGTTTTCCTTCTGCAAAATGAATGGGGGCATCTATGTGTGTTCCACCGTGTTCTGCAGTGGCAAAATTGTTGGCAGCGTAGTAATATCCTTTATCTGTCTGTCCTGCAAAAACAGTATCCAACTCAAACTCTTTGGCAGTTACCCAGTAGACAGTTTCTTTGGAATAAGAATGCGATAGATCTACCAATGTTGCATTGGCTAAATCCATTGCTTTGGGTTGATGAGTTTCTTTACAGCTAAAAAGAAATAAAACCAAAAAACAAACAAGAAAAGAGGAGGTTTTCATAGGTACAAGTTTTAGAATTACTTGTACAATTTATAAAACTTAAATGGTTTTGGCCATTCTTTTCTAGGTTTGAAAGCAATAGCAACCTCTTGATTTCCCAAAGCAGATTCTGTAAGTACAACATGATCATCAAACTCTTTGGCTTTTTCAAACTCCTTGTCATTTACACGACAAATTACTTTATAAAAAGTACCTGAAACCCATTCTTGAGTTTCAGGTGAATCTTCAAATTTAAGGTAAGCAGCTAAAGAACTATGCGCCGCGGCAAGCACAGCAAACCCTTCTGGGAGTGTGTCTTTCAAAAGGATATACATTTTCATAACGTGTGCGTTCTTTGAGCGAACTAAGAGTTCATCAAATCTTCAATTTCTTCAGCTTCAATCGGAATATTTTGCATCAAGTTGAAAGGTTCTCCAGATTCTTGGATAACAACATCGTCTTCAAGTCTAATTCCAAAACCTTCATCCGGAATATAGATTCCAGGCTCAACAGTAAATACCATATTGGCTTGCATTGGCTCATGAAGTAATCCGTAATCATGCGTATCTAAACCAATATGATGCGATGTTCCGTGCATAAAGTACTTCTTATAAGCCGGCCAACTTGGATCTTCGTTTTGCACATCAGCTTTGTCAATCAAACCTAACCCAAGCAATTCAGAAGTCATGATCTTTCCAACTTCAACATGATATTCTTCCCAATAAGCTCCCGGAACCAATAATTTCGTAGCTTCTTTCTTTACTCTGTTTACAGCGTTGTACACATCTTTTTGTCGATCTGTAAATCGTCCTGAAACAGGAATGGTTCTGGATAAATCGGAAGAATAATTTGCATATTCAGCACCTACATCCATTAAGATTAGATCTCCCGCTTTACATTGTTGATTGTTTTCTATATAGTGTAATACATTGGCATTGTTTCCGCTGGCAATAATTGGCGTGTAGGCAAATCCTTTTGATCGGTTTTTGATGAATTCATGAATAAACTCAGCTTCTATCTCATATTCCCAAACTCCCGGTTTTACAAACCCTAAGATTCTTCTCAATCCTTTTTCGGTAATATTACAAGCATGTTGCATTAGATCCAACTCGATCTGATCTTTTACAGAACGTAATCGTTGCAAAATAGGATTGCTCTTTGCTACAGTATGTGCAGGATATTTGTCTTTTAACCATTTTGTAAATCGATCTTCACGAGTTTCTGTTTCAACACTAGCACGATAATGTTCATTGGTGTTAATGTAAACCGTTTCGCATTGCGTCATCAACTCAAACATTACTTTTTCCATGTCTTGCAACCAGTATACAGTTTTGATTCCTGAGGTTTCAAAAGCAGCTTTTTTGGTTAGCTTTTCCCCTTCCCAAACAGCAATGTGCTCATTGGTTTCTTTTAAAAACAAGATTTCTCTGTGCTTTTCTTTCGGAGAATCCGGGAATAATACCAAAATACTTTCCTCTTGATCTACTCCACTCAAATAAAAAATATCTCTGTGTTGCTGAAAAGGCATTGTGCTATCTGCACTAATAGGATAAATATCATTAGAGTTAAAAACAGCCAAGCTATTAGGCTTCATTTGAGAAGCAAAGTTTTTGCGATTCTTAATAAAAAGGGACGAGTTGATTCTATCGTATTTCATGAAGTTCAAATTTCCTCAAAAATAGAAGTTTCAGGGCATAAAAAAAAGGCGTTCTTCAACGCCTTTTCTTAAAAAATTCTCAAAGCTATTTCTTATTAAAGAGTCCGGCTATAAACAGTACAACAACTGCACCGATAACTCCCGTGATTAGATCACTGACAATTCCATCTCCAATGTTAATTCCGGCTAATCCAAACAACCAATTTCCAACAATTCCCCCCACAATACCTAAGATGATATTGACTAAAACTCCGAAACCACCACCTTTCATTAATTTACCGGCTAAAAAACCAGCTACTGCTCCTATAAGTAAAGCATATAATAATCCCATAATAAAAAATTTAGTTAGTTAATGTGTTCTAAATTAAGTAAATAGATTTAGGAATAAAAGAAGAGTTATTAACATTTTCTCAATAAAAGGAGATTTTAGTTTGTTCTGTTGGGTGTGTTTTCTTGATCAACAGAAGGCATAATTAAATAATCGTACCCCCAAATCAATCGCTTTAATTTGTGATAATCTCCATTAGTTGGCAAGGCAACCTTTCCTTTTATGATTTGCTCTCTAACCTCTTTCAGGTTTACAATTGCCCACTGATCTTTTTGTGCAAGCGGAGTGATCATAGAGTATCTGGCATAGTTTCTTTTGTACTTTTCAAAATTATTAACCAAGCCTTTTTCTGTTTGTTTAAAAGGAATCCAGGTAGTAATAGCCGTACTCTGAGTTTTATTTCTTTGTGCCAACTCTTCGGTTAAATTTCCAATATCAAAAGCTCCGTTAGAAAGAATTTTTGAAGCATGTAAACTTCCAATTTTGGTAAAAACTTTTGGCTTCTTTTCTTTTGCAAGCGCTTCATTATAGTGTTTCATAAAGTTATTACGGATATAACTGATACGATCTACATGTGAATCATTTCTCCATCGGATATAAATGTCCCAACTAATTTTCATGTTGTTAATGATCTCTTGAGCTTCTTTGTTGTCTTTTGGAAAAGCATCAAAGAAATCATTCACCGCTTTTTCTTTTACGATCAAAGGATAAGCGTCATCAATTTTTTCTGTAACTTCATCTAAAAAGTGTTTGTACATGATTTGAATTGCTGTGTTCTTAAGCGAAGTCAATCGAGAAGCTTCAGAAGTACCCTCAACAGTTCTCATCAATTCATCTACCAAAAAGAAAGTAGCGTAGTAGTATTCCTGATCTAATCCCCATAATTGCATTCCATTTGCTCTGGCTTCCTGAAGAAACTCGGCATCACTTACTGCATCAAAAAAAGGAATTGGATGTGCAGATTCTTTTCCTTTCGAAACAGTGTATTTACTGTTGAAAGCTTTTAAATTCTCAACCGTTTTTTCAGCGGGAGTAGAAAGCTCAGTTAACTTTTTGGCAGAAGTTGGTCCTACTTCTATTGCAAAATGATTGAATCCGGCTTTTTTAAGCAAAGGCATGAAAGCTTTGGTAATGGCAGAAACCTGATAAGAACCATGAATTTCACCATAAGTAATGAATTGAGATGAGTTTACTAAATTCTTGATTGTTTTTGTTCCTTTTCCTTTGAACCCACCATTTTCTATGGTAAAGTACGAAGTGTATTTTTTAAGATGCTCGGCAGACAGGGTTTTGGGGCTTTTCTTTGTTTGTGCATCGGAGCAAAAGCTGAAAGTAGCTAGAAAAGAAAGTAAAATAAGTCGTTTCATATGTGTTTGATTTTATAAGACTGGTTTAACAATAGCACAATGTTATTCTAGAAAAGAGAAGTGAAAGCGAGGCATACAACCAACAGGAGGAATGATTACATCAAGATTGATCTTTACTCAACAAATCCATTTGTTGTATCAAAAGAGAGGTTTGTCTTATAAAAACCATAATTTGCCATAGAAAGGCATCAAAAACCAACTTGATATCTAGTTTTGTAGAGATGAATAAGGAACTTAAATACAATTTGATCATTGGAGCTCTTTTGGTTCTCATCGGAGAAACATGGGATATTTCTATAGATATGATCTTTGATTCATCAAACAAAAGATGGGGAAACTTTAGTGCCGGAGGTTTTCTGTTATTCTTCACATTCAATATTGCCTATTTTTCAGTTTATGTTTTAAACTATAGAGTTTTTGCTCCCAGATTTTTACGTTTAGATAAAATCCCACAGTTCATTTTGGCCTTTTTTACAATGGTATTGTGTTTTGCTTCTGTTCGTTTCTTTCTGGAGGAAGTATTGGCTCAATATTATTTTGGAATACACAATTATAATTTAGATCGCCCCAATATTGTTGCTATTTATTTAACAGACAGTGCCGGATATAGCTTACGGCCTATTCTCTTTAGTAGTATGGTTTATCTGTTCTTTAGGTATGCAGAAAAAACCAAGCTTTTACACGAGTTAAAAGTACAGCACCAAGAAGCTCAGATGGCTATGTTGCAGTCGCAGATTGGGCCTCACTTCTTGTTTAATACATTGAATGGATTTTATTCAGACCTCTATGATAAAAACCCGGAAGCAGCCAATGGAATCTTAAAACTATCGCAGCTTTTACGCTATGTGACTTATGAGGTAAAAGAAGACTTTATGCCTTTAGAAAAAGAGCTGAAATTCCTAAAAGATTATCTTTATTTTTACAAGAAGCGTTATGAGAATCACTTCTATGTAGATCTACAGATAAACGGTGAAGTAGGAAAGCAAAAAGTACCCTCTTTAATACTAATTCACTTTGTAGAAAATGTTTGTAAACACGGAGTGATTGATGATGAAACAAAACCGGCAAGAATTCAGATTGATATAAATAATGATTGCCTGAAGATTGCAACACAAAACAGTATTAATAGTTCTGAAAAGTATATGGACAAAGGAATTGGAACTGAGAATATAAAAAGTAGATTGAATGTCTTGTTTAAAGACAACTATGAACTGTCATATCAGTCAGAAGATCAGCAATTCAGAACCTATTTAAAAATGCCTCTATGAACAAAGAATATACTTGCATTATCGTAGATGATGAGCCACCGGCAATTAGGTTGCTAGAAAAGTATGTAGAGAAAGTTTCTTTTCTAAAACTGGAAGGCACATTTACTAAACCTTTAGAAGCATTGCTTTTTCTTGAAAAACAAAAAGTAGACCTCGTGTTTTTAGACATTCAAATGCCTGAGATTACAGGGCTACAACTTTCCAAGATCATAGACTCCAAAGTACAGATCATTTTTACAACCGCTTATCCTGAGTTTGCGTTGGAGAGTTATGATGTATCAGCAATGGATTATTTGTTAAAGCCTATTGAATTTGAACGTTTTTACAAAGCAGTAAAAAAAGTGCTGCCTAAAGAAGTTGTGATCTCACACAAAAACTCGCCGGAAAACGATTATATGTTTGTAAAAACCGATGGGAAAAACAAATACGAAAGAGTTCAGTTTGATGATGTTTTGTTCTTTCAAGGGTTGAAAAATTACGTTGCCATTCAACTTCATAACGAGCAAATAATTACCTACAGTACCTTAAAACGATTAAAAGAATCGCTTCCCGGAAACGATTTTATCCAGATTCACAAATCCTATATCATTTCTATAAAACAGATAGACCGAATAGAAAATGATGCTGTTTGGATACAAAACAAACAAGTACCTATTGGAAACACCTACAGAAAAGCATTCTTTGAAAGAATTGGGAATAAAGAATTATAAAACAGAAGTACTGTTTTTCTAACAGTTCTGTTAATTCTGTTTCATTTTTTATAAAACAATTGTGTTTGAACGTGCAAACCAACAAAAATTGGTAAATTCAGGCGTTCAAAAAATCAAACCCAAATGAAACTGTTAGTTAAATACGGATTGTGCCTTTTTTCTGCTTTTGCAATGGCGCAACAACCGGCAACTCAAGCAAACGCCGTTCAGCAATCACTTGCAGATAAAGAAAAGCTTACTCAGAACTCACCCGTTAAAAATATTTCATTTAGCAATATAGGTCCGACGATCATGAGTGGTCGTGTGGCAGATATTGACGTAAACCCTAATGATCCTACAGAATTTTATGTAGGATATGCTTCAGGAGGACTGTGGTATACCAACAACAACGGAACCACGTTTACCCCTGTTTTAGACAATTCGCCAACACAAAATGTTGGAGATATTGCTGTAGATTGGAAATCAGGTACACTATGGGTAGGAACAGGAGAAAAGAACTCTTCTCGATCTTCTTACGCAGGAATCGGAATCTTAAAATCTACCGATAAAGGAAAAACATGGCAAAACATGGGATTGCCGGATTCGCATCACGTGAGTCGAATTTTGATCAACCCAAACAATTCTAATGAAGTTGTTATTGGTGTGATCGGACACTTGTACTCTCCAAATGCAGAGCGTGGTATTTATAAGACTACTGATGGAGGAAAAACATGGAATAAAACCTTATTCATTAATAACGATACAGGAATTATTGATGTAGAAACAGCTCCAAATAACTATAATATTATGTACGCCGCTTCTTGGGAAAGAGAGCGTAAGGCGTGGAATTTTGATGGAGACGGAAAACACTCTGCAATCTATAAAAGTACCGATGGAGGAAATACATGGAAGAATATTTCTAAAAACAATGGATTTAGAAATGGAGATGGCGTAGGAAGAATTGGGTTGGCTGTTTATGACGAGAATACCGTATATGTATTACACGATAGTCAATTTAGAAGAAAGTCAGCCGGAAAAAGAAACAACAATTCAGGTGCGTTAACCAAAGAAGACTTTAAAACTATGTCTGTAGATGAGTTTTTAAAACTAACAGACAAGAAGTTGAATACTTACTTAAAAGCCAATGGTTTTCAAGAAAAATACAGAGCAGAAAATGTAAAGCAAATGGTAAGAGCCGGATCTGTAAAGCCGGTTGATCTGGCAAAATATTTAGAAAACGCAAACTCCTTATTGTTTGATACTCCTGTGGAAGGAGCTGAGGTATTCTTAACAACAAACGGAGGAAAATCTTGGAAGAAAACCCACAAAGGACACATAGATGGGTTGTACTATTCGTATGGATATTACTTTGGAGAGATTAGAGTAGACCCTCAAGATAAAAACGGAATCTACGTGTTAGGAGTGCCAATTTTAAAATCTAAAGACGGAGGTAAAACCTTTACATCTATCAGTAGAGAAAATGTACACGCAGACCATCAAGCGTTATGGGTAAATCCTAAGAGAAAAGGACACCTTTTAGATGGAAATGATGGTGGACTGAACCTTTCGTATGACGATGGAGAAAGCTGGGTAAAATTAAACGACCCATCTGTAGGACAATTCTATGCAATCTATGCAGATAACCAACAACCGTATCATGTATACGGAGGATTGCAAGACAACGGAGTTTGGGTAGCTCCAAATACAGCCAGAATGAATAAAAGATGGCATCAAACAGGAGAAAACCCATACAAATCTATTATGGGAGGAGACGGAATGCAAGTTCAAGTTGATGAAAGAAACCCAAACATTGTGTTTACAGGATATCAGTTCGGAAACTACTTCAGAATTAACCGTGAAACAGGAAGAAACAAATACATTCAACCAAAACATACACTAGGAGAAAATCCATACAGATTTAATTGGCAAACACCAATTCATTTGTCAAGACACAACCAAGACATCTTGTATTTGGGAGGAAATAAATTACATAGAAGCTTGAATCAAGGAGATACTTGGGAAACAATTTCTGGAGATCTTACTACCGGAGGTAAAAAAGGAAATGTAGCTTACGGAACCTTAACCTCAATATCAGAATCACCTTTCCAATTTGGATTGTTATATGTAGGGTCTGATGATGGTTATGTTCATGTATCTAAGAACGGAGGAGGTTCTTGGGAGCGAATTTCTAACTCTTTTCCAAAAGATCTTTGGGTGAGCAGAGTAATTTCTTCTAAGCACAAAAAAGAGCGAGTGTATGTTACATTAAACGGATATCGTTGGGATGATTTTACACCTTATGTTTACGTTTCTGATGATTATGGAAAAACATGGAAGAATATTTCTAACAACATTCCAGCATCACCGGTAAATGTAATTCGTGAAGACCCTAAAAATGAAAACCTTTTGTATGTAGGAACAGATAACGGTGTGTATGCTTCATTTGATAGAGGAGTAAACTGGCACCCATTCCAAAAAGGATTGCCTAATGTTGCAGTACATGACTTAGTGATTCAACCAAAAGCAAAAGACCTGATCATAGGAACTCACGGAAGAAGTTTGTACAAAGCAAACATTGCCTCATTACAGCTGTTGAACAGTAAACTATTGGCAAAAGACCTACATGTTTTTGCTATTTCTAATATTAGAAAAAGAGGAAACTGGGGAAGCTCTTGGAGTCAATGGGGAGACCCGTTTACGCCGGAAGTTCGCATTCCATTTTATATCAACGGAAGCAAAAAAGTATCCGTAGATATCTATCATGGAGACATCAAAGTAAACTCTATTGCTTTGAATGCAGATAACGGATACAACGAAGTGAAGTTTGATGCCTCTTTCTCAAAAAAAGGAAGAAAGAAATACTTGAGCAACTACAAAGATGCGTCTGTACAAAAAGCGCAAAACGGTGTTTACTACTTACCAAAAGGAAAATACACCGTAAAAATTGGTAATGCAAAAGGAAGTTTCGAGATCAAATAAAAAACAAGAACCACATACAAGAAAAGGCGTAAATATATTTACGCCTTTTTTTTATGCTCCATTATGTTAAAATAAACTTAATTAACAGTTTTCCTATTTAAAAGAAGGTAATGAAAAGGTTAGATTCGCGACGTCAAAGTATAGAAGAACCAACCAATGTTAAAGAAAGTGATATTTTCTCTGATCTTTCTATGTGCCCTAGTGTCACATTCTCAAGAAAAATCAGAAGACCTTAGAATATTTATTGACTGTGATCGATGCGACAATCAATATATCCGTCAAAACTTAGGAAACGTAGAATTTGTAAGAGACCAAAACCTTGCAGAAGTCCATTTGTTTTTTACCACACGACGAAACGGTAGTGGAGGAACAGAATATGTTGCCGATTTTATAGGAAGAGAATCCTATGCAGACATCAAAGACAGAATTGCTTTCAATACCAATGCTACCATGACTTGGGATGAGGTAAGAAACTTAACATTAAAATACATCAAACTAGGGTTGGTTCGTTATTGGCTAAAAGCCGGTAAAATAGATGCCGTAAGCATTCATGTAGAAAACAAACCCAAAGAAGAAGTAGAAACAAACGTTGTAGAGGAAACAGAAGACAAAGACCCTTGGAATTATTGGGTATTTAGAGTAGGCGCCAACGGAAACTTCAACGGTCAAGAAACCCGAAGAAACAGCAGAGTAAATGCGAGTATGTCAGCCAGAAGAGTTACTGAAAAAAACAAACTTTTCATTCGAGTTGGATACAATGAAAACAGAACCGTAATTGAGTTTGACGGTGATGAATCTGTGACTTCCAGAAACTCAAAAAGTTTAAACATTAATGATGCCGTTAGTATCAACGATCACTGGTCTTTAGGAGCCTTTGCAAATATCAGATCATCTATCTTTAGCAACTTAGATTTTTCATGGGGATTAAGACCTGCCATAGAATATAACTTCTTTGATTACGCAGAATCAGCTAAAAAGCAAATCACACTCTCTTACAACAACGGAATTCGATATAACGACTATATAGAATTGACTGTTTTTGGTAAAGAAGAAGAGTACTTGTGGGAACACCGTTTGGCTCTAGGAGCCAGTATCAATCAAAAATGGGGAAGCCTTTCCGGGCAAGCCTCTTTTGATCAATTCTTACAAGATCTAAGTCTAAACTCTTTAAACTTTAGAGTGAATGCTAATGTGAGAATATTTAAAGGATTTAACTTTAATGTAGGTGCGCGATATAGCATTACAAACAACCAAGTAAACCTATCGGCAGGAGGAGTTACTTTAGAAGAATTACTATTGAATCAACAACAATTACCCTCTTCATTTAATTACGGGTTAAATATTGGATTCAATTACACCTTTGGATCTATCTACAACACCATTGTAAACCCTAGATTTGGTTTCTAAGTGTAAAAGCAACAAAATCAAACACATATAAGGTCTGTTGAGGGCTGCTGATAAGTAAGACGGAAAAGAAATTTCCGACTACATGAGTCGTAGATTATAATCATTCTAAATACTAGGGAAAATAGGTCTCAAGGTTTGCGCATCAAGTCATTGAGTCTTACCTTTGTATTCATTAAAAATTAACGACTAAAATGAGTGGACTTCTCAACTCTTCAATAGGAAGAAAGTTTGCCATGGCTCTTTCGGCACTCTTTCTAATGTTTTTCCTTTTACAACATTTTGCCATCAACATCCTTTCAGTTTTTAGTGCAGATGCTTTTAATGAAGCTTCGCATTTCATGGGAACTTTCTGGGCAGTTCAATACCTACTACAACCGGTATTGATCTTTGGAGTGATCTTTCACTTTGTGATGGGATTTGTATTAGAGATCAAAAACAAAAAATCACGTCAAGTGAAATATGCAAAAAACAATGGAGCTGCCAACTCTTCATGGATGAGTAGAAACATGATCTGGAGTGGATTGGCAATTTTAGCTTTTATTGTATTGCACTTTATCGATTTCTGGATTCCGGAGATCAATACAAAATATATCCAAGGGGATATGAGCGGATTGCACAATGGAGAATTTAGATATTTCCATGAATTGGTAGAAAAATTTCATAGCCCAATTCGTGTATCAGCCTATGTTGTTGCCTTTGTATTCTTAGCAATGCACTTGCTACACGGATTCAACTCAGCTTTCCAATCTGTAGGTGCCAACAACAAGTACACCAGAGCATTGAAAGGCTTCTCTAAGATTTACGCGATTGGAATTCCGTTAGGATTCATTTTCATCGCATTGTTTCACCATTTCACAGGACATTAATCAGGTATCATATGGCTTTAGATTCAAAAATACCTCAAGGACCACTAGCAGATAAGTGGACAAAACATAAAAACGATATCAATCTTGTAAACCCTGCAAATAAACGTCTTATAGATGTGATCGTAGTAGGAACAGGATTGGCAGGAGGTTCTGCAGCAGCAACCTTAGCAGAACTAGGATATAACGTAAAAGCATTTTGCTTTCAAGATTCGCCAAGACGTGCACACTCTATTGCAGCACAAGGAGGAATCAACGCAGCAAAGAACTACCAAGGAGATGGAGACTCAACCTACAGATTGTTTTACGATACTGTAAAGGGAGGAGACTACCGTTCTCGTGAGGCCAACGTTTATCGTTTGGCAGAAGTTTCTGCAAACATCATCGATCAATGTGTAGCACAAGGAGTTCCTTTTGCACGTGATTATGGTGGATTGTTAGACAACCGTTCTTTTGGAGGAGTATTGGTATCAAGAACCTTCTACGCAAAAGGACAAACAGGTCAGCAATTATTATTAGGAGCTTACTCAGCAATGAACCGTCAGATTGGTCGTGGTAAGATCAAGATGTACAACAGACACGAAATGTTGGATGTTGTGATTGTTGATGGAAAGGCAAGAGGAATTATCACTCGTAACTTAGTAACAGGAGAGATAGAACGTCACTCAGCACACGCCGTTGTATTAGGAACGGGAGGTTACGGAAACGTATTCTTCTTATCAACCAACGCAATGGGATCTAACGTAACAGCAGCTTGGAAAGCTCACAAACGTGGAGCTTACTTTGCAAACCCATGTTACACACAAATTCACCCTACATGTATTCCGGTTTCAGGAGACCATCAATCAAAATTAACTTTGATGTCTGAGTCTTTAAGAAATGACGGACGTATTTGGGTGCCAAAACATATGAAAGATGTGGAAGCAATTAGAGCTGGAAAATTAAAACCAACTCAAATTGCTGAAGAAGATAGAGATTACTACTTAGAAAGAAGATACCCTGCCTTTGGAAACTTAGTACCACGAGATGTGGCTTCTAGAGCAGCCAAAGAGCGTTGTGATGCCGGATATGGTGTAAACGCAACAGGAGAAGCAGTATACTTAGACTTTGCTTCTGCTATTATGCGTTACGGAAAAGAGCAAGCACACATTAAAGGATTAAACGAAGACGACGCTGCCTTAGTAAAGAAACTAGGACAAGAAGTTGTTAAGACAAAATACGGAAACCTATTCCAAATGTATGAGAAGATCGTTGATGAGAATCCATATGAGACTCCAATGATGATCTATCCTGCGGTACACTATACCATGGGAGGAATTTGGGTAGATTATAACTTACAAACTACCGTACCGGGATTGTATGCAATTGGAGAAGCAAACTTCTCTGATCACGGAGCCAACCGTTTAGGAGCATCAGCATTGATGCAAGGATTGGCAGACGGATATTTTGTATTGCCATATACTATTGGAGACTACTTAGCAGATGATATCCGTACAGGACCTATTTCTACAAACTCACCAGAATTTGATGAAGCAGAAAAGAACGTTCGTGAGATCATAGACAAGTTGGTAAACAACAACGGAAAACATCCTGTAGACTACTTCCACAAGCGTTTAGGAAAGATCATGTGGAACAAAGTAGGAATGTCTCGTAACGAAAAAGGATTGAAAGAAGCGATCGATGAGATTGCTGCCTTGCGTAAAGAGTTCTGGGAAGATGTTCGTGTACCAGGAGGAGCAAATGAGTTTAATGAAGAATTGGCAAAAGCAGCACGTGTAGCAGATTTCTTAGAATTAGGAGAGTTGTTTGCAAAAGATGCATTGCATAGAAGTGAGTCTTGTGGAGGTCATTTTAGAGAAGAATCTGTAGAGGAAGACGGGCCACAAAAAGGAGAAGCGAAGCGTGATGATAATAACTTTACCTACGTAGCTGCTTGGGAATACAAAGGAGAGCCTAAAGATGCTGTCTTGCACAAAGAAGACTTAGAGTTTAACGATATAGAATTAAAACAAAGATCATATAAATAGGAAGGATATGAATTTAACTTTGAAGATTTGGCGTCAAAAGAACGCTAGCGATAAAGGAAAAATGGTAGACTATCAGATTGCTGATGTATCGTCGGATATGTCTTTCCTTGAAATGTTGGATGTTTTAAACAATCAGTTGATCGAAAACGGCGATGAGCCGGTAGCATTTGACCATGATTGTAGAGAAGGAATCTGCGGAATGTGTTCTTTATATATTAATGGTGAAGCACACGGACCGGACAGAGGAATTACAACTTGTCAGTTGCACATGCGTAAGTTCAAGGATGGAGATACCATTTATATTGAGCCATGGAGATCAAAAGCATTTCCAGTGATCAAAGATTTGGTTGTAGACAGAAGTTCTTTTGATAGAATTCAACATGCAGGAGGATTTGTTTCTGTAAACACTTCAGGAAATACGCAAGATGCGAATGCAATTCCTATTAACAAGCATGATGCAGATGCAGCTTTTGATGCAGCAACCTGTATTGGATGTGGAGCTTGTGTAGCTTCTTGTAAGAACTCAAGTGCCATGTTATTTGTATCAGCAAAAGTTTCTCAGTTTGCCTTATTACCACAAGGACAAGTAGAAGCAACAGACCGTGTATTGAACATGGTAAAGCAAATGGACGAAGAAGGATTTGGTAACTGTACCAACACAGGAGCTTGTGAGGTAGAGTGTCCGAAAGGAATCTCTTTAGAGAACATTGCCAGAATGAACCGCGAATATTTAAAAGCGAGTTTTAAAGGATAAACTAAAAAAAATGTCATCTCGGTCTGTCATATCGAGCGCCTGTGCTGAGCATAGTCGAAGTAGAGTCGAGATATCTCGTTATAACAAAAAAGCCCAAGCATTAGCTTGGGCTTTTTATTATAAACCTTAACGATTACTTCTTCCTGGTCGCCTAGTTTTTGAATTTTCTTTTTGGTTGAACCTATAGATAAGTGTAAAAGTATATTTAGGCCCTAAAAGTTTTCGGTGAGACTCATAACTAAAGCCTTCTCCTGTTCGTAAGATCTGTTCTTGTCTTGAGTTCAAAACATTTCTCACGTTAAAAGTAAGAGCAACCTTATTGTTGAAAAGTGGTTTGTTTAAACCTAGATCAAGAAAGTAATTTGCTTTGGTGATAGTTTGAGCATTTTCATTTCTTCCGGTATAGTTGAAATTAGCCTGAAATGTATATTGCTTAGGAAGCTTGAATCTGGAATTGATTCGGGCAAACCAAGAGCTATTATCGGCATCAAAATTCACTCCTTCAAAATCGCCTCTTTGTTGAAATGAAAAGTAGTTGACTTCTCCGGAAAGCTGCATCCAATTATAAGGTCTATAGTTCATAGAAAGTTCAACTCCCAATCTGCTTTCCGAGTCAATATTAATAGGTTTAGTAATTAAGATGTCGTCTTCATTACGCTCTGTAAAGAATTGGAATGGATCCACTGTATTTTGATAGTAAACAGAAGGGTTCAATCGTAATTTTCCAATCCTGGTTAGTAAACCTAATTCTAATGAACTGGTAAGAGCAGGATCCATATCAGGATTTCCCTGACGTTGTGCATTAATTCCTGCCAACCCGCCAAAAGGATTCAGGTGCCAGAAACTAGGCCTGTTAATTCTTCTGCTATAGCTCAATTGAGTGGTGGTTTTTTCAGACAAGGTATAGTTTAGGTGAACGGTTGGGAAAAAGTTGGTATAGCTTTTTGTGTCTTCAAACTCTCCTTTTCTATCTAAGATCTCAATATTGGTATATTCAGTTCTCAACCCTAACTGATAGCCTAATTTTGAAGCTTTGCCTGCATATAAAGCATAGGCTCCTGCAATGCGCTCTTTATAATCTAGTTTGTTGTCTATATTATTGATTATTTCCCATTGGTTGTTTTGAAAAGCTTCTGCTTTGTATTCACTGCTGATAATTCTAGATTCTCCTCTAAAACCGGTTTCAAAAGAACTGTCTTCAGACAAAGGGTTTGTAAAATCTACCTGTAATAAGTAGTCTTTACTGCTTTCAATGTCTCGGGTTCTAGATAAAATCTCCTCTTCAAGTATAGGAAAGGTGTTTTGTGTAGAGAAACTTTCATTCTCATCGTCATCCCAAAAATCGTATTGAAAATCAACCACCAATTTTTTTCCTTTATCTCCAAAATTCTTGGTATAGCTAAGCTCAAGCTGATTGTGATCCATAGGTTCATAGTACTTTTCACTTCTAAACGTGGTGCTGTCTAATACCTGTAAAGCATTGAAATAATCATAAGTATAATCAACACTATTATTTCTCTTTATTAAAACTTTGTAATATGCTGCAGTAAGAGTACTGCTTTCTGATAAGAAATAGTCGAAACCAAAGTACATGTTGGTGATCTTTGAATTTCTATAAGCGTCTGAACGTCTGTTTAAAATAATAGGAACAGTGTTTACAGAAGAGTTTTGAATAACATTTTCGGTAATTCGGTTGTCAACAAAACGATATCCTAGAGTAGAGAAAAGATTCAGTTTGTTTGTTTTGTAATTAAGATTGGCACTGGTGTTTACATCGGCAGGTGCAGAATTACTGATGTTTATTGATCCACTAAGACCACTGACCTTATTCTTTTTCAAGATTACATTAATGATTCCAGAAGTTCCTGCTGCTTGATAACGGGAAGAAGGATTAGTAATAACCTCTACTCGATCTATTTGCTCGGCAGGAATTTGATTTAAACCATTGTTTGCTGTTAGAACAGAAGGCTTTCCATTGATAAGAATGCTTACATTAGTATTACCTCTCAGGCTCACAGCTCCGTCGAGATCTACAGAAACAGAAGGCACATTTTCCAATACCTGTGCTAGTGATCCGCTTTGAGAAAGTAGATCTTTTCCTACCTGAAACACCTTTTTATCAATCTGCAAACTCACGGTCGATTTCTCGGCTCTAACAGAAATTTCATCGAGTATTTCCGAGGATTCGCTCAGAGAAATTGTACCTAGATTTGTTGAAGAATTAATATTGATGGGACGTTCATAAGATTTGTAGGATAAAAATTCAACCTTTATTATATAATTCCCTTTTTGGATCTTAAGCTCAAATTCACCGTTTTCATTAGTAATAACACCATCAATAATTACATTGTCTTTGGAAATGGAAACAGTAGCATAAGGAATAGGTTGTTGGGTTATACTATCTATAACCTTCCCTGAAATGTTGTGTTTAATAGTTTCGTTGCTTGAAAAAGCCAGCGTGCTGGTGAGAAGCAAAAACAATAGAACAAATACTCTAATCATTGTATATAATTTTATTTTTGAGCAAAAGAATTCAGAAAATAAAAGGAGATATCAGCTAATAGACCAATAAGAGATAAGTTGTGCTATTTAACGAGTTTCTGGGGGTGAATGTATTGGTGGGTAGATAAATGAATTTAATGGGGTGTTGGTGTGAATTGGTCTTTTTTTTCAGAGAGAAAATGAACAAGTAGTACTTTTATGGCACAAAAAGCATTTTTATGAATAAGGTGTTAGATTTTTTAGAAAAGCGGTCTTATATAGCTCATGTTTTATTCTGGGTTGGTATTTTTCTTATTCAAACATTCGACTCAAAGTATGACTTGAACGAACATTTATACTCTGTTATCATTCACAATGGAATTATGTTATTTCCTAAAATGATTGCAAGTTATATTCTAGT
The DNA here is from genome assembly GCF_042684245.1 of Pseudotenacibaculum haliotis. Taxonomy (NCBI): domain Bacteria; kingdom Pseudomonadati; phylum Bacteroidota; class Flavobacteriia; order Flavobacteriales; family Flavobacteriaceae; genus Pseudotenacibaculum; species Pseudotenacibaculum haliotis. The sequence continues at coordinate 212,726 of NZ_JBHULH010000003.1, forward strand.
GTACTACCAGATTCCGCAATTACTATTTAAAAGAAAATACCTCACTTTTGCTATTTCTTTTGTGGTGGTTTGCTATTTGGTCTGTGTAGGCGCAAGAATTTTGGTGGTTTATGGTGTTGAAGAACTTACCCGCCCTAAACCTTTTGATCAAGAACCCATTCTAGAAATTTTTACAGATGTGAGAAAGCTTTACGATGGCTATTATCTATGGATGTATTTTCCGGCCATTGTTATGCTAGTCTTAAAACTGTTAAAGGATACGATCGAAAAGAAATCAACTGTAGAAAAGCTGGAGAAAGAAAAAATGTCGGCAGAATTGAGCTTTTTGAAATCTCAGATACACCCTCATTTCTTATTCAATACTCTTAACAACTTATATGTTCTTACCATAAAAAAATCAGACAAGGCGCCGGAAACAGTTTTGAAGTTGTCTGAAATCTTAGATTATATGCTGTATCAATGCAACGATTCTGAGATTAGTATAGAAAAAGAAATTCAGCTCATTAAAAACTATGTAGCCCTAGAGCAATTGCGTTATGGAGATAAGCTAGTGTTGAAACTAAATACAGAGGTAGACAATATGCAGACCAAGATCACCCCGTTGTTGTTGATCTCTATTATAGAGAACGCATTCAAGCACGGTGTAAGCGGAAGAAGCTCTAAAAGTGAAGTTGCTATAGAGCTCACAGTAAAAGAGGGGCAATTGTATTTTGAAGTGCACAACACAAAACCCTTTGTAGAGCAAAAGGATTACACGAATTTTAAAAAGGGAATCGGATTAAAGAACACACGAAAACAACTAGCTTTGGTCTATCCGGAAAAAAGCTCCATAGAAGTCATTGAAAAAAACACCACCTATACAGTGAAATTAACCATAGATTTGACATCATGAGATCAACCTGTGTAATTATAGATGATGAACCTTTAGCGGTAGAATTGATGGAAGCATATGTTTCTAAAATTCCACAATTAGAACTTGTGGTTACCTGTTCTAATGCTCTTGATGCCTATGAGGTCTTAAAAACTAAAGAAATAGATCTGCTATTTTTAGATATTCAGATGCCCAATATAACCGGAATAGAATTTTTAAAGTCGATATCCAATCCACCTAAAGTTATTTTAACAACAGCTTATAGAGAATATGCTTTGGAAAGTTATGAGCTGGAAGTGGTAGACTACCTTCTAAAACCCATTCCGTTCGATCGTTTTTTTAAAGCGGTTGATAAATTTTTTAAAACGGTAAAAACAACTGTTCAGCCCAAGCAACAGCCAATAGTGGAGAGTTTAAAAAGAGACTATCTGTTTGTTAATGTAAATAAGAAGCATCATAAACTACATTACGATGAGATTCTTTATGCAGAGAGTTTAAAAGACTATATAAGAATTCACACCCAAGATCAGGTATTAGTAACCAAGCAAAAAATAAGTGAGTTTGAAACACTCTTGCCTTCATTCTTTTTAAGAACACACAGATCCTATATTGTAAACACGCACAAAGTAACTGCCTATACACAACAAGATGTAGAGATTGGAAAGATAGAAATTCCTATAGGGATTAGTTATAAAAAAGAGGTGATTGATATCTTACGTTTAGATCAGTAAGTTATTTTCTCCCAAAATCAGCCGGAATCTCACCCCAAGCTTTGGTTTCCCATTTTAGAATAGGATTTTGATACGAATTTTCTTTGAGCCACTTTTCTGCTCTTTGGATAAGTTTTAGCAATTCACTGTTTGTAGAATCGAAGGTAATATTAGTTCTGCACTCTTTCTTTTTCAGCCAAGACATGGCAATCTTAGAGTCAGAATAAATTGGTGTTTTGTGTAAACCTTTGCTTTTTAATAAGGCAATTCCGTGAACCAAGGCCAAAAACTCACCTATATTATTGGTGCCATTTTCATAAGGCCCCATCTTAAAGACTTCTTTCTTACTATCTGTCAATACTCCACGGTATTCCATCTTACCGGGGTTTCCACTACAAGCAGCATCTACAGATAGGGTTTGTGCAATTGGCAACCCATATTTTGCTTTTTCTTTGGCAGAAAGTGTGGGTTTTTTTGTGTCTTTTCCTCTGTAGTCTTTATAGCTCTTTTTAAAAGCTTTTTCAGCTTCTGTTTTATCGGCAAAAGATTTGTATTGAGCACCATCGAAACCTTGTACCAGTTTTTTTACCTTATCCCAAGAAGAAAAAACACCGGTTTCCTTTCCTTTCCAAACAACATAGTACTTCTTTTTAGCCATCTATATATTTTGATACATGAAATATGAACCTTAGTCTTGATTCAAGATAATTGTCTTTTCAATTACTTCGGGGAAATGTTTGTATTCTAAGGTGTGGATCTTATTAGCAATATCTTCCGGACTATCTGTTGGATCTACAGCTGTTTTTGCCTGAAAAATGATAGCACCTTCATCATAATGCTCATTCACATAATGAATGGTAATTCCGGTTTCTGATTCATTATTTTCCTTCACAGCTCTATGCACATGCATCCCATACATGCCTTTTCCACCGTATTTTGGAAGCAGTGCTGGATGAATATTGACCATCTTTTTAGGGAATGCATCAATGAAATTAGCAGGAATTTTCCATAAAAATCCTGCCAAAACAATAAAATCTGCATGCAATTGCACATCATGAAGTACTCTAGAAGAATGAAGAAAAGCCTCTTTAGAGAACCATACGCACGGAACATTCAGTTGCTTACATCGATCAAAAACACCTGCATCTTTTTTATTACAATACACTTTGCTAACTGTAACATTTTCAGTGCTTTGAAAGTGTTTAATAATGTTCTCTGCATTTGTTCCCGAACCCGAAGCAAAAATGGCAATTCTTTTCATGAGTAAAATATTCCTATACAAAAGAAAGAATAATAAATGAGAATGTAATTTTTCTCTATTACTTTCGACAAAAAATGTCTATTTTTAAAATTCATTTTTACGGGAAAAATTCGTTTAGATTAATAAGATTTGTATTTTTGCCTCGATTTTAAATTTAAAAATTATAAATTATGTCAGACATTGCATCAAGAGTAAAAGCTATTATCGTTGACAAACTAGGGGTGGACGATAATGAAGTAACTGCAGAAGCTAGCTTCACAAATGATTTAGGAGCAGATTCTTTAGATACTGTTGAGTTAATTATGGAATTCGAAAAAGAATTTGATATTCAAATTCCTGACGACCAAGCAGAAAACATCGGTACTGTAGGTCAAGCAATCAGCTATATAGAAGAAGCTAAAAAGTAACATCTATTTATATGCAATTAAAACGAGTTGTAGTAACTGGACTTGGTGCATTAACACCTATAGGAAATAATATTCAAGAATATTGGAATGGCTTAGCTAATGGAGTTAGCGGGGCTGCGCCTATCACACATTTTGATGCTACCAAGTTCAAGACTCGTTTCGCTTGTGAGGTTAAGAACTTTGAGGTTCGCGATTTCATAGACCGAAAAGAATCTCGTAGAATGGATAAGTTTACGCAGTATGCGATGGTAGCTTCAGATGAAGCTATTGCAGATGCAAAGCTAAACTTAGACGAAGTAAACAAATTACGAGTAGGAGTTATTTGGGGAGCTGGTATTGGAGGTTTAGAAACATTCCAAAACGAAGTATTGAACTTCGCTGCGGGTGATGGAACACCAAAATTTAACCCTTTCTTTATTCCTAAAATGATTGCAGACATCGCACCAGGAAACATTTCTATTAAGAATGGTTTTATGGGGCCTAACTATACTACTGTGTCTGCCTGTGCATCTTCTGCCAATGCAATGATCGATGCATTAAACTACATCCGCTTAGGACATTGTGATGTTATTGTTACCGGAGGAAGTGAAGCCGCTGTAACAATTGCCGGAATGGGAGGATTTAATGCAATGCACGCTTTATCTACTAGAAATGAAAATCCTGAAAATGCTTCAAGACCTTTTGATGCAGAAAGAGATGGGTTTGTACTAGGAGAAGGAGCCGGAGCTATTATTCTGGAAGAATACGAACATGCAAAAGCTAGAGGAGCAAAAATCTATGCAGAAGTAATTGGAGGAGGAATGTCTTCTGATGCACACCATATGACAGCACCACATCCAGAAGGAATTGGAGTGATTGCTGTAATGAAAAACTGTTTAGAAAATGCCGGAATCAACCCGGAAGATGTAGATCACATCAATACACACGGAACATCAACTCCATTAGGAGACGTTGCAGAATTAAAAGCAATTTCTGAAGTGTTTGGTGATCATGCAAAAACTATCAACATCAACTCAACCAAATCAATGACAGGACACTTGTTGGGAGCTGCAGGAGCTATTGAAGCCATTGCTTCTATCTTAGCTTTAGAGCACGGAGTTATTCCGCCAACAATTAACCATAGCACAGTTGATGAAAATATCAACCCTGATTTAAATCTAACGTTAAATAAGGCCCAAAAACGAGATATTAAGATTGCTATGAGTAATACATTCGGGTTTGGAGGTCATAATGCTTGTGTAGCGTTCAAGAAAATCGATTAATTTTTAATGAATTTTATTCGCAAAATAGTAAAACCATCTTCTAAAGGCGAGGATGAGGGATTTTACAATGATATGCGAGAATTGCTAGAATTCTATCCTAAGAAGATAGAGTACTACGATATGGCGTTTACCCATCGTTCATTAAAGAAAGTAGATAAAGATGGAGAGCCTTTTAACTATGAGCGTCTAGAATTTTTAGGAGATGCCATGTTGGGTTCTGTAATTGCGTCTTACCTCTACAAAAAAGTACCCAAAGGGACAGAGGGATATTTAACTCAGATGCGCTCTAAAATTGTAAGTAGAGAGCATTTAAACGAGTTGGGTAAAGACTTAAACCTGATCAAATTTGTAAAAAGCAATATCTCACAAGACAATGTTGGAGATAATATTCATGGAAATATTTTTGAAGCATTGATTGGAGCTATTTACTTAGATAAAGGGTATAACTATTGCAAAAAATTTATCTACGAAAAGGTAATTACACCTTATGTAGACATTCCTAAGCTAGAAGGAAAAATCACTAGCTATAAAGGATTGATCATAGAATGGTGTCAAAAACAAAAGAAAAAGTATCACATCGAAACCTATGAGGATACCGGAAATGAGCCGATAAAACATTTTAGTGTTCGTATTAGTATTGATGGTGAACAAATAGCTAAAGGAAGAGCTACTTCAAAGAAAAAAGCAGAAGAGCAAGCCTCTAAAAGAGTTTACTTTAGCTTCCAAAAACAGATCGAAAATTCATAATTCGATAACGATTTCGTTAATTTTTACCACATTTTTTAAAACAATCAGTAATTTTGTTAGCTAGGGTTATTCTGTAGCCACTAGTATAAATCAATTAATAATGCAGATTCATTCGTTAGGATTAGAAGACTTTAATGAGGATAATTATACCCTGATCGGGATCCATACTGCATTGGAAGATTTTAAGTTAGCCTATCTTTTAAATAACAATTTAAACACACACTTCTCGAGAGCAAACTTTAGTTTAGACTTTGAAAAGAATGAAAGTAAAGCATCCTTTTCTATCTATAACTATACGAATGAAAAATACGATTACGAGTGGTATTTGATTTCAAATAGTTATAAAGAGGAGAGAGTTAATGAACAAGATACACTAGCATTAAGTACAGAAACAATAACGTATTTGATACCGGAAAAAAAAAGAGTAGACTACTTTATAAAAATTGTTGGCGAATCCAATCATGAAATGATTGCTAAAACAATAGACAAGATCAAAACCATTGGTCAGGTAGTAACCTCTTATACAATAGAAACAGACTCACTAAAATCGAAAGAATTTTTAATTTTTTAAGCATGCCAATAAGTAAGAAGACAAAAATCGTTGCCACATTAGGACCCGCAACACATTCCAAAGAGATCTTAAAAGAACTAGCAGAAACTGGAGTAAATGTATTCAGAATAAACTTTTCGCATGCAGATTATGAGATCGTAAAAGAGCGAATCAAGCAAATTCGTGAGATCAATGAAGAGAACGGATTCAATGTGGCTATTCTGGCCGACCTACAAGGTCCTAAACTACGTGTAGGGGTTATGGAAGAAGGTGTGGTTTTGGAAGAAGGGAGCGAGTTTGTTTTCACTACAGAAGAGTGTATTGGAACCCAAGAAAAAGCCTTTATGACCTATCAGAATTTCCCAAGGGACGTAAAACCCGGAGAGCAAATTTTGGTAGATGACGGAAAGTTATTGTTTGAAGTGATTTCTACAGATAAGAAAACAACGGTAGTTACCAAAGTTATTGTAGGAGGTATTTTATCTTCAAAAAAAGGAGTAAACCTTCCAAACACAAATATTTCACTTCCTGCATTGACAGAAAAAGATAAAAAGGATGCAATTTTTGCCTTGAGTCAAGAAATTGACTGGATCGCATTATCCTTTGTAAGAACTCCGGAAGATCTTAGAATGCTTAGAGACCTTATCAAGCATAACTCGTCTTACAGAGTTCCTGTGATTGCTAAAATTGAGAAACCTGAGGCTGTTGAGAACATCGATGCTTTGATTCCGTATTGTGACGGGTTAATGGTAGCAAGAGGAGACCTTGGAGTAGAGATTCCTATGCAAGAAGTTCCTTTGATCCAAAAACAATTGGTGATGAGAGCTAAGAGAGCAAGAATTCCGGTAATTATTGCTACGCAAATGATGGAAACCATGATAGAAAACTCGGTTCCAACAAGAGCAGAAGTAAACGATGTGGCAAACTCAATTATGGACGGAGCAGATGCCGTTATGTTATCCGGAGAAACGTCTGTTGGAAAACACCCGGTACGTGTGATCAAGAAAATGAGTGAGATCATTTTAAGCGTAGAGAACTCTCCACTAATTGAAGTTCCATTACGACCACCACATATTAGAACCAATCGTTTTATTACAAAATCGGTATGTTACCATGCAGCTTTAATGTCTAACGATACAGAAGCTGCTGCAATTTGTACATTAACCAATAGTGGATATACTGCATTTCAGATATCAGCTTGGCGTCCAAGAACACACGTAATTGCCTTTACTACAGAAAAAAGGATCTTAGGAAAACTAAACCTACTTTGGGGAGTAAGAGCTTACTACTACGATGAAGATCTAAGTACAGATGATACTGTAAAAGACATCAACAGAATTGTACAGGAAAAAGGATATGTTAAACCAGGAGAACTGGTTATTAACCTTACCTCTATGCCTGTTGAAGAACGCGGAATGGTAAATACACTTCGTGTTTCTGAGATCAAGTAAGTTTAGAGTTTTACTTTTCGAGTACTAATAATCGCATTGTTGGTTACAAATGGCATAGGCATCATGTCTTCTGACCTGGGCTGAATGTTTAGTGTTGTATTTTTTAATAGATCATCCGAAACTTCATTCACCGTGATCTCTGGTTTTAGAGTAGGATCTAAGGTCATTTGAAGGCGTAATATCGAATCTTGATTTCCAAAGTGATAAATTAAGAAAGAACCTCTTCTAACTTTATATTCTTTACCATCGTTTACCGGTATAGTATTGGCTACAAGCTTGTGAAAATGGATAGAATCTCTAGAAGAGAACTCCAACTTTCGAATCTTTCGTTGAGGTTTAAAAACAAGATCCAACAACCTTTTCCCTTCAACCACAGTGTCTTTTTCTATAGAAATATCTGAGGTTGCTATTGGTACATATGCTGCTTTTTGATGATAGCTAAAACGCGTGTTGTACTTACTCTTTGTATTGGCATTGGCAATGCTTCCTTTAACTGGATTTTCTCCAAGTTTTTGTTCTATATAGGAATCTAAGACTTGATTATAAGTTCCCCAATAAGCAGTAGAATCTGCAATGTTTTGAACATATACCAAGCTGTTTGGCTTTTTCTTATCAACATTAAACCCTGAATAATAAGTTGCTATCACAAAGAACAGAAATGCCAATATTCCTGCCAGTTTGGTAAAACCTTTTCTTGGTTTTGAGGCGTTGAGAATAGGAATTAACAAACCAAAAAGCAAAGCCAATAATACCCCACTGATAAAAAGCATCTTTAACCCTAATCCTACAGGAAACATCTTGATCAAAGGGGCAATCATATATACCGTTGGAATAGAAAAAATTGCAAATAAAATGGTTCTAGAAGATTGCTCTTTTGTAAGAATAGAAATGGCTAAGATCAGCTCAGCAATAAACACCGGAATGATCAAAAAACCGGCACCTTTAAAATCTTCAGGAATGATAAAATTGATGATCAACCAAAGAACAATAGGAGCTACAAAAAGGCTTGTAATATTCTCTTTTTTGGTGAAATACTTATAGACCTTAAACGACAACCAAAGATTTAAACCGGTAAAAGCTGCTATGTACCAATACCCATTATAGGTAAAGCCATGAAGCATGTCGTTGTAATCAGGGTGAATTAGGAGAATTCCTTTCCAAAGAGCAAAAGAAACCCCACCGCAAACTACGATTGATAGAATGGCAGGAATAAACCCTTTGGCTATTTCTTTAAGCTGAAGCCTGTGCAAAACAGTTCCAAAAAAGATGAGAATAAGTAATAAAACCAAAGCAATGATCTGCATGGTATTTACCCAAGCAAAAGGATAGGTAAGAATCTTAAGAATAGGAAAGTTTACATATACATAATCGATATCGCTATTTAGATTAGAAAGGTCAGAATTGGCAAAATAATTTAGAGTTGTCATCAAGTAATCTGCTTGATGTGCCAAAGAGGTTCTATCCAAACGCTCATAGGTGTCTTGCATGGTGTGGTAATCGAAATGATCTCCAATAAAGGCAAAATTAAATCCATTAATATTCCCTTCTTCTCTAAAAACAGTTAGGTCTGTATCGTTTGGTAATTTTTTGTAAATACTATACAGCAAAGAATTGGAAGCCGGATATCCCGGATTTGCTTTTTTAAACTCAGAGATAAGCTTGTGATTCTTTCCATTGGTTTCCATCAGCATATAACCAGGACCTCCACTACCTCTAGCTTCAAGATTTAATACCAAACCTACGTCTTTGGCCCATGGATGATATTCTACAAAAGCTTTGGCTCCAAGCAACCCTAATTCTTCGGCATCAGAGATTAAAATAATGATGTCGTTTTTAGGTTGTTCTCCACGAGCTAGAAAAGCTCGAACAGTTTCCAAAATAGTAACAACTCCAGATCCTGCATCACTGGCACCAATGGCAATGTTTGGATTAGAATCGTAATGAGATAGCAATAACAAAGCCTTTCCTTTCTCTGTTCCCTCAATTCTTGCTAAAATGTTTTCAACCGTTGTTCCTGCTACCCATTTTTTATTGATAACTGTTTGGGTTTGAACAGTAGGATTCAAGCCCATTTTTTGAAGCTCACCTACCAAGTAATTCTGAACATTCTTGTGTCCGGGAGTTCCTACGTGATGTACTTCTGTGGTGATGTTTTTTAGGTGACCCAAAGCCTTGTCTACAGAGAACTCAGTTTCACTTTTTGCCTTTTTTACCGTTATTGGCTTTTGGTCATAAAAACCCCAATACGTACCAAGAACAATAATTAAAAAGGAAATAAGGGAAATGTATTTTTTCATGGAAAAAGGATTTACGTAAAAGTAGTAAATTAAAAAGTGTAACGGTAATAATTCCTAATAGGTTGACAAACAGGGTGTAAAAATCTCTAAAAAGAAGAGATAAACTTATGTGTAGTTGATGTTATAAACAAAAACAATAGAGGTAGAATAATACCCCAAAAGACGTAGCTTTTTAACAAAAAAGGAACTGAAAAACAGTTGAGGACTATTACAAGTTGTTAAAAATCAGTAACTTTAAAGAAAGCTAAACTAATTAATTATGGGTATTATCAACTTTCAAGGGAAGCGAGACAAATCGGCCTCAAAACCTGTAGAGCAAATTTTAGTGTCGGATTACATGACCACCAAACTAATTACTTTCAGACCTGAACAAACGATTCAGGAAGTGATTGAAACTTTGATAAAGAATAGAATTTCCGGAGGACCTGTAGTGAATGAGAAGAATGAATTGATCGGAATTATTTCTGAGGGAGATTGTATCAAACACATCTCAGAAAGTAAGTATTACAATATGCCTATGGACAGAAGTCATTCTGTAGAAAACAACATGATTACCGAAGTAGAAACCATTGATAAGAACATGAATATTTTTGATGCTGCCAATAAATTTATTAGTTCCAGAAGACGACGTTTTCCTATTATAGAAAACGGAAAGCTCGTTGGGCAGATTAGTCAGAAAGATATTTTAAAAGCTGCATTAAAGATGAAAGGAAATCGCTGGAAATAAGCGATGCTAAGACTCTTTTCTGATCAACAAGTACATTTCGTTCTCCAAAGCCAGATATCCTTCGTTATACACGTAAAAATAAGTGCTGCCGGCTCTTGTTGTGTATAAAGAAGTGAACAACTGAAAATCGAAACCTTTATCATACAATCGGGTTCTCGATACTTTGGTTTTTCCTTTGGTGTTTAATTCCGATAAGATCTTGTAATTCTTTCGCAAACGATTGTTGATGTTTCGAATTAGGTTCTTGCTGTCTTTGTTTACTTTGTTGTTGTAAGAGTTTCTACAATAATCAGAACAGAACTTTTTATCAATTCTTCCTTTTACTGCTTCTCCGCATTCCAAACAGGCTCTTGTTTCCATAGTTTTTTTAATTGTTTAAGATAGAAATATAGGCCGTCCACGGACCTACTTCTTCTGTGTATTGTTTTGCCAAAACTCTTGCTATTTGAGCAATATGTCCCAGATCGTGAGTCACCCAAGTAGCTAGCAATTGTTTGGCAGTAACCTCTCCAAATTCAGGATGAATTCCTGTTTGTGCTAAATCAGATTCCGTAAGATTTAAAGATTTGAGGTAGCTCAAGTTTTTTTCACGAAGCTGTTTAAATTCATCTAAAAGATTGCGCAAGGTTTTTCCTTTTGAATCTTCAAATTGCGCAAAACGATCAAAAGGAACAAAGTGTTTATCGTTTGTAGAAAGTGTTTTGTTCAACCTGTCGATCCAATCTGTTTTCTCTCCATGAATTAAGTGCCCCATTACATCAAATGGCGACCAAGTTTCTCTACCTTCGTTGTTGTTAATCCAATCCTGCGACAAGTTTCCCAAAAAAGAGTCTAGAGTATGAGGTGTTTGTTCTAAGATTTCTAAGGCTTTGTTGATGTCAAAATTCATAATTGACGGAACTATTTAAGCAATAGCTATAAATCATAATTAAAAACTTAAAGATAGAAAACAAATACTATATTTGGTTGAAAGATTTGATTATGAATGTCCGAATACCCAAAGACGAAGATATACGCGTAGCTAATTCTAGTGATATTGCTAGAATTATGAGAAGAGTTCTTCTAAGACAAAACAGACTTCACAGAAAGAAAGAATACTTCTGGTCTATCGGACTGAATACTGCTCATGATATTGAATATATAGAACTTCTTACCATTGGAACATTGAATAAAAACAATGTTGATCCTGTTGAAGTATTTAATTTCGCAGTAGCTAAAAAATGTAAGAAAATCATTCTTTGTCATAATCACCCATCAGGAAACCTACAGCCTAGTGAAGCAGATATTCAATTAACTAAAACTATTATTAGAGGAGCAGAAACTCTTAAAATGGAAGTTTTAGATCATATCATTATTTGTGAGGATGAAGATTATACAAGTGTTTTTGGGTTATTATCTTAAAGAATTATTGAATTGATTTTATGAGGGTTGCACTTATAGCAATACTACTTTTAGCCATTTTTGGGGATATTATATTTCCTAAATATTTTATTGACCAGAAAACAGGTAAATATAAAATGTGGATTAGGATTTTTATTGGAGTTACATCTTTGGCTTTACTAGTAGAAATCTTGATTGATGAATTGGCTTAGTAAGCTGAAATAATTACTTCTATAAGGATTTTAATATCCGTTTACAAACGACTACAATTATTTACAACCGAAAGTAAGCACTTTACAACCGAGTTCAGTTTGGTTTTGGTTGCATCTTTGCCCTGTCAGTTCGAAAGAACGATAAGACTTAACTGTTTAACCAGCCTGCGTCTGGCAGGTTTAAAAATTAAATATTATGAACGCACTAAGAAACAGAGTACAGTTGATTGGAAACCTAGGAAACGAACCGGAAGTTATTGAATTGGAAAGCGGAAAGAAATTGGCAAAGTTTGCCGTAGCTACAAATGAAACCTATCGTAACGCCAAAGGAGAAAAAGTTACAGATACGCAGTGGCACAATGTAGTTGCATGGAACAAAACTGCTGAGATTATAGAAAAATATGTACAAAAAGGAAACGAAATTATTGTCGAAGGAAAATTGACCTCACGAAGCTACGAGACAAAAGAAGGAGAAAAGAGATACATTACCGAAGTGGTATGTAATGAGATCTTGATGCTAGGAGGAAAATAATGTGGGAAATTGCGCTATGAAAGGAAAGCCAAAACTATTAAGTTTTGGCTTTTTATTTTTTACAACGTTCGTTATTGGAAACGTTACGATCCTAAGAGGAAATTTGTAGACTTACTTTTTTTCTTCACGTAAAATTTTCTCCATTTTACGCCCTTTAGCTAATTCATCAATCAGCTTTTCCATACGTCTACATTGTTTATATACAACAAACTCATCCTCAATTTCTTCAATTCGATAACCACAAACTACTCCCTTAATCATGTGTGCATTGGAATGTATTTTTGCTCTTTGAAAAAAGGTTCTAAAAGTTACTTTTTCTTCAATTAGAGCTAGTAATTTTTCTTCATCAAAACCTGTAAACCATTCTAGTACCTGATGGAACTCTTCTTTAGTTCTACCATTCTTCTCCAGTCTATTCCAGTAAAGTGGGTAAATGTCTGCAAAGATCATACTTGCAACCTGTTCATTTTTTTCTACTGTTACTTTCATTTTTAGTTGATTTTTTCCTTCCTAGCCATTAATGTATAAAGAATAAAATAATAGGCAAAATGTAAGTTGCCTTTTAACTAAAGGTAACAGCCTTGAATAAGAGTGCTACTTTTTTACAACTTGCATATTGCCATTTTTTTGTTTGATAACTTTCCAGTTCGGATTAAGCTCAATTTCATAAAATTGTCCAATTATTTTTGTGTCAGTTATTTTTGTAGGTAAAGGAAACACAAAATAATTTTTTCCATCTTTTTCATAACCTAAAACACCTGCAACACCAAGTACATCTTTACCTTCTGTTGTAAAAAAGTCACCAAAGTTTTCTCCTTTTGATGTATCTCGTCCTTTGATACTTGAATAAACAGTGCCAACTCCCCTGAGAGTCATTGTACCATTCATATTATATGTTCGTCCGTAATTGTCAAAATCTGAAACAGGAACTTTTAATGTTGGTTCCTTAATTAGAAGATTTGTGTAGTATGCAATTAGCTTATTTTGCTCTTCTTCACGTTGCTTTTCTTGTTCATATATTTCAGTAAAATTATTTCTTCTTTGAGCTAGAACAAGTCTTTTTTTAGAGACATTTAATTTTGAATTGAGCACACTGTTTTCGTAAATTTTCGCAAAGTTATAGACTTGATCAAGTCCCTTTTTCCAATCAATCTTTAAATAATCGAAAATTAAACCATATGCAGGGCCTGTTGCATAAGGAAAAGGTCGGGTATAGGTTTTTGCTCTTTCTCTTTCTTCAATTTCATCAATCGCTTTTTTATATTTGTTTTCATAGGAAGAAAGCACAAAACCGGTATAGTTTGCTAACCCTTCTAACGTTTCAATTTCAACCTCATCATTTAAATATTTTGAATACTTTTTCTGCCTTTTCTTTCTGAAAACAACAGCATCTTTTAGGAAAGTTTTCACCTCATCAACGTCTTTATTTTCAATGATCGTGGTTAAAGCATTTTTTAATGCTTGAAACTCTAATCGTAATAAAATTCGCGCATCGGTTTCATCTAAATAATCGATAGAATTCCCATTTAATTTCCTGAATTTATGATGTAATAAATGAAATAACTCGTGTATTATAGTTGAGCTTTTGTCCTTTAAGTAATTACGTAAAACTGTTGCATACTCTTTATCTTGATATTTTTGCGTAGTATTTACAAACACTAATGTGTTTGGTTCCATAGTTTTGTAATACAGGGTATCGTTGTCCGATTTTGAATCAGATAGTTTTACAAGACTGTAAATAATTTTATCATAATCAATAACAATTAAATTATCACTCCAGATTTTATGTCCCCAAAGCTTGCCGTTATCTTCTTTTAATAATGCTTTAGCTTCAAGCAGTTTTGTTGTAATTTTTTTTCTATTTCTGGAAGGAAAGGTTTTCTTATTCTCAATGATCTTTGAAAGAATATCTTGATACTCTTTTTTATTCTGCCAATGTTTAAACACGTCTTGATTTTTAAACTTATCGATGTTCGAATAAAACCGCTTGTGAACCAAATAATTTAAGATCCTAAATGTTTCTTTTTCATCTTTATTGCCAGAAAAAATACTTGCTCCTATAAATAAAACATAATCGGAAAGATTTTCAATTCCATCAATTAATTCAATAACCCTAGTAAAATCATTTGCTGACTTTTTGTAATCTTTAGATTCGTAATTTTTAATTGCAGATTTATAGACTTTATTAACGTCTGTTTCTTGCGCATGAGAAATTTGAAAAACGATGCTGATAAGAAGTAATAAGAATGATTTTTTCATTTCTGTCTTGTTTAAAAATTCAGAAACAAAAGTATAGAGGGGTAACGGTTGTTTTTATGGTTATGAGGGATGAGTTTGGTACTAATCCTAGGGTTGATTTTTGAATTTTTCTATAAATTCTTTCCTATTGGTTACATTAAATTTTCCGTAAAGATTCCTAACGTGGGTTTTAACTGTACTTAATGAAATGAATAAGATTTGTGCAATTTCTTTATTGGTATGATTGTCACAAATAAGTTTTGCAATTTTCTCTTCTTGATTGGTCAGTGTTGAGTTTAGATCTTTCGATTTTATATTTTTTGGTAGAGCAACTTTTAGTCTTTTGAAGAGTAAAAGTGAAAGAAAAGCCAATAATAAAACAAGAAAACCTAGAACATAATTAAGAGCCCTGTGGCGTTTATATTTTTGTAAGACGATCTCATTTGTAATTTTTGACAATTCATCTTTATATTGAAGGTAGTATGATTTTTGAGTATAATCGGCTTTCAAAGATTCTAACAAATTATCATAAAATTGAGGGTTGTTATCGAAATCAGTTTTTAAATCAAAATTGTTTGTTTTTATACGAGAAAAAGCCAAAAGTCTAACTAAGGAAGATTCAATTGAATCTTTACTGTAGGATTTAAGTTTTTCAGAAAAATCATTAACAGTTTGTCGTTTCGCTTCTTTATTTTTTGTATTTGTATATTCACTTACTAATTGCTCTTCAAATAATTTTAGTTTGCGCCATTCTGTATCGGATGTATTCGTGTTTTTAGAACGAATAAACCAATGATCTTTAGTCTTTTTAAAAAAAATTGTATCTGTGTTTGAAAAAATAAAGTTGTGGTAATTACTTTTATCTATATCACTAACCAATTGTAAACCGTTTGTGTCAGACGCATTGGTGTGTATACGATATATTTTATCTTTTTGAGAAAGTAATTGACCTTGAAATCTAAAATACCCGAGGCTATCTGTTTTTGTTGAAAATAAAACTTGACTATCTGAAATCAATGATTCTTCATCATATCTTAACAAACTCAAATAAACAGTTGCATTTTTTTCTTTTCCATCGATATGCCCAGAAATAAGGTATTGCCCGTAACTTTTAGAAAAGGGTAGAATTAGTATGACTATCAGTAATGAAATTGTATTCTTTGGCATTTTGGGCTAATTACGTACAACGGTTTTGGCTATAATTTTTATGAATTAAGAATGAGAAGAAAATCTCACATAGAAATCAGCCAGTTTAAAATTAGTATTTTATCTTCTCAATGCGAAATTTCCGGAAAAAGATCGTCCATTACCAAGGTCTACTCTAAACCAATAATCATTTGACATCATTAGCTTGCCATTGTATTGACCATTCCAACCTAAACTATTGGATGACATTTTGGTGATTAGTTTTCCGTACCTGTTAAAAATTGAGATCTCCGCATTAGGGAAATTAGCGATTCCTTTAATTTGCCAGAGATCATTATGTCCATCATTGTTAGGGGTAAAGAACTTTGGATAATCAATTATAGTTACTTCTTTTGAATCTTGTCCGCACCCGTATTTATCTCTCACAAAAACGTTATAAATTCCTCCCTGAACATTTGAAAAGTAATTGCTTTCTTGGTAATTAAAACCATCAATAGAATATTCAAAACTTCCATCACCAGAAGCAATGATCTCAATATAATTGTCTCCTAGATCTCCAAAATTTACCTGTTGTATTTCAGGCAATTCAGAACGAACTAAGTCAAAGCTAAATGAGTTTTCACAAATTATACCGTTGTTCATCTGAGTAACTATCAAAACATAATTTCCTTCATTTGCTATTTCTGCACTATGTGTGTCTGAAATTTGAGTTCCATCTTCAAATAGCCAAGTATAGGAATGAAATCCTGAATTTACATTTAGAGTAAGAGATGGTTCTAAATTACAGATAAAGTATTCGTTTTCTAAGTTTACTTGCGGCAAATCATTTATTATTAAATTAAAAGATGTTTCTGAATAACAAACAGGACTTGAAGCATCTTCTACTCTTACATGAATGGTTTGAGAAAAAGGGTTTGTATTTTGAAACGATAAAGGTAGCGGGCTTGGTAACGGTTCATTATTTGAGTTATAATATGTAACGATTAACCCTGTTTGATTCCCAATAATTTGTTGTTCTATATCGGAAGTATCAAACTCGGCATACCCATTCCCTTGATCACAAGCGTATAAATTATTAGGTTGATTTATGGTTGGTTGTGTTACCGTTTGTAACTGTAGAGAAGTTTCGGTATAACAGGTTGAACTATCATTAGTAACCCTTACAGTTATGAGTTCATTATATGGATTGGAATTTGTATATGGATTTGGTAATGGATTTGGCAATTCATCGCCATTCTGATTAAAATAACGAACAGACATTCCTGTTTGGCCGTTTAAAACTTGATTTTCTACATTGGAAGTATCAAAATATTCTGAAACCCCATCACCATTATCATCACAAGCGGTTAATTGATCCAAGGTAAAAGCCACAGGATTAGGATTAACAATTAAATCAAACGTTGTTTCAACAAAGCAACCGGTATTGTCATTTACAACCCTTGCAGTTATAGTTTCGGTATTTTGAACTGAATTTGATAGAGGGTTTGGTAAAGGATTTGGTAAACTATTTCCGTTTCCATCAAAAAAGATCAGAGATACATTGTTTTGACTCCCTATTAAAGTAGTTTCGATGCCGGTAGTATCAAAAGTAGAATAGCCATCATTATTATCATCACAGGCAACGAGATCGTCTATTGCTGTGATTAATGGCAGTCCATTCACAACGAGATGAAATTCTGATTCTACATAACACCCCAAATTATTTTCATTAGAGATTCTTACTGTTATGGTTTCACCATTAGGAATAGAATTGGTCATAGGGTTTGGCAGGTTAGTAAACTCATTTCCATTGCTATCAAAATAGGAGACAACTACTCCTGATTGTCCGTTAAGAATTTGACTTTGAACTGTTGAAGTATCAAACGAAGTTGAAATTCCGGAATTTAATACATCTTCACATGCATAAATGGTAAATGGAGCATTAGCTGTTGGTACTTCAGAAACTGAAACTTCAAAAGTTCTTGTATCATCACATTCACCACCAGATTCTATAAAGACTGTATATACACCGCCATGACTTAAATCTGCATTTGAAATTGTAGGGTTTTGTTCGTTACTCGTAAATCCGTTTGGTCCAGACCAAGAGTAAGAAACTCCTCCTGAAGCTTGAAACGAAATATTGCCTCCTACACAAACATCTTCGGTAGCAGAGGCGGTAAATGATGATAAACAGTCTTTAAATTTGACTAGAAAATTATCCACATCTCCATTAAATACTTCTTGATGAGCTCCTGTAGTTGCTAAATCAGTAGAGCCAAATGTATAACCCAGTAGATATAGATCTCCTGCATCAGTTACTTCTACATCTAAACCATAATCCCCGGAAAATCCGCCATAATAGGTTCCCCAAATTCGGCTACCTGTAGGTGAAAATTTCACCAAAAAAGCATCAGTGCTACTAAAGCCGGGCCCAGATGAACTTTGATTTGGTTGAAAACCATCTGCGGTTGCTATTCCTGTAGGGCTTAATGTTTCTCCAACTAAAAAAATATTATTGCTAGAATCTACATCCACATTATAAATTTCATCACTTTCTAAACCTCCATATAATGTATTCCAAATGATTTGTCCGTTGGAATTAAATTTTCCGAAAAAACCTTCGTAGCTATAATAATCACCTTCTTTGGTATCTTGATGAGCACCAGGTGTGGTTGGAAAAACATTACTTCTTGTTGAACCGGCAACGATGATATGATCTTCTGAATCGATAACCATACCATATGAATTATCATAACTATCTCCTCCAAAATAAGTTCCCCATATTCTATCACCTAAAGGAGAAAACTTAACAAGAAAAGTATCATTCCATGTAAAACTGCCTTCATCTGAGTATTCTTCTTGATAAATACCTGTTGTGGCGATATTATCTCGACTAGATGTAGTTCCAAAAAAGTAAGGATTTCCGGAACTATCTATTTCAACATCAATAAAATGTTCATGTCCGTTCCCTCCATAATATGTTGCCCAAAGCCTATTACCATGCTCATCTAGTTTTACAACAAAACTATCCCAATTGTTATGGACATTAACATTTCCAACTTCTTTGAAGGCACCCGGTGAAGATATGTTTTGATTGCTGGCTGTTTGCCCAACGGCATATATATTTCCACTATCATCTGTAGTTACACCAAGTAGATTATCAAAACTTTCTCCTCCATAATACGTTCCCCAAAGTCTGATTCCGTCTACATTGAATTTAACAACAAAGCTATCTTCAAAATTATCAGGATCATTGTATAAATTTGGTTGGTGTGTACCAGCGGTTCCAATATTGGCATGACTAGTTGTTTCTCCAATACCAATAATATCTCCTTTTACATCAATGGTTATTCCTCTAAAAGTAGATCTACTACCAAAATAAGTTCCCCAAGACAAACTTCCATCAGGGAGAAATTTTGCCAAATAGCCTACCCAAGAACTTGTTGTGTTACTATAAGTACTTTGAAAGCTGCCAACTGTGGCAATATTATTATGACTTCTTGTATACCCCGAAATAAACACATTACCATCACTATCTGTTTCAACATCACCATTGTATCGGGTTTCATCTGCCTCACCACCATAATAAGTTGCCCAAAGTCTAACGGGTGTTGGGTCGATGACTAATTTCTCATTCTCTTTAACTTTTATATCATCTCCAGAAAAACCATAGGTGTTCTCTCCAACTTTAATAAAATTGAATTTTTTTTCCTGTTTTGATGTTTTGGTTTGTACCCAACTCTTAGGAATTATCTCTTTTAGCTTTCCATGAATCAAGTCTATTTCAATATTACCAGATACTTCTTTTGTATTAGCACCTTCTAATTTTATTTTTATATCAGAAATCTTAGCACCCTCATGTAGTATAAAATTATATTCTACAGGCTTGGTTTTGGAGTCTGGAACAAAAAACTCTACATCAATATTTGGATATATATTTTTATAGGTTACATGTTTGTATTGATTTACGCGTGTTACACCTTCTTCAGTATTTGAAACATTATAATAATTATAGTATTGCTTTGTTGCTTGTTTGAGTTCTATTTTCGTGTTTGGATTACTATTAACAAAGGAAAAATCTACTCTATGAAAATGATATTCTGAACAAATTTTTTGTTTAACAGTTTTTTTTCTTCTTGAAAATTTAGTTGGATCTTCATTGCAATCGTTTATTTTCTTTATCTCATATACATCATAGGAAAATCCGTCTTTCTTTAATTGTACATTTAAGCCAGGAGTGTTAAGTAAGTATAGTACATCTTGATTGAGATTTCCATTTTGATCAACAATTTGACCTTTATTTTCAATGAAATGATTTTTGTGTTTATAGCTGGGCTGCTTTATGCTATTCTGAGATATGACTATCTGATGGAGCAATACAATGCAAATGAATAGTATTCTTTTTGTTTGTCTCAACATGATTGGAGGTTTCATTTTCAACTTGCTGCTAGACATAGGGGTTGTTTATACCACCTTGTTTAACAATTAATAAAAAAACACTTGAGTTTATATTCTTTTTAAATACACGAAAAGCAATTTTTTTAGAAGCATAATGGTAGGGTCTTTTCCCTTACCACGCTGAGCAAATATAATATTTTCCTTTCTTCAAGACAATAGTTCCTGTTTTCTGTCATTTCATTGAAAATGGAAATAAAAACTCGAAGTCTTTTGACTTCGAGTTTTTATTTATTCTAAACGATAAATTAATCAAAACCCGTTCAGATGGATGCCCAACATACTTGAAGGAACTGGTTGTTTTTTCTCTTTTACTCCTTTTAAATGATATTGAAACTTAAGAGACTCACTTCCTCCTGCTTCAAAAAACTTAATAACGATAGGGTGTTTTCCTTTTTCTAAAGCAATCTGTCCTCGTACTTCTTTAGCAGCGTGTCTCCCATCATTATCAATCACCATTTTATCACCTATTTCAAGGGTACTTCCATCATCTGAGCTTAGATAAAATGAGTACACTCCTGCTTTAGGTGCAATAAAATATCCTTTGTATGATAATCCGAAATTATCACGTTTTCCACCTTCAGGAATTTTTACGGTTTCTATTACAGATGATTTTACTGGCTTTTTCTTTTCCATATCAGAGACACTTGAAAAGCTACCATGGTAACGTTTTAGAACAAGACCCGGTTTTGTCTCTGCGTTTTCCGGTTTTCTATAGGTTTGCTTTTCAAATACGGCTTCATAAACCTTAACCCTACGACCTTTTCTAAAGCTTCCAATCTTGAATGTAACTGGACTGGTAACAGTGATTGGTTTTTCATACAATGTTGAGCTAGCATCAGGAATAGAACCATCAGTTGTATATCTAACTTCATCAATAATATCCGGCTTTTCTATGTGCAATGTATCTGTAGTAACAAAAACATTACTACTTGGTAAATTAGGGAGATCTGGAAGATAAAAATTGATTCCCATCAAGTCTAAGCGAGGATAGATACCATCTACTCTTGTTAAAAAGTCGGTTTCATCTTTTTCTTTATTGCTCCAAGCCACTTCTGCCATAGACATCATACGCGGCATAGACATATAATCTAAGCGTTGTAAATTTGGAATATACTCACTCCAAAGATTTGCTTGTACTCCTTTTATATTCTCTTCGTGTTTTCCTTTTAGAGCTTCTGGGATAGGATCAAAATTATAAACATGAGATAGACTTTCACCATTAGGTTGATAATCAAAATAACTGTGAGATGTAGGAGTCATAATTACATCATGGCCACCTTCTGCAGCTTCAACAGGTTTTTCCGGTCTCCAACCACGCCAATACATAATGGTGGTACTTGAGTTGATTCCGCCTTCTAAAGCCTCATCCCATCCTATCATCTTTTTGCCTTTGCTATTCAAGAATTTCTCAACACGCTTTACAAAATAGCTTTGTAGCTCTTCTACAGATTTCAAACCTTCACGCTTCATTAATGCTTTACAATGAGGCGCTTTTGCCCATGTGTCTTTTTCCACTTCATCGGCACCAATATGAATGTATTCTCCCGGAAATAATTCTGCAACTTCGCTTAATACATTTTCAACAAAATCGAAAACACCTTCTTCGCAAGGGCACAATGGAACAGAAAAAGTTTTTCCCCAACGAGCATCTTCATTACACGCTAGAGACAACTCTGGATATGAATCTATAGCAGCTCTCATATGCCCAGGCATATCTATTTCTGGGACAATGGTAATACCTCTATCCATAGCATAATTGATAACATCTTTCATTTGCTCTTGGGTATAAAAACCTCCGTAGCGTTCTTCTCCATTAATGGTTTTAAAATGCTTTTTGGGTATCTCAAAAGTAGGATCCGTTTTTGCTCTTTCAATACAAACTTCATCATGACCGTTCATCGTTCTCCAGGCACCATTTTCGGTTAGCTTTGGATATTGATTGATCTGTAAACGCCATCCTTGATCATCTGTTAGGTGAATATGAAATCGGTTGAATTTAAAAAGCACCAATCTGTCGATAAATATTTTAAGCTCATCAACATCAAAAAAGTGACGAGAAACATCCATCTGCATTCCTCGATATTCAAAGCGAGGCTCGTCTTTTATGTTTACTGAAGGAACACTCCAAGTTACATTTGCTTGAACCGATTTAGATTCGATAGCATCCGGGAGCAATTGACGTAAACTTTGAACTCCGTACATAAGTCCAGATGCGTGATTCGCACTTATAACAACTCCTTTTGAAGAGATGTCTAAATGATAAGCTTCATCATTTCCTTGAATAGAAGTTAGGTTTAAAAACACAGTATTGTCACCTGCGCTTTTAGCAACATTCTGATCTAATGAAAAACCAGCAGCTTTGGAGAACATATTGGATAAATAACTTCCTAAAAAACGTAACTCTTCAGTATCTTGAGAAAGTACAATTTTAGTGCTGGATGAAAATTTAAAAGCCCCCTTTTTAGGTGTTAAAGATTGTGGTTTTGGAATGATCTGATATGCTTCTGTAGGGTTTGGTTTTTGATCGCTATCGCAAGCAGTAAATGTAAACCCTATTAAAATAGCCATAAGAACATGGCGTACTGTTCTGGTATTCATACGTTATTTTATTTTTAAAACAAATGCTTCTGTATTGAGTAGCCTTTTTTGTAAATATTTTGGAATTGAAATAGACATACCTTTCTCTGTCTGTTTCCATCTAAGTCTAGTTTTAGAACCCAGCAAAGAGACCTTAGCTCTTGAAGCCGGTTTGTAATCTGGAAATAGAATTTGTGAAGGTAATTCCTTTTGACCTTCTTGTACCATATAAATCAAGTAAACACTTCCGTCTTTTTTTGTAGTAATAGCTACTTGATCGAACTTATATGGAGCCATAGAATTAGTGTTGTAGATGGCTTCACTATTTATCTTCATCCAATCTCCTATTTCACGTAAAAGTCGGTAAGCTCCTTCATCCCAAGTTCCTTCCGGACTTGGAGCGATATTTAAAAGTAAGTTTCCTCCTTTAGCAACAATATCTATGAGTGTATGTATGCCTTTACGACCAGACATATACTTAGCGTTAAATGCATAAGACCAGCCTCCTCCGGCAATAATGCAAGACTCCCAAGGATATGGCAATGCTTCTTTAGGGATTCTGTTTTCAGGTGTTAAATAGTTTTGATTTTTTCCATGAACAGCTCTGTCTACCACAATCAATCCCGGTTGTTTTTTTCTAGCTTTGGCCACAAGTGCATCCATTTGAATATCTTGATTCACTTTTCTACGCTTTAAATAACCGTTTTTAGCATTCTTTAGTTGCTTGTCATACCAGCTTGTGATATCAGTTTTAGATTCTTTTGCAACCCATCCACCGTCTAACCATAGAATATCAACCTTACCATAATCCGTTAACAATTCTAAAATTTGATTGTGAGTAAAATTTTTAAACCGTTCCCATTTTTCAGGATTCGCTTCAGGTTCGTAATTTACGTTTCGATCTCTTGGAGGGAAATAAGGGTCCCAATAATCCGGATGATGCCAATCTGGTTTCGAAAAATAAGCTCCTGCCCATAATCCTTGACCTCTAAAAGCGTTAAAAATCTCTTTGGTAATATTAGCCTTAGGATTTGAACTAAACGGAGACCCTTTATCTGTGATCTTGTAATCTGTATACTTAGAATCAAACATAGAAAACCCATCATGGTGCTTGGTTGTGAAAACCATGTATTTCATGCCGGCATATTTTGCTGCTTCTGCCCATTTTTCAGGATCAAACTTAACCGGGTTAAACGTATTCTTTAATTGTTCGTATTCCTTTACATAAGCATAATAATTGTCGGGGTTTTTCCCTTTCTCTCTTTTACACCAACCGTATTCTTCAGGACAAATAGACCAAGATTCAACAATTCCCCATTGACTATAAGGCCCCCAGTGCATCAACAACCCGAACTTTAACCCTTGCCATTCTTCGATTTTTTTTAGTACAAGTGGATCGGTTTCTTTTACATATTTTCCCTCTTCATGTTCTTGTGAAAACCCTGATGTTGAAAAGGAAATCAATAAAAGAGTTACCCAAAAAAGAAGTGTGTTAACCTTATAATTGATTACTTTTTCTACCTGATAATTCTCTAAATGAATTGTTTTTTGGCGCATAGATAGATCGTTTAGTATTCAAAAAATAAAAATACACACAATCTGAAGTAAGCACTACCTTTTATTCGGCTAGAACTGATACTTTTTTTGCTCAAAATAGCATTAAAAAAATAAATAACTACATTTGATACCAATCAAAAACAAACAAAAGCATCAATGAAGCTGCATCTTCTCGATCGAAGTACTTCCAAGGATATTTCTTTTAGCGTAAAGACCAATCGCTATCCGTATTTTTTGAAAATATGGCATTATCACCCGGAGTTAGAATTGGTGTTAATGATAAGAAGTACAGGGACTCGATTTGTAGGCGATAGTATTGAGAAGTTTGAAAAAGGTGAGATTATACTCATAGGGAAAAACTTACCTCATATGTGGTTAAATGATGAAGTGTATTTTCAGAAAAATTCCCAACGTATAGCAGAAAGTATAGCCATTCATTTTAGAGAAGATTTTCTAGGGAAAGAGTTCTTCGGAGCACCAGAAATAAAGGAAGTTTCACAACTGTTTGAGCGAGCAAAACAAGGAATTAAATTCTTAAACCCGAATAAAAAAATTATCGATGAAATAAAAAAGCTTGTACGCTTAGAAGGGTTTGATAAAATGATGTTATTCATCTCTATTCTTTATAAGCTTGCTACACATAGCAACTACAAACTACTTTCCAACAAAGGATATGTTAATGCATTAGATACATCAAACAACAAGGAACTTGATAAAGTATACGAGTATATATTCAAAAATTTCAACAGAGAAATTACCTTAAATGATGTAGCAGAAATAGCCAATATGAACCCTTCAGCTTTCAGTCGTTTTTTTAAAAGGGTAAACCGAAAAACCTTTTCTAAATACCTTAATGAAATTAGAATTGGATATGCATGCAAGTTGCTAATGGAGCGTAAATATAGTGTCACCCATGTTTGCTATGAATCTGGCTTTAATAACATTTCTAATTTCAACAGGCAATTTAAAGCAATCATGCAAATGGCACCTACAGAATACTTAAACAAGCATAATAAAATAGCTGAAATCAATCAATAATAGCATTTAAGGCAAAAAAAGTATCATTGTTAATCATTATTTAGGTAGTTGAGTACTCTTTCAAAAAGTAGCTTTGTAAGGTAACATTTAGATACTTTATGACTGATTCTATTTATATAACAGAAATCGTTCCGAAAGATATTCGTTTTCCCACCAGTAAATCATTGGATGGATCAGATGCTATGAATCCAGATCCGGATTATTCTGCAGCCTATGTAATTATAAAAACCAACCACCCAGAATTAGAAGGGCACGGACTAACATTTACTATAGGGAGAGGAAATGAACTGTGCGTACAGGCACTAAAATCCTTGTCTTACCTAATTGTTGGAAAACCGTTAGAATCCTTTACCCAGAATATGGGAGCATTTTGGAAGATGATTACTGGCGACAGTCAGTTACGTTGGTTAGGTCCGGAAAAAGGAGTCATTCATTTAGCAACTGCAGCAATTGTAAATGCTGTATGGGATTTGTATGCAAAAGCAGAAAGGAAACCTCTGTGGAAACTGTTGGCAGATATGACACCGGAAGAGTTTGTTTCCTGTGTAGATTTTACATACATAACAGATGCAATTACTCCAGAGGAGGCTTTGGCACTTTTAAAAGCAAAAGAAGATACTAAGCAAAAAAGAATACAACAGTTGCGTGAAAAAGGATATCCTGCGTATACTACATCTGCCGGATGGTTAGGGTATTCTGATGAGAAAATAAGACGCTTGTCTAGAGAAGCAAAAGAGGAAGGGTTTACACACATCAAGATTAAGGTAGGAAGAGATTTAGAAGATGATGTGAGAAGAGCAGCAATTATCCGAGAAGAGATCGGGTCAGATATGAAACTCATGATGGATGCCAATCAAATATGGGATGTAGATGAAGCCATTGCCAATATGGAAGTGCTTAAAAAATTTGATCCTTGGTGGATTGAGGAGCCTACAAGTCCTGATGATGTGCTTGGGCACGCCAAAATTGCCAGAGCCGTAGCCCCTATTCATGTTGCAACAGGAGAACACTGTCAAAATAGAGTTGTATTCAAACAACTGCTTCAAGCCAACGCCATTGGAATTTGTCAGATAGATAGTTGTAGAGTAGGAGGCGTTAATGAAATTTTAGCTATTCTATTGATGGCAGCTAAATTTAATGTTCCAGTATGCCCGCATGCAGGAGGAGTAGGGCTTTGCGAATATGTGCAGCACTTATCTATGATTGATTATATTGCTATAAGTGGAACCATGGAGGATAGAATTATAGAATATGTAGATCATTTACATGAACACTTTTTCGAACCTGTGGTTATAAAACAGGGAGCTTATATGCCACCTGAAAAACCGGGATACAGTATTACAATGAAACCAGAGTCGTTGGAAACATATAGCTTTCCGAACGGA
The DNA here is from genome assembly GCF_042684245.1 of Pseudotenacibaculum haliotis. Lineage (NCBI taxonomy): Bacteria > Pseudomonadati > Bacteroidota > Flavobacteriia > Flavobacteriales > Flavobacteriaceae > Pseudotenacibaculum > Pseudotenacibaculum haliotis. Next base: position 239,511 of record NZ_JBHULH010000003.1, read on the forward strand.
AAAGCATGGTCAGAAGAACAACCTAAGCTTACAAAAAATGAAATTTAGTTTAGCTAAGAAAACAGCAATTATTACCGGAGGAGGAAGTGGAATTGGAAAATCAATTTCATTGACTTTTGCAGCTCAAGGAGCAGAGGTTCATATTTTAGATCTTAACATAGAAGCTGCTAAGGAAACTGTTTTAGAAATTGAAGCAGGAAATGGACGCGCTCAAGCACACTTATGTGATGTAGCGAATCAGAAAAACGTGAATGAAATCATTCAAAAGATAGCACAACAAAGTTCAATTGATATTTTAGTTAATAATGCCGGAATCGCACACGTGGGAACCATTGAAACCACAGAAGAAGCAGATATGGACAAGCTCTACAACGTGAACATAAAAGGAGTGTACAACTGTGCCAAGGCTTGTATTTCTGAATTCAAAAAAAACAAAGGCGGAGTTATTTTAAATTTAGCTTCAGTAGCTTCTTGTGTGGGAATTTCTGATCGTTTTGCCTATTCTATGACCAAAGGAGCGGTACTTACTATGACCTATTCAATTGCAAAAGATTATATAAAAGATAATATTCGATGCAATGCTATTGCGCCGGGAAGGGTACATACTCCTTTTGTAGATGGTTTTATACAAAAAAATTACCCAGGTAAAGAAGATGAAATGTTTGAAGCATTATCTAAAACACAACCCATAGGTCGAATGGGAAAACCTGAAGAAGTTGCCAATTTAGCACTCTTTCTATGTTCTGATGAAGCCGGATTTATTACAGGAATTAACTACCCAATTGATGGAGGTTTTATCTCTCTAAACAGTTAAAACAATGCACAAGAAGATTCTATACATTCTCTTATTTTTTGTCTGGACAAGCAGTTTTGCTCAGCAAAAAGATACAGAAACTTTAATTCGAAAAATTAACAAGCGCCCCTATCCCCAATGGTTTAAAGATGCCAAGCTAGGTATATTTATTCATTGGGGTTTGTATTCTGTACCTGCTTATGGAGGTAAAGAATCTTATTCTGAGTGGTTTTTAAGAGGATTACAAGTAAACGATACATTGCGAACTCGTTTTATGAGAAATACATATGGTCAAAATTTCACTTATAAAGATTTTGCCCCTCTCTTTAAAGCAGAACTCTTTGATCCGAATGAGTGGGCAGACTTCTTTAAAAAAGCAGGTGCCAAGTATGTTGTTTTGGTAACAAAACATCACGACGGATATGCCCTCTGGCCTAGTAAATTTAGTAGAAATTGGAATAGTGTAGACGTAGGCCCCAAACGAGATATTGTAGGGGAACTTACCAAAGCAGTTCGAAAAAAAGGACTTAAAATGGGATTGTATTATTCTTTGTCAGAATGGAATCACCCTCTTCATAGATGGTATACAGATCCTAACGATAGCATTGGGAAATATGTGGAAACATACATGATTCCTCAATTCAAAGAACTTGTAAGTACTTACAAACCAGCTCTGATTTTTGCAGATGGAGAATGGCTTAATTCTGCCAAACAATGGCACTCGGCAGAGTTGATTGATTGGTATTACAATTTAGTAGGCAAAGATGCCATTGTAAACAATAGATGGGGAGGTGGAATTAATACAGGTTTCTTAACTCCAGAGTATAGTGCCGGAATAAAAGTAACTAACAGACCTTGGGCAGAAGTTCGCGGTTTGGGTAGATCATTTGGACTCAATAGAAATGAAGCTCTGGAAGCTTATGGAACATCAAAAGAACTCATTCATAGATTTGTTCAAACAGTAGCCAATGGTGGAGGTATGATTATTAATGTAGGACCTAAATCTGACGGTCAGATTCCGTTACTTCAGCAAGAACGATTAATTCAATTAGGAAAGTGGCTCTCTATTAATGACAAAGCCATATACAAAACAACCCCTTACAGCATTAAAGAAGAAGAAAAAGAAGTTTATGTAAAACGAATTGACTCAAATATCAACTTTAATTGGGTGAGAAATGCACCAGATAAGAAAATTAAAGAAGATGACTTTTCTGCTTCATGGAATGGTTATATCGTAGCCCCTTCTTCAGGAAACTATACTTTCGAGATCAAAGCCGATGATAATGCAATACTCTACATAAACAATCAACTTATCATAAACCAAAACTATATAGATAAAGGATCTCAGTCGGAAGTCATGAGTGCAAAAAAAGGATCCTCTACTCTTGGAAAAATACACCTAAAAGCCGGAAAAGCTTATCCGATAACTGTCAAGTACAATGAGAAAAAACAAAATGCCTCTATCTCGTTATTTTGGAGTTCAAAGCAAGTAAAGAAAAGTATTGTACCAAAGAGTGCATTCTTTCAAAACAAAAGCATGACCAACTCTGGACTTAAGGCTAAATATACTTCTCAAAAAACATATATATGCTACACAAAGAACAATGAGAATATTTATGCAATTAGTTTTGAGTGGCCGGAAAAAGAACTAGTTCTTTCCATAGAAAACCCGGGAAGAAAAGCCTCTATTCAACTTTTAGGAGTCGATAAAAAACTTCCATGGAAATACAGCAAAGGGAAATTACGTATTGATGTTCGCAGTATCAAGTACAATGAAATGCCATCTCATGATGCTTGGGCATTCGAAATCAAAAAAAGCAACTAAAATGACACGAACGGTTTTTTCATACGTATTCTTGCTCATTTTCATTTGCTCTTGCAATTCTCCTAAAGAACATACACTCTTCGTAAATTCTGTAGATAATACCTCAGACAGTTCGTACAAAAACCTACATCAGGCTTTTAAAAAAGTAAGAGCATTGCGTAATAAAGGAGAGAAAGGAAAGATTACCATTTACTTGTCTTCAGGAACGCATAGATTAGAGAAAGCAATAACGATCAAGCCATCCGATGGTCCTTTAGAATTTATTGGAGAAGGAAGAGGTAAAACTACAATTAAAGGATCTCAAAAACTTTCATTAGAATGGCAACCCCATAAAGACAATATTTGGAAGGCAAAAGTTCCTGACGGAATACAATTCGACCAGCTTTATGTAGATGAACAACCACAAATAACTGCCAGATATCCAAATTATGACGAAAATGGAGGGCATTGGCAAGGGTACGCAGCAGATGCCATTGCAAAAGAAAGAATCAAAAAATGGATAAACCCTAAAGGAGCTGTTATACACGCAATGCATCGAGGTGAATGGGGAGGATTCCATTATCTAGTAACCGGAATTGATGATAAAGGAGAACTGAAATTAAGTGGCGGACATCAAAATAACAGACCGTCTGCTATGCATCCCAAATACCGCATGGTAGAAAATGTTTTTGAAGAACTAGATGCTCCCGGAGAGTGGTTTTTAGACGATAACAATACCTTATACTTTCATCCAAGAAGCGAAACAACTCTTGAAACTGCTAACATAGAAATAGTACAGCAAAAGCATTTGATCAACATTCTTGGAACTGTTGACAATCCTGTAAAAAATGTGAGTATACGAGGCATTCGTTTTGAACACACAAAGCGAACTCTTTTTGAAAAGTACGAACCCTTATTGCGAAGTGATTGGACTGTTTACAGAGGAGGTGCTATCTTTATGGAAGGGTCAGAAGCAATTCGAATTAAAGACTGTGAATTCACCAACCTGGGAGGCAATGCCATTTTTGTTAGCAAATACAACAGAGATGTTACCGTAGAAAACAATCTCATTCACAATATTGGAGCCACAGCCATTAATTTAGTAGGTAGCCCTACTGCAGTTCGTTCACCCTCTTTTCAATATGGGCAATTTGTAGAAGCTTCAAAATTAGATACTGTGAGAGGTCCCAAAAATGATGAATACCCTGCAAATTGTACAATAGACAATAACCTCATATATCGTATAGGACGCATAGAAAAACAAACATCCGGAGTTAATATATCCATGGCAATGGATCTTACTGTAAGTAACAATAGCATTTATGAAGTTCCTAGGGCAGGAATCAATATATGTGATGGAACTTGGGGTGGACATATCATAGAATATAATGATGTTTTTAGCACGGTGTTAGAATCTGGAGATCATGGTGCTTTCAATTCTTGGGGAAGAGATCGCTTTTGGCACCCAAACAGAAGTATCATGGATTCACTTACAGAAAGTAATCCAAAAATGCCTTTGTGGGATGCTATTCATACAACAGTTATCCGAAACAACAGATTTAGGTGCGATCATGGATGGGATATTGATCTAGATGATGGCTCTACCAATTACAAGATAGAAAACAACGTTTGCTTGAACGGAGGAATCAAACTAAGAGAAGGATTTTACAGAACAGTAGAAAACAATATTACCATCAATAATAGTTTTCACCCTCATGTTTGGTTTAAGAACAGTGGAGATGTTTTTAAAAGAAATATTGTGCTGACAGATTATAAAGATATCTGGCTAAGAGGTTGGGGTAAAGAGGTTGATTATAATTTTTTCCCTGATAAAAAAGCACTGGAAAAAGCACAAAAAAACAAAACAGATTTACATAGCTCTTTTGGCGATCCGATGTTTACAGATGTTGAAAATGCAGATTATACTGTTTTAGAAAATTCACCTGCTTTAAAAGTTGGGTTTGTCAATTTTCCTATGGATAAATTTGGAGTAAAAGACAAACATTTAAAAGCTTTGGCAAAACAGCCAATAACTCCAATTATCTGGAACAAAACTTCTGAACAAAAACAAAGCAAAGTTCAATGGTTGGGAGCTACACTAAAAAACATTGAAACGATAGAAGAACGCTCGGCTTCCGGATTAAATGAGACTTCCGGAGTTTTAGTTTTAGAGATAAAAGAAGGATCTGTAATAGCTAAGTCAGAGTTGAAAAAAGGAGATGTGATTATTGGATCCGAAGGAAAAAAAATAATGACAATGGCAGACCTTATGAACTCTTATCAAGGTAATAATTGGAAAGGGGCATTAGAAGTACAGATATACAGAAATCAAGCAGCACAAAAAATAAGAATCCTCTTAAAAAAATAAATACATGAAACTGATTCGGTTTGGAAATATAGATAACGAAAAGCCCGGAATTCAATTAGAAAACGGAAACCGCATAGATGTCTCTGCTTTTGGAGAAGATTACGATGAAAACTTCTTCAAAAACAATGGCATTCAACGATTACGCGATTGGTTAAAATCCCATAAAGATGTATGTCCAACACTCACAGACGATATCAGGTTAGCTCCCCCAATAAACAAACCATCTAAGATCGTCTGTGTTGGACTTAACTATGCTAAACACGCTGCAGAAAGCGGCATGGAAATTCCTAAAGAACCAGTACTGTTTTTCAAAGCACCCTCTGCAATTGTTGGTCCTTTTGATGATATTATCATACCAAAAGGAAGTACAAAAACAGATTGGGAAGTAGAATTGGCGGTAGTGATTGGAAAAAAAGCTTCTTATGTAGATGAAAAAGATGCGATGGATTATGTTGCAGGATATGTGCTTCACAATGACGTAAGTGAGCGCGAATTTCAAATAGAACGATCCGGACAATGGGTAAAAGGAAAGAGCTGTGATACGTTTGCTCCCATTGGCCCTTGTTTAGTTACTAAAGAAGAAATTAAAGACCCAAACAACCTTAATTTATGGCTAAAGGTTAACGGAGAAATGATGCAGAACAGTTCAACCTCAGATTTTATTTTCAATATAGAAACTGTTGTTAGTTATATAAGCCAATTCATGACACTTCTTCCGGGTGATATTATTTCTACCGGAACACCTTTTGGAGTAGGACTGGGTCTAAACCCACCAACCTATTTAAAACCAGGAGATGTTGTTGAATTAGGAATAGAAGGATTAGGAAGTGCAAAACAACACGTTAAAGCATACCGGTAATGATTATTGATTCTCACCAACATTTTTGGAAATATAACTCGGTAAGAGACTCTTGGATCACAGATGAAATGAAAGTGATCCAAAAAGATTTTCTACCTCTAAATCTATTTCCGGTTTTAAGTGAGCATCATATTGAAGGATGTATTGCTGTACAAGCAGATCAATCAGAAAATGAAACTCGTTTCTTATTAGATCTTGCCAATCAATACTCTTTTATCAAAGGAGTTGTAGGGTGGGTAGACTTAAAACAACCTGATGTAGAAGAACGACTTTCTTTTTTTTCAAGAAACTCATCCTTAAAAGGAATACGCCATATTCTTCAAGCGGAATCCAATGATTTTATGTTGCAAAAAGAATTTCAAAATGGAATTTCAAAACTATCTAAGTTCAATCTTGCATACGACATTCTCATATATCCGCAGCAAATTTCTAACAGTATAGAATTGGTGAAAAAATTTCCAGAACAAGTATTTGTTTTGGATCATTTGGCCAAACCCGAAATAAAGAAACAATATATAGATTCCTGGAAAAGAGACATTCAAATGTTGGCAGAACACCCTAATGTTTATTGCAAAGTATCAGGAATGGTTACAGAAGCAGACTGGTTACAATGGGATTATAATGACTTTACCCCCTATTTAGATCACGTTCTCAATTCATTTGGTTCCAAACGATTATTGTATGGATCAGATTGGCCAGTTTGCTTATTAGCCGGAAACTACCAACAAGTACTCTCCATTGCAAAAGACTACTTTTCGAAGCTTTCTGAAAACGAACAACAGGATATTTTCAGAAATAATGCAATACAAGCCTATAACTTACAATAATTAGAAAGATGCTCCGGAAGTACTCAACATTACTCTTAACCTTCTATCTGCTCTTAACAATAGTGGCTTGTAAAAAAGAGAACATAGAACAGAGAGATGTTCTGTGGTATAAGCAACCGGCTAAAGACTGGATGAGAGAAGCATTACCCATTGGAAACGGTTATATGGGTGCCATGTTTTTTGGAGGTGTAGAAGAAGAACAAATACAATTTAATGAAGAATCGTTGTGGGCAGGAGGAAAAGGAGAATGGATAGATTACAACGGGGGAAATAAAGAAAAAGCATACTTGCACCTTCCAAAAATTAGAAAACTATTAAACGAAGGAAAATTTCAGGAAGCTCATCAATTAGCGAATAAAGAATTAACAGGTGTTATAAAAGCAAACAAAGGAAACTCTACTTGGGAAGGTTTTGGAGCATACCAAACATTTGGAGACCTTTTTATTAAAACAATCTCAGAAGGAGAAGTTAAAAACTATCATAGAGAATTAGACATCAGTAAGGCTGTGGGTAAGGTATCGTATGAAATGGGAGATACTAAATTTGAAAGAACCTATTTTGCCAGCTACCCTCAAAGAGTTTTAGTATTTCAGTTTAAGAACAATAATCCCCAAGGAGTCGATTATATTCTAAAGCAAACCTCCCCTCATAAAAACTCGACAGTAACTTTTGAAGACGGTCAATTGGTTGTAAAGGGCCATTTAGAAAATAATAATATGGGGTTTGAAAGTCGAATGCTCATTCATGCCGAAGGAAGTAATATTTCATATTCAAATGATGAACTACACATCAAATCAACAAAAGAAATCACAATATACTTAACAGCAGCTACAGACTATAAAAACGAATACCCTATATACAAAGGAAGAGACTACGTAGCATTGAACAAACAAACAATAGCCAATGTTACATCAAAAACTTTTGATGAGATCATTTCTGAACATACACAGGATTATAAAAAACTATACAGCCGAGTAAACTTTACCCTACAAGATACTACAACAACTAAAGAGCCAACAGATATACGTACTCAGATGTATGCACAAGGGAAAGACGATCTTTCTTTAGAAGCATTGTACTTCAAATACGGTCGTTATTTGCTAATTAGTAGTTCTAGACCGGGAACCCTACCTGCAAACCTACAAGGAAAATGGAATGATAAAACCAATCCTCCTTGGGCTTCTGATTATCATGCCAACATCAATATACAGATGATCTATTGGCCAGCGGAAATAACAAACTTACCCGAGTGCCATGAAGCTTTGGTAGATTACATAGATAAATTAAGAAAACCAGGTAAAAAAACAGCAAAAGACTTCTTTAATGCCAATGGTTGGGTAGTAAACACCATGAATAATGTATTTGGTTATACAGCACCCGGATGGGAATTTCCTTGGGGTTTTTTCCCCGGAGGAGCTGCATGGTACGCAAGGCATGTATGGGAACATTATGAATTTAATCAAGATGATGATTTTTTAAAGACAAAAGGCTACCCCATCATGAAAGAAGCTGCTTTGTTTTGGCTGGATTACCTAACAAAAGACTCTGAAGGATATCTGGTATCTTCTCCATCATACTCTCCGGAACATGGAGGGATTTCTACAGGAGCATATATGGATATTCAAATAGCGTGGGATCTATTTACAAACTGTATTTCTGCATGTGAAGTTTTAGGTATAGACGATGGTTTTAAACAGAAAGTAGCAGTTGCAAAATCAAAATTACTACCATTAAAAATTGGACGTTGGGGACAATTGCAAGAGTGGAAAGAAGACAGAGATTCCCCAAAAAATAAGCACAGACATTTATCTCATTTGTATGCTTTGTATCCAGGAAATCAGATCAACACAATACAAACTCCAAAATTATCTGAAGCAGCCAAAATCTCTTTAAATGCAAGAGGAGATGAAGGCACCGGATGGTCTATTGCATGGAAAATTAATTTTTGGGCAAGACTAGGAGATGGGAATCATGCGTATAAATTGTTGAACAGGGCCCTACAAATAACATCGAATGAGAACCCTATGGGCGGAGGCGGAATCTATTCAAACCTATTGTCTACACACCCTCCTTTTCAGTTAGATGGTAATATGGGAGCAACAGCAGGAATTGCTGAAATGTTAGTACAATCTCAAAACAACAAAATTCAAATATTACCGGCTCTACCTGAAAAATGGAAAACAGGAAGTATAAGAGGCCTAAAAGCTAAAGGAAATGTTGAAGTTGAAATTGAGTGGAAAAACGGAAAATTGTTCAAACTAGGACTATATGCAAAAGATAATTACGAAGGTGAAATAGTTTATCAAAAAAAAACAAAAAAGATAGTCTTATCCGGAAGCGACAAGATCTGGCTAGACCAAAATTTAAATATTCTATAAATAGAAAAATCAGAAAAAATGAAAAGAGTACATTTTTACTTTATCTGTTTAGTAATCGCAAGTTTCTTTCTGTCATGCAAAAACAATAAGCAAGCACAACATGAAGAAAAAAAGCAAATCGTTAATTACCTTGAAGAATCTAAAGAATCTCTGGATAAAAGAATGGAATGGTGGAGAGATGCACGATTTGGGATGTTCATTCATTGGGGAGTATATTCAATTCCGGCAGGAACTTACAAAGGAAAAAAGATAGAAAACATTGGAGAGTGGATTCAATTCTTTGGAAAAATTCCTGTTGAAGAATACGAAGAGTACGCGAAGCAATTCAACCCTGAAAAATTCGACGCAGATGCTTGGGTTCAACTCATTAAAGAAGCAGGAATGAAGTATTTGGTAATAACCTCCAAACACCATGATGGCTTTTGTTTATGGGATTCTGAAGTAGCCACATACGATATCATGGATTTTGCACCCTACAAGAAGGATATTTTAAAAGCATTATCTGAAGCCTGCAAAAAACAAGGAATTAAATTTGGGTTATACCACTCTATTTTAGACTGGCACCATCAAGATGCTCACTACAACGGAAACTTACGAGAAAAAGGAGATGAAAAAGTATACGCAGAACGATTTAAGAAATACTTAAAAGAATATTTAAAACCCCAACTAAAAGAGCTTGTAGATAATTATGATCCGGACATCTTATGGTTTGATGGAGAATGGGTTGGCGAATTTACTCATGAGCAAGGAAAAGAGCTGTATCAATATGTTCGTACGTTAAAACCCAGCATCCTTATCAATAACCGTGTAGATAAAGGGCGTCAAGGATATCAAGGAATGAACAAAGGAGATAAAGACTATGCGGGAGATTTTGGAACACCGGAACAAGAAATATTAAAAAATGCTTCAGATCTTGATTGGGAATCTTGTATGACCATGAATGATACATGGGGGTATAAATCCTATGACCACAATTGGAAATCTGCAAAAACTCTTATTCATAACCTAATAGATGTAACATCAAAAGGAGGGAACTATCTATTAAACGTGGGACCTACATCAGAAGGAATAATTCCTGAACCTAGTGTAGAGCGTTTAAAAACGATGGGGAATTGGCTAGACACAAACGGAGAAGCCATTTATCAGACAGAACGCTTAAAAAATCATTACAAACAAGAAGATATTCGCTTTACAAAAAAGAAGAATACAAATGATTACTATGCTATCTCTTTAGAAAAACCAGACGCTTCCTTAACCTTAAAATATTTAAAGCCTAAAAAAGACTCTGATATTTATTTACTAGGACACAACAAGGCTTTATCTTGGAAATACGTTGACGGAAAAGGGTTGGTAATACAAATTCCGAAAGCGGTACTGAATACTTGGACAGAAAAATCCTATGCTTGGGCATTTCATATTAACGGAACAGAAATATAACAATGAAGAGGTCTTACTTTCATCTTATCTATATAGTACTATTTTGTTTGTCTTGTCAAAAAGACATTCCTGCACCGGCGCCGTTTGGCCCTATTCCTACAGAAAACCAGTTGCTATGGCATGAGCTGGAGTACTATGCATTTATTCATTTCAATATGAATACATTCACTAATAAAGAATGGGGAGACGGTAGTGAAAAACCAAGTCAATTCAACCCAACAGAACTAGACACTCGCCAATGGGCTCGAGTGGCAAAAGATGCGGGAATGACCGGAATTATTATTACAGCTAAACACCATGATGGATTTTGCTTGTGGCCTTCAGAATATACAGAACATACGGTTAAAAATTCACCTTGGAGAAACGGAAAAGGAGACCTCATCAAAGAACTATCTGAAGCCTGTAAAGAGTACGGATTAAAATTGGGAATTTATTTATCTCCTTGGGATCGTAATCATGCCGAATATGGAAGACCAGAATACGTAGAGGTCTTCCACAATCAATTAAAAGAACTGCTAACCAATTACGGAGATGTTTTTGAAGTTTGGTTTGATGGAGCAAATGGAGGCTCAGGATATTATGGAGGAGCTAATGAATCCCGAACCATAGACAGAAAAAACTATTACAATTGGAATAAAACATATGCTCTTATCAAAGAATTACAGCCTAATGCTGTTATTTTCGGAGACGGAGGACCTGGAGTACGTTGGGTTGGAAATGAAGAAGGATGGGCAAACGAAACCAATTGGAGTTTATTAAGAAGAGATGAAGTATACCCTGGTTATCCTAAATATGTAGAACTTAGATCGGGGCATGAAGACGGAACCCATTGGGTACCGGCAGAAGTAGACGTGTCTATCAGACCCGGTTGGTACTATCATCCATCAGAAGATGTACAAGTAAAATCCTTAGAGCACCTAACAAAAATTTACTACGAATCTGTTGGTAGAAACGGGTCTCTTCTGTTAAACTTACCTGTAGACAAAAGAGGCTTAGTGCATGAAAGAGATGTAGAACAATTGATGGCTTTAAAAAAGCAACTCGACAGAGACTTTGCCAAAAACTTGGCAAAAGAAGCATCAATTACAGCTACAAACATCCGTGGAAATGGATCAAAGTACAGAGCAAGTCGAGTAACCGATGGAAATGGAGAAACCTATTGGGCAACAGACGATGCTGTGAAAGAAGCTAGCATCACCTTAACATTTGAGAAACCAACAGAAGTTAATAGAATCTTATTAGAAGAATACATTTCATTAGGACAAAGAGTAAAAGCATTTACAGTAGAAGCCAAAGTAGATGGAGAATGGAAATTAATAGATTCTCAAACCACAATAGGAGACAAACGTATTCTACGATTTGACACAGTAACAGCTTCAGAGATCAGAGTGCATATAAAAGCCAAAGCTGCGATTACAATCTCAAATATAGAATTGTATAGAGCACCTAACTTGTTAACCACACCAGAGATTAACAGATCTAAAGAAGGCGAAGTCACCATGAAAGTAGCCGATAAAAATATTGATATCTATTACACAACAGATGGTTCAAAACCCACAGCAAACTCTAAAAAATACAATGCCCCCTTTATAATTAACCACCCAACGAGGCTAAATGTAATAGCCTACAACCCTGAAAACGGAGAACAAACTACCCCTAAAACAGTCTCTTTAGACATAAGTAAGAAAGACTGGAAAGTTGTAGATGTGAGTTCGGGAAAAATTGCTGATGCTTATAGAGTTATTGACGATAACCCCAAAACAGTTTGGGGTTCAGGCGAGAGTAATCGTCCAAATGAGGTGGTTATAGATCTAGGAAGTGCGTATTTGCTTGAAGGATTTACTTACATGCCTTTACAAGGAAGATGGCCCTATGGAATTATCTCAAACTATGAATTCTCTGTAAGTACAAACAAAAGAACGTGGAAAACAGCAGCCACAGGAGAGTTTGGAAATATCAAAAACAACCCCATCGAACAAATTGTTACTTTTAAACCATTAAAAGCAAGATATATAAAACTAAAAGGTGTTAAAACCGTAGATGATAGCAAGAGAATATCGATTGGAGAAATAGGTGTTATCACAAAAAAATAAATACAATGTTTTCGCATGGATTTAGAGTTAAAAGATAAAGTCATTATTGTCACAGGAGGTTCAAAAGGTATAGGCAACGGAATAAGTAATGTGTTAGCCGGTGAAGGAGCAATCCCTTTTATTGTAGGAAGAACCAAAGAAGATGTTATCAATGCAGTTACTACCATCAAAAACAAAGGACTCAAAGCATCTTATGCAATAGCAGAGCTAACAAATCCTGAGCAATGTAAAGAAGCAATAAAAAAAGCAATTGAAGAATTTGGCAGAATAGATGGATTGGTCAATAATGCTGGAGTTAACGATGGTGTAAGCTTAGAGAATGGTAATTATGATGATTTCGTAAGATCCATCAATCGTAATTTAACACACTATTATGTGATGGCCAATTGTGCTTTACCAGAACTAAAGAAAAGCAAAGGAGCTATAGTAAATATTGGATCTAAGACAGCAGAAACAGGACAGGGAGGTACATCAGGTTATGCGGCAGCCAATGGAGGACGCAATGCCCTTACCAGAGAATGGGCAGTAGAATTACTTCCGTATCAAATTAGAGTCAATGCCGTGATTGTTGCCGAATGTTACACCCCTTTGTACGATCGTTGGATTAAAACATTTCCCAACCCAGAAGAAAAATTAGAAAGTATTACTAGCAAAATACCTTTGGAAAATAGAATGACTTCAGCTACTGAAATTGCCAATACAGTCGCTTTTTTAGTATCACCAAAATCAAGTCATACCACAGGACAATTGATTAATGTCGATGGAGGTTATACACATTTAGACAGAGCTTTAACTTAATTACTTAAGAATATGAACAACTTTAAGAAACCTCCCGTTGTATCTAAAAAAATGTTGATCCCATTTATTTTGGTGACTTCACTTTTTGCGCTTTGGGGATTTGCAAATGCAGTTACAGATCCCATGGTGCAAGCCTTTAAAAAAGTATTGGAGTTATCAAACTCTCAGGCAGCATGGGTACAAATGGCTTTTTATGGAGGATATTTCTGTATGGCGTTACCTGCAGCAATTTTTATGCGTAAATATTCTTATAAAGTTGGAATTTTAATCGGACTCGCATTGTATGCTTTAGGAGCTTTACTATTTTATCCGGCAGCAATTACTGAAGAGTTCTGGTTCTTTAATTTAGGGCTTTATATTCTAACCTTTGGACTCGCATTTTTAGAAACAGCTGCCAATCCGTACGTATTGGCTATGGGAGCTAAAGAAACCGCAACACAACGTTTAAATTTAGCCCAGGCTTTTAATCCGGTTGGACTCTTAGCAGGAATTATTGTAGCGCAACAGTTTGTGTTGAAAAACCTAAAATCAGATGATATTCAAGACTTCAATGCTTTGGACGAAGCGTCAAAATTACTTGTTAAAACATCCGACTTACTAGTTATTCGCAATCCATATGTAATCTTAGGGTTAGTCCTCATTGGAATTTTCATCCTCTTTGTAGTTAGTAAAATGCCACAATCTAAAGACAAAGGAGGCATGCCTAGCTTGCAACAAACATTTGTTGTACTGGGAAAAAACAAAAAATACATGCTGGGTGTTTTAGCACAGATCTTATACGTAGGAGCGCAAATCATGTGTTGGACGTACATTTATCAATATGCAGAAGCCATGGCAACAGATAGTGTTACTGCCGGATATTATCAGATAGGAGCTTTTATCTTATTCTTTGTTGGGCGTGCAGTAGGTACATATTTACTGCGTTTTTTAAGCTCAGGAAAACTCCTCATGTACTTTGCTATCTTGGCAATAGTCTTTGTTCTGGGAACAATATTTATAGAAGGAATTATAGGACTTTATAGCCTTATAGGAGTTTCTTTCTTTATGTCGTTAATGTTCCCTACGATATACGGAATTGCTTTAGGCGATTTATCCGAAGAAGAATCTAAAGTAGGCTCTGCCGGATTAGTTATGGCCATTGTAGGGGGAGCTTTAATGCCGAAGCTACAAGGAATGATTATCGACCTAGGAGGAAACGGCGTATCAGATACAACCATACTGGGAGTTTCTGAGGTAAATTTCTCATTCATTCTTCCTTTGCTTTGTTTTGTATATATCGCATGGTATGGATTTACAGTATTCAAGAAATACAATCACCAATTAGCTTAAAAAAATATGCATCGATATTGTTTTGCTCTTGACCTAAAAGATGATGATCAACTGATTGCTGAATACAAAGCATATCACAAAGCTGTTTGGCCAGAAATTATACAGAGTATCAAAGCTTCAGAAATCAAAAAATTGGACATTTATCTGGTTTCTAACAGACTTTTTATGATTCTGGAAGCCGATGTTTCATTTTCTTTAGAAAAGAAAGCAGAAATGGACGCATCGAATCCTAAAGTGCAAGAATGGGAAGAATTGATGTGGAAATATCAACAAGCATTACCAACTGCAAAGCCAGGTGAAAAATGGATGTTGATGGAAAAGATTTTCGAATTACCTTAATTCTAAACAATGAGTATGACTAATGATTTTTTGTTTGATGCCCGATACCCTTCAGTGGACGATTTAAGGAAGCGAGCTCAAAAGCGTATTCCTAAATTTGCTTTTGAATACCTAGATGGAGGATGTAATGAAGATGTGAATCTGAAAAAGAACACTACAGAGATTCGAGAAATTGAGTTGATTCCAAACTACCTAAAGAAACACCAACCTCCTTCTTTACAAACAGAGTTGTTTGGGCATATTTATGATGCTCCTTTCGGAGTTGCGCCAGTAGGACTTCAAGGACTCATGTGGCCTAATAGCCCGGAAATATTAGCCAAAGCAGCATTACAACACAACCTTCCTTTTATTCTAAGCACTGTAAGTACAAGCAGTATAGAGCGAATAGGCGAGATTACAGAAGGAAAAGCATGGTTTCAATTATATCATCCCGCCAAAAACGAATTAAGAGACGATATTATTAAAAGAGCCGCTACTAGCGGGTATGATGTGCTAGTTATTCTTTGCGACGTTCCTACTTTTGGTTACCGCCCAAGAGATATTAGAAACGGACTGGCAATGCCTCCCAAAATGAGTATGCAAAACATAATGCAAATACTAAAAAAACCACGTTGGGCTATGGAGACTCTCAAATACGGACAACCTCGTTTTAAGACCTTAGAGCCTTATATGCCTAAAAATTTAGACCTAAAACAACTCGGTAAGTTTATGAATGATACTTTCTCCGGAAAGTTAGATGAAGATAGAATTGCTGCGATACGAGATATGTGGAAAGGTAAGCTGGTTCTCAAAGGTGTAGCAAGCCTAGCTGATGCAGAAATGGCTCATAAACTAGGGCTAGATGGAATTATAGTATCCAATCATGGAGGTCGTCAATTAGATGCAGGTGAGTCTTCAATAAAACCTTTGATTCGTATCGCTGAAAAGTATAGAGATCAAATGACCATAATGATGGATAGTGGATTAAGATCCGGGCCGGATATTGCTAGATGTATGGCTGCAGGGGCACAATTTACTTTTATGGGAAGATCGTTTATGTATGGTGCAGCTGCTTTGGGAGCCAAAGGAGGAAATCATACGATGACGATGTTAAAAAAACAACTACAGCAAGTTTTGGAGCAAATTTGTTGTGAGAAGATTACAGATCTTCCAAAGTATCTTAAAATCGAGTAAACAAATAAGATCGTATCATAAATACCATTTTGGCAATAATTTTTAAGAAAGCGTTATTATTTCAAAAATATTAGTACATTAGGTACCTCTCCCATTTCTTTTTACAAAGACCATATTAAGTATGGATTTCAGAAGAATATTTCAAAACGCTGAAGTCAGCGGCTTTGATATATCTCCACTTACTGAGCTGCTTTCATTTGAGCAAATCAATGAATTGCTGAGTCTAGTAGAGATCAGGGAATTTAAAAAAGGAGAGATCTTAATTCAAAAAGGAGTTGTTGAAGATCGGTTTTTTCTATTGAGAAAAGGTGTGGTAAGCGCAGCAATAGTAGACAGTACAGGAAAAACATTTAATAGGTCTTTACTAACTACCTATCAGGTGTTTATGTCTTCTTTGGTGTTTCGAAAAAAGCCCGCTAGACTTACCTATACTTGCTTAACGAACTGTGAAGCCTATGTTGGAAACTTTAAAGATTTTCAGAAGCTAACACTCAAACATCACGAGGTTTCTATCTTCTATAATAAGATCCTTCAAGAGGTTTTTGTACACTTTGATGACAAGCTCATTCGATACGGTGCTTCCAATGCTACAGAACGATATTTACAGCTTATAAAAGAAGAGCCTAGAATAGAATCTTTGATCTCACAAAAAGAAATTGCCTTTGCTTTAGGCATCACTCCTGTGCAGTTAAGTCGTATAAAAAGTGCTCTAATTAAGAAATAGTTAGCTGAAATACAAAATACTACTGTAAAAACAATAACAAATGTTATGGTTTTTTAAAGAGATCAAAACTAGCTTTGTCTTTAGATTAGCATATTATCTTAACAGGATTAGAAAAGGTTAATATTGCATAAATACTTGTTATGTAAATTAAAAAGTTATGGGGGAATTTTAAGCTTTGAGACAATTATTTGACCAAAATAGATTCGAAGAAAAAGTCATCTTATTTCGATCATCTGAAAAATCTATTTTGGGCAATATTAACTGAAAAGAATTAGGGTAAGATTAGAAAGTAAAAGCCACTCGACATGAGTGGCTTTTGCATTAACAATAATAAGCTTAAAAATTCCCCCAAATTTTCAACTATTATTTTTCTAATTTACTTATCTGATGATACAAAGTAAATTAGTTCATAGTTGCCCAACAATTTAAGTTGGCTGAATGGGAAAATTTCTGTTTAAAAATGAAATTCTTTAGAGTTGGATGAAATATGTGGCATGAAAACCAAAGAATAAATTTCCGTCTCTGAAATTAAAATTCCTCGAACTTCTTGTTATAAAAGCATCTTCTACGAAGTGAGGAGTATGCGTGAGTTTAAACTGTAACATCAGATCACTCATTTCCCAATTTACCCCTAAAGCAAATGGATTGTATGTATTGATAGACTGAATAGGGTTGGCTACATAATAGTATTCACTGGCAATGGATACATGAGGAGAAACCTTATATCTTGCTCCAAACCCTAAAGCAAAATGATTTTGATCATCGCCCGGCCAAAACTCTGTATTTCTCTTGATAAATGTAGGAGCTATTTGAAAAGAAAAGTTTCTTGTAAACTTTCGGGCAATTAAAAGCTGAGTTGTAAAAGCTAACTTATCATTAAAACTATCATTAGGAACAATGGTATATACAGATCCGCTGCTGCTATTGTAGGTAGCCGTTTGCAATACCGTAATACTTATTTTGTTTCCTCCGTTCTCTTGCTGATGAAGCAAACGGTATTTAAAAAAGGTATCATATATATTTCCTACAGAAGAAAAACCGGCACCAAAAGTTAGACGATCTGAAATACCATATTCCAATCCAAATCTTGCAGACATTCTATCTGCAACAAACGAATTGCTTTGCTCTGCTTCTGTATTCCAATAACGGGTCATAGCAGAAACTTCAAGTACATTTTTCTTTCGTGTTTCTACAGAGTGTCCTAATAGAATTCTTGTCGCTTTAAATGTAGCAATGGTATTAAAAGGTTTGTTAGAAGATTCCTTTTTTAAAATATCGGCAAGGGTATCCTGTGCGAAAGAAGCAGGAACAATCCCAAAAGATAAAAGTGCTACAAGAAAAATGGTTCTAATTCTCATAAAGTTCGTATTGGAAGTTAAATGAAACTTGAATTTTCTTAGCAATATTGGCAGACAAAACTCTAGGAACTCTAATATCATGATCTTTGATCTTAACCTCTAGTTCACCTTCAATTTTATAAGAATTTTGTTCTTTGGTAATGGTTACTTTTACATCAAGAGGCTTTGTAATTCCACGAAGCGTAAAATCTCCTCTGACAATTCGGGTTTGAACTTTTGCATTGGGATCAAAATCCAGAATTTTCCCTTGTAAAATAGCCTCAGGGTACAAATCAGATTCAATATAGCTCTCATTAAAATGCTCATACATTAACGACTTTTTAAATTCAAATGTTCGCATTAAAACCTGAACACGAATCTCTCCTGTGCTAGATTCTAAAACACTTTGAACAGCAGTACTTGTAGCTTGAATATTTTCTACAGGAGTATACGAGAAGAACGTAATTGTACCTTCACGCTCAATAAATGGCTTTTCTTTCTTAGAAACAAAGCTTAAACAAATCACTAAAAAAAGTAATAGTAGTTTTTTTCTCATAGATCGTTGTCGTCAATGATGATGCAATTTAATAATATTGCATCTAATAAAACACCTTTAAAGATTCCTTTTACAATAACATTTTGTCCCGGGGCTAGTTCAACAACATTGGGATTCTGATTTATTTGCATTTTACACAGAACATATCGGTCTTTTAGGTTGCTTGTAAGTAATAAGGAGTATCTCCCTTCTTTTAAGGTTATTTTCTTTAAAACCCCTCTTACCTCAATAGCTTTATCAACCAGCCCTTGTATTTGAGGTTGGTTATTATCGTCAAATAAGGAAACAAATTCATTGGAGGTAAGTTGCGCATGTGTATCTATAAATCGTGTGTCCGGCATGTTTCGGTTTGCATAGATCAAAATCATCATTACACAAGTAATAAGAATGATGGTTATGATAAATCCGGATTTTTTTAGACGATCTCTCACGCGTAACAAATAAGGTCTTCTCTATAAACAAATGTAAAAGTAGGACTCTTACAGTTTACAAAGTAACTTTTGAAAGCAAAAACAAGCTGAAAAGGAAATTTTGAAGTTAAAAAGGAACTTAAAAGGTCTAGAGTTCTTCATTTTGAATAGCAATGTTGTATTTTCGTTAGGACGAATTACGATAAATATTTGCAGCGTGAAAAATTACAGATATTACATTTACACTGTAGTTACACTTTTGGTGTTTTCTGTTTTAGCTTCCTTTTTTGGGGTTCCTTATGTTTCCAAAATAAATGGAATACAATTGCTAAACAGCGAAATTACTTCAGCACAACAACAAGCAAAACAAGTAGCCTTTTTGGCAGGTGATGCTTTTGAAAAACAAGAGAAAGGTAAGATTGCATCAAGCATTCAAAACTCCTTAAAGGGAACGAAAGAACACAATGTGTTTATCTCAGTTTTGGATTGGTCAAGTACAATTATCAGTCACCCGGATATTACTTTGGTAGGAAGTAAAAATGAGCAGGAGAGCACAAGGAATATGGAAGCAATTCCTGTAGGAGAAGAGCTTTACAAAGTAATCAAATCAATGAGTAGTATAGAAGAAGGTCAAACCGAGATCTTATATACAACTCCAGTAAAAAACTCAGACTGGATTGTAGTTGCTCATTTAAATATGTCCAATATTGTAGACTTAATGAATCAGCAAAAGAACCAGATTTATCTGATCTTTTGTTTGATTATGTTGGTATTGATGGTAGTGGTTTTGGGAATTGTAAGGATCATAACCGGATATTATGAAAATCAACTAAGTCTGAAAAATTCGAGATTAGAAGACGGTGTTTTGAGCTTATCAAAATTAAATACCTCCTTAGAGAACTATCAGAAAAAACTGAATGAGATCACAACATTTAGCAGCAATACAGAAACAGTTGCTGCTGCCGATACACAACAACCTATTCCTAAAGAAAAGGAAAAGCAACGTATCCTTACTTATGTTAGAAATGAATTAATGCCTGTATCTACAGAAGATATTGGTTATATCTATGTAGAAAATACCATTACATATGTAGTTCAAAAGGATGGAAAAAGATCGACAACTAGCGAAAGTTTAGATCAGATATATTCTTATTTAGACGAAAAATCTTTCTTTAGAGCCAACAGACAAATCATTGTGGCAATCTCTGCCATAGAAAAGATCATCAAGTTTGGAAATAGCAAACTCAAGATTCAGGTAAACCCTCCATCTGAGATCGATATTATAATCGGAAAAAATAAAGCTGCTGCTTTTAAACAGTGGTTAGATTTATAAAAAGAAAACCATTCTAAAAGAACGGTTTTCACACAAGTAGTCATAATATTTCTTCAAAAATTATGACACAGGACTTTTAAACCTACTTGGTAGTTTTATTTATATTTTAAACTCTCATTTTTATCCCAAATACCCCAATAGGCTCCAACGTCTCCTTCAGAACCTACCTTCCAAGATTCATCAAAAGAAGAGAAATAAAAGATCTCGATTTCTTCTTCTTTAGACCATTTTTGGGTGTTGATAAAGTATTTGATTGCATTTTCTTCGGAAGGAAATGCTCCTTCTAAGTTGGTTCCCTCACTTGGCCAACCGGTTTCTGTGATGATCACTTTTTTTCCATTACCGGCTTGCAAAGCTCTATTATACATATCTTTCATGTATAGCAATGAGTAATCTTGGTCACAACCCTCCCAAAAAGGATAGCAATTGGCAAGAATTATATCACAAGCCTCTGTGATGGCAGGACGCTCATAAAATTCATAATAGGCATCTACATAGCCTACAGGAATATTCTTTGGAATTTGCTTTTTTACATAATTCAAATGCTCTAACAACTCTTCTTCAGTTAGATCACCTCTATACATGACTTCATTTCCAACAGCAGCAACATCTACATAACCTTCATTGGCCAGATGAATAAGATTTTCAACTTCATTGGCATTAATCTCTGGATCATCACCTAGCCAAGCTCCAACCAAGGTTTTCATTCCGTATTCTTGGGCAATTTTGGGAATCATTTCATTCCCTTCTGTACAAGAAAAGGATCGAATCCATTTTGTATAAGGCTTGATAATTTCTAAACGCCTTCTAATTTGCTCTTCAGAAAGCTGATCTCCTGGTTCTTGTCCTTCTTCATAAGGGCTAGAGCAAAAACCATGTATACCAGACTCTAGAACTTTTCTAAAGAGAGCTCTTAGATCATCAATAGATTTGTTGGCATAATCAATATTTGCCAGGGCTAATTTTTTTTCAATTCTTATAGACATAACTCATGATCATTTGAAAAATTAAACTTTATTCTTTCTCCGTTTTTCTAATTCGGTGCGTATTTCATTGGCACGTTCTTCATTAATACTATAGTTGCGCATAATGTACATGGCTAAAAGGGTTCCTAATAAAGGGAAGAAACAAAAGAAAGCATGCAAGCCGTCTACGGCAGCTTGTTGATCTGTAGTGGCCAAATCAGGATTAAACCCTACAACAGCAATAATAACACCACTTAAGGCACCAGCAATTGCAAATCCAATCTTTACCATCCACCAATAAATAGCACCAAAGATTCCTTCTCTTCGTTTTCCGGTATTAAGTTCGTCAACATCAATAACATCAGCGGTCATAGACATCATAAGTGTAAATAAACTTCCAATTCCAAATGAGAAGAATGGCAATGCTATAATGTACATCCATGGCTTACCGGGAATAAATAAGAACCACAACAGAATGTATCCTATAATTGAGATTCCTTGTGCCATTAAAAATGCTTTTTTCTTACCAAAAACTTTCGACATTTTTGTTACTACAGGAATTACAATAAAGGTAGTTCCTAGGGCGCCTAAAGCACCAAATAAAGAAACCCAAATACCTGTGGCTTCTGCATCTCCATTAAATAATTTATAGACAATGACAAAAAATGTAAGTGCGGCAACCGTATTAAAAGCATTGAAAATTAAAAAGGTAGCACCACATAATTTTCTGAATTCTTTAATCTTAAAAGCTTCAACAAAACTGTAGTAGATCTTTTTTAAACTATTTCCAATATTTGACCTGTTCAGAGGCTCATAATCTTTATCAAGTGTAGATTCACTTTTTAGAAATAATGCCGGTACCATAGCACAGATTGCACAAGGAATAGCAACCCAAATAGATAATTGTCTTACAGCAACTTCAGCTGAAGGAAACCAATCGGGATCGTACATAATGATCCAAAATAGCGGAGCGATTACCCAAGCCCACTGTCCGATCCATTGTGCAACAGCCATTATGTGAGTACGTTCATGAAAATCATCACTCATTTCATAACCCATGGCTACATAAGGAACACTAAATAAAGTAAGGCCTAAATAGAAAACGATAGACCATAAAAGGAAGTACCAGAAGTTATATTGTAACGAGCTTTCTTTAAAAAGTTGCCACATAATAATGTAGGAAACACCCATTACAATTGCACCTATCAATACATATTGTCTACGTCTTCCCCAGCGAGATTTTGTGTTATCGGAGATAAACCCCATAATTGGATCTGTGATAGAATCAAAAACCCTAGGTAAGAAAAAGATAATACCCCACATCCATCCTGGAAACCCAAGGTCTTCTACCAGAACCACCATAAAAATCCCCATAATGGCAGGAAACATCTGATTGGCAAACATTCCTAATCCAAATGCGACCTTATCTCCAAAAGGGACTTTTTGTTTTATTGCGACAGGTTTAGCCATAGTTTGTTTGTTTTAATTGTTGATCATAATAGTTTGTATAGCTTGTGGATTGATAGATAGAGGTTTTGACAGATCATTTAAATTCAATTGAAATGATTTAGGGTCTTTTGTTGGATTGAAAACAATAATAGCAATGCTATTATCAGGGTTTTTTGTGGCTGTTACCATCAAGGAATCGTCGGTATTTTTAAAATCAATGCGTTTTGCTCCCGGTCTGATATACTTGCTAAAGTGAGCTAAGGTGTAGTAGATAGGAGTATAGTATACTTCGTCTTTTTCAGGATCTACAATCACAGGAGCCACACACCAGTTTTTAAACCAGTTTGGACCTCCTTGTGTGTCTAATACCATGTTCCAGTCTACCCATCCATCTACCCAATTGTTCAAGCAACCGATAATGTCTCTTGCATAACGATACACAGGGACATATTTTGGGTGCAAGTGTTTTTGATGTTCCGGAGCCCAATCCCATCCCCAGTCTGTAGCTTCTTTGCTCCAATACCATGCGTCGTCTTTCCATTTTGGAACTTCAGAGTCTACACAGGCTTCGGTTTGGATCAAGTATTTGTTGGGTGCTTTTTTATGAGCGTATTGTAATGCTTTCGGAAAAAAATCATAAGTGCTTTCGTACCAATGAATGGCTGTTCCGTCATAGTATTTTGAGGAAGCTTCGTCTTTGTACATGACATCTACCCATTCTTTAATGCCTTCTCTGTTTTGATCGTATCCTAAAATGATCAAATCTCCTTTTCCATCAGCTTCTAATTTTGGTCCCAAATGATTTTGAACAAAATCGGTCATCTCTTCAGGAGAGAACAACATACTTTCCCAATTGTCGCCATTTCCATGAGGTTCATTTTCTACAGTAAAGCCCCATATATCAATTCCTTCTGCATTGTATGCATCAACATATTTAGAAAAGAATAAAGCCCATGTGTCATAGTATTCAGGAAGTAATTTACCACCTACCCACTTTTTATTGTCTTTCATCCAAGGAGCGGCAGTCCACGGAGATGCAAAGAGTTTGAATCCCTCTTTTGAGATAGCCATTGCATCTTTGATCATTGGGATAAGATCGTCTTTGTCTTCTTTTATAGAAAAATGCTTGAGTTCTTTATCTCCTTCAACAGGAGTATATGAGTAGTTGGTGAGCGAAAAATCACAAGAGTTCATGTGGGTGCGAGTAAGCGAATAATTAGCTCCTTTTTCACTAAAATAGGCCTCCAAAACCTCTTGACGATTTTCTTTGCTCAACTTGTTTAATAAGTATGCCGAAGATTCTGTAAAAGCTCCCCCAAAACCAGTAATGGTTTGATATTGTTTTTCAGGAAAAATGGTTACTTCAGAAGTGTTTTCTCCGAAAATTGTGAACTCATTAAGTTGAGTTAATTTATTTCCTCCTGCTGAGGTTTCCAACACAGTAACTTTAAGTTGTTTTTCTGGTATACAAGCCATAACCGATACTATCATTAGAGCAAAAAAACTATAGGTCTTGAATGGTTTCATAGTTAATGATTTGCTGTTGATGTTTTCTTTGCTGATGACGGTAATCCAACGTTTAGCAATAGTTGCTCTTTATTGCCATCAAATGTTTTTACTATAGGATTCCCTCCTCGTGTTAATCCTTTAAATATTCCCTGATCTACAAGGTTCCAAAGAGCATATTTAGCTTTACCTTCTATGGTGAAGAGGCCAAAATGATTTTCTGAGCCACCTGCATTTTGTGCATCTTTCCAGTTTTCATCAAAAGCTTCAAAATAAAAGCAAGACATTTTGGTTTCTTTGGTCCAATCACGCATGTGTTTGTAAAAGAGAGCCTCTTTGTATTCATCTGTGGCATTGCTTCCTTTCGAGCCATAATGTCCGTTTGAAAAAGAAGCCCAGCCTGTTTCTCCAATATGAATGGGTTTACGAACACCAATACTTTTCATATAATTTTTTACACTGTCGTATTGCGAAACAGCATATTGCTTTGCTTTGAGCATTAACTCATCAATTGCCTCTAAATGTGGTTTGTTTCCTTCAAACTCCCAAAAAACAGGATTGTAATGCGTATCGTGCATAGGATAGGTATGCATAGAGATGTAATCTACAGCCTTGATGAGCTTGTTAAGATCTTCTACATGATATTCCTCTGAACCGCCTCCCCAGGAAGCAAAATTGTCAGAGCTTGTGATCCACAGGTCTTTTGAAAGTTCTCCTTTTTGTTTTAACTCTTGCAAATGATTAACCCATTTTAAAATCACCCCGGGCTGTACGTAATAACTCCACGCCCATTTTACCATGGCTTCATTACCTACGGCTATTATTTTTACGATATCCGGATATTGTTTTGCTAAAGCAACGGCTTGAGCAATCTCTTTTTCATTGTTAAGACTTTCTGCATTGTGATTGGGATCAGAGGTCCAAGCATTGTCACAATCGATCCACGCGCCTAACATCACATACATTTCAAAAGATGTATTTTCCTTTTTCAGCTCATCAATTGATTTCAAAATATTTGAAGCCTGAGGCAAATGAACATTGTATGTTCTTAGAACCTTAACGCCCATTGCATGTAAGATCTTCATGTCTTCTTTGAGTTCATCTATGGTAGGTTGAACATCACGAGTAGTTTTTCGATAACCACCGTAAGAAATGGCTAAATAATCTGGATTTCCTAATATATCTTTTGCTGTCACTTGACTACGTTCTTTATTTTTATGAGTATCGCAAGACCACATGATTCCTGAAACAATGAATAGCGATAAAAGGACTTTTAATCTCATGTGGTTTGAGTTTGTTTTACTTCAATAGATCTTCTTTTACAAATACTTTTATTTGAGTAACCTCACCGGTTCTTTTGAAAACTTGCTGACTGATTGCATCACCAATAACTAACTGATCAATTACTTTTTGGCTTCCATCTTTAAAACTAATTGATAGGGCATCTTTCTCTGAAATTTCATACACAACAGGTACTTGACAGAATGTGAAGCCTAGAGAACCTTTTTCTAGTGTGATCGTTTTTCTTTCTTTGGAAAGACTCACATAGTGGAATGGTTTTGCCTTTTTGATAAACTCGCTTTTTCTCAATAAGCATGGGTGAAAATGAATTTTTCCTTGAGTTACAAAAACTCCTAATTCTCCAAAACGACTAAGAACATCTTCTTTTACCTGACCTGTCATTCCCGGTTGTTGAGCACCTTTACCTGCCGGTGTATGCGAATAAGGATCTGTTGGAAAAGCTCCATATAATGATGGAGACTTGTGTACCCCGATTCCTTCGTTGATCTCATAATAGTGTTCTAATAAATGACCAATCAACACATCACTTTCATTGTTATTCACGGCTTTGAGCGCACATTCTTGAACGGCTAACAATAATTTAGAAACCATGTGCCAATAAATAGAACCCAAACCTTCATAACCATAAAAAGTTCCGGATCTACCGGTAAATGCTTTATGGTTGAACACGTCTTCAAAAGCCTGAAGAACCTTGGGAGTATCTGAATCTACTAGAGATTGATATTTGCTCTCTGAAAGCTCATGAAGAGCTTCAGATAAATCATCGGCATTCTTAAAATTGCCATTAAAATGATATTTACCATTTACATCTTTCTCGATAATCTGAACATTACCATCTTTTAATAATTCTTGTAGAAGTTTTGAAGACAAAACGGTATCTTCAGGAATATTGTTTCGGTCTAAAAAACCTTTAAGTTCTTTGTTTGGGTACAGTAAATAACTGTATTGGTCATGTCTAAAAAGCTTGCTTTTTTTCAATGCATTTAAAACATCCAATGCTTCTTTTGATGAAAGATATCCTGAACTTAAAACAGCAACCTGACCTTCTAACATTTCGTTTAAATAAGAGATAGAAACAGAATTATCTCCGTTTACCGTCATTAAATTGTAAGCATGGTATAGATTGTCTGCTCTTTTATTGGCTTTAATAGAATGCTCTAAATATTGATTGCTGAGAGAGATAAACCTCTTAAGCTTCTTTAAAGAAAGTGCTGTTTTCCTTCCAGAAAAAGCATGCTCATAGATTTTAGTTCTGTAATCACTTCCCGATTTTCCAAGAGCATCTAAGATGATCTTTCTATTGGTATCATTAATAGAAGAATCAAGAAGAAGTGCGTGTTCTTCGAAGGTTTTTAAAACCTGATCAAAGAAGGTTAAAACCTCGTTAGAAACAGCTACCTCTTTTGTATGGGTAGTTGCTAATAGTTTATCAAAAAAAGTAAAGAAGCGATGTAAATAACAAAGCGTAACCATAGATACTCCGTTTCCTACCAAAGCGTTGTTAGCATCATTCCATTCCGGTCTTTGGGTATTCATCCAAATCCCCCCTTCAGGGATGAAATTGGATAGTTTAGCCAGTGATGTCGCCAATATTTTTTCAATGAAATTGACTTTAACAATAAATCTATTCTCATCTCTTAGCAACGCGCCATCTGCTCCTAACTCATTGCGCTCTCTGCGGATTTTTGCATCCAATTCTTCATCAAAAACAATGGTGTCTTTAGGGTTTTTCAATAAATCTTGATACGATTTTATCTTATAAGGAACATTTGCGTATACAAATAGATCTTTGCTAAAGAAACCTTCAAGTTTCCCTGGTTGATGGTTTTGAATGAACTCTAAAAACTTGAGTAAGTAGATGATTTGATGGTCTCCCCAATAACCAATATAAGACCAAGGATCATCAGGTTCAATCACCTCCCAGTCGAAACCGCTTTTGGTAACTCTATACGGGTTGTATCCATCAAAAGTTGTTGCATTCAAAAATTTATGGATCATACTTTCAATAAACTCAGGATATGAATGTGCAAGCGCTTCCCAGTTTTGGAAAATGTCTCGCCAATTTCCTTCATAATCTAAAATTTTAGAGCCGTCATCTTCATTTCTGGTATTGATCGAAAACTTGTTCCAAGGTCTACTAGGATCTCCATGTCTTCTGCTAAATTTTAACGGCATATACTCTAAACAAAGACGTCTAAAGTTCTTGTCATCGCTACTATTTGCAATATCTTGAATTGATGATAGGGAAAACACCTCGGGTAACTTAGCAAGAACTCCTTCTGATGTGCGAGCTACTTTCTTGTTTGCATTTTTTAGATAGTTGATAAAATCCCATTTTTCAATTTGATAGTTGTTGTCAAAAATTCCACCTCTCATGATGTTGAAAAGTGTATTTGAGAAATGACGTGTATCTTTTAAACTGTCTGCAGAGCACTGTATGGCATCAGATGCAGCGTTGAGATCTACAAGACGCTTTGTGCCCAATTCAATGTCTTTATATATTTCTTTCTCTAGAGAAGAGTTTTCTTGGATTTCTTTTGAAAGGCGAGCAATATCTGAATGATTTTGATTTACATTGGCTACAATCATCCACTCTTTTGACACCTCCGGAGAAAGTGAGATCTCCGCATTTACAAAATAGGCTCCCTTTTCTGCTTTGATATCTACTTCTTGCTTTACAGGTTGACAGGATCTAAAATTGTCTAGCTGCAACGATGATACTAAGTAAGTAGGATTTTCTAATCCGATAGACCATGCAACATTGGCTTTTAAGGCTTCACTAGCTTCGGCTTTATCAACCAAAATGGCGCTTAAAGCATAGATGCCTAATCCTGTAGATTCTTCCAATTCATTACGTTTGTATGCATCTACTAGGTTGCTGGATTGATTTTGTATATCACTTCCAATACTTGCCGGCATGATGTTTTGAATACCATCTAAAAGCTCCACTTTTAGAAGCTCTTTTGAAGTATTGATCAGTGTAGATTTTTTTACAAACCCAAACTGATTGCTTGAGTTCCATTCGTATCGGAAAATAAGTTCTAGATCATGATTAATTTCTTCAAAAATGATCTTGTTTCCATACTTGTTCTTGTACAAGTTTTGACTTGTACGGTAGTTTCCTAATGACCTTATCGCTAAGGGTTCCCACAAGTATTCTTGATTGTTTTTAGAAACTTTGAAAATAGATTTACTTCCAGTTATATCAGCAGATTCTGTGATCTTATCATCTGTGTAATAAGGAAACAGAGCATATTCGGCATTCTTTCTTCCGGCTGTCAAACCTCCGTTACTTGAAATAAACAACCAGTGATTGGAGTCGCTTACAATACTCATAAAAAAAGGACGCATTAAATCGCAATTAGAGATCTGGTAATACAATTCGTCATTGATACGAACAGATGTTAATGCAATGTCTTTTTTATGGTTCATGGTCTCTTTTGTCAATACGATATCACTCATCATGTGAATTGAATTCATTAATTTTTAGCCTCCTCTAGGGCTTTTTGTAAACTGATTTTTGAAAAGAACTCTTCAATACGTTTAACAGTCATGTTCTTTTCATAAGGATTGAGTTTGTGGGCTTCTTTCAGAGCGAAGTACGCAGCTCTTGGATGCAATGAATACAGTCCTTTTGAATTAGTAGGCCCTTTGACGCAAACTCCAAACCATTCCTCGTTCATATTGTTGCGCCCTTTTTTATAATCACTCTTATAGCCCCCGTTGGCCCATGATGCAGTTTTGTCATGGATCTTTAGGTTCACCGTTTGACCGGATTTCCACCACCCATCACTAAATTGGAAGGTAAACCCTCCAATAGAGTTTTCTGCTTTTCCTAAACCTGCGGCATTTTCATAAACTTCTTTCCAGTTGCCAATCATGTAGTAGGCTTGATCTTTTTGATCTTCTTGCATTTTGATGGCGTGAAAAGCATCAGCACCAAATTCTGTAAACAAAACAGGCTTGTTAAGTTGTCTTTTCACTTTTTCAAAAACATCTCCAAATGAAATACCTCTGTATACGTTTGTTCCAAAGATGTCCATGTCTTTGCATTCTTCCTTTATAATATCCAGAAATTGCAGATCGCCATTGCATATAGCAATAGGTTTAGAGCGATCTATCTTTTTCATGGCTAGGATAGCGTTATTGAAGAGTTGGTACATTGCTCGTGCCTGAGCCTTGGATTTTGGATCATCGGTTGGGATGTTTTCCGTTTCGGCTCCTTCCCAAAAAAGGCCGTAATTGTTTTCGTTTCCTAATAAGAAAAGAAGTAGCCCCGGAGTATTTTTATATTCTTCTACCATGGCAGTCACTTCTTTTAAAAGCTGCTTTTTCACTATGGGATCGCTGTAGTTTGTGTGTGCAATCCATTTTCCTTCAACAGATACACCATAACGACCAAATGCATGATTAAGCATTGTGTATATTCCGTAGTTCTTGTGAATGTATGTAATCCATTTAGGAGGAACTCCTGTGTATTGCCTAATGGCATTTACACCCATGTTCTTGAGTAAGGTCATTTCGGCATCCAACGCTTCTTTAATAATAGCATCCGGTTGCTGCCACAAACTGTAAGAATAATTTGTGCCAATAGGAAAGTAATCCCAGTTCATTCCATTGATCATAAAATTGCTTCCGTTGACCTTTAAAGTAATTCCGTCAGATTGATGATCAACAACAATACGATCAGTTTGTGCTGTGATGAATTGTATACTTAGTATCCAAACCAATGTTAGAAAAGCGTTCTTCATAAATAGGATTAACATTAGGGCACACAGTGCCGAAGCAAAAAATGCTTGATTCGTAAATTTAATACTAAGGGGTAAGGTTTTTTAAAACGAAACCTCAATAAAAAACATACATTATTAAAAAAACCTTTAAAAATTAGGGATTTCACAAAAAAAGCCCCCTGTAAATAGGATATTGCTAACATTGTAGGGGTCTGGTATATCCTTTAAAAAGCGCAAATGTTGTAGTATTGTATAGGTGTTTTTTAAAGATATTGAGGTTTACATGTGTAAAATGTAGCTTGATAAGCTCTCTTCATGCGGAAGATTCATCTTTTTACGCAATCGATACCTCTTCACTTCTACACTTCTAATTGAGATATTAAGAAGAGGTGCTATTTCTTTAGAAGATAGATTCAATCTAAGGTAGGTGCATAACCTAAGATCATTTGAGGTTAGATTTGGGTGCTGCTCTTTTAGTTTTTTAATAAAATCTTTATCGGTATTATTGAAAGCTTCTTCAAAGATTTTCCAATCATCAGTTGTGTTGAGATTTCTATTGATCATTTTTACAACTTTGGAAATATCATCTAGGTTTTTAGTGTTTCCCAACTCTTTTTTTATAGTGCTTAACAGCTCATTTCTTTTGATCAAATTCATGGCAGACATACCCAACTCTCTGTTTTTAGCTTCTATGTCTTTTTCCAGTTCTAAGTTTTTGAAATGCATCAATTGCTGTTCGTTCTCAAGTTGTTTGATCTCTAGTTCTTTTTCTTTTTGTTGAAGAAGTTTTTTTCGTTGATTTTTATAATAGCCTCTATAGATCATATGTACCAAAACAACAAAGAAAAAACCTGAAGCAAAGTAAATGACAATTGCAGAAGGCTTTAAATACCATGGCTTTTCAATAGTAAAGTTATAGCTGGCAATATTAGAAGTAACTGTGTCTCCAACTTTAGCCCTGACTTCAAATGTAAATTCTCCGTGAGGTAAATTCTCAAAAACAGCATCTGGACTTGTAGACCAATCACTCCAATTCTCGTTAAAATTCAATAATCGGTATTGGTATAATGATGGCAAATATTTGCTGTAGTCGGTTACGTTGAAGGAAAAATTCAAATGATTCTCTTTGTTTTCAAGGAGAGGTTCTTCAGAAAGGTTTAGCTTTTTGGGATCTACATTGAGTATATGGGCTGTTATGGCATCAATGGAAATACGATAATCTTCCTGGTTTTTGGTGTTTAACTCAGTGATAATGTATCCCCCGGTTGTACCAATCAAATATTTGTCGTTTCCAACATAGAGAATGTTCTCATAACCATCTTTAGTTTCTCTGATACTGTTCGATAAAGGCAAGTCTAAGAGTTGATAATTAGAGCTTAACTTACCACGTTCTGCATAGGTAATACTCCTGTTTGTAAAAGTAAATAGTCGATCATTTGTATTTACCAATCTTCCCGAACTATAATCTTTGGGATTATATAATTGACTAAAAGTATTGTCTTTAACAAATGTATTTAATGCTGTATTGTAGTAAAAAACGCCTTGATCTGAACCGTACAAAACTCTGTTGTTAAAAGTTGTAAGACTAGACTTAATGGCTTTGTCTACTTCAACTCTTGTATGTGAGATTACGTTTTCAAAATTGTTGTCAAGAACCAATTTGTAAACACCTTTGTGTTCATGACTTACCAATAGCTCGTTGGGTTTTACAAACTCGATATAACGAGAAGACATATTGTAGTTGTCCAACTTGTTTTTCAATCGCCATCTGCTGTTTCTGTTTTCTAGAATGTAAAGACCGTTGTAGTTACCTTGGATTAATAGAGTAGGAAGGTTTTCTAGTTCTTTAATTTGCCAAGTTCCTGCAACATCAGAGATTTGATCTGCCACACCGTTTTTGATGACAAAAGTTCCCTTATCGTGACCACAGAAAATAGTATTCTTCAACTTTTGCAAAGTCCATACCTGTCCTTCTGTTCCTTTGACAAAATTGAAGGTTCCTTTTTGAGTGTAATCTTTATAGAACAAACCTTGATTTGTTCCTAAGTACAGGATATTATCATCCATTAAAGTTGTGTAAACTGTACCTAAGATTCCTAAATAATCTTTGTACACTCTAAATGGCGCATTAAAATTGATGTTGTTGATTCCGTGGTCAGAGCCTAGCCAAACATTTCTTTTTTTGTCTTCAAATAAAGAGAGTACGGTATTGTTTCCAAGCCCGGTACTTTGATCGATTTGTTGGGTAATTCTTTTCGTTGCATCTATTAACAACACACCATGAGAAACGGTTCCTAGTAGGTAGCCACCATTCTTTAAACGAATGCTGTTGTATATGCTAAATTGAGCAAGTTGCCTGTTTAAATTAATATCCCAAGAAGTTACTGTGTTGTTGTTCAGAACAAAAAAACCTTTTTCTTTGGTTTGAATCAATAGTTGACCATTGTCCATAAAAATATTGACAACGACCTGATCTTTCAGTTGCCTATCATCAGTAACCAAGACCTCTTTTCCGCTTTCTATTTTGTAAATTCCTTGATTGATCTTTTGGAAATAGATGGTGTTATCAACCTTATACGCTTTGATAATGGTTGTTTCTGAATTGATAATGGAAAAGGTTTGATCCTTTGTGTTATAAATATAAATGCGGTCTAATGATTGAAAAATAATCCATTGTTCGAGTTCCAGAATGCTCCAAAACTCTTCATCTTCCAACAGATCAACTTTTAGTTGATCAACAATAGAGGTGTATTTCAAATTCCCATAATCGTCTTTTTCCCAATAGCCAAAGTCCATGTAAGAACCTGTATATATTTTGTCTTGAATGACTTTTACGGATCTTTTAATAGATGAATTTGATGACTCGTGCAATTGCCATCTAGCACCATTGTATGCTAGTAGCCCTTTGTTGTTTGCAAAGTAAATTGTTTGGTCGCTTCCCTGGTCGATTGCCCAGTTTTGATCTTCAGCACCATACACCTCAGGCATAAAAACTTCTATTGGAGGTAGCTCTTGAGCCGAACTCAATGCTCCTACAAAGAGAAATATAAAAGCTGAAATGTATTTTCTAAATCTCATTATCTAAAATAATAATACACACCAATAACGATGAAACATATAAGCAAACCAACCTTTTTGGCATACGGCCAAGGTTCAATATCTACCTGATTTGTATAAGATTGTACAAAGGCTTCTTTTCTTGGATATAACCTCCCGATCACAAGCATAATAGCTGTATTCATCACAAAAAGGAAGGCCATAATATCTAAGAAATGGAATCCGGAGAAAACCTCAGGACTATAGGCGTCAATAAAAATATAAGCAACATATAAGATCACTCCTGAAAGAAGTCCGACCTTAGCCGCAATAGCAGGAACTTTTTTAGTCAAATATCCCACTAAAAATATGGTTAGGATAGGAATACTGTAGATTCCGTTTACCTTTTGTAAATAGTCAAACAAACTGTCTTGTCCCAATAGAAGAGGAGCAATACACATGGAAGCAATTGCTAAAAAGACACCGAATATTTTCCCGGATTTCACTACTGATTTTTCTGAAGCTTCTTTGTTAATGTGTTGCTTGTAGATGTCGATTCCAAAAAGAGTAACAGAGCTGTTCAAAACACTATTGAATGAGCTTAAGATGGCTCCGAATAAAACAGCAGCAAAAAAACCAACCCATTCAGCAGGAAGCACTTTGTTTACCAACATAGGATAAGCACTATCTGCACTCTCCAAGTTTCCTTCAAACAAATGGAAGGCAACAATTCCGGGTAAAACAACAATAATAGGCCCCAATATTTTTATAAAAGAAGCCAAGAGAAGTCCTTTTTGTCCTTCTTTTAAGTTCTTTGCTCCCAGCGCTCTTTGTATGATCTGTTGATTTGTTCCCCAGTAGAAAAGTTGCACCAACATCATCCCTGTAAAAATGGTGTAAAAAGGAACCGGATCACTAGCCTCTCCCATTGATTTGAATTTGTCAGGGTTTTCTGTAGTTAAAGTAGAAAGACCATCAAAAAAGCTTCCGTCCCCTATCAAAAGGATTCCAAAAAACGGAATTAACAAACCTCCGATCAATAGACCTATAGCATTGATAGAATCTGATACGGCTACAGCTTTTAAACCTCCGAAAATGGCATAAATAGATCCTACAATTCCTATACCCCAAACACAGATCCAGATAGATTGTGTGTGACTAACGCCTAACAAGGATGGGATATCAAACATCCCACTGATAGCAATAGAACCGGAATATAAAATAATGGGAAGTAAAACAACAACATAACCGGTTAAGAACAATCCGGAGATAAGTGTTTTGGTCATGACATCAAACCTTCTTTCCAAAAATTGAGGAATGGTGGTAAGACCACCTTTTAAGTATCTTGGCAAAAGAAAAATTGCGGTTATTACCATAGCAATAGCAGCAAGTGTCTCCCAAGCCATCACAGACAAACCATTAGAATATGCCTGGCCATTTAACCCTACAATCTGTTCTGTAGATAGGTTTGTGAGTAGCAAAGAACCTGCTATAACTCCGGCAGTAAGACTTCTTCCTCCAAGAAAATAACCATCGGAAGAATGTTCGTTTGTTTTTTTTGTCGATAGATATGAAATGATAGCAACTAGAGCGGTAAACCCTACAAATGATATAATACTTAACATGTATTCAAGTTGTTTAGGTACTAATGTAGGATAAATATCTTAAAAAAAGGGCTTAACAGATTTTTTGTATAGTTAGATAAAAGGGTTAAATAAAAATTCAACATAGATAAAAAAGGAAAACTACTCTAAAAGCAGCTTTCCTTTTTTTAAGAATATTCAAAATTAATTAGTGATCTAATCTGTTGTTATAATGAACCACCAATCAAACTCATTATTTCCATCTGTTGTTCTTAACAGCATTTCATTAGGTAATGAACGATCGAAGATCTGATATTGATGATTCCCAGATGTGTAATACCCGATAAACCCAGTTCCTGTTAAGTTAATTGTCTCTACTCCGCTGGGTGCAGTTAATGCCCAATTGCCACTATAATCATCAAACGGAAAGTTTAAAACGTCAGCTCCATCAATAGTTCCTGACCCTGAATTTCCTAGATCATTATAAATTAGAGGATCTCTACCAAAGATTGTTCCGGTAGGGTCTGTTCCAGCTCCATCATTTGTATTATCTGTTATATGCATGAATGTTCCATCGGCATTAAAAATATACCTGTCATCATACATTCCAACCCCTACTTTTTCATCAACTCCAGCTCCATACCACTCTGTTGGAATAGTTCCTCCTACAGGACCTAAACCAAAATGCCCTGGCTTTTCTGATTTAATTCTCCATGTTTTCGAAGTTCCTCCATGAAGTTTATCAAGTAAATCAGCGGGAGGAGCATAAGTAGAAAGTACATCTACTTGGATGCTAGCACTAGAGGTAACTCCAGCAGTACCTGTAGCAATTACTGTTACAGTATATGTATGTACTCCGAGAATGGCAAAATTATAAGTAAGTCTTCCTGAAGGAGCAGGTGTTTCACTTCCATTGTAAACAAAAACGTATGAGACAGCATTATTTGCTGTAGCAGTAAAGTGTACTACTCCAGAGCCATCTCCATTTGGATTTGCTGCATCAGCACCTTCGATAGTAGCTGTTATCTGAATATTACTCGGAGGAATGATATCTCCAAAAACTTGATCTTCGTCTTGACAGCTTGTAAGAAGTGAAGTCAAGAATAAAGCACATATTATATATTTTATATTTTTCATAATCGTAAGTTCTTAGTTAGTGAGAGTCAGTTCATCATAGTAATAAATAGTATCATCACCTGAGTTTCCAAAGTCGAAGAAGATAACTACCCTAGTATAATCTGCAGCAGGGGCTCCACTAAAATCATAGATCAGTTCTTCCCATGTATTGGCATTCGTGGTGTTAAGGTCAACTTCATGAGTAATAGTTGCATTAGCATTTTCTAGCTTTAGCTTTACAACAGCTCCTACTTTAGGAGACCATGTTTTTACACTTATTTTACTATAGTTTGTTAAGTCTAAAGGTGAGGCTACTTCAAAGAATGTACCTGCCCAAAACTCTGCCCCATTACTTTTAGTTAATTTGGCAACATTTGCAGTAGTATTTGCACCCGTAGCATCTGGGTTAACAATTACTTCTGTTGCCGCAATATTACCAAAAACAGTAAATGCAGGTGGTGTGCCTTCAAAATCCTGGAAAGTTAATGGAGCTGGTCCTCCCGAATCATCTATTAGCTCAATCTCATCATAATAATAGATAGTATCATCACCCGAATTTCCAAAATCAAAGAAGATAACAACTCTTTTGTAATCAGCTGTGGGAGCAGCACTAAAATCATAGGTTAATTCTTCCCATGAGTTAGTGACCGTTGTGTTTAAATCTACTTCATGAGTGATGGATGCATTATCGTTTTCAAGTTTTAACTTCACAACAGCACCATTTTTAGGAGACCATGTTTTAAGACGTATCTTACTAAAATTCACTAAGTCAATAGGGGATGCAGTTTCAAAGAATGTACCTGCCCAAAATTCCGCTCCATTAGTTTTAGTCAACTTGGCAACATTTGCAGTAGTATTGGCACCCGAAGCATCAGGGTTGGCAACAACTTCTGTTGCAGCTATATTACCAAAAACAGTAAACGTAGGAGGTGTTCCTTCAAAATCTTCAATAGTACTAGTAACAATGCTACTAGGAGCTCTATGGAAATAAATATTGTCTATAAACACAGTACCAGCTGCCCATGGGTCACCAACAAATTTAAGTTGATGAATATCAGCAACGGTTAGACCTTGGTTTGTAAAGTCAGAAATAGGAATATCTATTGATGTCCATTCTCCAGCAGTTAAATCCGACCATACTGGTTTTTCACCATTTGAAACACTAATCAAAGAAGTTTCTATTCTAGAAACATCACCACTTGTCCAAACATCTAAATGAATGTATTCCATTCCGGTTACATCCTGAGGAGAACCAAATTGAATTCCTTGGTAGCTTAAATTCGTGTATTGTAGCATATCATCTCCATTAAGAGTAAACGTTCCCCAGCTACTTCCTTGTCCTCCTTGTCCCCAATCAGGGAATGTGTCTGTATTCGAAACATTGTCATAAGCAGATCCGTAAATAGAAATTACATCTTGAGGATTTCTAACAGGTGGAGTTGCAGCAGAGGCTACAGGTTGTAAGATTTCAGTTACTTCGAAATCTACTGTATATTCTGTAGTTTGGATGGCCGCTCCTTTTACTACAATTCTTAAAGAGTATGTTCCTGCATTTGCATAAGTATAAGAAATGGTTTCTCCAATATTGCTAGAAGCAACAGGGTCTGTATTTCCAGGTTCTCCTGAATAAAAATCGTAGCTAATAGCAAAATCTGCTGTTACATTAATGTTTACTTGCTTAGATACTGCAGCATCATTTTCTATGGTAACAACAAGATTTGATGGTGCTTGGAAAGAGACTGCTAAAGGAACTGTTACTTCTGTTACTTCCTCTTTGAGGTTAAAAGCTCTTACAGTAACATCATAGTTTCCTTCTGCATATGTATGTTCAATACTTTCGCCTGCAGTTATCGTAACATTATCTGATCCATCACCTAATATAACTTCGAAGGAGTTTGCTCCGTCAGCATTAGGAGTAATTGTAACAACCCCTGTATTGTCTTGCGTAACATCAAAAGTAGCAGAGACATTGGTAGGTGGTACAATGGTATCTAAAAATTCTAGGTCTCTATCTTTATCACAACTAATGATAACTAATAAGATAAGAGCTGTTTTGAATATATTTTTAAGTAGTTTCATAAGCTTAGTTTTAGTATCCTGGGTTTTGTGCCCATCTGTTCCCTGCTAATTCAATTTCAATCTGTGGGATTGGGAATAGTTCATGTTTTCCGGCCACAAAACCGTTGATTGCCTGAGCAGCTCTTCCTGTTCTTACTAGGTCAAAAAAGCGATGTCCTTCACCCACAAGCTCTAATCTTCTCTCGTCGTATATAGCATCTGTTAATGCAGAACCTGTAGAAGTAACATCATGTAACATGTCTCCAAAAGCTCTTCTTCTTACTCTATTCAAATATTCTTGAGCTCTTGCATCACTAATCCCGCCTCTATTCAAAGCTTCAGCAGCCATTAAAAGCACGTCTGCAAAACGAATAGATCTGTAATTGTTAGGATTGGTAAGATTCAAATCCGGTTGAGCTCCATTGTTACGGACTCTAGGGATGTATTTTCTGTTGAAGTACCCCGTATGTTCGAAGCCTGTTCCAAAAGTAGCGCCTGTTTGTGCTGCCCAAGCTTCGATGTCTAAAATAGCAACATCTCTTCGTAAGTCATCGGTGTCAAAGGCATTATATGCTTCTTCAACAGGAACATTAAAACTGAACCCTGAAGAAAAGTCAGGACCTGCATAGTTTCTGATTCCGTTAAAACCTACAGCTACATTTCCTTCGCTACATTGTAAGCATCCAAAACCGGCTCCTTCTGTATCAGTATATTGTACTTCAAACACAGATTCTATATTGTTTTCACCGGCCTCTTCCCAAATAGAAGCATAATCTGTTACTAGATCGTAAGGGCCAGTAGCAATCAAATCTTCTAATACTTGAGCTGCTTCTACAAACTTTTCTTGGTATAAGTATGCTTTTCCTAATAGAGCTTGAGCTGCTCCTTTGGTAATTCTACCTGCTTCAGCTTGAACAGAAGGAAGATTGTCTGCGGCAAATATCAAATCTGCTTCAATTTGTGCGTATACTTCTGCTTTTGGAGTTCTATCTAAAGAAAACTGATCTCCAAACTGAATTCTTCGATCTACAACCAAAGGAACATCTCCAAACCATTTAACTAATTCAAAATAATAATAGGCTCTTAAAAATCTTGTTTGAGCGAGTACCTCGTTCTTTCCTGAAAAATCTGTTTTGTCTTGGAATTCCATAATATAGTTGGCTCTGTTAATTCCGGCCCACATCCATCTCCAAACATCTCTTAGATTAGAGTTTACAGGAGTGTGAATCATATCATCTACTTGTTGAATCCCCGGAACATCGGTAGCACTTTCTCCTCCGGCCAAAGTGTTGTCTGAAGCAATTTCTCCTAACATCACATTGATATAGGTAGACTGCAATAGATCGTAGGCACCGATCAATGCATTTTGATAGTCTTGTTCTGAGTTGAAAAAGTTTTCAGAGGTAACTGCGTTGGGTTCAACATCTACAAAATCGTCACTACAAGCATTATAGGTAAAAGTTAATAATGCTAATATGATAGTTGTTTTTATCGTTAATTTTTTCATTGTCTTCATTTTAGAAATTAACATTTACTCCTAATAAGAAAGTTTTTGGTGCAGGGTAAAAACCTTGATCTACACCGGCTCCGATAGGATCACCTCCAGACCCTGTAGGATCAAAACCTCTGTATTTTGTTAATGTGAAAAGATTGCTGGCAGATACATAAATACGTAGCTTATCAAAGCCAGGTCTCTTTAAAAACTCTTCTCCAAAACTGTATCCTAATTGAATGTTTTGAAGTCTTACAAAAGAACCGTCTTCAACATAGAAGTCCGAGAATAACCCGTTGCTGTTAGGCCCTGTTGTTACTCTTGGAAAAGAGTTACTGGTTCCCGGACCTGTCCAACGATCTAAGTAGTAAACAGATCTGTTGGTCAACGGTTGGTTTCTTTCGTAGTTACGTACAATATCATTTCCTATGGATGCAAAAGCATACATATTAAAGTCGAAATTCTTATAGTTCATAGAGATGTTCAATCCCATGGTTGCATCAGGAATAGGATCTCCGATGTATGTTCTGTCATCAGAATTGATTACTCCATCTCCATTTTGATCTACAAAACGAAGATCTCCGGGAGCAGCATTCGATTGTGTTGCATGTGCATCCACATCAGCTTGTGTTTGGAACAATCCGTTGGTTTGCAATCCGTAGAAATAACCAATTGGAAAACCTGCTTCCATTCTAGAGATTCCTAATTCTTGCCCTACTCCAAAAGTTCCACCAAAAACAACTCCGGTATCACTCCCTACAAACAACACTTCATTGTCTAAAGTGGTTAGGTTATAGTTGATTCCGAAATTGAAATCGTCGTTGATATCTTCTTTGTAGGATATTGAGAACTCAAGACCTCTGTTTCGTACAGTTCCTGCATTTACCAATGGAACTGCAGAACCTGGAGCATTAGATCCTAACAAACCAGAAACTTCAGGATTTACCAGTAAATCTTCTGTCTCTTTATTGAAGTAATCTACTGTGATATCTATTTTGTTAAAAAGACCAATATCTAAACCGATATCTAAAGGTTTTTGCTTTTCCCATCTGATTTCCGGATTCGAAATAGCCCCTAAAGCCTGCCCGAATGTTAATTGGTTATTAAATACATAAGTAGCTTCTCCAGATAAGGTAGATACAAATCGGAAACTCTGAATTCTATCATTTCCTATTACACCATAACTGGCTCTTAATTTTAAAAGATTGATGGTTTCACTATCTTTTAAGAAATCTTCATCAGAAACAACCCAACCAACAGATCCTGTGGTAAAGTATCCGAACTTATTTTTAGGGCCAAAGTTTGAAGATCCGTCTCTTCTTACAACAGCAGAGAATAAGTATTTACCAGCATAGTTGTATTGAATCCTTGCAAAATAGGATAACAATCTGCTGTCAAAAAACTCTCTTGGTGCATTACTTATAGCTAAGTTGTTTTGAGCACCAGAACCAATGCTTGCAGAATTCAAATCGTCTCCAGAAACATTAAAACTAGTTAAGTTAACGTCGTTAATACCTTGAGATTTATTCACAGAAGTACCAACCATCAACTTTACATCATGAACATCGTTAAACTTTCTTTCGTAGCGTAAGATGGCATCAAACAAATAGTCTTTGAATGTTTGTTGAAAGAAGTTTACAGTAGGGACGTTGTTGTTGAATACTTTCCCAGCACCGTAGTCTACAGCCGGATTAAAGAATTTTCCTTTAACTACGGCATAATTGTGTTGGTATCTTACTTCGGCAGAGAAGTTTTCTAAAAACTTATAGGACAAACTGTAACTACCGGCGTACTTATTTACCCAGATTCTGTTAAATGTATTATCTCTTTGTGCTAAAGGGTTTACAACCTCAATACCAACTCCCGTTGTTGGAGCTTGTTCATTAATACCACTTGTAGATGGCATGTTCAAAGCATTGAACAATACAGATCCTAAAGCATTTTCAGGTAGTGTTTTTCTGTTGGTATTGGTATATAGAGATGATGTTTTGAGATTTAGCCCTTTGATAATTTCTGTGCTGTAATTGAATTTTACAGTTCTACGGTTAAAATTAGATTTGTCTCTTCCAATGATTCCGTCCTGATCTAAGAATGAAGCTCCAAAAGAATAGGTAGACTTCTCGGTTCCTTTATTGACTAAGAAATCTGCACTAGAGATGGGAGCAGTTTCAAAAACCTCATTTTGCCAATCGGTTCCAAACCCTAAACCTCCAACAT
This sequence comes from Pseudotenacibaculum haliotis, assembly GCF_042684245.1. Taxonomy (NCBI): domain Bacteria; kingdom Pseudomonadati; phylum Bacteroidota; class Flavobacteriia; order Flavobacteriales; family Flavobacteriaceae; genus Pseudotenacibaculum; species Pseudotenacibaculum haliotis. The sequence continues at coordinate 281,523 of NZ_JBHULH010000003.1, forward strand.
TAGGAAATGGTAAGGCTTCTCCATTAGCAGCGTGAGCTTCGTTTGCCAACAAGGCATATTCTGTAGCATTTAATACAGGAATTTCTCTTGTTGTAGTTTGAAACCCTGTATAGGCATTAAAAGAGTATTTGAAATCGGTTTCTTTTCTTCCGGTCTTGGTAGTAATGATAATTACACCATTAGCACCTCTTACACCATAGATCCCTGCTGTTGCATCTTTTAATACGTTAATAGATTCGATGTCAGAAGGGTTGATAACACTTAGGTCTTCAATAATATTCCCATCAACAAGAATTAGTGGATTGTTATTACCATTGGTAGAGATTCCTCGAATCCTAATATTTTGAGCCGCACCCGGCGATCCTGAAGGTGAGGTTACATTTACCCCGGCTACCTGACCTTGTAAAGCTTGTTCTACTCGTGTGGGTTTTAACTCTTCAATCGTTTCGCTACCTATTACAGAAACCGCTCCTGTAACTTCTTTTTTTCGTTGTGTTCCATAACCTACAACAACGATCTCGTCTAGTTGTTCTGAACTTTCCTTCAGACTAACATTAATCGTTTCTTTATCAACCGTTACTTCTTTGGTAACATAACCGAGGTAACTAAAAACCAAGATTGCTCCTTTGGGAACAGCGGATATTCTATAGTTTCCATCAAAATCGGTGACATCACCTTTGGAAGAGTTTTTTACGATAACATTAACCCCGGGTAGTGTTTCGCCTGTTACAGCATCTGTCACAACACCTTTTACATTGAGTGTTTGAGCATATAGAAACATGGAACTGAAGATTAATGAAATTACCAATAAGAGTCTTCTCATAAACTTTTGAATTTGTGATTTTGATAAAATTATCCCGATTTATTGCTAAATCCTTAAAAAAGGACGCTACAAAAAATATACAATTTAAAAAAAAGACAAAAAAATTGAAAAGCCTTTATTTATGTGGGCTTGAGTTTCAGGTTTTAAGGCGTAAAAAAGCGAATGTTGTGGTAATGTATTGTTTTCAAATTGCCTTTTTAAGAAATGATGTGGTCTTTATTTATTTTGCTTCATTGATTTTTCAGCAGATTTGACCTTTTAGAGCTTGTTTACAGGCATTTTTAACACTTTCATGTTAAATGATTCTTAAATACAACAACACTTAAAATGAATAAGTTTAGAGGGGATGATTTTTTTGTAACTTGAAACTTCAATTTCATAATCAACTTATTATGCCCAATTATACACTTAAAGTCAACGGAAAATCAGTAAGTGTTACTGCTGATGCCGATACACCTCTTTTATGGGTGTTAAGAGATGAACTTAACATGCTAGGAACCAAATTTGGTTGCGGTATTGCCCAATGTGGTGCTTGTACAGTTCATGTTGGAGAAGATGCTATGAGAAGCTGTTCTCTACCAATTGCGACTGTTGCAGGAGAATCAATTACAACTATTGAGGGGTTATCTAAAGATGGTTCACACCCTGTACAGGAAGCTTGGAAAGAGATCGATGTACCGCAGTGCGGATATTGTCAGGCAGGACAAATGATGACAGCATCAGCATTTTTAAAGGTAAACCCGAATCCATCTAAGGAAGAAATAAGACAGGCAATGCATGGAAATATTTGTAGATGTGCTTCCTATAACAGAATTGAGAAAGCTGTAGAACTAGCAGCTAAAAAATCCTAACCAACTAAATCGAATTAATTATGAAGTCTCAAAATAATTCACTGCAATTCAGTAGAAGAAACTTTTTGCGCACAACAGCGTTAGCTGGAGGAGGAATGTTAATTGGATTCAATCTGTTTACGGCATGTAAGTCGGAAGCAAAACCACCGGTTGATATTTCGAAATTAAACTTTAATGATTTCAATGCATTTATTAAGATATCTGATGAAGGTTATGTAACCATTTTTTCTCCCAACCCGGAAATTGGACAAGGAGTAAAAACATCAATGCCAATGATCATAGCAGAAGAATTAGATGTTCCTTGGGATAAGGTAAATGTAGCTCAAGGAAAATTAGATTCTAAAAATTACCAAAGACAGGTAGCAGGAGGAAGTCAGTCTATACGTTTCGGATGGGATGCACTACGTCAAACCGGGGCTACTACAAGGCAAATGCTGGTTAATGCAGCAGCAGCTAAGTGGGGTGTAGATGCTTCTACATGCTCTGCTTCACAAGGAGTTATTACAAATGCTAACGGAGATAAGCTGGGTTATGGAGATGTTGTAAAAGAAGCAGCATCATTAGAAGTTCCAGAAAATGTAAAGCTAAAAGACCCAAAAGAATATAAGTTGATCGGTCAAGATGTTCGCAATGTAGATATCGATAAGATCAGAACAGGAAAGCCTTTGTTTGGAATTGATTACAAACCGGAAGGAATGCTATTTGCTTCGGTAATGAGACCACCGGCTTTTGGAAAAAAACTAGTGAGTTTTGACGATTCTAAAGCAAAAGCGGTAAACGGAGTTGTAGACGTGATTAGGTTTGGAGAAAAAATAAAAGTTCTCGAAAATCAAATCAATTTTACCACAGTTACAGATAAAATAGCAGTGATCGCAACCAGTACTTGGGCGGCAATGAAAGGGAAAAAAGCATTAATCGCTACTTGGGAAGATGCTGAGAAGTTAGAAAGTACAGAAGATCACGATAAAGAATTGCTAAAGATCTTAGACGGAAAGAAATTTGATATTCGTCGTGAAGACGGGAATGTGAAAAAAGCATTTGCACAAGCAGATAAAGTGATAGAGCGCACATACTCATCACCTTTTTTACCTCATAACTGTATGGAGCCAATGAATTTTTATGCAGATATGACAAAGGAAGTAGCTCATTTAGTAGGACCTATACAAACTCCGGCATGGTCGGCATCAATGATCTCCAGAATATTTGATAAGAAACCGGAACAAATTCATTTAGAAATGACCCGAATGGGAGGTGGTTTTGGGCGACGCTTGTATGGAGACTTTGTGTTAGAAGCTGCAGAGATTTCTGATAAGATTCAAAAACCGGTAAAAGTAATGTACTCAAGAGAGGACGATATGGCTGCCGGAACTTACAGGCCTGCTATTAAATACAGAATAGCAGCCTCTTTAAAAGACGGAAAAATTACAGGATACCACTTAAAGGAAGCAGCGATCAATTCTAATATGTATGGATTGATTCCAAACTTTTTCCCGGCAGGATGTATTCCAAACTACAAAGTAAGTACCGCCAATTATAAGAGTAAGATGACAACAGGTGCATGGAGAGCTCCTTATACCAATTTCTTAGCATTTGCTGAGCAAACTTTCTTTAGAGAGTTGGCAGATGAATTAGGAAAAGATCATCCTCAACTGTTAATAGAACTTCTTCAGAATGTAAAAGGAACTACAGACAAACGAATTGAATATTCGGGGCAACGAATGGAAGACACCATTAAACTGGCAGTTTCTAAATCTAACTGGGGGAATGCTCCGAAAGGAAGATATCAAGGTTTTGCAGCATACTATAGTCACAACACACATGTGGCAGAGGTTGCAGAAATAGAAATGAAAGACGGGGTTCCTGTTGTGAAAAAAGTAACAGCCGCAGTAGATTGTGGAATTGTTGTAAACCCATTAGGAGCCAAGAATCAAGTTGAAGGAGGTGTGATTGATGGGATTGGACATGCTATGTACGGAGATTTGTCATTCAAAGATGGAGCACCATTAGCAACAAACTTTGATCGTTATAGATTGATAAGAATGCAAGAAACACCTGAGGTAGATGTACACTTTGTACAAAATGGAGAATCGCCAACAGGACTTGGTGAGCCTGGGTTACCACCAGCCGGAGGAGCAATTGCAAATGCCGTTAAAGCAGCTACGGGAACTCAAATGTTTGAGCAACCATTTATCAATTACTTCGATAAAAAGAAGAATGCAATATTAGGATAACTCTAATAGTTTTTGATACGCATCATTCGTATCAATATCAAAATATGGGGTTTTGGAACTTAGTTTCAAAACCTCTTTTTTGTACTTTTTAATCAATGCTTTGGCTCCTTGATCATTAGATAGGTAAGAAAGCGCATTGAAAAGAGACTTATCAAAGATCACAGGAACACCAGAAGTGTCTTCATAAGAAGTTTGTACAATTCTTTTTCTGGAAGATATAGATAAATCTATGAGCTCTTGGTAATGAGAAGCTTCTACCAAAGGAAGATCACACAAGGTAACTAAAACACGGTCAAAAAGATTTTTCTTACGAATCAATTCTACACCTTTACTTATAGAGCTACCCATTCCATTCATCCATGCGTTATTTTTTATAACCGTCACAGATTTATTCCTTATCTGTGGAAAGATATCTTCAAAATAAGCTCCCAAAACCACAAAAACATGCGCGTTTTGTATGTCTTGAAATTGCTCAATGGTGTGCAATAAAAGATTAGACTCTTTATAAGATAACAACTGTTTAGGACTTCCTAAACGCTTCGATTCTCCTGCAGCTAGGATTAAAATGGCTGTTTTGGACATTATTGGTGAATTCCTCCTGTTTTATGCCTCAAAGATATGGGTTTTTGTTTTCTGATAACAGTAAGAATTTCAGCTAAAATAGAAATTGCAATTTCCTGAGGTGTCTCCGCGCCAATGTTTATGCCGGCTGGGCCGTGTATACGATCAAAAAAATCATATGAAATATTTTCATTTCTTTCTAACATTTCATTGATGAGTTTTTCACGTCTTTTACTAGGTCCTAGCAAACCAATATAGGCAACTTCCTTTTCTGTAACAACAGATAAGTACTTGAGATCCTTTACATAACTATGTGTCATAAACATAATTGCTGTTTGCAAATCAAGTTCAAATGAACCAAATTCAGTTTCAGAAATCCCGTGATAATTTGAAGCTCCCGGAAAATTATTAATGCTCTTAGGATCGTCTGGAGGAGCAATTATGTCGACTTCCCAACCTGTTGATGATGCATATTTGCATAATTGAACAGCATCGTGTTCTGATCCAATAATCACTAATTTAAATCCAGGTTGAATGGTTTGTTGAAAAACATCTAATGAAGTATCATTAGAACTGTTCTTACTTACAGCATAAGTTGCATTTGAAAAATGAAAGGTAGATAGACCTTGAAACCGTTTGTCTTCTTCTTTGGAAAAAGTGGAAGAAATTGTAAAAGGTTTTCGGGATGTGCACTGTGTTTCAAAAGCAGTGTAAAATTCATCCTCAGGATCAAATGGTTCGATAAGAATGTATAAAATTCCTTCACAGCCCAGGCGATATCTTCCGTCATAAACCATAAGTTTGGGTTGATCTGACTCGAAAACACTTTGTGCCTGTCTTAAAACTTCCTTTTCTACACAACCGCCACTAACGGCACCAATCATTTTGCCATTGTTTTGAACAGACATTCGTACTCCGGGTCTTCGGTAAGAAGAACCGTCTAGTGCAACTACGGAAGCTAAGGCAGTTTTAATCCCTTTCTCTTTAGCGATCTTAGCAGATCTGATAATATCTTTGAGTTCGTGCAGCATAAAATTAGAGTAGCAAAATACGAATTTTACTGTTTTTGATCTTACAGAAAAGCCGCAAGTTTTGTTAAGGATTTATGAAAATTAAAAAAAGATGTCTTGAGCTGTTCGAAAGGTATTGGCATGAGCTTCTACAATAACTTTGATATCTTTAGAATAACCGCCTCCCATACTACACACTACAGGAATTGAAAAATCTTTACACGATTGTAAAACAATTCGATCTCGTTCTTTACATCCTTCCATAGACAGAGAAAGCTTTCCTAATTTATCGGACTCGATCACATCAACTCCAGATAAATAAAAAATAAAATCAGGCTCTTGCTCTAAAATCAGTTTAGGAATGGTCTCTTTTAAAATTTGCAAGTATTCTTCATCTCCAACTCCGTTATCCAAGGCAATGTCTAAATTGCTTTGTTCTTTGATAAATGGATAATTACTCTTCCCATGCATAGAAAAAGTAAAAACGGAATCATCATCCTTAAAAATTTCAGCAGTTCCATTTCCCTGATGTACATCAAGATCGATAATCAAGATCTTATCTGCCAAATTCTTATGCTGTAAATAACGAGCTCCAATTGCTTGGTCATTAAATAAGCAAAACCCTTCTCCTTTGTTTGTGAAAGCATGATGAGTACCACCGGCAATATTCATAGAAATCCCATTCTTTAAAGCATATTCACAAGCTTTTAGAGTTCCGTCTGCGATAACTATTTCACGCTCAATCAACAATTCATCCAAAGGAAACCCTATGCGACGAGCAATTTTTGGATCGAGCGTAAGATTCATCAGATCCGATACATATTCAGGATCGTGAGCCAAAAAGATATACTTGTTGTTAGGGATTTCAGGTTCAAAAAAGTTCTCTTCTGTACAAGTCCCTTCGTGAAGCAATTGATGATATAACAGCTCATACTTACCCATGGGAAACCGATGCCCCAAGGGTAAGGGATGCCTATAAATAGGATGGTACGCTATTTTAAGCAGTGTATTGTTTATCTATTGATCGTTTTAGTTTGAGAAAGAAGCTCTTTCCCATTGATAATTCCTTCAATATACAAATTTACACTTCCATTGTAACTTCTCGGAATTTTAAACGAAGCAATTCCATTTTCATCAACATTTACTTCAGGAACCCAATCTACAACTCCATAATCTCTAAAGAATTGAGATCTTTTGGTAGAATAGATAGGCTTGTAAAACTTTTTAGGAGCGCTAAAGGTTAAAGAATACTGGTATTTAGAAACACTTTTTCCTCCGTTGTTGTTATTGAAAGCCAACTTAGGATTGGTCACAATTTTGATAAGAGTTCTACCTCCTCGTACACCAAAACCTAAACCTCCTCTGTTGATATCGATGTAATCTATTTCATCCATTCTCATGTAGTAAAGGAAGTTAAAATCTTCTGTTACAATTCCGTTGATCATAAATAAAGGAACTGTAGCATTAGGGCTTAATGGGTTTCTATCTTCAATAGTATATTGACCGATTCCTCCTGAGTTTTCAATTCTAAACCCTCTACCACTAAGGTATTGAGATAAAGATCGGATATTTCTTCTGTCACTGTCATCAAAAACATGCACATTTCCCCAACTCTTATTCCTGATCTTTTCAATTCTGGAAGATCTTCTGTACTTAGACTTAACTACAACTTCGTTCAACGCCTCTGCGTCTTCAATATCCCAATTAGCAATTAAAGGATTTGTATCTAATGAAGTTATAGAAGACAAGTCTCTTAATGGAGTATTGTACGAATTAAGTGTAAAATCAGGAACTTCTGAAGGATAGAACTGCAAGTACATTGCTGCTTTTTGAGTACTACCGTTCTTTCTTAAAATACTAACACCATAGCTATCTTCTTCAAAAGGGAAGATGTTTGCATGAGTGAATTTTTTATCATTTTTACGCACCTGTACCACATTAGGTCTACTTCCTTCTACAGGATACACCATAAAGCGATCACCCTTCTTTTCGTTGATATTGGCAATCACATCAATTCCACTTTCAAAACGGTGATTGATGACAATTTTGGAAAAGATATTATTCCAATCATAGCTACTCCATCCTTGAGTGATTAGCAGATTATCCAGATCGGCTTTTGATTTTTTGTTAGGATTGGCAAAGTAATACCCGGCATTTTCAACAAACCCTTTTACATAAGGATTCAAATAAGCTTGAGAGAAAATATTTGAATTAAATCGGTACGACTTTGTGCTTTTAGGAAGTATAGAAACACTCAGGTTTTGTACTTTAGAAGGATCAATGGTTTGAGCTACTTTTAAAGATACCACCAAAGAATCTTCAACTTGTGTTGTATTTACATCAGTGATGTTTGCCGTTGCAACATCTTTCCAGTTAAAATAGACACGCTCTAAAATAGGCACATTCTTTTCAGGATCGAAAACAGTAAAGATGTTTACCCCCGAATATAGGTTTTGATGACTTAGTGCTTTTACAACCTGACCGTTATCTCCAAATTGGAAAGATGTGGTTTTAACAGTTGACCCGTTGTGTATAGCTAAGATGTATTCTTTTCCTTTTACATAAGGAATAGACTTTTGATTGGCTCTGAATAACAGTGCGATCTTTTTAGGATAACTAAGAATAGAAATATTAAACCCAATAGGATCGATATCTGTGATCTGCTTTTCAATATTTTGTTCATTGTTAGCCACAACTACCTTGTAGTTTTGACCTTCTAAAGGTTTTAAAGGAACTTTGGCAACACCAAATTGATTGAGTTGAAATTCTTTAATGGTTTGATTGTTTCCATCTACGATAGCGCCGGAAGCATTGGCCAAACCAAATCCGTTAGAATCTTTGACAATTACACCAAGGTAATTACTTACACCTTCAACCAAGTGTCCACCTTCAGGTAATGCTTGAATAACAAAAGAGCGTTGCTTTTTGGTAGTTACAATTTCTTTTTGCTTATCAGGATCGATAACACTAAAAGAGTGTTCGTAGAAGTTACGCTCATCAAAATTGAGCATCCAGTTGGTATAGGCTCTAAAGGTATACTTACCGGAGGTAAAGAGGCTGTCTATTTTAAATATATTAGAAGAAACCCCTTTGTTTACTTCGATGAGTTTGCTTTTGATGATCTTTCCGTCTTTATCAGACACAGTACAGTATAAGTTCTTGGTAACCAATGAAGGTTGTCTAGTAAACTTATCAAAGACATAGGCTGTAAACCCTAACATTTCATTTTTTATAAGAGTGGATTTGTTAAGATGCGCATAAGCAACTTCTCGTGGAGAAGACACAAAGTCCTTATAAGAATTGATAATCTTGTCTTGTGATGTTTGAGCTAATGTGCTCAATGAAAAAATGAAAGAAAAAGCGAAAAGTAAGTTTCTTTTATAAGCAATCAGTTTCATGGGATTTCGTTATTTAATATCTATTCAATTATGACAAATTAAAACCTAAAAGGTTTAAATGGAGCCTTAGACCAATAAAACATTGGTCGATAACAAAGATAATCCTTAACAAAATGAGGCCTCTTTTTTTTAACGAATAATTAGGAAACGAGACGTTTTATTGAGTAAACGTGCTTTTTTAGGTAATTAACTGATCTGCTGACCGTTTCTTACCACTCTTTCAGGTTCTACAAATGCAAGCTTTCCATCTGGAGTATCGGTCATTAAGATCATTCCTTGACTCTCTACACCTCTAATTTTTCTAGGAGCTAAATTTGTCAAAACAGTTACTTGTTGCCCTATGATCTCTTCCGGAGAAAAGCTTTCAGCAATACCAGAAACAATAGTCCTTACATCAATTCCAACATCCACTTTTAATTGAAGTAATTTTTTGGTTTTGGCTACTTTTTCGGCCTCTAAAATAGTTCCCACACGAATATCCAATTTGGTAAAATCTTCAAATTCTATAGTTTCTTTTTGAGGCTCTACAGTTTTGTTTGCCTGTTCATTAGCTAGTTTAGTAGCTTCTAACTTTGCCAATTGAGCTTCAATAGTTTTGTCTTCTATTTTAGAGAATAACAATTCAGATTTACCAATTTGATGACCGGAAGCTAAAAGAACATCTTGTTCTGCAACATCATTCCAAGACAATTCTTGAAGTTGTAAGATCGATTTCAATTTAGCAGAAGTAAATGGTAAGAAAGGTTCAGAAACAACAGCCAATCCAGCAGCTATTTGTAAAGCTACATACATGATGGTCTTTACACGCTCTTCGTCAGTTTTAATCTTTTTCCAAGGCTCTTCATCGGCAAGGTATTTATTACCTAATCTTGCCAGATTCATTAATTCTTGAGAACCTTCTCTAAATCGGTAACGCTCTACAGATTTTCCAACAATACCCGGAAAATTTTTTAAGGCTGCAAGTGTATCCTCATCAACCTCAGATAATTCATTCGGTTCAGGAACAATCCCGTCAAAGTATTTGTGAGTTAATACAGCAACACGGTTGATAAAGTTTCCGAAGATCGCTACCAGTTCATTATTATTTCTTGCTTGAAAATCTTTCCAAGTAAAATCATTGTCTTTGCTTTCAGGAGCATTGGCAGTTAAGGTATAACGCAACACATCTTGCTGACCCGGGAATTCTTCCAAGTATTCGTGTAACCATACAGCCCAGTTTTTAGAAGTTGATAGTTTGTTTCCTTCTAAATTTAAAAACTCATTAGCAGGAACGTTTTCTGGTAAGATATAACCACCATGAGCTTTTAACATGGATGGGAAAATGATACAGTGAAAAACAATATTGTCTTTTCCGATAAAGTGAACCAGTTTGGTGTCTTCATTTTTCCAATAATCTTCCCAGTTCTTTCCTTCTCGCTCAGCCCACTCTTTTGTAGAAGAAATGTATCCGATAGGAGCATCAAACCATACATATAATACCTTTCCTTCACCTCCTTCAACAGGAACAGGAATTCCCCAATCCAAATCACGAGTTACAGCTCTCGGTCTTAATCCATCTTCAACCCACGATTTTACTTGCCCGTATACATTTGGTTTCCAGTCGTGCTTATGACCTTTTAAGATCCATTCTCTTAAGAAATCTTCGTGTTTGTCTAAAGGCAAGAACCAGTGTTTGGTTTGTTTTACTGTTGGAGTATTTCCGGTGATCGCAGATTTTGGATTGATCAGGTCTGTGGCATTATGACTGGTTCCACAATTCTCACATTGATCTCCATAACTTTCTTCAAACCCACATTTAGGACACGTTCCTACAACAAAACGATCGGCTAAGAATTGATCTGCTTGCTCGTCGTATAACTGCTCTGTAACTTCCTCTATAAACTCTCCTTTGTTGTATAGATCTACAAAGAATTCAGAAGCTGTTTTGTGATGAACATCCGCAGAAGTTCTTGAGTAATTATCGAAAGAAATTCCAAACTCTTCAAACGATTTTTTAATGATTCCGTGGTATTTATCAATGATCTCTTGAGGAGAAACTCCCTCTTTCTTTGCTTTCATTGGAATGGCAACACCGTGCTCATCACTTCCGCAGATATAAGCAACATCATTTCCTGTCAATCGTAAATATCTTGAATAAATATCTCCGGGCACATACACCCCTGCTAAATGACCGATATGAATAGGTCCGTTAGTATAAGGTAATGCCGCTGTGATCGTATATCGTTTCGAAGAACTCATGAATTTCTTTTTGGTCAAGTTTTTGCGAGACAAAAGTACAAAAAGGAAGTTGAACTCCTTTTTGAATAACAGATGAAAATAGATACATTTACAAAAACCTTTTTTATGAAGAATCGAAATCGATTCGTAATCGTTTTTTTACTTCTTATGAGTTCTCTGTCTGCCATAGCGCAAACAGAGAATGATTCAATTCAAAGCCCAATGAAATTAATACGTCCGGCATACTTGCAAAAAGGAGATTCTATTGCCATTGTAGCTCCGGCAGGGATCTTAAAGAATAAAAAAGAGATCATTAACAAAGCAAAGCAATTGGCAGAAAGTTGGGGCTTACAGGTAATGATAGGAGACCATGTGTTTAATCAGAATCATCATTTTGCAGGAACAGACGATGAACGAGCTACTGATTTTCAAAAAGCATTAGACAACCCAAACATCAAGGCTATTTGGTCTGCACGCGGAGGATATGGCTCTGGACGAATTCTAGATAGATTGGATTTCACCAAGTTTAAAAACAATCCGAAATGGGTTATTGGCTATTCAGATATCACAGCACTTCATAGTCACATACATAACTTAGGTGTTGAAACCATTCACGGAATGATGGGAACTAGTATGCAGTTTGACCCGGAAGAGAATAAGCAAAGTATTGAAACCTTACGAAAGGCATTGTTTGGAGAAGAATTGAGCTACAAAATTTCTTCATCAAAATATAATAATCAAGGAAAGGCAGAAGGGGAATTAATAGGAGGAAACCTAACGATATTACTCACCATGTTGGGAAGCAAAAGCCAATTAGACACAGATGGAAAAATTCTGTTTATTGAAGAGATCGGAGAGTATAAATACCACATAGATCGTATGTTGCAAAGTTTGAAAAGAGCGGGTTATTTTGATGGATTGAAAGGATTGATCGTAGGAGATATGAGCAATATTAAAAAGAATACAACCAAATGGGGAAGCTCTATAGAGCAGTTGATCTTAGATGCAACGGCAGGATATGATTTTCCAATTTTATTTGGTTTTCCTGCGGGCCATGAAGTAGACAACAGAGCTTTGATCATGGGAAGAAACATACAAATGAGTGTGAAGGAAACAACTTCAGAAGTAAATTTTAATGAGTAGTATAGCAAAAGCAATTCAAGAGTTTTCCTCATTTATATGGGGGCTCCCGTTATTAATATTATTGATCGGAGGAGGAATTTACCTTCTGATCCGTTCTCAATTTGTACCCTTTCGATTTTTCGGTCATGCCATTCAGGTATTACGAGGAAAATATGACGACCCCAATGATCCGGGTCAGATCAGTCATTTTCAAGCATTAACCACGGCTCTTTCTGCCACGGTAGGAATGGGAAATATCTCGGGAGTTGCAGTAGCTATTGCTGTAGGAGGACCGGGAGCCATTTTTTGGATGTGGGTAAGTGCTGTAGTGGGAATGTCTACCAAATTTTTTACCTCTGCTTTGGCAATCATGTTTAGAGGAAAAGACAGCGACGGAGAGTTGCAAGGAGGGCCTATGTATTTTATTACTGAAGGATTAGGGAAAAGTTGGAAACCTTTGGCTCTATTCTTTAGCGCTTGTGCCATGATAGGGGCCTTGCCAGTTTTTAATGTCAATCAATTAACACAAGCAATCAATGACATAATGCTAAAACCCAATGGTGTTACTGTTAATGATACTACCAATTGGATCATCGGAATTGTACTTGTTGTCATCACTTCAATTGTTGTGTTAGGAGGATTGAAACGTATTAGCAAAGTAACAGCCAAATTAGTTCCGGCAATGGTATTACTATATTTCATTCTAGTACTTGTTATATTGGGAGTGAATATTGATGTTGTTCCAAAGTATTTTGGAATGATCTTTACCGATGCATTCTCGGCAGATTTTATCAAACCAGACGCTTTTTACGGAGGAGCTTTAGGAACTTTGATCATATTAGGAATCAGAAGAGGAGCTTTTTCTAATGAAGCAGGTATTGGTACAGCGCCTATGGCACATGGAGCAGCAAAGACAGCTGAACCTGTACGTGAAGGATTGGTAGCGATGTTAGGACCCTTTATAGATACTATTGTTGTGTGTACATTAACAGCATTGGCCATTTTAGTAACCGGAGTATGGCAAACGAGTGGAGATAACGGCGTAAGTTTAACAGCAACAGCTTTTGGAGAAGCTATGCCGGGAATTGGCAAATATCTATTGATGATCTGTGTGGCGGTCTTTAGTATCTCATCACTATTCTCATACTCTTATTACGGAACCAAATCCTTATCTTTTTTAACCAAAGCGAAGTACAAACACTTCTATAACTATCTGTTTATTGCCAGTATTATCTTAGGAGCAACCTCAGACTTGGACACGATGATCAGCCTTATTGATAGTGCTTTTGCACTCATGGCTATTCCAACCATGTTGGCAACGATCATTTTAGCGCCCAAAGTCATGAGGGAAACCAAGAAATATATTTCTAAAATGAAAGAAGATATTTAGAACTCACAAACACTAGGCTTGAGTTTTACCTTGTTTAGGATATTCCAAATATCATGATCTAATTCTTTGGGTGATATTCGAAAAACAACGGTGGTTGTATTTTTCTCCTTACAATAAAAGCTTTTAACTAGAGTGTTTAGGCGAATCATTTTTTTTGTGTGAAAACGATCGTAAAAATGCATTTTCCCAATAAAATCAGAGTCTAAATTCGAATCGTTATTTTTTAGGAAGAGCATAACAGATTCCGGAATTTTAGAACTACCAACACCGGCCAAACCATCATAGTACATTTTCATGTAGACCTCAAGATTTATAGAGGTTGTTTTTTGTTTTCCTTTCACGTGCCAAGCAAAAATATAAGCCCAAAAACCATCACTTTGTTTTTTTGCCCAACCTTCATGAAAACGCAGATCTTCGTAGCCTTCATAAGGGATATCTCTAGCAAACCCTAAAGGGAACTTGAGAATTTCCTTAGTCCATGTACTATCTGTTACAAAGACACCTAAGTGATGTTCGGTTTGTGCAAAACTTATTTTAAAACAGGCAAGCAGCAACACAAGAATTATAGCTCTCATAATTACAAACTAATTTTAACCTCAAAACCTATGGCATCTGAGATAGCATTGTCTTTTAATCTGCTATTGTAATTAACACCCCAACGAGTTCTGTCTATCTTAAACTTAGTAGTCATTGTTTTTTCTTTGAAGTTTACTTCTGCGCGAAAATTGATGGGTTTTGTAATTCCTTTGATGGTCATGTCTGCTTCAATTCTCATATGAGTACTGTCATTATACTCCACCTTTGTAATCGAAAGAGTTGCGTAAGGGTGCTTACTCACATCGAAAAAATCAGGATCTTTTAAATGATTTACCAATCCTTGATTGGATTTAGGATTTTCAATGTCAGTACTTTTGATGGTACTCATGTCTATGATGAACGTACCACCTGATATTTTATCATTGGTTTTTAGGAAATATCCTTCTTTAAGATCAATAGTCCCGTCATGCCCACCAAAATAAAAAGTATAATAACCATACCAGTGAACTGAGCTTTTTGAAAGGTTGATTTTTAATACTTCTTGTGCATTTATATAAGACAAAAAGCAAATACTAATAACGAATGTTAAAAAGAGTTTTTTCATGATATTTTGATTTTCAGGTAAAACTAGAGCGACCTTAAATCGAGAATGTCAAAAAAGTGTAAAAGAAGTGTCAACAGTTGTAAAAAGTCAGGAAATTGTCTGTTCTTTACAGAAATTATGAGCAAGAGAACCATTTATTCATTTGTTGCTATCGTCATTATTATTGCAATGATTCGTTTTTTTGAAAACAATCATGAAGGCTCGGATGACTTCTCTAAACAAATAAAGATCTCACTCCGAGAGGTAGGTAATCAGTTGTTGCTTTCCAACGGAGATTCTACCTCACTTATTTTACCTATAAAAAAACTAAATAACTCTCAATACGAACTTTCCTTTGAAAGCCATTTGTTGTTTTCTCCCGATAGTTTGGTAACCATTGTAAAAAGAACTCTTGAGAGATCAGAGTTATCTGAAAACTATCTTGTAGAAGTTGTTCAGTGTTCAGATAAAGAAGTAGCGTATAGCTACCAAATGAATATTGAAACCGAAAAAACCATCATTCCGTGTTTGTCGAGAGTTTTACCGCAAAGATGTTATACACTGCAATTTCAGTTTTTGGATCAAAAAGAAGGATGGTTCGCAAGATTTCCAATCACATTATATGTGCTCATCTTTATAGTATTTCTGATTCTGGAGTTTGTCTTGCGCAAGACCAAGCCTAAAAAGAAGGAAGAAGAAAAAAACTATACATCTTTGGGAAGCTTTCACTTTTATCCAGAGCAAAACAAATTGATCAAAGAAGCTACAGAGATTGCACTTTCAAAAAAGGAATGTGAACTGTTGGAACTCTTTGTAGCACACCCCAACCAAATCTTAAAAAGAGATGAACTCACCAAAAAGATCTGGGAAGACAATGGTGTTTTTGTAGGCAGAAGTTTGGACACTTACATCTCAAAACTTCGCAAAAAATTAAAAGAAGACCCTTCCATTAAGATTGTGAACATTCACGGTGTTGGATATAAATTAGAGATTTTAAATAGCTGATTTTATGTATTTTTAGCGTAAAAAGCTATGTCTAAACATTATGATCTTGGAAGAACAGGAGAGCAAATAGCCACAGACTTCTTATTAAAGAAAGACTATGAGATTTTGGAAAGAAATTGGCGATTTCAAAAAGCAGAAGTCGATATCATTGCTAGAAAAGAGGGAGTCTTAGCCATCGTAGAGGTTAAAACCAGATCAACCAACGAATTTGGGAATCCGCAAGACTTTGTCAAACAGAAAAAAATCAAACTACTTACAAAAGCCGTTAATGAATATGTAATTCAGAACGATCTAGATATTGAAGTCCGTTTCGATATTATTGCAATCACGCAATCCAAAGAAAAGTTTGACATTGAGCATTTAGAAGATGCATTCTATCACTTTTAATTCAAGCTTCCTAAGATCATTTTTAGATCATCGATCTTTTCAGGGTTGGCAATGATTTTTTTATCCATTCCCAAAACAAAATAGGTAGGAGTTGAATTTACCTGATACATTCTGGCAGTTTTATTTTCCCATTTTCCTAAACCAAGTGCGTGGTGCCATCCAGGTAAGTTCTTGATGTAATTTTTCCACATAGTATCCGAAGTTTCCATGGCAAAGGCAATAACCTTGGTATTGGTTTTTCCTTTCATGAACTCATAGATCTGAGGAACTTCACGCAAACAATGAGAGCATTCTGTACTGTAAAAGATGAGCAAATAACTTTGTCCGTCTTTCAACTGAGAAAGACTCATTTCTTTTCCGTTTTCGGTCCAGGTAAAATCAGGAGCTACTCTACCAATAGCGGTAGCCATAACTTCATCTATGTTTTTCTTGAATTCAAGATTTTGATTCTCTTTAGGAAGCTTTTCAAAGTGATTTGTCATCAAATAATCAACCAGTTCTATGTTTTTAATAGAGGCAAACTGAGAAGTAAGAAACTCGATCACATCAGCTTTGAATGTAAGGTCATTTACTTTTCCTATAGCAATATCTACTGCTTTTTTATGTAATCTCTCTTGTTCTTTTGCATCTCTAGAATAGTTCATGTAAAACACATAATCGGCAATACGGTCTATCAAGAAAGAAGAATTGTATAGGTAAGAACTTGAAAAATCGATCTTATCAAAGAAATGACTAATCACTCCGTTCAAATATTCCTGAGAACTTTTTGCCACAGTAGGAGAATTGTATCTGTCTGTTGCAATGATAAAATGATGTACCAAAGTTCCTTTAGAAGAATTGGCATAAGAGTTCTGAACATTAGAAATGTTTTCCACTGCTTTTTTATAAGCACCTTCCAATTGTTGAGAAGGGTTTTTCAAATAAGCAACTTGCAGAGAATCTACTTTGTATTGTGCAGTAGCAATATCAGCCAAGAACTTTTTATACAGTTGATTTTCTTTAGACTTTGAAAAAACGGTTGTGCCTTCAACATCTCCAGGATTAAAAGAAAGCTCTACATCTTCTTTGTTAAATAAAAAATCTACAAATCCGTTTTGCTGAAGATCGTATGTAATTCTGTAAGCACCTGTTTTTGCATCGGCAGGAAACTCAAACTCAAAAGTTCCATAGGTTAAGTTTTTTCCGTCAACCTGTTTTACTTCTTGTTTGATCTGAGTGTTTTTCACAAAGACTTGTCTGGCACCTTCTACCTTATAAAGCAGTACCCAAGTATATTTTTTAGGAGGATGTAAGTTTCCCTTTACAGAATATTGTGCTTGCGCTAATGAGCTGATAAATAAAAGTAGGATCAGAATTTTTTTCATGAATCTCGATTTAAATTGAACTCCCAAGAAGTGTACCAAAATTACTGTTTCTCTATGAAAATATGTACATTGCTGTAAAATAAATCAACATGAACTTTCAAGATAAAGTAGTTTGGGTTACAGGAGCATCCTCAGGAATAGGAAAAGCATTAGCTGTAGAACTATCTGAACAAGACGCTTTGCTAATCATTTCGAGTAGAAATGAAGAAGCTTTGAAAGAAGTAAAAGCAGCGTGCAAATTTCCGGAAAGGGTAAAAGTATTGCCTTTGGATCTTGAAAAACACAATGATTTTGAAGAGAAAGTAAAGCAAGCCATATCTTGGAGTGGTAGAGTTGATATATTAGTAAATAACGGAGGAATTAGTCAACGTTCCTTTGCGAAGGATACTGTGATTGATGTAGACAAGCGAATTATGAACATCAACTACACAGGAACCGTTGCTTTAACAAAAGCATTGCTACCTCATTTTTTAGAAAGACAGCAAGGTCACTTTGTTGTAACTACCAGCATTGTAGGAAAGATAGGAACTCCTTTACGATCTAGCTATGCAGCATCTAAACATGCACTTCATGGCTTTTTTGATAGTCTGCGAGCTGAGGTTCATGAGAATAACATTCAAGTTACCTTGGTCTGTCCGGGGTATGTAACCACCAATGTTTCTATCAATGCCTTGCAAGGTGATGGAACGGCACAGCAAACAATGGACAAAGCCACAGCAAATGGAATCAAACCCGAACGATTTGCCAAACTGATGGCTAAAGCAATCGCCCAAAAAAAGCAAGAAGCGTATATAGCCGGAGCAAAAGAAAAGTTAGGTGTTTATGTAAAACGATGGGTTCCTAAACTCTATTCGTACATGGTTAGAAAACTGAGTGTTACATAGGATTCAGTAAGCATTTTTACCCACCTGAAAAGCGGTAGTCAATTCTGCGCACTTTTACAATTGAGTATATCTACTCTAGTGAGTTTAGTATCTCTGTATGATCTTTATATGATTGTTAATCAGTTAATTATTTAACAACTGTTAAATCCGGAACAACCTTTAAAATTTATATAGCAAGACATTAAAAATTGGGGGGAATGCCCATGGGTCTGAGTCTCGGGAATTTCACCAGAGTTTTCGGGGCTCTATTTATTGTTTTGGAAAAAAATCCATCGCTTCGAAATAGCCGATAATAGCTTCTTTCATCAAAACAGTTTGCTCTCCCGGTTTTAAATTAGGAAGCTCTGTAAGCATTTTGTAATGAGGCCAACCATCTTCATCAAAATAATCGAATTCATAATAACCATAAGGCTCAAGAAGTTTACAAATGGCAATATGCATTAAGTTCATCTTCTCATCTTTTTTGAAACGTCTCTTTCCCTGACCCAATTCCTGAACTCCAATCAAGTAAATGATCCCATCTACATTGAGATCTTCGCCATCAGAGAATTGTTGGGTAAGTTCTTTCACTAAATACTCCCACTTTTCTTTTAAGTTGCTTTCTTTCTGCATTGCCAAATATTGTTGCGCAAAGGTAGTAGATTTTGGCTACTTTTGTTCTGCATGGATCTGCCAAAAAAACTTCAAGGAAAACTTCAAACAAGGATCGAAAACAATTCTTTAAGGAAACTTTCGAAACCAAAAGATTTGATTGATTTCTCCTCGAATGATTACCTCGGATTTTCTTCTTCAGTTGAAATTTTTCAAGAAACTCATCAGTATTTACAAGAAAAAAACTTCTTAAAAAATGGAGCTACCGGTTCCCGTTTGATTTCGGGAAATCATTCTTTATACAATGAAGTTGAGAAGTTCTTATGCGATTACCATAAATCAGAAGCTGCATTGATCTTTAACTCAGGATACGATGCCAATATTGGCTTTTTTGCTTCGGTTCCTCAAAGAGGAGATGTGGTTTTGTATGATGAGTTATCTCATGCTTCTATTCGCGATGGAATCACAATGAGTCATGCAAAGTCTTTTAAATTCAGGCATAACGATTTGTCTCATTTAGAAGAGCAATTGCAAAAACTCAAAGAATCTGATACAGTTTATGTGGTTACAGAATCAGTCTTTTCTATGGACGGAGATTCTCCTAACTTGGAAAAAATAACAGAGCTTACCAATGCATACAACGCATTTTTAATTGTAGACGAAGCACATGCTTTGGGTGTTTTTGGAAACAAGGGAGTTGGACTGATTCAGAAATTAGGGTTAGAAGAAAAGATCTTTGCAAGAATTGTCACCTTTGGAAAAGCATTGGGCTGTCACGGTGCGGTTATATTAGCTAACAATCCATTGAGAGAATATTTAATAAACTTTGCCCGAAGCTTTATTTATACTACAGGTTTGCCACCTCACTCTTTGGCAACTATTCTAAAGAGTTATGAGCAGATGCAAATTTCCGGATCTCAGGAGAAACTTAGAGAGAACATTCAATTCTTTACAGAAGAGGTAGAGAGAATGGGAATGTCAAAACAATTTATTTTAAGCAGTTCTGCCATTCATTCTTGCATCATTCCGGGCAATAGGCAAGTAAAACAAGCTGCTAAAGAACTTCAAGAAAAAGGTTTTGATGTCAAAGCAATTTTATCTCCTACAGTACCTCAAAATGAAGAGCGTCTTCGTTTTTGTTTGCATGCATATAATTCTTTTCAAGAAATCACAGCTGTCTTAGAAGCACTTCGTATTTTTGTTGTTGCTTAACAACGTCGAATGAATAACGATTATATCATTTTAACCGTCTTCGAATATTCTACAGAAGCACATGTAGTTAAATCTAAACTGGAGTCAGAAGGAATCAGAACCATGCTGATGGATGAAAAAACAATCGATTCAGACCCATTATTGAGTCAAGCTATTGGAGGAGTTAAACTTCTTGTACACAAAGAAGATTTGGATAAGGCCATGCAGATCTATAATACAGTAAGAAAGTATGAGAAAGACGAAGAAGGAAATGATTTGTATTGCCCTTCGTGTAATTCCAATCAAATTCTAGTAGCGCCGTTAAGAAGAAGAAATATATTTTTTATGCTTTTTCCTTTTTTTGAAAGGAGAAGATATATCTGTAATACCTGTAAAACGATTTTTTAAATGTCGAAAAAGTATTTTATCACTGGAATTTCAACTGAAGTAGGAAAAACCATAGCTTCTGCTATAGTTACAGAAGCTCTAGAAGCTGATTATTGGAAACCGGTTCAGGCAGGAGATTTAGAATTTTCAGACACACATAAGGTTCAAAACCTAACCTCTAATTCAACCTCTGTATTTCATTCAAATGCCTTTGCATTAAACACTCCTATGAGTCCACATGCTGCAGCAGAAATTGATAAGATTCAAATCCGATTAGATCAAATTATTGAGCCCAAAACTCAAAATGATTTGGTTATTGAAGGAGCCGGAGGCTTATTAGTTCCGTTAAATGATACAGATACGATTTTAGATATTATCAAGCCGGGTTATAAGGTGATTGTTGTGTCTAGACATTATTTGGGAAGTATCAATCATACCTTATTAACAGTGAATTTATTGAAAGAAAAAGGATTCGATGTTGCAATCATCTTTTCAGGAGATGAGCATCCTACAACAGAAGAAATCATTGAAAAGATGACTCAGGTACCTGTTTTAGGGAGAATTAATGACGAACCTTATTTTGATCAGAATGTGATCAAGGAATATGCAGCAAAGTTTAAAACTGTTTTGTAGATGAATTTAAGAGAGAGAGATCAAAAGCACTTATGGCACCCGTTAAAACAACACCAATTACAACCTGAAAGTTTAGGAATTGTAAAAGCAAAAGGATGTGTATTAACGGATGAAGATGGAAATGAATACATAGATGCCATTGCAACTTGGTATACCTGTATGTTTGGACATTGCAACGATTTTATTACCAGTCGTGTTTATGCTCAAATGCAACAGCTAGATCAAGTGATGTTTAGCGATTTTACGCACGAACCCGCAGTAAAACTTTCGGAAGAGTTGATAAAAATACTTCCCGAAGGACAAAACAAGATCTTCTTTAACGATAATGGATCTACAGCGGTAGAAGCAAGTATTAAAATGGCATTGCAATACTATTTTAACAAAGGAAAAAAACGCTCAACATTTATTGCTTTTGAAAATGGATTTCACGGAGACACTTTCGGAGCGATGGGAGTTTCAGGACTATCTGTTTATAATGGTCCTTTTGAAGATCTATTGATCGATGTAAAACGTATTCCTACACCAAACGGAGAGAATCATGAAGAAATTTTAAGCCTGTTAAAAGACTATGCGTCAAATGATGACATTGCTGGGTTCGTATATGAGCCTTTAGTACAAGGAGCAGCAGGGATGAAAATACATGATGCAGAAGGCTTAAATGAAATTTTAAAGTTTTGTAAAGAACACCAGATCATTACAATTGCCGATGAGGTAATGACCGGATTTGGGAAAACAGGAAAGCATTTTGCCTCAGATCATATAGAAACCAAACCGGATATTATTTGCTTGAGCAAGGCATTAACAGCAGGGTTGATTCCTATGGCTATTACATCCTGTACGCAAGAAATTTACGATGCTTTTTTAAGTGATGATATAGCAAAAGGATTCTTCCATTGTCATACCTATTCTGCAAACCCGGTAGCTTGTTCTGCGGCAATTGCCGGGATAGAACTCTTACAAACAGATGCTATTCAAAAGAACATAAAAGAAATAAGCATAGCACATAAGGCTTTTGAAGAGCAAGTCAAAAATCACCCTAAGATAAAATCAACGCGACATATCGGAGTAATTTTGGCTTTGGATCTCAATACAAAAATGGCACGTTATGGCGATTTAAGAGATAAACTCTTGAAGTTTTTTATGAGTCGCGGAGTCTTTTTAAGACCTCTGGGAAATACAATTTACATCCAAGTCCCTTATGTAATTACAAAAGAAGAATTAGAGAAAGTATATCGTACTATAGAGGAAGCTTTAGATACCCTCTAAAGATTTGTCTAAAAGGTTTACTTGTTGATTATTATCTTTTAGTACGATGTAGAGTTTTTCGTAGTGCCACTCACCGTCCACTTTTTCAGCAACAACACGAATTCTAGCTTTTCCATTTGGGCCTGCTACTGGGATAACAAGATCTGCATCACCGCTATTATTGCTAAAGTTGATTTCACCGGAAACCATTCCTTTTACTTCTAAAGGAGTTCCAATTTGCTCAATTACAATAGGATTTTCAGAGGCTTTATCCAAAGCATACTTAGCAGGAGTAGATTCAGACATCATTCCTGTTACGCCAAAGATCAAAGCGCCAACACCTAAAAAGAATAAGATGATTAAAGTTCCACACCCTACTGTGGGTACAAACCATAGCCAATTTCTTTTGAACCAGCTTTTTTGCTGTTGCTCTTCCATATGTTTCTTTTTGAGGCAAGATACATAAAAATAGATTTCAAAAGATTCCTATGGTCAATAATTACGGTTACTGTATTTTTGCAAGCAAAATACACTCAGTTGAAAGAACCTGTTTCTATTACATCAATTGCTTCAATTTCTGCTTTGGGAACCACTCCAGAAGAAATTTGGGAGCAGTATTTAAACGACAATCATTCGATTGCAGAAAAGCAGTTTGATCAAACGAGTGCTTTGGTGGCAGAATTACCCTCTTCTCTTAAAAAAGAGATCAAGAAACTGAAGGGTTCAGATACAAAATATAAGAAGTTGGACGATTCTGTTTTGTATGCTATTTATGTATCTAGAGAGGCAGTAAAAGAGGCAGGTTGGAATTCTAACGACGACTTTGGAGTAAACATAGGATCTTCAAGAGGAGCCACACGACTTTTTGAAAAGTACCATCAAGAATTTTTAAAGAATAACAAAACAGCCACATTGGCTTCTCCAACAACAACCTTAGGGAACATAGCTTCATGGGTAGCTCATGACTTGCAAACCAAAGGTCCGGAGATCTCTCATTCCATTACCTGTTCTACAGCACTTCATGCTTTACTGAATGGAGTAGCGTGGATTCAAGCAGGGCTTACAGATAAGTTCTTGGTAGGAGGATCTGAAGCCTCTTTAACAGATTTTACCATTGCTCAAATGAATGCAATGAAGATCTACTCAAAGCAAAAAACAAGCTATCCGTGTAGAGCTTTTGATCTTGAAAAGAAAAAGAATACGATGGTTTTGGGAGAAGGAGCTTCTTCCATTTGTTTAGAGAGAGGAAACTCGCCTAAAGCAATTGCTAAGATCGAAGGAATTGGGTACGCTACGGAGATTTTGGAGCACAATATTTCTATCTCTGCAGAAGCCGAATGTTTTCAGAGATCTATGAAAATGGCTTTAGAAGGAGTTGATCCCAAGGAGGTTGATGCAATTGTAATGCATGCGCCGGGAACCATTCAAGGAGACCTTTCAGAATACAAAGCCATCTCATCTGTGTTTTGTAACAAAATTCCATTTTTAACTACTAACAAGTGGAAACTGGGACATACTTTTGGTGCTTCTGGACTTTTAAGTTTAGAATTGGCTATATTTATGCTCCAAAAACAGCAAACGATTGCTGTTCCTTTTGCTATGAAACAACACCCACCAAAAAAAATCAATAAAATTCTGGTGAATGCTGTAGGTTTTGGCGGAAATGCAGTTTCCGTTTTACTGTCGAAATAAGCTCAACTTATTTCCTCAAGAATTGCTATATTTAATAACTTTAAAAACAATAACACTATGATGGAATGGTTTTCTGAACTTTCGTCTTTTGAAAAGTTCTATTGGGTCATTACTGGAGTTTCCTCGCTTTTTTTTGTATTTATCTTGATATCTACTTTTGTAGGAGGTGATGTTGATGATGTTGGAGATGTAGACGCCGAGATTGATGCTGATACAGGTGTCGGATTTCAGTTTTTTACACTTAAAAATACGGTAGCCTTTTTTGCAATATTTGGATGGAGTGGAGTTTCTAGTATCAACTCAGGAAATTCAACTTCAACAACCCTAATTATCTCAATGATAAGTGGGCTAATTATGATGATTTTAGTTGCACTTTTAATGTTCTATATGAGAAAATTAAATGATAGTGGAACATTGAGAATAAAAAATGCTTTAGGAGGTATTGGTGAAGTTTATACAACTATTGGTGCTAATAGATCTAAAATAGGGAAAGTACAAATCAAAGTTCAAAGCTCCCTCAGAGATTTAGAAGCATTAACTGATCATGATACTGATTTAACTCAAGGTGAAGTCATCAAAGTGGTTGAAGTAACATCTAACGGAATATTAATTGTTGAACCTCAAAAAAAATAAAAAATGTCTATGTTAAACTATTTAATTACAATGCAAATTGATAGCTTTTTTGGTCCCACAGCCACCATTGCTGTTGGAGTACTAATACTGGTTATTCTTTTTACAGCCTTTATAAGAAGGTACAAACGTTGTCCATCTGACCGGATTTTAGTTGTCTATGGTAAAGTTGGTGGAGGTCAGTCTGCTAAGTGTATTCATGGAGGAGCTGCGTTTATTGTTCCTGTAATTCAAGATTACGAATTTTTAGATTTGACACCTATTTCTATAGAAGTAAGCTTGGTAAATGCCCTGTCTAAACAGAACATTCGTGTCAATGTTCCTTCAAGATTTACCATTGGTATTTCTACAGAGCCGGGAATTATGCAAAATGCAGCAGAACGTTTACTAGGTTTAGGGCAAAATGAGATTCAAGACCTAGCACAAGAAATTATTTTTGGTCAATTACGTTTGGTAGTTGCTTCTATGGATATTGAAGAAATTAACTCCGATAGAGATAAATTTTTAGCCAATATTTCTCAAAGTGTAGAATCTGAATTAAAGAAAGTAGGATTGAAATTGATCAACGTAAACATTACAGATATCGTTGATGAATCAGGATATATCGAAGCACTTGGTAAAGAGGCTGCTGCACACGCAATTAACGCAGCTCGTAAATCGGTAGCTGAAAAGAACAGAGATGGGTCTATTGGTGAAGCAAATGCTGTTCAAGATCAAAGAACACAAGTTGCTGCTGCCGATGCCAAAGCAGTTGATGGAGAGAACACAGCAAAAATTGAAGTAGCAAATTCAAATGCCTTAAGAAGGCAAAAAGAAGCAGAGGCAGAACGTACTGCAACCGCTTCAGAAAAAGTACAAGCAGCAAAAGCATTAGAAGAAGCATATGCTGCTGAGCAGGAAGCAGAAAGAGCCAGAGCAGAAAGAGAAAGAGCGTCTCAAACAGCAGATATTATTGTACCAGCTCAGATTGACAAAAGTAAAGTAGAGATTGATGCAGAA
This sequence comes from Pseudotenacibaculum haliotis, assembly GCF_042684245.1. Classification (NCBI taxonomy): domain Bacteria; kingdom Pseudomonadati; phylum Bacteroidota; class Flavobacteriia; order Flavobacteriales; family Flavobacteriaceae; genus Pseudotenacibaculum; species Pseudotenacibaculum haliotis. The sequence goes on from NZ_JBHULH010000003.1 coordinate 307,254, forward strand.
GCTGAGGCAGAAAGAATTAGAAGAAAAGCCAAAGGAGAGGCAGATGCAATTCTATTCAAAGCACAAGCAGAAGCACAAGGATTGTATGAAGTATTAACGAAACAAGCAGCCGGTTTAGATCAGATCGTACAAGCAGCCGGAAACGATTCTCAAAATGCTGCCTTGTTACTGATTGCAGATAAGCTTCCTGAGTTAGTAAAACTACAATCAGAAGCCATTAAGAACATCAAGATCGATAAAGTAACCGTGTGGGAAGGAGGAAATTCCAAAGATGGAAAAACATCTACTTCAAACTTTATTTCAGGAATGTACAAAGCAGTTCCACCATTACAGGAAATGTTTAATATGGCAGGAATGCAATTGCCGGATTACCTAAAAGGGAAAGAGATTTCTGCTGAAGGAACAACAGTTCCTGTAAAATCTGAAACAAAAGAAGAGAACAAAAAGCCCTCGGACGATAAACCATCTGATGAGAAGAAATAAACAAGAATAAATTCCGCTACTACAGCGGAATTTTTTACTTTTGATCTTATAATTATCTCGAATATATGAGCGTAACTAGACACAATTGGACGAAAGAAGAGATTCTTGAAATTTATAACAAACCCTTAATGGAACTGCTTTACGAAGCAGCCACGATTCACAGAGAACATCACGATCCGAATACAGTACAGGTATCTACCCTTTTATCGATTAAGACAGGAGGATGCCCGGAAGACTGCGGATACTGCCCTCAAGCAGCAAGATATCATACAGACTTAGAAGGAAACGACCTAATGACCGTTCCTCATGTAAAAGCACAAGCTTTAAGAGCAAAAGCCTCGGGAAGCTCTCGTGTGTGTATGGGAGCCGCTTGGAGAAACGTAAAAGACGGACCAGAGTTTGAACAAGTTTTGGAGATGGTAAGAACCATTAACAAACTAGATATGGAAGTTTGCTGTACGTTAGGAATGTTAACTGAGAACCAAGCACAACGTTTGGCAGAAGCCGGATTATACGCGTACAACCACAATTTAGATTCATCAGAAGAATATTATAAAGAAGTAATTTCTACTCGTGGATATGAAGATCGTTTAGAAACGATTGACAATGTTCGCAAAACCAATGTAACTGTTTGTTCAGGAGGAATCATTGGAATGGGAGAAAAAGAAGAAGACAGAGCAGGAATGTTAGTAGCTCTAGCTACATTAAATCCTCAACCGGAATCTGTGCCGATCAATGCCTTGGTTGCTGTAGAAGGAACTCCGTTAGAAGATCAACAACCCGTTTCAATCTGGGATATGATCCGTATGGTAGCTACCACTAGAATTGTAATACCGGAAACTCAGGTAAGATTATCTGCCGGGAGAACAGAAATGAGTAGAGAAGGTCAAGCAATGTGTTTCTTTGCCGGAGCAAACTCAATCTTTGCAGGAGATAAATTATTAACCACTCCAAATCCGGATGTAAATGAAGATATGGAGATGTTCAAACTTTTAGGATTGAATCCACAGAAGCCTTTTATCAAAAAGATGCAACCTAAAACAGTTGAAGCAGAAGACTCTCAATTTAAGTCTCTAGGTGAAAAACCTAAATGGTCAAGACCTGAGCATACCATTGAAAGAAATGAAGAAGCTAAGAAGAAGGGAAGAGACAAGAAAATAGATAAAGTAATTCAACAAGCAATAGAAGCCGAAAGTAAAGAAGAGACAAAAATAAAAGCGTAAGCTGAACTTGTTGAAACAACCAAATCATAAAAACCATCGTCTTTGCAGATGATGGTTTCTTTTTTAAGAAATCATTTTGAAACGTTTTATTAACTTTGCCTTTAATATATAGTTGCGAATGAGTCTGAATTTGTCTGAGATTGATAGAGTAAAAACCATAACTAAAGAAGACTTTATCAAGAACTACTTTAAACCACAAAAACCTGTGGTAATCGAACGTTTTATTGAAGATTGGCCTGCCTATACTGATTGGTCTTTAGACTATATGAAGAAAGTAGCAGGAGATAAAACTGTTCCTTTATACGATGACAGACCTGTAGACTACAAAGATGGCTTTAACGAGCCACACGCAACAATGAGAATGAAAGATTATGTAGAACTTCTTAAAAAGGAACCTACGAAATACAGAATCTTTCTTTGGAATATTTTAAAAGAAGTTCCTCAGCTACAAAAAGATTTTAGCTATCCTGACTTTGGGCTTAAACTGATGAAGGGTCTACCCATGTTATTTTTTGGAGGAAAAGACTCGTACACATTTATGCACTACGATATTGATTTGGCAAATATCTTTCACTTTCATTTTGAAGGGAAGAAACAGTGTATATTATTTGATCAAAAACAAAGCAAACACCTGTATAAGATTCCAAATTCTTTGATTACCAGAGAAGACATCAACTTTTCAAACCCCGACTTCGAAAAATGGCCGGCTCTTAAAAACGCCAAAGGATATATAGCCAATCTAGAACATGGTAATGTATTGTATATGCCGGAAGGATATTGGCATTATATGAAGTACATAACACCAGGATTCTCTATGAGTTTACGAGCCATTGCAAGAAACCCTGCCAACTTAGGAAAAGCAATCTATAATATCGTTGTTATGCGATCTGTAGATAATATTATGCGTAGAATAAGAGGGCAAAAATGGATCGACTGGAAGAACGATTACGCCATAAAGCGAACACACAAACAAAACAGAATTTAAGATTTTTTAACCTCTATCTCTTTTAAAAGCAGTACCTTACTCAGGCTAACTAATCCTGTTTTGAAAAAATGCCCTCATTGCTCTTCTACCAAAAGAAGTAGGAGAAGAAGAAAAATGATCTTAAAATACATTCCGTTTTCTAAGGCTTATGCTTGTGAGGAATGTTATACAAGATATCTGTATTTAGAGCCTTTGAATGTCTCCATTAAAATAAGAAAGACACTTTACTAAAAAAGCCCGCTTAAGAAATCTCAAACAGGCTTTTTTATTTATAATGGATACTCTTTTCTAATCAAAGAGCCTAAATATATCGTTTCCGTTGGCAAATAGTAATAATGCTACCAAGATAATAAACCCGGTGATTTGCGCATACTCTAAGAATTTATCACTCGGTTTTCTCCCGGTGATCATTTCCCATAAAGTAAACATCACATGACCTCCATCCAAAGCAGGAATAGGCAATAGATTCATAAACCCTAACATGATCGAAAGGAAAGCTGTAATGTTCCAGAAAGTCTCTGCACTCCACTCAGAAGGGAAAATACTTCCAATAGAAATAAAACCACCCAAACCTTTATATGCTCCGGTTTTAGGGTTAAATATCTTCTTTAACTGTTTTACATAGCTAGTTAAAGTCTCGTATGATTTTCTGAATCCCGCAGGAATAGCTTCCGAAAAGCTGTAAGAAATATTAGCTTGTTCGTAGTACCCTAACTTTTCAAGATCATCAATCTTTAAATTAGCAGCATAAGCCCCTACTTTTCCTTTATCACTAATTAGTACAGGGATTTCTTTAATCTCACCATCTCTCTTTACAGAAATAATGATGTTTTGCCCTTTGTGCTGACCAAATAACTCAGTAATCTGATCGTAATATTTTACATCTTGACCATTTACTTTTACAATCAAATCCTTAGGCTGTAACCCAGAATCTTTGTTTTGAGATTCGTCAGGAATATTTCCAATAATAAACGGATATCTAACAGATACTACCGGACCTGCATCCTTTCCTCTGTCAACCAACTTTGAAATAAAATCAATAGGCAATTGTTTTTCTATCAATTGTCCATCCCTTTCAATAGTATACTTATTTCCATTGATAAACTTTACAGTAATATCATTAAAGCGCTTTACCTCTTCACCATCAACAGAAACAATCTTATCTCCGTTTTGTAACCCTATGTTCATAGCTAAAGAATCCTGCACCCAAATACCGTCTTTTACATTGGCATTTGGCAGATAATTCTCACCATAAGCATACATCAACATGATATAGATGAAAATTCCCAGAACAAAGTTCACAAAAACACCACCTAACATAATGATCAATCGTTGCCAAGCCGGTTTAGACCTGAATTCCCAAGGTTTTGGCTCTTCTTTCAATTGCTCTTTGTCCATGCTTTCATCGATCATTCCGGCAATTTTCACATATCCTCCCAGAGGAATCCAACCAATACCGTAAACGGTTTCACCGACTTTCTTTTTTAGCAAAGAGAATTTATAATCAAAGAACAAGTAGAACTTCTCTACTTTGGTCTTAAATAGTTTCGCTGGGATAAAATGCCCCAATTCGTGTAGTACAATCAATAAAGAAAGACTTAAAATGAATTGAGAGGCTTTAATTAGAATTTCCATCAACAATAATATCTTCTAGTTTCAAACGCACAAATGTACGCTTTTCAGGAGAGTTGTAAAAGATTCATTTTCCAATCCCATTTTATTTTAACAAAGATTTAGGCAGTAAAAGAGGCGAAATTGTTTTAACAGAGGAATTCTATGCCGTAAATTTGCAAAAGAATTCAGAATCATGAAGTTGAGTTTCTTTAAAAAGTCTATTCCTACACTTATTTTTTTGGCAGTCTTTTCTGTGATCGGAATCACTGTTTTCTATCAATTATTGTCTGTAGATAAACGATTGAAAATTTACAACCCTATTGATGTCAACCCAAGATTGGTAGATGTTTCAGTAAAAAATGTGCAGAAGAATCATATAATTTCAGACTTTGCATTAACCAATCAGAACGGAGAAACCATAACCAATGAAGATTATAAAGGCAAAATCTATATTGCCGACTTCTTTTTTACCCGTTGTCAGACCATTTGTATTGCCATGGCATATAATATGAGTGAATTGCAAGAATATTATAAAAATGACAATGAGATTATGTTCTTATCACATTCTGTAACCCCTGTAATGGACAGCGTTCCTGTATTAAAGGAATATGCTTTAAGAAAGGGAGTGATCGATGGAAAATGGAATGTGACTACCGGCCCCAAAAAGCACATCTATGACTTAGCCAGAAAAAGTTATTTTGCAGTATTGGACGAAGGAAATGGTGATGAAAACGACTTTATTCATACCGAACAATTTGTTTTGATCGATAAAGAAAGAAGAATTCGTGGTTTCTATGACGGAACCAACAAAGAAGACATGCAAAAGATCAAAGACGATATCAAAACACTTAAAAAAGAGTACGAGTAAAGTTCTTGACAAAGAAGTGAGAAAGTTAAAAAACACTTCTTCGTTGTTTAGAATCATTCTAATATAGTATCTTTGCGTTCTAATTTATTTCTGCATAAGCAGGAATCTCTATTGAGTGACAACAATTGCATCCTTACAAATTGGCGAATTAGCCTATGTTTCTGAAGAATCTCTAAGCGAGATTCCTTTAAAACTATTAGAAATGGGTTGTTTACCGGGAGCCGAAGTAGAGCTCATTCAGGTAGCGCCACTAAAAGACCCGTTATACATCTGTGTAAACGGAAGTCATCTAGCCATTCGAAAAGAAACCGCTGCTAAGATTCAAATCATTAAAGCCAACGAATGAGCGAAAAGAAAACCATTAATGTTGCTTTAATCGGAAACCCCAATACAGGGAAAACCTCTTTATTCAATCAATTAACAGGATTGAATCAAAAAGTAGGAAACTACCCAGGGATTACCGTTGATAAAAAAGAAGGAACCAGTAAACTTCCCGGAAACGTAAAAGCATTGGTAACCGATTTGCCGGGAACCTACAGTATCAATCCTACGTCTGCTGACGAAAGTATCGTTTTGAAAACTTTATTGAATTCAAGACACGATAAAACACCGGACGTAATTGTTGTGGTGGCCGATGTTGAGAATTTAAAAAGAAACTTGTTGCTCTTTTCGCAGGTTAAGGACTTAGAAATCCCTACCGTTTTGGTCATCAACATGGCTGATCAGATGAAGCGCAAAGGAATCACCTTGAACTTAGATGAGTTAAAGAATGAAGTAGACAACGAGGTAGTATTGATTAGTGTTCGAAAGGATGATGGAATCGAACATGTAAAAGAGGCAATTGTTAAAAGTTACGAAAAGAAAAAAGCCTCTCCTTTATGCAATATCAATCATAAGATTGATTCTACATATTTTGAGAGACTACAAGAAGTCAACCCAAACTATTCCATTTATGAATTGTGGTTGATGATCACTCAGGACAGTTTTCCAAAAGCGATCACTGAAGAAGAAAAACAACAGTTGATCGATTTTAAGAATAACTCTAAAAACCTAAAGAAATACCAACACAAAGAAACAATCTACCGCTACCAAAGAATCAATGAGATCTTAAAGAAAACCTATGTAGTAGATAGATCCCAAGCGACAGATACAAGAGCTAGATTAGACAAGATCTTTACTCACAAGATCTTTGGATATGTACTGTTCTTTGGATTGTTATTGCTCATTTTCCAATCTATTTTTGAATGGGCAACTGTACCGATGGACTTTATCGACGCTACCTTTGCTGATCTAAGTTCGTTCATTAAAAAACAAATGCCGGAAGGTGTTTTGAATAACTTAATTACAGAAGGAATTATACCGGGAATTGGTGGTGTTGTCATCTTCATTCCTCAGATTGCCATTCTGTTTTTATTTATTGCCATTTTAGAAGAAACAGGTTATATGAGCCGTGTGGTTTTCTTGATGGATAAGATCATGAGAAAATTTGGAATGAGCGGAAAGAGTGTAATCCCATTGATTTCAGGAACTGCCTGTGCAATTCCGGCTGTAATGGCAACGAGAAATATCTCAGGATGGAAAGAACGACTAATTACTATATTGGTCACACCATTCACTACCTGTTCAGCTAGATTGCCAGTATATGCTATCTTGATTGCATTGATCATACCAGATACAGAAGTGTTAGGTTTTTTAAGCTTGCAAGGACTTACCTTATTAAGTTTATACATCCTCGGATTCTTAACAGCAGTAATTGCTGCAATAATCTTACACAAAACACTTAAAGTAAAAAGCACATCATTCTTTGTGGCAGAAATGCCGGATTATAAAGTTCCATCAATTAAAAATGTATTTTTTGAAGTAGTTGAAAAAACCAAAGCTTTTGTTTTTGATGCAGGAAAAATCATTTTAGCACTTTCTATTGTCTTATGGTTCTTGGCATCTAATGGACCACAATCATTCAAAGATGCAGAACAAAGTGTAATTGAGAATGTGAATAACCGACAATTATCACAAGAAAAGTTAGATCAGAAGATTGCTTCAGCAAAATTGGAAAATTCTTATATAGGAATCATGGGGAAAACCATAGAACCTGTGATCAAGCCTTTAGGATATGATTGGAAGATAGGAATAGCTTTGATTAGTTCCTTTGCAGCTCGTGAAGTATTTGTTGGTACATTAGCTACTATCTACTCTGTAGAGAGTGATGATGAAGATACCACAACAATCAAAGAACGAATGGCTTCGGAGGTCAATCCGGATACAGGAGAAAAACGATTTAATTTCCCTGTAGGAATGTCCTTACTGGTATTTTACGCTTTTGCCATGCAGTGTATGGCTACCTTAGCCATTGTAAAAAGAGAAACCAAGAGTTGGAAATGGCCATTAATCCAGCTGTTTGGAATGGGAACATTAGCATATCTGGCATCTTTTCTAGTATACCAAATATTGAGTTAATGCAAGAGGTCATTGTATATATTATTGTTGCAGCAGCTGTAGTTTTCTTAGCTAGAAAATTCTTTTTCAAACCCAAATCCAATTCGGGGTGTGGAACAAACTGTGGATGTTAAAATCTTAACATAACATTAATACTCTTCCATTGTAAGGAGTCTTAATTTTAAGGACTAATGGTTTAAATCAAACTAAAATATTTCATCATGAAAAAAACTCTTTCTTTAGTAGCGGCTTTAGTATTAGCTGTTATTTTTTCTAACCAAGCAACAGCACAAGAATTTAAAGGACTAGATAAGAGTCCTATGGATGTAGCAGCATACCCTTCTAGCTACAGAGTTTCTGATAAAGTTGTAAAAGTAACATACAGCAGACCTCAATTAAAAGGGAGAAGCCTAGGAAAATTAGCTCCGGCCGGAAAAGTTTGGAGAACAGGTGCCAATGAAGCAACTGAAATCACATTCTACAAAGACGTAAACTTTGGAGGAACTCCAGTAAAAGCAGGAACGTATACAATGTATGCTATTCCTGGTGATAAGGAGTGGACGATCATTATTAGTAAACAATTGAATGTTTGGGGATCGTACTTCTACAAAGACAGTCAAGATGTAGCAAGAGTAAAAGGAAAAGTATCTAAGTCTAAAGACAATATCGAAGCGTTTTCAATTGCTTTTGGAGACGACAAGACTATGTATTTAGGATGGGGCGATACGATCGTAAGTGTTCCTGTAAAGTAACATCTACGACTTTATATATCTCCAGGCCGCAAACGTAAGTTTGCGGTTTTTTTATGCCTTTTTAGGTTGCTTACTTATTAGAAAAACACCTAAGAAAACCAACAAACAACTTACAATTTTAATCCAGCCAATGTCTTGCTTATACTGCTCGTGTCCTAGCCAGTAAGCATAAATACTCACCATAATAAAGCTAATTGCCGGTTGTAAATAAATATAACTACCATTTACAGAAGGAGCAACATTGTTCAAAGCATAAATATTAAACAGATAAGCCAAGAAAGTAGTTCCGATAATTACAAAAGCAACGGTTAAGTATGTATGTAAAGTAAAGGCCGAAAAATCCGTTTGAACCGCATCTCCAATTCCAAACGGAAACATAAAGATGAAGCCAAATAAGAATACCCAGCTTACTACTGTAATCGTATTGTATTTGGCCATCAAAGGTTTTACCAAAACCAAATACAAACCATAAGAACAAGCATTGATAAAGATGAACAAATTACCGAGTAAAGAACTGGTTCCATCAGAAGAATTTCCGGTAGAGATAAGCAAGATTGCTCCAATTGCACCAATGGTAACACCAATTACTTTGTTGGAAGTAATCTTTTCTTTTAAAATGAAAAAACTAAAGATTAGTACCAATATAGGAACCGCAGTAATAATAATAGACGCATCAATAGGTGAAGTTAGATTTAACCCATGAAAGAATAACAACTGATTGGCAGCAACACCTAATAATCCACAGATCAATAAGCGCATCATATCCTTTTTCGCAACACTTTCCTTGATAAATGCTTTTAACAACCAAAACAAAATTCCGGCCCCAACTATTCGTAAAAAGACAAAAGCAGAAGCTCCGATCTTATGGGGCATAATCCCTTTGGCGATGATGTGGTTTGCTCCGTAGATTAGGTTTGCTCCTAAAAGTGCCAAATGCGCTTTTAATATTTTAGAGTTCACGATGGTTGGTTTTAGAAGTACAAAGAACAGGAATTTCACAGAATTGAAAGCATGAAAAATAAAGATTCACAGCTTTTAGAGATTTGTTAGAATTTGAAAAAAATAACTGGAGTTAAAAATCTGAAAAAGAAGAACCTATCTCTTTAAGGTTTTTTTGCAAAAAGAAAAGGAGGGTTTTTGGCATAGTACTTGTTTTTATAGCTCACGAAATAAAAAAAACAAGAATTAAAATGATGAAAAAATTACTATTTGTTATGTTATTAGGAGCGTTTGCTATGAACATGAATGCTCAAGAAGTAAAACTAGGATTAAAAACAGGATTAAACATAGCTAACATAAGAGTGAATAGCTTAGATGCCGACTCTAGAACAGGATTCCATTTTGGGGCAATAGCTGAATTACAATTAACAGATCGATTTTCGATACAACCAGAAGTTTTGTACTCTCAATTTGGAGCAGAAGAAGAAAGTGAGAGTTTAAGAATCAATTATATTTCTATTCCAATCATGGCAAAATACTATATCGTAGATGGATTTTCTTTTGAAGCCGGACCTCAGTTTTCTTTTTTGGCAAACGACGAATTAGAAGTGTTTAGTCCTATTGGAAGCGGAGTATTTAACCCTGAAGTAAATAGCTTTGATTTGGCATTAAATTTAGGAATGGGATATCAATTTAATGGAGGAATCTTTTTTCAAGCAAGATATAATTTAGGTCTGACCAACGTACAATCAAATCCCGATGTAAAAAACGGAGCACTACAATTGTCCTTAGGATACAGATTTTAGTTTTTATAACACGAACAAACCTCTTCATTTTGAAGAGGTTTTTCTTTTCTACACGTTTTTCACTTCCAAACAATAAATGTAAATTTGCATCCTTTAAAAGAGAAGAAATACGATGCAATACAATCATCAAGAGATAGAGAAGAAATGGCAAAAGTATTGGGCAGATAACCAAACCTTTAAGGCCAGTAATGAATCTGACAAACCGAAATATTATGTCTTAGACATGTTTCCTTACCCATCAGGAGCAGGATTACACGTAGGGCACCCACTCGGATATATTGCATCAGACATCTATGCAAGATACAAACGTCACAAAGGATTTAACGTATTGCACCCACAAGGGTACGATTCTTTTGGGTTGCCGGCAGAACAATACGCCATCCAAACAGGGCAGCATCCTGCTAAGACCACAGAAGAGAATATTACAACCTACCGCCGTCAGTTAGATCAGATCGGATTTTCTTTCGATTGGTCGCGTGAGGTAAGAACATCCAATCCAAAATACTACAAGTGGACACAATGGATCTTTATCCAATTGTTCAACTCGTGGTACAACAACGATTCAGATAAAGCAGAAGATATTTCAACCTTGATCTCTCTATTCAAAGCTTCAGGAAATGCAGAAGTAAATGCAGCTTGTGATGAAGATATAGAAAGCTTTACAGCAGAAGATTGGAAGAACTTTTCAGATAAGAAACAACAAGAAATACTATTACAATACAGATTAACTTTCCTATCAGATACCGAAGTAAACTGGTGTCCTGCTTTAGGAACTGTATTGGCAAATGATGAGATCGTAAATGGAGTTTCAGAGCGTGGAGGACATCCGGTAGTTCGTAAAAAAATGACCCAATGGTCTATGCGAATCTCTGCCTATGCACAACGTTTGTTAGATGGGTTGAACGGCATCGATTGGCCACAGCCTTTAAAAGATTCACAAACCAACTGGATCGGTCGTTCACAAGGAGCTATGGTAAGTTTCAATGTAGACGGACACGATGCACAGATCGATGTGTTTACCACAAGACCTGACACCATTTACGGAGTAAGCTTTATGACCTTAGCACCCGAACATGAGTTGGTTGCTAAGATCACTACTGATGAGCAAAGAGCAGAAGTAGAAACCTATATAGAAGCTACATCTAAGCGTTCAGAACGTGATCGTATGGCCGATGTAAAAACCATTTCAGGAGTTTTTACCGGAGCCTATGCTATTCACCCTTTCTCAGGAGAAAAAGTGCAGATTTGGATTGGAGATTACGTATTGGCAAGCTATGGTACAGGAGCTGTAATGGCAGTACCTTGTGGAGATCAACGTGATTACGATTTTGCGAAGCACTTTGGAATTGAGATTCCTAACATTTTTGAAGGGGTTGATATTTCTGAAGAAGCATTTGCTGATAAAGAAAAAACTGTGATCGCCAACTCTGATTTCTTAAACGGATTGTCGTATAAGAAAGCCATGAAAACCGTGATCTATGAAATGGAACAACGAGGAATTGGTTACGGAAAGATCAATTACCGTTTGCGTGATGCAGTATTTAGTCGCCAACGTTATTGGGGAGAGCCATTTCCGGTATATTATGTAGACGGAATGCCGCAGATGATTGCAGATGAACATTTACCAATCAAACTACCGGAAGTAGAAAAATACTTGCCAACTGAAGACGGAAGACCTCCATTAGGAAACGCAGAAGTTTGGGCGTGGGATACTGAACAATGTACAGTTGTCAGTAATCAATTAATTGATCACAAAACAGTATTCCCGTTAGAATTGAATACGATGCCGGGTTGGGCAGGAAGTTCACAATATTTCAACCGTTATATGGACCCAACCAATAATGAAGCAATCTTCTCTCAAGAAAGCATCAATTACTGGAAGCAAGTAGATTTGTATATCGGAGGATCTGAGCATGCTACTGGTCACCTATTGTATGCGCGTTTCTGGCAGAAGTTTATGTTTGATAAAGGATTTGTACCGGTAGATGAATTTGCACAAAAACTGATCAACCAAGGGATGATTACTGGAGAAAGTGCATTTTTTTATTGGATAAAACTTGAAATTGACTATCTGATAATAGATAAAGATTCTGAAGGAAATATTTTATCAGAGTTTGAAGCTGAGACTACAAAAATGTTTATTATTGAGATAGACCTTGTCAATAGTGTTGGAAATACCTCTCATGCGTTAGTATCCAAATCAATTGACGAAATACGAAAAACATTTGGCCCAAATACTGAAATCAAATTAAGGAATTTCTCTGGAGGACTAGCTCATGGTCAGCATGTAGATGTTTCTCTTATTAACCCTTCAAACAATGAATTAGATATTAAGAAATTTAAGTTTGATAAAAGGTATAAAGACTTCCAAGATGCAAGAGTTATATCTAAAACTGATGGAAGAACGTATGTTACTCAAAGAAGTATTGAGAAAATGTCTAAATCCAAATTCAACGTAGTAAACCCAGATCGCATCTGTGAAGAGTACGGAGCAGACAGTTTACGTTTGTTTGAAATGTTCTTAGGACCCTTAGAGCAATCTAAGCCATGGAAAACTTCAGGAATTTCAGGAGTATCTTCTTTCTTAAAGAAACTATGGAAGTTGTATCATGATCAGGAGGGTGTCAACATTTCAGATGCCGAGCCTACCAAAGACGAGTTAAAAACATTACATAAAACCATCAAAAAAGTAGAAGAAGACATTGAGAATTTCTCATTCAACACGTCCGTTTCTACCTTTATGATCGCTGTGAATGAATTAACAGCTCAGAAGTGTAACAAACGAGCAATTCTTGAGCCATTATTAGTATTGATCTCACCTTATGCACCGCATATTGCAGAAGAATTATGGTCTAAATTAGGAAACAGCGAGTCTATCTCAGAAGCAGCATTTCCGGTATTTGAAGAAAAGCACTTGGTAGAAAGTACCAAGAACTATCCAATCTCATTCAACGGAAAAACACGTTTTATGTTGGAGTTGCCATTAGATATGAGCAAAGAAGAGATTGAGAAAGTAGTGATGGAACACGAAAAAACCCAAGCGCAATTGCAAGGACGTACACCTAAAAAAGTAATTGTTGTTCCGGGTAGAATTATCAATATTGTAGGATAAATCAAATAAAAAAATAGCAAAGAACCCAAGGTCGTTGTATTTTTACAACGACCTTTTTTATTTTACAATCATGGGAATCAAAACACAACGAATTACCAGAAAAACACATCGGTATTTAGGATTGTTTATTGGAATTCAATTTCTCTTTTGGACCATCGGAGGCTTGTACTTTAGCTGGAACAACATGGATGATGTTCATGGAGAAACACTGTTAGACAAGACCGAACACAACTTTCATTTTTCGTATGATCAAAGAACAACCGATCTGCTAGCTCATCTAGAAGAATGGGATTCACAACCCATTTTAAGTGTAGAAGGTGTGGTGGTAAATCAAGATAGTCTATTGCGAATCACAAGAGCAAACGATGTAAAGTTTGTGAACTTGACAGACAAGAAAATTCAGGAAGCATTAACCAAAGACGAAAGTGTTGCATTGGTAAAAAGCAGGCTGTACGAAGATTTAGACATTGCCAATGTAAACTACCTGACAGAAAAAGAAATTACAAAAGGACACGAATACAGAGGAGGAGCACTTCCTGCGTACGCAATTACCTTAAAACACCCAACAAACACCACAGTATATGTACATCCTATAACAGCAAAGATCACCAAAGTTAGAAACGACAACTGGAGAAGGTTCGACTTTTTATGGATGCTGCATGTAATGGACTTTGAAACTAGAGATCACATTACAAATTGGACTCTCAGAATCTTTTCCATCTTAGGTTTATTAACTATCTTGTCAGGGCTTTACTTGTTTTATATAAGTTCCCCTACCATTAGGAAATTCAAAACCAGATTGAAAAAATGAGATTGAAAAATATAGCCTTATTCATAAGCTTTGGAATGCTATTTGCTTCCTGTGGGAAAGAGAATCATAACCTAAAAGAATATATGGTAGATTCTTGGCAAACCACTTATATAAAAATAGAGATGCCTACATTTCAGAAATCAGATTCTACCCATGTTTTTGAAGATACCTTTGAAAACAATCCTGCCAGAATTGTACAATCGTCTTATAAAGATGATGGTACGTTTACCACCTGGTCTTTGAACAGAGAAGGAAAACGTTATGGAGATTCTAAGGGAACTTGGGATGTAAAAGGAGATTCACTTTTCTTAGAATTTTTCTACGATGGCAGAACCGTAAAAGAAGCCTATTTTGTAGAAAAGATTGAAAACGGATTCAAAGGAAAGAGTTTGTATGATTGGGATAAAGACGGAGAATTTGATGATCTGCTTCAAATGAGAACCAAAAGAATTGAGTTAAAAGAGTAAAAAGTAAAGAGAAAGAAGTGTTTAACGTTAAAAACATATCGCTACGTATTCGCATATTCCTGTCGATGATTCTCATTGTATTATTGGCATCGGTACTGATTATTACAGTAACCATATATCAATATGACGAGCAAACCAAGGACTATAATGTAAAGCGTTTTGAGCGTAAAGAACAAAACGTAAAAAACAGGATTAGTATAGACTTTCATAATACTTCATTCCCTGTCAATACCCAAAATCTTGGAAACATTTTTCAAGAACGTATTTTTCAGATCTCAGACATTCACAAGTTAGAGATTTCAATGTTTGACCTTAGCGGAAAGTTGATCAAAACCTCCATTCCGTATTCGTTCAAAGACTCTGTTTCTAAAGATTTGAATCAAACGAGAGTTCAAGAACTGTTAAATGCTCCTGAGCATAGAATTTTTGAAGTAAAAGAAGAAGAAGATGCGAGTTACGAGACTTCCTTTACCTATTTAAAAGACCCATTAGATAAAACCATTGCCATTTTAAAATTAGAGTTTCGTCAAGACAACTCAGAACAAGAACAAGAGTTACGAGAATTTCTTTCTAGATTAACCTTAGTATACTTCTTTATGTTCCTGTTGGCAATAGTATTGGCCTATTTCTTATCAAGCTATATCACTAGATCTATCAAAACCATTACGAGTAAAATGCATCAAACTCGTTTGTATCATAGAAACGAAAAGATCATTCTAGAAGACTCGAGTTCCGAATTAGACATTCTGGTTGAAGCCTATAACAATATGATTGATCAATTGGAAGAAAGTGCCGTTAAATTAGCGCAAAGTGAACGTGAACAAGCATGGAGAGAAATGGCAAAACAAGTTGCTCATGAGATTAAGAATCCATTAACTCCTATGCGACTCTCTGTACAGAGTTTTGAGCGTAGGTTTGATGCCAATGACCCTAATATTGATGAAAAAGTAAAAGAATATAGTGAAACATTGATTCAACAGATCGATGTTATGAGTTCTATTGCATCGGCATTCTCAGACTTTGCTAAAATGCCTACTCAGAAGAAAGAAAAGATTGAAGTGATTGGTGTAGTAAAAATGGCATTGGATATCTTTAATGAAGGATATATAACCTATCATCCTGAAGAAAAAGAACTGTACGGAAATCTAGATAAAACTCAGTTGATCCGTATCGTAACCAATTTGATTACCAATGCAACACAAGCAGTAGAAGAAAAACCTTTCCCGCAAGTAAGAGTAATAGTATCTACAGAAGACGACAAGATTGTTATTGAAGTATCAGACAATGGAAAAGGAATCAAAGAAGAAGTAAAAGAATTGGTTTTCGAGCCGAAGTTTACCACTAAATCAAGTGGAATGGGACTTGGATTACCAATGATCAAAAATATTATTGAAGCCTATGACGGTACCATAGGATTTACCTCTCAAGAAGGAGTAGGAACAACATTTAAAGTAATTTTACCTAAAACATAATTAGAACAAACCATAATGGAATTTGAAAATATTTTAGTTGAGCAACAAAACGGATTGGCAAGTATTACTATTAACAGACCAAAGAAATTAAACGCATTAAACAAAGCTACCATAGCAGAACTACACGATGCTTTTGATCAGTTAGATAAAGATGCTGCTACCAAAGCAATTATTATCACTGGAAGTGGAGAAAAAGCTTTTGTAGCAGGAGCAGATATTTCTGAGTTTGCTGATTTTTCTGTTGAAGAAGGAGGAAAACTAGCTGCAAACGGACAAGAAACACTTTTTGACTTTGTAGAAAATTTATCTACACCGGTAATTGCCGCTGTAAATGGATTTGCTTTAGGAGGTGGATTGGAATTGGCCATGTCTTGCCATTTCAGAATTGCTTCAGACAATGCCAGAATGGGATTGCCGGAAGTATCTTTAGGAGTGATTCCCGGATATGGAGGAACCCAACGTTTACCTCAGTTGGTAGGTAAAGGAAAAGCCATGGAAATGATTATGACGGCCGGAATGATCTCTGCCGATGAAGCAAAAGAATCCGGATTGGTTAACCACGTGACTACACAAGAAGAATTGATTCCTTTGGCTGAAAAATTAGCCGGAAAGATCATGAGAAACTCATCTGTAGCCATAGCCGCAGCCATTAGAGCTGTAAATGACAATTTTGTTGATGGAGTAAACGGTTTTGAAACAGAGATCAGAGAATTTGGAAACTGTTTTGGAACAGGTGATTTTAAAGAAGGAACAACGGCATTCTTAGAGAAAAGAAAACCTAATTTTCCAGGAGAATAAAATTTTTTTAAGAATTGTGTCCAATCCAAGACAATAAATTCGTCTTTATCCAAAATCATTAACAATCAAAAAGTAACATTATGAGCAATTTTTTGTATTTATTTAGAGGAGGAGAAGAGAAATATCAGAGTTTATCTCAAGAAGAAAAAGAAGCACACATGCTAATTTGGCAAAAATGGATGGGTGGTTTGGCAGAAGAAGGTCGTTTGGTAGACGGTTTGCCATTGGCACAAGAAGGAAAGGTAGTTGTAAACCGAGGTGAGGTTATTACCGACGGACCTTTTGCAGAAGGAGCAGAAATGGTTGGAGGTTATCTGATTGTATCAGCCAAAGACCTCGATGAAGCTACCGAAATATCTAAAGGCTGTCCTATCTTCGACTACGATGGAAGTACCGTAGAAGTAAGAGAGATCTTATCGATGGATATGTAAACATCAAGAGAACATTAATAAAGTCCGAAATTGTATTTCGGACTTTTTATTTTCATGCATCAACAAAACCAAAATACCACATTAGATCATATATTCAGACATGAATATGGAAAGATCATCTCTATTCTAACGCACAAATTTGGCCCGCAAAACTTAGAGAAAATAGAAGATGTGGTGCAAGATGCTTTTTTAAAAGCAATGCAAGTTTGGGGATACAAAGAAGTACCACAAAACCCAACAGCTTGGCTGCTAAGAGTAGCCAACAACGGGTTGATTGATGTACTTAGAAAATCAAAAAAACATCAAGAGCACGATCATCTTAAACTACCACAAGATGAGGTAAAACCACAAGAAGTAATTTTAGAAAATGCTATTCAGGATAGTCAATTAAAGATGATCTTTGCCTGTTGCAACCCTGCATTATCTTCCGAAAGTCAATTGATTTTAAGCTTAAAGCTTATTGGAGGATTTAGCAACAAAGAGATCTCTAGAGCACTTCTAAAAAAAGAAGATGCCATTGCCAAATCTTTTACCCGAGCCAAGAAAAAGTTTCGGGAACATATCAAAACCTTAGACATTCCGGTAGAGATGGCTTTGTCATCTAGAATCAATCTGGTTTTAAAGGTTATTTACTTACTGTTTTCAGAAGGATATACAGCCAGTACCGGAGAAGAGATCATCAAAAGAGATATTTGTTATGAAGCCATACGATTGGCTCTTTTATTGACAGAAAATTCTTCTACAGACGCATCAGAAACTCATGCCTTAATTGCTTTGATGTGTTTTCACACAGCTCGTTTCGATGCTCGAACATCAGATGAAGGAGAATTGATCGATCTAGAACATCAAGATCGATCTAAGTACAACAAAGAATTGATAAGAATAGGAATGGGACATTTTAGATTGGCAGAGAGAAAAACTTCTCAGAACCCACTATACTTTTTGCAAGCAGCGGTTTCTTATACCTACTGTGAAGCCCAAAACTTTGAAGAAATTCAATGGAAAAGGATTTTACATGCCTATGACCTTCAACTTAAGTATTCATACTCTCCCATTATTAGATTGAACAGAATTGTATCCTATTATAAGGTTTATGGAGCTCAAAAAGGACTGGAAGTCTTGGAGGAGATTTACAAAGATTGCTCTTTAGAAGAAAATGGTCTGTACCATTCAATCAAAGCACAGCTGCTGCATGAGCTTAGCGAGTATAGTAAAGCTAAGGAATCGTATTCAAAAGCAATTAAATACACAAAGAATGAGGTTCAAAAAAAGCATCTTTCTAAGAAACGAGATCAGATGTAATAAAAAAACGAGCCTTTAGGCTCGCTTTTTCACAAATCAAAATTATGGTCGTTTACAGAGAAAACTCGTTGATATAAATACGATCGTTAGCTTTCATGACCATTTTATACTTTCCTTTGATATCTTTTCTTAGATTATAAACTCTTTTTAATACTTTTTCACCTTTAAGCGTTTCTCTTAAAATTACTTCACCATCAAAGTAAAGAGTTACCTGTAAAGGAGCTGCTTCGAAATCTAATTTAGAAACCATTACTTTGTTCCCTTCTGTTCTTACAACAGGCTTAAAAATAGTTTTCTCTTCTTTAGTGTAAAAAGTTGCTTGCCCCGAGATCACAGTAAACGGACGTACTTCAATTTGAAAATCTTTGTTGATTTCTAAAGTATAATACCCATTTTGAAGTGACTGAAAGTTGAAACCTTTATCTAAACTCCCTGTTTTTTCAATTACCTCTTCGTGTAACACTTTTCCTTCGGCATTCTTGATGTAAATATGTTGTCCTTTTTTGACATTTACTAAAGATGCACTGATCTCAGATTTGTTGTTCACGATTGTTGTTCCAGTTGCGTAGCTGTTCAATGTTCCCAACATCAATGCTACGATGATACTTTTTCTGATAACTGTTCTCATTTTTTACGTGTTAAAAATTAACAGTACAAAGATGCGGCGGGTTTGAAGGAGAAAAAACAACAGAATTGGCTAATTTATATTCAAAATTAACCCGTATTAAAAATAAGAGAGTATTTAAGGTTAAAATAACATATAAATGAGGTAATTTTGCAAAGAAATCTATAGTAAGTGCATACTAATTTTGTACTACAAAATTACAGATGGTTAAGAAGAAACCTACATTAGAGAAGATAGACCCGGGCTTTGGTAGCTCTATATTGGTGAAGAGACATATGGAGTTTTTAGGAAGCTATAAACCTTTTTGGCATTTTCACCCGGAGATGGAGTTGGTATATATAGACAAAGGCCAAGGGAAAAGACATATTGGTAACCATCTTTCCTACTTTAATAACAGTCAGTTGTTGTTAATTGGAGCCAATTTACCTCACAACGGATTTACAGATCGTTTAACAACTACTGGGTCTGAAACCCTAATTCAATTCAAAGAAGATTTTTTAGGGATCAACTTTTTTGACATTCCAGAAATGAAACGTATCAAAGAAATGTTTGAGCGCTCTAAAAAAGGAATTCTATTTGGGGCAGAAACTAAGGAGAAGGTAGGGCCGGAGATTCAGAAGTTACCCGAAAAACAAGGCTTTGAAAAAATTGTTTCTTTCTTAGAAATCTTACATGCACTGTCTAATACAGAAGACTATAAAGTGTTAAATGCTGATGGATATGCCTTTGAAACTGAACAACAAGACAGCGCAAAGATTGATGCTATTTACAAATACATCAATCAAAACTTTAAAGAACATATTCCTCTAGATGAGATTGCTGATGTGGCTACGATGACTGTTCCGGCTTTCTGTAGATATTTTAAAAAAGTTACCGGAAAAACCTTTACCAAATTGGTTAATGAATATCGAGTAGTACATGCTACCAAATTATTATCCGAAAGTCAAATGAGTATTACCGATATAGCGTTTGAATGTGGATTCAACAACTTCTCTCATTTCAACAAACTTTTCAAAGAGATTACCGGGAAAAGCGCTTCTAAGTATAGAAGCGAAATGAAGAAGATTCTATAAATTCTTTTCAAAGATGATCTTCGTCTGTTTAGAATCATTGGTGTACACTTGAATAATATCAAACCCGTTCTTTAAATTTAAAATGATCATAGGCTTAAATCTATTCATCGACTTTGTACGAACCTTTTTATACTCCTTTTCTTTAGCACATTGATGCTGAAGCTCCATTAATTTTTGAGCAATACCTTGTTTTCTATACTCAGGAAGCACACCACCTACCCAACTATATAACGTAATTTGATCATACTTATACCCTAATTTAAAACCTACCAACACATTGTTGTGATAACAAAGAATAGTTACCAGATCTTCTTTGGTGTTGATTCGATCTACAAAAAAATCAAGACGAGCATCATCAAACAAAACATCATACAAATGCAATAATTCATCCAGAACTTTCTGTTCAGGAACCCCGCTTATCGTTTGGTATGTAAATTTATTTTCTACCATTCCATTCATTGTAAAACTGAGTTAAAAAACCTTCCATATAAGAATGCCTCTCTTCAGCAATACGTTTTCCTGTTTTAGTATTCATCTTATCCTTTAAAAGCAACAACTTTTCATAAAAGTGATTGATGGTTGGAGAAGCAGACTTTTTGTACTCTTCTTTTGTCATATTCAAATTAGGAGAAATAGAAGGATCATATAAAACTCTGTTCTTAAACCCACCGTAATTAAAACAACGAGCAATACCTATGGCGCCAATAGCATCCAAACGATCAGCATCCTGTACTACAGAAAGTTCTGGAGACGTAAATATATTTTCGGAATCTAAGCTAGACTTAAAAGAAATGTACTTGATAATATTTTCGATATGAATTATAACCTTTTCATCAACTTGCTGAGATTCTAAAAACTCTCTGGCAACCCTTGGCCCAACAGACTCATCACCATCATAAAACTTAGCATCTGCAATGTCGTGCAACAATGCGCCTAACGAAACAACAAACGCATCTACATCTTCTCCCTCAGCAATCAACTTAGCATTGCTATACACCCTGTGGATGTGAAACCAATCATGCCCTCCCTCAGCATTTTCTAAGGTCTTTTTAACAAAATTGACTGTATTTTCTATAATAAGTTCCTGATTCATCTTGCGAAGATACCAAACAAAATGTTATTGCTTTTCAATCAAAAATTATTGTTTATCAGTAATTTTTATATATTTGTAGAAAAATAATACATATGAAAACCATCAGAACACTTCAAATCTTGATCAACCTATTATTCTATGTCCTTTTAGGAATAGTTATCATAACAATAACCTATTACTTGATCTTATTTATATACCCGGAAATTTTGCCAGACATCCTTCAAATGTCGAGAATGGCCTTTAGTTTCTTTGACTGGAAATTCTTTATCGGCCCTGTATTAACCTCTCTAAACTTTATACTGTTTGTATATGGAGTTTACTTATTAAAAAAGATCATTCCATCTTTCAAAAGAGCAGATTTTTATGGATCGCTAGTTGTGAAGAACCTTAGAAAAAGTGGACAACTCTTCATCTTTATTGGATTAAGTACCATTTTAATCAAAGTGATCTTCTTTTTTGTAGTTCAAAACTCCATTGGATTTATAGGAAAAGGAATGCAGAGCTTTTGGTATATCTCTACCTCATTGATCAGCTCTATAGACATCACGATGATCAGTTTAATTGTAGTTGGATTATTCTTACTGTTATTTAGCGATTCATTTAAGAATGCGCAGCTTTTGAAACAAGAAAACGATCTAACAATATAAATACATCATGATACGAAACCTAAAAATTGTAGTGTACGTCCTTTTTGCATTCCTACTACTTGGAATGTGCATCAATATCTTTTTTGATTTCTCATCCTTGGTCTTGGGAAAAAGCAACATAAAAGTTTTCTTTAGCAAACCGCCAACTCTTTCTCCAATATTCGTAAAATTAATAGGTGCTTTATCGGTCATGGGAACTTTGAGTTTTTGTGTTGGAGTGTTTTTCTTGATTCGAATTTTAACAACAAGAACCCTTTCAGAATATTTTTCAAAAAGAGTTATTGGGTATTTTAAAACATCAGGAGTTTTTATTACCCTCTCAGGAGTTATTAATTTTTCAATAGGAATTACTTGTTTAATTTTGTCGATAAATCAGGTAGCCTATTTAAACCCACAAACACCCAAAACTTTATCTGTATTGTCAATTATAATAGGGGTGTTTTTCATTATTTTAAGTTTGGTACTCAAAAAAGCGCAGAAATTGAAACTAGAAAACGATCTAACAATATAATTATGGCAATCCGAGTAAACTTAGATGTAATGTTGGCCAAACGAAAGATGAAAAGCAAGGAGTTGGCAGAGATCATTGGTATTACCACAGCCAACCTTTCAATTTTAAAGTCGGGCAAAGCCAAAGCAATTCGATTTTCTACACTGGATGCCATCTGCAAAGCACTAGATTGTCAGCCGGCAGATATTTTAGAATATATAGAAGAATAAAAAAACCGCTCTCCCTAAAGTTTCGGGATGAGCGGTTTTATCTTGTTTCTCTTGTATCAATAATCTTGATTCTCTATTTAGCAGAACTCGTCGTAAGCAGCTACTAGGTTCTGAGCGATCATTTGAGCCGATCTTCCTTCGATGTGATGACGCTCTAACATGTGTACCAACTCACCATCTTTAAACAAAGCCACTGCCGGCGAAGATGGAGGGAATGGGATCATGTGTTCTCTTGCTTTTGCTGTAGACTCCTTATCAACCCCTGCAAAAACAGTTGTTAAATGATCAGGTTTCTTATCAAATTGCAAAGAAGCTAGTGTTCCTGGTCTTGCAGTTCCTGCAGCACAACCACACACAGAATTTACCATTACCAATGTAGTTCCTCCTTTTGCCAAAGCATCGTCTACATCATCTGCTGTATATAAAGCTGAAAAACCGTTGTCTGTCAGTTCTTCACGCATTGGTTTTACTAATTCTTCTGGATACATAATTTTTTAAAAATTTAGAGTACAAAGATAACGATAAAAAAGCAATATGATTTTATATCTTTGGGCTTCATAGAATCAAAAAAATGTCAAGTTTTTCAAAATGGTTAGGAGCCGGAATAGGATTTGTTTCCGGAGGACCGATTGGAGCAATTATAGGCTTCGTAGCGGGTAGTGTTGTTGATGCCTATACAAAAGAAGATTTCGAAAGAGATCGTAAGACTTTTCAACAAGAATATTCAAACAGACCTAGCAGAACTCAATCAGGAGATTTTGAGATCAGCCTACTGGTCTTAGCAGCAATCGTGATCAAGTCTGATGGGAAGATCGATCAGCGAGAACTAAACTATGTGCGTTCTCAGTTTGTAGGAATGTACGGAAAAGAAAGAGCCAACAATGCCTTTAAGTTATTTAAAGGAATCATTAAAAAACAAATTTCTGCAAGACAAGTATGTATGCAGATTCGCCAACATATGCCACATGCCTCACGTTTGCAACTAATCCACTTTTTGTTTGGAATAGCCAAGGCAGATGGACATGTATCCGAAGTAGAGGTAGATGAGATCAGAAAAATTGCTGGGTATTTATATATCAATCAGTACGACTTTGAATCGATCAAAGCCATGTTCTACAACTCAACAGACAGCGCTTATAAGATTCTAGAGATCGAAAAATCAGCTTCAGATGATGAAGTGAAAAAGGCGTACAGAAGAATGGCAAAAAAATACCACCCAGACAAACTACAAGGTTTGGGTGAAGAACACTTAAAAGGGGCACAAGAAAAATTCCAGAAGATTCAGTCAGCCTATGAATCAATCAAAAAAGAAAGAGGACTAAACTAAACTTAGAAAGAGTACATTTTATGACACAAGAAAGCTACGATGCGATAGTTATTGGAGGTGGGCCTGCCGGAGGGCAAGCCGCGAGAGATTTAGCAAAAAAAGGTCACAAGGTCCTGTTGGTAGAACGACTGAAGGATTTTTCACAAAATAACTTTTCCAGCGCAGGAATGACGTTGGATCCTTTAAGAGAATTTGATCTTCCTGATCATGTGATTGGAGCCTATTGGAACGATTTGGTGATTCAATGTACCA
Source organism: Pseudotenacibaculum haliotis (assembly GCF_042684245.1). Classification (NCBI taxonomy): domain Bacteria; kingdom Pseudomonadati; phylum Bacteroidota; class Flavobacteriia; order Flavobacteriales; family Flavobacteriaceae; genus Pseudotenacibaculum; species Pseudotenacibaculum haliotis. The sequence continues at coordinate 331,490 of NZ_JBHULH010000003.1, forward strand.
AAGAATGCTACGATTGGAAAGGAGAAAAAGCCAAAGGAGTTGTGTTGGATTTTGCCAAATTACGTCAGTTTTTAGCCGATGATTGTGTTGCTCATGGAGGTGAAGTATTACTAGGACATCGTTATGAAAGTAAAGAAGTTACCGAAGACGGAGTAATCTTACAGCTGCAAAATGTCAAAACCTTAGACAAAATAAAAGTCAAAGCAAAATTGGCGATTGATGCTACGGGTCCTTCAAGAAAAGTAATTTACGATTCTAAAGACGAAGAACCGGAAATGGTATTAGGTAGTGGAACAGAATACCTAATTGAAGTTGAGCAAGAAGTGTACGATCGATACAAAGACAAACTAGTTTTCTTCTTAGGACACAAGTGGGCTTTAAAAGGATATTCATGGATCTTCCCAATGGAAAATAAGATCTTAAAAGTAGGATCCGGAAAAGCACACATCAAATCCAAAGACCAAGAAAACACTAACCAAACAACCAAAAAACTCACCGAGAAGATCATCAAAGAATACATGGAGGTTGAAGAGTATAAATTGATTGATATCCATGGAGGAGTTTTACGATATACTTTGGGAATTAAAGACACATTCTATCAAAACAAAGTAGTAGCCATTGGAGATGCAATTTCTGCTGTAAACCCCAGTGGTGGAGAAGGAATTAGATTTGCCATGCAAAATGCAGAATTGGCCTGTGAGTATGTAGACAAGTACCTTAAAAATGGCTCTGCAAACTTTAAACAATACCGTAGAAGATGGAAAAGAAGAAAACTGTTGAAATGGCGTTTGAGTCAAGCTTCAGCTATCAGAATGTACGGTAGGTATTCCGATGAACAGATAGAAAGAAGAATTCAGTTTATCAATAAAAGTTTAAACATAGATGAGTTGATCCAAAGCCTTTTTCATCAGAAATATAAAAAAGCAGCAGTTAGGATACTTCGTATGTATATGCTAAAACTTCGCTTCCGCTTTCAGGGCAAGGATTTCTAAAGACATTCTTAACCTTTATTTTTAGGGCTTCAAAGCCTAGATTTACAGGAAAATATGTATTTTCGCATTCTTATTAGAATTTGTGATTTATGAGTACAAAGTTTCCTGAATATAAAGGACTTAACTTACCGAATGTAGCCAAAGAGATTCTTCAATATTGGGAAGAGAATAACATCTTTGAGAAGAGTATTTCAACACGCGAAGGAAATAAACCTTTTGTGTTTTTTGAAGGACCGCCGTCTGCCAATGGATTGCCGGGTGTTCACCACGTGTTAGCAAGAGCTATTAAAGACATTTTTCCTCGTTACAAAACCATGAAAGGATTCCAAGTAAAGCGTAAAGCAGGATGGGATACTCATGGACTTCCTATTGAATTGGGAGTTGAGAAAGAATTAGGAATCACAAAAGAAGATATTGGAAAAACCATTTCTGTAGAAGAGTACAACGCTGCTTGTCGTAAAGCAGTAATGCGTTATACAGATATTTGGAACGACCTTACTCAGAAAATGGGGTATTGGGTAAATATGGATGACCCATACATTACCTATGAACCTAAATACATGGAGAGTGTTTGGTGGTTGTTAAAACAGATCTACGACAAGAGTTTGTTGTACAAAGGATACACCATTCAACCATATTCGCCAAAAGCAGGAACCGGATTAAGCTCGCATGAGTTGAATCAACCGGGAACCTATCAAGACGTAACCGATACAACCGTTGTTGCTCAGTTCAAAACCTTGCCGGAAACCTTACCTGATTTTTTACAAGGTGAAGGAGATGTACATTTCTTAGCATGGACAACAACTCCGTGGACGTTGCCAAGTAACACAGCATTAACAGTTGGTCCTAAGATCGATTATGTATTGGTAGATACTTTTAACCAATATACGTTTGAACCAATCAAAGTAGTATTGGCTAAAAACTTAGTGTCAAAACAATTTGTAGGAAAATATCAACAAGCAGAAGATCGTTCCGAGTTAGCAAATTATAGCGAAGAAGATAAGAAGATTCCTTTCTTCGTAGTAAAAGAGTTTGTAGGAAAAGACTTGGTAGGAATTCGCTACGAGCAATTGTTACAATATGCTTTACCAAACGACAATCCTGAAAATGCTTTTAGAGTTATCTCAGGAGATTTCGTAACCACAGAAGATGGAACCGGAATTGTACATACGGCTCCAACCTTTGGTGCAGATGATGCATTGGTAGCTAAACAAGCAACACCGGAAGTGCCTCCAATGTTGGTAAAAGACGAAAACGGAAACTTAGTGCCGTTGGTAGACCTTCAAGGAAGATTTAGACCTGAGATGGGCGAGTTTGGAGGAAAGTATGTGAAGAATGAATACTATGCAGCAGATGAAGTGCCGGAAAAGTCGGTTGATGTAGAATTGGCCATCAAATTAAAAACAGAAAACAAAGCCTTTAAGGTAGAAAAATACAAGCACAGTTATCCAAATTGCTGGAGAACTGATAAGCCTATTTTATACTATCCGTTAGACTCTTGGTTTATCAAAGTAACGGATATCAAAGATCGTATGCATGAGTTGAACTCAACTATTAACTGGAAACCAAAATCTACCGGAGAAGGTCGTTTTGGAAATTGGTTGGCCAACGCAAACGATTGGAACCTGTCTCGTTCTCGTTATTGGGGAATCCCATTACCTATTTGGAGAACAGAAGACAAACAAGAAGAGATTTGTATCGGTTCTGTAGCTGAATTGAAAGCAGAGATTGCAAAAGCAGTTGAAGCAGGCGTGATGAGTGAAGATATTTTCGCTGCTTTTGAAGTAGGAAACATGTCAGAAGAAAACTATGCTACCATCGATTTGCATAAAAACATCGTAGATCAAATTACATTGGTATCTCCATCAGGAAAACCGATGAAACGTGAGAGCGATTTGATCGATGTTTGGTTTGATTCAGGATCAATGCCCTATGCACAATGGCACTATCCGTTCGAAAACAAAGAATTGATTGACGAGAACAAATCGTTCCCGGCAGATTTTATTGCAGAAGGAGTAGATCAAACTCGTGGATGGTTCTATACATTACACGCAATCGGAACAATGGTATTTGATTCCGTAGCTTACAAAAATGTAGTTTCTAACGGATTGGTATTAGACAAGAACGGACAAAAGATGTCTAAGCGTCTTGGTAATGCAACCGACCCTTTTGAAACCTTAGAAACCTACGGAGCAGATGCTACACGTTGGTATATGATTGCCAATGCAAACCCTTGGGATAACTTAAAGTTTGATGTAGACGGAATTGAAGAGGTAAAACGTAAGTTCTTTGGAACACTTTACAACACCTATTCGTTCTTTGCGTTATATACCAATATAGATAAGTTCTCTTACTCAGAAGAAGACATTCCGTTAGCAGAACGCCCGGAATTAGATCGTTGGATTTTGTCTGAGTTACATACTTTAATTGAAAAAGTAGATAAATTCTATGCAGCTTATGAACCTACAAGAGCTGCGAGAGCCATTTCAGATTTTACACAAGATTATTTGAGTAACTGGTATGTGCGTTTGAGTAGAAGAAGATTCTGGAAAGGAGACTATCAAAAAGATAAGATCTCTGCATACCAGACGTTGTATACTTGTATGTTGACCATTGCGAAGTTAGGAGCGCCAATTGCACCATTCTACATGGATCAATTATACAAAGATTTGAATGCTGTATCACAAAAAGAGAATTTTGAGAGTGTTCACCTGTCACAATTTCCGGAGTTCGACGTCTCCTATGTAGACAAAGCTCTTGAACGTAAGATGGAGAATGCACAAACCATCTCATCTTTGGTGTTGTCATTACGTGCAAAAGAGATGATTAAAGTTCGTCAACCTTTGCAAAAGATCATGATCCCGATTGATAGTGAGCAACAGAAGGAAGAAATTTCTGCGGTAGCTGATTTAATCAAACAAGAGGTGAATGTAAAAGAGATCGAGTTGATGGATGATGCTTCAGACATCTTGGTTAAGCAAATTAAGCCTAATTTTAAGGTGCTTGGACCTAAGTATGGACGCGACATGAAGTTGATTTCCAGTGCGATACAAAAGTTCACAAAAGAGGATATTTCCAAAGTTGAAAAAGAAGGAAAAATACATGTTGAAATTGACGGAAAAATCATTAACTTGGAGCTCGCTGATGTAGAAATATCTTCCAAGGATATTGAAGGGTGGCTAGTAGCCAATGAAGGAGCGTTAACCGTTGCTCTGGATGTTACAATTTCTGATGATTTACGTGAAGAAGGAGTTGCCAGAGAATTGGTGAACAGGATTCAGAATGCAAGAAAAGACTCTGGATTTGAAGTGACAGACAAAATAAAACTGACAGTTTTAAAGTTTGAAGAATTAGAAAAGTCTATTGAAAACAATAGAGAGTACATCATGACAGAAACATTAACCAATGAGTTAGTGTTTGCAGAGGAACTATCAGAAGGGATTGATGTAGAATTTGACGGAATTAAAAGTAAAATTGTAATACAAAAAATGTAAGATTATGGCAGCAGAATTAACAAGATATTCTGATGATGACTTACAAGAGTTCAAAGATATCATTCTTAAAAAGATTGGTAGAGCAGAGGAAGATTTAGCATTGCTAAAGAGCTCATACATGAATGGAAGTAATAATGGAACGGATGACACCTCTCCTCAGTTTAAATCTTTTGAAGAAGGCTCTGAGACTATGAGTAAGGAAGCTAATGTTCAATTGGCCATTCGTCAAGAAAAGTTTATACGAGACTTGAAGAATGCATTAATTCGAATTGAAAACAAAACCTACGGTGTCTGTAGAGTTACCGGTAAGCTAATTCAGAAAGAACGCTTAAAATTGGTACCTCATGCCACACTAAGTATTGAGGCAAAACGCAGACAATAAAACAAGCTTCCTAACGGGAGCTTTTTTTATGCTTCACCTTTATATAAAGTCATGTTAAAGTAGATGTAACAAACGATAAATTAAAAAGTTGTTATATTTACGTGGGGACAAATCAAGCTATGACTTATAAAATCGATTATATCGGCATGGCGATCGTATACATAAATATGATCATCCTATTTGCGGTGATATGTTTAGCTATTCGATTGTATTTTAAGTACAGTAAGTACTTGGATGTAAAGAAAAAGTATATTCAAAGAAAAGGCAGAAGCCTTTAAACAGCTCGTATTTTGGAAACTTCAGTTAACAACTTTAATATAGGACTGTTTATATGGCAAATGCTAGCATTAATAGCTGTTTTTCTTGTATTTCTATTACTTATAAAGATCTATAGGAAGATCTCTAAATACCTAGACCTTAAAATCAAGCACTTAGAAAAAACAATGAACTCTTCAGAAGAGTAAAAAACGGATATCCCCATTTATGGGGAGATAAAAATTTCACGTTTTTCGGGGATTGACGAGTATCAAAATCGTTCCTAACTTGCTGATAATTATTAGGGGACAATCAAATTAACTTAAAAATGGAATTAGCTATTGCCGCTTCGGGGATAATGGTATGGCAGATACTAGCACTGGTGTTTATTATTTTTGTTGCATATTTTGCACTTAAATACTATTCGGCAGATAATGCTGATATTTAATCAAGTGCTATTTTTTTCCAATTCATTAAAAGGCAGATCATCAGATTTGCTTCATCTTTTATGTTTCTATTAAGGGACTCGTTGTATTTTTTGCGATACCTTTGTTATATGAAGCACAGCATACTCTTATTGTTTTTTCTTTTCTCAGTTGCACTATCTGCTCAACAAAAGATTGTTCGAACTGTAAAAAGCAATGCACCTTATGTAGAGGTGAAAACAGACGGGATTGATAATCTTGTGATCGAAGAGTCTGATTCTGACGAGTTGGAAATGATTATTTATGATGCTGATGGCTTAGGTGTTATTGATGACTTTACATGCAACGATTTTAATTGTGTTTTAAGTATCAAAACCGAACTGAAAATAGAAAATCCTATAACCAATAAGATCAACCAATTTCCTTTAGCCCCACCCAGCAATGTAAGTGCTGTGGTAAAGATTCCTAAGAATAAAAAGGTAACCGTGTATGGAGAAACCATTGATGTTCAAACCCAAGGATATGAAGGAATTCTTAGAATACTTATCGACAAAGGGAATGTAAGGATCAAAGGCATTAAAGGAATTACCGAAGTAGAGTTGTTTACAGGAACTGTTTTTGCTGCTGTTCATCAGAATGCTCTCGATATCAAAACCCGAAAAGGGAGAATATCTCTTAACGAAGAAACTCAAAAATCACCTTACAGAAAGAAGAAAAAGAAGGCACATAAACTGGTGGTTAGATCTATCAATGCCAATGTTGTGTTAACAGAGCGCTCATAGTCAATAATATTGTTATTTTTGTGAGCACAATTTTTAGGATATGTCTAAGAAAAATATCGCCTTAATTACCGTTATACTTGCCATTTTGATCGATCAGATTATTAAGATCTATGTAAAGACTCACTTTATTATTAATGAAGAGGTGAAGGTTTTCGATTGGTTTAGAATCCATTTTGTTGAAAATAACGGGATGGCTATGGGGTTTGAATTTGGCGGTAGTGGAGGAAAATTATTCTTAACGCTTTTCAGATTGGTTGCTGTCGTAGGAATTGTGTATTGGTTGATGAGTACCATCAAAAAGAAAATGCCAAATGTTGTTGTTGTTGCTATTGCTCTGATATTTGCAGGAGCCGTTGGAAATATTATCGACTCAGTATTCTACGGTGTTATTTTCGATGCACCGCAACATAGCGTTGCCACGCTGTTTTCTGATGAGCCTTATGGGAAGCTGTTTTACGGAAGAGTGGTAGATATGTTCTACTTTCCAATTTGGGAGGGGACTTGGCCCAGCTGGATTCCAGTCATTGGAGGAAAACCAGGAGGTTTCTTTAATTATATCTTTAACCCGGCAGATTCCTACATTACCATTGGTGTAGCCCTTCTTTTTATCTTCAATAAGAAAGCATTTCCGAAAGAAGAAAAAAAGAAAGAAGAATTGACTACAGATTAAAATCTGAAGAAGACAATTCCACTAATTTTTTCTGAATACCATAGATAACCAATCCGGCAACATTTTTAGATCCGGTTTTTAGCAACAGATTGTTTCTATGACCATCAACAGTTCTTGGGCTAATAAATAGTTTCTCTGCAATCTCGTTGGTTGTGTATTCAGCACAAATAAGTTCTAACACTTCAATCTCTCTTTTAGATAACAGTTTTTTGTCCAAATCACTTCTTATTTTTTTGCCGCTAGACGATAGGAGGTTTTCGTGAATCATTTTCATCACTTTTTCGTTATAATAGAATCCTTTTTCGTTTACTTCTTTGATCGTAAATATTACATCTTTAGGACTGGTATTCTTAAGCAAATAAGAAGATGCCCCCACATCGATCATATTAATAATAAATGATTTACCGCCATAGCTGGTTAAGGCTATGATCTTTACATCCGGATAGTCTTTATGGATAATCTTTGTTGCCTCAACCCCGTTTAGATTAGGCATTTTAAGATCCATAAGAATGATGTCCGGTTTCTCTTCAGAAGACTTTAAACGGTCTACAAGTTCTTGTCCGTCTCCAGCTTCAAAGAGGATCTCAAAGTCTTCGTCTCTTTCCAATAGGAATCTCATTCCTTTGCGAAAGAGCTGCTCGTCGTCTGCAATTACAATTTGAATTTTTCCTTTCATCTGTATAGTTTAAAAAATGATTGAAACTTTGATTCCTTCATCAATAGCACTCTGTATCATAAGTTCGCCGTTGAGAAGTTCAACGCGACTTTCTATATTTTTCATTCCTAAACCTTTCTTTTGATTCAGGATTTCCTGACTAAATCCTACACCATCGTCTTTATAGTCGATGGCTAAATCTTCCTGTCCTTTTTTAAAGTCTAAAGAAATGTTTTCAGATTTTCCGTGACGTACCGAGTTGTTTACCAATTCCTGAACGATACGAAAAACATGAAGTTCTTGAGTTTTATCTAATTCCCCTACGGGATATTCTATATTAGATTCTATGTATACTTTCTTGCTCATATTGTACTCATCTATCAACTCTTCTATGGCCGGTTGTAAGCCAAACTTTGATAGGATAGGCGGTAAAAGGTCATGAGCTATTTTACGAGCATTCCCTAAGGTTTTTTTGGTCACCTTAATGATGTTCTCATTTACCTTGGTATACTCATCAGGAGAAAGATCTCCATCAATCAAAAAGTTGGAATTTAAAAGAATTACATTCAGTTTAGAACTGATGTCGTCATGCAGATCTTGCGCAATACGTTTGCGCTCTTTTTCCTGGGTAAGGATGGTGGCATGAATGATCTCTTTTTGGTGTTCTATTTCCATCTCTTTCTTCTCTAACTCCTTCTCAACGATCTTTTTCCTGGAGAAAAAGAAGAACAACAAGAGTGCTACCGCCATTAAAAGGAGAAGCAGTACCCCGATAATTACAATAGTAACTATCTGATTTTCTTCCGAAAACAGTTTTTCCATGAGGGGAGGGTTGATTGTATCCGAAGATACAAAAAAGAGGTATAGATTCTCACAAATCTCTTAACATAGGTAAAAAAAATAGGTAGTTTTACGGGGATTTAGAAGGAAATAAAACGGTATTTATCTGTAAAACAAGTGGTTTGGTTCCTGAATTCGTTTTTTTAGAGCTAAAAAGAAAGGGAAAAAAGTACTATTCTATAGAACCACAGTCAGTAGGACAAGGTTTTATAAAATCTATAGCTTCACCACTTTTTAATGGATATTTTTCGTTTTGAAGAATTAGCTGATTCAAACCATCTTTTTGTAAAAATACAGTAGTTAGTTCGCTACGATCGTTCAAGCCAAAAAACAGAGCAATGCAAGATACTTGTGTTTTGGAGATCATCTCCATCATTAACTCTCTTTTCATGGTAAAGTAACGATAACGAATACCTTCATCAGAGATCATCTCTTCGATGTTTTTGGTAGGTAAGGCAGTTTCCCACCTGTGTAAATATTCATATACCTTAGAATAAGGCAACAAATGACCTCCTATAACAGGATGATTTATACGTTCTGTTTCGTACGTAAAAGAGCTTTCTTTAAGACTGCGAATAGCATCTTTGTATGCATTTCCTTTGTATGGGTTTGAAAATATCTTTAAAATCTCTTTTCCTTTTTCATCCACACCAACCATTACCACTTGAAGTTCATTTTCCACCAAACCTAACACAAAACGAAAAGCAGCCACATTTCGAATTCTCAAAGCATTATTGATATCTCTTTTTTCGAAGTTGTAATGGGAAACTTTTGCCTGCTGATCAAAGAAGTCGTTATCCAAAGAACTGTTTTGCCAGTTTTTTTTAAGATCAACAATGTTATTTACAGGGGAGGTTCCAGGAAGCTCGCCATCCTGTTCAGTACAGGCTGCCACTACGATGAGTGCAAAAAGAGCGAGTAACAATTGTTTTGTCTTCATGGGTTGGTTGATTTTGCTGGGGAGCTAAGGTACTAAAAAATGTAAATAATTGAAAAAGAGGTGGCTGTTGTTTTTAAAACTCTTAAGAAGAAAGCTCTTTTTTACGGAAGTTTTTATACCAATCTATGAAGATTAAGATTTGGTAAACAAGATATAGTATAACATTTGAATACCAAATATAACGTTTGATAGAAGCTTCTATATTTCCGGAAACAAATAGTAAAGTACTACATAATAAATATAATAAGATCCCTGAACTTATATAGACATATTTTTTTTCAGGGTGATCTATTTTTTGGAGTAAAAAAAGAAAACAATATGTAAGAATAGGGACAGAAGTGATGACAATTTCAATAATATTAAATCTAAAATACCTGTCAGGGTACTTTATATAGAAAATGATTAAAAAAGTAGAGACCAAAAGCATTAACACTAAGACCAAGTTTTTGTAGATATACTTTTTAAGTAAGTTTCTGTAGAATATACTTATTAAAATGAATTGCCCGACAAAATAATAGTGAGACAAGAAGATATTTTCCTCACCAATTAATCTAACAGCACTAGTAGTTAGTTGAATAATTAGACAAAATAAAAGATAAAAAGTAAATATTTTAAAAGCTATCGATTTTCCACGATAGCTTTTAAAATAAATAATAGTGTTTATTGCTAAAATTAGATACCCAAAATATGCAATGCCTCTAAAGAATTCACTAATAACCATTTAGAGGGCTTTTATCATCGCACCAATCGGGGCAAGGTTCAGAAAAATCATAAATACCTGTATTGATCTCATCATCAGATAAGCCAACATTCTTTGGATCTATATAATGCCCTTTATTATCTAATTTTCCGTTGATAATATCTCTTTGAACGATCTTCTTTTTATCATAATCAATTTGAGGTTCAGTTCCTAACAAAATGATCTTTTCACCCCCTCCGGCTTTCTCATTTTCATCAATGGCCATGTATGCACGCACTCCGTTGGGTGTTTGTTCGTCTACTACAAACAAACCGGTTTTTCCGGCTTCCTTGATTACTCCAATTTCTTTTAAGACACCTACTAAGTCCTGTACAGGAATTAAAAAGGCTTTACAATTGTGAGGACATGTTTCTCTCCACTTTTCCGTCCATGCAACGGCTTGTTCTAATGTGATTTGTTTGTTTTCGTAACCCATGTTTTTAAAATTTTAGTTAGACTTATTTGAAAGGAAGCCTAAAAATAGAGGGTTTTTAATTTATAGGTGTTAAGAAAATTAAAAAACAGGTATTTTTACCTACTCTTTTCTGGCTACCCAAAAATGGGGAGAAGAAGATAAATTATGTTAAATACAGAATCAAATCTTTATTCGCTTTTTTCGCATTGATACATTCCTGTAAAAGTGGTATTTTCGTTGTATGCCTACAGCACTAGAAGTTCAGATCAAAACCCTACCCGATGCTCCGGGAGTCTATCAGTATTACGATAAGGAAGATCAAATCCTGTATGTAGGAAAGGCCAAGAACTTAAAAAAAAGAGTTGCTTCCTATTTTACCAAGAATCATGAGAACGCCAAGACTCGAGTATTGGTTAAGAAGATCGTGTCTATAAAGCATATTGTTGTCAATTCAGAAACAGATGCCTTGTTGTTAGAAAACAACCTCATCAAGAAGTATCAACCACGATACAACATCATGTTGAAAGATGACAAAACCTATCCGTGGATTTGTATCAAAAAAGAGCGTTTCCCAAGAGTGTTTATGACGAGAAATGTGGTGAAAGACGGATCGGAATATTTTGGGCCGTATACCAATGTAAGAACTGTAAAAGCATTGTTGGATCTAATTCGAGAACTCTATCCTTTACGTACCTGTACATACGACCTAAGTCAAGAAAAGATAGATGCCGGAAAGTATAAGGTGTGTTTAGAATATCATTTAGGAAACTGTTTAGGGCCTTGTGAGAATTTACAAACAGAAACCAGTTATAATGAGACCATCAAGGCCATTCGAAACATCATCAAAGGAAACTTTAAACAAAGTTTGGAAGCTTTTGAAAAGTTAATGATGTCTTTTGCTGAAAAGATGGAGTTTGAAGAAGCGCAAAAAATCAAAGAAAAGGTATCGTTGTTATCCAACTACCAAGCAAAATCTACCATAGTGAATCCAACCATCAACAACGTAGATGTTTTTTCTATTATTTCTGATGAAAGCTATGGGTATATAAACTTCTTTAAGATTGCCAACGGAGCCATTATTCAATCTCATACAACCGAAATAAAAAAGAAGTTGGATGAGACAGATAAAGAAATGCTGGAACTGGCAATTGTGGAGATTCGACAACGATTCAACTCAGTATCTAAAGAAATCTACGTGCCATTTGAGGTTGACTTAGGGGATAACGTAAAAGTTACGGTGCCAAAGCTGGGAGATAAAAAACGAATTGTAGAATTATCTGAGCGAAATGCAAAATATTACCGTCAAGAACAATTCAAACAAATAAAAATCGTTGATCCTGACAGACATGTGAAAAGAATCATGACTCAGATGCAAAAAGATCTGAGACTTTCTGAAGAGCCTAGACATATTGAGTGTTTTGACAATTCAAATATTCAAGGAACACATCCTGTAGCAGCTTGTGTGGTATTTAAGAACGGAAAGCCGAGCAAGAAAGAATATCGCCATTTTAATATCAAAACAGTGGAAGGACCTGACGATTTTGCGTCTATGGAAGAGGTAGTGTATAGAAGATATAAAAGACTGCTTTCTGAAGGAGAATCTTTACCACAGTTAATTATTATTGATGGAGGAAAAGGACAGCTCTCTTCTGCATTAAAAAGTTTGGATGTGTTAGGATTACGTGGAAAGATTGCCATCATTGGAATTGCTAAACGATTGGAAGAAATTTATTATCCGGGAGATTCTATTCCGATGTATTTAGATAAGAAATCGGAGACCCTAAAGATCATTCAGCATTTACGAAATGAAGCGCATCGTTTTGGAATCACGTTTCACCGCAACAAGAGAAGTAAGAGTGCTATACAATCTGAGTTAGAGCAAATTCCGGATGTAGGCAAACAAACCATAACGTCTTTGTTACGTAAATTTAAATCAGCCAAGCGTGTGAAAAGCGCTACCTTTGAAGAACTGAAAGAAGTGGTTGGCGAATCGAGAGCCCAAAAGATATTTCAGTATTATAACACTGCTAAAAAGTAATCCTGCCTTGCAGGATGAATGAAAAAAGAAATGAAGAAAATATTTTTGATCATCCTGTTTATACCCTTGCTAAGCTTAGCGCAAAAGAAGCAGCCTAAAGTAGGTTTGGTTCTAAGTGGCGGTGGAGCAAAGGGATTGGCACACGTTGGTGTTTTAAAAGAGATTGATAAGGCAGGTTTACAGATCGATTATATTGGAGGAACCAGTATGGGAGCAATCATAGGAGGTTTGTACTCGGCAGGATATTCAGGAGTACAAATAGAAAGGATTGTAGACTCCATCAATCTAGAAAATGTATTGCAAGATGTGCTTCCCAGAAGCGCTAAGCCCTTTTTTGATAAAGAATTTGGAGAAAAACATGCCATTACTCTACCATTTACCAAAAAGGGAATAGGATTGCCCAGAGCCGTTTCTAAAGGGCAAAATGTATTGGATCTATTCAACTATGTATTATCACATGTAGATACGATCACTGATTTTAAAAAATTACCCATTCCTTTCTTTTGTGTTGCCACTGATGCAGAAACCGGACAAATGGTAATGCTGGAAAAAGGATCTTTACCTTTAGCATTACGTGCCAGTGGATCATTCCCAACCTTATTGAATCCGGTTGATATGGATGGACATTTGTTGTTGGATGGAGGAATTGCCAATAACTTTCCTTCAGATATCATGAAAGAGAAAGGGCTGGATATTATCATCGGAGTTGATGTGCAAAGTGAGTTGATCAAAAGAGATGAATTAAACTCTGTGGTGAAGATTTTGAATCAGATCGTGAGCTATGACATTTACGAACAGAGTAAAAAAGGAGAAGAAGATTGTGATGTATATATCAAACCGGATATTTCTGAATTTACTGTAGTAGATTTTAATAAGAGTGCCGGTATTATGTCTGAAGGAGACAAAGCAGGAAAAAAATATCGAAAGGTTTTCGATAGTATTGCTAAGCTACAGAAGCAAAAGAAAGATAGGTCTTTGATAAAAATGGTAGACGAACCTTTTGTAATCAAAGAAATAAAAGTTTTTGGTGCAGAGAATTACACACCTGCTTTTGTAAGAGGTAAACTAAAGATTAGGGTTGGAGATAAGATCAACAGAAAAGAGTTAACCCGACGTATTAACTTTTTAGCAACTACAGATAATTATGATAGAATCAATTACGAGATCAAGGGTGGAAAGTTGCATTTCTATGTGATAGAAAAGAAACAAAAGACCAGTATAAGTTTGGGAGCTCATTACGATGAATTATATCAATCGGCTTTACTGGCAACCTTTATCCATAAACGATTGTTAATCAAGAACGATGAGCTTTCTGTTGATATGATCTTAGGAGATCGAATCCGATACAACCTCAATTACTTTGTAGACAATGGTTTTTATACCAGTTACGGACTAAAGTCTAGATACAACCATTTTAAAACCAATACGAGATTCAATACAGAAGACAATCCTACAATCAATAAAATAGAACTGAATTACACAGATTTTACCAATGAGGTATTTATTCAAACAACCTTTAGTAGGAAGTTTGCTTTAGGGTTTGGAGCAGAGATCAAGAATTTACAGATCACAACCGAAACCCTCACAGGACAAAATGATAGTCAGGTGGTCTTTGATAATAGCAATTACGTAAACTTTTCTACCTATTTGAAGTTAGATACCTATGATAAGAAATCGTTCCCTACAAAAGGATTCTATGCTGATGTAGGAGGAAAATGGTATGCCTGGTCTTCTGACCATTTAGATAATTTTAAATCATTTATGCAATTAGGAGGACGTGTAGGCTTTGCAACTACCTTCTTTGATAAACTTACCTTCCAATATACCAATGATGCCGGATTTACTTTTGAAAACCCGGAATCCACAGTGTTTGATTATTATTTAGGAGGATACAATCAAAATTACATCAACACCTTCCGACCTTTTTATGGATATGAATTTGCACAGATATCCGGAAAATCATTCTTGCGTTCTGAGTTCTCGTTCAGGTATCGAGTGGGGCAAAACCATTATGCTACTTTTTTAGCTAATTACGGTAGAGTTGATGAGAATGTGTTTAGTGATGGTCGTGATCTTTTTGAAGATGTACTCTCCGGATATGCTATAGGGTATAGTCTAGACACCCGTTTAGGACCAATAGAGTTAAAATACAGTTGGTCTCCCGAAAACAAAGAGAAATATTGGCTTTTCAATTTAGGCTTCTGGTTCTAATGTTAACTTAATGTTAAGTGAATGTTAATCGAAAGTTTGTTTAACGTAAATTTTTGGTTATATTTGTAATATAATTGTTAACTAAAACCCGAATAAGACATGAAAAAGTTATTAGCTATTGCTTGTTTATTAGCAGTTTCGTTAGTGCAAGCACAAGACAAAGAGCCAACATATGAAGCAGTGGGAGACTTAGTGAAAGCAACTTACTACTATGAAGATGGTACGGTTCATAAACAAGGGTTTTTCAAAGATCTTAAGTTAACAGGACAATGGACAGAGTTTGATAAGCAAGGAAATAAGATTGCTGTAGGTTATTATAAAGGCGGAAAGAAAGTTGGAACTTGGTTTCAGTGGAAGAAGAATATCTTACGTCAGATTAACTATGAAAACAATGTAATTGCTTCCGTTAGTACCTGGAAAGAAGACACCAAGGTAGCTGTTAACAAATGATATAGCAAAACACAAACGTTTAAAAAAGAAAAACCCGCATTGGAAACAATGCGGGTTTTATTTTTGATATACAAATGCCTTACTTACGTACTTTAAACTTGTACTGTAAATATCTGTAAGCATCTCTAGGTATAACTTGAATCCACTTTTTGTGTTTTAGGTACCATCTAAAACGAATTGATGATATTCCTTTGGTAAGATAGGAAGCAACAAAAGGATGCACGTTCAATTCAACCTTTTTATTCTTTGGATTAGAAACTAATCGCTCTAATTCTGCTTCAATCTTATCTACAATGACAATAGGAGCTTCTACTTCTCCATTGGCATTAGGATTTGGTTCTGTTGTTTTTATACTTAATTCAGGTCTGACTCTTTGACGGGTAATTTGTACCAACCCAAATTTACTAGGCGGTAGTATTTTATGTTTGGTTCTGTCAAAGGCCATTTGTTCTTTCAAATGCTGATACAATTTGTTCCTGTTTTCAGGACTGTGCATGTCTATAAAGTCAACAACAATAATTCCTCCCATATCTCTTAATTGCAACTGTCTGGCAATTTCTGTGGCAGCAATTAGGTTAACTTCTAATGCAGTTTCTTCTTGTGATCCGGCTTTGTTAGAACGGTTACCACTATTTACATCAATAACGTGTAAGGCTTCTGTGTGTTCAATTACCAAATAAGCTCCTTTACTCATGGAAACTGTTTTTCCGAAGGATGTCTTTATTTGACGTTCTATTCCATATTTCTCGAAAATAGGAACTTTAGATCTGTGAAGTCTTACAATGTTTTCCTTTTCAGGATAGATCTCTTGTAAATACTCTTTAATTTCTAGTTTAAGAGTTTCATCGTTGGTAACAATATTTGTAAAAGAATCGTTCATCACATCTCTCAAAATAGAAGATGCTCTGTTTAATTCACTTAAGATCTTTGTTGGAGTGTTAGTGTTTGCTATATGTTTACATAGGCTTTTCCATCGTCCTAGTGAATTTTGTAAATCTTTGTCAAGTTCTGCTACTTTTTTTCCTTCTGCAACAGTTCTTAAAATAACACCAAAACCTTTGGGTTTGATGCTTTTAGCTAATCTTTTTAATCGATCCTTTTCCTTTGGGTCTGCAATCTTTTGCGATACAGAAATTCGATCAGAAAAAGGAACCAGTACCAAATACCTCCCTGCTATTGAAAGTTCTGAGCTTAATCTGGGGCCTTTGGTGGAAATGGGCTCTTTTACAATTTGTACTAATAAATTTTGACCTGATTTTAGTACATCATTAATACTTCCGTCTTTATTGATGTCTTTTTCAAAACGAAAGTTTTTTAAAGTAAATTCTTTGTACCTACCTGTGCTTACTTTCTTAATAAACTTGTTTAGAGATTGAACTTGTGCACCTAGATCGTGATAATGTAAAAATCCGTCTTTCGGATATCCAACATTCACAAAGGCTGCATTTAAGCCCGGCAACACTTTTCCTATTTTGGCTAAAAATATATCGCCAACAGAAAATTTGTTGTCACTTGTCTCTTTGTTGAGTTCTATAAGTTTTCCATCTTTTAGTAAGGCAAAATCAATATCAGATGAATTCGAACGAATAATTAATTCTGTTTTCATACTGAAATGGTTTTATACCATACAGCTACGTTGCTGTACGATGGATTAAATTGTACAGGTATTTTTAATACCATGCGAGGCTTCTGCTTTCTGCAGAATAAACACCTCTATTTCAATGAACGTTTTTTGGCTAGTCGCTAAAAAGAAAAAGTAAGGGTCAGACCTTACTTTTTCTTATGTCTGTTAGCTCTAGCTCTTTTCTTGCGTTTGTGTGTAGAGATTTTCGATCTCTTTCTTTTTTTACCACTTGGCATAACTGTCTAATGTTTTTTAAATCTTACGATTTAGGTTCGTATTAATTACTTTACAACCACTTTGTTTTTTACTCCTTCAGTAAAAGTCTTAGCTGGTTTAAAAGCTGGAATATTGTGAGCTGGGATCTTAATAGTAGTGTTTTTAGAAATATTTCTTCCTGTTTTCTCCGCTCTAGTTTTGATGATAAAACTACCAAAACCTCTTAAATATACGTTATCGCCATTTTCTAAAGCATCTTTAACCTCTGACATAAATGCCTCAACGGTTGCTAATACATCTGCTTTTTCAATTCCTGATTTGTCCGAGATTTTCGATACAATATCTGCTTTCGTCATGTTACTATATTTTAAGTTATTATTTTCTAAAAAATGCGGTGGCAAATATATGATAATTAATCGATTCCGTAAAAGGAATCGAATAAATTTATGTCAATTTTAAGACGTAAGTTTGCTTTTGTAAAAAATTTCAATGAATTTTTCTAACACATTAATTTACTGGTACTTACAAAACAATCGAGAGCTCCCTTGGCGTAAAACCAAAGACCCTTATTTGGTTTGGCTTTCAGAAATTATGTTGCAGCAAACCCGAATTGCTCAAGGATTGAGTTATTATCTCAAGTTTTCAGAGGCATTTCCTAAGGTAGAAAACTTGGCAAACGCAGAAGAATCTACCGTTCTTAAAATGTGGCAAGGATTGGGGTATTATTCAAGAGCTAGAAACCTCCATTTTACCGCAAAATATATAACACAAGATCTTCAAGGAGTTTTTCCGTCAACATATAAAGAATTACTCAAATTAAAAGGAGTAGGAGATTATACAGCATCGGCAATTGCATCTATTTGTTTTGATGAACCTACAGCTGTTGTAGATGGAAATGTATATAGAGTTCTGGCACGATACTTTGGAATACATACACCTATTAATAGTACTAAAGGGATAAAAGAGTTCAAAGCCTTAGCACAATCTATGATTGATGTAGAACAACCGGGAACATTTAATCAAGCGATTATGGATTTTGGATCCTTACAATGCAAACCCCAAAACCCCAATTGTGAAGAATGTCCAATAAACAATAGTTGTGTCGCCAATGAAAAAGGACTTACAAAGATCTTACCTATTAAGGAGAAGAAAATAAAGATCAAAAATAGATTCTTTAATTATTTAGTTTTTGTAACGGAAGACGGAACAACAGAACTGGAAGAACGTAAAGGGAAAGGAATTTGGCAAGGAATGTATCAGTTTCCATTGATAGAAACAGCAAAGGAAGTAGCAGAAAGCACATTAATTACAATGGAGGCTTTTCAACAAAAAGTTCCTTCAAAAAGTAAAATCCAACTATATAATAAGGATGCTATTGTTCACAAACTTTCGCATCAACATTTGCACACACGTTTTTGGATCATCAAACTAAAAGAAAATACAAAGGCTACTATTCATTGGTACGACATAGAGAAATATCCGGTTCCGGTTTTGATCTCAAATTTTATAGAAGACTTTAATAAAAAATCACACAATTTTTTTTAGTACATTTGATATGATAATCAATTCCAAGCTATGTCAGGAACAATCAATAAAGTTATTTTAATCGGCCATTTAGGTGATGAGGTAAAGATGAATTATTTCGAAGGAGGAAATTCTATCGGAAGATTTCCTATTGCTACCAATGAAACCTATACAAATAGACAAACGGGAGAAAGAGTTAGTACCACAGAATGGCACAATATTGTTGTGAGAAACAAGCTTGCTGAAACATGTGAAAAATACCTTTCTAAAGGAGATAAGGTATATTGTGAAGGGCGTATCAAAACCCGTCAGTGGGAGCAAGACGGACAAAAACGTTACACGACAGAAATACATGTAACAAATATGACCTTTTTATCTTCCAAAAATGAAGCAGGAGCTCCAACTCCTTCTAATACAACACATCAATCTCAAGCGACAGAAGGATCTAAATCTGTTATTGAAGAAGATGATGATTTACCATTTTAAGTCGAACCAAACTCTAGAAATTGGACCCTGATCCTGAACCTTTATTTATTCTTTTAGCAATTCCTGAAACAATGGAAATCATAGAAATGGTTGTTCTGTTGTTGTTATTGATTACTTCCGCTCTCATCTCAGGAACTGAAGTTGCCTTTTTCTCACTGTCTCAAACAGATTTGGATAAACTATCGGAAGAATCCAAAGGAGAAAGTTTGATCGTAAAACTGTTAGAGAAGCCAAAAAAGTTACTGGCAACCATTCTTATCACAAATAACTTTATCAATATTCTTATTGTATTGCTGTTTGCAGATCTAGATTTTTTCGGTCATATAGAAAATACAACCTTAAGGTTCTTTATAGAAGTAGTTATGGTTACTTCTCTCATCTTGCTATTTGGAGAAGTATTGCCCAAAGTGTATGCCTCTAGAAGATCATTACGATTTTCCGGATTTATGTCGAGACCGATAAAAGTGTTGAACGTATTGTTTACACCTTTAAGTTATTTGTTAACCAATTTAACTGGAGTTATCGAGAAGCGTTTGGGTAATGGCAATTCAAACTTTTCAGTAGAAACCCTATCGCAAGCATTAGAGCTTACTTCTGACGATGCTACAACCAAAGACGAGCAAAAGATACTAGAAGGTATTGTGAGCTTTGGAAGCACAGAAACAGTGCAGATTATGAAGCCTAGAATAGATATTTTTGCACTCTCTGATGATGAACCTTATGAAGAGGTTCTGAAAAAGATTTTAAAGAATGGATATTCTAGAAACCCCGTCTATCACGACTCTATAGATAATATCATAGGAGTGTTGTATGCAAAAGATCTGCTTGCGCATTTAAATAAGAAAAGTTTTAAGTGGCAAAAGCTATTAAGAGAGCCGTTCTTTGTTCCTGAAAACAAAAAGCTAGACGATTTATTGGATGATTTCAGAGAAAAGAAGAATCACCTTGCTATTGTGGTAGATGAATATGGAGGAACTAGTGGAATTGTAACACTGGAAGATGTAATAGAAGAAATTGTTGGGGATATCAATGATGAATTTGATGATGATGATCTTGCTTATTCTAAGATTGATGCAAACAATTACATTTTTGACGGAAAAATTACCATCAAAGATTTTTGTAAAATCCTGGATGATGAAGATGAAGAAAAGTTTGAAGAAGAAAAAGGAGAGTCTGAAACTATTGCAGGTTTCATTTTAGAAGTATCAGGAAAATTTCCTAAGATAGGTGAGAAAATAAAGTTTGATAATTATACGTTTACCATTGAAGCTTTAGATAGAAAACGAATCAAACAATTAAAAGTGACAAGGCACAGCAATGCGTAATATTGGTATTATTATTTTATTCTTTTTATTCGCTTCATGCGATAATGAAACACTTCCAAAACCTAAAGGGTTTCTTAGCTTAAAGTATCAAAAAGCAAGCTACGAACCATTAAAACTTAAGCGACCATTTTCCTTCGAAGTACCTCAAAATTCTATTGTAAAGGATGAGCCAAAAAACTGGTTAAAAATCCAATATCCAAATCTAAAAGCATCTCTAGATGTTACCTATAGAACCATAGATGGAAATCTGAGAGAGCTGCTGGTAGAATCAGAAAGGTTAGTTTTTAAACATGCCGTCAAAGCAGAACAGATTTCTTCAAACGATTATACCGATGCTAAAAAAAGGGTTTTTGGAACCCTTTATGAAATTACAGGAAATGCAGCTTCTCAAATACAGTTTCATATAACAGATAGCACAAAACACTTTATCAAAGGAGCATTGTACTTCAGAACAAAACCCAATTACGACTCTGTACTTCCTGCTGTTGCCCATATTAAAAAAGACGTTCTCAAGCTTATGGAAACGTTGCAGTGGAAAGAAGAATAGCTCTGTGTTCTAAAAATCAGGTATTTATACGCTCTATTATCTCTTCTTATTGATGTAAGTTAGTCTGTTGTATTGTCAACTATTAAACTAACCATCATGAAAAACTATATCTTAAAATTAGGAGTTCTCTTTCTGGGAATTTCTTTGGTCTACTCCTGTGAACCGGGAATAGCCATAAACGACAACAGTACCTCAGATTTTGGATACACACTCTATGTAGATTCTTTGGCTAATAAGAATGCACCATCACTACAATCTTTTGTTCATGCTGTAAATGGTGAAGAGTGGTTACTCTTTGCAGGAAGAACCAATCAGTCTGAAGACAATGGAGGATTGCATGACATGACAGGAAATTATACAGATACTTCTTTTCCTCCACCATCCTATAACGATAGCATTTTTGTGTACAATGTAAGTACAGACACAAGAACAGCAATCTCTTTGGATGATATGAAGGCAACATTAAAAAGTAAGTATCCTAATAACTACAAAGCAATACAGGGGTTTGAAAGTGTTTTTAGAAATTCAAATCCACTGGTAAGGCAAGATGGAGATTATTTGTATGTAGTGGGAGGTTATGGACCTCAAAACTTTCAAAAGACTGCTGCAAAAGGGTACAACTTTATCAGTTACGACCACGTAGGAAAGATACACGTGCCATCATTAGTAAACCTTGTAAAAGGAGATTATGCAAATGTTGATGCATCAAAACTATTTTCATTTGGAAGAAACAAGCAACTGGCAGTTACCGGGGCAGAGCTTTTAAAAGTAGGAATTAACTTTTATGCAGTTACCGGGCATTGTTTTGGAAACAACTGTTCTGGTTTCCAAAAGTACCAAGATGCAGCCTATCCTTTTACCATTTCAAAAGACACCTTACATCAATTAACCATTAGTCTTGGAAATCCTATTACGGATGTGATTGACCCAACTGCTACCATTGCAGATGATCTTTCAAACTTCAGAAGAAGAGACCAGCCTATAGTTCCTGCGATATACAAGAGTCCGGCAAACCAAAAAATTCAAGAAGGAATAGCCATTTATGCCGGGGTTTTTAAAGCTGGAAACGACAATAACTTGCAAGCTTGGAACGATGCTATCTACATTCATCCAAGTTGGGCAAATAACGAAGGAAGATTGTTTACACAAGACAAAGCGTACAATCAGAATAATTACAATGTATATGCATGTCCGTCATTTGTATTGTATGATTCTGCATCCGACATATCTCATACGTACTTGTTGGGAGGTATTGGAGATGGAAAATTCTCAGAGAACGGATTCTTGTCCGGGTTTACTAACACGGCTGTTCGTATAGAAACCAACATAGGACAATATCCTATAAGCAGTAGCCATGAGTTGATTCAACCCGATAATTTATTCAACAAGAGTAGTCAAAACAAAGCACCGTTTTATGGAGCGGAGGCCATACTTTTTGCCAACAGCTCATTACCTCTTACAAAAGCTTGGTATACCGACGCCAATGGAAAGTGGCAACAAGAAGAAACAGAGATCATTGATTTAGCAAATGCCGGTGACGGAGATATTGTTATAGGACATGTGTACGGAGGAATTGAAGCATTTCATGCCAATCCTGCAACTTTTGGACCTAGAAAATCAAGAGCGTCCAATGTGATTTTTAAAGTAATATTGAAAAAGAATTAAGCTTATATTCCCTTGTGGTAGAGTATGAATTCTTAGGAGTTCTGCTCTGCCACTTTTATTTTCCTACTCTGTAACCACAGATAGAACTGTACCCCAAATAACAATGCTCCTGATAATAAATGAACAGCTTGAGTTCCAATAGGGAAGTCTGCATAGTACATTAAGATTCCGGTAATGGTTTCTATGAACAATAGTGCTAGAATCCAGTTTACCAATTTGTACCCTAAGTTTTTCACCTGATTTAAATAGAACATTCCTAAGTTTACAAGTACAATGGCAATGGTAAAGGAACGATGGAAGTAAAATTTAAAACTAGGATTCATCAAACTATACTCTTTGTTTTCAAAACCAAATAACTTCACCTGCTCATCAATAAACTGGCGAACTTGTGTTCCCATTACAATTTGAATCAAAGAAAATACCACAGAAATGATCAATAGTCTGTTAAAGGCGGTGTTGTAATTATATGTTTTGTCCTTTTCGGTAAGAATGAATCGTAATTGTAATAACAATGCAATGATAACCAGTCCAACCGCCATGT
The DNA here is from genome assembly GCF_042684245.1 of Pseudotenacibaculum haliotis. Taxonomy (NCBI): domain Bacteria; kingdom Pseudomonadati; phylum Bacteroidota; class Flavobacteriia; order Flavobacteriales; family Flavobacteriaceae; genus Pseudotenacibaculum; species Pseudotenacibaculum haliotis. The sequence goes on from NZ_JBHULH010000003.1 coordinate 354,706, forward strand.
GTATTGTAATAATTATAGGTGTTAGATTAGTATCAACAACAGTTTTTCCTAGCCAAGCTTCAAAGGCAAATAAAAGAAAGACTCCAATGGAGAGGAGTGTAATAGCCTTCTTTTCTTTCCAGAAAGAAAAAGAACCAATGAGCATTAATAGCAATGGAATTCCTGCAAGAACAGATGTTAAACGATTGATATATTCTGTCCAAGTGTGAAACTTGTTGAACTTCGCATAGTCGTGTTTGGTATATTTTTCCCAGTTGTCATTATTGAACTCAGAAGTAGTTGTCACAGCTTTTTCAGCAACATACAATGCTTCATCTTTGATAATGATCATTCCTTTCTCAAAAGAAGTATTCGGTTTCCAGGTAATCTGATCTTCTGATGTTGGAGGGATATAATAACCAAAACATTTAGGCCAATCCGGGCATCCCATTCCAGACCCTGTCATTCGAACAACAGACCCGGCCAAGAAGATAAGATAGATAGCTATTAAAGTGATTTTAACGAAAAGAGGAAACCGTTTTTTCATCTCTGGAAAATTTATGCAAAGATAACTCAAAAACAACGAAAAAAGGCTCCTGAAAACAGAAGCCTTTACTTTATAATGGGTTTAAATAATTACTTTTTAGAAGCGGCCTCTGTTGCTTCAGAAGCAGTATACAAATCTCCTCCGGCAATTCCTCCGATAAAAGAGATCAAATCTTCTTTCGAAGTTCTGTTTTTGTCAAATTCAATTGTAGCTAAGCTATCTGTAAATACAACTTTTGCAGAAGCTACACCTTCTTTTTTAGAAAGCTTTGATTGAATTGTTTTAGCACAACCAATCTCACAGGTCATTCCTGAAATATTCAAAGAAACAGTTTGCAGGTCAGCAGCAAGCACTTCTGTTTTCTCATTTGTTACTTCCTTTTTTTCAGCTTCTTTTTTGCAAGAGCTCATTGTAAAAGTTACAACCAGCATTGCGATTATAATATGGCGAATTTTCATAATTGCTTTTTGTTATACTTTGATCGTACAAATTTATGTAATAAATGATTGATTTTAGAAGAATTATCGGACTTTTGCATTGATTTTAACATCAACTATGAGTAACCAACAGAGAAAGTGGCTCTATCTGATTATACTAGCAATAGTTTGGGGTAGTTCGTTTATCTTAATTAAGAAATCCCTTATAGGTTTAACTCCCATTCAGCTGGGATCGTTAAGAATGATTATCACAGCGGTATTTTTGCTGTTAATAGGGTTTAACAGTTTAAAGTTGATTCAGAAAAAACACTGGATATATATATTTTACACTGCTGTTTTGGGAACTTTCTTTCCTTCTTTTCTGTTTGCTTTTGCCATTACAAAGATCGATAGTTCTATTTCTGCGATCTTAAACTCTTTGACGCCTTTTAATACATTCATTGTTGGAGCCATTGTCTTTGGTTTTGCTTTCAAGAAAAAGCAATTGGTCGGGATTTTGATCGGATTGGTTGGAACAACCATCCTTATTTTAAAAGGAGCACATTTAAACCCGGATCAAAATTACTGGTATGCTTCATTGGTGGTAATTTCATCTGTAGGATATGCCTTCAATGTGAATATTGTTAAAAAGCACTTACACGATCTCAATGCTTTGGCTATTACAACCGGGAATTTCTTGTTGCTTATTATTCCTGCGTTGTTAGTGTTGTATTTTACAGATTTCCATGTAGATTTTGAATGGAATGATGAGTCTATGTCAGCTTTAGGATATATTACAATTCTGTCTGTTGTAGGAACCGGAATTGCCAAAGTGATGTTTAATAAGTTGGTGCAGATCTCTTCACCGGTTTTTTCGGCTTCTGTTACCTATTTGATTCCAATTGTAGCGGTAATGTGGGGAATTATAGATGGAGAACAACTGAGCTTTCTACAATTGCTAGGAGGTGCCATTATTATGTTTGGAGTATACTTGGTAAACAAAGCCAAATAAAAAAGCTGCTCACAAATGTGAACAGCTTTCATATATACTTAAAAGTAAGATCTTATTCGAAATCTTTATCAGAAACTCCTTCGTTGATCTTTACTTCTTTTAACTCAAAGTTCAATGTGAATCTTCCCATTCCTTGTTCAAACTTATGAGGAATTAGAATTCCGTTCACAGCTTTGTAATCAGAATAGTTTGATGGAACTTGAACATCTCCTTGAGGACCTTTTACAGTTCTCATAGATTTTATCTTCAATCCTGTTTTTACATCATAGAAGATCTCAGCATCCTTGAATTTGATGATGTACATATTGTTTCCATCAATAGACTCGATTCTGTCTAACTTACCGGCTTTATAAGCAATATCTTCAAAAGGTAATGCTTTAGCCTTTGCAGTTTCTAACTCTTCACCAGATAATTCTTGTCTTCTTCCTTGTTGAACTGAATATCCTTTTTCTCCGTTAAATACTTGTTTTTGGAATACTTGTCCACCAAAAGTGATCACGTTAGACTCTTTGTTTGGTCCTGCGATCTTTCTAGTTAACTCCAATTCATTTCCTTGAATAGTGGCTTTGTAAACAAACATCATTGTTTTAACAGCGTCTACTTTTTCAGCACCACCAATAGCAGCAACATACTTGTCAACTACTTTTGCAGCAGTTAACCCTGCAGGAATTGGTAAGCTTAATTCAGGCTTTTCAGTTGGGTTTCCGTATTTGTCAAAGTACTTGATCTTATAAACCGGATTTTTCTCCAAGTTCTTTAAAACATCAATTGCTTTTCCTGTGATAACAATTCTTGCTTTATCTCCTCTAAAATATTTGATAGCAGCGTCCTGAACATCATCCAAAGTAACAGAGTTGATCTTAGCTAAATACGTTTCGTAGAAATCATCCGGAAGATCATACAACTCTTTGTTTAAAGCAAAAGAGGCTGCCGTAGATGGATTTTGAGCATTGATCACAAAACTTCCGATATATTGCTCTTTCGCATTTTTTAATTCTTCTTCAGATACTTTTTGGTAACGAATTTTGTTGATTTCTTTCATCAACTCAACAACAGAACTGTCAGTAACCATGTTACGAACACTTGCAGTAGCCGAAAAACGACCTTTGTATCTGCTTTGAGAAACACTAGAGTAAGAACCATAAGTATACCCTTTGTCTTCACGTAAATTTTGGAACAATCTTGCAGTTCCTCCACCACCAAGAATTTGGTTGGCTAACAAAGCAGCAAAATAATCGTCATCACCTAAAGTAAGATCAATCGTGTTGATTACAGCAATCTCAGACTGCACAGCATTAGGCATGTTGATGAAGTCGATCTCAGTAGTTTCTACATTTTTAACTTCCGGTAATGTATATGAAGGAATTGTTCCTGGGTTCCAATCGCTAAATAATTTCTTTACCAGCTTCTTGATTTCTTTTGGCTTAATATCTCCAATAACAACTAAATAAGCATTGTTAGGTCTGTAATAAGTATTGTACTCTTTCTTAACATCATCAAGAGTAATGTTGTTGATAGTTTCTTTGGTAACAAACTCTCCGTTTGGATGGTTCTTTCCGTAAGTAAGTACGCTCTCAACTCTTCTGGCAGCACCTGTAACACTTTTTTCTCCAGATTTGATATTGTCTAAAGTAACTTTAACCTCTTTGTCAAACTCTTCTTGAGTGAATTGAGAGTTCTTTACACCATCAGCCATCAAACCTAATACTTCCGGAAAATATCTCTTTAATGAAGAAGCAGATGCTCCGTCACTAGAAAAAGAAACATTAGCTCCTAAGAAATCTACACGCTCGTTAAAATCATCTTTAGAGATGTTAGAAGTACCTCTTCCTAACAAGCTTCCCATCATTGAGTTTACACCCGTTTTGTTTCCTTCTAAATGAGGATAATTGTCAATAGATAAGCTGGCAGCAGCTCTAGGTAATTTGTGGTTTTCAACCATAATTACCGTCAATCCATTCTTCAATTTAAATTTTTGAGCCTTCCCAAGTTTTACCTGTGGAGCAGGTCCCGGCTTTGGCATTTTTGATCGATCAATTTGAGCATTTACAGCAAAAGACACTGCTAAAATCGCTACGATTGATAATATTTTTGTTTTCATAATTCTCATGTCTTTCGTGTTATTTCTTTTCCGGTAAATATTCTAAAACTAATCTTTGATTTGGATTCAGATACTTTTTCGCTACTTCTCTGATATCTTCTCTTGTAATGGATCTGTAGATGTTGATCTCTGTATTGATCAGATTAGTATCTCCATATAACACATTGTAACGAGCTAATGAATTTGCAATTCCTTGAACGCTAGAATTGGAACTAACAAATCTATTCTCGAACTGGTTTTGTAATTTTTGATAATCTTTTTCAGAGATCAAATCCGTTTGAAGTTTTTTAACCTCTACATCCATCTCTTTTAAAAGGTCATGAATTTTATTATCACCTTGTGGTAAAGCAAATAGTGCATATACCCCGTAATCTTCTTGACTCAAGTTTACTGCTTGAACAGCCAATGCTTTCTTTTGCTGATCAACTAATTTCTTGAACAATACAGAACTTCTACCTCCACTTAAATACGTAGAGATCATATCTAAAACTCTAGAATCTCTTGTTTTCATAGAAGGAGTTCTGTAAGCAGCTACGATAGCAGGAATCTGAATGTTAGGATCTGTAGCCTTTGCAGAAATGGTTTTAGTAATTGGATCTTCCTTTGGGAAGTTTCTGGCAATATCTTTTCCTTTAGGAATTGGCCCAAAATAATCTTGGATCATTTTCTTAACAGACTTCTTGTCGATATCTCCGGCAACCACCAATGTTGCATTGTTTGGCACATAGAATTTCTTGTTAAAAGCTAAGAACTCATCTAATGTAGCAGCATCTAAGTGCTCCATTTTACCAATGGTAGTTCCTTTGTAAGGGTGCTTTTTAAACATGTGGATTTTTATGTTCTCTAACAAACGAGAATAAGGTTGGTTATCAACACGAAGTCTTTTCTCTTCTTTTACAACTTCGTTTTGGGTGTCAACACCATCTTGACCAATAATAGGGTGTAATAATCTTTCAGACTCCAACCATAAACCTAACTCTACTTTGTTTGAAGGGAAAACTTCGTAGTAGTAAGTTCTGTCGTCTGTTGTATTGGCATTGTTATTTCCTCCGTTTGAAGAAACTATTTTGAACCATGCTCCTTTTTCAATGTTCTTTGTTCCTTCAAATAAAAGATGCTCAAAAAAGTGAGCCATTCCTGTTCTGTTAGGTTGTTCGTCTTTGGCTCCCACGTGATACATCACAGAAGTAACCACAACTGGTGCAGAGTTGTCTTGATGCAAGATCACGTGCATCCCGTTGTCTAAATCATATTCTTCAAACTCTACTTGTTGAGCGTTAGAAGAAAATGCTAATAAAAACACTGAGGCCAGTGTTAAAATACGTTTTTTCATTGATTATAGTTTAGTTTAAAAAAAGTGATAGTTTGACGCAATGACCTCTGTTTTGTTACAGAGGTTATAGAGGTGCAAAAAACTATTTCTCAAAAATAATAACTATTGCGGATATGTTTCAAGAAAGCTGATGTTTTTCTTAAGACTATAAAACCTTGTTTTTTTGGGGAGTATGTGTTGTTTTCTTTTAAAAAAAGAGTATATTTGCACCCGCATTTTCGGGATCGAAGATGCAAGTTTTAACAAAAAGCTAATATAAACATAGACTATGTACGCAATTGTAGAGATAGCAGGGCAGCAGTTTAAAGTAGCAAAAGACCAAAAGGTTTACGTACACCGTTTACAAGAAAAAGAAGGTTCTAAAGTAACTTTCGATAAAGTAATGCTTGTAGAAGATGGTGGTAATGTAACTATTGGCGCCCCAGCTATAGAAGGAGCCGCAGTAACGGCTAAGATCCTAGGTCACTTAAAAGGTGAGAAAGTAATCGTTTTCAAAAAGAAAAGAAGAAAAGGTTACAAAAAGAAAAATGGACACCGTCAGTATTTAAGCGAAATTCAAATTGAGAGTATCGCCGCATCAGGTGCCAAGAAAGCAACAGCTAAAAAAGCAGCTGCTCCTAAAAAGGAAGAAAAAGCAGTAGAAGCTCCAAAAGCTGAGGTAAAAGAAACAGCATCTAACGATTTAAGTTCAATGACTGTTGCTGAATTAAAAGCTTTAGCTAAAGAACAAGGTATCAAAGGATACACTTCTTTAAAGAAAGCAGAATTAATTGAAGCATTAAGTAAATAAGAATTCATTTTTAAAACCATAACGCCATGGCACATAAAAAAGGAGTTGGTAGTTCGAAGAACGGTAGAGAATCAGAATCGAAACGACTTGGAGTAAAGATTTTTGGAGGACAAGCTGCAATTGCAGGTAATATTATTGTTCGTCAAAGAGGAACACAACATAACCCAGGAGAAAACGTATATATGGGAAAAGATCATACTTTACACGCTAAAGTTGATGGAGTTGTTGAGTTCAAAAAGAAAAAAGACAACAAATCTTATGTTTCTATAGTTCCTTTTGAAGCTTAAGAAACAAAGAATGATATAGAAAACGCCCAAACATTGTTTGGGCGTTTTTTTATGCGCTATTTTGTACTTTTACACGATATGAATCCACTGTATAATCTTACTGCTCATATTACCTTTTATCTTCTTAAGATTTATGGGCTTTTCAATCCTAAGATGAAATTGTTTATCAAAGGAAGAAAAGAAACGTTCCGTAAACTTTCTGTATTGAAAAAAGAAGATAGAGTGGTGTGGTTTCACGCAGCTTCATTAGGTGAGTTTGAACAAGCAAGACCCATTATTGAGGAAGTAAAAGAGAAATACCCTAAACACAAGATTGTAGTTACTTTTTTCTCTCCTTCAGGGTACGAGATCCGTAAAGAGTATCCGTTGGCAGATGTCATCTGTTATTTGCCTTTTGATACCAGAGGACGCGTTAAAAGATTCATCAATTTAACTCACCCTGAATTGGCTATCATTATCAAATATGAGTTTTGGCCTAACTTGTTACATCAATTGAAACAGCAATCAATACCAACTATTTTGGTTTCGGGAATCTTTAGAAAAGACCAAAACTTTTTCAAATCTTCCGGAGGATGGATGCGAAAAGCATTGCATACTTTCAATCACTTCTTTGTTCAAGATGTATCGTCTAAAGAACTATTAGAATCTATCGAGTTAGAAAATGTAACAGTTAGTGGAGATACGCGTTTTGACCGAGTGGTAAAGATCTTAGAACAAGACAACCAATTGGATTTTATTGAAGAGTTCAAGAATAACCGCTATACTTTAGTGGCAGGAAGTACTTGGCCAGAAGGAGAAGAGTTCTTGGTAAACTATATCAATGATTCGAGCGACGAAAAATTTATCATTGCTCCGCATAATATGAATGCCAAAGCAATTGAAAAACTGCAAGCTTCAATTCAAAAGACAACAGTTTTATTTTCTGAAAAAGAACAAAAGAACCTTGCAGATTTCGACGTTTTTATCATAGATACCATCGGCTTATTAACCAAAATATATTCTTATGCGGATGCCGTATACGTTGGAGGAGCTTTTAAAACAGGACTTCACAATATTTTAGAACCTGCCACATTTGGAGTTCCGGTAGTTATTGGAACGGAATACGGTAAGTTTAAAGAAGCGAAGGATTTGGTAGCGTTAAAAGGATGCATTTCTGTGACAAACCAACAAGAGTTTTCGAGTATCTTTAAACAGTTGAAAGAAGATCAAGCTTTCCGACAAGGCACAGGAGAGATCAATCAACAATACATTCAAGAAAATAAAGGAGCTACTAAAAAGATTATGAATTATATCAACGAGCAAATAAACAACAACTAATGGAAATTATAACACAACCTTGGCCTTGGTACGTTGCAGGACCTGCAATTGCCTTTGTGCTGTTTTTACTGTTCTATTTTGGAAGAAGCTTTGGCGTTTCAACCAATTTAGAAACTTTCTGTACCATAGGAGGAGCAGGAAGATTTGTAGATTATTTTAAAACTGATTGGAAAGCCAGAACATGGAGTTTGGTTTTTGTTGTAGGAATTGTGATCGGAGGGTTTATCTCTCACGAATTTTTAATGCCTAGCGAAGCAATCGACCTAAACCCGGAAACCGTTAAAGAATTGGCTGAACTCGGATTTGCCAATGCAGGAAATCAATACCTGCCGCCTGAGATCTTTAGTACAGAGAATCTATTGTCTTTGAAAGGAATCGGAATTTTGATCGTAGCCGGGATTTTTATCGGCTTCGGAACTCGTTATGCAGGAGGATGTACATCCGGACATGCAATTACCGGATTGAGTAGCTTGCAATTACCATCATTGGTGGCAACCATTGGTTTTTTTGCAGGAGGATTGTTAATGGTTTGGTTTTTATTCCCTTTAATTTTTTAAGCTATGAAGAATATCAAATTTTTAATTATCGGGATCGTATTCGGAATCATATTAAGCAAATCAGAAGTGGTTTCTTGGTATCGAATTTATGAGATGTTTAAGTTTCAATCATTCCATATGTACGGAGTTATTGGATCAGCAGTAATTATTGGGATTATCTTGGTGCAATTGTTCAAAAAAGAGGCCATTAAAGATTTTCAAGGAAACCCAATTAAAGTAAAAGAGAAGAAGAAAGGACATATAAGAACCTTGGTAGGAGGAAGTATATTTGGTTTAGGTTGGGCGCTGGTTGGTGCTTGCCCGGGACCTATTTTTGTATTGATCGGTCATGGAGCCATAACAATACTAATTGTACTTTTAGGAGCAGTTCTAGGAGCATTTATCTACGGAGTTCTCAGTAAAAAACTACCAAGCTAAATTGGAAAAACACTATCGATATTCAGACGAAGCCTATGAGCAGAAATTTGAAGAAGGGAAATTCCCTCCACTCTATTTCTCGCACGAAGCTCACTTAAGATTGGCTTATATCCATCTAAAAAAATATGGATTAGATCGTTCTATCGAGAATATGTGTAAGCAGATCTATGATTTTGCGATCAAATACGGAGCAACAATGAAGTTTAACGCAACTGTAACATATGCTTCGTTGCAGATCATGTATTATTATATGAAAGAAGGGAAGAGTGATGACTTTCCGGGTTTGATGGAAGAATATCCTAACCTGTTGAAAGATTTTAAAGGAGAGATTCAAAAATACTATAGTTGGGATGTGTTTCGTTCGCCGGAAGCCAAGGCGAAAATTCACGAACCCGACTTGAAACCATTTGCATATGCAGCAGCAATTGATCGATAATTTTGGAAGGCAGATCAGCTATGTCCGTTTGGCGGTTACAGACCGTTGTAATTTACGTTGTCAATATTGTATGCCGGCACACGGAATCGAAATAGCACCAAGAGAAGGGTTGCTTACTTTCAAAGAAATGTATCGAATCATACGAGTACTCACAGAATTAGGAGTTACCAAAGTTCGATTGACAGGAGGAGAACCTTTTGTTAGAAAAGACTTTATCAAGTTTTTAGAAATGCTATCGTTTAACGACCTGTTGGAAACCATCAATATTACAACCAACGGCGCGATGATCGCCAAGCATATCAAAACATTAGAGCGAATGGAAAAAGTGCAAAACATCAATTTGAGTATTGATAGTTTGCAAAAAGAGAAGTTCCATCAAATCACAAGAAGAGATGTGTTCCCTGAAGTGTACGAGACTTTTGAAGCTTTAGAAAAAAGTAGCTTGAATTTGAAGTTGAATGTAGTGGTGCAAGCTGGATTCAATACCGATGAGATCGTAGATTTTGTAGCCTTAACAAAAGACAAAGATGTTGCTGTTCGCTTTATAGAAGAAATGCCTTTTAATGGAAAAGGACAAAGAGATATTCAAGAGAACTGGAACTACAACAAGATCTTAGAAGAGATCAAAACAAAGTTTGATGTACAATTACTGAATTCAGAAAAGTCATCAACCTCAAAGAACTTTAGCATAGAAGGGCACAAAGGAAGTGTAGGGATAATACCTGCATTTACGAGAACTATTTGTGGCGATTGCAATCGAATTAGAATCACACCAACAGGAACCTTTAAAAACTGCCTGTTTGATGATGGAGTTTTTAATCTTAGAGACTTTATAAGAAACGGAGCCGGTAATCAGGATTTAAAAGAGCTGTTCTTATCATTGGTAAAAGACAAGCCGGAAAACGGATTTGTAGCAGAAGCCAATCGCTCGAAAGGAAATGTATCAGAAAGTATGTCAACAATTGGAGGATAATGATCACAGTAGAAAAAGCTTTACAAACGATTTTAGAGAATGCGAGAGGTTTTGAAGTGGAAGAAGTTCCTTTTTTAGAATCTGTAGGTCGTGTGTTGAAAGAAGATATTGTTGCCGATCGAGATTTCCCGCCTTTCAATCGTGTTGCGATGGATGGAATTGCCATCAATCATCGTTTTTTCGAATATGGAGTGCGCGATTTTAAGATCGAAGGAGTTCAACCAGCCGGTAGCCCACAAGAAAAGATGGAGAATGCTGCTCATTGTTATGAAGTGATGACAGGAGCTGTTTTACCGGAAAACACAGATACAGTGATTCGTTATGAAGATCTAGAGATCGATACTTTGATGGCCAAAGTAGTATTGGATGAAGTAGAACAAGGAAAGAATATTCATAAGCAAGGGAGCGACAGACAACAAGGAGCTGTTTTAATACCAAAGAACAGAATCATCACAGCTGCAGAGATTGGCGTATTGGCTACTGTTGGAAAATCGATGGTAACCGTTTCCAAGGTGCCAAAAGTGATGATTGTTTCTACCGGAGATGAATTGGTAGAGGTCGATCAGATACCAGAGGCACATCAAATACGTAGAAGCAATGCTTTTACCCTGGTTTCTTTGCTAGAGAAATTACAGATCAAAGCCGAGACTTCTCATATTACAGACGATAAAGAACAGTTAAAGGAGAAAATAGGAGAGTATTTAAAAAAGTATGATGCTTTGTTGTTTAGCGGAGCTGTGAGCAAAGGAAAATTCGATTTTCTTCCTGAAGTTTTAGAAGAATTAGGAGTTGAAAAACTATTTCATCGAGTTGCACAGCGTCCCGGGAAACCTTTTTGGTACGGAATTGCAGAAGGAAAATCTGTCTTTGCATTTCCAGGAAATCCGGTTTCTACTTATGTAAACTGTTTGGCGTATTTTTATCCTTGGTTTGCAAAGTCAGCTGGATTTGAGCTCAAAGAAGAAACAGTGATTTTGGGAGAAGATGTTGCATTTAAACCCAATTTAACCTATTTCTTACAAGTGAAAATTGAGATTAGGTATGGGCATTTGGTAGCAACTCCAATCAGAGGGAACGGATCCGGAGATTTAGCAAGCTTAACACAGGCAGACGGATTTATTCAATTGCCACAAGGTCAAACTGAATTTAAAAAAGGAGAAACACACTCGTTTATAAGATATCGATACTAATTGTTAGTTCGAGTGTGGTTGTATCGAAAACCAATATATAACTGCTATGAATAATGAAGAGATAAAGAGAATAATTGATCAGATAGATTCTGAAAGTAAAGATGCTTACATAGGAATTTTTTATGAGGATAATCTAGACCCAAGTTATATTAAAGGAAATAGAAGTGGATTTATAAAATTGGCTGCAGAATGTTTAAAAATAGCTCATAATTTTGGGGTATTTATGACTAATAAAAATGAATTGGGAGCATCTGAATTTAAAAAAGACGATTGGTTTGACCAAAGTTCTCATATAAACCTTGAATGGGTTAAACCGACATATAAATTCAGAGAAGAGATATTAGAAGAGAAAGAAGAAAATGAGGAAAATAGTAGTGCGTTAAGAGAGAAGATAAATAATTTTATAGCAATCTCTATACTTTTTCTGATTCTAATATCTATTCCTGCAGGATTATATCAATTGATAAAGTGGTTAATACAACTTTTTTGAATTAAAAAATGAATAAATTTTCACACATCAACAATAAGAACCAACCCAAAATGGTAGATGTTTCTGAAAAGAACATTACCAAACGTGTTGCCATTGCTAAGGCAAGTATGTTTTTAGGGAGAGAAGTGATTTCTCACTTTCAGAATGAAGAACTGGTAACCAAAAAAGGACCTGTATTCCAAACAGCAATTGTTGCCGGAATTCAAGCAGTAAAAAAAACATCAGAAATCATTCCCATGTGTCACCCTTTGCTAATCAATGGTGTTGATGTAAATATCGACATCATAGATGATGAGCATATTGAAGTTTTATGTAAGGTTACTATCGAAGGAAAGACCGGAGTAGAAATGGAAGCCTTAACAGGGGCCTCGGCTACTTGCTTGACCATCTATGATATGTGTAAATCCATTTCGCAACAGATGGTGATCAAAGAAGTAAAATTAGTAGAAAAAACAGGAGGTAAGTCGGATATTAAAAACCAATGATTCACCTCTGAACCTTTGCAACTTTGTATTATGAAAAAACACCAAAAACATACAAACCTAAGTAGAAGAAACAATGGAATCTACGCTCCAAATGAATTATCTATTTTAGGAGCAAAATGCAGTATCATTTCAGATATTGTTCATCAGGTTTCTGAAAGCTTATCACAATATAAATTAGCCTATTTTGATGCATCACATGCTAAAGATGTAGAAGAAAATATACTGTCTGATTTTACCTTTCATCACGAAGGAAATTTGAGTATCACAACTTCAGGCCCAATTAATAAATATGTACAGCGAATTCAATTTTCGCAATTCGATTATGTTTTCATCAACGGGAATCATTATGCCGGAGAAAAGCAAGTGATCTTGTTAGATCCGGAAAAAGAAGCTTCCATCAACAAACGAATCGATCAGATCACAGATGTTCAGTTCTTTGTGAAATTAACAGATGATATAGAACCTTTCTCATCCTTAAAAGAGAAGTTTCCAAATTGGGAAGAAATTCCACAATACGGAATCAATGACATAATAAAGATCACAGAACATATTTCAAAACTGGTCTCAGAAATCATTCCTTCTATCAAAGGATTGGTATTAACCGGAGGAAAAAGTACCCGAATGGGACAAGATAAATCTCAACTCGAATATCACGGGAAACCGCAAAAAGAGTTTGTGCGAGACTTATTAATGAGCAAAGAGATGGAAGCCTTTTACTCTGTAAGAGATTTCTCGACTCCGCTCGAAATGACATCAGGAAACTCAGAAGAGATCCCAGATGCGTTTTTCAATTTAGGCCCTTTTGGAGGAATCTGCTCTGCTTTTCAAAAAGACCCAAACTCAGCATGGTTTGTCTTGGCAACAGATCTACCTTTTGTAAACGATGAACTTATAGAGTTACTGTTGAATAAAAGAAATCCGGCCAAGGTTGCAACAGCCGTTATAGGAAAAGGAAAGCAATTTCCGGAGCCGTTAATTACTATATACGAACCAAAGGCCTATCCTGTGTTACTACAATATTTAGCACAAGGGTATTCATGTCCAAGAAAGATGTTGATCAATTCTGATGTAGAACTGGTAGAAGTTGAGAACGACTTCATCAGAAATATCAATACTCCTGAAGAATATGATGCAGCTAAAGAAGAACTAGCATAAATAAGTTACTATTGATGTCAGATATCGGCAAACAAGACCTGTTCAAACGCCAAACCACCTTGCCTGAAATAGGTGAAGAAGGTCAGCAAAAACTACAAGAAGCAAAAATCTTAGTTGTAGGCTGTGGAGGTTTGGGAAGTCCTATTGCTGTGTACTTGGCCTCAAGCGGAATTGGAAAATTACACTTGATCGATTTTGATCAGGTAGATATAACCAACCTACACCGTCAGGTATTTTATACGTTGGAAGATGTAGGTGCGTACAAATCGGAAGCATTGGCAAAGTTCATTCAGCAAAGAGCTCCGTTTACCCAAGTAACATTTTCAAGACAAGCTTTAACTAAGACCAATGTATTGGATGTTATTTCCGAATACGATATCATTGTAGACGGAACGGATAGTTTACCTACAAAATACTTGCTAAACGACGCTTGTGTTCTCAAAGGGAAACCTTTGGTGTATGGTTCGCTATATAAGTTTGATGGCTATGTAAGTGTGTTCAATCTGGAAGCTTCATCGGCTCATTTACGAGATGCCTTTCCTACAATGAACACAGATGTGCCTAATTGTGAAGAAGCAGGGACATTGAACGCTATTGTGGGGATAATTGCTACAGCTCAGGTGAATGAAGTGTTGAAGATCGTTACAGGAACAGGAGAACCTTTGAACAACGAATTGTTGATCTACAACGCTTTGCAAAACTCGCAGTTAAAAATGAAATTACAATCTAGGATTTCAAAAGAAGAGGTAACAAAGATCTTTGATAAAGAAACCTATTATGATGCTTCTTGTGACGTACAAAACCCAGATTGGTTGATCTCTCCTGAAGAACTGAAAGAAACCTTGTCGGACACTGAGCAAAGTCGAAGTGTCAAGTTAATTGCAGTTTTACCAAATCTAGCACTTCCGTTTGAAGTTCATCAAACCGTTTCGCTTACAGAAATAGAAACTTTCGAAATTGACTCTGATACAACCTATGTGATGATCTGTCAACGAGGAATGACCAGCTATAAAGCAACAAAACAATTAAGAGAAAAATACCCTGAAGCTGATGTTTTGAGCTTGACAGGAGGAATTAGCAATTTTTAAGAATGAATCCTGTAGAATTTTACACACAAGCAAAAGCTACTTTTGAGACTGAATTGGTTCAATTAAAGAAAAGACTAGCACTGTTTTCAACAATTCGGTTAGCTGTTTTTCTATTAACTGGCTTAGGCATTTACCTTACCATGGCTACCCCTTTAAATTCGGCTATAGTTTTTATAGTAGGCGCTGTTGTTTTTGGTTTTTTGATTGTCAAGCATTCAGATTTGGTAAAAAAAAGAGATGTCATTCTTCAAAAAATTGAGATCAACAGAATAGAACTAACAGTATTTGAAGGAAAATTTATTTCTCGTGAAGTAGGGTTTGATTTTATAGATTCCAACCACGCATTTAGTCACGATATAGATCTTTTCGGAGAGCGATCTTTTTTCAATTATATCAATAGAACCGTTACAGAAAGTGGAAAACAAGAACTGGCTAATACCCTTAGCTCAAATGAAATCGATTCTATAGAAAAGAAGCAAGAAGCTATAACTGAGTTAGCCAAAAAAGTAGAATGGAGGCAACACTTTTCGGCACTTGCAGGGTTGGTTCGTGTTGGTCAATCATCTAAGTTGATAGCTGATTATATTCTTAACTACAAAACAGTTTTTTCAAAGAACCTAAGTAAACTTCCTTTGTTGTTTTCAATACTTTCTACTTTGATCATAGGGCTGGTAGCATTTCAAGTGATTGCCTTCAATATCTTAGTTCTTTGGTTTTTTATAGGTTTAGGAATTGCAATTTTCTTTTTAAAGAAAACACAAAAGATCTATACAGATTCAAACAAAGCCAAAGATACTTTTGATCAGTATTATCAGCTCTTACAAGAGATAGAGAAGGTTGAATTTTCTTCGGAAGTATTACAAGAAAAACGACAAAAGATTCAAACAGAAAAACAAAAAGCTTCTGAGATTTTTGAGCGTTTTGCTAAAATATTAAACAGGTACGATCATCGAAACAACATTTTTGTAGCACTTTTAGGAAATGCCCTCTTTTTATGGGATTTGAAAAATGCCTGTGATGTAGAGAAATGGATTGGCGACTATAAAAATGTAGTACAAGAATGGTTTGAAGTTGTAGCTTTCTTTGATGCACAAAACTCACTGGCTAACTATTGCTTTAACCACCCTGAGTATAACTTTCCAAAGATCAGTCAAGATATAATCATCAAAGCCACTTCATTAGGACATCCTTTATTGAAGCCGGAAAGCAGAGTTGATAATGATTTTGAGATCGATCAAGAGAAATTTTATATTATCACTGGGGCTAATATGGCGGGGAAAAGTACTTTCTTAAGAACAATAGGAATATCCATTGTGATGGCAAATGTTGGGTTGCCAGTTTGTGCCGAATCTTTTGAGTACAAACCCATCAAATTGATCACCAGTATGAGAACAACGGATTCTCTGGCGGACAATGAATCGTATTTTTATTCAGAATTAAAACGATTGAAATTCATTGTCGATCTGATGAAAGACGATGAATATTTTATCATTTTGGATGAAATCCTAAAAGGAACAAACAGCAAGGACAAAGCTTCTGGATCTAAAAAGTTTGTAGAGAAATTAGTTAGCTTTAGTTCTACAGGAATCATAGCCACTCATGATGTAAGCTTGTGTGAGTTAGAAAAAGAATATTCTCAAATAGAGAATTACTTTTTTGAAGCAGAAATCAAAGAAGACGAGTTGTTTTTCGATTATATTTTAAAGCAAGGAATCTGCAAGAATATGAACGCGTCTTTCCTATTGAAAAAAATGGAAATTATTTAATTATAATTAGGAGAAAATATGGTGTTTTGAAAAAGCAAAAGAAGGATAAGAAGAAAAAAATTAACAGATATCTATTGATAGGGACTTTGGGTTTTTTTGTTTTAATTTTCATTTTTATATACTATAATGGTAAAGCAAGAGAGCAGAAATTAAAAGATAAAGGTTTTGATAGCGTTGCAATAGTAGAAAAACTAAAACTCAATGCGTCTAAAGGGACAACAGGTACAGAGGATATAGTGTATTTTTACTTTGTTAAAGGCGATACCGTATTTCATAAGATTTCAAGTCTTCATTCAGGAACTATCAAACGACTGAAGATTAAATTAAATGATGCTTTCTTACTTCGAATAGTAAAAGATGATTATAGTATTAAGAAAGTGAATTACAAAGTTAGAATTGATACGTTTATTGATAAAAGGAAATATCATATTCATAGATATAATACATTAATCCATAAGAATAAAATAGAGTAATTGAAATATTAACTCATTGTCAAATTTTCACATTGAATTTTACGGGTGGGCATTTACCCAAACCTCACCATCAGAAAAATGCTCTTTTTTCCAAATAGGAACTGTTTCTTTTAAAGTATCTATCGCAAACTGACAGGCTGCAAAAGCCGCTTTTCTATGTGGAGCAGATGCTGTAATGATTACAGGAACATCTCCAATTTGTAATAATCCTTCTGCGTGATGAATGGCAATTTTCTTGATCTCAAATTGTTCTAAGGCTTGATCTGCAATTTTCTGCATTTCTTTAATCGCCATCGGTTTGTATGTGGAAAAATCAAGTTGTGTTACCTCTTTGTTTTGAGTGCTATTGCGCACTGTTCCTACAAAGGCAGCGATGCCTCCACAAGAGTCGTCGGTAACAAAATCATAACACTCGTTTAAGTTTAATTTTTCTGCCGTAATTTTTATAGAAGTATTGCTCATTTGAGTACAAAAATAGTGATTTGAGCCGTATCTTTGTAGACGAATTTATGTCACCTCGAGCAGAGTCGAGAAGTCTTAGGTCTCGACTCTGCTCGACTAGACAATTTTAAAAACTTTTATGAAAAACTTTTTCAGAATTATCAGCTTTTTAGAAGGAACCTCTTACCTACTTTTATTATTTGTTGCCACTCCCATTAAATACTTATTAGACGATCCTCAATATGTGAAAATGTTGGGTATGCCACACGGGTTGTTATTTGTAGCTTACATTGTAATTGCCTACTTGATCAAAGACCAAATGCAATGGAACGGAAAAACTTTTGGAGTTGTTCTTTTAGCATCAATTCTTCCTTTCGGAACTTTTTATGTAGATAAAAAGTATTTGAGAGATTAACCTCCGCTTACCGGTGGGATAACAGCTACAGTATCATTTTCATGTAACTGCGTATCATCATTTGCATAACTTTCGTTTACGGCAATAGCGTATGAATTCAGTTGTGTGAGTTTTGGATATTGACGTTGCAATGTATCCTTAAAATCAGCTACAGAAGCATTTTTATTAAGCTCAAGATCTAATGTGTTTTCTCCGGTGAGATCTGTAGAAATACCAAAAAGAAGTACCTTCAATTTCATACCATCAAAGATACTTCTTTTCTAGTTTAGTCAAACAATGTAATTCCAAATAAGAACCCGTCGTTTTTAATTCCGTTAAAGTTAGAGCGTACATAATCTACACGTAAGAAACGCCATTTTCCAAATCCGATATTGTCTATTCCAACAGAATATTCAGAATAAGGTTTTCTTCCTCCGGTAAATAACCCTTTGGCTCCAGCTACTAAGTGGAAATTCAATTTGTTGATCAATGGAATCTTTCCAAGTAAGAAACCTTTGAAGTTATGCTGAATATGTGCCTCGGCATACTTATCATTTGTACTTAAGGTATAATAGTCTAACAATCCAAAGCTATTGGTATAGCTGCTTGGCGCTAAATTCAATTGATGTCCGTTTGCATGTAAATAATCCATAAAAGGAATGTCTTTTTGTTTTAAGAAAATTCCGGAACGCACATTGTATTGAAAGTCTCCCACGTTTCCTAAAGAAACAAACTGTCTCAATCGAGCTAAGAATAGATCAGAATTGTACTCAGAATTATCTGATCCAAACGTCTTACGATATGCCAAAGATAAAGTTGGATAATTAGGGTTTCCAACACCAAACTTACTATTTGGGTACATCAAGTATTTTTGACCAAAAACAAAAGAAGCTCCCAAGTTAAAAGTCCAAATACGATGCTGATTAAAAGGAGCAGTAAAATCTGTTGGATCTATTGGGTTGTTTGATTGAAAAGCTACATCATCTCTACCAAACAATACATAATTTGTTGTGTTAAACAAAGGCTTTCTGTCTGCATACTCAATAGATGAACTCATGTAAATACCATTACCAACTTCTTGAGAATATCCGATTCTTCCATAGGTTTTTTCATAGATCTTAAGATAGTTCTGTTCTCTCAATAATGAATAAACGGTATTGTTGATCTTGGAGATTGGATTTCTTCCGTTGAATTGAGGAGTTGCAATACCTCCGGAAACGCTTACTCTCTGTCTTTCAAAATTGTTCCACTTTTTATTGAAATAGAAAATAGGTCTGATCTCTTTATCTGAGAGCCCGTAATTAATATTCACTCCGGCATTCCACCATTTTCCTTTATCGTTTTGCCTTTTAAAATAGCTCAAACGAGTAGATAAATTCCAACCTTGTACCGTGTTGTATGATATGTCATCCAAAAAACCACTGTAGCTGAAAGACCATTTTTCATGAGAGTTCCTATATGAATACCCTGTAATAGGAGATGTAATTGTAAACTTGTTGTTTACACCATCAATAGAATCTAAATATTTTTCTGACTTACGGTAAGCTTTAATGCTGTCTTTTAAAGTATAGTCTTTTACTTCTTCAACAGTTAAGGGTACCGGACGTAAAGTGCTCCAATAAGCTGTGTCTTTTTCGGTAGCATCCTTTTCAAAAGAAAGGATCACATTGGTAAATGTACTATCGTCAAAACCAGGGTTGAAATCATAATTAGAATAAGCGGAAGAAAATCGTCCATCAACATTAAAACCAAAGAATCCAAATTGAAAATCGATAGTTTGAGAGATCAATACCCAAGCCTTATTTGACTCAGCATAATTGTAATCTTGTTTAAACCTCAAATCACCGATCATAGGAATTCCAATTTGTTTCCCGGAAGTAATCAGGTCTACACCATAAATAGCCCATTCATCTTCTACAATATAGATATGGCCTTTAAAAATACGATCGCCATCACGTTTTGGTGTCACCGAAATCTTGTTGATCAATGTTCCGTTCTTATCATAAAAAGTACCAACGAGTTTGTATCTGTAATACCCAAAAGCACCGTTTGAAATTGGAGAAACCAATTTATTTTCAGCAACATTTACAGCATTGTCATAAAAGTTGATGGTGGCATCTTCAGCTCTGTTAAAACTGATTCCGTTATCAGACCCACTTACTTTAGAAGCAATGATCTTTTCCTTAAAGTTTCGAGGCCTTTTTTGAAAAGCGATCTCAGAGATAGTTTCCGATAAATAAATGATTCCACTCCTTGTAGAATCCAATCCACCTCCCATATCTCCAAGTTTTTGCCCTAAGATTTTTTCAGGAGCATTCTTTACTCGGAATAATCCTCTCGAATAGAACTTAGCGGTATACTCTGCTAACTTGTCTGTGTTTTTGTCTTTTGCCGCAATAGCGCTTCTAATAATAGCATTTGCAGGGTTTTCAGAAGTAGAAATTTTCACTTCATCCAACTCAACTTGTTCTTCTTCTAAGCTGGCATTTAATGTATAAGGAAAACTTTGAATGTTGGCTGTTTTTCGAATGGTTTTGTAACCTAAAAATTGGAAAACAACAACGTATTTCCCGGGTCTTTTTATGTCTAATTCATAATCTCCATTGTCGTTAGATGTTGTTCCGGTAATGGTTTTATCCAAATAGATACTTACAAAGGAAAGTGGCTTTCCGTCTGTGTCTGTAACTTTACCTTTGATCTGTGCAAAACTTCCAATGGTAATCGTAAAAATAACTAGAGTAATAATTCTTTTCATATAATAGTTTATTAGTTGAGTCGACAAACATAGAGTTTGTATTTAGACGACCTTCTTTAAGTTTTGTTAAACAAGTTACAATAAAGTCTTAAAAATGTAATGACGCCATTTTATAACAAAAGGTTGTTTTTCAGTATAAAAAAACCTCGCTATCAGCGAGGTTTTGTATTTGTTAAAAATCGTAGACCGGAAAGTTGGGGTCGGCTTTGAAGCAATCAATATCTGTAGGATAAAACATATATAAGTAATAGGTTCCATTTGATTCACAGCAGAATGGTACAGCTTCACAATGCTCATTTGCCAAAGCTTGAAGATAGGCTGCCATTTGTGGAGTCAAACAAAGAGGATCGGCCGGTGGAAATGGAGGAGGAACAGGAATATCACGAATAGTATTGATTCCTGCTATTCGCAATGCTTCTTCACTGTAATTAGCTCCGTCAACAGCAGAGTAAACACTAAGCCCTCTAAATGTTGCTGTTTTGATCATATTGTATTCTTCATCAGAAAGATAAGTAGCTCTTGTTCCAGAGATCTTACCGTTTTCATCCAGATATGCAGGGTACACCAAGTGGGTGCTACCTTGTTCTGTTTGCCTGTTAAACTGTGATTGATCTATCGAAGCAGGTTCGCTTAAGATAGACTCTTCTGTACTACAGCTAAAGATTAGAAGCGCAAAAAGCGCAAAAATTAATTTTCTCATTTTAGTTTGGTTTAAGTTATTTTCGATTTGGTTGACGTATCGAAAAATGACGTCTTAGTTGCATATGAACTTTATCTCGATGGCCGTTCTTTCGGGGTAAAAAAACTTAGCGATCATTGTTTTTTTTGTGTAGAAATAATAAAGACATACAGGAGGTTTTTTTCATGATGTGATATTGTTTGGACTGTAAAAATCAACCATAAAATTTTATATCTTTCTATGGAATTATTTCTTTATAGGTATGAGTTGATACCTATTTTGAAACCTTCTAACCCTCTAAAAATAAAACTATGGATATACGACAACTAGAGTACTTTCTTGTGGTTGCCGAAGAGCTGAATTTCAGGAAGGCCTCAGAACGACTCTATATTTCTCAGCCGCCTTTAACCAGATGTGTAAAACGACTTGAAGAAGAATTAGGAGTAGAGCTGTTTGTTCGTGAAAAAAAGAGAATCAAATTGTCAAAATCAGGAGCCTTATTCTATCAAAAGTGTAAGAATATCCTAATCAATATGGAAAAAGCAAAAGAGTCAATAAGGCAGGTTGAAGAAGGATATACAGGCTTGTTGAGAATTGGGTTTACTATTTTTGGGATGTCGAAACTGGCAGTTGATTGTATTCGAGAATTCGCACAGAAATATCCAAAAGTGAAACTCGTCTTGGATGAAATTCCGGGAACCTACAATGCCAAGGAAAGTCTGATTGAAGGAGAAAACGATATTATTTTCACCTATGGGTTAAAAAATGACATTCGTTTGGTTTCTAAGATTATTGAGAGAGATGAGATCGTATATGCGATACCCAACAACAACCCTATTTCATCTTCTGAATCTCTATCTATTAAAGAGATGAAAGATGAAGATTTTATAATTTTCCCAAGACATGTAGATTCGCTGTGGTATGATGTTTTTTTAGAAAAATGCTTTGATGAAGGCTTTACACCTAGAATTGTTCAGCATATAGAATCTATGTGGAGAAGGATCAACTTGGTGTCTATGGGATTGGGAATCGCCTTTACAGGGAATAACTTTGTTGATATTGGAGTTGAAAATGTGAGTTATGTTCCCTCGTGTGAAAAAGAAAAAATAGAACTCCCTATTACATTGTCTTATAAAAAGGAAGATGAAAATATGTTGATAAAGAAGTTTTTAGACGTAATGAAGCGTTTTGATACCCACTCTTGAGCTTAATGAAGTGTTGGGAATTATGAGAATAGCGATTTGTTTTTTCTGTATTTTTGAATCCATAATTCTATCCATTGAACAAGCAAACTCAATATTCACAATTCATCAAAAAGGAAGCTAGTCGTTTAGGCTTTCTGGATTGCGGTATTGCCAAAGCAGAGTTTTTAGAGAAAGAAGCTCCTAGGTTAGAATCTTGGTTGCAGAATGATTACCATGGAAAAATGTACTACATGGAAAATCATTTTGACAAAAGATTAGATCCAAGACTCTTGGTTGAAGGAGCCAAATCTGTGATCTCTTTAAGTTATAATTATTATCCTGAAGAAGAACAAAGAAAAGATTCATATCAGATATCAAAATATGCCTACGGTGAAGACTATCACCATGTGATCAAAGGAAAGCTAAGAGAATTGCTGTATTCAATTCAGCAAGAAATAGGAGAAATAAGCGGAAGAGCTTTTGTAGACTCGGCACCGGTGTTGGAAAGAGCTTGGGCAGAAAAAGCAGGTTTGGGCTGGAATGGGAAACATACACTTTTGATTCAAAAGCAACAAGGATCCTTTTTCTTCTTAGCAGAATTGATCATTGACTTGGAATTAGAATATGATCATCCTTTTCCTACCGATCACTGTGGTGAGTGTACTCGTTGTATAGATGCCTGTCCAACACAAGCGATTTTACCCAATTCAACCATTGATGGAAGTAAGTGCATTTCCTATTTTACCATAGAATTGAAAGACAATTTGCCAACCGAGTTTAAAGATTCCTTTGAAGATTGGATGTTTGGGTGCGATGTATGCCAAGATGTATGTCCGTGGAATCGTTTTTCAAAACCCCATTCAGAACCTTTGTTTCAACCTAAAAAAGAACTCTTGGATATGACAAAAAAAGAATGGGAGGAGATCACAGAAGAAACCTTTAGAAAGGTCTTTAAAAAGTCGGCAGTAAAGCGAACAAAATTTGCCGGATTTACAAGAAACATCCAGTTTTTAAAAGATTGAAACTAAGCCTTTATCTTTTATCGAAAAGCCTATATTTGTAAGTCACAAACAAATGACTAAATCATGAGTGATTCGAGGAAGAGAAGAGAAGCACTATTATACCACGCAAAGCCAAAACCAGGTAAAATTGCAGTTGTTCCAACTAAGAAATATGCAACACAGCACGACCTTTCTTTGGCGTATTCTCCGGGAGTTGCGGAGCCTTGTTTAGAGATAGCAAAAGACAAAAAAAACGTTTATAAATACACAGCAAAAAGTAACCTTGTTGCTGTAATCTCCAACGGAACAGCCGTTTTAGGATTAGGAGACATCGGACCTGAAGCTTCTAAACCTGTTATGGAAGGGAAAGGATTACTGTTCAAGATCTTTGCAGACATCGATGTATTTGACATCGAAGTAGATGCTACAGATGTAGACAAATTTGTAGAAACAGTAAAGGCAATTTCTCCAACTTTTGGAGGAATCAACTTAGAAGATATTAAAGCACCGGAAGCTTTTGAGATCGAAAGAAGATTAAAAGAGGAATTGGATATTCCTGTAATGCATGACGATCAGCACGGAACAGCAATTATTTCTGCCGCAGCATTAAAAAATGCGATGGAGATCACAGAAAAAGACATTGCTAAGTGTCAATTTGTTGTCAACGGAGCCGGAGCAGCTGCTATTTCTTGTACTCGTTTGTATCTAAGATTAGGAGCAAAGAAAGAAAATATTGTGATGTGCGACAGTAAAGGTGTGATTCGAAAAGATAGAGACAACCTTACTGAAGAAAAAGCAGAATTTGCAACAGACAAAGACCTGAACACTTTAGAAGAAGCTATGCAAAATGCAGATGTATTCATTGGCTTGTCTAAAGGAAATGTGGTAACACCGGAAATGCTATTGTCTATGGCAAAGAACCCTATTGTATTTGCTATGGCAAACCCTGAGCCGGAGATCGCTTATGATCTTGCTTGCGCAACAAGAGATGATATTGTGATGGCTACCGGAAGATCAGACCATCCTAATCAGGTGAATAACGTATTAGGGTTCCCATTCATTTTCCGTGGAGCGTTGGATGTAAGAGCCACCAAGATTAACGAAGAAATGAAGATGGCAGCAGTACATGCTTTAGCTGATCTAGCTAAGAAATCTGTGCCGGAACAAGTAAATATTGTATACGATGAGGTAAGTCTTTCGTTTGGAAAAGACTATATCATTCCTAAGCCTTTTGACCCAAGATTGATCTATGAAATTCCACCGGCAATTGCAAAAGCAGCTATCGAATCAGGAGTTGCATCAGAGCCAATTGAAGATTGGGATCGCTATCGTGAAGAGTTGATGGATCGCTCTGGAAGTGGTAGTAAAGAGATTAGATTGCTTCACAACAGAGCCAAAAGAAACCCAAAGAGTGTTGTATTTGCAGAAGCAGACCAATTGGATGTGTTGAAAGCAGCTCAGAGAGTTCATGAAGAGAGAATTGGAAAACCAATCTTGTTAGGAAGAAAAGAGGTAATTCTAGAGATGAAAGAAGAGCTAGGATTTACGGCAGATGTTCCAATCATCGATCCAAAAACAGACGAAGAAAAAGAAAGAAGAAATCGTTTTGCAGATAAGTACTGGGAAACAAGACAGCGCAAAGGGATTACTATATTACAAGCCAGAAAGTTGATGCGTGAACGCAATTACTTTGCGGCGATGATGGTAAACGAAGGAGAAGCAGATGCTTTGATTACCGGATATGCAAGACCTTATCCTACAGTTGTAAAACCAATGATAGAACTAATAGGAAAAGACAGAGGCGTAACCAGAATTGCAGCAACCAACTTGATGTTGACCAAAAGAGGACCGATGTTCTTGGCAGATACTACCATTAATATCAACCCATCAGCAAAAGATTTGGCTAAGATCTCTCAAATGACCTATAAGATTGCCAAAATGTTTGGAATGAAACCAAATATTGCAATGCTGTCATTCTCAAACTTTGGGTCTTCTAATGCAGAGAGTTCTAGAAAGATACAGGATGCGGTTTCCTATATCCACAGACATTTCCCACATGTAAATGTTGATGGTGAATTGCAAGCAGATTTTGCGTTGAATCCAAGTATGCTGGCAAAAGAATTTCCTTTTTCTAAGTTAAACGGAAAAAAAGTAAACATACTGATCTTCCCAAATCTGGAATCAGCTAACATTACCTATAAATTGTTGAAACAAATTGACGGATCAGAATCTATAGGACCAATCATCTTAGGATTCAAAAAACCGGTACACGTTTTACAGTTAGGAGCTAGTGTAGATGAAATGGTAAATATGGCGGCTGTAGCAGTAGTGGATGCTCAACAAAAACAAAGACAAAAATAATTTCTTACATTAGGAATCTGATTCAATAAGATGATTACACAAATTAGGGGGAGGCTAGTAGAGAAAAATCCAACATTCGTTGTGGTTGATTGCTCTGGAGTTGGTTATTTATTGCACATATCATTACAAACCTATTCTTCATTATCCGATGAAGAAGCAATTCATTTATATACACATCTTTCTATAAGAGAAGATGCTCATACCCTATATGGTTTTCTTACGAAAACTGAACGTGAAGTTTTCCGATTATTGATCTCTGTTTCCGGTGTAGGACCTAGTATTGCAAGAACCATGTTGTCATCTATGTCGTCTGAAGAAATTCAGAATGCCATTGCTTCAGAAAATGTAGCATTGATCCAATCTGTAAAAGGAATTGGAGCAAAGACTGCACAGCGTGTTATTGTAGACTTGAGAGATAAGATCTTAAAAACATTTGATATCGATGAAGTTTCTGTTAAAACAAACAATACCAATAAAGAAGAAGCGTTATCTGCATTAGAAGTTTTAGGGTTCAACAGAAAACAATCTGAAAAAGTCGTTTCATCTATTTTGAAAGATTCCCCCGACGAAAGCGTTGAATTGCTAATTAAAAAAGCGTTAAAGAGTTTATAGTCAATTGATTAAGTTATATAAATACATCTTGTGTTTTTTGTTTGTTGTGGGAGCAATACATCTTACTGCTGCACAGAACAATACGCAAAAGAAAGATTCTGTTCCTTCCAAGAAGGATACATTGAATCTAAGATATAATTTCAAACACGGTCAAACGGGGAATTTATTGCTAAAATATCCTTCAAAATTTGAAGTCATTTACGACAAAAGCCTCGATCGATATGTGATAGTTGAAAAGGTAGGAGATTACTACATCAAGACACCAATTTTTATGACTCGAGATGAGTACAAAAAATATCGCTTGCAAAGAGATATGTTAGAGTACTTTAAGAGTAAGATCAGTGCTAGAAACAGTAAGAATGCCGCAGCAAAAAAAGACCTGCTTCCTACGTATTATGTGAACTCTAAATTCTTTGAATCGATATTTGGAGGAAATCAAATTAAGATCACACCAACAGGAAGTATCAATTTAAAGTTGGGCTTCATCTATCAAAATACAGATAACCCACAACTATCAGAACAAAACAGAAGTAGTTTTACATTTGACTTCGATCAGCAGATCAATGCCGGAATTACGGCTCAGATCGGTGAACGATTAAAATTAACAGCCAATTACGATACACAATCTACATTTGATTTTCAAAACCTTATCAAATTAGAATACACGCCTACAGAAGACGATATTCTTCAGGGGATTGAAGCCGGTAACGTAACCATGCCTATTAAAAACTCTTTGATCAACGGTTCTCAGAGTCTATTTGGTGTAAAGACTAAGTTGCAATTTGGAAAAACGAACATTACGGCAGTTTTCTCACAGCAAAACTCAGAAAGTACAACGGTAACAGCAGAAGCAGGAGCCTCTATTGAAGAGTTTGAATTGAGAGCAACCGATTATGATAACGACAGGCACTTCTTCTTATCGCAATACTTTAGAGAAAACTATGCAAGATCATTGAGACAATATCCTTTGATCAGTAGCCCAATCAATATTACCAGAATTGAAATTTGGATTACCAACCGAAATGCTTCTGTAGAAGATTTTAGAAGTATTGTTGCTTTTGCTGATATTGGTGAGACGGGAGCAAGTAATTTGGTAAACTCCAATATCACTCAAACCAATACCATTGCGGTAAACGGTGTAAATATTCCAACCAATCAATCGAATAATATCTCATCAGTATTAACAGCTACCAGTGGGATTCGTGATATTTCTACAGTAGACAATACGCTGTTAACCACATTTAATATGCAGCAAGGTACAGACTATAGCTTGTTGCAAAACGCAAGAAAATTACAACCCAACGAATATACCTTACACCCACAACTAGGATTTATCTCTTTAAACAGAAGATTAAATGATGGTGAGATCTTAGCAGTGGCATATGAATATACCGTTGTTGGAGCTACCGAAAATGGACAGCCGGGAGAAGCTTCTTATAAAGTTGGGGAATTCTCAAATGATGGAATTCAAGCACCGGCAAACTTAGCGGTGAAATTATTGAGAAGTGAAATTTTAACAACGAGCAGACCTGATGGATCTGGTGGAATTGAACCATTTCCAACCTGGAATCTGATGATGAAAAACGTATATGCTTTAGGAGCTTATCCGTTAGAACCTAATGGATTTCGATTTGAGATCCAGTATCGTGATGATCAAACAGGAATTCCGTCCAATACCTTGCAAAATGCTCAAACACCGGGAATTTCTAATGAACCTTTACTACAAGTTTTTGATCTGGATAAACTAGATCAAACTCAGTTTCAAACACCCGATGGGTATTTTGATTATGTAGAAGGAATTACTGTAAATTCTCAAAACGGATATGTGATCTTTCCCGATCCTCAGCCTTTTGGAAACGGATTAGAATCATCTTTAACAGTACAATCAGATATCGATCAATTTGTATTTGATGAGCTGTATCTAGATACAAAGATCAATGTAAAAAACAACAACCAGAACAAAGATAAATTCCTCTTAAAAGGATATTTCAAATCTCAAAACGGAGGAGGAATTCCATTAAACGCATATAACGTACCACAAGGTTCGGTAACAGTAACAGCCGGAGGAAGACAGCTGGTAGAGGGAATTGATTTTGTGGTAGACTATATAGCCGGTAGAGTACAGATCTTAGATCCGGGATTACAATCTTCAGGAATTCCAATTCAGGTTTCTACAGAAAATAACTCCGTGTTCAATCAACAAAGAAAAACCTTCATGGGAGTTGATGTAGAACATAAATTCAATGAAAACTTTATCGTAGGAGGAACGGTTTTAAATGTGAACGAAAGACCGTTAACTCCGAAAGTGAATTTTGGTTCGGAACCGATCAACAATACAATGTTGGGATTAAATCTAGATTTCTCAACAGAAATGCCACTCTTTACCAAACTGGCCAATAAGTTACCTTTTGTAGATACAGATATCCCGTCTAATTTATCGGTTAGAGCAGACATGGCATATTTGATCCCGGGATCACCTAGTGGGATTGATGTAACAGGAGCTGCAACAGCTTATATTGATGATTTTGAAGCTTCACAAATTCCTATCAGCTTACTTACACCATTGCAATGGTATACAGCAAGTACACCACAGAGATCCG
This sequence comes from Pseudotenacibaculum haliotis, assembly GCF_042684245.1. Classification (NCBI taxonomy): domain Bacteria; kingdom Pseudomonadati; phylum Bacteroidota; class Flavobacteriia; order Flavobacteriales; family Flavobacteriaceae; genus Pseudotenacibaculum; species Pseudotenacibaculum haliotis. Next base: position 383,545 of record NZ_JBHULH010000003.1, read on the forward strand.
GAGCAAACTTAAACGGTTTGGCAAGTGATCTTTCCTACAATAACTTAAGAGCTAGAATGGCATGGTATAATATTGACCCGATCTTCTACGGAGCAGGAAATACACCTGGAAATATTGATGCCGATGCCTTGTCTAGAGATGAAACTCGTCAAGTAAACTTTAGTGAGTTGTTTCCAAATCAAGAATTGGATGTTACGCAACAAACCTTAGTAAGAACATTAGATTTAGCGTATTTTCCAAACGAAAGAGGACAATACAACTTTGATACAAACAATGTAAACCCAGACGGAACATTTAACAATCCGGAAGATCGTTGGGGAGGAATCATGAGGCCGCTAACCACTAACAATTTTGAGCAGGCCAATGTAGAATATATCCAATTCTGGATGATGGATCCTTATTTGAATTATTCGATTACTAATGAAGAAGGATTACCAACCGGAGTTAATCCACAAGACCCAACCAATCAAGTAGGAGATCTTTATTTCAACTTAGGAAACATCTCTGAAGATATCTTAAAGGATAATAGGAAACTATACGAAAACGGATTACCTGCAGATGGATCAACCTTAAATACAACTCCAACTATTTGGGGTAAAGTTCCTACAAACCCATCAATCATTTATGCTTTTGATGAGAATGATGCAGCCAGAGCCAATCAAGATATCGGACTGGATGGTTTAACAGATGATGAAGAGCGTTTGATGTTTCCTGCACTGGCAAGTTTAGCAGATCCGGCTTCTGATAACTATAGATACTACAGAGGGGCTGAGTTAGATGCGATAGATGCATCAATCATTACCCGATACAAATTGTTCAACAATACACAAGGTAACTCGCCAACACTTAACCAATCAACAGAATCTTTCCCAACATCAGCAACAACTTATCCTGATGTAGAGGACATCAACAGAGATCAAACTATGAATACTGTTGAGAGTTATTATGAATATAAGGTGTCTTTAAATAGAAATGACCTGATAGTTGGGCAAAACTTTATTGTAGATCAAAAAGAAACTCAAGTAACTCTAGATAACGGTCAGGTTCAAACAGCACGTTGGTATCAGTTTAGAATTCCAATTAGAGGAGGAACACCTATTAACAATATTTCAGACCTAAACAGTATCCGATTTATTAGAATGTTTATCACTAGAGCCAAAATGCCTTTGGTATTACGTTTTGGTGAATTAGACCTTGTACGTGGAGATTGGAGACGTTATACAAGAACATTGGATCCTGCGGTAAACCCTGATCAAGAATTAACGCAAACCGAATTAAACGATTTTGAAGTTGGAGTTGTAAATATTGAACAAAACGAAGGAAGATATGTATTGCCTCCGGGAATCATTAGAGAGCGTTTGCAAGGAAGTACAACTATACAACAACAAAACGAGCAATCGGTTTCTTTAAAAGTAAACAACCTTCCTCAAAACAAGATAAGAGCGATCTATAAAAATATCAGTGTAGATCTTCGTAGATATAAAGAGTTAAAGATGTTTCTTCACGCAGAACCAATAATGGTAGGAGGGGTAAGCGACGATGAAATGACAGCCATCATTCGTTTAGGAACAGACTTGAATGATAACTTCTATCAATTAGAAGTTCCATTAAAAATATCACCTAACGGAAGCTTAGCACCTTTAGATGTTTGGCCAGAAGCCAATAATTTAAATGCTATGCTAGAGCAATTAGGAAAATTAAAGTTAGACAGAGATGTTGCCAATGCTCCAATAAATGAATTATATCCGGCAGCAGGTGGAGATCCATCTCAACTAGTATTAAGAGTAAAAGGAAACCCTACGTTAGCTCAAATCAGAACTATTATGTTGGGGGTAAGAAATAATGCCAACCTAGACAAGAGTGCAGAGATCTGGTTTAACGAATTACGTGCTTCAGGATTCGACAACGAAGGTGGTTGGGCAGCTGTGGTTAGCGCTGATGCAAACTTTGCAGATGTAGCCAATGTTTCTATGACAGGTAGAATGCAAACTGTTGGATTTGGAAATGTTGAAGATAGAGTGAGTCAGCGTTCTTTAGACGAAAGCAAACAATACGATATTTCTACAAGTATCAACTTAGGAAAAATGATGCCTAAAAAATGGGGAATCGAATTACCGATGAACTATAGCATTGGAGAGCAGTTTATCGACCCTAAGTTTGATCCGCAATACCAAGATGTTGAGTTAAAAGATGTAGAGGCTGCAAACCTAAATACAGGAACACCAAGAGGAACAGATGTTGCCAGAGATTATACCAAAAGAAGAAGTATCAGCTTTATCAATGTGAAGAAAAGACGTAATCCTGAATCTTCTAAAAAACCTAAATTCTACGATGTAGAAAACCTAACAGTTTCCTATGCGTTTAACGAGGAGGTACACAGAGACTATAATATAGAAAGAGCCGTAAATAAAAATGTAGTTGCCTCTGCTTCGTATAACTTTAATTTCAAACCTAAGTTCTTTGAACCATTCAAAAAGACCAAACTTTTAAGAAGTAGATACTTGAAATTGATAAAGGATATCAACTTTAATCCGATTCCAAAGAACATTGCGATTAACTCAAGGATTAATAGAACCTTTAATGAACAACAATCGAGAAACTTGGTAGCAGGATTATCGCCACAACCTAAATTAACGCAAAGACGTTTCTTGTTTGATTGGGATTATACGATTGGCTTTGATTTTACAAAATCATTAAATGTAACGTTCAATGCAACCAATAGCTTTATTTATGATGCTTTTGGAAATAATGAAGACTTAGAAATATTTGACAACTTCTTTAATGTTGGAAGACCTACAAACTACCATCAAAAGTTAAATGCAACCTATAAGTTACCGATCAATAAGATTCCTTATTTGAACTTTGTAACGGCAGATTATTCTTATGCGGCAGATTTCGATTGGAGTGTTTCTTCTCAGGACGAACAGTTAAGACAACAGATCGGGAATTTAATTCAGAATGCAAACACGCATAATATCTCCGGAACATTTAACATGGCCAGATTGTATAGAGATACCAAACTGGAAAGACTGTTTGTAAAGAAAAAGAGCTCAAGAAGAACCAATCCGGGATTACCGGGAGCTCCTAAATTACCAAACCAGGTAAACTCAAAAGGTAGAGATAAGAGAACGTTTGGACAAAAGTTCTTAAAAGGATTCTATGATGTATTAACTTCTGTAAAAACAGCCAAGATCAGTTATACAGAAAACAATGGTCAAGCATTACCGGGATATGAACCGGAAGCTGGGTTCTTAGGAAGAGATAGTTTTAATGGAGGCTTATCACCTACTTTAGGATTTGTTTTTGGAAGTCAGATCGATATTAGAAATAGAGCATTAAATAGTGGTTGGTTGGTAGCACCAAGAGGCGCTGGAGATGACTATTTTGATAAGACCTACAGCAGAACACACAGAAACAATTTAGACTATAGCTTCTCATTAAAACCGGTAAATGATTTTAGTATTGAGATTACCGGAAATAAGATTAGAACAAGAAACCTAACTCAGCAGTTAGATATTATTGAAGATGCAAGTAGTGAAAACGGAATTATCAATCCGAATATCCCTGCATTTGTAAACGGAAACTTTAGTACCAGTTATTCAATGTTCTCAACCGCATTTAAGGATGGAGATCAATTATTCCAAGAATTAAGAGCCAATAGAGATCGTATCGCAGCAAGATTGGTTTCAGAAAATCCGGGATCTAACCTGGCAAATTACGGACTCAATAGTCAGCAAGTATTATTGCCGGCTTTTTTAGCTGCCTATTCAGGGAAAGACGCAGGCAAGGTGAAATTAGGACCTTTTAGAGATATTCCTATTCCTAACTGGACACTTCGTTATACAGGATTTATGAAGTATAAGTGGTTTAAAAAGAACTTTAGCAGTTTTAGTGTTACCCATGGATATCGCTCTTCTTATACTGTAACTAATTTTACAAGTAATTTACAATACGATGCCTCAGAACCTTTTGGAGGAATTAATCCACTGAGTGATACTTACAATCCTGAAATTCTAATTTCATCGGCAACACTAATTGATGAGTTCAATCCTTTAGTAAAAGTAGAGATGAAGATGAAAAATTCGTTCTCATTTAAAGGAGAGGTAAAAAGAGACCGTACGCTAACCATGAACTTTAACAACAGTACCTTAACAGACATCAAAGGAACCGAGTATATCGTAGGGTTAGGTTATGTGTTTAAAGATGTAAAAATGAAAACATCTTTCACCGGAAAGAAGCAAACATTAAAAGGTGATATTAATGTAAGAGCAGACCTTTCGTTACGAGATAATTTAACCTTAATTCGATCAGTTGATATTGATAACAATCAAATCAGTGGAGGGCAAAAATTATTTTCACTAAAATTGTCAGCAGATTATATATTAAGTAGTAATTTAACGGCGTCGTTTTATTACAACCATCAAACGTCTAGGTATGCAATTTCAACAACGTTTCCTAGACAGTCAATAAACGCAGGATTTAATTTTATTTATAATTTAGGAGGAAACTAATTTAAAAAACAATTTATACCAATGAACATTCCATCAGATTTAAAATACACCAAAGACCATGAGTGGGTAAAAATTGAAGGAGATATTGCAACCGTAGGAATTACTGATTTTGCTCAAGGAGAATTAGGAGATATCGTTTATGTAGATGTAGACACTTTGGATGACCAAGTAGCCAAAGACGAAGTATTTGGTTCTGTAGAAGCTGTAAAAACAGTTTCAGATCTATTTATGCCACTTACTGGAGAAGTATCTGAGTTTAACGAAAAACTAGAAGACGAGCCGGAAATCGTAAATTCAGACCCTTATGGTGAAGGATGGATGATCAAGATATCTATCATGGCAGATCAATCAGAAATAGAAGGCTTGTTAGATGCTGAAGCATATAAAGAACTTATTGCTGGATAAAGCAATCTACATTGCCTTTACCATTACAATTTCAATAGCTATTTTAAGCTTTATTAAAGTCCCTTCAGAGGGACTTTATGTTTCATCGTCAGATAAAGTTTCTCATTCCATAGCATACTTTTTTTTAACCCTTTCTTGGTTGTATACTATTTTAAAAAAAGACCATTTTTACTCCTGGGTTAAATATACCATTGCAGGATGCTTTATTTACGGCACAGTTATTGAGGTAATTCAAGGTGCTGTGACAACCTATAGGACAGCAAGTTACCTAGATATGGTGGCCAATTCTGTAGGGATTTTATTAGCGATTTTAGCATTTCATATGTTCGAAAAAAAAATTCGTCTTATTTAATGTTAAATATTGTAAATCATATAATAATTTAGTTAAATTAGCGAACTATTAAAAACTTTCAGAGATGGAAATTAAGAAAAACCCAAAGTCAAACCTAGAGAACTACAGTAAGCTGTTCATGCAAATAGGTTTGGTTTTAGCACTTTTTGTTACGTATGTAGCCATTGAAAAGAAAACATTTGACCGCCAGTTTGGAGATTTTGGTGATGTTGTGATGAATGCAGATCTAGAAGAAGAAATTCCAATTACTGAACGTATAGAACCAGAAATTCCTAAAACACCACCACCACCAACTCCAGAAAAGATTGAAGTTGTAGAAGACGAAAAAGAAGTTGAAGAAACTGTGATTGAAACTACAGAAACAGATGAAACAGAAGCTGTAGAAGTAGAAGAAATCGAAGAGGTGGAAGAAGCAGAAGAAGTTGTCGAGGATGTACCTTTTACAATTATTGAAGACGTACCAGTTTTTCCAGGTTGTAAAGGAACTAAAGCGCAATTAAAAGCATGTTTCAACAAGAAAATGCAAAAGCACTTTGCTAAGAAGTTCGACTCTGATCTTCCAAACGAATTAGGATTATCTCCAGGAAAGAAGAGATTGATCATGCTTTTCAAGATCGATAGAAGTGGAAATATTGTAGATATCAGAGCAAAAGCTCCACATCCAAGATTACAAAAAGAGGCAATTAGAATTATCAAGTTATTGCCAAAGATGACTCCTGGTAAACAAAGAGGTAAGCCAGTAGGAGTTAAGTACACTTTACCAATGAGAATCGATGTAGAATAATACATATCGAAATATTAAATGTTAAACCCGACTATAATAGTCGGGTTTTTTATTGGCATGTTATTTGCAATTTTTTAGTTGAACTATTAAAAATTTAAAAAATGCAAGTAAAAAAGAATCCCAAATTCAATTTAGAAAATTACAGTAAGTTGTTCATGCAACTAGGATTGGTATTAGCACTCTTTTTAGTGTATGTTGTTATTGAAAAGAAAACTTTTGAAAGGCAATTCGGAGAATTTGCCGATGTGAACATGACGGCCATAGAAGAGCCGGATACCCCAATTACAAAACGACTGGAACCAAAAGTTCAAAAGCCAAAACCTCAGATTCCGGATGTAACCGTAATTGTACCCGATGATGAAGATGTTGTAGAAGATATTATTGAACCCAATGAAATTGATGAAGATGATGCTATTATTGTAGATCATATTGATGAGGTAGATGAACCGGAGGATATTGTAGAAGATGTTCCTTTCTTTGCTATAGAAGATGTACCCGTTTTTCCCGGATGTAAAGGAGATAATGAAGCATTAAAAGATTGCTTTAATAAGATGATGCAAAAGCACTTTGGTAAAAAGTTTGACTCTGATCTTCCTAACGAATTAGGATTGGCTCCAGGGAAGAAAAGAATCATCATGCTTTTTAAGATCGATAAAAATGGAAATATTGTAGATATCAGAGCAAAAGCACCGCATCCAAGATTGCAAAAAGAAGCAGTTAGAATTATCAAATTATTGCCTAAAATGATTCCTGGTAAACAAAGAGGAAAAGCTGTGGGAGTAAAATATACATTACCAATGCGAGTAGATGTAGAGTAAGTTTTTACAAGATAAAAGCAAAAGCCTAACGATTCTGTTAGGCTTTTTTGTTGGCACATTATTTGTTTTCAATAAGTTAACCATTAAAAACAAAAGCTATGATACCACACAAAAAAAATCCACGAAAACAATTAGAAAAGTATTCTTTGATCTTTATGCAAATATCATTGATATTGGTCTTATTTGTTACACATTTACTCATTGAAAACATCATTGCAGAGAAAGTAACAAAACCACACCCTCCATTGCCCGATGATATCTTTACGATGCATCCAGAGCCTTTCGATTTTGTAAAATACAAAGAACCGCCTAAGAAAGTAGCTCAGGCACCCGTTCACCAGCCAAAACCTCTAGACAAAATAAAAAAGGGAGACCCTCCTAAAAAAGCACTTCCGGTTTTGGAGCCAACGATACAGCCTACTCCGGTAACCGGAAGTTCTAAAAAAGAAGAAAAAAAAGCTGTAAAAGAAGAACCCAAACCAATCAACAAAATCCATAGTTATAAAATGGTTGTGCCTCTGTTTAAAGGATGCAAAGACGTGAGCTTAGAGGAGAACCGTGCCTGTTTTGAGAGAAAGATGAAAAAATTTGTCAATAAAAAATTTGATACAGGTTTAGGAGAAGAGCTAGGATTATTACCGGGGAATTACAAAATCTTTGCCCAATTCATTATTGACGAACAAGGAAATGTTGTTGATATAAAAGTAAGGGCGCCGCATCAAAAACTGCATAAGGAAGTACAAAGAATGGTAGGAAAACTACCACAATTTACACCGGGTAAAGTTGGAGATAAGAATGTTCAAGTACGGTATTTACTTCCCATTAGTTTTAAAGTAGATTAAAAAAGCAGCTTTCGAGCTGCTTTTTTTTATAAGAATATGAGGGAACTCCTAGAAGCAGGTTTCAATAAATGTTGTATTTTCACAGCATAACAAAATAAGTAACGAAAAATTCAGATGAAAGAATACTTTGCGCACGAAACAGCGGTTATTGATGAAGGATGTGAAATAGGAGCGGGAACAAAAATTTGGCATTTTAGTCATGTTATGCCCAATTGTACCATAGGAGAGAAATGCAACATCGGACAAAATGTTGTGATATCTCCAGATGTTGTTTTAGGAAAGAATGTAAAGGTTCAGAACAATGTTTCTATCTATACAGGTGTTGTTTGTGAAGACGATGTTTTCTTAGGACCTTCTATGGTTTTTACCAATGTGATCAATCCTAGAAGTGCTGTAAACAGAAGAGGAGAATACTCGAAAACAGTTGTTAAAAAAGGAGCCAGTATTGGAGCCAACGCTACAATTGTTTGTGGAAACGACATTGGAGAGTTTGCTTTTATTGGAGCTGGAGCTGTTGTTGTTAAAGAAGTTGCTCCTTATGCGTTGGTTGTAGGAAACCCTTCTAAGCAAATAGGTTGGATTAGTGAATATGGACACCGTTTGAATTTTGACGAAGCAGGTTTTGCTAGCTGTCCGGAAAGCAATGAGAAATACCAACTTGCAAATGGTAACGTTACTAAAATAGATTCGTGAAAATGAGAAAGCTTTTCTTTTTCTTTTTTTTAATTCCATTCATCGGATTTTCTCAAGTAAAGAAATATCCGGTTTTTGATGAATGTAAAGGGGAAACACTAGAGTTGGTCAAGGATTGTTTCTTTAAAATGACCAAAGAAACATTTTATAATAAATTTCAGGAGCCTCCCATTATTCAAAATGAAAGCTTCAAAGGAATAATTAATGCCACCTTTATTGTAACCAACACAGGAGAGTTTAAACTCATCTATGTGAATTCTCCTTATAAAGAACTCAAAGAAGAAGTAGATAGAGTTTTTAAATCCTTTCCGCGTATTCAACCGGCACAGTACAACAATCATAATATAGAAATGCAGTTTGTCTTCCCGTTGGTTTTTCCATTAGAAGACGATCCGGAACCTGTGATCATTGATAGCTATGAACCTCAAAAAGAAGATTTGAATGAAGTCGTAAAAAAGCAATCATTCAAAGATGTTGAATTCCCGATTCATACTAGCCAATTGAATATTCCTTTTACGCATCAGCGTTATGTAGACTATGAATATGCAATGCACAAAAAAGGAAAGCATACAGCATCAAAACCGTATTTGTTCAATGATGTGAATCAATTGATCAATCTAGATTCAACCAAAACTCAATTTCTAAAACCTGAAGTACAAACATGGGTTGGTAGAAAACTGTGGAACGAACACTTATTATCGGTACAAGAAGAAGATTATTGGTTTACCATGGATTTCTTGTTGGACCTTCAATTTGGAAAAGACGACTCTGATGTTTCATTTACCTACAACAATTCAAGAATCTTACGAGTAAACGGAGGTTTTGGAAAGAATTTTTCGTTTTCGGCAACCATATATGAAAGTCAAGCCAGATTTGCAGACTATATCAATCAATATATCGAAAACCCTTCATTGAATTTCAGGCCAGCTTTTTCTGAAGGACTTGTTCCTGGAAGAGGAAAAGCAAAACGATTTAAAGAAGATGCATTTGACTATCCGGTAGCAGAAGGATATTTGTCTTATACACCCAATAAGTTTTTACAATTTCAGTTTGGACATGGAAAGAACTTTATCGGGGATGGATATCGATCGTTCTTTTTATCAGACGTATCGTCACCTTCCTTGTATTTGAAAGGAAAAGTAAACTTTTGGAAGTTTGAGTACACCAACCTTTGGATTTGGGGGAGAGACCTAAGATTTCCTGCGGTAGTTGATAATGAGCATGCCCGAAAATATATTGCACTGCATTATTTGAGTATCAATATTACAGAACGATTCAACTTAGGACTGTTTGAGGCAGCTATTTCTACAGGAGAAAACGGAATGGATGCTGCTTTTTTCAACCCATTGATTTTTTACCGTTCTGTTGAGTTCAACAGAGGAGAAGATTCTGGAAACGCCATGGTAGGATTGTCGGCACGATACAAAGCTTCTGATCAAATATCACTCTATTCACAATTGGTAATTGATGAATTCTCAGTAGGGAATTTAACCAATTTAGGAGATTGGAGAAATAAGTTTGCTTTGCAATTAGGAGCCAAATACTTTGATGCTTTTGAAGTAGAAGATCTATTCTTACAAGGAGAATTCAACTATGCAAGACCTTACACCTTTGCGCATAGAAACGCAACCTTGAACTATGGAAATTACAACCAGCCATTAGGGCATTTATGGGGTGCTAATTTTTGGGAACTTGTAGGAATTGCCAGATACAAAAAAGACCGTTGGAGCGGAAGCGCTAAGTTGGTGATTGGTAAGAAAGGATTTGATTTTGCTGATGAAGCTGTAAGTTACGGAGGTAATATTTTTCAGTCTTATGACATCAGACTTGGCGACACAGGAAACTCATTAGCTCAAGGAAATTCGGCTACTGTCTTTAATTTAGACTTACAAGGAAACTATTTGTTGAATCCATCTAACAACTTAAGCTTATTTGCTGGGTTTAGTTATAGAAACTTATCTATTGATACCAATACCAATGGTTTTTCTAACGGAAGCAATATTTGGTTTAGAGCCGGAATACGAGCAGACTTGTTCAATTGGTATTTTGATTTTTAAAAAGGAACCCCCAATACTTTTCGTATTGAGAGTTGCCTAACTAAATTGCTTCACCCCTTCTAGAAGCAATAGAGCCTTTTATGAGTTGTTGTAAAACTATCTTAATTAACCCGGGGGATAAAAGGCTTTAAAATTTCTTGATGCAATGTTATAGCCAATGAGTTTTTTCTCCAAAAAACATGGGGTTACAAAAGAGGTTACATAAGGGTTTGTGTTTGTTTGTGAGTGAGTTATAAAGAGTTTAGATAGTTGTTAAGTGTAATAGAAGAATCTATTCCTATCTTTTTACGAATTCTATTCCTCATTGTTTTTACAGCGAAGTCTGATGTACCTCGAACTTCTGCAATCTCTTTTCTGGATAATCCCATTTTGATAAAGGAGCATACTTCGATTTCTGTTTTTGTTAGATTAGGGTGTTTGGCCTTTAAGGATTTTAAAAACTCAAAGTTTATTTTTTCAATATTCTCTTTTATTAATAATAATTTAGTGTCATCAGCTTTCGATGCTTTTAAATCAGCAATAACACTCTGTAGATTTCCGCCTTCTTCTCTTGATATTTTTTGAAGATTCGAAGCAATCTTTTCTTTTGATCTGATGTGTTTCATAGTCTCATTCAAGAGCTCCTGAATTTCTTCTGTTTTAGTGGCGACTTTTTTATTGAGTAGGATATTTTGATAAGCCTGTTCTCTTATACGTTGCCTGTTAACCCAATAAGCAATACCAATAAGAAGAACAATGAAAGATAATGAGGCAACTACCCACCAAAACCTGCTATTGGCTTTTTGCTTGATCTTTTGCTCATCAAGAGTTTTTTGTTGTGCGAAATGAATACTGTCGAGTGCCTTTTGATTTTTGTAAGCCATTCTGGTTTCTATTTCTACCAACTTTCTATAGTGTTTTTTATTATCAATTTTCTTTTGAAGTCCTTTGTAATTCAAATAGTTGTAATAAGCATTTTTATAATCTTTCAATTGTACGTAGGCATTACTGATACCTAAATAACGGTACATCAAACGAGAGCTATCCTTTAATTTTAAGTTATAGTCTATGGCCTGTTTGAAATAAGGAATGGCTTTTTGGGGTTTGCCGCTTTTTCGATAATAGCTTCCGTAGGCAGCTGTGATTTTTTCTAAAGAGGAAATGTTTTGTGTTTTTTTAAAACCTTCTTCCGCTTTTTTTAAATAAGGAAGTCCGTTTTTGTAGTCTTTTTTTAAAGAATAGATTCGGTAAATACTCCAGCTCGAATTTGCAATTCCTCCTGTATAGTTGATCTTCTTAGAAAGTTGCAAAGCTTGAAGAAAATAATCTTTGGCTTTATCATATTCTCCTAAAACATGATAGTATATGCCATAAGAAGCCAATGTTCTCACTAGAGACTTTTCGTCTTTACACTCTTTTGCTATTTTATAAGATTCATCAATAAACTCCAGCGACTTTTTGTAGTTTTTTTGAATACGCCAAAAAACACCCAAATCCCTATAGGACTTTGATAACTCACAAGAATCTTTTAGTTCTTTACGCTCTTGAATATTTTCTAAAAGGATCTTTAAACCTTCTTCGAAATTGAGTTCCTGTCTCTTAAATGTGAAGTAGAGATCTGAAATATGTGTACGTTTTCTCTTTAACTCAATATTTTCAGGATGCTTTTGAAGCATTTTGTTGACAAGCTGGTAAGCTTTAGGAATTGTATTTCGGTAGTGAAAAGGATCTTTGTAAAAAGTGTCCATTCCATCAATAAGCGATTCGAGCTTTAAACTATCTTTTGCAAAGGAGCTCGTTTGCCCATTTACTGTAAAAGCAAAAAAAAGAAAGAAAATACATATCGTTTTTGGGGCATTTGTAAACATACTGATACAGTTTTGTATTAATTACACTAGTACGATATGAATGTCATTGAAGGTGGTAAAACTCTCTTTATGTTTAAGAGAATTTAATGCATCATATCTGCGCAAGGTACAAGAAAAAATATGGACGAAGAAATACAAACTGAAGTCAATCAATATTTGAATGGTTTTGCTGTCTATAGTGTTGATAATCCATATTTTAAGTCAAATCCCCCCTGTTTTAGGGATAAAATTTCACTAAAAACGGGTATTGTCTGTATAACATTTCTTTTGTTTCTTGTAATGACTTCGAAGTAACAATTTATTAAACCACTAAGAGATACCCCCTCATTTTGGTCTGGGACATTATAACTAAAATCTAAAGGTTTTGTGTATGTCTTGTATACTGCTATTCTCTTGATTTCAAGAAGTTAATTTTTGTAGCCGTTAATTAGAACTCAATGGGTTGGGACACCATGGTAATCACTGTATTGGTGGTATGATAACAACTATTCAAATAATTAACTAAATACAATTAAAAATGAAAAAAGTAATAAAATTTGCTGTTTTTACAATTTTAATGATGGTTTTTGTGTTCACTTCGTGTGAGTCGAATGAAGAAGTAAATCTTGAAAACCCTTCTGCAGAGAACATCATTAATATGAATAATTTAGGTAACAGGACATTAGTTACAGACCAAGATTTGTTGAACTCACTAAGAACATTAGATATTGATGTAGGAATCGTTTCAAAAGGTGATTTCCATTTGCCGGATGGAACTGTAGAGGAGAGAATCTATATAGGTAGTGATATTACATTTACACAAGAAGAACTGAATCTACTAATTGATTCTGCTTCAGGTCGCCAATACAGAACTTTCAACCTAGTTACCGGAAGTAACCAAAACATAGATATTTTAGGTTATACCGGAGGTAGTCAGGCTTTGTCATCTAAAGCACAAACTGCGTTGCAATGGGCAGTAGATAATTATAACAACTTAAATACGTCTTTACAGTTCAACCTTACTTTTGGTACAAACTACCAAGCTGCAGACATGGTTGTATATGACAATACTGTGAATAACCCTAACGGAACAGGTGGAGTTGCTGGATTCCCAACATCAGCAGGGGCGCCTCATAAATTCATTCAGATTTATGGAATTGAGCAATTCACAACCAATGTAAATGAGCATGTGATCACGCATGAGATTGGACACGCTGTAGGTTTCCGTCATTCAGATTGGTTCGACCGTTTAAGTTGTCCACCACAAGCACAAGGAAATGAAGGAACAGGTTCTGATGGAGCTGTACATATTCCGGGAACCCCAACAGGAAGAGATGTAACATCAGTAATGCAAGCATGTTTCTCAACAAGTGAAGATGGTGAGTTCAATGCAAATGACATCACTGCTTTAGAGTTTATGTATGGAACTACAACTTCCGGACCTTGTGATGGAGTGTCTGAATGGCAAAGTGGAGTAAGCTACAGCATTGGAGATCGCGTTACCTATTTTGGAAACTTATATGAGCGTGTTTCTGGAGGCTGGACCTTAATCGGACCTTGTAACTAAGGAATACTCATTATTACAATACTAGTGGAAGGAATTCATTTTCCCTTCTGCTGTAACAGGGAAATCAACCCAAAAAAGAGTTAAACATTCGTTTAACTCTTTTGCTTTTCAAGGTTATTGAATTTTGTGCGTTTGAAATTAATATGTTATAGATTATAACAATAAGAATATAAAAACAAAAAAAGCTACACAATTGTGTAGCTTTTTTAACTTTTGCTCCCCCTCTTATGCCACTATCGAACCTTTTTGATTTGATAATTAGATAGTTAAATGTTTTTAAATTCCTTCTTAAATATCGAACTAAAGTGTTTTCTCCTTCATCTCAAGTTATACTTGGGAAAGGGAGCCGAGCCCTCTTGAGTTTCGTGAGATTTAAAAAAGTTTCCTAAAGATAGGAAGGTGGTTTTTTGTGACTTTTTTTTTATAAAAAAAACAATCGTTTTTTTAGAATTTAAAAATAACTTAACTTAGCTATGTTCATGAAAATTAAATATGAAAAGCGGAAACTGAAAAGCTAATAGAGTAGGTAATTTATGAATTTATAAAATTATGAAAAAATTGTTTTTAGACTCTTTCAAAGAAAGAACAGAATCTATTATTTCTCGGAAATTGTTAAACTTAACTATTGGTGGAGCTATGAATGGCACCTGTTTGAATGGCACAAAAGGTTGTGTTGTAGACCATAACTACGTACCAGTACTACCCCCCGGACAAGAACAAGAGGATGAGGATTGTATTGTATAAGAATTCCTAGGTAATGTCCTAAACCACTTCTTTTAGATAACGTTTAAAACAATTTGCTTTTCAAGGTTATTGAATTTTGTGCGTTTGAAATTAATATGTTATAGATTATAACAATAAGAATATAAAAACAAAAAAAGCTACACAATTGTGTAGCTTTTTTAACTTTTGCTCCCCCTCTTGGGCTCGAACCAATCCCGATAATTATCGGGACTCTGATTAACAGTTATATTTTACTTTTAATTTATCTATGATTTCAGGATATTTTATAAGGTTCTTTATGTAAGTGCTACTTTTCATTTTTTTGATATGTGTTTCAATAGCCAAAGCTTGTTTTTTAGACTGACAATTAATCTTTAGGAATAATTGCCAATCATCAGCTTTTCCTGTAAATTTTGTGTTTTCTGCAGATTTGTGAAACTCCATTCTTTGTTCAAAGTTGGATGTTTGACCTGTGTAGAATCGATTTAGTTTCTTAGAGAATAGAATGTAGACGCAATCTTTCATAACAAAAAAAGCCATCAAAAATGATGGCTTTGTCTTTTTTTGCTCCCCCTCTTGGGCTCGAACCAAGGACCCTCTGATTAACAGTCAGATGCTCTAACCAACTGAGCTAAGGAGGAATTTGCAGTACCTTTTTGGTTTTGCGTGTGCAAATATATGCCTTTTCGAAAAATCACAAAAACTTTTTTTAAAAAAACATAAAAAATTTCATGTCGTTTAATTCTATAAAATCAATTCCTAATTATTGTAAATAATTGTACTTTTGTACGATTAAATAGCTTAGATACAAAGCAAAGGAATTTTATGGACAAGTTTTCGTTCTTAAACGCGGCACATACTGGCTTCATTGCCGATTTATACGACCAATATTTACAGAACCCTGATGCAGTTGAACCCAGTTGGAGAAGCTTTTTTCAAGGGTACGACCTAGCTAATGAAAATTACTCGTTAACAGACGAAGAGATATCTGCTCAAATCCCTGAAGAGGTAAGAAAAGAGTTTTTAGTAGTCGATTTGATCAACGGTTACAGAACCAGAGGTCATTTGTTTACAAGGACAAATCCGGTTAGAGAGCGAAGAAAATATGCTCCAACTCTAGAAATAGAAAACTTTGGATTATCACAAGATGATTTAGATACAACTTTCAATGCTGGAGAGATTTTAGGAATTGGACCCAAATCTCTTCGTGAGATCATTTCTCACCTAGAAAGAATCTATTGCGATTCTATTGGAGTTGAGTATATGTATCTAAGAAACCCTGAAGAGTTAAAGTGGTGGCAAGATCGATTGAACAAAAATGACAATCACCCTAACTATTCGTTAGATTCTAAGAAATACATCCTATCCAAGTTAAATCAAGCAGTTACGTTTGAGAGCTTTTTGCAAACAAAATACGTAGGGCAAAAACGTTTCTCATTAGAAGGAGGAGAGGCATTGATTCCTGGAATTAGTGTGGCCTTAAGAGATGCTGCTGAGAAATATGGAGTAAAAGAATGTGTGTTAGGAATGGCTCACCGTGGTCGTTTGAGCACTTTGGTAAACATTTTCAAAAAACCTGTTCGCGATATGTTTAGCGAATTTGAAGGAAAAGATTTTGAAGATGAAAACATAGACGGAGACGTAAAATATCACTTAGGATTAACCTTAAGCAAAACATATAGAGATGGAAATGTGATCAAAATGAATTTGGTTCCTAACCCGTCTCACTTAGAAACAGTTGATGCTGTTGCAGAAGGAATTGCCAGAGCAAAGATTGACAGAAAGTACGATGGAGATAACGGTAAGATCTTACCTATCTTAGTTCATGGAGATGCAGCTATTGCAGGTCAAGGAATTGTGTATGAGGTAACTCAGATGGCACAGTTGAATGGATACAAAACAGGAGGAACTATTCATGTAGTGGTAAACAATCAAGTTGGATTTACTACTAACTACTTAGATGCTAGATCATCTACCTACTGTACAGATGTAGCTAAAGTTACACTATCTCCGGTATTACACGTAAATGCCGATGATGCAGAAGCTGTTTGCCATGCAATGGAAATGGCTGTAGAATTTAGAACAAAATTCAAGCGAGATGTATTTATAGATCTGCTAGGATATAGAAAGTATGGACATAATGAAGGTGACGAACCTCGTTTCACACAGCCTAAATTATACAAAGCAATTGCTAAGCATAAGAATCCAAAAGATATTTATGCTGCAAAACTAATTGAAGAAGGAAGCATTGACGAAGCATATGTGAAATCGATTACTGATGATTTCAAACAAATGCTGAACGAAGAGTTTGAAAAAGCAAAGAACGATAGTACTTCTAAAGTACGTGAGTTTATGGAATCTACTTGGAGCGGATTTATCCGTCAACAACTAGAAGCCATGCTATTGCCTGTAGATACGAAATACCCTGTACAAAACTTACAAGATATTGCCAAAGTAGTTTCAACAGTTCCTGAAGGAGTTAAGTTTGTAAGAAAAGCAGAAAGAATTTTACAAGGACGTTCTAAAATGGTCTTTGAAACCAACGAATTGGATTGGGGAATGGCAGAGACTCTTGCCTATGGATCTTTAATGGAAGAAGGATATGACGTTCGTATTTCCGGGCAAGATGTAGAAAGAGGAACATTCTCTCACCGTCATGCGATTTTAAGAGATGAGATTTCGGAAGAAAGAATCAATTTGTTAAATACAAATCCAAAGAATAAAGGACAAATGAGAATTTACAACTCTTTATTGTCTGAATACGGAGTTCTTGGATTTGATTATGGATATGCAATGGCTTTCCCAAATTGTTTGACTATTTGGGAAGCGCAATTTGGAGATTTCTCTAACGGAGCACAGATCATGTTCGATCAGTACATTTCTGCTGCCGAAGATAAATGGAAGATCCAAAACGGAATCGTTGTTCTATTACCTCATGGTTATGAAGGGCAAGGATCAGAGCACTCTTCTGCAAGAATAGAGCGTTATCTTCAGTTATGTGCAGAAGATAATATGACCGTAGCAAACTGTACCACTCCGGCAAGCTTCTATCACTTGTTACGTCGCCAGATGAAACGAAACTTTAGAAAACCATTAATCGTTTTCACTCCAAAGAGTTTGTTACGTCATCCTAAGGCAATAAGTACAATTGAAGAATTAGCTGAAGGAGGTTTCCAAGAAGTAATTGATGATACAATTGCACCTAAGAATGTGAAGAAAGTAGTATTCTGTATGGGTAAATTTTACTACGATCTATTGGCAGAGAGAGAAAAATTAGAAAGAGATGATGTTGCTTTGGTTAGAGTAGAGCAATTATTCCCTTTACATGAAGAACAGTTACAGAAGGTAATTGATCGTTATCCAAATGCAGAAAGATATGTTTGGGCACAAGAAGAGCCTAGAAATATGGGGGCATGGAGTTTTATGTTACAAAGATTTGACAAAATCAAATTAGAAGTAGCATCTCGAAAATACCATGCGGTGCCTGCTGCCGGATCCAAAGCAAGATTTGAAAAACGCCATCAGGAAGTAATTGATCAGGTGTTCCAAAAATAAAAAAGATAAAATTCAAAATATAAAACGATAAACTCATGGTTTTAGAAATGAAAGTTCCTTCACCGGGGGAATCTATAACAGAAGTAGAAATCGCAACATGGTTGGTAGAAGACGGAGACTACGTTGAAAAAGATCAACCAATTGCAGAAGTAGATTCTGACAAGGCTACCTTAGAACTTCCTGCAGAAGAAAGTGGAGTTATTACTTTAAAAGCAGAAGAAGGAGATGCGGTAGCAGTTGGTGCTGTTGTATGTTTAATTGACATGGATGCAGCAAAGCCAGAAGGAACATCTACTCCTGCTAAAGAAGAAGCAAAAGAAGCTCCAAAAGCAGAGGCTCCTAAGGCAGAAGCAAAAAAGGAAACCTATGCTACAGGAACTGCTTCACCGGCAGCTAAAAAGATCTTAGCAGAAAAAGGAATGGATGCCTCTTCTGTTAAAGGAACCGGAAAAGATGGAAGAATCACTAAAGAAGATGCAGTAAAAGCTGTGCCAAGTATGGGAACTCCAACAACAGGGGGAAGCAGAGGTTCTGAAAGAAAGAAGCTTTCTATGTTGAGAAGAAAAGTAGCACAACGTTTGGTTTCTGTAAAGAACGAGACAGCTATGCTTACTACTTTCAATGAAGTAAACATGCAACCTATCTTTGACCTAAGAGCTCAATATAAAGAAGAGTTCAAAGCGAAACATGGAGTTGGTTTAGGGTTTATGAGTTTCTTTACCAAAGCTTGTGTAAGAGCATTGCAAATGTATCCGGATGTAAACTCTATGATTGATGGAGACTTCAAAGTGAGTCATGACTTCCAAGATATCTCAATCGCTGTTTCAGGACCAAAAGGATTGATGGTTCCTGTAATCAGAAATGCTGAAAACCTAGGTTTTAGAGGAGTAGAAAGCGAAGTAAAGCGCTTAGCCTTAAGAGCTAGAGATGGTCAAATTACAGTAGATGAGATGACTGGAGGAACATTTACGATCACCAACGGTGGAGTATTTGGTTCTATGTTGTCTACACCAATTATTAACCCTCCTCAGAGTGCTATTTTAGGAATGCACAACATTGTTGAAAGACCAATGGCTGAGAATGGAGAAGTAGTAATTAGACCTATCATGTATGTTGCTTTATCATACGATCACAGAATTATTGATGGTCGTGAATCTGTTGGATTCTTAGTAGCAGTGAAAGAAGCTTTAGAAAATCCTGTAGAGTTATTAATGGACAATAATGTACACAAAGCTTTAGAACTTTAATTCTTTAGCTTAAACGATAAAAAAAGCCTCGGATTTCCGAGGCTTTTTTTATTATTTATCTCCTAATTCTTCTCTGATATCTTTTGTTGTTAGATGAAACTCTTGGTAGAGTTGTAACAAGCTCATTAATGCAGAGATCAAATCTTGTGTCTCTAGCAAAATACTAAAGTATAAGGTAGTGTTCTTAGGGCTAGATTCTTCAGCTCTAATTCTAGCTACTTGTTTTTCTATAGAATCAGCAACATAATTCAAGAGTTTTTTCTTTTCAATTAAGATCACCTCTAATTCATCAAAAGAACGCTTTTCAAAAGAAACTCCAATATCTTTCAGTAACTCGTTTAACTGAGCATTAATGGTAAGAAGATCTTTTAATTGACCTTTCTTTAAGTTCTTGTGATTGTTGTTTACGTGTTTGTAGCTGGCTCTGGCAATAAATCCAATAGCTTGAGCAACATCTTGTAAATGACCTAAAGTAAGAATGTAGAATTTACTTGCTTCTACAGAATCTTCTTCCAGAGATTTGATAAAGTAGTAAACACCATCTTTAAGTTCGTCAATTTCATTATTAAGCTTCCCAACATTTTTGTCGGTCTTTCTCAACTTGTTCAAGTCATGCTTAGAAAGATCAGAAACAACACTATTGTATAGCTTTCCAACGCGTAATACCACATTAGAGATATGATCTGAACTTTCTTCAATCACTCCATTAATGCTAATCAATTCAGCTCTCTCTACATATTGTTGCTTCTTTTCTTCTTTTGCTTTTTTAGAATGCTGTATGGTAGTTCTAGTTACCATAAAGGCAACAACAACCAAGAAGAAAATAATGAAGTATAAACTAAAATGAATCAATGAAGCCACAATAGCAGCAGCAATAAAAGCAATAATAGCAGTTAAGAACCATCCTAAGATTACATTAATTACCCCGGCAACTCTATAAACAGCACTTTCTCTTCCCCAAGCTCTATCAGCTAAAGAAGCCCCCATCGCAACCATAAAGGTTACATAGGTTGTAGATAGAGGAAGTTTCATGGAGGTTGCTATAGAGATCAATACACTAGCTGTGATCAAGTTTACAGAAGCTCTTACCAAATCAAAAGCAGGAGCTTGATCTTGTTGACCTCTAGGAATAGCAAGGCTAGGTTTCTCAAACTTTGAGTTTAAGTAATTTTGAGCCTTTTCCGGAAGGATAAAGTTAAACCCGGCATTTGTAAACATAGCCATTCTTACCACAACTCTAGAAAGATTGTTAGGCTTGAATTTTTCATGACCTTCACCTTGACGTGATAAGTTGATCCCTGTTTCAATTACACTCTTTGCTTTTTTAGAAGTCCATAAGGTTACAACCATAATTGCACCCGCAAGCAACAAAAGCCAAACGTTTGAGGGTACTTTCTTAGCTAAGATTCCCATAGAGAAATTAATAGCTTCCTGACCAGATTCGCTCCAAATCTCATACGAGTTCAAGGCGGCAATTGGTACACCAATAAAGTTTACCAAATCGTTTCCGGCAAAAGCCATAGCTAATGAAAACGTTCCTACCCCAATAATGAGTTTCAGAACATTTACTTTAAGAACTGTAATTAAGATAAATGAAATCAATGTCCATATCACAAAATTGGCGCTGATTAAAATGAAGATGTTATAGTCTAAAATATATTGAATATCGGCATAAAAAGGAGTTCCTTTCAGTCCTTTAATAATGATAAAATAGATAATAGATGTTAATGCAAAGCCTCCAAAAAGAGCATTTACATGAGTTGGTCTTTGATTAAAGTTGAAAGAATAGATAAGCCTAGAAAAATACTGAACTATGGCTCCGACTGTAAATGCGACGACGACCGAGAGTAATATTCCCAAGATAATCTTTGTAGCAGTACTGTAGTTGATATAGTTCCACAACTCAGATAAAGCTTCACCTTTCCCATTAATCTTAATAAGAGCAATAATCACTGCAGAACCCAATAATTCGAATACAATAGAAACTGTTGTAGAAGTTGGCATTCCAAGTGAGTTAAAGAGATCTAAGAGAAGAATATCTGTAATCATCACGGCCATAAAAATGATCATGATGTCCTGAAAGACAAACATATCAGGATTAAAGATTCCTTTTCTGGCAACTTCCATCATACCACTGGATGAGACGGCTCCGAAGAACACACCAACACTGGCAATGATCATAATACTTTTAATAGGAATAGCTTTAGAACCTATCGCAGAATTCAAGAAGTTAACAGCATCATTACTAACTCCCACTACTAAATCTAGCACGGCAAGAACAGCCAATGCGATCAGCATTAAAACATATGGATCACCCATCGTAAATTTTTTACAAACTTAGCAAAGTTACTCAGACCAATAACACTCAATGTTATGTAAATGTTATGAAATTTTAGGGAAAATGCGGAGTTTCCTGTTATTATACTAACTTTAGGCATGTAAATTAGAAAGTTATGGAATACATTACATTAGTTTTAATTGCTTTTGTTGCCTTTGAGCACTTTTATTTTTTGATTTTAGAGATGTTCCTATGGACAAAACCGAAAACGATCAAAATTTTTGGTATTAGAGACCAGCAATTGGCTGAAGACACTAAGGTCTTGGCAGCCAATCAAGGTTTGTACAATGGTTTTTTATCTGCAGGATTAGTTGCCTCTCTAATTTTAGAAGACGAAAGAATGAGTATTCTTTTTTTAACGTTTGTTATTATCGCCGGAATTTATGGAGCATATTCCACAAAAAAGATTCGTTTGTTTTTTGTACAGGGAATCCCGGCAATTATAGCACTTTTACTAGTATTATTTTAAACAAAAAAAGAAGTTTCGTTAACTTTTTCTTATAAAAAAGTTAAACTTTTTTGTATTCTAGAACTTCCAGTTATATTTGCCTTCATTTTAAATAATTTACACCAAAAATTGTTCTTAGTTTAAAATTCCCTAAAGTAGTTTTATGTTAAGTGCGATTTTAAGAACAAACTTTTAAAAACTTAATTAAATCATGAAATTTTTATTATCCCTAGCCGCTTTTTTTGTGATGACTTCAGCTGTGTTTGCACAGAACAACAGAATAAGTCAATACAGTATCGATTTTTCGAGATCAGCAGACAACTCGTTAAACTCAGTTGCAGGTAAGTTGTATATCGACGAAGCTTTTTCTCAAGCGAAAATTAGCAACTATGACAATTCAACTCTTTTAAGATACAACCCTTATAGAGATGAGATGGAGTTTATGAAGCAAGATCAAATCTTTTATCTTGACAAACACGAAGGAATTAAAATCAAATTTGTTAGAGCTAACAAGAACTATGTAATCAAGAACGTAAATGGAGAGTTAAAATACTTTGTTGAAGTACAAAAAGGTGATAAAGTATCTTTTCTTGTAAAAGAAAGAGTAAAGTATTCACCAGCAGCCCCAGCTGTAGATAGTTATAGCTCTTCTAAGCCAGCAAGATTTACAAGAAGTACAGATGCTTTTTATGTAGAATTTGCTGATGGTACTGTAGAAGAAATGCCAAAAAAGAAAAAGCAGGCTATTAAGTTCTTTAAAAAGAAGAATATAGACTTAAAGAGCTACTTAAAAAAGAACAAGATCAATTTCAAGAAGGAAAAAGATGTGAAGAAATTGGTTCAAGACTTGAACAAGTTATAGAAATAAAACGTATATAGTTTAAAGGGCAACACTAATGTGTTGCCTTTTTTTATATATCTAAAATATTAACATATGTAAATGGGTAATTTTTAGTAACTTGGCGAAACAATAAAAAAACTTACTTATGAAAACTCAAAAATTGTTACTATCCCTGCTCGTTATCTTATTACCTTTTTATGTAAATGCACAAGAAACAAACTTAAGTAGAGCAGGAACAACGGGTATTGGTATTGACCTTTCTAGTTGGGAGGGAATGACGTTTAGAAACAGCTTAACGACTTCAAATTCCAGAGTCGGAAATAAATCATTAGAAACTTTTTACGAAAGTGTTACAGGTGTATCTCCATACATTAATGATACATTTATGCCGGCAAAAGTTAACAACTTCAAACAAATCGCTACAGCAAGATATGATGCTTACAAAGATTTATTTGTAGTTAAGATCAATGAATCTAAAAGTCTTTATTTAGAAAAAAGACTTGGAAACAGGGTAACCTTTATTGCAACTAAAGAGATGTATCAGGTCTTTTATGATGAAGAAGAAAAAGCAAGATTCTTTAAGATCGAAAAAATGACTCCTCATTTCTCTTTATTAATAAAGCAAGAGATTGTACTTAGAGGAGGAGAAAAGCCAAGAAGCAGTTACGATAAGTATGTAGCTCCTTTCTTTAAAAGAACAAAAGACAAACTATATCTTAGTTTAGATAATAGACTTGCAGTGAAAGCACCTACCAGTAAAAAGAAATTCTTCAAGTTATTTAAAGATGAAGCAGGGGCGATTAAAAGCTTTGTGAAAAAGAACAAGTTGAATATCAAGGAAAAATCAGATATTCTTAGAATCTTAAACTACTATGCTACTCTATAAGCAGTAAGCAAAAGATAATACAAAGGAAAGCGGCATTTATTTGCCGCTTTTTTATTTTATAACTCAGATGATATCATGAGTCTTTTCTGAGTTGTTATTTTTAGTAAATTGGTGTACAACAAAAAACCTTACTTATGAAAGCTCAAAAATTGTTACCATCCCTACTTGTTATTATACTACCCTTTTACCTAACAGCACAAGAATTCTATCAAGGAGAAGCTATAGGAAGTAATAACTTACGAGCTCTAAGCAGCTTTAATCAAATAACTATTAGAAATAGCGCTTTGTTTGAGAATGTGAGAGATGGGCAAAATTCGGTTAATGGAAAGTTTTATGAAAGTATAACAGGAGACTCACCCTATATTAATAATGCTTTTTTTCCTGCGAAGGTTAATAATTACAAAGAATTTACTACAGCAAGATATGATGCATTTAAAGACTTGATAGTTGTTAAGATCAATGATTCAAAAGGCCTTTATTTAGAAAAGAGATTAGGAAATAAAGTAAGATTTATGACGACTAATGAGGTATACCAAGTGTTTTATGATGAAGAAGAGAAAGCAGGTTTTTTTAAAGTACTAGAAACAACTTCTAAGTATGCAATGCTTATAAAGCAGCAAGTTCAATTAAAAGGAGGAGAAAAGCCTAGAAATAGTTACGATAAGTATGTAGACCCTTTTTTTAAGAGAGTAAAAGACAAATTATACATTAGCCTAGATAATAAAAATGCAGTGAAAGCGCCTACAAGTAAAAAGAAGTTCTTCAAGCTTTTTACAGATGATGCGAACGCAATCAGGAGTTTTGTAAACAAGAATAAACTGAATATCAAAAGCCAGAAAGATATCTTGAAAATATTGAATTACTACGCAACTCTATAGAAGTTGTAAAAAAGATAAAACTGTAAGCGACACCTTTTTAGGTGTCGTTTTTTTTGTTAAAAGTGATTATTCAACGCAACCTTTTGCGCAATTCATCTACTATAAGGTAGAGACAATTGTTTATGAATTATTAAAACTAGCTATTTATGAGAACACAAAAATTACTGATCTTGCTTTTGGGGTTGTTTGTAATGAACAACAGTTTTGCACAAACATTACCTCCTGTAGAAAGCGTTGGAATAGGTGGGTTTAAAAAAGGAGCGGGTCATTTAGGTCTTACCTCTTTTAACCCTATTACCTATAGAAATGTACTTTTATTTGTGAACAGAGATCATAAGAATGAGATCAATGATAAGTTTTATGAGAGTGTTTCAGGCTCACCTTATATAAGCGATAACTTTTTACCGGCCAAGGTAAATGATTTCAAAGAAGTAATTTCAGCTCGTTACAATGCATACAAAGATTTGATTACCATAAAAATTGGAGATTCAAGAGCATTCTTCCTTCAGAAAAAAGCAGGAAACAAGTTGACTTTCGCAAATAATAGAGGGACTTATCAAGTGTTTTATGATCAAGGTGAAGAGGTAAAGTTTTTTAAAGTACTAAAATCAACTAAATTCTATTCTTTATTGATAAAACAAGAAGTTCAGTTGGTAGGAGGAGAAAAACCAAAAAATGACTACGATAAGTACATCGCTCCATATTTTAGGAGGAATAAAGATAAGTTGTACCTCAGTTTAGATAATGTAAGGGCTGTAAAGATTCCAAGCAATAAGAAGAAGTTCTTTAAGCTATTTGAAGATGAAGAAGAAAAGATTAAAGCGTATGTGAAAAAGCATAGATTAAGCGTGAAAAAAGAAGAAGATCTTATAAAAATATTAATGTATTACGAGTCTTTGTAATTTAATTCTACTACCGAGATTTTATAAAAGGCAGCATCTATTTAGATGCTGCCTTTTTTGTTTGACATACAAAATGGCATTCTTTTTGAGATATTGAAAACATAACTAGCTGATAAGCAGTTTATTATTTTTTGTAAATTTATCATGCTATGAGAAAGAAAAGGATAAAAACTAAAACTTTTCACGTATGAAAACATATAAAATCATTCTTGCACTAGTCATTTGTTCATTGATGACAATAGGTGCATTTTCTCAAATCTCACAGAACAACAGAATAAGTCAATACAGTATCGATTTTTCTAAATCTGATGCCAATAACCTAGGAAAAGTATCAGGAAAACAATACATCAATGAGTCTTTTGCTAGTGCAAAAATTAGTAATTACGATAGCTCCACTCTTTTAAGGTACAACCCTTACAAAGACGAAATGGAGTTCATGAGAGGTGAAGAGATCTTCTATCTTAATAAACATGAAGGGATCAAGATCAAATTCGTCAATGAAAACAAAACCTATATCATAAAAAGTGTAGGAGGAAAACTCATGTACTTTGTAGAGGTTTTCAAAGGAGAGAAAGTTTCTTTTCTAATCAAAGAAAAAGTAAAGTATACTCCGGAAACACCGGCAGCTAACAGCTATAGTTCTGCTAAGCCTGCAACATTCAGTAGAAGCCCGGATGTTTTTTATGTAGCATTTGGAGATGGTCCTTTAGTAGAGTTTCCCAGAAAAAAGAAACAAGTGATTAAACTTTTTCAATCGAATAGCATCGAGTTAAAGGGATACTTAAAGAAAAACAAAATCAGTTTTAAGAAAGAGAAAGATGTCTTAAAAATGGTAAAAGACGCGAATAAAATGTAGTCTTCAGATTATTTTTTCTTTTCTTTAGTCACCACAAAATCTTTCAGATAAAAAGGTTCAAAATAAGCGACGTTTTCAACGTCGTTTTTTTTGTATTTGGCATAAGTTAGCTGTATCATATCTTTTGCAGAAGGGAAGTGATCGTCTATAAAAGATGCATTCTTATGTTGGAGAATAGTTTTACATTTTTCTGCTCCATCACCCAAGAAAGTTACAGTACCTTGCTCTAAATAAGACTGAAATGACGTTTCATCAATGATCTTAGCTTCGGTTTCGCTCACTAGTTCTTTATCAGCATTAAATACACTACAATATACTTCCATGCGTCTTGCATCGATCATAGGAATAATATAACCGCTAGAAGCTTCACAGGAGTGAGCTAAAACTTCAAGAGAATTGATTGAAATTAGTGGAAGATCGTTTGAAAAACAAAGTCCTTTTGCAGCAGATACACCTATTCGTAGTCCGGTATAAGAACCAGGTCCTTTTCCAACAGCAATTGCATCTAGTTGATCAAAAGTAAGGTTACTTTCTTTCATGCAATCTGCAATGAAAGGATGTAGCATTTCGGCATGTGAATAGTTTCCGGTATTTAATTCCTTGAATGCAATAATCTCACCGTCCTTAGCAATACTAACGGAACAGTTTTTTGTAGAAGTCTCTATATTTAAAATGTAGGCCATAAATCGGAGGCAAAGATACAGCATAAAAAAAGACCTTGAAAGATTCAAGGCCTTTTGTAATATATGGTCGTTTGATTAATCTAAATTCAATTCTCCGTAGTAGAACTGAAGTACTTTTGTTTTGAATACAAAATCATATTTGTTTCTGATTAATGTAGATTCTGCACTCACTAATCTGTTTCTTACTAGATCGAAATCAAAAAGAGTCATCGCTCCTAAATTATATCTTTCCTGAGCATTTTTAAACGCTTCTTGTTGTGACTCTAAAGATATTTTAGCAGCATCAAAAGCTTTAGCAGCAGCCTTGGCATCAACAAATGCTTGCTCAATAGTTTGCTGTAATTGAAGTTTCTCATTGTCTAATGCAACCTTGCTGATCTCTTTATTTACGAACTGACGATCTACATTGATTCTCGTTTGGTTTCTGTTGAAAATAGGAATGCTTACATTAAACCCTACTCCGTAACCTAAGTTGTTATCTAACTGAGTTAAAAGTTTTGTATTTCTAAAACCAGCAGGAAGATCTAAATCAAAACCGTAGTTTGTGCTAATACTTAAAGAAGCAGAAACAGATGGTAAAAATCTACCTTTGGCAATAGCAATATTATAATCAGCGTCTTTAATTCCTAATTCAGCATTCTGAATCTGCGGCTGATTGGTCAATGCTTTTTCATATACAACATTAGCACTGTCATATAAAAGAACTCCAGGCGCACCTACATCAACATTAGCAATATCAAATCCTTCAGAAGGAATTTGAAGCAATTGAGCTAAGTTTAACAATGCGATCGTTAACGTATTCTCACGAGTTACTAAGTTTTGTTGATCTGCAGCAGCAGTTGACTCGGTATTTAACAAATCTCCTCTTGGAATTGTTCCGGCGTCAAACCTTTCTTTTGCAGCTTCCACTTGTTTTTTACTGATTTGAGCTTGAACTCTGGCTACATTTAAGTTCTCTTTAGCAAACAAAACGTTCAAATATCCATTCACAACAAATAATGAGATGTCGTTTTGGATTTTTGACAATGTAAGTTTACTTCTTTCAACTCCTAATTGTGCTTGTTTATAGCTGTTAAGGTTTTGGTACCCGTTAAAAATGGTAACTCCGGAGCTTACTCCAATAGACCCTCC
Organism: Pseudotenacibaculum haliotis; assembly: GCF_042684245.1. Taxonomy (NCBI): domain Bacteria; kingdom Pseudomonadati; phylum Bacteroidota; class Flavobacteriia; order Flavobacteriales; family Flavobacteriaceae; genus Pseudotenacibaculum; species Pseudotenacibaculum haliotis. The sequence continues at coordinate 411,888 of NZ_JBHULH010000003.1, forward strand.
AAATAAAGTATTGGAAACCCTGTTTTGAGATACCGGGTCAAAACTGGAACCAAATGATAAATTACCACCGGTAGAACCATTTAAATTTGGTAAAAAGTTCCCTTTATTTGATTTTACATTCAGTTCTGCAAGCTCAACATTCAATGTATTTTGTTGAATGGTGATATTATTTTTCAATGCATGATCTACACATTCTTTTAAAGTCCATTGTTTTTGAGAATAGCCTAAAGAGACAAAGAAGAGAGATACAAGTAGTAAAAACTTTGTTTTCATGTTGGTTAGATTCTTGTCGTATTTTTAATATTTAAAGGTTAAAATAGTTTTTAACACCTTACATAAGACGACCAAAATTAGAATATGTTACAGTATCGGGCTCTTATTGAAATGTTAATTTTTAGGAGCCTTTTTATATCGGTAAATAAAGTAGAACAAAACAGCTATTAGAATGTAGGGAAAAACCATCAAATATGTGATTCCCGAGTTAACTCCTTCTGCCATGGTAGTATCACCATTTTCTACAACTGCCTTACACATAGCACACTGTGCTTCTGCTATTAATGGCAAGAAAAAAAGAAATGCGAATGTTTTGAATTTTCTAAGCATAATAAGGAGAGATCATTAAATAGACAATTACACCACTTACAGCAACATATAGCCATAAAGGAAATGTGATCTTAGCAATTTTTTTGTGCTCAACAAATTTTTCAAGCTTTGCTCTCATAAGTGTAATCAAAACAAAAGGGATTACAACAATAGAAAGTAAGATATGCGTAATAAGGATGAAATAATACACATATTTTATGGCTCCTTCTCCTCCAAAAACAGTAGAATCAGAAGTCATATGATAGGCTACATACATTACCAAAAATAAAACAGAACAAACTATAGCCATTATATTCAAGCGTTCGTGCAAGTTTCTGTTGCCTTTTTTAATGGCAATTACAGAAAGAATTAATAACACCGCTGTTATTCCATTAATGGTAGCGTAGATTGGCGGTAAGAAGCTCAATGGCTCAACATCTAATTTAATTCCAAACAAAGCTGCAACAGCAACAGGAATAACAATAGATAGAATTGTTATGATCTTCTTATACCTTTTTTCTTGAGCTTCTTTATTCATTTAAAAGTAATTTAATGTCTTCTTTTAATTCTTGAATCTGATCAGGGAAATCATTCTCTTCCAAAGCTCTGTAATACTTAATTGGGTTTCCAAATTCATCTTTTCTAGACCTGATATACCCATCTTTATCTATTAAGGCAAATAATCCTGAGTGTTCAAAACCACCGTGCCCTTTGTGTTCATCTTTGCCTGCGTATAATTGGAAACCTGTATTAGATAAAGCATATACTACATCATCAGATTTTCCTGTAAGCAAGTGCCAGTTTTTATGATTGATACCATAAGAGTTTGCATATTCCTTTAAGACTTTTGGAGTATCTATATCCGGAGTGATGGAAATAGAAGCAATACCAAAATCAGGATTTCCGAAAAACTCATTCTGAATGGTTAACATCTTTTGATTCATAATAGGGCATATGGTAGGGCAGGTTGTAAAAAAGAACTCTACAACATATACCTTTCCTTTATATGTATCGTTGTTGATGGTTTCTCCGTTTTGATTAACAAACTCAAAAGCCGGAACTTTTTCAAAACGATAAAGGTCTGCTTTTTGAAAACGATCAACGATTTTAGGAATAGCGTAGATTCCAAAGATCAAGATTACAAATGCTACACCTACGTATGAATATTTTTTTTTCATAACTCAACCTTTTTTCTGTCTGCTTTCTTTTTGTTTTTAAAAGCAGCTCGGTATTCATATAAAAGAACTTTAATATCGTCTTCCATTTTGTTATTTAACTCACCAACGGAGTTAAAGTTGTATCCAAATAAAAGACCGTCTACAGAATCTTTATCATCATTTCTACCTCTTAAACTTGAGTTCTTGTCTACAATATATGCTTTGTTGGTATAGAACTGATTTAAGTTATCGTTAGTTCTTAAACTTTGAAAAAGAGAGGAGATAGATTCTTCAGATAAACCGATGAAATGCCATTTAGACATATCGGTAAATTTTTCAATACTGGATCTTAATTTCTGTATTTGATCTTCTGATCCTTTTGGGTACACAGCAATGATTTGAAAAGGAAGATAACCGTAGAATTCCTTATAAATCTTTTGATTTAAGTTGAAAAGCCCTCCTTTTTTAGTGTCGATATCCTTTCCTAAGAAGCAAAGTACAGAAACATGATCAGAAAAGGTAACAGTTTGCACGCTATCTACTTCATTCAAATCTTTTACTTTTTGAGTAAGAACCGGAAGTTTTTTGAAATTATTAATACCGGTAGATAGAACTAAAAAGAAGATTAAAGGAAATATGAAGAGTGCAATAAGCACAAATCGCTTCTTTGTTATTTTCATGATATAAGATAAAAAAAGGTGGTTAAAACCACCTTATAAAATTTTTATTACCAACGCACTAAGGGCGATAAAGTATCGTATAAATACCCACCTTCTATAATTAATAAGGTGACTAAGTAGATAATTAAGAAAACAGCTGTCCAAACAACAGAACGTCTAAACCAAGTTTTCTCACCTTCCATGTGCATGAATGTCCATGTGATATAGTAGGCCTTCACTAAGGTTAAAATGATAAAGATCCAATTTAACCAGCTAGTTCCTAATCCGTTTAGGTGTAAAGAGTCAGGCTTTACAATACCTAATCCAACTTCAACAATTGTAACTATAGATAGCAATCCAAATACTATCCATATTCTTTTTACATTTGAGTTATCGTGTGCGTGTGCCATGTGATTTCTTTCTTTATGTTATTATACTAAGTAGAAGAAGGTAAATACGAATACCCAAACTAAATCTACAAAGTGCCAATACAATCCAACTTTTTCAACCATCTCATAATGTCCTCTTCTTTCGTAAGTACCTAAGATTACATTAAAGAAAATGATGATGTTAATAACGATTCCTGAGAATACGTGGAATCCGTGAAAACCTGTGATAAAGAAGAAGAAGTCTGCAAAGATGGTATTTCCATACTCATTTACTTCTAAGTTTGCTCCTTCAACTACCAATTTCCCTTTTGCTAATTCTTGAGCTCCTTTATCTCTTGAAAGAACGATCTTCTTTTTGGTAGATAGATCAATCTTTTCACTTCTAATTTGAATGTTTGGATTGGCTTCGTAAGAAGCGATGATTTGAGGAATCGAATATTGAGAAACAGATTCTCCAGATTCGAACCATAAACCATTCTTTCTAGAGTGCTCTACTGTATGATCACCTCTGTCTCCTACTACGAAGTCGGCTAAAGCTATTTGCTTATAGATAGGCTTTCCATCGTCATCAACGCCTGTTTGTTGAGCAAATTGAAGAATCTTACCGTCTGTAGTTTTTACAGCTCCGTACGATCCTTTGATAAATGTTTTCCACTCCCATGCTTGTGATCCAACGAAGATCAAACCACCAATGATTGTAGCAAACAAATACCAAGTAACTTTCTTTTTATTCATCTTATGACCTGCATCTACAGCTAATACCATAGTTACAGAAGAGAAGATCAGAATAAATGTCATGAAAGCAACATAGTACATTGGGAATTCACCGTGAATAAAAGGAATGTGTGTAAACACCTCATCGGCGATTGGCCATGAATCAATAAACTTAAAACGAGTTAATCCATAAGCTGCTAGAAAACCTGAGAAAGTTAATGCATCCGATACGATAAAAAACCACATCATCATTTTTCCATAACTTGCTCCAAATGGTTTTACTCCACCACCTCCCCAAGTTGGTTTTTTTTCTGAAGGTACAGCAATGTTTGCTTCCATAAAATCTATGTTAAAAATTCTTTAAATAGTTGGCCAAAATTAATCAATTTTCATCATCTAATAAAATAGAAAAAGAAAAATAAATAAATCCATAAAACATCCACGAAATGCCAGAAGATTGAACCTAGTTCAAACCCCAGTAAATCATTTGGTTTGTACTTGTTTTTAAAATGATTATAAATAACAACAAGTAGTACAATAACCCCAGCAATTAGGTGTAAAACGTGCATTAAAGTAATACCAATTAAGAAGGAAGTAGATACTGTACTTTGATCTCCGGTAAAATATAAACCGGCCGCTCTTAACTCATTGAAACCAATGTATTGGTACCAAATAAATGCAATTCCTAAGGCTAAAGTGATTAATAATAGTCCTATAGATAGAGGCCTGTTGCCTTTTTTTAATAAACGTTGCGAAAAGAAAATAGTAAAACTACTGGCTACAATTAAGGCAGTACTTATATAAAAAGCGTTAGGTAAATCAAAACTAACCCAATCGTCTCTTTTCATACTAATTACATAAGCACTGGTAAGTCCAGCAAAAAACATGACCATACTGATCATTGAAATCCAAAGCATAGGCTTTGCCGATTTCTTTCTAGCAACTTTCAGTTCTTGTTGTAACGCTTCTTTTTCCATTAGTGTAAAAATTTATCAACTACATATACGATCTGAACTACTGTAATATAGAGTACACTAGCCAGCATTAACTTTCTTGCCTCTACATTTGTTTGTTTTCTGTGTAAAACAATTCCGTAGTACAACATAATGCCTCCTAGGATTGCTACCAAAACTGCAGTAAAAGGTGTAATGTAGAATTGCCCGGTTACTTTTAATACCGGAGCTATAGATACCAAAATCATTATTGCTGTGTAAAAAATGATCTGCTTAGTTGCTCCTTGATCTTTTTGATTCATAGGTAACATATTAAACCCTGCCTTTTTATATTCATCAAACTGTAACCAGCCAATAGCCCAAAAGTGAGGGAATTGCCAGAAAAATTGAATCATAAACAAGAATCCGGCTTCTACTCCAAACTGACCTGTAGCAGCTACCCAACCTAACATAAATGGGATAGCACCAGGGAAAGCCCCAACAAAAACGGCTAGAGGAGTTACTGATTTCAACGGAGTATAAGCACAAGTGTATAGAAAAATAGAAACTGCTCCAAAAAGAGCACTCTTTGCATTAATACTATATAAAATGGCAATACCCGCTACAGTAAGTACAACGGCAATGGTAAGTGCAAGTGATACCGACATTCTTCCGGTAGGAAGAGGCCTGTTCATGGTTCTTTTCATCAAGGCATCAGTGTCCTTCTCAATTACTTGGTTAAAAGCATTGGAAGCTCCTACCATAAAAAAACCACCAATACTTAATAAGAATAAAGTATTGTAGTTTACAACATCAACTGCCAATAAGTAACCTGCAATGGAAGAAAAAACCACACTCAACGACAATCCAACCTTTGTGAGTTGCTTGAGATCCGAAATCGTGCTTTTAAGAGAAATTTTCTTGTCGATAACTGTTGTTGAGCTCATTAGAATTAAATCGACTGCAAAGATATTCCATAATAATGGAAAAGCCATGAATTTTATAAGATATTCCAGCAATTTTCTTGAAAATAATTTTCAAAAGTCTTTGTAGTTTCTTTTTTTGTTTTAAATTTGCACCCGCATTGATAGCAATGCCACGATCTTTTAAATAAAATGACTACGCGAAAGTAGCTCAGGGGTAGAGCATCACCTTGCCAAGGTGAGGGTCGCGGGTTCAAATCCCGTCTTTCGCTCTATTCTAAAATAAAAGTCCAAATGCAGAAGTGGTGGAATTGGTAGACACGTTGGACTTAAAATCCAATGGCCTGAAAGGCCGTGCGGGTTCAAGTCCCGCCTTCTGTACAAAAGAAAACCAAGACGAAAGTCTTGGTTTTTTTGTTTTGAAAAACTTAGAAATAAAAAAGCCTTCATAATTTATGAAGGCTTTTCTTTTTAAATTTTAATTTGTCGATTGATCTGTTGATCTAAAGAAATGAACGTTTCCGTTCGTGCTACACCTTTAATTCTCTGAACATCATGATTCAGCAAATACATTAGATCTTCATTGTTTTTACAAAGAATCTTTATGAAGATCGACCAGTTTCCTGTGGTGTAATGACATTCAACAACTTCGGGAATGTCTCTTAATTTTTTAATGGCAGAAGAATACATACTGGCCGATTCCAGAAAAATCCCCACAAAAGCAGTGGTTGTGTATCCTAAAGCTTTGGGATTAAGAATTAATTTAGACCCTATCATAAGTTCAGAGTCTTCAAGCTTTCTTAATCTTTGATGAATTGCAGCTCCGGAAATTCCTACTTCCCTTGCAATTCCTAGAACAGGTGTTCTAGCATCTTCTACGAGTCTTTTGATAATGATTTTATCAATACCATCTATTTTGATCCCCCCAGACATAAATATATAGTTTAGTGATTAGTGATTGTAAGAGATCAAATATAAAAAAAGAAAGGATATAAACAAATACCCTTTCTTTAATTATGTTATATAAGTAAAAATACCTATTATGCTTCCATTTCGAAATCTTCCATGAATTTAGTAGTATAATTACCTGCTACATAATCTGGATGATCCATTAATTGTCTGTGGAATGGAATGGTGGTTTTTACTCCTTCGATGACAAACTCATCTAATGCTCTTCTCATTTTATTGATTGCTTCTTCTCTTGTTTGAGCAGTTACAATCAACTTAGCGATCATAGAATCATAGTTTGGTGGAATCATGTATCCTGAATACACGTGAGTGTCTAGTCTGATACCATGACCTCCCGGTGCATGAAAAGTAGTGATTTTCCCTGGAGAAGGTCTAAATCCGTTATGTGGATCTTCAGCATTGATTCTACATTCGATAGAGTGTAGGTTTGGAGTATAGTTTTTTCCTGAAATTGGAACTCCGGCAGCAACTAAGATTTGCTCTCTGATCAAATCATAGTTAATTACTTCTTCAGTAATTGGATGCTCTACCTGAATTCTGGTATTCATCTCCATAAAGTAGAAGTTTCTGTGCTTATCTACTAAGAATTCTACAGTTCCAGCTCCTTCGTATTTGATATATTCTGCAGCTTTTACAGCAGCAATCCCCATGGCGTCTCTTAACTCGTCAGTCATGAAAGGAGAAGGAGTTTCTTCTGTTAATTTTTGGTGACGTCTTTGTACCGAGCAATCTCTTTCAGATAGGTGACAAGCTTTTCCGAAAGAATCCCCAACAATCTGTATTTCAATATGTCTAGGTTCTTCAATCAGCTTCTCCATGTACATTCCGTCGTTTCCGAAGGCAGCTTTAGCTTCCATACGAGCAGAATCCCAAGCATCTCTTAGGTCTTCTACTTTCCATACAGCACGCATTCCCTTACCTCCACCACCAGCGGTAGCTTTTAGCATTACAGGGAATCCCATTTCTTTTGCTAATTTTTCTGTCTCTTCGTAAGTATCTAAGATTCCGTCCGAACCAGGAATACAAGGTACTCCTGCAGCAATCATAGTTGCTTTTGCAGAAGCTTTATCTCCCATTTTATCAATCATTTCGGCAGTAGCTCCAATGAACTTGATCTCGTGCTCTTCACATAGTTTAGAGAACTTTGCATTCTCAGACAAGAAACCATATCCTGGGTGAATTGCATCAGCATTAGTAATTTCTGCTGCTGCAATAATATTAGACATTTTTAAGTAGGATTCAGAACTCGGTGCAGGACCAATACAAACAGCTTCATCAGCAAACTTAACGTGTAAGCTTTCTGCATCAGCTGTAGAGTATACTGCAACTGTCTTAATTCCCATCTCTCTACAGGTTCTAATTACTCTTAAAGCAATCTCACCTCTATTGGCAATCAATATCTTTTTAAACATAATCGTTACATTTTGTTCTTCTATACAGTAGTATAAACTGTATGTAGAATTGTTATGATGGGTCTACTAAGAATAAAGGTTGATCAAACTCAACTGGAGAAGAATCTTCAGCTAAGATTTTAACAATCTTTCCTGATACTTCAGATTCGATCTCGTTGAAAAGTTTCATTGCCTCAATGATACAAACAGTATCACCTGGTTTGATCTCACTTCCAACTTCTGCAAAATTAGGCTTATCCGGAGATGGTTTTCTGTAGAAAGTTCCAATGATTGGTGACTTGATTGTGATATATTTTGAAGTGTCTTCAGCAGCGGCATCATTTGAAGCAGTTTCGGCTGGTGCAGGAGCAGCAGCTACAGGAGCTGGTGCAGGAGCAGCTTGAGGAATAGAAGCAACAGGAGCAGCTTGTACAATTGTTGTCTCGGTTTTAGATGAACCCGTTTTGATGGTAATCTTAACGTCCTCCATTTCTAGTTTTACTTCACTTGCACCTGACTTAGCTACAAACTTGATAAGACTTTGAATTTCTTTGATGTCCATTATTGTGTCGATTTTAGTGTTTTAGTAGTTTAAGAATTATAAGCCCATTTTAAATAGATAGCTCCCCAAGTGAAGCCTCCACCAAATGCAGCAAAAATTAAATTATCTCCTTTTTTGAGTTTATCTTCATAATCAGCAAGTAATAAAGGTAATGTTGCTGATGTTGTGTTTCCGTATTTATGGATATTCATCATCACTTTGTCAGGATCTAGATCAATTCTGTTAGCAGTAGCTTCAATGATCCTTTTGTTGGCTTGATGTGGAACTAACCAGTTTACTTCTTCTTTAGAAATATCATTTCTGGTTAACATTTTTTCTGCCACATCTGCCATGTTAGAAACAGCAAATTTAAATACTGTCTTTCCTTCTTGATGAACAAAGTGTTGCCTGTTCTTAACAGTTTCTCCAGATGGAGGAAGAATAGATCCTCCGGCTTCAATCTTTAAGAACTCTCTACCAATTCCATCACTTCTTAAGTATTCGTCCTGTAATCCGTAACCGTCGGTATTAGGTTCAAACAAAGCTGCTCCGGCACCATCTCCAAAAATGATACAAGTAGCTCTGTCTGTATAGTCGATAATAGAAGACATTTTATCAGCTCCTATCAACAATACTTTTTTATACCTCCCGGACTCAATATAAGAAGCTGCTGTAGACATTCCGTACAGAAAGCTAGAACAAGCGGCTTGTAGATCATAAGCAAAAGCATTGGTAGCTCCAATTTGACTTGCTGTAAACACTGCGGTAGAAGCAACAGGTAGGTCAGGAGTAGCAGTAGCTACAATTACCATATCTATTTCCTTTGGGTCTAAATTTGTTTTTGCTATCAGATCTTCGGCAGCTTTTACTGCCATATATGATGTACCTTTATTAGGTCCTTTAAGAATTCTTCGTTCTTTAATTCCTGTTCGGGTAGTAATCCATTCGTCGTTGGTATCTACTAAGGTTTCTAACTCTTGATTGGTTAGAACGTAATCGGGAACATATTTCCCAACTGCTGTTATCGCTGCAGTTATTTTTGTCATAGTTATAACTTGATTAGAAGAAAGATTTTAGTTGTTTGTTACCCTCTCTATAACTAGGTGACTAAAGTACTAAAAAATATTTTAGATTTTTTTAATCAAAAGACCAAAAATGATCGATTTTTAGTTAAAAACATAAAAAAACCCTCTGAAAAGAGGGTTTTTGTGTCTTTTTTCACACAAATTATGCTTCAGCAGCACTAGAATCTAATACTACTTGACCTCTGTAGTATAATTTTCCTTCATGCCAGTGAGCTCTGTGGTACAAATGCGCTTCTCCTGTAGTAGGATCTACAGCTATCTGAGGCATAGAAGCTTTGTAATGAGTTCTTCTCTTATCTCTTCTAGTTTTAGATATTTTTCTTTTAGGATGTGCCATCTTATGTCGTTTTTTCTATTATTCTCTAATTAAACCTTTTAATTTATCCCATCTGGGATCTATTTTCTCTTCCTTCTCTGAAGGACTGTCTTCATCTATCTGAAGTTCTTTTAATCTTTCGAGCGCTTCGGAATTCATTGTCCCATCCAGTACTTTTGGGTGTACTTTTTTAGATGGAATAGATAAAACGATCAATTCATAAATAAATTGAGCAACATTGATCTGATACTCTTCATGAGGAATGATCAATATTTCGTCATTATCATCATTGTATTCCGGGCCAAACTTTATGATCAGAGAAAAAGTTCCCTCAATCTCTTGATCAAAAGACTCCAATGAAACATCGCAATCAACATTAACAGATCCTTTAGCTTGAAAAGAAAGTTCTAATAAAGTACTCTTCTTTACAAAGTGCAAGTTGATGTGTATGTTACTGCTATGAAACTCATCAAAGTTAAAAGCTTCAAAGAACGTGTTGTCAATATCATACTCAAATACATGATCTCCTTGTTTTAACCCTACAAAAGGAATGTTGAATTTTTTCAAGTCTTTCATTGTAAATGAATGAATTTGAGCGTGCAAAGATAATAAAATGTTTTAATAAACAACTAAATAAATGTTATTAATACGTTGTTATGATTTCGCAGTTAAAACATTTTTAGTGAGTTCTTTATATTCACTTCTGTTTTGGTGAACTTTTATTGCTGTAAAAAGAGCTTCCTTGAAAGAATCGGCATTGGCTTTTCCTTTTCCCGCAATATCAAATGCAGTACCGTGATCCGGAGAAGTTCGTATTTTATTTAAACCGGCGGTATAGTTCACACCGTTTCCAAAAGATAGTGCTTTAAAAGGCGCTAGCCCTTGATCGTGATACATGGCCAACACTCCGTCAAATTGCTTATAAGTTCCTGATCCAAAGAAACCATCTGCAGCATAAGGACCAAAGATCATCCAACCTGTATCATCTTTGATCTTTTGTATTGTAGGTTTGATAACTTCTTCCTCTTCTTTTCCTATAACTCCATTATCTCCTGAGTGAGGATTCAATCCTAGTATGGCTATTTTAGGTTTGTTGATGTTGAAATCTCTCACCAAAGACTGTTGAAGAATTGATACTTTTTTCTCAATGAGTTCTGGAGTAATGGTTTCAGCTACTTTAGCTACAGGAATATGCCCCGTGATCAAACCAATTCTTAGAGCATCGTTCATTAAGATCATCAAACTATCTCCTTCTAGATGACTTTCAAGAAATTCTGTATGTCCTGAAAAAGGAAAATCTTCAGACTGTATTGTTTCTTTATTAATAGGAGCGGTTACTAATACATCAATAGCATCTTCTTGTAAGGCTTTTACAGCTTTATCTAAAGATTGAAATGCGTAGTTTCCTCCCTGTTTGGTTGCCTTTCCTATCTGAACAGAAGCTTCTTCTTTCCAAATGTTCAGAAGATTTATTTTACCATGAACAATTGCATCGAGAGAGCGAATGCCTTGTACATTGGTTTCGACACCTAAGATCTTTTTATGAATAGAGATCGTTTTGGAAGAACCAAAAAGTACCGGGGTACAAAAATCTAACATTCTCTTATCTTCAAAGGTTTTTAGAATTACTTCTATCCCAACACCATTGATATCTCCTATTGAAATTCCAACAACTATTTTCTGCGCTTTACTCATATCTCAATTGTAATATTCCTACTTTTGTACACAGCAAAAGTAATTAATTTTATATACATGTTTACCGGAATCGTTGAGACTTTAGGACTCGTTAAAAGAATTGAAAAGGAGAAAGAAAACCTACACCTAACCATTGAGAGTAGTTTTACAGATGAACTTAAAATCGATCAAAGTGTTTCACACAATGGAGTTTGTTTGACTGTTGTAGACATTCAAGATTCTCAATACACTGTTACTGCAATAAAAGAAACGATTGAGAAAACAAACATAGGAAACCTGACAGTTGATGAGTATGTGAATTTGGAACGTGGAATGAAGCTGGGAGACCGTTTAGACGGACACATCGTTCAAGGGCACGTCGATCAAACAGGGACTTGTGTAGAGGTTAAAGATGCAGACGGAAGTACATATTATACGTTTGTTTACGATCCTAGTTTGCATAATATTACTATAGAGAAAGGGTCTATTACGATTAATGGTGTTAGTTTAACTGTTGTAGATTCTACGAAAAACGGCTTTAGCGTTGCAATTATTCCTTATACTTTAGAGAATACAACATTCAAATATCTGAAAGAAGGAGATACTGTAAATTTAGAATTTGATGTGATTGGTAAGTACGTAACCAGACTCCAAGGCTTAAAAGAATAAGCTTAGTCTCTTACTTTTTTAATACCGTAAAAAATACCTGCTGCAAGTAAAAAGAGTGCTCCTCCATCAATTGGCAACCCCGGAGGTGGTGGGGGAGGAATTGGAGGGGGAACGGCTTGGCTATTCGCAACAAAGGAACAGCAAATAACAATTACTAGTGTAATTAATCTTTTTTTCTCCATTTTATATCCCCCCAGATTAAAATTAGAAATTATTCTTATGGTGTAAATATAATCTTTAAATCAACACCAGCAAACAAAAAATTAGTGGACCCAGAAGGGCTCGAACCTTCGACCCCCTGATTATGAGTCAGGTGCTCTAACCAGCTGAGCTATGGGTCCTGCTAATTGGTTGGCAAATGTAACAACTTTTTAGAAATCTTAACAGAGTTTCTAGAAATAAATTATTTGTTTCTTGCCATAAGAAAAGTTCCAAAGTCTTTTAAATTCTGTTTACTTTCAGAACTTATGTTCATTTCTTCTAAGATAGAGAAAGAAGATTTGGTGTAGTCTTCTATTAGTTTTTGTATTAAAGAAGGGATGTCATTCCTTTCAAAAATCCTCTTTACTTCTTCTATTTTTATTGAATTATCTTCTAATTTTTGATTGTAAAAATATTCTAATTTCTGTTGATCTTCTTCGTTGGATAATTCAAGAGCTTTTAAATATAAATAGGTCTTTTTATTCTCAATAATATCTCCACCTACTTGTTTTCCAAAGGTTTCAGGGTTTCCAAAAGTATCTAAATAATCATCTTGCAATTGAAAAGCAAGTCCTAAATTTAATCCATACTCATACAAACGATCTGCATCCTCCTCTGAAGCTTCAGCAACAATGGCTCCCATTTTAAGGGCTGCTGCAACAAGAACAGAAGTCTTTAAGCGTATCATATTAATATACTCTTCAATGGTAACATCGTTTCTTGTTTCAAAATCAATATCCAATTGCTGTCCATCACAAACTTCCAGAGCTGTCTTACTAAAAAGCTTAGCTAATCTTTGAAAAATGAGAGGCTCGTAATTCTCGAAATATTGATACGCTAAGATAAGCATTGCATCTCCGGAAAGTATTCCTGTGTTTAAATCCCATTTCTGATGCACCGTTTCTTTCCCTCTTCTTAAAGGGGCTTCATCCATAATATCATCATGAACCAATGTAAAGTTGTGAAAAACTTCAACAGCTAAAGCGGCCGGTAGTGCTTTTTTAAAATCGCCAGAAAGAATATCGGCAGCCATTAAGGTTAAGATCGGTCGTATACGTTTACCGGACAGTTGTAAAATATAATCTATAGGCTTGTATAGATTCTCAGGCTCTTTCACCCAGTTGATGTTTTCAAGGTAACTTAAAAACTCTTTCTGATAAGATGTTAAATCCAATGTATTGTAAAATTTTGGTAAAAATAAGCGATTGCAATTTTACAGTAAGTTAAGAATGTTAAAAATTAACTAATACTTTGGAAACTTTTTTGGTTTCTAAAGTTTCCTTTCGTAAATTTGCCCCCGATTATGAGAGATAAAATTTTAGAAAAAGCCAGAGAAATGTTTTTAACCTTAGGGTATAAAAGCGTTACAATGGATGATATTGCTTCAGAATTAGCAATTTCTAAAAAGACACTTTACAAGTACTTTGATAACAAGCTAGCTTTGGTTGAGGAAGCTACTGTGGGTTTACATGAGTCATGTTTAATGATGGTAAACGCGGTAATTTCACAAGGTTACAACCCTATCAAAGAAAACTTTGAGATTAAGAAGATGTTTAAGGAAATGTTTAAAACAGCATCATCATCCCCTATTTATCAATTAAGAAAGTACTATCCCAAGATTCACGAAAAAGTAATGAAGAAAGAAATGGTTGCTTTTTCAGAATGCTTGAGATCCAATTTGGAAAGAGGTATTCAAGAAGGGTTTTATAGAGAAGAAATAAAAGTAGAGTTGTATACACAGTTCTACTTTTCTTTAGTGTTTAGCATACATGATTCCCCTATCGAGAACCATAAAATTCCGGAATTGGAAAAAGAGGCGTTGGTTTATCACACAAGAGCCATTGCAACTAAAAAAGGAATAGAAGAATTAGAAAACCAATTATACACCAACAATTAATAAATGAAAAAGTATCTAGTAATTATTACTGCTATTTTTCTAGGAATTTCTGTAGAGGCACAAGAGTCTTCAATGACTTTATCTTTACAAGAAGCTATAGATTTTGCTATTAAGAATAGTTATGATAACAAAGTCGCTCAAAGGGATATTGAGTCGGCTAAACAACAAAAGTGGGAAACAACCACTATCGGGCTACCTCAAATAGAGGCAACTGTTGATTATCAACACTGGTTAAAACAACAGGTAACCCTTTTTGATACCAATGGAGATGGTATAAATGAAGAGTTTACTTTCGGGACCAAGCAAAATGTAAATGCTGCTGTAACATTAAGGCAGTTAATATTTGATGGTTCTTATATCGTAGGATTACAATCTGCCAGAACTTTTTTAAAAATTTCTCAGCAGGCTAAAGAGAAAACTGAGCTCTTAACAAGAGAAGCAGTAATTAATGCTTATGGTAATGTTTTAGTTACAGAAAAGAGCATTGAGATCTTTGAAAATAACGAGAAAATTCTTGAAAAGAACTTTAATGATGCCAAGAAGATCTTCGAAAACGGATTAAACGAAGAAGAAGATGTAGAGCAATTGGAAATCACTTTAGGAAATATCAAGAGTCAATTAAACAGCTTGAAACGTTTGAAAGTAATTGCTTACCAAATGTTGAATGTTACTTTAGGAAATGATATCGACACTGAGTTGACTTTAACAGACAACTTAGATTCTTTAACTGAAACAAATATAGACTTTGGATTAATTAGTCAATCGTTCAACTTAAACGATCATATAGATTATAAGATCGCGGAGAACGATAGAGAATCGAAACGTTTATTAATGCAGTTAGAGAAAAGTAAAGCGTTACCAACACTTAATGCTTTTGTAAACTACGGAAGTCAGGCAAACTCAGATTCATTTTCTTTCTTCAACGGAAACCAAGAATGGTTCAACTACTCTCTATTAGGGGTAAGTTTAAAGGTACCAATCTTTAGTAGCTTTGGAAGAAGTGCTAAGACACAAAGAGCAAAAATTGATCTTGAGGTCGCAGACATTCGATTAAAAGAAACGGAAGAAAAATTAAGCTTACAGGCAAAAAGAGCAAAGAGCGATTATCAGTTAAGTATAGAAGATTATCAGACAGCTAAGAAGAACTTGAATTTAGCAGAAAGAATTGAAAAGAAGCAACGAATCAAATTCTTTGAAGGTTTATCTACAAGCTTCGATTTAACTCAGGCTCAAAATCAATTATATAGCCAACAACAAACATTTATCCAATCTATGTTAGATGTGATTGCTAAAAAAGCAGCATTAGAAAACGCATTAAACATCCCAGTAAAATAACTATCCAAATGAGAAAGATCTATTCAATATTCATCATGACACTAGTGTTAGTTTCATGTGGGAAAAACGAAACAGGTTCTTTAGACGAAGTATTAAACTCTAAAGATGTAAAAGTAATTCAGGCTAAGAAGACCGAATTAGATACAAAACAGCAAGAACTTGCTGCACAGATCAAGCAGTTGAACGAAAAGTTGGAGGAATTAAATCCAGATAAAAACATACCGTTAATTACAACATTCCCGGCAAAGCAATCTGTATTTACACATTACTTGGAATTACAGGGAAATGTAATGACAAAACAAAACGTATTGATCTATCCTGAAATGGGTGGCTTATTACAAAAAGTATATGTAACCGAAGGGCAAAGAGTAGCAAAAGGAGATCTTTTAGCAACTATTGATGACGGAGGATTGCAACAACAGTTAGCACAAACAGAAGCTACAGCTGAGTTGGCAAAAACTACTTATGAGCGTCAAAAGAGACTATGGGATCAAAAGATCGGTTCTGAGATTCAATACCTTCAAACAAAGACAGATTATTTAGCTAAGAAAAATGCTGTTGAGCAATTGAAGAAGCAATTAGACAAAGCAAAAATCACAGCACCTTTTGACGGAGTAATCGATGACGTGATCAAAGAAGAAGGAACAATTGTAGCACCGGGTCAAGGAGCAGAAGTTTTCAGAATTGTGAACTTAAACAATATGTACATCCAAACAGATGTTCCAGAAACATACGTAAAAAGTATTACCAAAGGAAAAGAAGTTGTAATCAACTTTCCAATTTTAGGAACAACTGTAGATTCTAAGATCAGACAAGCAGGAAACTTTATCAATCCGGCAAACAGAACTTTCAAAGTTGAAATACCTGTACCAAGCAATAGCAAGAACGTTAAACCTAATCTGACAGCCAGATTAAAAATTAACGATTATACAAATGATGATGCTATTTTAATTCCATTGAGTATTATTTCTGAAAATGCTCAAGGACAACAGTATGTATATGCTGTAACAGGAATTCAAAAGAAAGGAAACGTTACTTACGGAAAAGCTGTTCAAAAGATTATCAAGGTAGGAAAAACTCAAGGAGATGATATCGAAGTATTAGAAGGAATCAATGTAGGAGATCAAATCATCGATGCAGGAGCACGTACTGTAAAAAACAACCAAGAGGTAAAAATTACTACCGAAGAAAAAAAGAAATAAACCATGACTGATCAACAAAAGAAAGTAAATAAAGAATTTGGTCTTTCGTCTTGGGCAATTAATAACAAGACCACCATTTATGTATTGATGGTTGTGATCTTCTTCTTGGGATTGTCTGCTTTTTTAAGCATGCCAAGAGAGAACTTCCCTGAAATACGTGAGACCAAGATCTACATCAGCTCCTTATACCCGGGGAACACAGCTGAAGATGTAGAGAAATTGATTACCGATCCACTGGAAGACAAACTAAAAACTTTAAGTGGAGTTATCGATATTACATCAACTTCTCAAGAAGATTACTCAATGATCATTGTTGAGTTTGATGAAAAAATAAGTGTAGGAGAAGCAAAGCAAAAAGTAAAAGATGAGGTAGATTCTGAAACTTCGAGTGAAGACTGGCCTACCTTTAACAACGCAAAAGTAGATCCAAATATTTTTGAATTGAGTTTGTCTGAGGAAATGCCAATCCTTAATATTAATATTAGTGGAGATTATCCTGTAGACAAATTAAAAGAATTCGGAGAATACCTTCAAGATGAGATTGAAGATTTGCAAGAGATCAAGAAAGTAGATATTCGTGGAGCTCAAGATAAAGAAGTAGAAGTAGCAGTAGATATCTATAAGATGATGGCTGCTCAGGTGAACTTTAATGATGTTATTAATTCCATTAAAAACGGAAATACAACCATGTCTGCCGGTAATTTGATTGCTAGTGGACAAAGAAGAACCATTCGAATTATAGGAGAGATCGATGATCCTCATCAACTAGAGAATTTTGTAGTAAAATCTGAAAAAGGAAACTCTATCTACCTAAAAGATATAGCAGAGGTCTTTTTTAAAGATAAAGAGAAAACTACCTATGCTCGTGAATACGATTCAATTCAGAAAGGCGGAGCTCCTGTAGTGATGCTGGATGTTAAGAAAAGATCGGGGCAAAACATGGTGGAAGCAGCAGAGAAAATTCAAAAGATCGTAAAAGAAACCAAAGAGAATGTATTCCCTGCCAACTTAAAAGTAACTATTTCTAACGATCAATCTTCTAAAACTATTGGTCAGGTTGATGACTTGGTAAACAACATCATCTTCGGGGTAATCTTGGTAGTTACCGTACTAATGTTCTTCTTAGGATTTAAGAACGCCTTATTCGTAGGATTTGCAATCCCAATGTCTATGTTCATGTCTTTAATGATCTTGAACGCTATGGGATACACCATGAATACAATGATTCTGTTTGGATTGATTATGGGACTTGGAATGCTGGTGGATAACGGAATTGTGGTTGTTGAAAACGTCTATCGTTTGATGGATGAAGAAGGAATGTCTCGAATTGAAGCAGCAAAGAAAGGAATTGGAGAAATTGCATTCCCAATTATCATTTCTACAGCAACAACAGTAGCGGCCTTCGTACCGTTAGGATTGTGGCCTGGAGTAATGGGGCAGTTTATGATCTACTTCCCGGTAACGTTATCTGTAGTATTAGGATCATCTCTATTCGTAGCGATCTTCTTTAACTCGGTAATGGTATCACAATTCATGAGTACGGAAGATAAGAATATGCCATTAAATAGAATTGTTAAACTAACTGTGATCATGGCAATCTTCGGAATCATCATTTTGATCTTTGGAGGAGCCTACAGAGCATTAGGAACAATCATGGTATTTACAGCCATTATGCTTTGGATCTATCGTTTAGGATTAAGACCATTGGCAAATGGATTCCAGAACAGAATTTTACCAAAATGGGAACGTTTTTATGAAAAAGCGATTACTGCAGCTTTAAAAGGTTGGAGACCAGGATTGATCGTAATCTCTACATTTGTTTTATTATTCATTGCTTTTGGAGGATTTGGAGCTTCAGTAGCAAGTCAAAGAACCAAAGTAGAATTCTTCCCTGACAATGATCCAAACCAGATTATTGTGTATATCGAATACCCTGAAGGAACCGATATTGAAAAGACCAATGAGATCACAAAGCAAGTTGAAGACAGAGTATATGCTGTTTTAAATTCGCCTGAGTATGTAGACAACGGATACAATTTCTTGGTAGAAAGTGCAGTATCTCAAGTTGGTGCCGGAGCAGGAAACCCTCAAACTGATGGAGGTTCGGCTGCAGAGATGCCTCACAAAGGAAAGATCACAGCTACCATGCGAGAGTTTAAATACCGTAGAGGAGCTGAATCTAAAGAATTACAAGCAAAAGTACAGGAAGCATTAAAAGATGTATATCCGGGAGTTTCTATCTCAGTAGAAAAAGATGCTGTAGGACCACCGGCAGGATATCCAATTAGTGTACAGTTAGAAGGAAAAGATTATGATGAATTGATCGTAACTGCTCAAAAAATGAGAGACTATATCAATTCTAAAAATATTCCTGGAATCGATGAATTAAAGATCGATGTGAACAAAGCGAAACCAGCAATGTTGGTTGAAGTAGATAGAAAGAAAGCAGGAGAGTTAGGAGTTAGTACCGGACAGGTAGGACAGCAATTGCGTAACGCAGTTTTTGGATCCAAAGCAGGTATTTACAAAGAAGATGGTGACGATTATGATATTTACGTACGCTTTAACAAAGAGGATAAATACAATACGAGCGCTATTTTCGAGCAACGAATTACGTTCAAAGATCAAAATTCAGGGCAAACAAAAGAGATTCCTATTTCTGCCATCGCTAAGAAGAGCAACAATTCAGGATTTAGCGCCATTAAGCATGATGGAGTAAAAAGAGTTGTATTGTTGTACTCTGCACTGGCTCCGGGAGGAAATGCAGCAGCTATTGTAACTCAAATCCAAAAAGAAATGGAGAGTTATCCAGACCTTCCATCTACAGTAAAAGTAGATTATACTGGAGAGATCGAAGAGCAAACCAAGCAGATGAATTTCTTAATGGGAGCTTTCTTTACAGGGTTGGCATTAATCTTCTTTATTTTGATCTTCCAGTTCAACTCAGTTTCTAAACCCGGAATCATCATGTTGGCGATCTTCTTGAGTTTGATTGGAGTATTTGGAGGAATTGTAGCAACAGGATCTTCGTTTGTAATTATGATGACTATGATGGGTATCATCTCATTGGCAGGAATTGTAGTAAACAATGGTGTGGTACTGTTAGATTATACACAGCTGTTGATTGATAGAAAGAAGGTAGAGCAAAATGTAGATGAGAATGATTATGTAGATATTCAAACATTAAGTGCAGCAATCATCAGAGGAGGAAAAGCACGTTTACGTCCTGTATTGTTAACGGCAATCACAACCATTTTAGGATTGATTCCATTGGCAACCGGATTAAACATTAACTTCTTTACGTTGGTAAGCGAATTTGATGCGCATATCTACGTAGGAGGAGACAACGTGATCTTCTGGGGACCATTAGCATGGACAGTAATCTACGGATTATTGATCGCTACTTTCCTAACATTAATTGTAGTACCAATATTATTCTTCTTAATCACGAAGTTCAAAATGTGGTTAAGAGTTAAAATGGCATAACGCCCCCCTTCTATAATGTAACCTAAGGGTTGTGGATTTTATATCTGCAACCCTTTTTTAGTATAAGTTCAGAATCTTCTTTTTAAGAATTTGTCCGTTCGTTAATTGAATCTCCACCAGTAATAAAGGAGAATTTGATCTTTTAATAGAGATGGAATGAGTTTCACTTTCGATAACATCTAAGTGGTTTTTAGACCCTAAATAAACTGAATATAGATCATGAACAGTTACACTTTTAACATAGATGTTAGGTATTGATAAAGGAGATATTATGATGTCGCTTCCGTTTTTATAAGCAGTAACGTCGGTTGTTTTGATTTTTGGCTTTTTGATTTTAGAATTAATTAATAACTCAAATCGCTCTTTAAATGTACCTATGTTAGAATAAAAAGTATAGCTCCCGTCTTTTAGGTTATGATGTATATTTTCATCCTTGTCAAATAAAATAATCTCAGAATTAGGGAGGTTATCTCCAATAATATGATCTATGGAAATTGTAAAACTACCTGCAAAAGAAGAATCATACCCTAAAGAGATAGTCTCCTCTTTTCTTATAGGAGGTTTCCCTTGAATACCATACACTCCTTCTTTTATGAGTGAATAGAAGTTGGCAGATAAATTTCCTACAAAACGTTTACCATCATATTTAGAATCCGGACCATTTGTAGCTCCTTTTAAAAATCCAATTAAAATTTGATTAAAGGTAGATTCAGAAGAAAGGTTTAGCCAGATATTGTCCTTTTTTAAGCCCGGTTTAACAGGAGTAGGTCCCCTAAAGAAGCTATTGTTATTTCCGGAAATTCTCATGCTATTGGTAAATGAAACATTGCTTGAAGCAATAGCTTGTGCAAAAAAACCTTGACCTGAAGCAATATTTCCATCTGGGGTTACCCCACCACTAACAGCTGCAGTTCCTCCGGTAGTATTATACATTGCATAATCATCTTGAGTGTTGTTTCCTGCACTATCTTCGGTATTGTGAGTCCAGAAGTAAATTGTTCCTCCAATTGTTGAAGAATTATCATTTAAAAAAGTGTCGGCATCAATAGCAGAAGCATAAGGGTTTCCTATTAAGTTCCAATCGTTAGTATCGTCAGCATCGTTAGAAAAACCAAGAGTTACATCTATGTTACCATTGTTAGGAACACCGCCGGTAAAAGAAGCTGTATAAGTTCCGGGGTAACTGGCTCCAGTGTCTCCAATAATAGCATAGCCAGTTCCTACAGACATAGATGTGGCAGAGGTGGCACTAACAAAATTTTGTGTGGTAGCATTAAAAGAAAAATATAATTGAGCATTGGCTACTTCAGCCAATGTAGAAGAAGATAAAGGTGTAGACCAAAAAGTATAATCACCCTCTTCTTGCTGGGATGTAGAAATTCTTTCAACGGTGTAATTTGCTCCAGTATTTAAACCATCCGATGTTTCTTGAACCAACGACCCTCCACTATTGATAATTAAATCACCGTTATTGACAA
The DNA here is from genome assembly GCF_042684245.1 of Pseudotenacibaculum haliotis. NCBI lineage: Bacteria > Pseudomonadati > Bacteroidota > Flavobacteriia > Flavobacteriales > Flavobacteriaceae > Pseudotenacibaculum > Pseudotenacibaculum haliotis. The sequence goes on from NZ_JBHULH010000003.1 coordinate 433,488, forward strand.
TTCCATTCTCGATGGTTATGGTACCTCCAGAATTAACAGTTACGGTTCTTGATGCATTAATCTGACATTCACAAACGCTAAAGTTCCCGTCAGTAGAAGTATCATAATCTCCATCTATAACGCCTGTAAAATAATCACTAGGGTTCCCGGTTCCATTCCAAGAAGTAGTCCATGTGATCTCTGAAGTAAATGTACTGGTAAAATCTTGGACAACAGTGTTGGAGCCTCCCCAATTGGCATTGGTGCATATGGCGCTCAGAATAGCACTTCTGGTTCCAGTTAATGTTGAGCTGTCATACATTGCATTGTCAATCTCTGTAATAGCAATAGCGTTTGTTCCATTTGTCAAACCAGTAGGCAGAGCCGAGGTTCTAGCATTGGAAGCTGTAGATTGCCATACAGCTGAGCCTTCATTATTAATGGCAAAAATGAACGTTGGCGTGGCTGCAGATCCTTGGTAAGCTAAAATTTGATCTCCATTTACACCTAATGCTACATTAGTAAAAGTAAAGGTTATGATGTCTCCACAAGAAATGTTTCCTGTTGCGGTCCAAGTGTCTATGCCTTCATTGGATCTAAAAGTATTGTTACTTCTCCAGCCATTGTCAGTAAAGTTAATGGATGTTCCGTTTTCCATGCTTGTGAGAGCTATAAACTTAATAGTTTCAGTAGCTCCATCGGCATTGTACTGTAAAATTGCAATATCCCCAGCAGAAAGAGTTGTTTGCGAGAATACTTTACATGCTCCTATAAGAGCAAAAAGTAAAAAGGGTAAAAACCTCATAATCTTAAATTTAAAGGGTGGGGAAGTACCTACCAAGGTACAAAATCTATTTTTTTAAAAAAAGTATATTTTTATAATGCTCTCTTTTTTAAATTGTACTCGATGAAAAGAAGTGTTTTTACAGTAGATGAGATTAAGAAGAAGTTAGAGTACTACTGCGCTTACCAAGATCGATGTCATCAAGAAGTAGAGAAGAAACTTTCTGAGTTCCGTTTGATTCCAGAAGCAAGGGAAATGATCTTACTGCATTTGATGCAACACGATTTTTTAAACGAAGAACGCTTTGCAAAAAGCTTTGCCAGAGGGAAGTTCCGAATAAAACAATGGGGAAGAAAAAGAATCGTTCAAGAGTTAAAGTACAGAGATATTACAGAGTATAATATCAAATCGGCATTAAAAGAGATCGGTACAGATGAATACATGTCTACCTTATACAAAGTAGCTGAAATAAAAGAAAGAGCGATCAAAGAGAAGAACGCATATTTAAAAAAGCAAAAACTATATCAGCACTTATACAGAAAAGGCTACGAGTCTGATTTGATACAAGAAGTGATCAAAGATGTTATTTCTCAAAAGTCTTAGCTATAATAGAATCTGTTTCTTTTTTCACATCAATGAGCTTTTGAATATCATCATTAGGTACTGTCACAGATAATACATAGTGTTTTAATGTAAACTCATCTCCTTTTTTTTGAAGAACTCCCGATCCTCTGCAAAGCCCCATCCAAGTAGATAACAATTCATCAAACCAAATAAAAGAAGCATCATTATTCATGTAGGTGTTTCTATCAATAGCTGTAAAACTCCAAGCTCTACCTCTATCAAAATAAGGCTTGCTAAAAGCTACAAATTCACTTTTGTTCCAGTTCTCTGTAGCATCAGTTCCAATAAAAATAGAAAGGCTATCCATCTTATTAAAATAACCATCAAAATCAGCTTCAGAAGCAGCCAAGTGCCATTGATCTAAAAACGTGTTTACTTGAGTAGAAATAGCTTCTTTTTCAGCATCCGTTTTAGCAGGACTTTTTACATTACAGGAAAAAAGTACAAATGCCGCTATGAGAAAGGATAGTTGTTTAATTTTCTTTTTTGCTTTCATTTTTCTTGTTTTTATTGGATCTCCGCAAACTATTCTTTTGAGGAAGTTTCTTTTGTTTTCTTTTGAGCTCTTGAGGTTTAATAACTTTTGGATGTTCAGATTCGTTTGGAATAGAATCAGTTCTTTTAAATTCGGTAGAAAATTTCGGATCATTTACTTCATCATCTAAATCGGCTTGTTTTACAACGGTATTGATCTTTGAATTTATAGATGAAAATGCCAAGAGCAATTTTTCTACTTGAGCATTTACTTCGGTTGCTTTGATAGATGAGATAGAAGACATATCATATAATCTCATAGATTCATTTAAAAGTAGATTTACTCGAGCTTTAAAAGCATCAGACTCCAAGAATTTAGGAGTTACACTATCTCTTAAACTCTTTACCAGATCATTTAGTTCTTTTGAGTTGTTCAATGCTTCATTCGGAGAAATAGAATTAAACCTGTCTAGAAAATTCTTCAAGGATTCATATTCTAACCAATCGTCAATTTTCTTTTGAGATTTAGGTGTGAGATCATTGATTTTCTCGTGCTTTTGAGTCACACTAAGCTCAGACCTTTCAACAACAGTACTCTGAGTAGTTTCCTTCTTTTGACAAGAAACGATAAGCGCTAGAAAAGCAAAAAAAACAAAATATTTCATGCAGTAAAAATAGAGCCCTAAAAGTACACAATTTCATTGAAACTCAGCGACAAGCTTAGCTCAGAAGATTTGTTTAAGATTTTACAAATAATGAAAAGATATGTTTTTTATTGATTCTCTTTTTATGAAAAGCGAAAATAAGTACCTTTGAAATTAAGAAAAACACAATTTTATAATGAGTGAAACCATACTTATATTAGGTGCAGGAGGACAAATAGGAGGAGAATTGACAATAAAGCTAAGATCAATTTACGGAGATGACAATGTAATAGCATCAGATATAAGAGAAAGTATTTTTCATCAAGCACTTAACGGTCCTTTCGAAATGCTGGATGCTACCAACAAAGAAGCCATCTTAGCAACCATTAAAAAGTACAAAGTAACTCAGGTTTATTTATTAGCAGCATTGCTTTCGGCTACCGGAGAACAATTCCCGGGAAAAGCATGGGATTTAAACATGACCTCTTTGTTAGCCGTTTTAGATCTTGCCAAAGAAAAACACATCAAGCAAGTATATTGGCCTAGCTCCATTGCAGCGTTTGGGCCTACAACTCCAAAACAAAATACTCCGCAAAGAACCATTATGGAACCATCTACGGTTTATGGAATCAGTAAAATATCAGGAGAGTTTTGGTGCAATTACTATTATGAAAAATATGGAGTTGATGTAAGAAGTATACGTTACCCGGGTATTATTAGTTGGAAAACGAAGCCGGGAGGAGGTACAACAGATTATGCTGTAGATATTTTCTTTAAAGCTGTAGAGCAAGGTTCGTATGAATGCTTCTTAAGAGAAGACACACGATTGCCTATGATGTATATGCAAGATGCCGTTGATGCTACAATTCAATTGATGCAGGCAGATGCAAAAGACATTAAGATAAGAACATCGTATAACCTATCGGCTATAGATTTTACGCCAAAAGAGTTGTCTGAAGAGATAAAAAAACACATTCCAAATTTTGAGATCACTTATAAGCCCGACTTCAGACAAGAGATAGCAGATAGCTGGCCTCAAAGTATAGATGATTCTCATGCTAGAACTGAATGGAATTGGTCCCATAAATTTGATATCAGTTCAATGACTCAAGATATTATCAAAAACCTACAAGCTCAAAAGAATCAAGAACTAGAGACTGTGTAAGTTTATTTATATTTTTGCGTCTAAAATTTTCGAAAGGAGAATATTAGATGAAAGAAATTATAGAAAATAGCTTACAGAAAGGAATTACTTACGAGGAGTACAGATCATTGGTGAGTCGTCTTTTAGAAGAAGGAAAATCTACAGGACCTCATCAAACAGAATCATTATTAAATTACAGCACATTAAATGACAGAAGGATGAAACGTTTAGACAAAACGATTCGACTTTCTGAAGAGACAATTGCTTCTGTTAAAGATGTAAAAGAACCGGTAACATGGTTGGTTTTAACTGAAGGATGGTGTGGAGATGCAGCGCAAACATTGCCTATTATCAATAAGATGGCAAGTGAAAGTGATAATATTGACCTTAAGATCATTCTTAGAGATGAGAATGAAGAGCTGATGAATCGATTTTTAACTAATGGAGGAAAATCAATTCCAAAACTGATCGCTTTAAACAAAGATCATGAGGTAATTGATTCATGGGGTCCAAGACCTTCTATTCCTACTCAGATGGTTGAAGATTACAAGAAAGAACATGGTCAGTTAGATGCAGATTTCAAAAAAGATCTTCAAGTTTGGTACAACAAAGACAAAGGGAAGAACACCCAAGAAGATATGCTGAAATTGCTGTAGAATTAGATGTTATTAAATGCAATGTAACCCTTAAGTGATGAACTTAAGGGTTTTTCTTTTGTGTATATTTGCGCCATGCTTGTATCGTTTGAATCACTTTCGGAAACAGCCAAAGTATGGATATATCCGGCCAGTAGAAAATTCTATAAAGAAGAACTAGAAACCGTAGAAGAAAAGGTGAAAACTTTTGTGTCGGAATGGAAAAGTGATGACGCAGATTTTAAAGCCTCTTACCAATTTTTATACAATCGATTTATCATTGTGTTGGCAGAAGATGAAGATGGAAAATTGACCAATCAAGATATAGATACGCTGGTAGGTTTTATTTTACAACTGCAAACAGAATATGAGCTAGAGCTTTTGGACAAAATGAACGTGTGTTTCAAGCAAGGAGAGTATGTTCAGTACAAAGAAATTAAGGAGTTCAAAAAACTATTAAAGAGCAAGTCTGTGTCCAGCAAAACCATTGTGTTCGATAACTTGATTCAAACCAAAGAAGAGTTAGAGCACTATTGGGAAGTGCCTATTACCGAGAGTTGGTACAATCGATTTTTATGAAAAAGTACAGATTCATACAACGCATTCAAAAAGTAGCCAGTAGTCATCATTATGTACATCTGGATTCTAAGATCGTTGATGAGTTTGAGAAAAAAGAAAAAACCAGACTGTTGTGTGTGCTAGACAATACAGTTTCTTATTCTTGCCAAATCAAAAAGCAAGGAGATACATATCTTATCATGATCTCTGCAAGCAATCTCAAGAAATTAAAAAAGCATGTTGGAGATGAGGTAGCATTTGAAATTTGCCAACACCCAAACCCATTAGGAGTTGATGTTCCTGAAGTTTTAGAAGTCTTCTTAGAACAAGATCCGGAAGCCAAGGCGATCTACGATACATTTACTGACGGAAAAAAACGCACATTGATATTTCAAATTATCCGAGTTAAGAATATTGATAAGCAAATACAACGGATCACAGATTTTTTAACACAAGAAAAGATCAAGCAACTACAAAAGAGATTCTCGTAGTCTACTTATACTGTTACGTCTTGTAAATTTCTACGTCATATAATTAAAAATATGGCAGGAGAAGGATTTTCAAAACACGCAAGCACCAGCTTAAAGAACAACAAAAGCTTTTTAAGGAAAAAGAGCCTCTTTAAAAAAGAACGTTCTTTTTTAAACCTCAAAAGAGATTCCATTAAAACAGATTTGGGAACAATACCTTCTAAAAAAGTATCTCAAAAAGAGCTAAGAAGAATTAGAAAAGAAACATTAAAAGATACCAAACACGCATTCAGGATAGAGTGGCTTTTGTTCTTTGCTATAATTGGAATTGGAGTACTGATGGGGATTCAATACTTTCAAAGAAACAGTGAAATAGAAAAGATCATTGGTACAAAGAACGACCTTGACTACTATCAGAAAAATATTGAAGAATATAACTACCTGATCTCAAGTGGAGATAATTGGATGAGAGAAAAAAACTATCACAATGCTACATTTCAATATGAAAAAGCACTGGAAATTTTCCCTAAAGACAGTATAGGAGTTTACCGCCTCATTTCAGCCTATGATCTTCAATGCAGAACAGAACAGCAAAACTGTGAAAAAAGAGAAGAGCTCTTAAATAGCCTTGTAAAAGATTAAAGGAAACGGAACCCGATTCCTAGAGAAACACTCTCTAAAGTTCCACTGTCTTCAAACCCACGAATGTTCTTTCTGTGATATAGTAATTTGATCACAGGTTTCCATCTGCTATCTGCATATAGCTGCCAACCAACACCAAAATTGTAATAATCGCCATCTTCATATCGAGAAGAAGGACGCCACATTTTTCCTCGGCTAAACTGAGTAAAGAACGAACCTTCAATATCTCCCCATAGATTGTATCTGGCAGTTACATAAGTAGGAAATGCATTGATAGCATAAGGAAAATGATGATCATATCCGGCATTTAAACTCAAAGAGAATCGTTTTCCAAATTGATACCCAACTCCAAACCTGAAAAAAGTACCTGTGAGTTTTAAAAAAGTTTCATCGTCATCAGGATCAAGGGTGAAGTTCTCGTTTACTGCGAAAGTAAGCTTAAAGGAACCGGTAAAAAACGGGCGAATTGTTTTCTCTTGAGCTTCTTGAGCGGTTAAAGTTTGGATAAGAAAAAGTGTACAGACGAAAAGTAATAGTTTTTTCATAGAATGAGTTTTGCCCTATAAGACAAAAACTATTCCATTTCTAATTTTTGAATGAATTCTTCAATAGTATCTGCATCTTCTACTTTAAAATCACCTATTCGAGTTCTTCTCAAAACAGAGAGGTGAGCACCGGAATTTAAAACATGCCCGTAGTCGTGTGCTAGAGAACGAATATAAGTTCCTTTGCTGCAGACAACTCTAAAGTCAGTCTTTGGAAGTGCTATTTTGGTGATCTCAAATTCTGAGATATGTATTTTTCTGGATTTGATCTCTGTAGTTTGCCCTTTTCGTGCCAATTCATACAAGCGCTTTCCATCTTTTTTAATAGCTGAGAAAATAGGTGGTTTTTGATCGATCTCGCCTATGAAGTTTTGTGTTGATTCATGCAAGAGATCTTCAGTAATATGGTCTGTTGGAAATGTTTGATCGATCTCAGTTTCCAAATCATAACTAGGAGTTGTAGCACCTAGTGTAAATGTTCCCGTATACTCTTTTATTTGCCCCTGGTAGGTAGAGATGTTCTTAGTTTCTTTTCCAACGCATATGATCAATAAACCGGTAGCTAAGGGATCTAAAGTTCCGGCATGACCTACTTTGATCTTTTTTAAACCAAATTTCTTTTTAATATGCCAGCGTATTTTATTGACTGCCTGAAATGAAGTCCATTCCAATGGTTTATCAATCAATAAAACTTTTCCGTTCAAGTAATCTTCTACAGTAGCCATTAAGATAAAGAATAAATAATAGCAATTAAACCAACCACAGCACAGTAAATAGAGAAGTACGTTAGTTTACTCTTCTTAACCAAAGCGATCATCCATTTACAAGCAAACATCCCGGAGATAAATGCTGCAAAAAAGCCTATGATCAAAGGTGTTACTTCTGTGCTTTGAAAACTAATCTCTCCTCCTGAAAGGTCTTTGATCATTTTCCCAACAATTAAAGGAACCACCATTAAGAAAGAGAATCTTGCTGCTTTTGCTCTGTCTATTCCCAATAAAACTGAAGTAGAAATTGTAGCTCCGGATCTTGAGATTCCAGGCAATACAGCAATAGCTTGTGATACTCCAATAACCAGTGCATTTAAATAAGAAACATTCTTTGTAGTGTCTTTTGCTTTGTCCGCCAATAATAAAAGTAAGGCAGTAATAAAAAGCATAAAACCAACAAGCAAAACCTGACCGCCAAAAAGAGAAGCCAATTCTTCTTCAAAATACAATCCGATAAAGGCTGTTGGAATCATAGATACAATGATCTTTAATGAAAACTGAGTTTCCTCATTCCATTTGAATTGAAATAAACCTTTAAAAATTTGAAAAACTTCCTTTCTAAAAATGACAAGAGTACTTAAGGCAGTTGCAAAGTGAAGAACAACAGTAAAAGCAAGACTTTCCTCAGGAATAGAGCTATCTCCTAAAATTGCTTTAGCCAATTCTAAATGACCACTTGAAGAAACGGGTAAAAACTCAGTTAACCCCTGAATGATTCCAAGGAGCGTAGCATCAATAGAGTCCATTGTTATTTTTTGGGATTCAACATAATGGCATAGATCTCAATACCCAATCCAATAATGATCAAAGTGGGAGCCAATCTAATTCTTTGGAAGTTGTAGATGTCCTCGTTAAAAATAGCAGGATCATCACTTCCACCACCGGCCATCAAGATAAATCCAATAGCAATAAAAGCCAGACCAATAAACATGAACATATAGTTCTTTTTTCCAAAGAGGAACTGAGGTTGCGGATTTTTATCTTTTGTACTCATATTATATTAATAGTATAATTCGTCAGTTTTTAAATTTAGAAAACGTTGTGTGGCAAAAAAGGTGCTTAACCAAGTAATACCAAATGCAACGATGATGACTCCAACGCCAATATATGTTAGTGTTGTATAATCAGTTAATAATTCTAAGGTTGCTATTTTTTGATCTATAAAATAGATAGCAGTTGCCAATCCTACCAAAGCTAATAACGCGCCTACCATTCCCAATCGTATACCATTCCAAATAAAAGGTTTTCTGATAAAGCCTTTGGTGGCACCAACCATCTGCATGGTTTTGATATTAAACCTCTTTGAATAGATTGATAATCGAATAGAGCTATTGATCAATAAAATAGCGATCAATCCAAAGAACGAACAAGCAACTAACAACCAAAAGCTAATTCTATTGATGTTTGTTGTTAGTGAATTTACCAGAAAATCATCGTAGGAAACCTCAAAGACAAATGCGTTTTTTTCAAATCGATCAGAAATGATTTTTACCTTTTCCGGTGCAACAAAATCTGCTTTTAAATATATGTCGATACTGTTCTTTAAAGGATTTGTTCCTAAATAACTTACAAAGTCTTCACCTAGGTCTTTACTGTAGAATTTGGCAGCTTCTTCTTTAGAAATAAACACGATCTCTCTGGTAAAATCTTCTTCTATCAGAGAGTTTCTCATAGATTCGATCTGCTCTTTTGTAACATCGTCTTTTAAAAATAAAGTAACCGCAACTTCTTCTTTAAGCTGATTGGCCAAGCTTCCGGATTTTAAAAGAACCAGTCCTAAGATTCCGGCCATAAATAATACCAATGCAATACTGATTACGACTGAAAAGTAAGAAGATCGTAATCGACGTTTTTGATAAGAGTCAAATTTAGATGACATACAAAGGAATTAGATAGCTGCTCGCAAGATACAAAAATTAAGAGGCAACCGATTTGTTAAAAATTAGTCAATTTCTTGACATAATTCGATCAAAACTCCATTGGTAGATTTCGGGTGTAAAAAAGCAACCAGTTTGTTGTCGGCTCCTTTTTTAGGTGTCTCATTTAAAACAACAAACCCTTCATCTTTCAATCGAGCTATTTCAGAAACAATATCGGATACAGCAAAAGCTATATGATGGATTCCTTCTCCTTTTTTTTCTATGAATTTTGCAATTGGGCTATCAGGATTTGTAGCCTCTAATAATTCTATTTTGTTAGGCCCCGATTGAAAAAAAGAAGTCTTTACTCCTTCAGAAGCTACTTCTTCTACTTTGTAATGAGGTTTTCCAAAAAGAGCTGCAAATAAAGGATTAGAAGTTTCAAGACTTTTCACAGCAATTCCAATATGTTCTATTTTTTCCATGGCTCAAAGATACATCTATTCCTAAGAAAAACAGAGCCCGTTTAAACCATCTGAAATGTACAGGAAAACCCCCTTTTTCAACTGGGTTTTTCCTCCAAATTTAAGGGCTTAAACTAATTTACCCTTTTAAATAAAAAGGAAAACGGTAATTTCGGACTGATAACTTAAAACCGAACATTATGAAATCGACAAAACTTTATTTTAGTGCATTACTATGTACCCTATTTTTATTTACAGGATGTAAAGATTACGTAAGGGGAAATGGAAACAGTAACGACCGCCCCGATATCATCCTTACATACCCGGAATTAGTTTCTATGTTGCAGCATTATGATAAAACTAGAAAACAACAATTTGCAGCGGCAGTTGGAAAAGATGAAGATACCCGTATCAATCATTTTAACCTTAAAGATTTAAAAGATTATATTGCCTATATTGAAAAAGAATGTAAGAAAAAGAACATTCCATTGACAGGAATCAATTTTATTTCAGGAGCATACCCTGATAATTATAGATTAGATCCTAAAAAAAGTAATTATCAAGCTTTAATTATGATGCCAGCAACTACAATTGACGGTGAAGAGAATGTTTCATTTGACCCTTTTAAATCAGAAAAAGGAAAACCTCTTTCATTGAAAGAAATATTAGAGGGTTACAGTTATACTAGTTGGACATATGATGAACTCAAATCAAGAAAGTCAAAGAAAAAATCATCTAGATCAACTCAAAAAGGAGGAGGTAATGATCTTAGTCCTGCAGGAAATAGAACTGGAATTTCGCCTCCAAACTAGACAAATTGCATGAATGTATTAGTAAATATTGTATTAAGTGTTGAATTTGCTACGCTAATGGTAGCGCTTTTTTATGTTAATAAGCATAAACAGAAGTACTTTAAATATTTTATAGCATATGCCGCAGTTATATTCATAGTTGAATATATAGGAAATGTTCTTATAAAAAAGAACAATGGATATGTCTATGATATATATACATTCTTCGAATTCAATCTAGTCGCAATTATTTACTATCATTTAAACAAAGAAAAATTTTCTTTGAGAGTAATCAAATACATGACTGTTATATTCAACGTCATTTATTTTTTAAGCTTTTATTTTGATTTTTTACAAAGGTATATTGTTGTTACTCTGGCATTCATATTGTCGCTGTTTATGATTTTATATTTTAAAGAACTGTTGTCTTCTAATAAAATTATAAACTACAGAAAGAACTTATCCTTTTGGATTACAACGGGAATGTTGTTTTATTACTTGACAACTATTCCTTATTTAGCATTAGTGTATATTACAGATTTAACCAATGATTATGCTAATTTTATTATACGTTTGATAACTGTGGCAACTCATTTGTGCTTTATAACTGGTATTATATGCAGTCAGAAGAAAGTCAATTAGTCTTATATGTAGCAACGATAATCATTGCTTTTGTGGTTATCTTCATTGTTGTTCTGTTTTCGGTTTTTCAAAGTCGAAAGAATAGATTATTAGGAGAACAAAAAGAAGCGAAAAAGAGATTTGAAAGCGAAATTGCAGAAACACAAATAGAGATTAGAGAAGAAACCTTGCGTAATATTAGCTGGGAGTTACACGATAATTTGGGTCAATTGTTAACCTTGGCAAAGATCCAGTTGCAGAGTGGTTCTAAAGAAAATATAGATGAGGTTTCAGAAATTATAACAAAAAGTTTAAATGAACTCAGGGCACTGTCTAAGTTGATCAACCCTGAGTTTATTAAAAACATACAATTAAGAGAAGCCATTCAGTTAGAAATAGATCGATTCAATCGATTGAATTTCATCAAATCTACATTGCATGTAGTAGGAGCCGAAAAAAAGCTCAACGAAAAAACAAGTATGGTCATATTTAGAATTCTACAAGAATTCTTTTCAAATACGATCAAGCATTCTAAGGCTACCCGACTGGAAGTAGAACTGATCTTTAGCGAGCATGAGTTAGAGATCACAGCTACCGATAACGGTATTGGTTTTAATAAGGAAGAGACACAAAGCTTAGGATTGGGTCTAAAAAATATAGAAAACAGGGCAAATTTAATTGGTGCAGATGTTTCTTTAAGATCGGTGCCAAAAGAAGGAACTCAATTGAAGATTAAACATTATTTTAAAGCATGAAATATTCAGTAGTTATTGTAGATGACCACACCTTACTTTCTCAAGCTATTGGTGCCATGGTAGACACTTTTGATAAGTTTAAAGTTTTATATACATGTAAAAATGGTAGGGAATTAACAGAACGATTTTCAGAATCAGAAAGCCAGATTCCTGATGTAGTCTTAATGGACATCAACATGCCTATCATGAATGGAATTGAAACTACTGAATGGATCAACAAAAACCACCCAAAAGTTAATGTAATGGCATTGTCTGTTGAAGATACAGATGCTACCATTCTTAAAATGTTAAAGGCAGGGGCTGTTGGTTATCTGTTAAAAGATACCGAAAAGAGAGTTCTAGAGCAGGCACTTGTTGAGGTTGTTGAAAATGGTTTCTTCCACACAAAGAATGTAACAAACCTACTCTTACAATCGATTTCAGGAAATAGCAAACGAGATATCGAATTCAAAGAGAATGAGATCACCTTCATGAAATTGGCTTGTACAGAACTTACCTACAAAGAAATTGCAGACAGAATGTGTTTAAGTCCAAAAACAATTGATGGCTACAGAGATGTTCTTTTCACAAAACTCAATGTGAAAAATAGAGTAGGCTTAGTGATGTACGCAATTAAAAATAAAATCTATACTCCATAATTTATGCGTAAATTCGCAGCATGGAAGAAACGAATAGACAGCGAAAAATAGCGGGTGTTTTACAGAAGGATCTGGTAGACGTTTTACAAAAAGCGGCTCAAGATGGGATGCAAGGAGTTATCATTTCTGTTTCTAAAGTTTCTGTAACTCCAGACTTAGGAGTTGCAAAAGTATACTTAAGTATTTTCCCTTCTGAGAAAAGAGAAGAGATTGTAGAAGGAGTGAAATCCAATGCCCCGTTAGTTCGACATGAATTAGCTAAAAGAACTCGCAACCAATTACGAAGAATGCCGGAATTGTTATTTTTTGGAGATGATTCTTTAGATTATATCGAAGAGATTGATAAATCTTTGAAAGGAGAAGATGAAAATCCTATTAAGAATCCGGATATACTGCCAAGAAGACAAAAGAGATAACTGCCGGTTCTTTGAGTTTTCCATTATACATAGCCAAGAGATATTTGTTTGCCAAAAGTGGTAACAATGCGATCAATATCATTACTATGATCGCCTCCTTGGGAGTTATTGTGGGAACAGCAGCACTTTTTGTGATTTTGTCAGGATTTTCAGGACTGAGAACTTTTAGTAATTCATTGCTGGATATTTCTGATCCGGATATTAAAATATCAGTAGTAAAAGGGAAAAGCTTTTTTTACACCGATTCTCTAAAAACCATTCTCGACTCCAATTCAGATATCGTAGATTTTTCAAGAGTAATTGAAGAGCGTGTCTTTTTAAGATCGCAAGACAAGCAACAGATAGCTTACGTAAAAGGAGTAGATTACAATTATGTTAGTGTTGTAAAACTAGACTCAGCAATTCAAGTAGGAAACTGGTTAGAACCGCAATACAAGAATACAAGTGTTTTGGGAAATGGTTTGGCTTTCAAACTTTCATTAGGTGTAATGAATTTTGGAGAGCCTTTAGAGATTGTTGTTCCTAAAACCGGAACAGGATTGTTAAACCCCAACAGTACGCGTAGTATTAAAACACAAATAGTAGGGGTGTATGTTGGAACTGAAGAATTTGAAAACAAATATGTTTTTGTATCCAATCTTCAAGCTCAGCATTTGCTCAACTATGCAGAAAATCAGTTTACAGCTATTGAGATCAAGTTACAACCGGATGTAAACCCGGATGCTTTTGCCAATGCGCTGCAAAAACAAGTAGGAAGCCAATTCAAGGTGCAAACCAAGGCTCAGTTGAATGAGCTTTTTTACAAAGTGATCAATACAGAGAACTTTGTGTCTTATCTTATTTTTACGTTGATCATGGTTATTGCCATGTTTAATGTTGTTGGGGCAATCATTATGATGATCATCGATAAGAAGAAAAACTTAAAGACTATTTTGAATCTTGGAGCTACATTAAAAGAGATCAAGAGAATCTTTGTACTACAAGGGTTCTTATTAACGGTAGTTGGAATGTTAATAGGACTTTTCCTTGCAGTAATTCTAGTATTCGTTCAACAACAGTTTGAGTTTTTTATGATCACTTCAACTATTGCCTATCCGGTTGAATTAAAATTAACCAATCTGCTTGTAGTTGTAGGAACGATCTCTGTATTAGGATTCTTGGCTGCCAAAATTGCCAGTAGTAGAATTTCTATCCGATTTCTGGAATCATAGCATTCCCAAACTTTTTCTCCACTTCGTCAAAAGTATCAAAAACGTCTTTAGGATCATCAGAAGTAACCATTTTCAAACGGTACTCTTTAAAATGAGGGATTCCTTTGAAGTAGTTGGTGTAATGTCTTCTCGTTTCTACCACTCCCAAATGCTCTCCTTTCCAGTCTATAGACATTTGTAAATGACGTCTTGCCATTTCGGTTCTTTGAGCAATGGTTGGTTTTGGAAGATGTTCACCGGTTTTGAAATAGTGTTTTACTTCATTGAAAAACCAAGGATACCCAATAGAGGCTCTTCCAATCATAGCACCATCCAAGCCGTATACATCACGCATTTCTTTGGCTCTTTCCGGAGTGTTTACATCACCATTCCCAAAAACAGGAATGTGCATTCTTGGGTTGTTCTTTACTTCGGCAATTGGTTTCCAATCTGCATCTCCTTTATACATTTGAGCACGAGTTCTTCCGTGAATAGAAATAGCTTTACAACCTACATCTTGTAAACGCTCAGCAACTTCTACAATACGAATAGAATCATGATCCCATCCTAAACGAGTTTTTACGGTAATTGGAAGTTTGGTATGCTTAACCATAGCTTCGGTTAATTTCACCATAAGATCGATATCCTTTAAAATACCGGCTCCGGCACCTTTAGAAACTACCTTTTTTACAGGGCAACCAAAGTTGATGTCAATAATATCAGGATTGGTTTTTTCTACGATCTCAACCGAACGTAACATCGAATCTAAATTGGCTCCAAAAATTTGAATTCCAACAGGACGTTCTTTCTCATAGATATCTAGTTTCATCACACTTTTAGCGGCATCACGAATCAATCCTTCTGACGAGATGAACTCGGTATACACAACATCAGCTCCGTTCTCTTTACACAAAGCACGAAAAGGAGGATCACTTACATCTTCCATAGGAGCTAGAAGCAATGGAAAGTCTGGTAATTCTATGTTGTCTATTTTAACCATACTGATATTTTGTGCAAAAATAACAATAAACTGCGAATCTACTATTTAGAGAAATACTAGTTATTTTAGTTACTTTGCAGTTATGGAAGAATTCTTGGCATTTATTCGAAATTATATTGAGCTTTCTTTAGAAGCAGAAGCTACAATTCGATCTGTTGGAAAGGAAATTTCTAAAAAGAAAGGAGAACTTATCGCCGAAGAAGGAAAGACATCAAAGCATATGTATTTCTTAGCGTCTGGTGTAGCAAGAACGTATTTGTATTTGAATGGAAAAGACATTACGCATTGGATCTCTTTAGAAGATTCACTCATTACATCTTGGTATAGTTATGTTCAAGAAAAACCGGCTTCAGAATATGTAGAACTTACCGAAGATTCAAGACTTGTTCAAATCTCCAAGCAAGATTGGGAGATTCTATATCAACAGCATCCGGAATTGGAGCGATTTTCTCGATTGATCTTAGAACAAGAAATGTCTGTTATAGACGAATTCTACAAAGGGTACTATTTCTTAACAGCAAAACAAAAATACGAATTGTTGATCTCTGCAGCTCCTCAGATCATTCAAAGAGCCAATTTAGGACATATTGCTTCTATGCTGGGAATTACTCAAGAAACATTAAGCAGGATTAGAGGGAAATAAAAAAAGCCTCCATTACGGAGACTCTTTTATCTGGGGTGTTGTATACTTGGTTAGAATACTCTTACGATGTTAAATCCAAAGAAGATATGACCATCTCCCCAATCACCTTCAGCATTGCTTAAGAATCCTGGTTCATTGGTAGATTGGGCATTAGAGAAGAGTAATTGAAATACGTGTCCTCCTGTTTCAATATCTACTCCTATGGTCAACGGATCGTTAAATAACGAATTACTATCTCTGTTAAAGTTGTAAGCATAATCCATATTAATACTCATACGCTTGCTTACCTTTAAACGACCACCAACTCCCATTGCAAATTGATTGTGATTGTTGGCACCCGTTAAGTTTAGGTTTTGTAAGTTCTGACGAATGTAAGAAGGAGCGAGCAAGAAGGAGAATTTATCAGATACTCTTCGAGACACTAACAATTGAGTAGCATAACTCATTCGATCTCCAAACTTCAAAGCCGGAAACTGGTTTTTATTTAATTGCGTATCTACGTTTGCAGTTCCGTAAGCTACTAAGTTAAAAGGCATATTGTCTGATTGTCTTGCCAGTCGAACCTTAAGAGAACTAGAATAAGTTTGTCTTAGTGATTCTCTTGCGACACTTAATTGTACACCTTCCCAAAAACCATAGACTAACTGTATTTTTGTATTGGCATTGTCAAACCCAAAAAACGTTGTCAATCCATCTTGTAAAGTTCCAAATCGGTGAGAGACATAAAGATAAAAATCACCTTTATCAGCAATTTTAGTCGATTGTAAATTTCCAATCTTCATGGCTTTGAAAGCCGGTAATTCGAATTTGGTTTGTGGTTGAGTTTCTTTGTCTAACTCATCTAAAAGATCGTCTTGTGCGTTAATTGATGAGACGAAGAATAACAGCATAGCAAAAAATGAAAAATATGTTTTATTCATGGTTCGGTTTATTGTTGAATGATACATTGATCTAATTTAAGTTCTTCTAAAAGGTCGTCATAACCAATAACGCGTCCTTTGATTTTAATTTCTTGGTTGTTTTGGATAGCCTTAATATCTACATCTTCTCGAAATTGACAGTAAATCTGACTGCTTAAAGTAATCCCTTTACCATCATTATTGGTAATACTTCCAGAAAGAACCACTACCTTATCCTGCCAGACAGAGAAATCTTCTTTCACTTTTGAAAGAAAAGCATCAGAAGTTCCTGTAAAGTCTACCTTCTTTGCTTCAATTTTTGTCGGAGGTCGCATAGAATACTGATAAACTACAACTACAGAAATAGCAATAATTACCAGTAAAGCAATGATGATTTTACTTTTTTTCGACAAGCTCATAGTTTAATGTAATATTGATTTTATCTGCGATCTTTTTTCGTACGATACTCGGAATCTTGATGTCAAAATCTTGAGGTTTAACTGAAAAAGTTGCGGATAAAACGATTTTTTCTCCATCTTTCTTTAGCAAGGCTTTTGTATTGATCTCCTTTTTAACTCCTTTGATGGTTAGAGATCCATTCAGGTTATACTCTTTTTCTCCAGAAAGAGAGCTCATATCAAAGTTGTCTAGTTTTCCTCTAAAAACTGCTTTTGGAAACTTGTCAGAATCCATGTAGTTTTCATTAAAATGCTCTTGCATTAAGGCAACTCTGAATTTAAAAGCAGTGATAAACAGTTGAGCTGCAATATCTCCTGTTTGTGTTTTTAGGATGGCAGTTGTACTGTTGTTCTTTGCTTCTACAGGTTCAAAAGCCTCTACAGAAGCTTTAAATTCTGTAAATCCTGTCCTTGTAAAATAGGTTTGACTAATTGCTACCTGACAAGCAATCATGCAAAGGATAATACATACGGTTTTTTTCATGATTTTAGTTTTCTAAAAATCCGTCTTGTCTCCATTTGTCTATAATAGCTCTTGTGGCAGCCGGTAAGATACCACTAGGAGGCATTGGACTTGTTGCGTTATTCATTCTAGGGATTAGGTTTCCGTTTTCAGCAGAATTTCTTACTTGCTGATAGGTTACCAAACTTAAACCTGCATTTGGATTAACAGTTCCGTGGCAAGTTGTACAGTTATTATCGATGATGGCTTTTACATCACCAACATACGTAACAGTTTGAGTAATTGGATCCGGGTCTTCTTCTAAAGGTATTTCTGCCGTAGTACACGAACTTGCAGTTAGACCAATAGCAAATAGAATAGCAAAATGATATTTTTTCATTAGTAGGGTTTTTGAATGATTTATTGAATACGTTTTAAACATGATCTGTGATCGATAATATTTGATACAAACTAACTACAGATTTAAATATTACGACAACAAATACTTAGTAAAGCGGAAAAATAAACCTTAAAAGGGAAATGCTTTTGCCACATGTTTTTGTATTCGATTATTTGTAAGCCTCTGATTAACAGTAAATTTAAAAATTAATTTTGAACATCAATATTAGTAACACTTTCAGTTTTGTTTTCTTCTACTCCAATAGTTACTAGCTGACTTACACTTGTAATATCTCCGGGGCTTAAGCCAAGATCATTGTTTTTGTCGGCAACAATAGTGATGTAATAATCACCGGGGTGTAAATACGAATAGAAAACCTGATTTTCTCCATTGGCATAAGTTGGAAAATGCAAGATGGTATCATAAGCATCAGGATCGGTTGTGAAAAATCCGTTACTGTCGGTTAGTGGTTTTTTAGATAGGTAAGCCAGCAAAACATCATTTGTGATTTGCGAATTCCTAGTAAGGTTCAATGTTAATGTTCCCAGTCTAGGGTGTTCTGTAATGGTAAATGGATCTCCCGATTGTGGAGCCAGATCGTAAACTGTTGCACTTGCATCACCTTGTGATAGGAAGGTGGCAGAAAGAGGTTGTTCATTTCCTGGAATCACATACAAGAAATCTTCTCTAAAGCCTTCCGAGAAATCCCAAGCGATTGTGTTTTGAGGAAATCCTGTAGCCGTTGCTGCATCTTGCGAAAGCTCCAAATCTCTTTTCTTTGCTTTGAAAGTCATATGCCTTGTAGGAACAGGGTTAAGACCTAAACGACTTGTGTAAGCATTAAAATATAAACTGTCGTTTTTAAATCGTAACTCAAAGAACATGGTTCCTTTTCCTCCCTTTGCATCTACAAAACGAAAGTATTTTTCATTCGAAGCTATATTACTAATACTATCCATCACAAAATAAGAGGTTCTGTAGATTCCGTTCAGTAAACCTCCGTTTCGCGCCATAATGGTACGAGTATTCTTAAAATCGGTAACAAAGAAAGAGGTTAGTAAGTTTCCGTTGGTTCCTCCTTCATGAATACCGTGAATGTGAGAAGGAGAAATAGCTCTGTAATCAAAGCCAAACCAAGGATAGTCATCTGCGATTACTAAGTTTCTACCAGTCCAATGTCCTTGCATTTTTTCTAGAAAGTCGAAACCATCTACATTAATATTAGTAGGTACTACCTCTGCTACAGGGGTAGTAGGATTAGTAGCATTACCTCCGGTAATATCCCGAATCCCATCCTCACAACTGAGAAAGGAAAAAGCAAGTAGGGCAATGATAAAATGTGTTTTAATTCTCATGTGTTTTCTTTTTTTTGATCCAAAATTCTTTTAAGGGTTTGTTTCTTATGTAGGTGGTTACTTCTAGAGTATCCGAACTTTTTTGCTTGATCACCAAGTCTTTTTTAGTCATAGTGGCTCCTGAAATAGCATCAATGTATACACTGTCTTTGCGCTTGATCTTGTGTAAAAAGATGTCTTTTTCAGTTCCTGTTCCTTTGTACACATAGGTGTCGTCATTGTAGTATTGTATTTTACCAACAATTCTGTTGTTATACTCCTCAATAGCATAAGTTGCTCGATAATGAGGGCTTTTTACTTCCCATATACCAATCAATTCTTTGGGTTTTTGAGTGCAGAACAAAAAGCCAAACATCATTAAAAAGACAAGTCCTTTTTTCATACATAAGATTTACATGACAAAAGTGTGAGAATTCTCAAAGAGGTTTTTTGACCTATATCAAAATCGAAATTTGAAAAGCAAATTAGTTTTGAATCTTTAAAAAATGATAACTTTATAGAGAAACAAAGTGTATGAAGAACTCTGTAAAGTGGAGAACAGTTATAGCGTTAATCCTAATGTATATTGCCATTCTAATGAGTTGGGAATGGGCTTGGGGTGTTTTGTTTCTCTACTGGGTGATCCCAGATCTTTTTTCAGGAGTCACCTATTTTGTTGAGCCTATTTATAAAAATGAAAATCCAAATCTGTATTGGGTAATTGTTATTAGTTGGATCCTTTTGGCTTTATACTCTTTGTCTGATTTGGTTGTAAACATCAACCCGTACAGCTTATGAAAAAATGGAAAACAATTTTGGCTTTGATCTTTATGGCCATAGCAATTCTATTAAACTGGAGCTGGTTCTGGGCTATTTTTATCCTCTTAGGATTGATTCATGTTATTAGAAGTGGAGAGATCCATTTTGTAGAATCGGTTTCCAAAAGAGAATCGCCAAGACTTTATTGGACGATGATTGTTATTTGGTCTCTTTTAGCTTTATACTCAATGCTTAATTATTTAGATATTTTGACATAGGTCAAAACGATAACGGATTAGTATAAAGATCTTTGTATCAACTTAAAATTAGAAAGATGAGCAAAACAAGATTGATAGTTTATTCTATTGTAATTGTAGCAACCATAGTTGGTATTCCCCATTATGTGGCTGAGAACTTTACCATTACAGAGTATAGTAGTGAAGCTGTAGATCGTTTCTTTTACATTTTTAACGACCTCAGTGTCTTATATATTATTGTGCCATTTTTTGTACTTGAATTAGTAAGGTATTTAGTTACAAAAAGATTAAATAAAAACCTGGCATTAGATTCGGTTGCCAATATCTTAACGGTAGGTTTTTTTACTGTAATCAATTATATTTTAGGACTTTTATTCGCTACAAAATTATATATATGGGCATCGGAATATAGCTTTTTTGATGAGCTTCCATTAACTTGGGTAACCATAACATCCTGTATTTTATTAGCTGATTTTTTATACTATTGGGAACATAGATTAATGCATGAGCTAGCAGCAGGTTGGGTTACACACACTGTTCATCACAGTTCACCACACTTTAACATGTCTGTAGCCTATAGATTTGGGCCTTTAGATGGCTTTTTCCCATTATTCTTTTCTGTGCCGGCGGTTATGCTTGGGTTTAATCCATTCTTAATGTTAGCAGCAGAATTATTTGTGCAAACTTTTCAAGCAGTATTGCACACAGAAATTATCGGAAAGTTGTTTAAACCAATCGAATATATCTTTAACACGCCTTCACATCATAGAGTACACCACGGTTCTAACAGACAATATTGGGATAAGAATTATGCAGGAATCTTAATCATTTGGGATAGAATGCTAGGTACTTTCGAACCTGAAAAAGAAAAGGTGATCTATGGAATTTCTGAGCCTTTAAACAGTGTAAACCCTATCAAAGTATTTTTTCACGGAATCACTCGTTTTTCCCATAAATTAAAGCATACAAAAGGATTTGGTAATAAGTTGTTGTCCTTTGTAAAAAGACCACATTGGATGCCTAAAGGACAAACGTATCCTCCACAAGCATCAGATAAATAGAGCTGTTTAACCCTAACAAATTATCAGAAAATGAAAATAGCAAATATTACATTTAAAGTTTTAGGATACATTATCATTCTCGGTGGCTTGGCATTACTTGTGCTTTTCGCTCTGTATCCGTCAGAGTATGAAATGGATTACTACACTCAAGAAGAATATGTTGAAGGTAATTCTGTTGTTACCCAACCTACATCAGAAGAAAAGACAAAGGAAACTACAACTATTGAAAAAAGCACAACAGAACAAGAAGCAATTTCGCTTACCGGAAAATGGAAAGTGACTTACAAAAGTTTAGAAGGTTCGATAGTATATGATATTAAGAAAGAAGGAAAACTGTTTAATGCTTACACTTCTGAAATTCAAGATGAAAACGGTTACGGAGAAAAAGTAACAGCAGTAAAAACCCTAATCATTAAATCTTTTAACGGTAAAAGAGGAAAAGGAACTTATAAAGTTGAGTTTGAAGGGAAAAAATACAATGTGCCATGTAAAATTAAACTGATTGATAAACACACTTTTCAATTAAGTTATGATTACTACGGATACAAGGATACAGAAGTTTGGAAAAGAGATTAAAATACTTAGATAATGAAATCAAAAGTATCTAAGAAAGAAGTATTCTACTTTGTTGCAATCATGCTTATTTTTTTAGCAGGTACGATTGTTATGCTACTCTATAGAATTGAGAACATTTGGATTTGGGTTGGATATGTTACTGTATGGACATGGCTAGAAGCTAGTGTTGCGAAGAACATCCGATTGAAATGGTGGGTGTGGGCGTTGATTATTTTAGGAATCTGTTGTATAGATCTCGCAATTATTAGTTCTATAAACTATATATAAAAACTCATGAAACAGAATAAATTCATATGGGCAGATTTGTCCAGTTATCACCCTGAGAAAACGAAGCGATTTTATGAAAAGATCTTTGGATGGAAATATTACTATAGCTACTCTTATTATACAGCCTATAAAGGAACTAAAGAAGTTGTTGGGCTGTATGAAACTCCCGAAAAGTTTCAGCAAATGAAGATGCCTTCTTTTTGGATGTCGTATATACAAGTTGAAAGCGTATCTGAAACTGTAGAAAAAGCAAGAGCATTGGGAGGGATTATAGAACTAGTGGATTTAGAAAATCCTATTGGAGGAGTGGCTTTGATTCGCGATACCTTGGGAGCAGGATTTACAGTATATGAAGGAAGTAGTTTGCATTCAAGAACCGTATCAGAGGAAAACACCTTGATTTATAATGAGCTTCAGGTTTCAGATGTTCAAAAAGTAGTAGAGTTCTATCAAGAACTGTTTGATTGGTCTTTTGATTGGCTCGACAATTTTTCTGTAGATGTGTATTGCAATTCTTCTGAAGAAAAAGTAGCAAGCATTCATCAGTTGGACAGTTCTATCCGAGGAAAGTATGAATATTGGGTTTGTACTTTTGGAGTTAAGGACTTACAAAAATCTGTAGACAAGGTTAAGAAAAACAATGGTATCATTGTTTTTAATGAAGGCAATAGAGTCATGTGTTCTGATGGCTCAGAAGCATTTTTCTATATACAGCAAGTATAGTTCTGTTAGGTTTTAGTTGATATTTACAGGGTATTAAAACTGAATTTCAGCATTCACTTTTTTACCCTCTCTGTTTACCACAACTTTTGCTTTGTCACCTTTATCAAATATAGATAAAGCTCTCATATAGCTCATCATATTAGTAATGGTACTATCACCTAACTGAATAACTACATCTCCTTTTTTAAGCCCTGCTTTTTGAGCCGGTTTTCCTTCAGAAACACCGTCTATTCTCATTCCTTTTCCTTCGTATAAGTAATCAGGAATCACACCCAAACCAACTTTAAAACGA
Source organism: Pseudotenacibaculum haliotis (assembly GCF_042684245.1). Classification (NCBI taxonomy): domain Bacteria; kingdom Pseudomonadati; phylum Bacteroidota; class Flavobacteriia; order Flavobacteriales; family Flavobacteriaceae; genus Pseudotenacibaculum; species Pseudotenacibaculum haliotis. The sequence continues at coordinate 456,602 of NZ_JBHULH010000003.1, forward strand.
GGAGTACTCTCGCTTTCATTCTTAGTTTTTCTAAAAGCTAATTTTCCATTGTCATTCAAATCAGTGATCACATCAAAAATGTAAGAAGAGATCTTTTCCATTCCTTCGTAATTCAATTTATCTGAATCATCACCCGGCTTGTGATAATCGGAATGCTGCCCTGTGAAGAAATGCAATACCGGAATGTCTGCCAAGTAAAAACTTGTATGATCGCTAGGTCCAACTCCTGATTCATTTTCGATCAATTTGAACTTGTTGTTATGTGCTTTCAACACCTGTTTGAACATAGGAGATGTTCCTGTACCGTAAACAGCTAAAGTGCTATCTTGTTTCAAACGACCTACCATGTCCATGTTGATCATATAACTCACAGCTTTGGTATTGATTGTAGGGTTTTTTACAAAATAGTTAGAACCTAATAACCCCATTTCTTCACCGGAAAAAGCCATGAACAAATAATTATTATTTGTGTTTTTGCCTTTTAGCTTTCTGGCAAGATCCAACATTACAGCTGTTCCACTAGCATTATCATCCGCCCCGTTATGAATGGCTTTGATAGAATCTCTGTGAAGAGAACCTTCCCCGCCGTAACCTAAATGATCATAGTGTGCACCAATGATTACCGTATTCTCAGCGTTGTTGTTAATGAATCCGATTACATTTCTACCTGTAATGGTTCCGTCTTGGTTTTTAACAAACTCTACTTCTTTGTGTGGATCAGTTTTCGGTAAAAACGAAAACTCTTGATAAAAACCATGGGTTCCTTTAGGACTTACTCCTATCTCTTCGAATCTTTTTACAATATAGTCGGCTGCTTTTTTCTCACCTTCTGTTCCGGTTTGTCTACCTTCCAAAGCGTCGTCTGCTAAAAAGGAAACGTCATTTTTTATGTTGCTTTGATTTGTAGGTTTATTTTGGCAAGAGAATGATACTGCAGCAATGAAAAAGAATAGGAATGCACGGATTTTCATGAGATTAAATATTATTTTTACTCAAAATTAGGGAATATCAAGCATATTAAAAATTACCATATGAAATTTAGGATCTTATTATTACTTCTCGTTTCAACCATTGCTTTTGGATGTAAAGGAGAAGCGGTTAAAAAAGAGGAAAAGAAAAAAGAATTAGTTGCAGGAAAAGACTCATTGATCTATCCTGAAGAAGTTCACTTTAAAAGCATTCGTCAAATCACTTTCGGAGGAGACAACGCAGAAGCATATTGGAGTTTTGATGATAAGCAACTGATCTTTCAATCGAACAACGCAAAATGGAATGTAGGTTGTGATCAAATGTTTTTGATGAATGTAGATGAAAATTTCAAAGAGAAAATGCCACCTATGATCAGTACAGGAAAAGGACGTACAACATGTGCTTACTTTTTACCGGATAATAAGCATTTTGTATATGGATCAACTCATTTAGGAGGAGATGAATGTCCGCCTGCTCCATTGCGTAAAAATGGAAAATATGTATGGCCTATTTATGAGAGCTACGACATTTTTGTGGCTGACTTGGAAGGAAATATTACAAAGCAATTAACTAATGAACCGGGATATGATGCAGAAGCTACCGTATCGCCAAAAGGAGATAAGATCGTGTTCACCTCTATGAGAAGCGGTGATTTAGAATTGTATACCATGAATATTGATGGGACTGATGTAAAGCAAATTACTAACGAACTTGGATATGATGGAGGGGCTTTCTTTTCGCCAGACGGAACAAAATTGATCTTTAGATCTTCTCGCCCAAAAACAGAAGAAGAGATCAAGAATTACAAAGATTTATTAGCGCAAGGATTGGTAGAACCCACAGAAATGGAATTGTATATCTGTAATGCAGATGGTTCTGATCTACGTCAGTTAACCAATTTAGGAAATGCCAATTGGAGTCCGTTTTTCCATCCATCTGGAGAGAAGATCTTATTCTCTTCCAACTTTGAAGCAGAAAGAGGATTCCCATTCAATTTATATATGATCGATATTGATGGAAAGAACTTAAAGAGAATTACACACGGTGAAACCTTTGATGCATTTCCGGTATTCTCTAATGATGGAAAATGGTTGACTTTTTCTTCCAACAGAAATAATGGTGGAGGTAGAGATACCAATCTGTTTATTGCGGAGTGGCAAGAATAACAGAATGTCACCTCGAGCGTAGTCGAGAGGTCTCCAAAAATTTATAGTTTAGACAACAAAACCAACAGAAATTTTTCTGTTGGTTTTCTATTTTATAGTTAGAATATATTTATCATTTTATAACAATAGCAGGGGCCTTGTCACCTACATCTGGATGATACCATGAAGCAGTATCACAACTTTCACAACACCAGTGATCACTAGCGTTAGCAAGCATTCCTTGTGCTTGAGAGCTTGATAAATTATAAGTTATTTGCCCTGTTTCACCATTATAATAAGCGCAAGTTCCAGTACCACCGTTAATTTTTTGTAGTTCAGCTCTAGATAAAGTTTCCCCAAAGTTTAAGATTTGTTTTTTCATAGAATTATATTTTAAAAGTTTATGTAAGCTTCTTAGAGGTGTGAAATTTTAAAAATAGTGTGAATTACTTTTTAATCTTGTACAGTAACAGTTCCCTGTTCAACATTAGGGTTTGGGCTATACCATGAAGCAGTTTTACAAGTTGTACAGCACCAATGATCGCTAGCATTAGTAAGCATTCCTTGTGCTTGAGAGCTTGATAAATTGTAAGTTATTTTACCAGTTTCCCCATTGTAATAAGCACATGTTCCGGTACCACCGTTAATTTTTTGAAGTTCAGCTCTGGATAAAGTTCTTCCGAAGTTTAAGATTTGTTTTTTCATAAGTATGCAATTTTTAAATGTTAGAAATCTAAAAGTACAAAAAATATGTACTCCTTTTTGTATAGGGCTGATAAAGCTTTGTTAAGCTTTTTAAGTAAAATGATCTTTAGTTTTTATTACGCCTTGAAATAAAGTATCTTTGCTCGCTTGAAGATAGTTAGAGAATGAAGAATATTAGAAACTTTTGCATCATCGCTCATATCGACCATGGTAAAAGTACGTTGGCAGATAGATTGTTAGATTATACAGGATCTGTTACTGAACGTGAGAAACAAGATCAGTTGTTAGATAATATGGATCTTGAGCGTGAAAGAGGAATTACCATTAAGTCGCACGCGATTCAAATGGAATACAAACACGGAGGTGAAGAGTATATCTTAAACTTAATCGATACTCCGGGTCACGTAGATTTCTCTTATGAAGTTTCTCGTTCTATTGCCGCTTGTGAAGGTGCATTGTTGATTGTAGACGCAGCACAAAGTATTCAGGCACAAACCATTTCTAACCTATACTTAGCCTTAGAAAATGATCTAGAGATCATTCCGGTATTAAACAAAGTAGATCTACCTTCTGCAAACCCGGAAGAAGTAACCGATGATATTGTAGATTTATTAGGATGTGATCCGGAAGAAGTAATTCCTGCCAGTGGAAAAACTGGATTTGGAGTAGATAAGATCTTAGAAGCGATCATCGAAAGAATTCCGGCGCCGGAAGGAAATCCTGAAGCACCGTTAAAAGCATTGATCTTTGATTCTGTATACAATTCTTATAGAGGAATTGAAACTTACTTTAGAGTGATTGATGGTTCTATTAAAAAGAATCAGCAGATCAAGTTCATGGCTACAGATAAGCAATATGGAGCCGATGAGGTTGGAACTTTAAAGTTAAATCAGGTGGTAAAGCAAGAGATCAAGACAGGAGATGTAGGATACTTGATTACCGGAATTAAAACAGCCAAAGAAGTAAAAGTAGGAGACACCATTACAGATGCAAAGGATCCTACCACAGATATTATTGAAGGATTTGAAGATGTAAAACCAATGGTATTTGCGGGAATTTACCCTGTAGATACAGAAGATTATGAAGAATTAAGAGCTTCTATGGAGAAGTTGCAATTGAACGATGCATCTTTAGTTTTCCAACCGGAAAGTTCAGCAGCTTTAGGATTTGGTTTCCGATGTGGATTCTTAGGAATGTTACACATGGAGATCATCCAAGAACGTTTGGAGCGTGAGTTTAATATGACAGTGATCACAACGGTTCCTAACGTATCGTATCATGCTTTTACCAAAAAGAATCCGGACGATATCATTATCGTAAATAACCCTTCGGATTTACCGGATCCATCTAAGTTAGATCGAGTAGAAGAGCCATATATCAAAGCCTCTATTATTACCAAAGCCGATTTTGTAGGGCAAGTAATGAGCTTGTGTATCGAAAAACGTGGACAGATCGTAAATCAAACCTATTTAACTCCGCAAAGAGTTGAATTGATCTTTGATATGCCATTGGCAGAGATTGTATTTGATTTTTACGACAGATTAAAAACAGTATCTAAAGGATATGCTTCTTTTGATTACCACCCAATTGGAATGCGTAAATCAAAACTGGTTCGTGTAGATATGTTATTGAATGGGCAACCTGTAGACGCACTTTCAGCATTATTACACGCAGACAATGCATACACTATTGGAAAGCGTATTTGTGAGAAACTAAAAGAACTGATTCCTAGACAACAGTTTGATATTCCTATTCAGGCAGCAATTGGAGCAAAGATTATTGCCAGAGAAACTGTAAAAGCACTACGTAAAGATGTAACAGCAAAATGTTACGGAGGAGATATTTCTCGTAAGCGTAAACTATTGGAAAAGCAGAAAAAAGGTAAGAAACGTATGCGTCAGGTTGGAAATGTTGAGATTCCACAGCAGGCATTTATGGCAGTACTGAAATTAAATGATTAAGAAGCAAAGAGTAAGGAGAAAGGAGTAAAGATCCTTTGCAACTCCTAATACTCTTTCTTTAACAATTTTTTCTCTTTTTTTTCTTCTTTCTTCTGACTTCCCGGAAAGACCAAAGGCGTACTTGAAAAAGTGGTTCCAAACGTTACGTTAGCGCTATATACCTGACTGATGGCATCTTTTACCTGAGCTTCTGTTAACTCTTTTAAAGGATGAATGAAAACAGACCACAACACATCATCAGCAATTGCATATTTAGCATCCAACACACTATGGAAGTTGGCTACTAATGCTGCACTTTTCAACTTTTCATCCAAACGCTTTGCCTCTGTAATAGGAGAAATAATTCGCATTCGGTTGTGATTGGTGTCTGTGATACAGATGAAGACAACATCTTTGATCTTGAACTGCCAACGACCGTTATTTCCTTGAATAGAATCGGCAACACTTTCTATGATGGTACCCATTTTTTCGGCATTCATATTTTGAGAATAACCGGTATACAAACCAAAAGTAATAGCGAGAAGTAGAAAGACTTTTTTCATCTGTTAGGAATTTATAAGTACCTATTTAGACGAAGCGAATTTTAATTCTTTACTCTCTTGATTAAATTGACAATGCTTGGAATTGAAGCTAAAAAAGAAGAGATTCCTAAAATCACACCGTAGTTTATGCTATTATGGTTTATTCTTCGTATTCCATCTTGACATGCAGTACATGAAACAACAAGTCTATTGGCATCCAAAGCTGAGATTGATATGAGTGCTATCGAAAAAATAGATAGATACAAGATGCAGTTCATTGCAATTCTTCCGAGTTTTTGATTGATAATTGCAAATCCTAGAAGCATAATAGAAAAGGTGAAAGACAAAATAAACGTAGGTGAAGGAAAAAGATGAAATCCTTTACCCAAAAATACAATTTTATCATTGGTAGACCATCTGTATAAATCGAAGATCGTTATTCTTAAAAACGAATCTAGTAAAAGCGACAAACCAATGCCGATACTGATAAATAATATTCCGACAAGAAGATACTTTTTCATAACAGATCATTGTCAAATTTTCATATTAACTCATTGAATCATTTTCTCATCAATTCATTGATCATTGTTCTAACCACTTTCTAAATTCAGCAGTAGTAGATGAGCTGGTCATTACTTTTTCTTCGGCACCCCTAATGGTAATCAGTAAACGATTCTTAAAATGACTCTCAATATTTTCGATAAAATCAATATGAATGATCTCACTTCTATTGATCTTAAAGAACTTATTAGGGTTTAATTGTTCGTAGATAGATCCTAAACTTTGAGAAATAGGATGACGTTTCCCGTACATATCTGTAGCCAAGCAAAAATCTCCTGAGGCAGAGATCATGCTAATATCCGTAACATTCAATAGTTGAATTCCCTTAGGCTTTTTTACAACAAACCTCTTTTTGTAATTCGCATGTTCGTCTTGCAAAGCCGATTTTAATTCAGAAAGTGTATTTGTGTTTAAAGGATTGTAATCTCCTTGTTGAAAAAGAGCTTCGTATTTCTTGATTGCCTTAGAAAAATCAGATTGAGAAAACGGTTTTAGTATGTAAGCAATTCCATTGGTGTTAAATGCTTGAAAGAGGTACTCATCATGAGCAGAACAAAAGATAATCGGACAATTGGGATCGCTTTTGTCGAAGAGATCAAAAGAAGCACCGTCTAACAGCTGAATGTCCGATAAGATGAAATCGTAAGTATTCTTGTGCAAAAGATCTTGACCATCCTTTATGGATCGTGCCCAATCATGTGTATATGGGCTGCTGTAATGCTCATTCAATGAAGAGATGAGTTTTTGGTATGCAGGTATTTCGTCTTCCAGAATTAAAATATGCATGTTACTTATTCACTTAATTTTATGATGGGGATAGTCACGATAAACTCTTTTTCTGAATTCTCTACGAGTACTTTCTTGTCTGAAAGTAACTGATAACGAGTTTTCAGGTTTTCTAGTCCGGTTCCAAAAGATTCATTCTTTGCAATAGCTGTAGATCTTGTGTTGCTGATCTTTAACCAACTATCTTCAATGTAGATTTTTGTATTGATGGTTTGCCCTTTTTCAGGTTTGTTGTGCTTTACCACATTTTCCAACAAAGCCTGTACCGCTCCGGTAGGAATAAACTTATCTTGCACAGCGCTCAGAATCTTCAAATCAAAATCATAATCACTGCCAAAGCGAGTTTTGATCAAAAAGATATAATTCTCTGCCAATTGGATTTCCTCTGAAAGTTCCATCACCTCAGAATCTTTGGTTTGTATCAGATAACGGTAGATTAGTGACAGTCGGTTAATGTATTCTTTTGCTTTTTCAGAATCACTGTCAATCAATGAGTCTAATGTATTCAGGTTATTAAATAAGAAATGAGGGTCTATCTGAGAGCGTAGTAGTTTTAGCTCATTTTCTTTTTGCTGTTTTTCTATGGTGATTAGCTCGGTTCTACCTTCATAGAACTTTTTAGTAAGCAAGATTCCCAAAGGAAAAGCAACCAATTCTCCACCAATATCAACAGAAATTAAAAAGAATTTTAACCCTCTTGGAAACTTAGCCCAGTCATTTTCTCCGGTCCAAAAACCACTAGTATAATCAATAGCCCCGGTAATGAATAATGCCAACAATCCGTATATAATAAAGGATACATATCTTTTTTGCTCTACGATGTATTTTGGAATCAACCAAAACGTAAAAAAATAAATGAGGGTTATAGAGAATATGAGGCTAATGGGAATGTCTATCAGGAATTCCAGTAAAACATTCCCAGCTGAATAATAATCATAGATCTCCAAAACAGTTGATACGCCAAAAAAGGCTGCAAGTAGTAAAATATCTGATCTGTTGAGCTTGCTATTCATGATTCGGAGCTAAAGATACTAGTTATTATCATTAATACGATCCTCTTCTTCTCTTGAAGAATTTCTACGACTCTTCTTCTTTTTCCCAAACTGAGAACCAAAGCTGTAGGTTAATCGTAATTGAATGTTTTGTCTTGATCCATTGCTTTCTACACTAGCATTTCCATTTCCGTAATCGATGGTTCCTACAAAACCTCTGTTTAGCATTTTGTTGAATCCTAAGTTTGCTCGTAGCTTATCATCCATAAATTTCTTACCGAAAGAGAAATCTAAATTAGCTAACCAATCTACATCTATTTGTCCTTCCAAAGCACCGGTTCCGTAGCTACCGCTTAATTCAAAATTGATATCCCAAGGCAATTGGTAACTAGCTTGTACAAACCAAACCAGATTCCATTTGTTCAAATCTAAATTGTAAGTGGATGATTGGAAATCTGTATTGGTTACAATAACTCCTGTGTATCCTTCCAATCCTTTGATCAAGTTTAACGGAGCAAATAATCGGAAATTCCAGTTTGTATTGTCTTCAACATTTACCTCTCTCTGACGAATTTGCGCAGTTGCATTGTCTTGTTGAATCAATTGAAAGATCACATTGTTTGTTTTGCTATACCCAACGGTAAAGAAAGGTTGACCATCAAAAGTTAAATTGAATTGATAGTTGTTGGTGAAAGCAGGTCTCAAATTAGGGTTTCCTTGCCCAGCAGAAAATGGATCTAAGAATGTTTCAAATGAGTTTAAACTGTTGTAAGAAGGTCTTTGAATACGGTAGCTATACGATAAGCTAGCACCTAAATTCTCGGTTAGCTTTCTACTGATAGAGGCACTTGGAAATAATTTTTGAATTGGTCTCTTTTGTACTTCTTCAACCAACATGTTGTTGTCCATAAATCTTGAAGTCCCTTCAGTATTACTATCTTCATAACGCAATCCTCCTGAGAAAGACCATTTTCCAAAAGTAGCATTAACCTTAGAGTAGAGAGCAAAGATGGTTTCATCGATTAAGAAACGACTGCTTTGGTCTTCCAAGAAATCAAAACCACCTGAAATATTCTCTACAAAAGATTGTAGATCGTTATCTGTACTTACAGAAGCATATTTACTACCTAAGCTTAACTTAAAGTTTTCCGATATTGTTTTTGAGTAATCTGCTCTATAAGTTCTGATGGTATACTTACCATCTTGGATATAACGTCTGTTATCAAAAGGAACTGTACTTCCAACTACATCAGAAAGTACATTGGTGTTGTCATTTCTAAAGTTGATATAATTAAAGTCGGCAATCAATCTTTCGCTATCCGTGTTGTACTCATAATAAGGATTAATGTTGTAGTCTACACGCTCTCTATCAAAACTGTTTTCAGAAAGCAAAACTTCTCTATTGGTTGCATCAGAAATAAATGTAGTACTGGCAGATGTTCTTTGAGAATTTCTGTTGTTCAACCTTCCTCCAATACCAAAAGAGTGTTTATCATTAATATAGTAGTCTACATTTCCTGAGAAACTGTAGTTGACAGGATCATAAGGTTCACGAGTTACTTGATCATAGGTTTCTGCCCCTACAGTTCTTACTAAGAAAAGATCATCTCTCCAAGTAGGTCGTGAATGGTTGATACTGGTTTGCCAGTTTAATTTGTTCTTATAGCTGGCAATAGAAGCTCCGGTTCCGTACTCGAATCCTTCATCTTCTCCAACCCACGCGTTTACACTTCCGTGAGTTCCCAATCGAACGTTTTTCTTTAAGATAATGTTAATGATAGCTCCAGTACCCGAAGCATCATACTCGGCTCCCGGCTGTTCAACAACTTCGATCTTAGCGATATTATCGGCAGGAAAATCTCTTAACAAAGTCTGAATATCCATGTATTCAGTAGTCTTATTGTTAATCAAGATTCGTACTCCTGAGTTTCCGGCTATGGTAATTCCGTTATTGGTAACCAAAACACCAGGGATTTTTCTCATAACATCTTGCAAATTGGTATTGATCATTTCAGATTTTTCCAGATCAACGATCAATTTTTCAGCAGTTTGTTTGATTACCGGGCGTTTGCTTTTAACAACAACCTCATTCAAAGTTTGACTTTCTTCTTTTAAAACAACATTTAATGTTTTGTTATTGGCAAGCGTAAACTCTTTGATCTTTTCTGTAGCAAAACCTAACATGGAAATTTCTATTCTGTAGGTTCCGGCGGCAATGTTTTCAAAAGAGTACTCTCCTTCATCATTAGAAACAGTTCCCTTAGGATCTGCATCACTACCCACTTTGTACAATATAATATTTGCATAAGGCAGTGCTAGATTTTCTGAGTCGGTGATTTTTCCTTTGATGCTATGCTGTGCAAAAGCAGATAAAAAGGTAAAGAATAAAAGTAAGGTTGTTGTTAAAAGTCTCATAGATTCATTTATTTTGATAGGACAAAAGTGATTTATTGAATGGTGTGGAAAAATCAAAATCTGATCAAATGGGGTAAAATTCCGGTGAATTGATATTGTTTTTCCTCAAAGGATAGACGCAGTTTTTAAGAAATAGTTGTCTGAACAAAAAAAGGACTGCCTTATCAGACAGTCCTTTGTGTTTTCTATGAGTGTTTTTTTTAGTCTCTGCTACCTAGTATTTGCAGTCCCCAATATACCAGTGTTGCTAAAGACCCAATGGCAGCTACCAAATACGTTCTGGCTGCCCATTTTAAAGCATCTTTAGATCCTTCATATTCTTGTTGACTCACCATGTTTTTATTCTTAAGCCATGCCAAAGCTCTGTTGCTGGCATCATATTCTACCGGAAGCGTAATAAAGCTAAAGATGGTTGCCAATGCCATCATTCCTAGACCTATTAAAGCAATGATAAATCCAATTCCATTGTTTCCCGAAGCTGCTCCAAAACCAATTCCAATAATTACCAACCAGAATGAAAAATTAGAAGAAATGCTAACTACAGGAACAAGCTTTGATCTCATGGTTAACCAATCGTAAGCTTGAGCATGCTGTACTGCATGACCAACTTCGTGAGCGGCAACAGCTGCCGCAGCGGCATTACGTTGGTTGTATACCCCCGCACTTAGATTTACAGTTTTGTTCTTTGGATTGTAGTGATCCGTTAACATCCCGGGAGTAGAAATAACCTTTACGTCAGAAATTCCGTGATCTGCCAACATTTTCTCTGCAATTTCGGCACCACTCATCCCATTTCTCAAGTGTACTTTAGAGTATTTTTTGAATTTACTTTTTAATTGATTACTAACAGCTGCACTTACCAATGCAATAGCTCCTAGAAGTATGTAAAAACCTAACATTTGTATTTATATTTTTATAATTGATAATCGATTTTTGTTTGATACTTTTACATCACAAAGTATTCCATTTGAATTTACCATCAAATTAATGACAAAATGGCAAAAAAACGAAATATCTTATTGATCTATACAGGAGGAACGATTGGAATGATAAAAGATTATGGTTCCAATGCGTTAAAAGCGTTCAACTTCTCACAAATCTTAGACAATATCCCCGAATTAAATCAACTGGATTGTAATATAGAATCGATTTCTTTTGATGAGCCCATGGACTCCTCAAATATGAATACAGATTTTTATATTCAGATTGCTGAAACTATTGAAGAGAACTATGAGCAATTTGATGGATTTGTTGTGCTAACCGGATCGGATACCATGTCGTATATTTCTTCGGCCATTAGTTTTATGCTTGAAAATTTACAGAAGCCAGTAATTTTTACCGGTTCTCAGTTGCCTATAGGATATTTAAGAACAGATGCCAAAGAAAATCTGATCACTTCTATAGAGATTGCTAGTGCATACAATAATGATAAGCCTATTATTAGCGAAGTGTGTTTGTATTTTGAATATAAATTATATAGAGCTAACAGAACAACGAAGTTGAGTGCCGAGCAATTTGAAGCTTTTACCTCAATGAATTACCCGCCATTGGCAGAAAGTGGAGTGCATTTGCATTTTAATGAGAATTTGTTGTTAAAATCTAAAGGAGATCAATTGATCGTTCGAAAGAACTTAGTAACAGATATTGCTATCTTAAAATTATTTCCGGGAATATCTGCCAATGTGATTAGTAGTATTTTAAATATTCCCAATTTAAAAGGAGTAGTTTTAGAAACTTATGGAGCTGGAAATGCACCTACAGAAGATTGGTTTATAGAATTGCTTTCAGAGGCAATAGAAAAAGGAATACATATTATTAATGTAACCCAATGCTCAGGAGGATCTGTAATTATGGGGCATTATGAGACAAGTACTCAATTAAAACAAATAGGAGTTATTGGCGGTAAAGATATTACTACAGAATCGGCAGTAGCCAAATTGATGTATCTGTTAGGTATAGGGCTGGAAAAAGAAGAGTTTGCACACTATTTTCAGGAATCTTTACGTGGAGAAATTTCAAATTTATAATGAAATTGTTAAATCTTTTTGTTTTTGATACCTCTGTATATAAATACTTTTTAAATTTTTTTAAGAAACCAACTATTTTTTGTTACTTGCTCTCCGCAATCTAAGAAAATCTCATATTGGCGCGATTTTTGAACGATTTGAACGTCATAAGGGGGGAGACTTTTTGCAAGTAAAATTTATATCTTTAACCCGTTAACTATTAAAAATTAATTATAACAACGATGAAAAAAGTAGTAAATGTCCTAACAATTACAGGATTTATGTTTTTTGGAGCTATTCAGTCAACTTTTGCTCAAGAGGCAGCTGAACAAACTTTTCACCAAATCTTAAAACAACGTTTTATTGAGGGTGGACCTTCCTTCATGGGGATTGTACTAGTTGCTCTAATTTTAGGTTTAGCAATCGCTATTGAAAGAATTATTTATTTGAACATGGCTACAACTAACACTAAGAAATTAGTTGCTAGTGTAGATGATGCATTAAGCTCTGGAGGAGTAGAAGCTGCAAAAGAAGTTTGTAGAAATTCAAAAGGACCAGTTGCATCTATCTTTTACCAAGGTTTAGATAGAGTAGATGAAGGAGTAGAAGCTGCAGAAAAAGCTGTAATCGGATACGGTGGAGTACAAATGGGATTATTAGAGAAAAACGTTTCTTGGTTATCTTTATTTATCGCATTAGCACCGATGTTAGGGTTCATGGGAACTGTAATTGGTATGATTGAGGCATTCGATAAGATCGCTGTAGCAAATGATATCTCTCCTGCAGTAGTAGCAGATGGTATTAAAATTGCATTATTAACAACAGTATTCGGTCTGATTGTTGCGATTATTCTTCAAATTTTCTACAATTACATAGTATCTAAAGTAGACAGCATCGTAAACAGTATGGAAGATGCATCTATCACATTAATCGACTTATTAGTGAAATACAAAAAATAGTTAAAATAGTTAGTAATTATGAATAATAATAAATTATCAAAAGTACTTACTATTGTAGCTGTTATTATAGCGTTAATAGGTGCTTTTTTCTACATCAGAATATTAGGCGCTGGTGATGAGGCTATAGAAACAACTGCCGATCTTCAAAACTCGATTATCTCACCGTTTGTAACGATAACGGTTGTAGTTCTTGGGATCACAATTTTGGCAGCTGTAATTTCATCTATATCCAGCTTAGTTAAAAAGCCGGAGCAATTAAAAAAGACCCTTTTAAGTATTGGAGCTTTAGGTGTTGTTTTGGTGATTTCTTACTTCTTACACGATTCTGCTGAAGTAGTAGATGCTTCAGGGAAAGTATTAGATGGAGGAGCTGCTGGGGAAACTTCTAATGTTTGGTCAAGCACAGGAATTTGGTTTAGTATCATTCTTGGAGCTGTTGGACTAGCATTATTCCTAGTAGATATGGTAAAAAGTTTAGTAAAATCTTAAGATTATGGCAAGAAGAGATATTCCAGAAATTAATGCCGGTTCGATGGCCGATATTGCTTTTCTGTTATTGATTTTCTTCTTAGTAACCACAACAATGAATGTTGATTCAGGAATTTCTAAGAAGTTATCAGAAAAGCCACCACCAGATTATAAGCCACCAATTATCAAAGAAAAGAACATCTTTGAGGTAAACATCAACAGAAACAATGAACTGTTGGTAGAAGGTGACTTGATGGACATTAAAGATCTAAGACAAGCTGCTATCGATTTTATTGATAACGGTGGAGGTATTGGAAAACCAGGAGAAGATGGTACGCCAGGTCAACCATGTGATTATTGCGAGGGAGATAGAAGCGAGTCTTCTTCAGATCACCCGAACAAAGCAATTATTTCGGTGCAAAGTGACCGTGGTACAGAATATGGCACGTATATTGAGGTACAAAATGAGTTGTTAAGAGCTTATACGGTCCTTAGAAACAGATTAGCTCAAAAACGTTATGGTATGTCATACCAAGAGTTGGAAAAAGCTTACAAAGACAGTCAACGTCAAGATGAGGATCTGAAGAAAAAAGTTGAAGATATCAAAACAAGTTATCCTCAAATTATTTCTGATGCCGAACCAACTTCTGCTAATTAATTTAAAAACGTAAACAGTATGTCTAAATTTAAAAAGAAGAAGAAAGGTGTACCAGCAGTAAACACGGCAGCTTTACCGGATATTGTTTTCATGTTGTTATTCTTCTTCATGGTAACAACTACCATGAGAGAGACCAACCTTTTGATTGATAACCCTAGACTTCCTAGTGCAACTGAGATCAAAAAGTTAGAACACAAGAGTTTGGTAAGTACCATTTATGTTGGAAAAGCTAAAGACGCTAAGTATGGAACTGGATATAACGTAATCCAATTGAACGACAAGATCGCTTCACCGGATGATGTTCCAGCATTCATCTTCAGAGAAAGAGAAACTGTTTCTGAAGGAGAAATTCCATTCATGACTACATCGATCAAAGCAGACAGAGAAGCAAGTGTTGGTATTATTACTGACATTAGATTGAAGCTTAGAGATGTAAATGCATTGAAACTAAGTTACTCTACCAATACGGGTGTAGAATAACTAAGAAATAATACATCATGTTATAAAAAAGGGGACTCCATTACGAGTTCCCTTTTTATTTTTTACTAGATTGAACAATATTATACGTCAACACAAAGTTGTACTTTTGAGTGAATTGTTATTTTCAAATGAAGAAAATCCTTTTTTCCCTTTTTCTAGCAATAGCTAGTTTTGGCTTTGCACAAAAAGATTCTTTACAATTGGGCGATCGCTATGCAGAAGATCAGCTCTATTTTCTTATTTCTTACAATCAATTATTCAATCAACCAAGCCAGGTAAAAGGAAGTGGATTCTCTTACGGACTCTCCTCAGGTTTTATTAAGGATATTATCTTGAACAAAGAAGGTAGCATTGCCCTAGGATTAGGAGTTGGATATGATTTTGATTCTTTTAATCATGGATTAAAGGTTTCTCAAGTAAATAATGAAGTAACCTTTGAAATAGACAATACGCTTACCTCTAACAAACTTTCAATTCATAGTTTAGAATTCCCTTTAGAACTTCGTTGGAGGAACTCTAATGCCAACAAATACCGTTTCTGGAGAGTATATGCAGGGATGAAAGTAAGTTATAACCTGTCGAATACTTTTAAGTACAATAACGGAACACAGTCCTTTTCTTTTCGAAATGTTTCCAGATTCAACAAGTGGCAATACGGTCTTACTTTATCTGTGGGATATGATGCTTTTACAGCTCATATGTATTATGGATTAACACCTATATTAAAAGACTCATCAATAGGAACTACAGACATCTCTACAAAGATTATCAGAATAGGACTGATCTTTTACTTACTGTAAATAAAAAACCACCAAAGCAGGCTTTGGTGGATCAATTAATTTATCAATTTAGATTAATGACAATGTGGTCCTTCTGGATCAGGGATTTCATCATAATGACTGTAACATTGATAACAATAGCATGAATGGTGTGGCCCACACTGGGTTCCATCAGAAGCATCAGCACAAACACTTGGGTCAACTCCTCCTTCCCATCCTCCGGAAATAGATTGCAATTGTTGTTTTTGTAAGATAGAAGCACCTTCTATCTTTAGAAATTCTTTTTTCATAATAAAGATTTAAAATAGATTGATAAATCCTTACTTTTTTTAAAATGCTAAGGTGATACATTTATCTTCGCGAGAGATGCTTAAAGGTAAGAGAAAAAAAGAATCTCTCTATTTTTTTAACACTCTTTTACAAAAGAAGAAAAATTGCAAGCTGACTTAAGATTCCAATGGAAAAACCAAAAACAAGCTCTTTAGGAGTATGTGCCTTTAAATAGAGTCTGGAACTAGCCAACAACCCTGAAAGTAAAATGAGGACCATAACAATGGGCATGAGCGATGCATAGTAGAGATTGGAAATAATCAAAAAGAAACTTACCGCATTTCCCATAGAAACTAAATGAAGACTAGATTTTAACTGAAAGGAAAAAAGGAAGTAGATGATTATTAAGCTCAGTGAAGTTCCGTAAAAAAGGAAGCCCAAATCTCTAAGAGTTGGCAATTCTGCCAAAGTATTCCCTAATAAGTAAAATAACACGATCATAAAGATCACGGGAAACCTACGTTCTTTGATGGTCTTTACTTGAAAATCTTCAATAAATCCTAATGATTTTAAAACAATTAGTGCTAGTAATGGAATCACATAGGTAATTCCAAAGACCAGGGCCAATAAGAGAAGCTGTTGCTTTCTGTTGATGGACTGAGAAACAAAAGAGAAATACAATAAAACTCCTAAAGTAGGAACTACAATAGGGTGTAGTAAGGTAGATATGACCTTATGAAACCTCATTAGATCTCTTTTCTTAATCTAGCTACAGGAATGTCTAACTGCTCTCTGTATTTCGCAACAGTTCTTCTGGCAATAGGATACCCTTTTTCTTTAAGAAGTTGAGAAAGTTTTTCATCTGTTAGAGGCTTCTTTTTGTTTTCTTCACCAATAACAGTTTCTAAGATCTTTTTAATCTCTCTGGTAGACACATCTTCTCCCTGATCATTTTTCATTGATTCTGAGAAGAATTCTTTAATCAATTTTGTTCCGTATGGAGTAGAAACATACTTGCTGTTGGCAACTCTAGAAACGGTAGAAACATCCATGTCTATTTGATCTGCAATATCTTTTAAGATCATTGGTTTCAGCTTTCGCTCATCACCTGTCAGGAAATAGTCATACTGATAGTGCATGATGGAATTCATTGTTACCAAAAGTGTTTGTTGTCTTTGCTTAATAGCATCAATAAACCATTTGGCAGCATCTAGTTTTTGCTTGATAAAAAGAATAGCATCCTTTTGAGACTTGCTCTTTTCTGATGATTCTTGATACCCTTTTAGCATATTGTTGTACTCCTTAGAAACATGAAGTTCAGGAGCATTTCTTGCATTCAATGTAAGATCTAACTCACCATCTAAGATGCGAATAGTAAAATCCGGTACAATTTGTTCTGCGATTTTATTATTCCCCGCATACGAACTCCCTGGTTTAGGATTCAGTTTTGAGATCTCTGCTATTACAGCTTTCAACTGCTCTTCAGTAATATCAAACTTCTCCAACAATTTTCTATAATGCTTCTTCACAAAATGATCGAAAGCAGTTTCTAAAATGTCAATAGCAAGATTACGAGATACGTCTTCTTTTTTAACTTTTAACTGAATGATCAAACACTCTTTTAGATCTCTGGCTCCAACACCAATAGGGTCTAAAGTTTGTACCACTTTGGTTAAAAGAGTTTCAACTTTTTCTTCAGTTGTAAAGATGTTTTGAGTGAACGCCAGATCATCTACAAGATCGATAAGGCTTCTTCTGATATAACCGCTATCATCTATGCTTCCCACCAAGAACTCAGCGATCATGCGCTCTTCTTCATTAATTCTGAAGGTGTTCAGTTGATTCTTTAATGATTGATGGAAGGTAGTTCCGGCAGCATAAGGAATATGCTTTTCATCATCATCAGATGAATAGTTGTTGGTTTGAGTCTTGTAATTAGGAATCTCATCATCACTCAAGTACTCATCAATATTGATGTCTTCTGCATCTATTTTTTCAGTTCCTTCATCATCATACTCATTGCTTAATGTATCATCAAAGTTATCAGGTTCTTCTTTACCGGTATCCAACGCGGGATTCTCCTCAATTTCCTGTTTTAGACGTTCTTCAAAAGCCTGAGTTGGCAATTGAATTAATTTCATCAACTGAATTTGTTGAGGAGATAATTTTTGTAAAAGTTTTTGTTGTAAACTTTGTTTAAGCATATGATTAAAGATACAAAAAGAAGACCAAGATTAAAACTCGGCGTTCTGTGGTGTTCTTGGGAATGGAATCACGTCTCTGATATTACCCATTCCGGTTGCAAACTGTACCAGACGTTCAAAACCAAGACCAAATCCTGAGTGAACAGCTGTTCCAAATTTACGTAGGTCTAAGTACCACCAAAGTTCCTTTTCTTCAATTCCCATAGCGTTAATTTTTTCTTTTAAAACATCTAAACGCTCTTCTCTCTGACTTCCTCCAACGATCTCTCCAATACCCGGGAACAAAACATCCATGGCTCTTACCGTTTTTCCATCATCATTCAAACGCATATAAAATGCTTTGATAGATGCCGGGTAATCAAACAAGATCACAGGACATTTAAAATGCTTTTCTACTAAAAATCTTTCGTGCTCAGATTGTAGATCAGCACCCCATTCGTTAATTGGGAATTGGAATTTCTTCTTCTTATTAGGTTTAGAGTTTCTTAAAATATCAATGGCTTCTGTATAGCTAACTCTCTTAAAGTTGTTGTCTACTACAAAACGTAGTTTTTCTAACAATCCCATCTCGCTTCTTTGAGCTTGTGGTTTCTGACTTTCCTCTTTTGCAAATCGTTGATCTAAAAAGGCAAGGTCGTCTTTACAGTTTTCTAAAACATAAGCCAATACAGACTTAATAAAATCTTCAGATAGATCCATATTTCCGTCAAGATCCATAAAAGCTACCTCTGGTTCAATCATCCAAAACTCTGCCAAATGACGAGTAGTGTTAGAGTTTTCTGCTCTAAATGTAGGACCAAACGTATATACCTTTCCTAAAGCCATAGCATAGGTTTCAGCTTCTAACTGACCCGATACGGTTAGGTTGGTTTCTTTTCCAAAGAAATCTTGAGAATAATCTATTTCACCTTCTTCAGTTAATGGAGCTTTGTTAGCTTCAAAAGTGCTTACACGAAACATCTCTCCGGCACCTTCTGCATCAGACCCTGTAATAATAGGTGTATTTACATAGTTAAATCCATTTTCCTGGAAATACTTGTGTACAGCAAAAGAAAGTGCAGAGCGCACTCTCATTACAGCGCTAAATGTGTTTGTTCTTACACGTAAATGTGCATTTTCACGTAAGAACTCCATACTGTGTTTTTTAGGTTGAATAGGATATTCGTCAGGATTTGAATCACCTAAGATCTCAAGTTCAGAAACCTGAATTTCTACAGATTGTCCTTTTCCTTGGCTTTCTACCAAAGTTCCTTTGATACTTACAGCAGCTCCCGTAGTGATTCTTCTTAATAGTTCTTCGTCTGTATTTTCAAAATCGACAACACATTGAATATTATTGATAGTAGATCCGTCATTCAAAGCAATAAAACGATTGCTTCTAAATGTTCTTACCCATCCTTTCACCGCTACTTCCTGTAAAAATAAATCCGATTTCAATAATTCGGCAACGCTACTAACTGTCATTTTTTTATGATTCAAATATTGATGTTGCAATTCCTTTTGATCCTAAACTCAATTCAGGATCTTATACAAAGGCACAAAGATACTTTTTTGACACAAAATGAGCAATGAAAGCAGGAAGTAATAAAGTTAAGATGTTGTTAGAAAACTATTTGTTCTGTTCTTCTTGCGGTATGATCTTAATAGCCGGCTCTTTAAATACTTTCTTATTGGCAATCTTGTCTTCAAAAGTCAATAATAAAGAAGGCAATAATAAAAGATTAGACACCATAGCAAAAAGCAAGGTAATAGAAACCAATCCTCCTAACGCAATGGTTCCTCCAAAACTAGAAACAGTAAAGATCAAGAATCCAAAGAACAATACAATAGACGTATAGA
The DNA here is from genome assembly GCF_042684245.1 of Pseudotenacibaculum haliotis. Taxonomy (NCBI): domain Bacteria; kingdom Pseudomonadati; phylum Bacteroidota; class Flavobacteriia; order Flavobacteriales; family Flavobacteriaceae; genus Pseudotenacibaculum; species Pseudotenacibaculum haliotis. Next base: position 476,320 of record NZ_JBHULH010000003.1, read on the forward strand.
ACATACTAACTCCGGTCTCTCTTAAAGCGGCGTATACAGATTTTCTAATAGCCCAGTTGTTGGCAATTAACTCCTGTCTGTATTTTGCTAAGAAGTGAATGGTGTCATCTACAGAAATACCAAAGGCTATACTAAATACCAGAATAGTAGATGGTTTGATAGGAATGTCAAAGAATCCCATTAACCCTGCAGTAATTAAAAGAGGCAACATGTTAGGAATAATAGATATCAAGATCATTCGGAACGAACGGAACATCCATGCCATAAATAAAGAAATTAAGACAATGGCTAATGATAATGAGAAAACCAAATTACTAATCAGGTAGTTTGTTCCCTTTAAGAAAACCAATGCTTTTCCGGTAAGAGAAACGGCATATCTTTTTTCTGGAAACTCTTTATCTATAACTTGCTGTAAACGCTCTTGAATACCATCCATTTTATCGGTTCCAATATCCTTCATAAAAGTTGTAATTCTAGCGTACTGACCTGTAGAATCAACAAAGTTATTTAACATATTGGCATTTCCATCAGAGTTTCTCGTATAAGCAAAGATGTAACTCTGTTCTTGAGACGATGGAAGCTGGTAATATTTTGGATTTCCTTTGTAATAAGCTTGTTTTGAGTATTTGACCAAATTAACAATAGAGATCGGTTTGGAAAGCTCAGGGAAAGACTCAATTTCTTCATTGATCTTTTCCATACGCTTTAAGGTAGAAAGTTTCATTACACCTTTTTCTTTTTTGGTATCGATCAATATCTCTAAAGGCATAATTCCGCCAAACTCTTCTTCAAAGAACTTAATGTCTTTGTAAAAGGCTTTTCCTTTAGGCATATCTTCTATCAAACTTCCGGATACTCTAATTTGGTATAATCCTATAATCCCTAAAATAATTACGGCAACAGTGGTAATGTATACGGCAATTCGTTGCTCACGTACCATTTTTTCCATCCAATTCACTACATTTTCCATCCATCTTCTTTCCAAGTGGTTCAAATGTTTTGGCTTAGGTGGAGCCATAAAGCTATAAACAGTAGGGATGATCAATAATGCCAAAATGAAAATACTAATGATATTCAAAGAGGCTAGAATACCAAACTCACGAAGCAACTGACTTTTTACAAAAACGAAAGTAGCAAAACCTGATGCAGTAGTAATATTGGTCATCAATGTAGCATTTCCAATCTTGGTAATTACTCGTTGCAAAGCTTTGGCTTGTTGACCGTGTTTTTTAATTTCTTGCTGATATTTATTGATCAGGAATACGGCATTAGGCACACCGATAACAATGATTAACGGAGGGATTAATGCTGTTAATACTGTGATCTCATAACCTAGCCAGCCGATGAAACCAAAGGCCCAGGTTACCCCAATAGTTACTACTAAAAGTGTAATGAATGTAGCTCTGAATGAACGGAAAAAGAAGAAGAAGATCAAGGCAGTAATTAACAAAGCGCCTGCCACAAACAAACCAATTTCATCTACGATATTCTGAGAGTTTAAGGTTCTGATGTAAGGCATTCCAGAAACACGAACGTCTAATCCGGTTTCTTCTTCAAACTTCTTTATAGTAGGTTCTAGATATTCAAAAACAAAAGCTTTTCTCACAGGTGTGTTTACAATCTCTTTATTGATGTACACTGCTGTTTGAAGTGTTTCTGTTTCTTTATTATATAGTAGGTTATCGTAAAAAGGTAGTTTTTCGAAGAGTTGTTTTTTTACCTCATTTACCTCCTCTTCGGTCTTAGGCATATCTTCATAAAGAGGCTCAAGAACAAACTGTCTTTTCTTACGATCGGCTTTTAATTTTTTGACATCCGCAATAGATAGAGTAAAATCTACTTCATTTAAAGTGTCTAGAGATTTTGCTAACTGATTCCAAGCGTTAAACTTTTCCGGAGTAAAGACAGTAGAATCTTTTATTCCTAGAATGATTAAGTTTCCTTCTTCGCCAAAGATGTCCAGAAACTGATCGTACTGAACATTAACCTCATGGTTTTCCGGTAATAGATTAGCTTCTGTATATGAGAATCTCATATACTTCATTTGTGTAACTAAGAAAGCTGTAAAGGCAGCTATAAGTATGAGTACCAGATATCTATTTCGTAAAATAAGGCGCGATACTCTAGACCAGAAATCCATTCAAAAATTTTTTGCAAAGGTAGTTATTTGTAGCAAAAGCAAGGCATAAAAAAAGAGTGCATTTTGCACTCTTTTGCTATATTTTCTACAGACTATTTTAAACAGTCATGATCTCTTTTTCTTTTACAGAAAGCATTTCGTCTGCTTTTTTTACATAAGAATCTGTTAGATCTTGAATATCTGTTTCTGTATTTTTCTTCATATCGTCAGAAACATCCAATTTCTTTATCTCATTATTGGCATCTTTTCTGGCATTTCTAACCCCCACTTTAGCATGCTCAGCTTCAGCTTTTGCTTGCTTAGCAAGGTCTCTACGTCTTTCTTCAGTTAAAGGCGGTACGTTAATGATAATGCTTTCTCCGTTGTTCATAGGATTGAAACCAATATTAGCAATCATGATCGCTTTTTCAATTTCTTGAAGCATTTGCTTTTCCCAAGGTTGTACACTAATGGTTCTTGCATCTGGAGTGTTTACATTGGCAACTTGACTCAATGGTGTTTGAGAACCGTAATAATCAACCATAATGTTTGCTAACATTGATGGCGATGCTTTACCAGCTCTAATACTTCTTAACTCTTTTGCCAAATGATCTAATGCATTTTGCATTTGCTCTTTAGCTGAATCGACAATAAATTCTATTTCTTCATTCATGCTTGAAAATCTTTCTATTGATTAACGATTGTACCTATTGGTTCTCCAGAAACTAATTTAAGTAAGTTTCCTTGTTTGTTCATATCAAATACAATAATAGGCAATTTGTTCTCTTCACTCAAAGTAAAAGCGGTCATATCCATTACTTTTAACCCTTTGTTAAGAACATCTTTATAGGTAATTGTATCATATTTGACAGCGTTTTTATCTTTTTCAGGATCAGCATTGTAGATTCCATCTACACGAGTTCCTTTCAAAATTGCATCTGCATTGATCTCAATAGCTCTCAACACTGCCGCAGTATCTGTAGTGAAATACGGGTTTCCTGTTCCTGCTCCAAAAATAACAACTCGTCCTTTTTCTAGATGACGATTTGCTCTTCTTTTGATATAAGGCTCGGCCATTTCTTTGATCTCAATAGCAGTTTGTAAACGTGTATAAATTCCTTCGTCTTCCAAAGCACTTTGAAGTGCCAAACCGTTGATACAGGTTGCTAACATTCCCATGTGATCACCTTGAACACGATCCATACCATTGCTAGCTCCGGCAACTCCTCTAAAGATATTACCACCTCCAATTACAATGGCTAACTCGATTCCCAAGTCAACAACTTCTTTAATTTCTTTCGCGTATTCTTTAAGGCGTTGAGGGTCAATACCGTATTGTCTTTCGCCCATTAAGGCCTCTCCACTTAACTTTAAAAGGATTCGTTTGTACTGCATAGTTTTAAAAAGTTGAGCAAAACTAAGCATTTTTTTTGGTTTTTTAGGAAGGGCTGTAAATATAAAAACCCCGCTATATAGCGAGGTTTTTGTATTGAAAATCGTTTTGCTTATCCTAAAGCAACACGTTTAAATCCAGTTACTTCAACATCGTTTCCAATAGTTTTCACGTATTGAGAAACGCTTTGTTTACTGTCTTTGATGAATGCTTGATTCACTAAAGTATTGTCTTTAAAGAAACGTTTGATCTTTCCTTTAGCAATGTTATCTAACATAGCTTCTGGCTTACCTTCTGCTCTTAATTGATCTTTAGCGATCTCAATTTCTTTTTCGATTACAGATGCATCAACACCGTCTTCGTTTAAAGCAATTGGGTTCATTGCAGCAGCTTGCATAGCAACATCTTTTGCAACTACAGCAGCACCATCAGCATTAGAAGAAAGACCTACAATTGTAGCGATCTTGTTTCCTGCGTGAATGTAAGAACCAACAAACGGAGCTTCAACAACCTCAAATGCATTGATGTCTAATTTTTCTCCGATAACACCTGTTTGCTCAATTAATTTATCAGCAACAGTCATTCCTCCAAAGTCAGCAGCTAAAAACTCTTCTTTTGAAGCGTAGTTTAATGCAACATCAGCTAATTCGTGAGCTAAGCTTACGAAGCTTTCGTTCTTACCAACAAAGTCAGTTTCACATCCTAATACAATAGAAACACCTTTTGTATTGTTTGCGTTTACTTTAGCAATAGCAGCTCCTTCTGTAGATTCTCTATCAGCTCTTTTAGCAGCTACTTTTTGACCTTTCTTACGTAAGATCTCGATTGCTTTATCAAAATCTCCTTCTGCTTCAACCAATGCTTTTTTACAATCCATCATTCCGGCACCGGTTGTTTTTCTTAGTTTATTTACTTCTGCAGCGGTTACTTTAACCATTTTTTGTTTTCTTTAAAAGATTTATAATGAATTATTTTTCTTCTGTAGTTGCCTCAGCTTTTGGCTCTTGTTTAGCAGCCTTTTCTGCTTCAACTTTTGCTTTCTCTTTGTCTGCCTTTCTATCAGCTAAACCTTCAGCGATTGCACCAGTTACATAGCTTAATACTTTGTCGATAGACTTAGAAGCATCGTCATTAGCTGGGATTACAAAATCTACAGGTCTTGGATCTGAATTTGTATCTACCATTGCAAAAATTGGAATGTTCAATTTTTGAGCTTCAGCAACAGCAATGTGCTCTTTCTTGATATCTACAATAAAGATCGCTCCCGGTAAACGAGTCATATCAGCAATAGAACCTAAGTTCTTTTCTAATTTTTCTCTTTGACGGTTGATCTGTAATTTTTCTCTTTTAGACAAAGCGTCAAAAGATCCATCTTGCTTCATTCTATCAATAGAAGCCATTTTCTTTACAGCTTTTCTGATAGTTACAAAGTTTGTTAACATACCACCTGGCCATCTTTCAGTGATGTAAGGCATGTTTACAGCTCCTGCTTTTTCAGCAACGATATCTTTTGCTTGCTTTTTAGTTGCAACAAATAAAATCTTTCTTCCAGAGTTTGCAATTTTTTGCAAAGCTTTAGAAGCGTCTTCAATTTTTGCAGCTGTTTTATACAAATCGATGATGTGAACACCATTACGCTCTGTATAAATGTAAGGAGCCATGTTTGGGTTCCACTTTCTAGTTAAGTGACCAAAGTGTACTCCGTTGTCTAATAATTCTTTAATGTCTACGTTTGCCATTTTAATGTTGTTTACTTTCTGTTACTAGCAATACCTAAGTAGTCTTTCGAGTCTCAGATATTTAGATGCTAAACTGTTATTTAAAAATTGATAACAGCTCCAGAAACGAATATTAACGTTTCGAGAACTGGAATTTCTTACGAGCTTTCTTCTGACCAAATTTCTTACGCTCAACCATTCTTGGGTCACGAGTCAATAATCCTTCTGGTTTTAAGATTGCTTTGTGTTCTTCATTAATAGATACTAAAGCTCTTGTAATTGCCAAACGAATTGCTTCAGCCTGACCAGTTACACCACCACCGTATACATTTACTTTAATATCGTAAGCATTTACGTTATCAGTTAATAATAAAGGTTGTTGAACTTTGTATTGTAAAGTTGGAGTTGTAAAGTAGTTTTCAAACTCTCTTTTATTGATCGTAATGTTTCCTTTTCCTTCAGAAACATAAACACGGGCAACAGCCGTTTTTCTTCTACCTATTTTGTGTACTGTTTCCATTATTTAAGATCGTTTAAGTTAATAGCTTTTGGAGCTTGAGCATCTTGTTTGTGCTCTGCACCAGCATATACATATAAGTTTCTAAATAAAGCGCTACCTAATTTGTTTTTTGGTAACATTCCTTTTACTGCTTTCTCTACTAATCTAGTAGGGTCTTTTTCAAACATTTCTGTTGCAGTTAACGATCTTTGCCCACCTGGATAACCAGTGTGACGGATGTACGATTTATCAGTCCATTTCTTTCCTGATAAGTTAATTTTGTCTGCGTTGATAATAACCACGTTATCTCCACAATCTACGTGAGGAGTATAGTTTGGTTTGTATTTACCTCTAATTAGCTTTGCTACTTTAGAAGCTAGACGACCCAACGTTTGCCCGTCCGCATCAACTAAAACCCACTCCTTGTTTACGGTAGCTTTGTTAGCCGATACTGTTTTGTAACTTAATGTGCTCATAATTACACTTTTAGTTTTTGTTCAGATTAATAATAATTTATTTTCCTTTAAAAAGGAGTGCAAATGTACGACTAATTATTTGATTGACAAACTGTAATGCACTGTTTTTGTGCTTGTTTAAAGTAAGAACGAATAGCTTTTTGATTTTTTCGAAAAACAGGTAGGCTTGAGCAATTTTTTACGACCAATTCACTTCCAAAAAATAGACAAATAAACATATGAATACAAAAGAGATCAAATTACCTGTACCTCCTTTTTCGGAAGAAACGGCAAAACAAAAAATACAAATGGCTGAAGATGCATGGAATAGTCAAGACCCAATAAAAGTATCAAAAGCGTACACAGTAGATAGCGAGTGGAGAAATCGTTCTCAGTTTATTAGTGGGAGAGAAGAGATACAGCAATTTTTAGAAAACAAGTGGCAGAACGAGTTGAATTATCAACTGAAAAAAGAATACTGGGCGCATTCCGAAAATAGAATTGCAGTTCGTTTTGAGTATGAATATCAAACCAAAGAAGGAAACTGGTTTCGTGCTTATGGAAATGAAAACTGGGAGTTTGATGAGAATGGACTAATGAGAAAACGATTTGCCAGTATTAACGATGTAGCTATCGAAGAAAAGGATAGAAAACTGGTGTAAACCACTCTATTTTTATACAGAAAAGAAGAATTAACAATACCTTAAGAAAGATGTGTAGTAGATTTGGGTATTTCAATGAAACGAGAATGAGAAAAACAAGTCCCTAAGAAAGTTTTAAGACTATTTTAATTTTTAGCAAGTAAGAGACTGTTACTTTTGCAATCGTTTTAATTATAACAATGAAATCCAACCAAATCCAACTAATTGTTATTCTTTCTTTTCTGTCTGTTATGACAGGTAAGATATACGGACAAGATCTTGTTGTCCCTAAGAAGATATACACCACAAAACCTATTACAAACCCACCAACGATCGATGGAATTTTAGATGATGAAAGCTGGAATACTGTTGAATGGGGAACTGATTTTGTAGAGAAAGATCCTGATGAGGGAACTCCACCAACCTATCAAACACGCTTTAAAATTACCTACGATGCGAAGTACTTGTACGTTGCTATTAGGGCTTTTGATGACGAACCTGAGTTGATTCAGAAAAGATTGTCTAGAAGAGATGGATTTGCCGGAGATAGGGTAAATGTGATCATTGATAGTTACCACGATAAAAGAACAGCCTTTGTTTTTACAATAACAGCGGCAGGAGTAAAAGGCGATGAAATAGCCACAGATAACGGAAACAATTGGGATGCTAGTTGGAATCCGATCTGGTATACAAAAGCAGCTAGTGATGAAAAAGGATGGACCGCTGAAATGAAGATTCCTTTTAGTCAATTGCGCTTTGGTAAATCTAAGGAACAGATCTGGGGATTGAATGTAAATAGGAATTTTTTCAGAAAGAATGAGCGTTCTCTTTGGCAGAGAATTCCAAATACTTCAGCCGGATTTATTAGTGATATTGGAGAGTTGCACGGGTTGTTAAATCTAGAATCTCAAAAGCAATTGGAAATTCAACCTTTTTTGGTAAATCAAATAGATACCTATCAAAAAGAGCCAAACAATCCTTTCAGAGACGGAAATGATTTTACATTAAATGCAGGTTTGGATGCTAAAATTGGAATTACCAATGACCTTACTTTAGACCTTACAGTAAACCCGGATTTTGGACAAGTAGAAGCAGATCCGGGAGCAATTGCTTTGGATGGTTTTCAGATCTTCTTCAACGAACAAAGGCCCTTTTTTGTTGAGAACAAAAATATTTTTGATTTCCGTTTTGCGAATGGTCAAGACAATGTGTTTTACAGTAGAAGGATAGGGCGAAACCCACATGGAAGACCCAATCTATCAGCAGGAGAATTTGCTGACATTCCTTTGAATACTACGATTTTGGGTGCGGCAAAGTTTTCTGGAAAGACAAAGGACGGGTGGTCTATTGGAATCTTAGAAACTGTTACAGGAAATGAATATGCAGAAATTGATAACAACGGTCAAAGAAGAAAAGAGATCGTAGAGCCATTAACCAATTATTTTGTTACTCGAGCGCAAAAAGACTTTAACGATAGAAACAGTTTTATTGGTGGTATTTTTACAGCTACAAACAGAGATGTAAAAGACAATTTCAATTTTTTACACAAGGCAGCTTATACCGGAGGAATCGATTTTATGCATAATTGGAAAAATCGCGATTACTTTATAAGAGGTAATGTTGTAGCTAGCCATGTAACTGGAGATAAAGAAGCCATCTTAGCAACACAAAACTCTATCACCCACTTATTTCAAAGAGTAGACGCAAGCCATGTAGAAGTAGATCCTAATAGAACATCATTAACCGGAACCGGAGGGCGAATAGAAACCGGAAAAGCAGGAGGTGGAAATTGGCGTTATACCGGAGGTTTGATCTGGCGTTCGCCGGAATTAGAACTAAATGATGTTGGGTTTTTACGACAAGCAGATGAAATCCGACAATACTTAAATGTTAGATACTTATGGCAAGTTCCTACAAAAACATACAGAAGAGTAAGTGTTGGAGTGTCTCAAACTTCTACCTACGATTTTGAAGGAAACTACAACCGTATGCAATACGAGTTTAACGGAGATGTGAATTGGGCTAACAATTGGTGGACTGAAGTTGGAGCAGCACACAAACCAAGAATTTATATCAATACTTTTTTACGAGGTGGTCCAAGATGGAGATATTCCGAAGAGAATTTCTTCTTTGTTTTTTCCGGAACTGATCAAAGTAAGAAGTTTAGTGCAGTAGTAGGATACGTAGATAGCAGGGCCAAACAAAACAACTTCCAGTTTAAGAAATATGAAGTTCGATTCAATTATCAGCCGATCAATGCATTAAGTATGTCTTTGTCTACGGAGTTTGAAAAGAATCCGAACAAAACCCAATATGTTACTCAGAGAGGTTTTGGAAATACAACACGATATATCTTAGGAAATATAGATCAGCAAACTTGGAGCACAACTTTGCGTTTTAATTATAGCATCAATCCTAATTTGTCGATTCAATACTACGGGCAGCCTTTTATTTCTAGAGGGCGTTATACAGACTTCAATTTCGTAAACAATCCTACAGCCAAAGATTTAAGTGAGCGAGTTACCTTGTACAATGCAAATCAAATTGCAATGAACAATGGAGTGTATGATATTGATGAAGATATAGATGGAAATACAGATTATAGTTTTAGAAATCCGGATTTTTCATTTGTACAGTTTCGTTCTAATTTGGTTGCACGTTGGGAGTATATTCCGGGGTCAGAGATCTTTTTAGTATGGTCGCAAGGAATTACCGGATTGGATGATCCAAGAAATAGTCTTTCAGAAGCCTTAGAAAATCAAATCTTGAATCAGAAAAAAGAGAATACCTTTTTGATAAAAGTAACTTATCGATTTGTGAAGTAATGCATAAAAAAAAAGACCATTTAAATGGTCTTTTTTTACTTTAAAATTGATATCTGATACCAAGAGCAATATCAAAATCGAGATCATCCCTAAAATCACCAAACCCTAATTCTGGACGTACGTCTAAAGAAATGAGTAATGGGATTTCAAAATTATATTCTATTCCTAGTGTTCCTGCGGCAAATAAAAAAGTTTCGTCTTCAATTGTATTGTTATCAAAACTATAAGAGCCTAAACCTCCTCCAGCTCCAGCAAACCAATTAAATCTTCCATCGAGTTGCCATATCCATTGGTACAAACCGGTAGCTTTGAAGCCGTCAAAATTATTGCCATTTCTCCATCCAAGGTCAATTTCTAAACGATTTGTGTCACCCAAAGATCTTTGATAAGATATCTCTGCACCTAATCCATCACTGTCACCTAATCTAAGCCCTAAAGCATTTTTAGAAATCTGCTGAGCGTTTGAAGTCATTGCAAAACCAAAGATAGCTACTACTACTAAAACTATTTTTTTCATAAAATTTAAATTTGTATTTACAGTTTTAGACACAAATTTTTTTAAGAGGTCACATCAAACAACTTTAATTAGGTAATTGATCTTTTCATATTTTTCGTTAATATGATCTTTTCCATCTAAGTATTCGGCACCCCATTTATTGTTTTTGTTGATTGTACTCAACCTTTGTGAATACATTTCGTGACGGTTGTATAAGTACTCTTTGTCTAGATATTTGTAATGAAGAAGTTTAAATTCTACCAAAGCATCTAAAACAGGAGCTTCATGAAATTTGGGGTTGCATAAGTGTGAACCCGGACGAAAGTTGATTTCTTTTACCTGCTTGGGATCAAAAATAATATTCTTGTCAAATCGGCGGTCTTTATAACCTACTTGTACTTGCTCTGTGATTAGTTTGCTATGGTCTTCAGGAAAAGAGTCGGCAATCATATTGTATCCTACTACAACAGGGATGGCAACTCCTTTTTCTTTGGCTGTCTTCAATTGATTTACCAAAGAAGGGTGATACAAAAACTCGTCCATGTCACAAACAATCACATAATCTGCAGTACTTTCTTTCCAGCAAGTATTTCGAGTGTCTCGTAATATATCTTCGCGGTGTTCTCCTCCTGTATCAAGTCGTTTGATCTGAATTCTTGAATCAAAATTTCGGATGAGTTCTTTGGATTTGTCCGTACTATCGTTATCAAAGATGGTGATCTTACTGCAAAATTGTGCATAGTAATTCAGCGTATGCAGAATCATTTTTTGTTCATTAAAGCAAAGCAAAAACAATTCAATGTTGAGATCTTTTATCATTTGAGATAGATATTGCTCTCAAATGTAATCAGCTCAATTCAGAAAAACACGGGTAGAATTGCGGGGTTTTTAGAATTTATTGCTTCAATAGTTCATTGATCTTTTCTTTAAAAGTATCACTATTGGGTCCCGGAGCTCTTTCTGTAATCAATTTACCTGAAGCATCAAATATTAAATATCTAGGAAAGCTACTTAATTTTAAATCTTGATAGAATTTAGCAGTTGGGTAATTTGTAGCTAAGAAACTATTTACCAAACCTTCTTTCTTTTCTGCGATTTCCCATTTTTCAGGATCTGTGTCTCCGGAAATGAAAACAAAAGCAATCTCTTTATCCTTATAAGTTTCTTTTATTTTCCTGTAAGCTGGAAAAGCTTGTCTGCAAGGACCACACCAGCTAGCCCAAAAATCGATATACACGATCTTTCCTTTATTATTATCTAAAATCTCTTTGAGTGTTGTTAGATCTCCTCTAGAATTTGTGAGAGTAACATCGTGAGTGATCTTGCTAATTTCCTTCAATCGTTTTGTATTGCTATCATCTACACGTTTTATTTTTTCGTGAGTTAAAGCTTCGTATTTTTTCAACCTAGAAGAGTAGGTAGATTTAGAGAAATCTATCTTGATTGTTTTTAGGTAACTCTTTAGAAGAAAGTTTTTATTGTTGGTAGAAAAATTAGAACTTTTATAAGTAAAATCGAAAGACTCTAAAGAGTTTCGAGCCATACCATTTCCTAGAGAAATGATTTTTTTCTTGAGGTTTTGAAATACGTAATTATTTAATAATTCCTCATAACTATGAATATGTAAATCAGGTTTTTTTAATAGCTCAAGATCTAACTCCTTATCATATTGACGTATTTTATAAAAAGCAGATTTTCTATAAAAATCATATTCAGCCTCACCCAATAGATCATCCTTATATAGGGAATCGATCATGGCAACCTGTTGGGTATAGATTTTGGCATATTGTTTTTTCTCTTCTTCTTTCTCTTGTTTTGTTCTAAATCGTCGGTTTGAATTAAAAAACTCAATGTTTTTCATAGGAAACGTAAATTTATCGATAACAGAAGCTACATCCCAATCATGCTTTTTGGTCTCTCTGTTTCTAACTTCGATATAGGGCTTTCCTTCAGAATATTCAATAATGGCAGAATCACCTCTTTGCAAGACATATGTTTGATATTTCCCCGGATTGTATCGTAGTTTTAGATACACGATATCATGATCAAAAACCTGTGTAATGCTTTTGTTTAGAGCTTTGTTTTTTACAGAGTATTTCTCAGGGTCATTTTTGAGCTTATAAGTTACTGTTGGACTTTTGTCTGTCTTATAAGAATATTTTCCGGTAGATACTTTGTGTTGAATCTTAGGGATGTTTTGAATGTCAACATAAATTTTTTCTTTTTGTTGAGAAAAGCAAGTAGAGATAAATAGCAAGAAAGCTAACACAATAAAGGATTGGGTAGTGTTTTTCATTTTCATATTTTTTAGTAATTCGTAGCTTTTTTAAGAGATATAAATTAAGCTCTGTAAAAGGGTTCTGTCTCGTTTACAAAATAATCTGAAACTCCATTTTCGGGTTCTATAATGATAAAATCTATAAACTCTTTTGGACCAAGAAACTTCTCTGCCAAAGGCCCGGCTTCATCGGTAATTGATGAGATCTCTTCTTTTGAATCTATGGCAATAATCAAATTAGGAGGGTTGTTAGAGCTCTTGAACTCTATGAGTCCTAAATAAGCAACTTTTACCGACTTTTTTTTCTCGAACAATTCGCAAAGAGCTTCAATCAAGCCTTCAGGATAGGTAGCCGGTTGACCTAATCTAACTTCTGTATCTTCTTTGATCTCTACCTTGTTTGGGTGGTCAAAAATAGATCCGTTAAGCATACTCTCTATTTCACCGGGAATTAATTCCTTTCCGTAATCAGAATAAGGGTTTAGAATTAAAGTAGCACCTTTAACAATTCCAAAAAGATCTTGACCTTTCATTGCCATAAAGGGAACTTCTTCTTTAATTACGCCCTTATCAAAGATTCTATTGGTAGAGGTAAACACAGGAATCTCACCATTTGGAAACGTAACAAATTCAACAGTTGTATCTTTCTTTAAAACTGTCCTTCCTTCATCAGTATTTCTACCGCTTGTAAGTACATAAAGATCATTCCATAAGAGTTTCATGTAAAAGTTGTTCCTCTGAGATACATCTTTAGATGCTTTCATTAAACTTACCTCTAATTCATTTTCGGGAAATGTAGAGCGTGTGTCTTTTCGTTTAAAAAAGTCAAATAAACCCATGGCGATGAGATTAAAATTTTTGTTTTAGTAAATGAAATGTATTTCGTGTTCAATTTTTTTGAATTGATTTGTACTGATCTTTCTAAAAAGAAAGCCTCAAAAACCAAACCAACGTGCCCTAAAGATACCTTAAAAAATTGATAAACGGGCAATTAAATGTAGTAGAAGAGTTCAACTAAAGGAATACATAAACGGGGGAGTTTAGGTTGTTGGGATGTTTTATTTCGATAAAACTTTAACCAACCACAAAATAAGATATAAACCAACTCCAACTCCTGCAAGAAGAACGAGTAGAACAAATCCCACTCTTACATGAGATGCCTGCATACCTATTTTTGCACCTAACCATTCAGATACTCCTAAAATCATGTTAGATTGCTTTTAAGTTAAACATTCCACAAACATAAGAATATTCAGCCTGTTTTAAAAAAGCTATTTTAAGCACTAAAGATGTTGTTGTGAATCAGTTTTTCTTTTTCTATTGCCTCTGCAATAGCATCCCATAATAGAATGCGCTGTTCTAGAGATTGCTTAGCTACTTCTTGAGCTTGTTGCCATTTTAAAGAGTCAGTTCCGCATAATTCGGAGATCATTTCAAGCGATAAAGGACCGTGCTCGTCTCCATCTAATTCAATATGCCTCTCCAAATAATAATACAGTTTGTTGTATTTGGTGTTTTCTGCATCTGATCTTTTTAGGATCTCGATAAACATATCCGGAATAATATCTTCTCGCCCAAAAGTAAAAGCAGAAGCAATCAAGTGTGCTTGCCCTGTTTGGATGATCTCAAAAGTAAATCGAACAAAATTGGCTGTCTGCTGAGGTATTTGCACTTGATTTAAAGCATAATCAACAGAATTTCCTGCTTGCAAGCATTCAATAAAGGTTTGAATCGTTTGAGTGCTGGCCCCTATTTGTTGCATTGCCTCAACATACATTTCGAAATGACTCTTGGGTTCACCTAATTCGTTGATGTCGCTTTCTTCTCCGTGTACGATCTCATTAATGAATCGAGAAAGTCTTGGATTGGCTTTTGGAGTCCAAGGTATCTCTACACAAGTCAGTTGAATTTGCAAAGCTTTCAGCAAAGACATAAAATCCCAAACGGCAAACACATGGTTTTCCATAAAGATTTTTACATCATCCAAGCTTTGTAAACGCTCATAAACTCTGTGTTGTTGTAGTTGATCTTGTAGTTCTTTGATCTCTGATTCGATATGCTCGATCATACTTCGGGGTGATTTAATGAATAGGTATGCAAATTTAGAGCTTTTCATGATTTGTAAAAGTCTTAAAAACACGTATTTCTACCTTTTAAAAAATCATAGAATCTTTGTAATTTTCGTTGAGACTTTTCATACTGAATTTTGAAACCTATCCATACCATAGAAGAAGTAATAGCTGCTTTAGATGAGATCATAGAAGTATCTCAGGTAAACAATGATCCTTTGGGATATTTTGCAGCTTTGTATCGTAAGGTTACCATCAAAGTAAAGGAAGGAATTGCTGAAGGTTTCTTTGATAACGGACCTAGAATGGAACGGTTGGATGTAATCTTTGCCAGTCGGTATATAGATGCTTACCACGCTTATCAGAAAAGTAAACCGGTAACCTTATCTTGGATGAAAGCATTTGAATTGTCTAAAAAGTTTTGGCCTATAGTTTTGCAGCATTTACTCATTGGAATGAATGCACACATCAACCTAGATCTAGGAATTGCTGCTGCTGAAGTGATGAAGGGCAAAGACATTCAGAAATTAAAAGGCGATTTTGATAAGATCAACGAAATACTTTCTTCATTGGTACATCAAGTAGAAACCGATCTTTCTGAGATTTGGCCAACGTTAAGAAAGATCTTGAAATGGACAGGTAAGGTTGATGACTTTTTGATCAACTTTAGTATGGAAATTGCTCGAGATGGAGCTTGGGATTTTGCCGTACAACTATCCAATACACCTGAAAACGATCAAGCGGCATTAATTCATTCCAGAGATGAAAGTGTAGCCAAAATTGGGAATTTGATCACCAATCCCGGGTTTATTGCAGGAACAATTTTTAAGATCATCCGATTGGGTGAACGAGGAACTGTAGCTCAAAAGATCGAAGATTTGAAAAATTAAACTTTAGTTCTTCGTGTTTTTAAATTTCTCTAAACATTCTTCGAGACTTTTTCCTTGTTGATGAATGCATTCGCAAAACTGAATTCCTTCAATTTCATTCTCTGAACCTATAAATTGCTTCTTACATTCTGATAATGAATTCTTAGGCATCACTTGATGGCCATAAATGAAAAAGAGTATGACAACTCCAATAGTGGCAATAACCCCGGCGGCAAACCGAAAAGGAAATTTGCTGCTGTACTTTTGAGGTTTTTCTACCAGATGTAGTGAGTTCCTTTTGAAAGGAAGAATGAACTTTAATCGATCATAATTCCAAAAAAGAACATATCCGTTTGCTAAAACCATTAAAGGAGCGGTAACAAACGAGCCGTCAAAGCGAACAGCAAAAGACAGAATACAAATGTTTAAGATGATCGGAAAATACAGAACGGCACCTAAAGTAACGGTACGCGGAATTAGTAAAAGAAGTCCGGACAATATTTGTAGTACACCAATAAATGTATAGTAATAACCTGTGTGATGCAATGCTTCTAAATACTGTCCCATAGGATGATAAACGGACAAGCCACTGGCAAATCGCTCACCGGCAACCTTTGTAATTCCCGCAGGAATAAAACCTATAGCCAAAACAATTCTGCAGAAAATAGAGAAGAGCCAAAGCCATCTGTTTTGCCGAATATCTAAATGAATTCTATCAAGTTTAGAAGAAAAACCCAAGTCAAAGAATTAAATAATTTCCATTTAAAGGTACTTATTTTTTTTTGGCATATTCAATAGCCTTTTTTAAATGGACATCGGCAAGTTGCTGGTTTCCTTTGTTTTTGTAGTAGGTGCCTAAAGCCTTATGAATGGAGGAAGAGGTTGGGAATTTTCGCAATCCGGCATTATATGTTTCAATAGCTTGTTTGTCTTTGTTGTGTTTGGCAAAAAAATCTCCAAATCGAACAGCCCACACTTCCAATCGTGGGTGCTGAAAGTACTCAGGAAATTCTTGAGCATACATTTCAAATCGTTTTAAATTTTCCTCTTTCATAGCATTGTATATCAAGAAGTGTTTTGTGGTTCTATGAACATCCGGAGAAATTCCATAACGTTCTCCTCTGTGTTTATAGTAACGTTTGATCGTTTCCAAATCACCAAAATCATCATACTCTTTTAAAGTATAAAAACGTAAGGTGTTGTAATCATTGAAATGAATATGCAAGCCGTTGTTCAAAGTTTTTAAGGAAGTACTGTAATGATCTTCACCAGCTAAGTTCTCAATCTTCCAATCAAGAGAGGTCGATTTATGTTTGTTTAGTAGACTATCCATTTTTAGAAGAGATTTTTCTAAATAAATTTCTTCCGGTGCTTTGGTTACGTACATAAAAGCCTTTGGTAAACGGTTATTCTTTGCTGATTCGTTTAAAGCAACCATTCTTTTTTGGGTAAAATGCGTAGGGCTAGACAAAAGAAAAGCGTTAAATGTATTTGGGTGCTCTGTATAGATCTCTAGTCCCAATCCAGCAGCCATTTCCCATCCTAAAAAACTACGCTCTTTTTCTTTGAGTGTTCTGTATTTTTGATCGACCTGAGGAATGAGTTCTTCCTTAAGAAATCCAATGAACTTTTGAGCATCTTCATAATATAGCTTTCGCCGTTTTCTTCTGTCGGATGAAATACCTACTACAATAAACTCAGGCGTTTTGTCTTTAAAACGCAGCATTCTTTGGTAGGTAACCGGGTGTAGAAAGTATTCTTGCCCGTCTAAAACATACATGACAGGGTAACTCTTTTCTTTGGTAGTTTCATAGCTGGGAGGCAGATATACTTCTATATTTCGTTGCTCGCCTAAATGGTTAGAGTTGAGTGAAAAGTTTTGAATTACTCCTACTTTTTCGGAGGTTGTTTGAGCGTAAGAATAGGCTAGAGAAAAACAGAAAAAGAATAGGAGAACAATAGAATGGCGCATAGTTGATCTTTGATTTATGTGATTTTAATACACAAAAACTTTGCCGTTTTTCAATAACTCTTTAGCTTCTTTCCAAGAAGGAAGTGTCTCGGTTTCTATAGTAATGGTTCGGATCTCTTTTGCAATTTGCTTGCTCTTTTTCATGGCTTCTAGATGAGCCCCACTTCTGGCAAATTCTTGCAGGTCATTTTCGTTTTCCCACAAGGTCATAGTATAATGAGTTGTCCAAAAGCCTTTCTTTTTAAAATCTTTGTAATTGCTTGTTTTCAATTGCTTGATGATCTGTAAAGCACTAGCTGATAAAGCAAAGAATTTTAGAGGGTTTTTGAGTTCTATGGAGGTGATGGTTGCTTTCATAAGATCAATTGACTTTTATTTGATATTTGTATTTTCTAATTCTCCTTTCCCTTCTTTTATAATTGATTATTTTGAGTTTCTTTCAAACTCCAACCGAATATATTCATCCGATTTTCCTTTTGGGATTGAAGGAGATTTCCATGTGGCATTTAAAATCATTTTCCCAATAAAAGCAATTTGACCAATATGATAAGGATAATGGGCAATTTGTCGAGTGATGCTTTCAATCAACTTGACTTTTTTATTCCGAATAAGAATAGGCGTATTAAAGTTGGTTTCGTCAATAGTATTTATAGCATTAAAAAGACATTTCCATCCTTTCTCCCACCTTTCAATAAGTTCAGAATAGCTTAAATGTTGTACTGCAAATTCACTTTCTCGATCTCTCCATTCTTTTTCTCCATCGCTTTCAAAAAAATCTGTCCATCTAGACAACATGTTTTCTGATAGATGGATCATGATACTAGCAATAGTATTACTTTCTTCATTGTATTTCCAATAGAGATCTTCCTCAGTTAATTGAGCTAGAGTTTTATCAGCTACACCTTTATAAGACTCAAATTGTTTTATTATGTTTTTTAGATATTCTTCTACCACGATACTTTGATGAATTAGTGCAGTTTTTCTTTGTTAAAAATAAGAAATAATTTTGCGAAAGCACACTGTTTTAACGCTTCATGCGTTCTAGATACTTTTTAGTTTCTTCGGGCTTTTCCAAAGCATCATGAGCTAAGTCAGAAGTCCATTTAAAATCGTAGATCGTAAATCCGTTAAAGCATTCTGTAGGCATCAATTCAAAAGATTTAAGTACCATAAGAAAACGATCCATTCCACCATAAGGAAAGTTTCCGGTAGAAAATTCAACCAAACCATGAGTTTCGCCAAGCTGTAGAAGATTGTTCATATCCACCTCAAATTCATGCTCTAAATAACTCATGATCTCACTTTCGTTATAACCATACACACCCATAGCATTTATTTTTTGTAAAAAATTATGAGCATATTCCGGAATAAAGGTGTTGTATCTTTTTATAATAGGAGAATCTTGATTCGAAAACTGATTTAATTCTTCAATGGCTGCATCTATTTCTTCAGAAGTCATAGTATCCCAGTCAAACTCAGGAGACTCTTCTTCTTCAAATTCAAACCCGGGTTGCCTTACAAGAACCATATGATCATACAGCTTTTGAAAGGTGTTATACTTTGAACTGTTTTGTATGTTGAATTTGATATAGAGCACGTGTGTAAATTAGATCTTGTTAGGTCATTCAAGTTTTTGGTGATAAAAATTACTTTTCTTTTTGCTTCCTTTTTAAAGTAGCCAAATACATTCTTGCGATGTCTCCCATACCGCTTAACTCTTGCTTCTGATCTAAAAGCTTTTCATAAAAGGCAATCGCTTTTTCGTAATCTTCTTCTAAGTGATATGACCAAGCCATAAAAAATAAAGCAGGAGGGTAGTTGGCATTTTTCTCTAAACAGATATTGAAATCTAATCTGGCAGCTTTGTGCTGATCAAGACTCATCTTATGAGTTCCTCTTTCCCATATTAAAGATATTTTTTGAGGATTCTTCTTAATTAGATTTGAAAGAGAATCTATTTTTTGTTGATTGCTATTTGCATCTTTCTTAAAATTCTGTTGCATTAATGAGCTTAACTCTAATGTAAATTGATAATAAGAATCACATTTATAAACTAATGTTTCTTGCATACTGCTAAACATTTCTTTCCCTATATCATATCCTAATTTATAGGCAAGAGGATCTTCAATTTTTGTAGTGTCTACTTTTTTTGCGAAATATTCTTTAAACTCTTTTTGATTGATCTTTAATGTGTATTCCATACACTTTTCCAGAAGATCTAGATCGAGCTTTGCTTGGTTCTCTTTTTTGTTATCTCCAAAACATTCACAAAAGCTAGAAGCCATCTTCTCATTTAAATTTTGAGCATTGATAGCCAAGGAAAACAATAATAAAAAGAGAAAGACAGGTTTGTTATACATCTGATATCTATTTGTCAATCATTTTTAAAAATTCACCCACATATTTTTCCTCATAATCATAAATCCCCATAATGTGTTTGCTGTTTATATCCCAAAATCGGGTATTGTCTTTATTAGCAGATTTAAATAACTTTCTTCCTAATTCATAAGGAACTTGTTCATCTGATTTACTATGCAATATAAGGGTTGGAATACTTAATTTTTTAATTTGATCCTCCGCGGCAAAGTCATTGTTCATAAGTATAGGAACTAGCCATTTAAAATTTTCTAAATTGAGTACCTGTGCATAAACTTTTCCTATATCTGGAAAAGAACTAAAAGTACCTTCTAATAACAAACCTTTTACTTGTTTTTGACGTTCATTAGCGTTCATGGTAGCAAAGGCACCTCCTAGAGATTGCCCCCATATAATTATAGGTTTGTTTGAAATACTTTCAAGTTGAGTTACTTGATCAAAAACAAATAAGGCATCTTTTTTTAAGGTTAAAGAATTATTGGCTTCTCCGTTAGACTTCCCAAAGTTTCTACGCTCGAAACAGAAAATCTGAAATCCTTTTTTTAGAAGGGGTTTGTAGGAGTCTTGTATAGAAGACATCAAGTGCATTCCTTTTCCTGAATAATGAAAAATGGTGCCTATAGGCAAAATAGAGTCTGGCTTAAAAAGAACTCCATGTAGCTTTACATCATCTTCTACATCAAAATAAAATTCTTGGTGGTTCAAGTCAGATTTAAATTCGGCATAATCAGTACCGTTCATTTGATAAATCATCTTATCGGAAAACCGTGAAAAACGAAGATATAAAATAGATAAAATAACGATTGAAAAGAGGGCTATAGCTAGCCATTTTAGAACTTTTAAAATTTTTTTCATAAGAGCTTTTAGAGTAATTCCTTACAG
This sequence comes from Pseudotenacibaculum haliotis, assembly GCF_042684245.1. Classification (NCBI taxonomy): domain Bacteria; kingdom Pseudomonadati; phylum Bacteroidota; class Flavobacteriia; order Flavobacteriales; family Flavobacteriaceae; genus Pseudotenacibaculum; species Pseudotenacibaculum haliotis. Next base: position 496,912 of record NZ_JBHULH010000003.1, read on the forward strand.
TTGGAATCTAAATTTTGGTTGATGTTGTAATGATTGTTTGTTGCAATTTTTGTTCGCTAAAAATAATAAATTAACTCATCACTTATCAATTTTATATTGGCAGATAATATTTTTACCTGTCTTTAGAGGGTTTGCCAAAATGGCTTTGGGAAAAATTAACACTAATAACAGTCTTAATTTTAAGAGCTATCTGAAAAGAATTCTTTATACATTGTACGACTCAATGATACTTTTTCCTTACTCATTAACTCTATACTATATTTTCCACCACCATGCTTAAAAACCTTATTGATCTTAACCTTGTTTACTATATAAGATCGATGTATTCTTATGAAGCTGTCTGGTAATATTTTTGTTAGCTTTTCTAAATTTTTATCGTGTAAGAAAGACTGATTCTCAATAGTATGTATTTCTGAATAATTCCCTGAAGCTTTTATGAACTCAATCTCTTGGATTTTAATCAATCGAATGACTCCTTTGGACTTGATGGTAAGATATTTTAGTTGTTCGCGATGTGAGCTATGACCGTTTAAGAACCTCTCAATGGAAAGTTTGAAGCGTTCCTCGACAATAGGTTTGCTTATAAAATCTAAAACACCAAAATCAAAAGCAATAGATGCCTTTTCCCTGTTTGCGGTAATTATAATGGTTTGAAAAGATTCTGCTGCTGCCGATTTAAGAAGCTCAAAACCATTTTCTCCATTTAGGTTGAGGTCTAAAAACAGTAAATCATAGATCTCTTCAGTTATACAATACCGAGCATCTTCTAAAGTATGAGATACTTTAATTATGCAATTATCTAAGTATTTTTTTGCTAGATCAGAAATACGATCAGCTACAAGGGTAACATCTTCTACGATTAAAACTTTCATAAATTATGTTTGATTTCAATGATGGATTCCCAACCGTTGTCAACTCTATTTGAATGTAACCTCCATTTCCCGGGATAACATTCTTCAAGCCTGGTTTCTACATATTTCTGACCAGTACCAGAAGCATGTGACAGATTTGATATTTTTATATTACTATTGTTAAAAAGACGATATATTATGGAGTTAACTGTTTCTTTCTTGCCTAGTACAAAACGAGCATTTTGATCACCTGAATAACCATGGGTAATTCCATTTTCTACTAGTGTGTGAAAAATTGTGGGAGGTATCATTTCATTTCCAAGAATTCCATGTACTTCCATTTTGTAATTTGCCTTTTGCTGGATGCTCATAATTTTAAGATGAGTTTCACACATTTCAATTTCCTGAGATATCGGAATAAATTTCTTTTGACTCATCTTAGATAATAAATGAAACTCTTCAGATAGAGCTTCAATCATTTTGCTTGCAGTTTCAGGTTCTTTTGACACCAATTGCTGTAAAGACATTAATGTATTAACCATAAAGTGTGGTAATATCAGTTTTTTTAAAAATTGATATTCGAGACGTTCTAGCTTAAGATTTGCTTCGTTAAGTGATTTTGTTTTTGACAATATACCTTTTGCAGAAATGAAGATCATAACTAAAGCAAAGATGATCATACCAAGATTGTCGAGTTTATAAACGAGAGAAGTAACGATAAAATTGCTATGGACAAAATCATAACCTTCAATGGTATTCTGATCATCTAAATAGTTCAATATAAATAGTGTAAACAATGCAATTGTAATCTTAATTGCGTTTTTCTTCCTTTTAAACAAAGCAAACAAACTTAGGGCAAGAGGAAAGATACTAAGTGTAATGGCAATATTAATATCAGTTAAAAAGGCAAGGATATAAGCAAGGAAAAAAGTCAGAATTGAAAGTGAGACGATTTTCTTTTCATATTCGTATTCAAAAAATAAGATGATGGATAATATGAAATAAGAGAGGTGTTCCAGTCCACTTCGAAATGGGTAACTAAAGACAAAAGATGAGGATGAAGCAAAACCGTTCCAGTAAAGAACTTCATAAGCAACCAATAAACTATTAACAAAGAATAATAAAGCCAACAGAAGAAACACCTTTTTTCTGTTGAGAGAAAAATACAAAACAAAGTTGATGAGCAGGAAAAAAGCGAACACCCCAAAAAACAAAATGGGTGCTGTTGTCATGATAAGTGTGTCTTTTTGAAAACTTTCTAAATGACCAATAGATATATCTCTGAAAATAGCACCTGTTTGTTTTTTATAATTGGTAAACTCAATTTCAATTTTGTTGAGTCCATCGACTAAATACTCTTTTGGAATTCGCTTTCGCACTAAACTTTTACCATCTACGTTTGTTTTGGAAAAGCCATTAACCTCTCCATTGTTAAAAAGCAGTTTGTTGTTCAAATAGAAATTGGCAGCATTGATATTAGTCCGGAACTGTAACCAGATATCCTCATTATTGATACGTTGTTGTCTGATATTAAAACTAAGTGTTAAATACCATAAGCCTTTTTCCTTACTTACAATTTTATAAACACCTTCAGCATTTAGTTGATCTTCGATAAAATCTTTTGTGCTTCCTTTGGATAAAGTAGCAATATTTAGTGTGCTCAGATCAATAGTTTTTCCTGAATACTCAGGGATGTTATTGACAGACTGTAGATTGAAAAGAAGACTTATAAAGAGAAATAATTTCAATGGTAAATAACGTTAGATTTGCAATAAATATACTCCTTCTCTTGTGATTTTTCACTTTTTAGCTTAATCTGTAAATATTGATATACGGGTAACAATCATGTCAAATCGACCACCTGAAAAAACATTCTGTATTGGATTGGTTGTTGGAAAATCAGTAGAGTTTGAGGCTCCTGACAAGGTAAGTGTTCCATCGAGTCCTAATGTGACTCCCTCGAATACATCGGTACCATTTCCTCCAAACAGAGTGGAAAAATGAAGAAATGAGCCATGAACGTCAAGCATTGTTATGAATGCATCTTGTTTTCTGGGAAAATGATTTTTTTGAATATTGTTAACTAAAGGGAAATCATGAGAGCTTGTTTCTCCTACAATAAAAGAATTGCCTTTGTTGTCAATCACAAGATTTCTGGGGTCATCATCTTTACTTCCTCCTAAATAAGTTGAATATAGAACTTCTTTCTTTTGTAAGTTTAGTTTGGTAATAAATGCATCTCTAGCTCCTCCAAAATTAGTTTGAAAAGAGCCTTTTGTTGTAGGGTAGTTGAGTGAATTTGTTACCCCCATAACAAATACATTCCCTAAAGAATCAAGATCAATGCTGTAAAGCCTTTCAGTTCCTGCTCCTCCTAAATAGCTGGAAAAGCTAATTTGAGATCCAATTTGGTCAATGATTGCTAAAAACACATCATCACTACCGTTATGTTTACTTTGAATAGCATTTTTTATGGGAAAATCAATAGAATTGGTGGTACCTGCAACATAAAGTTGACCCAAATCATCTGATTTTATTGAAAAACCAATGTCATCGCCAGACCCACCTAAATAAGTTGAGGATAGTAAATTACCATCAGGATTAAAAGTGCAAATGAATGCGTCTATTCCTCCAGATGATTTTGATTGCAACGCACCACTTGAGGTAGGGAAATCTTTTGAAGCAGTTCGTCCAATAACATGAATATTACCTTGTGACCCTATAATGATATCTCTGCCATCCTCGTCTTTGCTGCCACCGAGAAGAGTAGACCAAATTACTTTGCCTTGTGGATTGATCTTAACAACAAAAGCATCACTCTTTCCTCCAAAGTTAGATTGAAACCCACTTTGATTTACAGGGAAATCAGATGAATATGTAGTGCCAACAGCGTAGATATTCCCAGTCGAGTCTGATACGAGACCTTGAATGGCATCCCATTTTGAACCACCAAGTTTTGTTAAATAGGAAACCTTGGAGCCTTTGTTGTTGAGTTTTATCACAAAAGCATCCATTCCGCCACTAAGCTTGTATGGAAACTGATCAGCTCCGGGCAAATATCTAGAACTAGAATGACAACCCAAGTATGTATTTCCGTCAGTATCAATTGTGAGAACATCTGCATCGTCAGTTCCAATACCCCCGTAATATGTTGAATAAATGACAGAGGGAGATGGTTTTTGGCCATGTAATTGGCTGTTAAAAAAAGTAAGAAAGATTGTTAATGTAATAAGTAGCTGTTTCATAAAATGATTGTATTTGATAACAAGATTATTTTAAAAAACAGTAATGAGTTATGTAAATATGACCAAAAGCACAAGCTCAATGTGAATACCACAAGAGACTGTAATATTGTTGATTTTCTCTAGATCAATTGGGAAAAAGATAAAAATTTATCAGATTTTTCTAATTCTTTAAGAGGGCATCTAATTTACTTTGTGAGTTCTGATAACCTAGCTTAATCGCTTTCTGATAACTCTTTATAGCATCTTCCTTTAGCTTATTAGCTCTGTATCCATCACCTAAAGAATCCCATAAGTTTCCATCTTCCGGATACAATCGAACATTCTGTTTAAAAAGCTCTAAAGCCCAGTTCAAATGCTTGTCCAATTGCAACAGAAGGTTCCCCAAAGTGTTTAAAAGACTTGAGCTGTCAAAGTTGTCAGGATAATTTTCTTTGAGTAAGCTAAGAAGTTCATTTGATGTGTCTGTTGAGTGTTGTTCTATGTAGTTCATTGTATATGCATATACATTGTTTTGTATAGGTTCCGGAGTGTATTCCTTATCGAAGATCATTTTTGCAACAGTATAAGCAATGTGCTCAACCTTTTCGCTGTTGGCGTTGGTAACATATACGATATAGATATCCTCATCAGGAAACCAAATTAAAGAGTGAGAATAGGCTCCGTTAGAACCATTGTGAGCTATTCTTTTAACATCGTTTTTTAGTATTCTTACAACCCATCCATAGGCATAAGCATACTTGTACTTTCCGCTGGAGTAATGAGCGTGCGAAGCAGTTAGCTTATCAAAAGATGCTTTTGATATAACTGTATTTGATTTTAATGCTTTGAACCAAAGAAGCATGTCGTTTTGAGTAGAATAGATTCCACCATTGGCTTTTAAATGCCATGTAACGCCTCCGTCTTTTTGATAACGAATAATGCCTGATTCGCTGTCCAAAACCCCTCTATTATAACTGCGTGATAGTTGCTTTGTATTCCATTTTGGTAAAAGATATCCGGTTTGTTTCATTCCGGCTGGAGTGAAAAGGTATTCTTGTAAGAAGGCTTCATAAGTTTGACCGGAAGCCAATTCGATGATTCGCCCCAATACACTATATCCTGCGTTGGAATAGGAATACTTTTCTCCGGGTTTGGATTGTAGCTTACTAGCAAAAAGTTGTTTAAAAAAAGCTTCCGTAGAGATTTTATCAAAGTCTTTTCCAATAGATTCAACAAATCCGGCAGTATGCGTTAGTAATTGATGAACAGTAATGTTCTCTTTGTCTTTCGGTAGATTCTTAAAAAAGTTGCTTAGAGGGTTTTCTAATTTTAGTTTTCCTAGCTCCGCCAGTTTTAAAATAGCAGTTGCTGTAAACTGTTTGGTGTTGGAACCAATGTCAAAAATAGTATTAGGATTGTTAAGCGTTTGAGTATTCTTGTTGGCTATTCCGTAACCTTTGTTAATAACGATATTTCCTTTTTTTACAACAGAAATAGCTCCGGAAAAACCATTATTTGTTCCCGCACTTAAATAGTTATCTATCCTAGAATATAAGTTTGTAGTTTGTTGGGCATTTACCTTGGGCTGTATGCATGCAAAAGCCATACATATAAAGAATAATTTCTTCATGTTGATTTTTAAATTTGATGTTAAGACGAATGATAAACTCGATAGGTTACAGTGTTTTCGAGTTATTTTCGATGGCTTTTATGAGGTCAAAAAAGAGCTGAGGTTGTTTCGAAAATTTTCACCAATTGGAATCTCAATTTTTCCAATCTCAATATCGTTTTTTGTGTATGCGGTAATTTGATCTTTGTTGATGATATAAGAGCGATGAACTCTAACAAACCGATCATCTAATTTTTCTTCAAAAGCAGAAATGCTGGATTTGGTCATATGACTTTCTCCCTTCAAATGGATTTTCACATAATCTTTTAAACTTTCTATATACAGAATAGAACTGAAAAAAACCTTTACTTGTTTCCTGTCTTTTCTGATAAACATAAAAGCATCTTTCTTTTCGGGGATTGAAATAAGTTCAGAATTGCTTCCTTTTTGAAGCGTTCTAAACTTTTCTATAGCGTGAAAGAATCGTTGAAAAGTGATGGGTTTTAGGATATAATCAACAGCATTTAGTTCAAACCCCTCAATTGCATAATCTCTGTAGGCAGTTGTAAAAATGACTTTGGGTTTGTGTATTAGATTCTTGAAAAAATCCGTGCCTTTTAAAACAGGCATTTCAATGTCTAAGAACAGTAGATCTATAGTTTCTTCTTGAAGTATTTTACTTGCTTCAATAGCGCTATTGCATGAAGCTACCAATTCAAAATCATCTAATTGAGACAGATGTGTTTGAATCAAACCTCTGGCTAACTTTTCATCATCAATGATCAAGCATTTGTATCTCATTTTACAGGCAATTTTAATTGCACGCTAAAGCAATTGGTTTCTTCTTGAATATCCAAAGAATAACTATCTAAATATAGCAAATCCAATTGCTTTTGCACGTTGGTTAGTCCAATAGTTTCTTTGTTTACAGATACTTTGTTTTTTGCTGTTGAGTTTGTGATGTTAAACAGAATCAAGCCTTCTTCTACAGAAATCTGCATATGAATATAGGCCTTCTTTAATTCCTGAGACACACCATGTTTAAAGGCGTTTTCTATAAAGGTTAAGAGAAGCAAGGGAGCAATTCTAACATCACCCTCTATATGTTTGGTAAAGCTGATCTCTACACGTTCATCATACCGAACCTTTTCCAAGGCAAGGTAGTTGTCTATAAGCTCAATCTCTTTTTTTAGGGGGACATATTTATCGTCACACCCGTATAACATATAATCCAACATTTCAGAAAGCTTTGCAATGACCTCCGGAGCTTCGTCAGATTTGTTGATAGACAGGGCGTATAAATTATTGAGCGTATTGAACAAAAAATGAGGGTTTAATTGATGTTTTAAAGCAGATAATTCTGCTGTTTTCTTTTGTTCGTTCAGTTGCAAATAGGCTTGTTGTTCTTTGTAGAATTTGGCAATAACCAATAAGATGGTTGGCGATAAAATAGTGATGAACTTTCCTAAGAAAACACGAAGGTCAAATATTTTTTCTAAAAAGACCTTAGTAGAATCGTAAGGCATACCAAAACTCATATATTTTGGAATGTGATAGTATTCGTGACACCCAACAAAGATGATAAATACAGCAATTAATAATCCCAACAAACTCAATACAAAAAGAAAATATTTTTTGGGAGTTAAAAAACGAGGAATTAAAACGTATATAGTTGTATATGCTACTGCCATCTGGCAGAAAACATGAATAGAAAAGTGCTCTATAACTTCTGTGTATCCACTATAAGATTGCATGTTTACAGTGCCAATAAAATAAGCAAATACACCAAGCCAAAACAATACATGCCTAAGAACTGGACTACTAAAAAATGTCGATATTTTTTTGAGGCTGCTCATCTCAAGGCTAAAATACAATCTTTCATGAGCACGGATGTGAAAAGTAGCTTAAAACCTATTTTTAATCGCTAAAAACAGCAAAACAGAAGACAAAACTTGGTTTCTACCAAATACGGCTTTCTAAACGCGAAAAAACCTTCTTTGTCTACTTTTTAAAATACCAATCTGCAAGTGCCATAGTTTCGCAAGCGTGTTGTAAATACAACATCTTATTCAACTTTTTAATATCAATATATGAAGAGAATCGTATTTCTTGTGTTAACTGTTTTTACAATGATTTCTATACAGGCACAATCTGAATCTAAACAGGGGAAGATCGTTTACAGTAACAGCAAAATTCAGCTGGATGGAAAATTGAATGAGCCTATTTGGAATGAGTTGATCCCTGAAGGAGGGTTTTTAAACTATATGCCCAACAATGGTGTAACTGCCTCCAATACTACGGAAGTAAAAATGTTTCATAATGGAAAAAACTTATATATAAGTGCGGTATATCACGATAGTATTCCACGTGTGCAAATAGGGTCTTTAAAGCGAGATCATATTGGTGTTACCGGAGCAGAGAGTGATTCGTTTGCCATTATGCTAGACACTTACAACCAGCAACAATCAGGTTTTTTCTTCATTGTAAATATGGGAGGTGCTTTAATAGATGCATTGCTTGCCAGACGAGGTGATGGTTTTAGAGTAAGTACGAGTTGGAATACAGTTTGGAATGCCAGAACTTCTGTACAAGGAAATCTAAAAATATACGAAGTAGAGATTCCGTTAAAAGCATTAGGATACAAAGCAGAATCATCGGAATGGGGAGTGATGTTTCATACACGAAACATCAAATTGAATGAATGGACTACTAGTACACCGATTGATCGTAATTACAGTTTGTTTGATCTGCGATTTGCCAAAACATTTCAGGTAGAAAACCTTTCAGAAAACAGATCTTCTCGATTTGCCGTGACACCTTCAATAACTATGAATCATGCCGAAGATGTGTTGAACAGTACCAAAGATGATATGGTAAAGCCTAGTTTGGATGTTCAAGTAAACGTAACTTCTTCATTAAAGTTGGATGCAACCATCAATCCAGATTTTTCACAGATAGATGTAGACAGGCAAGTTACCAACTTAAGCCGATTTTCAATATTCTTTCCGGAACGTAGAAACTTCTTTTTAGAGAACAGCGATCTGTTTAACAATTTAGGAGTTGGAGGAGTCAACCCTTTTTACTCAAGAAGAATTGGAGCCGACAGTGAAATATCTTTTGGGTTAAAACTTTCTGGAAATATTACCGAGAAAACACGATTGGGAGTATTGAATGTAGCGACAAAATCTAATGATGATATTGCTGCTCAGAATTACGGAGTTTTGGTAGTGCAGCAGCAACTCTCTAGATCGTTTACAGCTACCGGATTTATGATAAACAGGCAAGAGACAGACGGTTTTTCTTTTCTAAATGATTACAATAGAGTAGGTGGAGTGAACTTAAACTACCAATCGAAAAACAACAAATGGACAGGTCATGCAAATTTGGCTACCAGCGCTACCAATGATGTTTCCGGAGATAATAATTTTTACAACATAGGTGTATGGTATAACAACATCAATGCTTCGGGTTATCTAGGAGTTAAAAAAGTAGAAACAAATTATATTACTGATGTAGGTTTTGTGCCGCGTTTGTACAATTTTGATGCAACCTCAGGTACTGTTATCAGAGAGGGTTATACACAATCTAGAGGGCGTATTAGTTTAACTAAATTCTATAAGAACTCTAAAGTGATCGACAACCATCGTTATTTAAATTTATGGAATGATACATATTGGGATGATGAAGGGAACGTAATTCAATCTACCGTTGTATTAAATAATGATTTGGTGTTTAGAGATCAATCAGTGCTGTTTGGAGGAGTTCGATACGAATATGTAGACTTAAAATACGCCTTTGATCCCTTAAACAATGGTAATGCCATTGTGCCGGATGCCTACAAATATTTTGATGCCGGTTTCGGTTATTCTTCTGCGGAAAATAGAAAGTTGCAGTACGGAGGAAATATAAGTTATGGAAGCTATTACAGCGGATTTAAGAATCAGATCAGCCTAAATACTCAATATCGATTGATGCCTTTGGCTCGATTGCAATTGCGCTACGAGCGAAACGGAATTGATCTAAAAGAGCTAGGTAGCGAAACTTTTCATTTGGCTCGATTTACAGGAGAAGTTTTCTTTTCCAATCGATTGAACTGGACGACGTATGTTCAATACAATACACAGTTTGATAATTTTAATATCAATAGTCGTTTGCAATGGGAATACAAGCCTTTGTCGTATATCTATTTGGTTATTTCAGATAATTACAACCAAAACATAGCACGCAAAGATTGGGGAGTGGCGTTTAAAATGAACTATCGATTTGATTTTTAGTGCTTGCTATCGATATTTCTTAAAGAATCAATCTTCAGCCAATTCTTGATCATCGGTTTCTTCCGGTGAGAATTTGGTAATCAGCATCGGGGTTAGAATACATACAATTCCGATGACTGATTTTAACCCGAAATCACCTACAAAGTTCATCACGATAAGATAGAGTCCGCAAACGATAAAAATAAAGTTGATCAGTTTTTTGTCCCATACAAAACCACCTATCAAATAAGCAATTCCAATTAGGGCAAACATTCCGGTATTAAGCATGTCATTTACCTCATCGCTATAGTTCAGAAACCAATTCGAGATCTTTCCAATAAAAACAATGATGATTAATACAAGAAATACTTTATGCAATAGTTTTTTCATTGGATACAATTTTTATCCTTTAAAAATAAGAAATTAATACTTTGTCTTTCAATTGAGTTTATAAAGAATGAGACCTCGCGTTTATTTCATCTTTAAATCCATTTATGAGCTCATTCACTTTACTTCTATTGGCAAACCAGTGGATTGGAGAAGGCGTAGAATGTTTGCCAAAAGAAATGCAATTCACTAGAATGTCATTCTTGTCATATATAATAGTCATCTGTTTTCCCCAGTCTGTGAGTGTCTCTCTCCAAGAAAAATAAATAATTGTTGCTTGCTGATTATTTGACGAAATGTGCCAGTTATTGTTTTCCGCTATTTTTTTAACGATGTTAGAATTATTACTTCTTGATAGACCTTTTACTCGTTTTAGGGAAGTTATATTGATGATTGAATACACAAAAAAAGAACTTAGAACAAACGAAAAAATTAGAAACAGCAAAGAATTAGTAATCGGGTTATTATTATTCACATTGTGAATAAAATTCAAGATAGCCATGAAAGGAAAAAAAAATGCAAACATTGAGTATAAAAGATATTCGGAAACCTTTATAAAAGGACTTTCACAGATAACCAATTTTCCTTTTTCTTTTGATTTTTCTATGTCGATAGGAATCATATCAAATCATATCTTTCTAATGCCTCGTCCCAGATAAATTCTTTGTTGATATTTATGGCTTTTAAGATCAGTTTAGACATGGCATCTTCATTCAATTTTTCTTGCTCTATTTCTGAGATGAAGGATTGAGAGTCTGTAGCATCTAATGGGATAGGCTCTCCCTCAATATTGCAGCACCCAAGACCGTCAAAAGAGATTCTGATCAAAGAAATTTGATCGTTTTCAGAGCGATTAAAGTCAACAAACATAGAACTGTTAAGACAACCTAAATGATAGCCTGCTACTCGTGTTCTTGGCATGGATGTTCTATAGCAATCGAAAGTTTTTCTCATGAGTTACAATTTTTTCGCTCTAAAAGTAAGAAATAAATCTACTTCTATTTTTTATAAGTTTTCTACAAGCTGAATATAATTCCCGCAGGTGTCGTTAAATATGGCATACTTTACGGTATTGTCATAAACCTTAGGTTGCACACGAAACTCTACACCCAATTTTGTCAATCGGTCATATTCTGCGTCTACACTGTCTACATCAAACTGAGTATAGGGAACACCGGCTTCCTGTAAAGCGTCCTGAAATACTTTACAAGGCTCAAAATGGTTTGGGGCTGGTTCTAATAAGATTTCCAGTCCGTCAGGATCGTCTTTAGAAACTACAGTCAGCCATCTGTTACCGCCTCCTAATGGTTGATCTTTGTTTTTTAAAAATCCAAGCTTTTCAGTATAAAATTGCAATGCTTTTTCTTGATCTCGAACGGGAATGCTAATGATGGTAACTCTCATGACTACAGTTTTTGATCCTTAAAAATAAGGAATAATGGAATATCCCATCACAAAAGAGCTTAGGCATGGTTAGAAATCGCTTTTCTTTTTCAGCTGTATGTTTACTTCAATGTCTTAAAGTTACCAATTTTTCCATTCTTATAAATGAGGCGTGTTATTGTTGTACTTTCTTTTGTTGTTCAACAAAATCTTTGAGGTTTGCTTTAAAAGAAGAAGGAACCATCTCTTTAGCAATCATTTTTCCTTTGATGAACAGAGTGAATTTTGAATAACTTTTATCGGAAGGAAACATAAATACTTTTGAATTAGCACCCAATTTCAAGAAATTTTTCTCGTAATACTCAATAAACTCTTCGTCGGTCATGGTTTCTTTAGGGCCTTTAAAAATAATTAATCCCATTTGTTTGCCGTCTAAAGAAGCTTCTCGTGCACGAATTTCCATGGCTTGAACTTTCATTTTTTGAGCCATTTCAAGAATAGCATCTTTTAGTTCATAAACCGAAACCGACTCGGCGTAATAATCTTTCCAAGCATCAGTTCCGGCTCCAACAATCTTATCTAAATTTTCATCAAAACCTTTGGCGTTTAACAATCCTAAAAAAGGCTTTCCTGCTACGTATACTTGGATCTTTGTTTCCTGATACGATGGTGATTTTTTGATAAAGGCTCTGCTATTTATAGAGAAATTAGCTAATTGCATTTCATACTTTCTGTGCAAAGTATAATCACTGGTCTTCTCATCTTTACCGGTGTAAATAGCTAGAGTAATATATTCGCCAGTTATAGAATATTTTGCAATTTCTGCTTTCGAATATTCATAGAGTTCTTGAGAAACTAGCTTGGTTGGAATAACCGAGATCAACAAAAGAATCAGTAAATACTTTTTCGGAATGTTATTAAAAAGGTTGGCTATGTTCATGGTTTTCAATTTTTTGCTGAAAGATACTAAATAAAAGGTTACTCGTTTTTTTGACTTAAGACTATTTTTAATAACACGTTAACCTATAACTGATAAGCGTTGTTTTCTAAGATGCTAAAAAATAAGGCAAAATGTATTTATAAAGCATATCAAAAGGCTGCTTGTTTAAAATGGGCTTTCCATAATTACTTCCGGTAAATACAACCACCAAGTTGTTAAGTTCTGGAACAAGTATGATATAGTTTCCTCCATTTCCAAAAGTGAATTTCAGAGTGATTTCTCGCCCGTCTATCTTTGCCTTTTCGGTATACCAATAGTAGCCATAGGTAGCAGCTTCTTGTCCTTCCCAGGAGTTTCCGGCAGTATCAAAAAACGAATAGTTTTGCGGCAAGCGAACTATTTCGCTTGTAATCTCATCAATCATTTTTTCTGAGATCACCTGTTGCCCGTTGTACTTTCCTTTGTTGATTACCATAGTACCAATGGTGAGCATATTTCTTGGAGATATTCTCAAGCTACCTGCGGTAAAATAGCGTCCTGTCATTCTGTTTTGTAACCACCAGTAATTGTCTGTAATATTCAATGGGGTAAACAAATGCTTGGCAGCAAAATCGGGAATACTGGTTTGAGAAGATTCACTAATCACAGCTCCCATGATCATAGGTGCCGTTCCGGTATAGAGCCATTTTTCTTTTGGATTGTATGCCATTACTTGATCAAGGCCGTATTTTACCCAGTCTTTTTGATCAAACATTTTGTCTTCACAATCGGGAAATCCCATATCTCCAAAAAACTGTTCGCAGCCAATTCCTGTTCGCATGGTTAGCAGATCTTGAATGGTAATCTGTGATTTTCTGGGATCCCATTGTTGAATGTTCTCTTTTGTGTATTGAGGGAGATGTGTGAGTACAGGATCGTTTACGGTAAACAATCCTTTATCTACAGCAATTCCTGCTAGCAAAGCAGTAATAGATTTGGTAGTAGACCGTACATCTTGCAAGCTGTCTTTACCGTAGCCATTAAAGTATTTTTCGAAAACAAGCGAGTCGTTTTGAGAAATGAGAATGGCATTGGTAGCAGGATAATCTCCATTTTCTATTTTCGAAAATAGTGTGGTAATTAGGTTGGTTTCTTCTGAAGTTTTCTTCTTACAGGCAGAAAAAAATAACAGAATACTAAAGAGTGATAAAACAGTGTTGGTAAGCTTTTTCATGTTGTACAATTTTTTAACTCCCTAAAAATAAGAAATAATTTAAGGCTTCCAATTTTCATCTATAAGTTCAGCTTTTCCAATATTTCCAAAATTAAATTGTAGAGAGTTGTCATTTTTCTCTCCAAAGTTTAAGCAAAAGAATAGAGTAAAAATTTCAATAATATTTTCAGGGCTATTAGTAATAATATGACCTTTGCTTTCTCCAAAAACGCTAACAAAAGATTCATCTATTGATGCGATTTGGACGCCATTTTTAAAGACAGATTTTTTTCGTTTTTTGTGGATTTTTATTTCAAAAATATTCTCTTTTATAACTGACTGATAAATTGTGTGGCTTTTGTTTTTTCCTTCAACTAAAAATATTTCTCCTGAAGGACTTTTAACAATAAAAGACATCTTCCATTTCCAAAAAGAAAATTTACGTGAAATAGTATAGATCAAATTATCATTATTATCTAAAATTTCAGATTTATACTTGCCCCAAGTTATCCACCAAACACCACTAACTATTTTTCGATTATCACTCTTTTTGGAGAGTTCAAGATGGTCGCCCGAATTATGAATTAGATATTGCAATTTTTTAAATATTTCTTCCTAGAATCAACTTGTAAACCTATATACACTTCAACGTATAAACATATAACCCCATCAACTCATAAACCTACAACCTCCTACTTAGACGTTGTCATTAAGTGCGTTAAAACAGCCATAGGAATAATTACCCCAAGCAATTGAAAAGCAAAAGTGAAACTTCCGGTATAGATATATGCTACAACAGATAGCAACAACCACAAACATAAGATAATGAGTCCGGTCTTTTTTAAATAAGTAGCATGCTCATCCTTGTCTTTATTTCTTTCCAGCACAATGTTTTTAGCCACTTCTTTAGCAAGACCTATAGGGATTCCTTTCTTTTCTAACTTGGCATAAATGATTTCCTCACCAAGAGTTGAATTTTGAAATTTTAAACCTTCGTGGTAAGCTTTGCGTTTGAGCTGTTCGTAGATGTTTTTCATAAGGCTACAATTTTTGACTTCTTAAAAATAAGAAATAAACGCCACACTTTTAAACTTTTATCTACGATTACTCATGTAGAGCACAATAGATATTACAGCCACCCGGTATACATGAAAAACAAAGCAGCTGTGTCTATAAAACCATGCAAAGCAATGTTAAGCCATAAATCGTTTTTACGAAGATGAAAAACAATGGCAAGCAACATTCCTGTAACGCCAGATACAATTTGTCCGGTGAGTCCTTGGTATGCGTGCAACCAACCAAAAAGAAACCCAAAGAGTAGAATATTAATAACAAGACTTACCTTGCCAGACCCAAAAAACTTTGTAAACTGCCTCATTAAATAGCCTCTAAATACAATCTCTTCTGCAAAGGCAGCAGATACCCAAATAAGCACAAGTAAACTTAGGGTTGCCGGTAAGTTACCTTCGTAAGGTTCAAACACAGAAAAATCTATGGGTTGTCTTGTAAGATACGTAGCACCCGGAATCATTACATAGTAGTAGAATAAGAAAAAAACCAAACCTACTATTGGTACTATGATGAATAAACGTTTTACCTGTATTTTTTTGCGCTGAAATCCTAAAGAACGAAAAAGATCTTTCTTGTATTCTATGGCACTTGCTATAATCATTAATATAGCGGCAAAGGTCATTTGAAAATACCCGAATAGGTATAGTAAACAGCAAAGAATAATAGTAATTACAGGTATTAATGTTGCTTTTAAAGAGATTTTGTTCATGTTGTATCGTTTTAAAATTTGAAACGAAGTAACAACGATAAGGCGAGTAAAATAGGGAGGAGACCACTCGTTTTTACTGAATGGTATGAAAATAACACCTGAATAATCAGTAGAAATTATAGTTTGTTTTCAAACCAATTCATAAATGCTTGTTTTTTGTATCTACTAATATTGATTTGAAACGCTTCTTTATCAGAAATTGTAGGTTTTAACTGCACCGTTAATTTCCCATTTTCTATAAGTTGCACTTGTTCTACAGAACGAGAGTGAAGAATGATTTGTCTGTTGGCTCTGAAAAAACTGTGGATATTGATTTTGTTTTCAATTTCATTTAAAGTGAAATCTGTACTTGTAGTAGTTCCGTCTGTTTTTACAAGATACACTACTTTGTTTTCGCTGTAAAAAAAAGCTATTTCATCATAGCCTATCAAAGAAATTTTTCCGGCGTGCTCTACTTTTAATTTTCCTTTTATAGAAGTAAATTTATGAAGCTTATATACATCGTGGGCAAACAAAATAGTGATTCCTATAGAGCATATTAAAAGCGAAACAGACAGTCCTGTTAAGAAGTGATAAAAGTTATACGATTCTATACCGTTTATCCATCCATTTAAAGTAAAATAAAATAAAGCGTAGGCAATTGAAATATATCCCAAAGTAGAGAATAAATAGCGCAACAATATGCGCAGATTAATCTCCTCGATGAAGTAGGTTTTCTTGTAATAGTTGAAATTGAAATTGGCAATGACTAAAACGATACTTCCAAGAAAAATGGAAGCTGTTACGGGAAACCAAGGAAAAGAATAGGATTCGTTTAATGGGAAGTTTTTTGGATCTCCAAGATGATTAACTAAAATAGAGACGAGTATAAGTATGAGAATATTTCTCACCCAAAAATTTGAAAAATGAAGATTCCGTTGTAAAAAACTAAGTAGTGTTTTCATTGAAAAATTACTCATTTACTCTTTAAAATCAAGGATGTCTTGTTTCATTCTATTATTCCAAAAATCTATTTCATCCTTATAGATTCTAGTTATTGGATACCCTTCTTTTTTTCTTTCGATTTTTTTAAGACTCAATTTTAGTTTTTATTTCTCTACTTTGTAAAGTGTTGGGGCTTTTATGCCTTTTTGTAAGAAACTGGCTTTATTTATCTCAAAATGCATCTCGGACATTCTGTTTAAATATTCTTCTATAGGCTCTAATCCAATCTCTTTTCTACGTTGATTTACATTTGCACTATCTTGTAGTGTTATAGGATAAGCTTGGCAGATTTCCCAATTATAATCTACTTGAGTTCCGTATACTTGAGGTAAACCTGAGTTGATATTTACACGATCTGTTAAAAGTCCGTATTCTCTTGAATGTGCATTCTTTTTTAAAACTTCCTGTTTCATTTTTTCTAATACAGCTTTTTGAAAAGCAGGATTATGATCGGAGTGCTGTACCATTACCCAGAAATTAGACGAACCTTCTTTGCCCACTAAATCAAATCCTAAAAAACCATGCTGATCAAACAATTCTTTTATTCGCTTTTGATGAGTGGTAAAAACACTGTCTTTAAAAGCATTCCAATCTTCAGTACTTAATTTTTTGTATTCTCCTTGCGGAATGTAAGCCGCAATTTGATCTACTTCTGCCATTTTTTCTAGCTCATTGGCTAAGTCTTGATTGAAAACTACTTTTTGAGGAACTTTTTTCTTTTGTGAAGTGTTTTCTTTACACCCTATTACCATAAGACCAATGCAAAGTATGCCAATTAGTTTTTTCATGAGTTTAATTTTGAGTTTCTAAAAATAGCAAATAAACGATTACATCACTTTTCCCATTATCCCTTCGTTCGTGTTTTTGTCTATAAAGCCACTTTCCAATCCAGACTTATTGTCTAAATTTTGATGTTCAATTATATTTTCTCCGAATTTGAATTTGTTCCGTATTTTTTTAACCCCATCTCCATACAATTTCATTATGATTTCCAAAATTCGGAATTAAGATTTTATGAACTTCACCTTTTTGATCGATCAATTTCCAATCTTCCGACTCGATTAACTCGCCAAATTTTTCTTCTTCAGATTGAACAAGTTTCAACCATTTCTGTTCATCTTTATTCATAAGAGCATAAGCTTCAACAGAATATTTGATATACTCATTTATAAAATTATGACCTGATTTAAGCTTATCTGAAAGTTTATATGTTCCAAATAAGTTAGGAAAGTCTTGATCTTCTTGAACAATCGTTCCAATTTCAAGGTCTTTGTAGTATAATTTGTAGTTCACTAAATGGGGTAGTTGCTATTATAATTAGTTATTTACGTAATCGAATTTTTCCAATATTGAAAATTTTTGGTAGGTTTTTGATGTCTTTTTCTGAAATTTTATAATCACCTTCAAAATTCTCATCAAATGTTATTTCATATTTTTTAATAGAATATGTATATCCTATATCAAAAAGTTCTGCTCCTTCTGGGGTTAAAGTATTTGAAGAAGAACTGTAGAAATCTAAATGAATTCCTTCGGTTAGATTCTCGTTTAAGTCTGCAAGTTCTATTCCTTCAGGCTTAACACCACCAATGGTATGTGTATAACCACCATTTTCATTTATTGTTTTATTTGGTCTGTTCTTTACTAGTTGTTCTAAAATTAGATATTTATCTCCTTCAAATTCTGCCAGCCTTAACCACAAACCTTCTTCCATTGGAAGTTTTGGAAGTACCTTAATCTCGATAGTGTTTGTTGTGTATTTTTTACCATTGAACTCGAAATTAAAAGGCCCTACTTTATATTTTTTTGCTTTTTTAAATACGACCACTCTTTCAAAATCATCTGATTGACTTCCAAATATGGATTTTGAGCGCGTAAGCTCTATGTTTTTTCCTAGCTCTTTTTTCAAATAACTCGCTAGAAAATCTATGTTTATAGAGAAAGTTACACGTTGATCAACCCTGGGTTGAGGATTGTCAATCTCAATTGATAATTTTTCTTGCCCAAACAGGCTTAAAGAGGAGATAGTAAAAAGTAGAAGAATTGTTTTTTTCATAGAGTTTAATTTTGAGTTTCTAAAAATAGCAAATAAACGCTTGCATTTTTAATGGTGTTAACTATCGAGTGGAGCTTCTCTTTTATTCGATAACAAGTTTTGTGTATACTTTTCCGTCTTCTCCAACATAATCGCGGTTAAAGACCTTTTTTCCAATAAGCTCTTTTTTTGCTTTTAAGATATTATCAAGGTCACCACCTAATTCAATTTTGAATCGATGTTTTCTTGCCTTGAATTCATGCGATACATACAATAAGTATTTGTCTAAAATATCCTCCAAAGGATATTGACTGTTGGGTTTATCGGCTTTTTGTTTGTAGGAAATTGTCATTCTGTATTTGAAACTTTTTTTTTCTTTCAAATCTAAATACACTCCGTCTTTTATATACTTATAGCGCTTCTTGTTGTTGTACCTTTTAGGTTTTTCCAATGTTATGTTGGTCATAACATTGTATTCTAAATTCAGTTTGTGCTGTGTTGAAGAGATGGTATCATTATGATTTGCAACCTGAGCAAATAAAACATTTGTTACCAAGGTTAAAAGAACGATGATTATTGTTTTTCTTGGATCCATTTATTATAAAGTATAACTCCCTAAAAATAAAAAATAAACCTAGATGTTTATTAAGTATGACTGTGTGTGAACTCTGATATTAGGTTAATTAAATCCCAATCCAAGACGCTATCAATTGAAATTCTATCGATTAACGCTTTTTGTTTTTTCAAATCTCTATCAGATTCCATTCTTTTCAAAATTTCAACCACACTCTGTAAAGCCTCATCTTTTTTATAGTCAGATGAGTTTTGAAGTTTATCTATTAATTCTAATTTATGTTGATTAAATCCCACGCTTTGTAATAGTAGTTTTCTTTTCCATGTTTTAATACTCCCTAAAAATAACAAATAACCACTACACTTCTTCTTTAGGATGAAATAGTTGAGGTTTTCTTATATAAGAAGCAAAAATGGTTGCCATTATAATTAAAACGGTTACTTCATAAGGTTTCCCTTTGTACATATGAACAAACACAATAAAAGTCATATACAAAGCTAAAAGAGAAGTGCCAATGAGTATTGTTTTATTGTATAAGAATAGTCCCGTTGCCACCAAAAGAAACACTCCGGTAGCAATCATTATACTAGGGTTGGCCACAATTTTATCTGTTTGATTTGAGTTAAGGATCTTATCCAAAGCGTTTGGAATGTAAAACAATGTAATTGCCACAGAAGGCAACCACATCAATACGATACGTAAAAGGTTATTCATTTTAATGCAATTTTTTGGAGCTCTAAAATAACAAATAAACCTTTATATTACTTATCGATAAATTATAGTCTTTTTTGTATTTTTATTAAAATATTTAGATTTTATGAAAATAAAAAGAATGCTTAAAAACCCTGGAGGTGACGGAGGTGCTAATAAATAGTTACCATTCCCACTTTAAATAGTATGTTGCAAATAATTTCACTTTCTTAACATTTAATGTTAAGATGTACTTGTTGTTTTCTATTTTATAGTTTGGTTGTGATTTCATTAATTTTTCAATATGTCCAATTTTCTCGTAAGACGAGAATGTTTTAGGGGTTCTATTAATAGGGAAACAAATTTTAATTTCAAGATGCGTTCCTGGGTAGTTTTTGGTTGAAGACCAAAATTCCTTTTCATTAATAAAGCAGTTTATAAATTCGCATTCTATACTTCGTTCTAATATTTCCCCCCTTTTAAGAGGTGCTTCTAATTTAGACATAATAAGATAAATACCGTTGTTTTTAGTAATGGTATCTATATTCCCATTGGAAACCTTGATATTTTTAATTTTTCCATTAAATTCATTTAAACTGTTAAAGAAGTAATAAGCATTTGATTTAGAGCATTTCAATAAGATATTTTTTTTATACTTTACAAGCTCTCCTTTTTCATCTTCGATATTTAATTCAATGGATTCTTTTAGAGTGCTGAAATTAATAGGATTATAATAGTTTCTATAAAATATGTATAAGATAAATATCAAACTAATAAGTATTAATGATATAGATAGATAAATGTTGTTATCATTAATAGTAATTAGTCCTGAAATCAACGAAATGATTGATGAAAATATCGATATGTATTCAATAGTATTTTTGCTCATGCCTTAAATTATACATAATGGCCACATATGAATAGTTGCAGTTCTATGTGATAGGTTTTCTTAAGGAAAATTAAGTATGGTTAAATAGCAACTACTTTTTTATCTACTACTAATTTAGTAATTATTTTTATAAATTTTGGGCGGTAGTTTTTTTCAATCCAATCATTTGATTAATTCCCATATACAAAACAATTAAAGCAACAACGCCAATTATAAGATTTCCTGTTTGTGTAATTTGAAAAGGGTTTGCAATTAGTAATACGAAACTACCTAAAACCCAAACATAATCTTGAATGATAATCCATAAAACAGCAAGTTTCCTTTGTTTTCTTATTTCGTACCATATGGTTATTGCAAAGTAGATGAGAGCTAATCCAATAATCCAAAAAACAGTGTTGTTTGTAGTGCCAAATAGGTTGGCGAGTTGACGATTTAATAGAATTAGTATTGCTCCGGAGATACTTGAGAATAGAGCATTTATTTTTAGTGCTTTTTGTAGTTTGTTCATTGCGGTAAAATTTTGTTCTTACAAATTTCTACAAACGCAACTACATCTCTCTTGACAAATGGTAATTAATGAATTTTTCTCAACCTACTTAAAGATTCTGGTGTAACACCTATCATAGAAGCTATGTATTGTAGAGGAACATGTTTAAACAGCTCCGGTTCTTCTGCAAGCAAACTATCATAGCGTTGCTTGGCTGTTGTATGTAGTTGAGAAAACATTTTTCTTTCTAATAAAGCAAAAGATTTTGCTAATAATATATTATCAAACTCTAGCCATTTAGGTTCTGTTTGATTAAGTCTAAAATGATTTTTTCTAGTAATGATATAAAGTTTACAATCTGTTATTGCTTGTATATTCCAGTTGTTTTTTGTTTCAAAAATAAAACTGGAAAGAGAGGTTACAAACCTACCGTTACCACCAATCCACAATGTTATTTCTTTGCCGTCTACTATATCAAATATTCTCATGTATCCGGACTCGATAAATGCCATTTCCCGACAAATTCTTCCTGATCTGATAAAGTATTCTCCTCTTTTTATTTCTAAAGGTTCGAAAACGGAAAGAATATGATCTATTGATTTTTTTTCAATAGATACTTGAGTTGTAATACACTTCTTTAAGTTTTCCATTTAGATTGTATTTTCTTTAAAAGGCTTACTAAAATCTCGAACTCTTTTATTGTTATTTAAAGAATCTCGATTATCATATTCAGCCCACCAAATGACATCTCTTGGGTCGCCTTTTGCAGATTCTAAAAACGATTTAAAACTTTGAATTTCGTCATTAGCTAAAAATATCACACAGCGAATAATTCTGTCAGAATTCAAATAGTCATATTTATTTAAATATTCTGTCAAAATTTTATTCGCATTGTTGAAGTCCGAATCAAATCGGATTCTCATTTCTTCAACAATATCTTTTGGTAATTCTTTCAACTTTTTAATACTCTAAAAATAACAAATAAACGGTTACATCAATGAGCTGTGAATTGTTTAAATCGAAACTTTAAAGGAGTTATTAAGAGATAATAAAGAATCATGATGCCTCCTCCAACTTCAGTAAAACTACTTGCAAACATAACTCCAAAAGTAGCTCCCATAGTGAAAAAACTACGAAGAAGCCTTCTTATTAAATACTGATTTTCGCTATAATGTTTTGTAAAACGAAACTTTACAAAGTCGAACCAAACAATAAGTTCACTAATAAAAATTAGAATGGTTAATGTTAACAGCGCTTGAACAATATCTGTTTCTTGATTTGGATCATAAACAGCAAAAAAGTAACCCAAGACTGCTCCTGGCATAAACAATAAGTGAAAAACTAAAGCGATAAGATATTTAGGATTCATTTCAATTTTTATACTCCCTAAAAATAACAAATAAACACCATACTTATCAACTTAAAAAACCATGTTTATTATACCGAACACAACTCTCCTCATCTTTTTATAAATTTAATTTAGTCATAGATATGTATGACAAAATTCTCAAGGAAATCATATAAACTTGTTGTACACAAAAACCATTGAAAAAGAATGAAACCAAACCTAAGCCCGGCACAAAAAGAATTGTTAGAGTTACTACACCCCAAAGAAGTACAAAGTTTTTATGAGTCTTTAAAACTACTACATTACCTAGCTACCTATTGTGTAAGTGCAGAAATGGTAGAACTCTCTGCTTCTAAAGATGTGCAAGATCTTATAAATGTACTAGAAGGGTTGGTGTTGGAGGGTATTTAATTATGTATTTCTAAACCTTCTAAAAGCTCTTAATGTTTGATAAATAAAAGCTGCTAAAAAAATATTTTTGATAATATTTGCTGCTTCCCATCCTTTGTTTAAGTTTTTAATTCCAGTAATATCTTCAACGTTATTGGTAGGTAATAGAAATTCAGAAAACATACCTAAAGTATTAAAGAAGTTCTCCCAACTTAAAGAAAGCCTATAGTTAAAGCCAAAAAAGAAGAAACAGTACAATAAATTCAATCCTAAAATCCAAAATATTGGCACGATCCAGCTTAATCCGTAATTATTAGTCAATCTGTTGAAAGTTAGTATAATTCTATCTTTTCTAGTTTTATCCCAATACCATTTGAAATTGGCACTTTCTTTTTTTAGAAGTTGTCTTTCACACTTTAAGACTTCTCGATTAAAAATTAATTCTTGAGATTTGTCATTTCTTCTAATAGCATCCTCTTTCAAGGCAATAAATAATTCTTTATGGTGAATACCATATTGTTTTTCTTTATCTAATCTGTTATAAGGTCCATAATAAATGTTTTCAGAAAGGTGACTAGTACAAATTTTATTTATTTCATTTTTTCCCAAAAAGAAAAGTTTTTGTCCTCCAATCTGAATTTTATTTATTTCATTATTTCGAAAGCTAACAATAGTATTTTTACTTTGACTGTATTCTATGTCACTATAGTTAATTCTATATTTGTTATCTGAAGCAATCAAATAGTCAAGAATTTCGTTATTAGAAATATTCTCTTTCTTTTCTAGCTTGGCTATTAATTCGCTATGCTTTTTGTCATACCCATTTTTATTAACCATTCTTTCAAGCCTCTTGACAGCGTATAGTTTACCTGCCAATTCACCACTTATAGACCAGGAGTTTGAGCGAAAACCGTGTGTTCCATCATTATTGACAGCCCCACTAATCGTCAGATGTCGATTATAAAACTTATTTGAGTCAAAATGAACGAAGCAATTATTATAATTAGCATTTAAGTAAAAATCCACATTGTGGAATTTATTTTTGGTAAGAGTTAATCTAGCGTTTTGCCCAAGATCAATATTCACATATGAGTTATAGTTGGATTTAATACTAACGAATTCACAGTTTTTGAATTCAATGTATATTCCTCCTCTATATTGATCTTTCATTAGATTTGAATCTTCAGGATACTTCTCATCTATAACTAATGAGTGAAGCTTAATTTGTTCTGAATTACAAGCAATTTTAAGATTTTTAATAAGTATTTTATACTTTACAAAATATTCGTAGCCATTTTCATCTATTATTTCTGGCTTGGTATTAAGTTTGAAATCAAAAAAATTATCTAGTCCATTATCATTAATTAATGCTTTTGCTTTTCTTATATAAGCATTATAGTCCCACCTAGTTGATTTGTTTTCTAATTCTGAGAAGTATGTATGATAACTTTTAAAATAGTCTGTATTTGAGTCATGTTGAATAATTTCAATTAATAGTTCAGACTTGATTTCTTTAAATTCTTCTTCTTTTTTCACTTTTAAGGAGGGTTTCTTAACTTGTCTATTTTTTGAGTTTAATGCGCCTCCAACCAATTTGTACCTAAGCCCATTTCTACATCCAACGGCACCGCTAGTTTATAAGCATTTTCCATTTCTTCTTTGATGATGGGTTTTATGGTGTCTAGCTCGTCTTTGTGGGCATCAAACACCAATTCATCATGCACCTGCAACAACATCTTAGACTTAAACTGCTCTTGCTCAAAACGCTTGTGAATATTAATCATTGCCAGTTTTATAATGTCTGCCGCAGACCCCTGAATCGGCGCATTTACCGCATTTCGTTCTGCCGCACCACGTACAATGGCATTTCTGGAATTAATGTCTTTTAAATAGCGTCTACGTTGCAATACCGTTTCTACATAGCCATTATCTCTGGCAAAATCTACTTGTTTAGACATATAGGCACGCAACTTTGGGTAAGTTTCATAATAGGTATCAATCAATTCCTTAGATTCTTTACGCGTTAAGTTGGTTTGATTGCTCAACCCAAAAGCAGATACACCATAGATAATTCCAAAGTTCACCGTTTTGGCGTTGCTACGTTGCTCGCGAGTTACTTCATTAATAGGTACATTAAACACTTTTGCAGCGGTAGAGGCATGAATGTCTTCTCCGTTTTGAAAGGCTTGAATCATGGTTTCCTCTTCACTCAATGCCGCAATAATGCGTAATTCTATTTGCGAATAATCGGCTGCCAGCAACACATAATTTTCATCACGCGGTACAAAGGCTTTACGTACCTGGCGTCCGCGTTCTGTTCTAATAGGAATGTTCTGTAAGTTTGGGTTGTTAGAACTCAAACGACCCGTAGCTGCCACCGCTTGCGCATACACCGTATGCACACGTCCGGTTTTTGGGTTGATCTCTTCCGGCAAAGCATCTACATA
Source organism: Pseudotenacibaculum haliotis (assembly GCF_042684245.1). Lineage (NCBI taxonomy): Bacteria > Pseudomonadati > Bacteroidota > Flavobacteriia > Flavobacteriales > Flavobacteriaceae > Pseudotenacibaculum > Pseudotenacibaculum haliotis. Next base: position 522,372 of record NZ_JBHULH010000003.1, read on the forward strand.
CGTGCTTTGTAGTTTTTTATACTGGCGGTATTCTAAAATATCCGATACAATTTGATGATCTTTGGCTAAATAAGACAGCACGTCTTCTGCCGTAGAATACTGCCCTGTTTTGGTCTTTTTAGGTTTGTCTACCAACTTTAACTTATCAAACAAAATAGGTCCCAACTGCTTTGGTGAAGCAATGTTAAATTCTTCTCCCGCTTGCTCGTAAATATTTTGCTCCAAACGTTTAATGTCATCCGTTAAAGCCACCGATAGTTCTTTTAAGAAATCGGTATTTAGGTTAATTCCTTCTATTTCCATGGCTGTTAGTACAGATACCAATGGCAACTCTACATCGTTAAACAATTGAGTTACGTTTCCGCTGTCCAACTCTTTGGTAAAATGCTCTTTTAATTGCAAGGTGATGTCTGCATCTTCAACCGCATATTCCGTTTGATCTGCAATAGGAACCACACGCATAGAGAGTTGATTTTTTCCTTTTTTACCAATTAGTTCTGTAATAGAAACCGGTTGATAGTTTAAATAGGTTTCTGCCAACACATCCATATTATGACGCATATCCGGATTAATGAGATAATGCGCAATCATGGTATCAAACAATTTTCCTTTTACAGGCATGTTGTAGTTAGACAGTACCTTGATGTCGTATTTTAAATTGTGTCCGATCTTTTCTATGTTCTCATTCTCAAAAAATGGACGAAATTCTTCTAAAATCTGTTGTGTCTCTTCCTGATCTTCCGGTAAAGACACGTAATATCCTTTGCCTACTTCCCAAGCAAAAGCAATTCCAATCACTTCTACTTCCAAAGCCTTTAACCCTGTAGTTTCTGTATCAAAACACACAGAAGTTTGCTGCATTAGTTTTTGTAGCAACAGCTTTCTGGATAACGATGTATTTACATGCTGATAGAAATGATCTGTATTCTTAATGGTTTTTAAACCCGATAAACTTTCTTCTTCTGTTACATTTCCGCTTCCCGGAGCTGCAAACAGATCAAATTGTCCGTTGGATGGAGCTGCTTTTGGAGACTTCTCGCCTCCGCTCGAAGTAACATCCTTAGGGGCATCTTGAGTGGTAGAAGCAGCAAAGGTCTTTAAGAAATTCTCTGTCAAACGACGGAACTCTAATTCGGTAAAGATCTCTTTAACAGCTTCTACATTGGGTTGCTCAAAAATAAGTTCATCTTCATTCAATTCTACAGGAACATCCAGCATGATGGTAGCCAGTTCTTTGGATAATATCCCAAGCTCTTTGTTATTCTCTACCTTTTCTTTCATCTTTCCTTTTAGCTCGTGGGTATTTTCCAACAGACCTTCCATAGAGCCATAAGCCGCAATGAACTTCTTGGCAGTTTTATCTCCCACACCCGGCAGTCCCGGAATGTTATCAACAGAATCACCCATCATTCCCAAATAGTCGATCACCTGTTCCGGTCGTTCTACCTCAAACTTTTCCTGTACTTCTTTTACTCCCCATTTTTCGTAGGAATTTCCCATACGAGGAGGGCGGAACATGAAAATACTGTCAGATACCAGTTGGGCAAAGTCCTTATCAGGCGTTACCATATAGGTTTCCAGTCCTTTCTTCTCAGCCTTTTTGGCTAAAGTTCCTATAATATCATCTGCTTCAAATCCTTCTTTTACAATGGCCGGAATGTTCATGGCTTCCAAGATCTTTTCGATATAAGGAACCGCAATTCTAATGGCTTCCGGTGTTTCTTGTCGATTGGCTTTGTACTCAGGAAAAGCTTCCGTTCTCGCCGCACTACCACCTCTGTCAAAACACACCGCCAGATAATCCGGTTTTTCACGTTTGATCACATCCAATAAGGAATTGGTAAATCCCATAATGGCTGAGGTGTCCATTCCTTTTGAGTTGATTCGTGGGTTTTTAATAAAAGCGTAGTAACCTCTAAAGATCAATGCATAGGCATCCAGTAAAAAAAGTCGTTTTTTGTCAGACATTTGATGGTTTTATGATTGTAAGGTGAAGATAGTTAAACAGACAATATATTCAAAGAATATTTGTCGCTGCGAACTCCGCAATAAAGCTACAAAACTTTAACATGATGTTAAAATTCATGATGTATATAACCCGTATCTTTGTTTAATTAAAATCAAGTTGATTTATGCCTCGATGGTTTTTACCCCTCATCATCTTTTCTGTGGTGGTTTTTATACTGGAATACTACGCATTTCAGGCTATCAAAACAGTCACTAAAAACAAAATTATTCGTTGGTCTTGGCTTACTGTTGGAATAGCAGTATATGCCTATTTCCTCTTTGTAATCTTTACCACACCAAGATCGGCAGGACAGACCAAGCAGTTTCAACTAGCAGCAGGAATGATGCTTACAGCCATTATCCCTAAAATATTGATCCTAGTTATTTTATTTGGAGAAGATGTTGTGCGTTGGGTACAAAAGCTAATCTCTTGGGCAGGAAGCCAACCCACAAAACCCATTGCCGGAAGACGTAAATTTATTTCGCAATTGGCATTAATTGTGGCTGCCATTCCGTTTACCTCTTTCCTCTACGGAATCATTCAAGGACGATATAATTACAAGGTACTGAAATATCAATTGTCTTTCAAAGATCTACCCGATGCTTTTGATGGATTTACCATTACTCAGATTTCCGATATTCACTCAGGGAGTTTTACCAACAAAGAGAAGATTCAGTATGGTGTGAATATGATCAACGATCAGCAATCAGATATGATTCTGTTTACCGGAGATATTGTAAACAACAAGGCGGTAGAAATGGACAATTGGATAGAGATGTTTGGTAATTTGAATGCTCCTTACGGAAAGTACTCTGTTTTAGGAAACCACGATTACGGAGATTATACCAGTTGGCCTTCTGAAGAGGCAAAACAAGCCAATTTTCAAGCGGTAAAAGACATTCACCCCAAAATGGGATTCGATTTGTTGTGTAATGAGAGTCGTTACATAGAAAAAGACGGACAGAAGATAGCTTTGGTAGGAGTAGAGAATTGGGGAAAAGGAGGTTTTCAGAAGAAAGGAGATTTAAAGAAAGCTTCTGAGCAAATACAGCAAGACGATTTTAAAGTGTTGATGTCTCACGATCCTTCGCATTGGGATGTTCAGGTAAAGAATGACGATTTTAATTATCAGCTAACCCTAAGTGGTCATACACACGGGTTGCAAATGGGAATTGAGATTCCGGGATGGATCAAATGGAGCCCTTCTAAATACGTATACAGACAGTGGGCCGGACTCTATGAAGAGTTTGGAAGATATATTAACGTAAACCGAGGATTTGGCTACCATGCTTTCCCCGGACGCGTAGGAATTTGGCCGGAAATCACGGTTATTGAGCTGAAAAAAGCTTGATAATCAAGTGAATTGAGCAGAAATGTTATATTTGTAAGCAAGAAAGCGCCGTAAAACGCGTTTGAGACGTACGTAAAACAAACAAAAATGACAAAGTTTGGCGAATTAATCAGTATTGAAAAACCCGTCTTAATCGACTTCTATTTCGATTGGGAAGATGCTGACAATAATTTGGATACTTTAAGAGATGTTGCTGCTGCTTTGGGAGATAAAGCCAAGGTAATTAAGATCGACATCAAAAAGAATGAAGCGCTTGCAGAAGCCCTGAGAGTCAAAGGAAATCCAACGTTTATGATCTATAAGAACGGTGAGATGAAATGGCGTCAAACAGGAGAGCAAGATGCAAACACCTTAATTGGACTGGTACAGCAATACTTCTAACAGTAGTTCAAAAGTTTCCTTTTACATTTTATCTATCTGAATTCAGATGTGTTTTTATGGTTTAAAAAGACACATTAAGATGTGTCATATCGAGCGGAAGCGAGATGTCTACACAATAAGTTCCTAAAAAGCTTCTCGTTTTAAATCAAGCAGAAATTGCTTTAAACTCAAACCCTTTCTCTGCAAAGTGAGCCAAGATCTTTGGCAAAGAATAATACACCTTGTCTTTTGCTTTTACACTATCGTGCATTACTACAATGCTACCACTTTTGGTATTTTGTAATACATTGTTTAAACAAGTTTCCGGAGTTATAGAAGTATCAAAATCGCCACTCAATACATCCCACATTACAATAGAATATCCCTTTTTTCTCAAAGCTTTGCCTTGAGAAGATCTAAGCTTCCCATAAGGAGGGCGAAACAATTTTGAATGAATGTGAGCTGCGGCATGCGCTACATTTTCTAAGTAGATGTTGTTCTTTGTTTTTGTCCCCTTTAGATGGTTGAAGGTATGATTACCAACAGCATGACCCTCTTCTAAAATACGTTCGTATATACGGTGATTACATTTTACGTTCTTTCCAATACAAAAGAAGGTGGCTTTGGCATTAAACTTTTGCAGCTCATCTAAAACAAACTCGGTAACTTCCGGAGTAGGTCCATCATCAAAAGTAAGATAGATCTCTTTGGAAGTAGAAGAAAAACGCCAGATATAATTCGGGAATATACTCCGAATGATACCTGGCGTCTTTACAGTATATAGTTTCATGATTATTGTTCCTCTTCAGGAATCAAATGACTGAACAGTTTTACAATGTTGATGAAATCGCCTTGCATTTTCTGGAATTCAGCCTTATCGTCATATCGTTCTACCTGACCTACTACATTTCTTAATAATAATAGGTTGTTGTCTATCTCTTCAAAAACCCATTCAACCTGATCTTTTGGGAATTCAGAGTACCACTCCAATTGCTCTTTAAAGATCTGGAAAAGTGTTTGAGCAGATTTTCGTGCTTTCTCCTTTTCTCCTAATTGATAATAGATCTCAGGATATCCTAAAGACAAGCTATAGTGCCCAAAGTCTTTAATTGGCATCTTTTCTAGAGAAAGATCCAATACTTCAACAGCTTGTATGGTATCACCTTCTATAGCAAATGCTTCTGCCAAACGAATCATGCTGTTACGTAAAGAGATTGCATTCTTTTTGGTTTGCTCATCTAAATAGATCTTACCATCGTTAATGTTACCCCAATCCAATTTCTTAATATTGGTATACATCTTATCAGGATCTATACGTCCCATATCAAACATACCTTCGTTTGGTGTTTTTATAGGTACAAACTTATAAGAAACTCCATCCAATTGTAAGTAGTTCTTTAACCAGATATATTCTTCGGCAGCATAAGCACCTCCTGTAAAATAGATGGGTTGTTTCCAGTCGAAGTTTGCCAAGATATCCAACATTAGAATTCTGTTCTTGGTAATTCCTCTGTCTATCTTAATATCTATATAATCTAACATCTTATCTGCATCTTTGGCAGCTACAATACCATATTTTAGAGCATTCTCTTTATTTACAGGAATTCTGATGTTGTTGGTTGGTAATACTTTTTCAGGGTTTCCATCTTCATCAATGTCATAGAAAGTACGAGGATCATCACTTTCAATCCAAGACATGAATGTCTTAATATCAATAATAGAATCTTTGTACTGTGGGAACAATTGCTCAAAATAGTAAGCCACATCCAAGGTTCCGTATCTGTATTGATCGTGTTCTAATTGTGATGGAATTGGTGGCGCATCATAAGTCTTTCTCTTCATCTGATCTATATACCAATCTGTAGCAAAAAGACTGGTGTTTACCAATTTTATATCTGTTCTTATACCTTCTACTTCTTGCATATACCACAATGGGAAAGTATCATTATCACCAATGGTAAACATGATGGCATTCGGGTCACACGACTCTAAATACGCTTGTGCATTTAAACGTGTTGTGTATCTGTTAGACCTGTCATGATCGTCCCAGTTTTGAGAAGCCATTAATAAAGGAACCGCAGCCAATGATAAAACAGTAACTCCTGTTGCAACCATTTTCTGACTGGCCATTTTTCTTAAAGATTGATAGAGTGCATAGACTCCAAATCCAATCCAAATAGCAAAAATATAGAAGGAACCTACAACGGCATAATCACGTTCTCTAGGTTCAAAAGGTTTTGGGTTTGTATAGAAGATAATGGCAAATCCGGTAAAGATGAAAAAGATCAATAGTGTATAGAAGTTTTCTTTGTCTTTACGAATTTGATACAGCAACCCAATCAGTCCTAAGATAAGAGGTAAGAAATAGTATTTGTTTCTTCCTTTGTTTTCTAGAACATCCGAAGGAAGATTCTCCTGAGGACCTAATCTTCTATTATCAATTGCAGGAATACCGCTCAACCAATTTCCGTTAAACTTATCCAGCATTCCTTGTGTATCGTTCTGGCGACCCACAAAATTCCACATAAAATAACGACCGTACATGTAACCAAACTGGTAGTCGATCATAAACTTCATGTTCTCGGCAAATGTTGGTCTACGCGTACTGTTCTCCGGAATTCCTGTGATAGCCTTGTAAATCTTAATAGACTGATCGCTGGTATTTGTCATCCTCGGAATAAATCCTTTATGACGATCAGAGAAGTTAGGAAGTACTCCTTTGTAGTTGTTTACAATCTCATACTTTCCGTTCTTCTTTTCATATTTAGGCTTATCATCTTTGGTAGGATTCTTAGAATCTTGTTCTCTTCTGTATACGTTTGAGTAATAGGTGTCGTAAAATACATTGGCATCACCGTATTGTTCTCTGTTGTAGTAGGCCAACAATTCTCGTGCACTGGAAGGGTCGTTCTCGTTAATTGTTGTATTTGCATTGGCTCTAATAGGGAGCATCAACCAAGATGAGAATCCGATCATGATAAACAGAACAGATAAGATCAATGTATTGGCTGTAATTTTTTGTGTTTTTCGGGTGTACTTTAATCCAAAGTAAAAAGCAGCAACCAAAATGATTCCGGCAATAATAGTTCCTGAGTTGTATGGCAATCCGATAGAATTGATAAAGAACAATTCGGAAGCACTAAAGAACTTTAATGTAAACGGGAATAAGAATTTAAATACAAAAGCAAGTACCAGTATTGAAATAACGGTAGCAATTACTGTGGTTTTTGCGTTAATAGTATGGTAAGTCTTAAAGAAATACAACAATACGATGGATGGAATTACCAATAAAGAAAGGATGTGAACTCCAAAAGAAAGTCCAACAACAAAACTGATCAATACCAACCACTTGTTTCCTCTAGGAGTATTGATTTCGCTTTCCCACTTTAATCCCAGCCAGAAAAGTACAGCCATTAAGAAAGAAGACATGGCATACACCTCTCCTTCTACCGCACTAAACCAAAAACTATCTGAGAATGTATAGGCCAAAGATCCTACCAAAGCACTACCTAAAACGGCAATGTAAGAACCTTCGGAAACCTCTCCTGATTTCACAGCTAATTTTTTTCCTAAGTTGCTAATGGTCCAGAACATGAACAGAATAGTAAACGCACTTGCCAATGCCGACATGAAGTTTACCATCATAGCAATATTTTCAGGATTACTAGTGAACATCGCAAAGAACGCACCTAACATTTGAAATAGTGGTGCTCCCGGAGGGTGACCTACTTCCAATTTAACAGAAGTAGAGATATACTCCCCGCAATCCCATGAACTAACCGTTGGCTCTAACGTTAATGCGTAGGTAATTAGAGCTATAAGAAATGTCCCCCAACCTAGAATTAGGTTCCATTTTTTGAAGTTTTCTGACGTCATACTATAGTAATATATGGAGGCGAATTTACTAATTTATCACAGAAAAAACGTTTCTAAGTCCAGTAATAGGATAGGATTGATGATAAAACTTTGTTAAAATCAAAAAACTCAATAAAATGTTTGCAGTATCAAAAGATTGATTTAAATTTGCATCCGCAATAAAGGCATTGGCCCATGGTGTAATGGTAACACACCGGTTTTTGGTGCCGTTATTCAAGGTTCGAGTCCTTGTGGGCCAACGAAATCCCGACTTTTTAGAGTCGGGATTTTTTATTTGAAAAAGTTTAAGGATGAGAACTTGCTTACTATAAGCAGGGTTTATCCTGAGCTTGCCGAAGGGAGTCCTTGTGGGCCAACAAAAAACCTCTCAAATTTGAGAGGTTTTTTTCATTTATAGTTTGAATGTGATCACAGGTCTTAAGACGTTTTTTGAGACACTCTTGGTAATGCTTCCGTTAAACAGGCTGGAAAGCCCGCTTCTTCCGTGAGTGCTTAAGGCAATGAGATCGGCATTAATATCTCTAGAGAAATTAGTGATTCCCTTTACCACAGATGTATCGTTATACACGTTAATTGTGCTTTTAGGAATATCCAATCCGTTGATAAAATCTTTGATTTTTTGTTTGGTAACAGACGAGCTTTCAAATTTCCCGATGGTATTTATTTTTAAGAGATGAATTTTGCTTTTAAACAGTTTTGCAAATCCTAAGAATTTCTTGAAAGACTCTTTGTTATCATCTTTAAAATTAGACGCGTATACGAGATCTTTTAATTTGAATTTGTTTGTGTCTGTCTTTACTACTATTACAGGAATTTCGGAAGTTCTAACAATTTTTTCGGTGTTAGAGCCAATAATCATTTCTTCAAAATCAGAAATTCCTTGAGATCCCATGATGATTAAATCGGCATCAATTTTTTTTGAGTAATCTCGAATACCATCATAAGGTGTTTGAAAGCGAATGGCATGTCTAGCTACCTGATCTTCATTAAAATACCTTGACTTTAGATCCAGTAGTTTTTCTTTTACTTTGCGTAAATACATCATGCTTTCCGGGATGCTAAAATTACTCCCAGCCCCCATGTCTACTATTCCGGACGGAAGTTCAACCATATGTAATAAATAGATTTCGCAGCTTGTTTTCTTCCCTATTTTTGCGGCAAGCTTTACCGCGTACTCAGATTTCTGAGAAAAATCCACAGGAACTAATATTTTACTCATAATGAACATAGTTAGATTGTTGGTTGTGGAGGGAAGCTTATTAATTTGCCAACGAGGCTCATTAAATTTACAAAAAATAATTGAATAGTAGGCGTTTGCGTATTAAATAACTAGTTAGTATATTTGCAGCGAAAATCACGAAAACGAAGAGGAAGGGGACATTAAAGTCCCCTCTTTTTATACCTTAATTATGGATCAGGAATTAGTAAGAAAGTTAGTTGATGAGGCGATTGAAGAAAACGATTCTTTATTTCTAATTGATTTGGGATTTTTACCCAATAACAAGATCAAGGTAATTGTTGATGGAGATCAAGGGATTTCACTAAAAGAATGTGTTCGTATCAGCAGACATGTAGAGCATAATTTAGATAGAGAAGAAGAGGATTTTGCATTGGAAGTAACTTCCCCGGATATTACCCAGCCATTGGTAGTTGAGCGTCAATATCAAAAGAACATCAACAGAGTTCTTAAAGTAAAGACCGAAGAAGGCGAAGTTGAAGGAACATTGATCAATGCTAATGAAGAAGGAATCTCTTTGCAATGGAAAGCCAGAGAGCCCAAACCCGTAGGAAAAGGTAAAGTAACCGTAGAAAAGAATGCTACAATAGCATACGAGAATATAAAAGAAGCAAAAGTGAAGATTACATTTTAAGAAGAATATGCAATGGAAAATATAGCGTTAATAGATTCATTTTCGGAGTTTAAAGATATAAAGAGTATAGACAGAGTAACACTAATGTCTATCTTGGAAGAAGTATTCAGAGCCGCGTTAAAACGTAAGTTTGGTTCGGATGATAACTTCGATATCATTATCAACCCTGATAAAGGAGATTTGGAGATTTGGAGAAACAGGATTGTGGTTGCTGATGGTGAAGTAGAAGACGAAAATGAAGAGATCGAATTGACTGAAGCTCAAAAAATTGAGCCAGATTTTGAGATCGGAGAAGATGTGTCTGAAGAAGTAAAATTAGTAGATTTAGGAAGAAGAGCTATTTTGGCATTGCGTCAAAACTTGATTTCTAAGATCCACGAGCACGATAGCACAAATGTTTTCAAACAGTTTAAAGACTTAGAAGGAGACTTGTACAGTGCAGAGGTTCATCATATTCGTCACAATGCAATCATCTTATTGGATGATGAAGGAAACGAGATCGTGTTGCCAAAGAGCGAGCAGATTAGATCAGACTTCTTTAGAAAAGGAGACTCTGTAAGAGGAGTGATCAAAGCTGTTGAACTAAGAGGAAACAAACCGGCAATCATTCTTTCGAGAACATCGCCTGAGTTCTTAGTGAAGTTATTCGAGCAAGAGATTCCGGAAGTATTTGACGGATTGATTACCGTTGAAGGTGTGGCTAGAATCCCAGGTGAGAAAGCAAAAGTAGCTGTAGATTCTTACGATGATAGAATTGATCCTGTTGGAGCTTGTGTGGGAATGAAAGGTTCTAGAATTCATGGAATTGTTCGTGAATTAGGAAATGAGAACATCGATGTAATTAACTATACTAAGAACGAGCAGTTGTTCATTGCCAGAGCATTGAGTCCAGCAAAGATCGTTTCTATGAATATAGAGCAATACGAAGAAGAAAAGAACGGTAAAAAAGGACGTGTAAATGTGTTCTTAAAGCCGGAAGAAGTTTCTAAAGCTATTGGTAAAGGTGGGGTAAACATCCGCTTAGCTAGTGAATTGACCAAATACGAGATCGACGTACAAAGAGAAGGAATTGAAGAAGAAGATGTTGAATTGACTGAATTTGTAGATGAGATCGAAGGATGGGTTATCCAAGAATTTAAAAACATTGGATTAGATACAGCTAAAAGTGTTCTTGAAACTTCAGTAGAAGAATTGTTGAAAAGAACAGATTTAGAAGAAGAAACAATTTTAGATGTTCAACGAATTCTAAAAGAAGAATTTGAAGATTAATCATCAATAAAAAAATAATACTTTTACAAACAAAGGTTACTAAAGTTTATGGCGGAAAGCAAAACAATGAGACTAAATAAAGTGCTGAGAGAATTAAACATTTCTCTTGATAGGGCAGTGGAATATCTTGCGAAGAACGGACATCAGATCGACGCAAGACCTACTACCAAGATATCAGGGGAAGTGTATCAGGTGCTTTTAGATGGTTTCGAAACAGATGCAAACAAACGAGCAGCATCAAAAGAGGTTGGTGAAGAGAAGAGGAAAGAAAAAGAGGCAATTCGCCTTGAGCTTGAAGCCAAACAAGAAAGAAAAAGAGCTGAAGAAGAAAAGAAAGAAGAGGTTCTGAAAGCTAAAGCTGAAAAGCTAGAGTTAAAAACTGTGGGTAAGATCGATATAGATCCAGCTCCAGCTAAGAAAGAAGAACCTGTTACAGAAGTGAAAGAAGAACCGGCTCCGGCTCCAGTTTCAAAAGAACCTGAAGTTGCTCCGGTAAAAGAAGAAGTAAAAGAAGAGGTAAAAGAAGAACCAAAAGAAGAGCCTAAAGTTGAAAAGGTTGAAAAACCAGCACCAGTGGCTCCTAAAAAAGAAGAAGCTCCTAAAGAGCAGAACAAAGGTTCTGAAACCATCAAGACTCAGTATAAAAAACTGGATGGTCCTAAGCTTACAGGAAAGAAAATTGACCTGAAACAATTTGAGAAGGTTAAGAAAAAACCTGAAGACAAAGCAAAGAAACAGGACAACAATAAAAATACTGACGCATCTAAGCGTAAGAGAAAAAGAATCAGCAAACCTGGAGGAGGAACTGCACAAGGAAATCAAAACAGAGGACAAGGACAGAACCGAGGACAAGGAAACAACAGAGGAGGAAATAATAGAAGAGGGCAAAGAAGACCTGTTGTTCAGAAAGAAGAATTGTCAGAAGCTGAAATCCAAAAGCAAGTAAGAGAAACACTTGAAAAGCTTCAAGGAAAATCTAACAAAGGAAAAGGAGCTAAATATAGAAGAGAGAAAAGAGACGCTCACCGTCAGCAAACAGAAGCAGAATTAGCTGCAGCAGCTGAAGAAAGCAAAGTGTTGAAAGTTACAGAATTTGTAACAGTAAGTGAGGTGGCTACCATGATGGATGTTCCTGTAACCAATATCATTTCTGCATGTATGTCTTTAGGAATGATGGTAACAATGAACCAACGTTTGGATGCAGAAACACTTTCAATTGTTGCAGAAGAGTTCAACTATACAGTAGAATTTGTTGGAGCCGAAGTAGAAGAAGCAATCGCAGAGGTAGAAGACAATCCGGAAGATTTAGAAACACGTGCTCCAATTATTACAGTAATGGGTCACGTAGATCACGGAAAAACATCGTTGTTAGATTATATCCGTGAAGCAAACGTAATTGCAGGAGAATCTGGAGGAATTACACAGCACATTGGAGCTTACTCAGTAGAAGTTGAAGGAGGGCAAAGAATTGCTTTCTTAGATACACCGGGTCACGAGGCCTTTACGGCAATGCGTGCTCGTGGAGCTCAGGTTACCGATTTGGTAATTATTGTAATTGCTGCGGATGATGATGTAATGCCACAAACAAAAGAGGCAATTTCTCACGCACAAGCTGCAGGAGTGCCTATTATCTTTGCAATTAACAAAGTAGATAAACCGAATGCAAATCCAGATAAGATCAAAGAGCAATTAGCAAACATGAATTTGTTAGTTGAAGATTGGGGAGGAAGCATTCAATCACAAGATATTTCAGCAAAAACAGGACAAGGTGTTGATGAGTTGTTAGAGAAAGTATTGCTGGAAGCTGAGGTATTGGAATTAAAAGCTAATCCAACTAAGAATGCTGTAGGAACAGTTGTAGAAGCCCTATTAGATAAAGGTAGAGGATATGTATCTACAATCTTAGTACAAGCAGGAACACTTCGTATTGGAGATTACTTATTAGCTGGGAAACACAGTGGTAAAGTAAGAGCCATGTTTGACGAGCGTGGAAACAACCTAAAAGAAGCAGGGCCTTCAACACCGGTATCTATCTTAGGATTAGACGGTGCGCCTCAAGCTGGAGATAAGTTCAATGTATTTGATGATGAGCGTGAAGCAAAACAAATTGCAACCAAGCGTTCACAATTACAACGTGAGCAATCTGTAAGAACTCAGAAGACATTAACACTTGATGAAATTGGAAGACGTATTGCTTTAGGAGATTTCAAAGAGTTAAACATTATCCTAAAAGGAGATGTGGATGGTTCTGTAGAAGCTTTAACAGATTCGTTCCAGAAACTATCTACAGAAGAAATTCAGGTGAACATTCTTCACAAAGGAGTGGGAGCAATCACAGAATCTGATGTGTTATTAGCTTCTGCATCTGATGCGATCATTGTAGGATTTAACGTAAGACCTCAAGGAAATGCTAGAACTGTAGCAGACAAAGAAGAGGTAGATATTAGAACATACTCGATCATTTATGATGCGATCAACGACCTGAAAGATGCAATGGAAGGATTGTTGTCGCCGGAAATGAAAGAAGAAATTACCGGAAATGTTGAAATCAGAGAAGTATATAAGATTTCTAAGGTTGGAAACATTGCAGGTTGTATGGTTATGAACGGTAAGATCTACAGAGATTCTAAAGTAAGAATCATCCGTGAAGGAATTGTAGTGCACGATGGAGAGTTAGCTTCTTTGAAACGATTTAAAGACGATGTAAAAGAAGTAGCTAAAGGATACGATTGTGGACTTCAGATCAAGAACTACAACGACATCAAAGAAGGAGATAATATAGAAGCTTACAAAGAAGTAGCAGTTAAGAAAAAACTGAAATAGTAAGACCTTTAAAAATAAGAAAAACGCCACTGTACAGTGGCGTTTTTTTGTGCAGTAAACTTAGTGTTTTATGATACGTTTCACTTTTTTGACTTCTCCGTTGATCACTATTTTTAAATAATAAACTCCTCGTTTCAATCTCGCTAAATTCAATCTGGCTTTTGTGTTGCCATTATTGAGAGCGATGTTTTTCTGGAGAACTTTATTTCCTCTGTGATTGAAAATAATTAAATCAACACTTGCATTTGAATTGCTATTGAAGTTAACCAATAAATGATGCTTAAAAGGATTTGGGTAAACTTTTAGATTGGTAATTTTAACTTGTTTGTTGTTAGAATTACAATCACCTAAAGTATCACCATGCGCTAAATGAGCACTTACTGCTTGCCAAGCAATACAAAGTGTTTTCTTTCCTTTGTGGCATACCTTTACTTTGTTTTGATGACCTTGGTGACCACATCTTACATCTATTACGTTTACAATTATATCTGCTGTAGTAGAGCATCCATTGGCATCTGTAACTATAACTGTATATGTGGTGGTATCTGTTGGTGATACCAAGATGCTTTGTGTAGTTTCTCCTGTACTCCATAAATAGCTAAAGGGAGCTTGCCCTCCAGAAATAGACTCAACACCAATCGAAGCAGAAGAGGCCGGGGGGTATCCGTAATATACTGTTGGGTTCTCACTAACTGTTATTGTTGGAGATGTTCTTCCGGCAATAGAAAAGTTTTGTGTGATAGAATTGTTCAAAGCGTCAACCACAGTAACATTATAATTCCCGGCAGCAAGATTATCTAGCGTATTGTTTGTAGTTGTATCACCGGTGCTCCATTCATAAGAATAAGGAGCCGTTCCTCCTGAAACGGTCACTGTTGCTGATCCGTCGTCAGTTCCATCACAAGAAGCATCTGTTGTAGAAATATTATCAATACTTAAGGCATCTCCGGTAATATTGGCCGAAAGTAAAGGTTGTGTCAAGCTATAATTTCCTGAGTCTGCTCCGGAAATAGTGAAACCTGTAGTGTTAATGGTGATTCCAACACCTACATTAGGACTTACAAAAGTAAAAACAGGTGTTCCTCCCAGAATTACATCATCAGCACCAATTACTCCTGATAGCACTGCAGTTCCAGAAGCAGTTGCAGTTGTTGTTCCGTCAAAAGCTTTATCATCTCCTGTTAATCCGGTTACAGTCAAACTAGCTACAGTAATATCGGCAGATAAGCTTGGTTGTGTCAATGTGTAATTCCCTGAATCCGTTCCGGAGATTGTAAATCCGGTTGTACTAATACTGATTCCCGTTCCAACATTAGCATCTGCAAAAGTAAATGTAGGAGCGCCCCCTAAAACAACATCATCTCCGGCAACAACTCCTAATAAAGTTGCAGTTCCAGAAACGGTAGCAGTTGTAGTTCCGTCATAAACTTTATTATCTCCAGCAAGTCCGGTAATAGTTAAGTTTGTAGCGGTAATATTTGCAGACAAAGTAGGCTGTGTTAAACTATAATTAGCAGCATCTGCTCCAGAAATAGTAAATCCGGTTGTGTTGATAGTAATTCCAACACCTACATTAGAGCTTACAAAAGTAAAAGTTGGCGATCCTCCTAAGACTACATCATCAGCTCCAATCACTCCAGATAGCGTTGCAGTTCCGGAAGCAGTAGCATTTGTTGTTCCGTCAAAAGCTTTGTTGTCTCCGGTCAGTCCGGTAATAGTTAAGCTTGCAGCGGTAATATCAGCAGATAAAGTAGGTTGTGTCAAGGTGTAATTTCCTGAATCGGTTCCTGAAATAATATATCCGGCTGAGTTAATACTAATTCCTGTTCCAACGTTGGCACTCGCAAAAGTAAATGTAGGAGCGCCTCCTAAAACAACATCATCTCCGGCAACAACTCCTGATAAAGTTGCAGTTCCAGAAACGGTAGTAGTTGTAGTTCCGTCATAAACTTTATTGTCGCCAGCAAGCCCGGTAATAGTTAAGCTTGCAGCAGTAATATCTGCAGATAATGTGGGTTGAGTTAAACTATAATTTCCTGAATCAGCTCCAGAAATAGTAAATCCGGTTGAGTTAATACTAATTCCTGTTCCAACGTTGGTACTTGCAAAAGTAAATATAGGAGCGCCTCCTAAAACAACATCATCTCCGGCAATAACTCCTGATAAAGCTGCAGTTCCGGAAGCGGTAGCATTTGTAGTTCCGTCATAAGTTTTGTTATCTCCGGCAAGCCCGGTAATAGTTAAGCTTGCAGCAGTAATATCTGCAGATAATGTGGGCTGTGTTAAACTGTAATTTCCTGAATCAGCTCCAGAAATAGTAAATCCGGTTGTGCTAATGCTAATTCCTGTTCCAACATTTGCACTTGCAAAAGTAAATACAGGTGCTCCTCCTAAGACTACATCATCAGCTCCAATCACTCCTGTTAATGTTGCGGTTCCTGAAGCGGTAGCATCTGTAGTTCCATCATAAACTTTATTATTTCCGGTAAGCCCGGTAATGGTTAAGTTAACTGCAGTAATGTCTGCAGATAATGTGGGCTGTGTTAAACTATAATTTCCTGAATCAGCTCCAGAAATAGTAAATCCGGTTGTGTTAATACTAATTCCTGTTCCAACATTGGCACTTGCAAAAGTAAATACTGGTGCTCCTCCTAGAGTTACATCGTCAGCTCCAATGACTCCAGATAGCGTTGCAGTTCCGGAAGCAGTTGCATTTGTAGTTCCGTCAAAAACTTTGTTGTCTCCGGCAAGCCCGGTAATAGTTAAGTTTGCAGCAGTAATATCTGCGGATAATGTAGGCTGTATTAAAGTGTAATTACCAGCATCTGCACCAGTTAATGTATATCCGGTTGTGGTAATGGTGATTCCAGTGCCAACATTACTTGTGGCAAAAGTAAAAACAGGCGATCCACTCAAGCTTACATCATCTCCTGCATTGACTCCTGATAATGTTGCAGCTCCAGAAACAGTAGCATTTGCTGTTCCGTCATAGGTCTTATTGTTTCCTGTCAGTCCTGTAATAGTTACAGTTGCTGCGCCTGTAGTATCATTAGCATTTAATCCGGTAGTTTCATAAGTTTCAATTCCAGCACAATCGTTGTACGCATAGATTTGGAAAAAATAGGTTGTTCCCGTATTTAATCCTGTGATTGTAATATTAGGAGAATCTGAGTTTCCAAAATAAACAGCTTGTTGTCCGGAGTTGTTCCAATTGAGATTTGCAATAGGCTCATCTCCGTCGCTTGGAGCGGTAAAACTATTTGAATCATTAATATAGATGGCATACCCATCAACTCCTCCTGTTGGAGCAGTAAAGTTGCTCAAGGTTAAAGTTGAAGAAGATTCTGCTCCAAAAATAGCACTAGTAGCTTGAGCTGTTGGTGCTCCGCAAACAAAGAAAAGACTTCCTAAAAAATCGTCAACAACAACTCCTACATGAGGATAATCTCCAAAGGTCCAATTGCTTGCTGTATCATACACTTGTGCCAAGCAGTCTGCTGCAGTACTGTTACATTCTGTGGCTCCTGTATATCTACCTTCTCCTGAGAAAGATAAAATTTGAGATGGTGATAGTCCTGTACCGGCAGAGATAAAAGGAGTTCCGTCATCTCCATCAACAGCTGTTAAAAAAATTCCCGGAGCGGCTCTTGTTCCTGTAATAGCAACAAAATCTTCTGCTGTTCCAAAATTGAAACCGGCTTCTATTTCGTCTACGGTTCCTACAGAAGCTGTTTCTAAAGATCCATCGGCATCAAAAATAGTAACCACAGTTCCTGCTGGAATAGTGCTTCCTGTATTGTTTTCCCATAAAAGTTCTCCTTCGCCAGTTGGTGTAGCAAAAGCAGTTCCGTTCCATTCTTCATCAATGAAACGAATGGAGGTTCCGGCTGGAGCATCGTCTATAAGTAAGAAGGTAAGTCCATCTTCTTCATCTGTTGATCCATTGTCGGAATGATAAGATAGTATGGCAATATCTCCCGGAGCATCAATAACCCCGTTGTCATTTTGCGCATACGTTTGGTTGTAAAAGAATATCGTTAGAGCTAACGATAAAATTACACGAGTAATGTTTTTCATAATAATAAGTTTTGATGGTGAAAGAGGGCAACTAAAAGTAGCTAAAAAAGACTCTCAAAGCCTTGCTGTTGCTGGTTTTCAGGTAGTTTTAACTATAAGAACAGGTGTATATACCTATACTAGAAAAACGAATTTTAATACTCGTATGAATGTGAGGATGTGGAAAAACGAATTATTTTCCGAGAGGAACGACAATTACGCCTGCGCCAAATTTCTTTTTAAGGCCTAATTCGTTTAAAATTCGATCGGCTTCCAGCTCACTTTTGTAGAGTCCGATCTGAATTTTCCATTCTGGTTGGCTGTAAGTTAAGTAGGTTTTTATGTCGGGAAATTCTATTCTAAACTTGGCTTGCATCTTTCTTGCTTCGACCTCAAAACCATTATATAATTGAATTCTATATCCGTACCCAAACTTCTTGTTAAAGTCTCTTTTTTTAGAAATAAGCTCTGTAATTAACTCACTATCAGTTTTTTGCTCTTGAGCAATGGATTGCTGAGCGGTAAAAACAAGAACGAATAAGAACGAAAAAAATAGACTGTGCCTTTTCATAAAAAAAATGTTGCTTACAAAGGTAACGAGTTGACCAGAAATAAATTGAAATTCCATCTTATTTAGAACAGTTATAAATTAGAATTTAACATTCCTTTTGCATTTCAAAATTTAGTTATATGTACTACTTTTGTGCAACTAATTAGGTGGGGTCTTTGTGCCCGTTTTAATTAGGATTTTTAGCAACAAGATACTAAACTATAGTTTGTAAATATGAAAAGTGTAGATCTACACAATCGACTAGCCAAAGTACTTCTAAAAAGTTTTACATTCCTATTATTATTTTCTTTCAGTTTAAATGCTGTAGCGCAAGATGCTGCGGTAGATGAAGCACGTCAGAAAGAAGGAAGGAAAATTTTCAAATCTCTATGTTCTTCTTGTCACAAGTTGGATAAGAAATTCATTGGCCCTGCCTTAGGAGGTGTTGAAGAAAGAAGAGAAAATGATTGGTTAAAAGCATGGATTAAAGACAATGCAGCTTTAAGAGCTACTGGCGATAGAGATGCAATTGCAATCTTTGAAGAGTACAACGGGTCAAACATGACTGCGTTCCCACAGTTGACAGATCAGCAGATCGATGATATTCTTTACTATACGACTGTTGGAGATCCTAAGCCAAAAGGTGTAGATGGAGGAACGGTAGTAGCTACTGAAAAAGCTGAATCGCCAAAATGGTTGATTTGGATTTTAGCAGGTGTAATTGTTTCTGCTTTCTTAGTGATCGCTGCTTTATTAAAGACGATCAGCGAATTGAAAGGAGCTCCAAAAACTCCAGGTTTATGGGGGAACACTTTAGAAGTTTGGGAAGGATTAAAGAGAAATACATTCTTACATGTAGCAGGAACAATCATGATGTTGTTTATTGTTGCGTATTTCACCTTCGGGGCTTTATTTACAGTTGGTGTAGATCAAGGGTATCAACCAGTACAACCAATTGCATTCTCTCACAAGATTCACGCAGGAGACAATAAGATTGATTGTCAGTACTGTCACTCATCAGCAAAACACAGTAAAACTTCAGGTATTCCTTCAGTAAATGTATGTATGAACTGTCATAAGAACATTTCTGAAGTAGCTGAGGATACTAAATTAGATGGATATTCAACAGCTCAATTAAATGCAGAGATTCAAAAGATCTATGATGCTGCAGGTTGGGATCCAGATAAATTAGAATATACAGGAGTAACGAAGCCTATCAAATGGGTACGTGTACACGACTTACCAGATTTCGCTTACTTTAACCACTCACAACACGTTACCGTTGGAGGAATTGAGTGTCAGAAATGTCACGGTCCGGTAGAAACAATGGATGAATTGTATCAGTTTGCTCCATTAACTATGGGATGGTGTATTGACTGTCACAGAGAGACGAAAGTTGACTTAAAAGGAAACGAGTACTATCAAAAAATTCACAAGCAACTAGCTAAGAAATATGGAGTTGAGCAAGTTACTATTGCACAATTAGGAGGGCTAGAATGCGGTAAGTGTCATTATTAATAAATCAGAAAGTAGATAAATTCGAATATAAATGGCTTCAAACAAAAAATACTGGCAAAGTGTTGCGGAACTAGAAGATAGTTCTATCGTAGAAACACTAAGCAAGAATGAGTTTGTAGAAGAGATTCCTACAGATGAATTTTTAGGAGACAAGGAAACACTAGAAAATTCATCAACCTCAAGAAGAGATTTTCTTAAATATGTTGGGTTTACCACTGCGGCAGCTAGTTTAGCAGCTTGTGAAGGACCTGTGAGAAAATCTATTCCTTACGTAGTAAAACCAGACGATACTATTGTAGGTGTTGCAGATTGGTATGCTTCTTCCATCGCTAATGGTCAAGACTTTGCTAATATCTTAGTTAAGACTCGTGAAGGACGCCCTATCTTAGTAATGCCAAACAAAGAAGCAGGAGGTGTTACCAATGCGAGAGTTCAGGCATCTGTATTGTCTCTATACGACAATCAACTTCGTTTAAAAGAACCTAAGAAAGATGGTCAGCCAATCACTTGGGGGAATGCTCACAAACAAATTGGTGAGAAATTAAATGAACTAAAGACAAATAATGAAACTGTTATTTTATTAACAGGTACATTAGCAAGTCCTTCTACAGAGCAAATCGTTTCCGAATTTATCACAGCTTATCCTAATGTGAAGCACGTATCCTATGATGCAATTTCAGAGAGCGGTGCTGCAGATGCTTTTGAAGCGGTGTTTGGAACCAGAGCGGTGCCAAATTATCATTTCGATAAAGCAGAAGCAATCGTTTCTTTTGGAGCGGATTTCTTAGTTGACTGGCATGGAGGATTTGAAAAAGGGTATGCAGTAAGCAGAGATCCTAATTCAGGTCACATGTCTCACCATGTTCAGTTTGAGGCAAACATGTCTTTAACAGGAGCAAATGCAGATAAGCGTGTAGTTACTAAAGCATCTGATCAAGTATTTGCTTTGATCAATTTATATAACGCCATCACTGGATCAAGTTTGCCTTCTAAATCAACTCCGGTTGATGCAGAAGTAAAAATAGCAGCAGCTGCATTGAAAAAAGCAGGTTCTAAAGCTGTAGTTGTAACAGGATCTAATGATAAAAATGCACAATTGATTGCATTTGCAATTAATGATGCATTGCAAAGTGAAGTGTTTGACGCTTCTAATCCTTTACATATTAGAAAAGGAAATGATGCAGAATTAGCACAAGCTATTGCTGACATGAAAGCTGGAAAAGTTGGAGGTATTATTACTTACAATGTTGATCCGGTATACAACTTAGCATCAAGCGCTGATTTTGCTGAAGGATTAAAGAAGGTGAAATTATCAGCAGCAATCACATTACAAGATGATGCTACTGCTAATGCTACTCAATATGCATTGCCAATTTCTCATTACTTAGAGTCTTGGGGAGATGTAATGATCACTGAAGGTCATTATGGATTAATGCAGCCTACCATTCAAAAATTATTTAACACAGAGCAATTCCAAGACATCTTATTAAAGTGGTCTGGAAATTCAACTGCATATTACGATTACTTAAAAGCATTCTGGTCTGCTAATGTATTAGGAGGACAATCTTGGAACCAAGCATTACACGATGGGTTCTTTAAGAAAGAAGGAACTGCAGAAGTAAGTAAAGCTACAGTTGATTTAGCTGCTGCTGCTAGTGCATTAAGAAGCGCTACAAAAGGTGGAGACGGATTTGAATTGGTGTTGTACTCTTCTACAGGGTTAGGAGATGGAAAAGAAGCTAACAACCCTTGGTTGCAAGAGTTCCCGGATCCTATTACTAGAGCATCTTGGGATAACTACTTGACAGTTTCTATTAGTGATGCTGATAAATTCGGTTTCAAAAACCCAGTAAAAGATAATGGAGCTATCAACGGTAACTATGTGAAGATTACTGTAAATGGAGTTACCATTGAAAATATTCCGGTAATGATCCAACCAGGACAAGCACCGGGAACAGTTGGTTTAGCCTTAGGATATGGTAGAAAGACCAACTTAAAAGATGAAATGCAAGTTGGAGTTAATGCATATGCTTTATATGCTAACGGAAACAATGTTCAGTACGGAGTAACTATCGAGAAAACTTCGGGAGCTGTTCATGAATTTGCATGTATTCAGGTACAAAAAACAATTGCAGGACGTCACGATATCTTAAAAGAAGTTTCTTTAAAAGATTATAATGATCACTCATTAGATCCTAAGCACACTTGGAACAAACCAGCAATGGTTTCTTACGATCACCAAGAAGTAGAGGCGAAGAGTATTGATCTTTGGGATACTCATGACAGATCATTAGGACACCACTTTAACTTATCTATCGATTTAAGTTCTTGTACAGGATGTGGTGCTTGTGTGATTGCATGTCATGCAGAGAACAACGTACCTGTAGTAGGTAAGAAAGAGATGAGAGTAGGTAGAGATATGCACTGGTTGCGTATTGACCGTTACTACTCTTCAGAAATAGAAACAAGAGAAGAAGCATTAGAAGCTGGTAAGAGAGGTGGAGAATTGTTTAGAGTGTTAGAAACATCTGCAGAGAATCCATCTGTAACTTTCCAACCAATGATGTGTCAACACTGTAACCACGCTCCTTGTGAGACTGTATGTCCTGTAGCTGCTACAACACACGGTCGTCAAGGTCAAAACCAAATGACTTATAACAGATGTGTGGGTACAAGATATTGTGCAAACAACTGTCCTTATAGAGTTCGTCGTTTCAACTGGTTCAACTATGCTGATAACAATGAGTTCGACTTCAACATGAACAACGAGTACGGAAAGATGGTATTAAACCCAGATGTAGTAGTTCGTTCAAGAGGAGTTATGGAAAAGTGTTCTATGTGTATTCAAATGACTCAAGCTACTATCTTAAAAGCGAAGAGAGAAGGAAGACCTGTAGAAAAAGGAGAATTTGCTACAGCATGTTCTGAAGCTTGTACAACTGGAGCTATGGTCTTTGGAGATGTAAACAACAAAGAAGACAAAGTAGCAGAATTAGTAGACGATAAAAGAGCTTTCCACGTGTTAGATTACATTCAAACAAAACCGAATGTAGTGTATCAAGTGAAAGTAAGAAATACAAACGAAGCGTAATTAAAAATTAAGATATAAGAATATGTCTCATTACGAAGCACCCATAAGAGAACCCTTAGTATTAGGTGATAAGAGTTACCACGACATTACAGAGGATATTGCTAGACCTATAGAAGGAAAAGCAAATAAGAACTGGTACATGGCGTTTTATATTTCTTTAGCAGCAATGCTTTGGGGATTTGGATGTATCTTCTATACCATAGGAACTGGTATTGGAGTTTGGGGATTAAGTAAAAACATTGGTTGGGCATGGGATATCACCAACTTTGTATGGTGGGTAGGTATTGGTCACGCCGGAACCTTAATCTCTGCAGTACTATTATTATTCCGTCAAAAATGGAGAATGGCAATTAACCGTTCTGCTGAGGCGATGACAATCTTTGCGGTATTCCAAGCAGGATTGTTCCCAATTATTCACATGGGTCGTCCATGGAACGGATACTGGGTGTTACCTATTCCAAACCAATTTGGATCGTTATGGGTAAACTTTAACTCTCCGTTATTATGGGATGTATTTGCGATCTCTACCTATTTATCTGTATCATTGGTATTCTGGTGGACAGGATTGTTACCTGACTTCGCAATGATTCGTGATAGAGCGGTAAAACCTTTCCAAAAGAAGATTTATTCTTTATTATCTTTCGGATGGTCTGGTAGAGCAAAAGATTGGCAACGTTTTGAAGAAGTATCATTAGTATTAGCAGGTTTAGCTACTCCGTTAGTACTTTCTGTACACACAATTGTATCGATGGACTTCGCAACGTCAATCAACCCGGGATGGCACTCAACCATCTTCCCTCCTTACTTCGTTGCCGGGGCAATCTTCTCAGGATTTGCAATGGTACAAACGTTACTAGGAGTTATGCGTAAAGTAACAAATTTAGAGGCTTACATTACACGTTTACACGTAGAGTATATGAACGTGGTAATCATCTTAACAGGTGGTATTGTAGCTGTAGCATATTCAACAGAATTCTTTATCGCTTGGTATACTGGTTCTCCTTATGAAGATTATACATATTTATCATTAGGAGCTGAAGCAGGACCTTACGGATGGGCATTCTGGTCATTATTAATCTTCAACATTTTTATTCCACAGTTATTATGGTTTAAAAAGATTAGAAGAAGTTTTATTTGGTCTTTCTTGATTTCGATTGCAATCAACATCGGAATGTGGTTCGAGCGTTTTGATATCATCGCAATTGTATTAAGTAAAGGTCACTTACCATCAACTTGGTGGCGTTTTGAGCCTACTTTCGTTGACGTAGGTATATTTATCGGAACGATTGGTTTCTTCTTTGTACTGTTCTTATTGTATGCAAGAACCTTCCCGGTAATTGCACAGGCAGAGGTGAAGACAATTTTGAAATCATCAGGAGAGAATTATAAAAAATTAAGAGACGGTAATCATGAGTAGTAAAGTAATTCACGCATTATACAATGATGATGAAGTAGTGCTGGAAGCTGTTAAGAAAGTAAAAGCAGCCAATCATCATATCGAAGAAGTATTTTGTCCGTTCCCGGTTCACGGATTGGATAAAGCCATGGGATTAGCACCTACAAGAATTGCGATTGCATCATTCTTTTATGGATTGACAGGTTTATCAATTGCGATTTGGTTAACATGGTACACTATGATTGATAACTGGCCTCAAGATATTGGTGGTAAACCAAGTTTTAGCTGGGGAGAAAACATGCCGGCATTTGTACCGATCATGTTTGAATTAACAGTATTCTTTGCTGCCCACTTAATGGTAATTACCTTTTACATGAGAAGTAGAATCTGGCCATTTAAAAAAGCAGAGAACCCAGATCCAAGAACAACAGATGATCACTTCTTGATGGAAGTGCCAGTTCACGGAGACGAAGAAGAATTAACTGCTTTGTTAAAAGAAACTGGAGCAGTAGAAATAAACGTGGTTGAAGTAGAAGACGCACACTAAATAGTAACAAATGAGAAAGTATTTAAAATTTAGTATCGCATTTTTGGCGTTAGCAAGTGTTGTAGCTTGTTCTAACAGAGAAAGAAAAGTACAATACATGCCAGATATGTATGTGTCTGTACCTTACAACCCAAATGGAGCTGATGGAATCTATAAAGACGGAGTGGTAAACAGCAAACCAGTTGCAGGTACCATTTCTAGAGGAAACGTTCCTTACGATTATGCAAATACAGATGCAGATTATAACAGAGCTAAAGATGAATTAAAATCTCCTTTAGCTAAAGATGAGGCAAACTTAGAGAATGGTAAAAAGATGTACGATATCTACTGTGCATCATGCCACGGAAAGAAAGGTGACGGAAACGGAGTGTTGTCTCAAAGAGAAAAGTTTACAGGAATCCCTAACTACAAAGATAGAGATATCACAGAAGGAAGTATTTACCATGTAATCATGCACGGTAAGAACTTAATGGGATCTCATGCATCGCAATTGACTATCAAAGAGCGTTGGCAGGTAGTACAATACGTAGAGAAATTGCGTAACGATTTATTGAAATAATTACAAAAAGAAGAATACGAAAGATATGTATCAATTCTCAGGTAAAATAAAATTATTCTCATTTGCTTTAATTGTTATTGGAGCATTGAGTATCGGGTATAGCTTTTTTAGCGCCCCTTCAACTGCAGAAGAAGCAATGGAGATTATGGCTAAGAAGAATGCCCACGGTGATGGTCATGGAAACAGTCACGGTGATGCTACACATGATAATAGCAAAGCCAAAGAAACTCATGATGCAACCAAAGGTCATGATAACGACAAAACATCTGAGCACAAAGAAGGGTCTGATGACACTCATGATGCTAAAAAAGACGAACACAAAACAGATACTACACATGCTGTAGATACACATGGAGGAGACCATGATGCCGCACACGCAGAACACGTTCTTCACCAAATGCAAAACAGACCTTGGTCTGCTGTTTATGTAGCCTTATTATTCTTCTTAGGAATTTCATTATTAGTATTGGCTTTCTATGCTGCACAAAGAGTAGCGCAATCAGGATGGTCTGTAGTACTTTTCAGAGTAATGGAAGCTATTACAGCAAACTTAGTGCCTACTTCTATTATTATGTTGGTATTGATCGTTCTTACTGGAATGCACTATAACCACTTATTTGCATGGATGGGAGAAGGAGTTGTAGATCCTACAAGTGATAACTACGATCCAATTGTAGCTGGAAAGAAACTATGGTTGAACACTCCGGGATGGATGATTCGTGGAATCATATACTTGATCGGATGGAACGTATACAGATTCTTCATTAGAAAGAACTCTATTGCTGAAGATACAGCTACAACTATTAGAATCTATAAGAGAAACTATAATGCCTCTGTAATTTTCTTAGTATTCTTTATGCTAACAGAAAGTATGGCATCTTGGGATTGGATCATGGGATTAGATCCTCACTGGTTCTCTACCTTATTCGGATGGTATGTATTGGCTACATTATTAGTAAGTGCCGTTACTGTAATTGCGTTTGTAACTATTTACCTACGTTCTAAAGGGTACTTACCAAAAGTAAATGATAGTCATATTCACGACTTAGCAAAATTCATGTTTGGATTCTCAGTATTCTGGACATACTTATGGTTTGCTCAGTTCATGCTAATCTGGTATGCAGATATACCTGAAGAAACTACTTATTTTGCATTAAGATTCAATGAGTATAAAACATTGTTCTTGAGTATGGTAGTTATGAACTTTGCATTCCCAGTTTTATTATTATTGAATAGTGATTTCAAGAGCCAGCCTTGGTTCGTAATCATCGGAGGACTTGTTATTTTAGCAGGACACTACGTAGATCTATTCATTATGATCATGCCAGGAACTGTTGGAGGAAGCTGGAGTTTTGGAATTCCTGAAATCGGAGCAACGTTGTTCTTCTTAGGAATCTTCATTTACACTGTATTCAGTGCATTTGCCAAAGCAGATCCAGTTGCCAAAGGAAACCCATTCTTGAAAGAGAGTGAGCACTTCCACTATTACAATATTGAACATCATTCAGGAGAAGATAATCATCATTAATCAAAAAATTAATTAAGACGAAAGACTATGCTAGCTCTATTTTATATTTTCATAGGTGTTGCGATCGGAGTAAGCTTCTGGCAGATTACCAGAATCATGAACTTCAGAAGCGTTATAGCTACCGATAAAGACAACAACTTCCAAGGGAAAATGTTTATTGGTTTTGCAGTATTCCTTTATGCAATGATGATTTACTGCCTGATCTGGATGAATGTATTAATGCTTCCAGAATCAGCTTCTATTGAAGGAGAGAACGATGACCTTTTATTTAACATCTCTTTCTGGTTAATTGGTATTGCACAATTTATCGTACAATTTTTAATCTTCTATTTCTCTTACAAGTACAGAGGAAAAGAAGGAAACAAAGCAAAATTCTTTGCTGACAGTCACAAATTAGAATTGATTTGGACAGTTGCTCCGGCGGTTGTATTAGTTGTATTGATCGGATACGGATTATGGCAATGGAACAACGTAATGTACGTTGCAGAAGATGAAGACCCAATTGTTATTGAAGTATATGCAAAGCAATTCCAATGGGAAGCACGTTATGCAGGACAAGACAATACACTAGGATTAGGAAATGTAAACTTTATCAAAGGTATAAACACAATGGGTGTTGATATGTCTGATGAAGCTTCAAAAGACGATAAGCAAGTAACAGAGATTCACTTGCCAAAAGGAAGAAAAGTATTATTCAAGTTCCGTTCACAGGACGTATTACACTCAGCTTATATGCCTCACTTTAGAGCGCAGATGAACTGTGTTCCTGGAATGGTTACTCAGTTTGCTTTTACTCCAAAATATACTACAGCGGAAATGCGTCAGAATTCTGAGGTAATTGCAAAAGTAGATGGAATCAACAAAGTACGTAAGAGAAACAATGAAGAGGAAATGTATGAGTTTGATTACATCTTATTATGTAACAAGATCTGTGGAGCATCACACTACAACATGCAAATGAAGATCGTAGTGGAAGAAGAAGAAGCGTTTAATGACTGGTTAGCACAACAACCAACATTAGCCGAAACAATTAAGTAATAAAGAAGAAAGAAGATATTTTAAAAGATATAGATTATGTCAGAGCATCATCATAAAGAAACATTTGTAACTAAGTACATATTTAGTCATGATCATAAAATGATCTCTAAGCAGTTCTTGATTACAGGGATGATCATGGGAGTCATTGGAGTTTTCATGTCAATGTTATTCCGTTTGCAATTAGCATGGCCAGATAAATCATTTTCAATTATTGAAGCTTTCTTAGGCCCTCATCAAACAGATGGAGTAATGAGTCCGGATATGTATTTAGCTTTGGTAACAATACACGGTACCATCATGGTATTCTTTGTACTAACAGCAGGATTAAGTGGTACATTCTCTAACTTATTAATTCCATTACAGATTGGAGCACGTGATATGGCGTCAGGTTTCTTAAACATGATTTCATATTGGTTGTTCTTTATTTCTTCTGTAATCATGGTAATTTCTCTATTCGTAGAGGCTGGGCCAGCATCTGCAGGGTGGACTATCTATCCTCCGTTAAGTGCATTGCCTAAAGCAATTCCAGGTTCAGGAGCAGGGATGACTTTATGGTTAGTATCGATGGCTATTTTCATTGCATCTTCTTTAATTGGATCTTTGAACTATATCGTTACAATCTTAAACTTACGTACCAAAGGAATGAAGATGACAAGATTGCCATTAACAATGTGGGCATTCTTTATTACTGCAATCATTGGTGTAGTTTCATTCCCGGTATTATTATCAGCAGCTTTATTATTAGTTTTTGATAGAAGTTTTGGAACATCTTTTTACCTATCAGATATCTTTATCAGTGGTGAAGTGTTACATTACCAAGGAGGATCTCCGGTATTATTCGAGCACTTATTCTGGTTCTTAGGACACCCTGAAGTATATATTGTACTTCTACCGGCACTAGGATTAACTTCTGAGATCATATCAACAAACTCAAGAAAACCTATTTTTGGATACCGAGCAATGATTGGATCGATCATGGCAATCGCTTTCTTATCAACAATTGTATGGGGTCACCACATGTTTATCTCAGGAATGAACCCATTCCTAGGATCTGTATTTACCTTTACAACCTTATTGATCGCTATCCCATCAGCAGTAAAAGCATTTAACTATATCACAACACTCTGGAAAGGAAACCTACAAATGAACCCGGCGATGTTATTCTCGATCGGATTGGTTTCTACATTCGTAACCGGAGGTTTAACAGGATTGGTTTTAGGAGATTCTGCTTTAGATATTAACATTCACGATACTTACTTCGTAGTAGCTCACTTCCACTTAGTAATGGGAGTATCAGCAATCTTCGGAATGTACGCAGGTATCTATCACTGGTTCCCAAAGATGTACGGACGTATGATGAACAAGACTATGGGATACTGGCATTTCTGGATCACGATCATTTCTGCATACGGAGTATTCTTCCCAATGCACTTTATCGGATTAGCAGGATTACCACGTAGATATTATACAAACACAGCATTCCCAATGTTTGATGATGTTGCAGATACCAACGTTGTAATTACCATCTTTGCTTTGGTTGGAGGTGTAGCGCAGTTAATTTTCTTAGCAAACTTCTTTATCTCTATCTACAGAGGACAAAAAGCAAGTCAAAATCCTTGGAACTCGAATACTATCGAGTGGACTACTCCAGTAGAACATATCCACGGAAACTGGCCAGGTAAAATTCCTGAAGTTCACAGATGGGCTTACGATTACAGTAAGAAAGTAGATCCGGAAGATGATAACAGCGACTACTTACACGGTCAAGATTGGGTAGCACAAACTACTCCATTATTGCCGGGTGAAGAGCCATCATAAAACATAGAAAACATTAGAAAAACCTTTCCATATCGGAAAGGTTTTTTGTTTTAAAAAGCGAAGGTAAAAGAGCCGCTAAATTCTAGTATATTTGTAAGATGAATGAGCATCTAAATCCTGATAACTCAAATTATTCGCACGAAGAATTGGATATCGAAAAAAAGCTGAGACCGCTTTCTTTTGATGACTTTACAGGACAAGAACAAGCAATAGAAAATCTTAAGATTTTTGTAGAAGCAGCTAACCAACGAGATGAAGCCCTGGATCATACTTTGTTTCATGGACCTCCTGGATTGGGAAAGACTACCTTGGCGCATATTCTAGCCAATGAATTGGATGTTGGAATCAAGGTGACTTCCGGACCTGTATTAGACAAACCCGGAGATTTGGCAGGACTCTTAACAAACTTAGAAGAAAGAGATGTCTTATTCATTGATGAGATTCATCGTTTGAGCCCTATCGTAGAAGAATACCTGTATTCGGCAATGGAAGATTATAAGATTGATATTATGATCGAATCTGGCCCCAATGCAAGAACAGTACAGATCAATTTAGAGCCTTTTACATTGGTTGGTGCTACAACGCGTTCAGGGTTGCTTACAGCACCTATGAGAGCTCGTTTTGGAATTAGTAGTAGATTGCATTATTACAAAACAGAACTGCTAACTACCATCATACAAAGAAGTGCTCATATTCTTACTGTTCCTATTTCTATGGAAGCAGCTATAGAAATTGCAGGAAGAAGTAGAGGAACGCCAAGAATTGCCAACGCATTGCTACGTAGAGTACGTGATTTTGCACAAATAAAAGGTGATGGAAGAATTACTATAGAAATTGCCAAATATGCTTTAAAAGCATTGAATGTAGATGCTCATGGATTGGATGAGATGGATAATAAGATCTTATCTACCATTATAGACAAGTTTAAAGGAGGACCTGTAGGGATTAGTACACTTGCAACAGCAGTGGGAGAAAATGGAGAAACAATTGAAGAAGTGTACGAACCTTTTTTAATTCAGGAAGGATTTATTATGAGAACCCCTAGAGGTAGGGAAGTAACAGAATTAGCATACAAACATTTAGGAAGAACAAAAGGAACAAGTCAAGGAGAATTGTTTTAGATGAAAACCCTGAAAAGACTCATACCCATACTCGATTGGTTGCCTAATTACAAAGCAACACAATTTCGCGGCGATTTTATTGCCGGAATTACAGTAGGGATTATTCTTATTCCCCAAGGAATTGCCTATGCTTTAATTGCAGGGCTACCTCCCATATACGGACTTTATTGTGCCCTAGTACCACAGGTTATTTACGCGATCTTTGGATCATCAAGACAGGTGTCCATCGGACCGGTAGCTATGGACTCTTTAATTGTTGCAACAGGAGTTTCTACTTTGGCGCTTACAGGCTCAGATAGTTATATTGCAATTACCATATTACTGGCCTTGATTGTTGGAGCCATACAGTTTCTTCTAGGAATTTTCCAGTTGGGATTTGTGGTAAACTTCCTTTCCAAACCTGTAATTACAGGATTTACTTCAGCAGTTGCTTTGACTATTGGAATCAACCAATTTCGCAATTTATTAGGAGTAGACTTTATTCAGAGTGATCAAATTCAACATGTATTAGAAGATATATGGTACAATATCATCGATTTTAATTCACATACCACCATCATAGGTTTAATCTCAGTACTAATCATTGTTGTTTTTAAACGTATCAACAAGAGAATTCCTAATGCTTTAATTGTAGTGGTATTTGGAATTTTGATAATGCGCAACTTTGGAAGTGATTTTGACGATGTAGATATTGTAAAAGACATCCCATCAGGATTGCCTAGTTTCTCTTTTCCCGAATTAGACTTTGATCTGATAAGAGAACTATTGCCAATAGCTTTAACATTGGTAATGGTAGGATATTTAGAAACAATTACCATTGGAAAATCATTAGAAGCTAAACAAGATGAATACAGAATTAGACCCAATCAAGAATTGGTAGCCTTAGGGTTAAGTAATATGGTTGGATCTTTATTCAAAGCTTACCCGTCTACGTCAAGTTTTTCGAGATCGGCCATCAACCAAGAATCAGGAGGAACAACAGGAATGTCTTCTTTAATATCGGCACTAATGGTCTTAATCACTTTGTTGTTCCTAACACCATTGTTCTATCACTTACCTAAAACCGTACTTGCAGCAATTATTATTGTTGCAGTATTCGGATTGGTTAATTTTAAAGAAGCAATCTTCTTATGGAAAGCCAACAACCTAGATTTTTGGTTGCTGATAGCAACTTTTGTTTCAACATTGTTCTTTGGGATAGAATATGGAATTGTTATTGGAGTAGGATTATCGTTGATCATTTTGATCTTTAGAACGTCCAGACCTTATATTGTTGAGTTAGGAAAAGTACCTAATTCTAATTTTTATAGAAACAAAGAACGCTTCTCAGACGTCATTATAGAAGATGAAGTACTTGTGTTCCGTTTTGATGCTCAATTGTTCTACGCAAACTCTAGCTATTTTAGAGATAATTTAGATCTATTGGCCTCGGCAAAAGGAGATAAGTTAAAGTTGATCGTTTTAGATGCAGAGAGTATCAACAGAATAGATAGTACAGGATTGGAAACATTGAAAGAAAGAATACGATACTATCAAAAGAGAAACGTCTTGTTTTATTTTGCAGGAGTAAAAGGACCTGTAAGAGATAGTTTATTTAGAGGAAAAATATTAGAAATCATAGATATCAATCACTTCTTTATGAGGGTTAACGGAGCTGTTAACTATTACAAAACAGGTGATCGAGAAAATCAAAAGAAGTATGCGAATTATATTCATCAAGCATACGAATAATAAGTCAATTAGATCATGAACATAGAACAAATTTATACAGGGTGTTTGGCTCAGGGAGCATACTATATCGAAAGCAAAGGAGAAGTTGCTATTATAGACCCTTTAAGAGAAGTACAAGATTATATAGAAAAGGCAGCAAAAGACAATGCCAAGATCAAATATATCTTTGAAACTCACTTTCATGCAGATTTTGTAAGCGGACACGTAACACTGGCTGAAAAAACAGGAGCGCAGATTGTTTTTGGACCCAATGCCGAAACTAAATTTGAATCGTATTCTGCAAAAGATGGAGAGGTATTTCAAATAGGAGATATCACCATTACAGTATTACATACTCCGGGACACACCATGGAAAGTACTACCTACTTATTAAAAGATGCATCAGGAAAAGACCATGCGATCTTTAGTGGTGACACCTTATTCTTAGGAGATGTAGGAAGGCCTGATTTGGCTCAAAAATCTGCAGATATGACTCAAGAAGAATTGGCCGGAACCTTATTTGAAAGTTTACGTAGTAAGATTATGACCTTGGCTGATGACGTAATTGTATATCCGGCTCACGGAGCAGGTTCTGCTTGTGGAAAGAACTTAAGTAAGGAAACAGTTGGAACTATCGGTGAGCAAAAGAAGACCAATTATGCATTACGTGCAGATATGACCAAAGAAGAATTCATAAAGGAAGTAACAGACGGATTATTACCACCTCCGGAATATTTTCCTTTGAATGTGAAGCTAAACAAAGAAGGCTACAAACCTATTGATGAAGTGATCGAAACAGGAACAAAAGCATTATATATAAACGACTTTGAATTGGTAGCTAATGAAACAGATGCATTGATATTAGATGTGCGTCATCAGTTTGAATTTGTAAAAGGATTCATCCCTCAATCTATCTTTATCGGGTTGAGTGGAACATTTGCCCCTTGGGTAGGAGCTCTAATCAAAGATATTCATCAACCTATTCTTTTGGTTGTAGAAGAAGGAAAAGAAGAAGAAGCCATTACCCGATTATCACGTGTTGGATTTGACAATGTTTTAGGATATTTAAAAGGAGGATTCTCTGCTTGGAAAGAAGTAGGAAAAGAAACAGATACTTTACTATCTGTAACTGCAGAGACTTTAGAAGAAAAGATCAACGAAGGAGCTTTGGTTTTTGATGTAAGAAAACCGGGAGAGTACGCAGCAGAGCATATAGAAAATGTGCCAAGTACTCCATTAGATTTCTTAAATGATCATGTTGCCGAATTCCCAACAGAGGAAGATTTCTACTTGCATTGTGCAGGAGGATATCGTTCTGTAATTGCTGCATCTATTTTAAAAGCGCGTGGATTCCATAAAGTGATTGATGTAGCCGGAGGATATGGAGCCATTAAAAAGACAGGAATTAGAAGAACAGATGTTGTAAGCTGTTCTTCATCAAAATAG
The DNA here is from genome assembly GCF_042684245.1 of Pseudotenacibaculum haliotis. NCBI lineage: Bacteria > Pseudomonadati > Bacteroidota > Flavobacteriia > Flavobacteriales > Flavobacteriaceae > Pseudotenacibaculum > Pseudotenacibaculum haliotis. Next base: position 556,308 of record NZ_JBHULH010000003.1, read on the forward strand.
AGAGATCATGAAAAAAGTATTCTTTTTTGGAATATTGTTTTTAAGCTTGTATAGCTGTAAGCAAGAAAGCTACTCTATGGAACTTATTCAACCCAAAGAATTGGCTGAGCTAATACAGAAAGGAGAGATCCAATTAGTAGACGTAAGAACCCAAGGAGAATACAATAATGGCGCGATTGAAGGTGCTGTATTGATCGATTTTTACAATAATAACTTTGTTCAGAAGGTTGCTGAGCAATTTGATAAGAAGAAGCCGATATATCTTTATTGCGAGTTAGGAAGCAGAAGTAACAAAGCGGCTCAGCTATTAATCCAAAACGGTTTTCACAATGTGTACGATTTGGATGGAGGGTATTATAAATGGTTAAAAAATCAAAAGAAGAAATGACAACAACAGTTTATATAGAAAACCTGAAATGTGGCGGTTGCGCTGCAACAATCAAAAAAGGAATTTTAGGCATTCAATCTGTAAGCGATGTAGAAATTGATTTGGAAACATCAGAAGTAAAAGTTTCCCATAACGAAGATGTGGTAAACAGTATCAAAGAGAAACTATCCAAACTTGGATATCCGGAATCAGGAGATAAAAATACTGTATTGCACAAAGCAAAATCTTTTGTCAGTTGTGCCGTAGGAAGATTAGAGAAATAAAAAAGAACCGAGATTTTATCTCGGTTTTTTTATTTTTATTGGAACGCGAGGCATTCGCGCACCAGCTGGGGTAGCACGGATTTGTAATCCGTGCAATGTATAAGGTATAAGTTTAAACAAGCC
>NZ_JBHULH010000004.1:0-808489 GCF_042684245.1 Pseudotenacibaculum haliotis
TGCATCATTGTCTGTTTGATCTAATGTGATACCATATTTAATGGCTAAATAAGATTGTATCTTTTGTTGTTCTGCACTGGTAGGAACAGTGTTGAAGACCATAATCTCAGCAATCTGACCGTCAAAGAAGTTCGCCCCGTTGTTATCAGAACCGATAAAGAAGCTAGATCCGTTGGATGTAAATTGTACTCCGTTACCTGTGTTATTGGTTGCCAATTGCAATCCGTCTCTGTAAATTGCTTTGTTGGTTCCTGATGGGGTAGAAGTTCCTGAACTGGAACCACCATTCCATATATTAAATACATTGGCAGTACCTCCCCAAGCGGTAGTAAGTGTTGTTCCTGTTGATGATTGGTAAGACAATTGACTACCTGTGGTAGGTGCTTGTAAATGGATACTTCCTCCGGTAACATTGTTTCCTACTGCATAAGAAGCGTTTGTTGCTGAGTTGGATTCTGTTACAGCATACACCCATAAATGATCATAAGTAACTGAAGATCCTAGGATTCCTCCTGAACCAATTTCTAGATCATGACCTGAAGCTTCTGTAAATTGTAGTGTAGGGTTAAAGTTTAAACCATCTGTGGCTGTACCGTCACCTAGTTTAGCAGGACCTGTTCCTGTATTGGTTGCATTGAAAGAACTGCCTGACTGATCTGCCCAATTGGTTACTTCTCCAACGCCTGTAACACCAATATCTGCACGTAGCCAAAGGATGTTTCCTGCTACTGAAGGCGGAGCTCTGTCATCATCAATATCACGGTAATCTACATCGTTGTATTCAGGTGCATCCGGTTGTGCGCCATCAGCAGTATTTACATCAGAATCAATATCCGGAAGATCTGTTGCCGGATCATCAATATCGTCATTTACATCATTGTCACTCAACACTCCTTCAAAGGCATCGTCCAATCCATCTCCATCTGTGTCTGTTCCGGTTGTAGCATTGGCATTTCCGTTTTCTAGGATATCATTGATTCCGTCTCCATCAGAATCTGCATCTAAGTAATCCGGGGTTGCATCTGAATTGTTTCCTGTAATGTTGTCTGTGTTTACAGGAGTAAGACCTCCAGCATAGTTATCATCTACACCATCCATATTGGCATCTGTAATACCACTTCCTGAACCGGAAGGAGCAATGTAGCCCAATGTAGATTGTGCTTCGATGTTATCTGGAATACCGTCGTTATCTGAATCGATATCCAAACGGTTTGGAATTCCATCACCGTCACCATCAGGAGCAGCATCTTCTACTGTATCTAAGATTCCATCGTTGTCATCATCAAGATCTACAGAGTCTTCAATACCATCGCCATCTGTATCAATAAAGATAGTATCGTCTCTATAGTCTACATCTCCGGTGGTAGCACCATCGCCATCTGCATCTAATAAGTTATTTACCGGATCGTTTATCTCGTCATTCACATCAAAGGCTTCTCCGGCTGTTGCATCGGAACCTTCATAGATATCATCCAATCCATCACCATCTGAGTCTGTTCCTAATGAACCCGGGTTTAGCGTGATTCCGCTTTCATCAGCATCAGAGGTGCCATCGTTATCGGAATCTGTATCTCTAAAATCAAGCTCGTCAGTTCCGTCTGTATTTACTGCTGATAAACCTGTAGCTGTAAATGTATCGTTGTTTTCGTAATTGCTATCGACACCATTTAAACCTACTGTTCCAGAAGGGGCAGTATATCCTGTGGTTGTTTGTGCTTCTACGTTATCCGGAATACCGTCATCATCAGTATCAATGTCTAAATAATCAGGATTTCCATCGTTTACCGTTGTAACAGGTGTTAATCCTGTTGCAGAAGGTGTGTCGTTGTTCTCATAAATATCGTACAATCCGTTGGCACCTACAGAACCTGTTGGTGCTACATATCCCGCTGTAGTTTGTGCTTCTACTACGTCTAGAATACCATCACCGTCTGAATCTTGATCTAAGGAGTTGATAATTCCGTCTCCATCAAAATCACATCCTCTAAGAAGAGAAACTTGTGCAGGAGTTAAAGCAAAAGGGAAGTGAATAATATCATCCATTAAACCTGAGAAATCACCAGATCCATTATATACATCACCACCATTATCACCACCAAATCCAGAATCTCCGGAGTGAGCGGCAAGTTCACCAATTCCTGTTGCTACCGGAGCGGTTGCTTCAGAGTCTAAATACAAGATTAGTTCACCATTGGCATAAGTTGCAACAACATGATACCAAGTATTGGCTGAAGGAATTGTAAATGAAGAAGTATCTCCAATAACAGCACTTTCTTTTACTCTACATTCTAATTGATCTCCGTTCAAACGAATGGCAAAACCATTGGTTCCTCCACCTTCTTCAATTAAGAATTGCTCTCCTGTTAATGTGGTTGGGTAGAACCAAAATGAGTATGAGAAATTGGTAATAGCTTGTTCTAAAAATGTTCCATCTATACTATATCGTAAGAAAGTTCCCGTACTAAAGTCAAAAGAGTGTGTTCCTTTGACTGAATTTGTAGAGTAAGCAATAGTAGGACTATTTGTTAGGTTATGTCCATTTCCTGAAGAGTCATTGGTGGTATTGTCAAATGTCCAATAACCGTCATAGCCTGCTACTGAAGGAGCACAGTTTCTGTTTTCTTCTACGTCTGTAATCCCATCATTATCGTCATCAATATCTACAGAGTCTACAATACCATCTCCATCTGTATCGATTCCGTTTAGGGTATCTCTGTAGTCTACATCTCCTCCTGCATTTACATCTGAATCGGCATCGGGAAGATCGGTAGAAGGTGTGTTAATTTCATCATTAGGGTCTACATCATTGTTACTGCTTCCTTCAAAATTATCGTCCAATCCATCTCCATCTGTATCAGTTCCGCTTACTGTATTGTCTGCATCTCCGTTTTCTTGAATATCAGGAGTACCGTCACCGTCAGAATCTGTATCTCTAAAGTCTGGCTCTCCGGTACCGTCTGTATTTACTAAAGAAGAGTTTAATCCGGTAGAGGAGAAGGAGTCTGTAAAGTCATAGGCACTATCTAAACCATTTTCTCCCGGAACTCCGTTTGGAGCATTGTATCCATTGGTAGTTTGTGCTTCTACGTTATCTGGAATTCCATCATCATCTGCATCGATATCTTTATAATCCGGACTTGAGTCTGAATCTGTATTGGTAGGAATGATCTCAATACCTGTTACAGCTCCACAAGGACTACAATCCGGGTCGTATGCATCGTCTAATCCATCGTTATCTGTATCTACACCTGCTAAAGCTACATATCCTGCTGTAGTTTGCGCTTCTAAGTTGTCTGTAATACCATCGTTGTCTGAATCTAGATCTAAGTGATCCGGTACTCCATCTCCATCGTGATCTAAACTAGACCATGTTCCGTTAGCATTGATGGTATCTCCACCTACACCTGTTGAATAGTCTGCGTCTCTATAGTTTGGTGTTCCATCATCATCGTCATCTGCTGATGGGTCTCCGTTGATACATGAAAATAAATTTGCAGAAATGGTGAATGCTGGTGTGGTAAACCCGGAACCAAAGGCTCCATAGTTACCATAAGCACTAGTCGTATCATAAACGGTAACGCCGTCTACTTGTACTCTAATGAAAGCTAAAGCATCTGAATCTCCTCCTGATTCTGTAAATCCGTCTCCGAAAGAGTCGATGACTTCTAAAGTGTAGTCTCCGGCTACTGTTGCGTTGTATGTATTTCCAAGGTCTGTATCTTGATTTGCAGCATATGGACCTTCGGTTAAAACAATTGCGTTACTTGGGTCTCTTAAATTCCAGGTAATATCTTCTGAATAGTTATCAAAATTGATATCAATAGTAATGGTAGAGTTTACGGTTGTTCCCGGAGCTGTATTACACAACTCACGTGTATCCATAATACCATCGTTGTCATCATCAAGGTCTACGATGTCTGGAATTTTATCACCGTCAGTATCGGTTCCTGTTACATCGTCTCTATAATCTACATCTCCTCCTGTATTTACATCTCCGTCTTCATCAGGAAGAACAGAGGAAGGTGTGTTTATATTATCGTTTACATCGTAGTTTGAATTGTCTGCGTCAAAGTTGTTGTCTAAACCATCTCCATCGGTATCGGATCCGCTTAAGACATTTCCTTCACCATTTTCATTGATATCGGTTGTACCGTCGTTATCAGAATCACCATCTCTATAATCCGGTAAGTCGGTTAGATCTGTATTTACAATGGTAATTCCGGTAGGAGAGTAGGTATCTACGTTTTCATAAGCAGAATCTACTCCGTTTTCTCCAACATTTCCTGTAGGTGCTGTATATCCTGTAGTTGTTTGTGCTTCTACGTTATCTGGAATACCGTCATCATCAGTATCAATATCTAAGTAGTCTGGAGTTGTATCGTCATTAGCTAGCCCTGGATCAAAAACATTTGGTGTGATTCCGTTTGATCCTGAAGCTCCTCCACTTGGAGTTGCATCGTATACATCTACCAACCCATCATTATCTGTGTCTGTAGAAGAAAAAGCAATAAACCCGGCATCTGTTTGAGCTTCTATGTTATCTAAAATACCGTCGTTGTCAGAATCTAAATCTAAATGGTTAGGAACACCATCACCGTCAAAGTCAAAAGCATCGGGTAAACCATCTGCATTGGCATCTGTATAATTGGTTGACGATCCGTCTCCTGTTCCATCGTCATTTACATCTTGGTAGTTGGCAATACCATCTCCATCTTCATCTCCATTAGGGTCTAAACCGCCACTTTCTACAGTATCTAATATACCATCATTATCATCGTCAATATCAACTGTATCTCCAATACCGTCACCATCTGTATCTAGTACTTGTAAGGCAGATACACCGTCTACAGAAATATGAATCATTTCTACATCATTGATGTTGTTTCCTGCATTGGAGTCTGCTCCAGGGAAAATAGTAAAGGTTTCACTGGCAGATTCGGCCAAAAATATAATTGTATTTGTTCCCCAAACATTTCGACTAGAGGCAGGGACTACAAAAGTCCTTCTAGGATTAGAACCAACCTGAATATCGAAATCTTCAATAAACTGACCTGCATAGGGTTCATTACTACCAGTACCTCCATCAGAATTTGTTGTAGAGGTCATGGTATTTATGGTTAGCTTGTATATTGTACCAGGAACTAAACCTGTCATTGTAGTTGTTACATTTTCTTCAATACTACCTGATGTACCTACATCACGAAGCGTAATCCAACGTACATCACCTGTTGGTGGTAGTGGAAGAGGAGCTGCCGTCCAAGTTGCTCCCGCACCATAAGTCCCTTCACCACCTGCTTGGTTTCTGTTAGAAATATCTGGAGTACCATCTAACGCAGGATCTGCATCTGACCATCCTGTGGGATTACAGTTACCACAGATACCCGCAGATGTACCAGTTCCGGGAATACTTTGTGCTGTTATCTCCTGATTTAGAAAAATAGCTGCAAAAAAGAAAAAAAGACATAAGATTCTTAGGTTCTTTTGATGCATAGACATAGGTTTTCCCGAAAATAAATTAAGAGTAATTCTTTTCATAGTTAGTTGAATTAAAAGCGTAAAAAACTAAGTCGCCACGGTTGGGCAACAGTGAGATAAGGCCTTTAAAGGCACTGCTGTAAGTGTAATCTACTCTATTACAGGTAAGTGATACAGAGTAGATGAGGGGTGTTATTGTCTTCATTTATACATGAAGGGGGACCTGTAAACTTGGGCACAAATATAATTTTTTTTACAAAATATCCATTAACATAGTTTAATGATTTTTCAGCAGAAGGTTTTTTTTCATAAAAAAAGCGCCTAATGTTTCATTAGGCGCTTTCGAAAAAACAGATTTGAATTTTATTCTTTCACGATCTTTTTGGTCACTTTTCCTTTATCGGAAGTGATACTTACGATGTAAATATTTGAAGAAAGGTGTTGCAGTGAGAATCGAGATTCGTTTGTGCTATCTTCAATATTCCATTGATTTATCTTTTGACCCAAAACATTAAAAATAGCTACTTTGTTTAGGTTCAAGCTTGCATTTTTGTTTTGGATAACCAATTCTTTTGATTGTTGATCTATAAAGATATTTACGTCTTGAGCTATTGGATCATCGGTTCCTAAAGAACTTTCTCCAAATTTGATATAGAATCGATCTTTGTATACTCCAACCGGTATTGATAATGTAACAGGGTCTTCTAAGTTATATATCTGATCTGTTACCTTGTCTTCTAAGAATACGTCTCTATCAATATTGTAAATCTCATCGATTCGGATGGTGATATCGTTTCCGTTTCCTATTTGAATAGCTACAGGGAATTCTAGATCGTCTGTTATTTCTTGAATTCCAGCAATCACATAATCTTGTCTAGAATCTTCAAAACTGAAAAAAGCGTCTGTAGAATTCAGGTCAAAAATAGGGCTATCATAGCCAGGGTCTTTTGAGTATCTATTTCCTTCTTTAAAAGAAACTCCAATTTGACGGTGCAATTCATCTCCTTCATCGTTAACAAAATCAAATCCTAGTTTTAAAATAGGAAGGCTTTCTTGATTGGTATTTGGAGTAGAAGTTCCATCTCTGAAGAATACAGAGTCTGAACCACCATCTTCAGTTTCTAATTGGAAAACACGTTGACTGTTGTTAAAAGTGATTGTACCTGCTCCGTCTGCAGAAACAAAGAATCCTTGACCAATAGGAATGTATCTTCCCGGTGCAGTATAGGTAAGACCTCCTTGACCTCCTGTATCATCGTTAAAAGGTGCTACTCCGGCAACACTCATAGATGCATTTAACAATCCGTAACCTCCAATATATCCGGCTGTGTTATGAGAACCGGAATCACCTAAGTGTTCCCAGAAATATAATGTTTCTGCTACACCGGCATTGTCTGTAAAGAATTGTTGTGAATCTATAGCCGAAGGGTATGGATTTCCTAATAGGCTTAAGAAACCTGCACTAATGGTTGAGGTGTATGTTCCGTCATTTGGCTTTCCTACAAAGGTGTAGTTTTGAACAGCTCCGGGACCTTTTAGAATATATCCTTCTCCAATTTCAAATGTACCTGTTTGTAGCTGTTGAATCCAGCTAACATCTGTTAATCCATTTAGGAACCCAAATATCCAATATGCAGAAATGGTAATAGGAGTAGTTAAAGCTCCGTCTAATCCTGAAACAAAATTGATGTCTGGTGGAGTAGAAGTTTCAGAGGTAGGAGTTGTACCATCTTTCATTACATTTCCTACTGTAAAGTTACTAGCTCCTACAGTGCTTACTGGAGATGTCCAGAAATTGTATCTGTAAATAGTTTCTACAGTACCTTGCTGATCTACATACATGCTACCGTTACCGGTTACTTGACTAGCTCCTGAATGTGTTTGTAGCAATTGTGCAGAGCCTATTAATCGTATTTCTCCTTCTAAGAACAATTGATCTGCTATTTGAAGAAATTGTCCGGTTGGAACCATCAATTTAGATCCTGAAGTTACCCATACACAACCTACTTGGGCATTTTCTGGTAAAGTAGCGTGATTGGCAGTTCCTTCAGAGTCGATGGTTAAAAGCTCATCGTTGTCTAAAGCATTTGTACTCGGAGCTCCTCCGGCACCTTGTCCTCCTGCCCATGAACTTGTTGATCCGCTCCATGTAATTCCACCTACTTCAACGAAAGTAAAGAACTTTGTTCCATCAAAATCAAAGGTTCCTGCATATTGTACTACTCCATCGATGGTTTGTTCTGTAAGTGCTACAAATTCAACATTGGTTGTATATCCTGCGTCATCTGCAACGATCAAAGCTTTTGATTTGTCGGAATTTGTTAAGTGAGTGTCTATGATTGCTTTGGTAGCTGCAATTTGTACAGTTCCTACAGAGCCTGTTTCTACAATTTTCCAGTTTCTGTCTAATCTCAAATCTGTAGCACACAGAATACCTGAAGTACTTGTGGCACCAAAAGCGGTATTATCGTTACCCCAAGTCAAGAAAGCTTTGTCTGCTGCAAAGTTATTGGCGTTGGAGGCATTGTTGGTAGCAATAGTTCCTAATCCAATAGTAATCAATGCATCTGAGTTTACAGACTTAGATTGTTTTTGGGTTAAAACTTGTGTATCGTCTCTCCCAATTCCGGCTACATCATTGTGAAAGACTGAATTGGCTGTAAAGTCCCAGTATTTTGTTGAACCATCGGAAGCAATATAATCTCCTTCGATGATGGTTCCTGAGTTATCAGTATTGTCTAAGGTAAAGCCATATTTGATGGCTAAATAACTTTCTAAACGTTGACGTGTAGCATCATCATGAGCTTCAGTAAATGTTATGATCTCTGCAATACTACCATTGATAACACGTGCTGTATTGGTTCTATCTCTTCCAACATAATAAGTATGACTGGCATTTGATAGGTTACTGGTAAAAATTCTTGATTGTAGTTGGAAAGCATCGGGCCTGGCTTGACTTAAGAAGTCTACAGATAAACCACTAATGTACTCACTACCATTTCTTACATCTGCAGGGGTAAAGGTAGCATTGTAGAGTTGTGTGTCGTCCGAATGTCCATGTCCAATTCCATCTCCATCATTGTTGGTGAATGCTGATGTCCAGCTTGCTGTTGATGTATCATTGTAAACTATGTATACAGTTCTTGGATTGATATTTCCTGTGAATGTAAGTACATCTCCGTTTGCCGGAGTAAATGTTACTGTAGGGTTATAGTTTAATAGATTTGCTGTTGCATCTGGTTCTGTTCCTCCTGATCCTAAGAAGTTTGAATCGTTTGAAAAATCATCATCGTCATTAAAATCACTTTGATCTGTCCATTGGGTTACGGTAGCTCCACCGATCACACCAATGTCTGCTCGCAACCATAGTGAGTTTCCTGTACCAACAGATACATTTATAGTATCGTCTCTAAAATCTACATCTCCTCCGGTTCCTAAATCTGTATCTGAATCAGGTAATGTGGTAGGGTCATTGATAGTTCCATTTACATCAGAATAATTAGAAGTGGTTGCAATGGCTGTGTCTAAACCATTGGCTCCAACACTACCGGCTAAAGTTAACCCGGCTTCTGTTGTATCATTAGCTCCTTCATTATCGGAATCTAAATCTCGATAATCTTCATTGTCGGTTCCATCAGTATTTACAGGTGTTAACCCACCTCCGTATGCAGTATCTACACCGGAAGCATCATAGGCTCCGTTGGGTGTAATATAACTGTTGGTTGCTTGTGCTTCTATGTTGTCTGGAATTCCATCTCCATCAGAATCTAAATCGAGATAATTTGGGATTCCATCTGAGTCTAAATCTTCAGAAACACAGGTTGGATTGTTCATGATTTGTGTAATCTGAGAAGCGTTTAATGTAGTAGGGTAGTGAAGAATTTCATCCATCAAACCGTTAAAATCTCCTGAACCGTTATATACATCTCCTCCATTATCTCCTCCAAAACCATGAGCTCCTGTATGGGTGGCTAAATCTCCAAAACCTGTGGCTGTAGGAGTGGTAGCTGTACCATCTAAATAAAGAATTACATTGGTGCCATCGTAAGTAGCCGCAACATGATACCAGGTTCCGGTAGTTAACCCGGTAAATGTAGGTGTGTCTATAGTAGTAGCTCCTTCTTTGATTCTACATTCTAAAGTGTTTCCATTTAGTCTAATGGCAAAACCATTGGTTCCTCCTCCTTCTTCTACTAGAAATTGCTCTCCTGTTAAAGAACTGGCATTAAACCAGAAGGAATAGGTGAAATTTGTAATGGCTTGATTTAAAAAAGTACCATCACTGTATTGTAAGAAATAAGTACCGTCAAAAGAAACTGAGTGAGTTCCTTTTCTACTTGTTGTAGAAAATACAGCAGGGCCTCCTGCTTGTAAATTATTTCCCGAGCCTGAAAGATCATCAGTAGAATTATTCATAGGCCAATATCCATCAGCTCCGGTAGGAAAGGCACAATTGTCTTCAACAGAGTCTAGGATACCATCATTATCATCATCTAAATCTACATCGTCATTAACACCATCTCCATCATTGTCTCCTAAAACAACTGTATCTCTATAATCTACATCACCACCCGAGCCTACATCTCCATCGGAGTCAGGTAGGGTAGTAGGGTCATTTAGATTTCCATTGACATCGGAATAGTCATCAATAGTTTCAAGACCATTGTCTAAACCATTGGTACCCACACTTCCTGTTAAGGTAATTCCGGCTTCGGTTTGATCTATGGTACCATCATTGTCAGAATCTGTATCTAAATAATCATCATTATCTGTTCCATCGGTATTTACAGGGGTTAAACCTCCAGCGTATACATCATTTACTCCATCTAAATTGGTATCGGTAAATGTACCGGGAGCAATATAACCATTGGTAGTTTGTGCTTCTATGTTATCTGGGATTCCATCACCATCAGAATCTAGATCTAAGTAGTTTGGAACTCCATCTCCATCAGTGTCTGTAGGGTTTGATAAAGGGTTGTTATCATTATCTGTATTTGCATCTTCTACAGTATCTAAGATACCATCATTGTCATCATCTAAATCTGCATCGTTAGCAACTCCATCATCGTCATCATCAGGGAAACCACTAATTACATCAATTAAGATAGCTGAATCAAAACCACCATCAGATACATCTGCAATAGCAAATTTTACGGTGTATGTTGCTCCGGGGGTTAATCCTGTAGCTGAAGCACGTAATTTATTGGTAACACCATCGTATTCTACTGTAATTGCACCTGCTGTGTTATCTGTAAATAAAGCAGATTGAGTTAAATCTATACAGTTAGCAGCATTACCATTGATTCCTACTGTTCCATTATTAATAGAGGCAACTGTTACGGGGTTTGTTGTACCCGGTACCAAAGCAATATTTTGAGTTCCTGTGATTCCTGGGCCTGAAACAAAATAACCAAAGATGTCATTAAAAGCAGAACAAACATATTCATTGTATTCATCAGACATGAACTGATAATCAATGGTTAATACAGTTGCTAGAGGGTCTAAAACAGCTTCGAATTGAAAGATAACTACATCGCGAGTGGCAGCAGCATCAATAGCCGTTAGGTCTGCATCACTAAATGTTGTTCCAGGGCCTAAAGATATGCCTGTAGCACTGTTGGTAGAAAAAGATTCTGCAACTGTACCGGTTGTTAAAATAATTCCGCTATCTAATTGCAAATTAGCTCCAGCTACTCCAGAAGAATAAATACCTACTTGGGTGCCTGTTCCATTAATAATTTGGGGATTATTAATGGTAATACCAGGACCGGTAATCTGAGTAGCTAGCTCAGTAGCAGTATTTCCGGAGGTAAATGTAGCTTGACCATAAGTAAAAGAAATCGTTAACAATAAAAAAAGGAAGGGTAGCCTTTTTATTGACATAGTGAGGGGTTTTTAAGTTTCTACAAATTTAAAATAAAATACTTAACTACTGGACAATAAAAAAACGTCCAATACTACTATCAGACGTTTTTTATTTGTATGCTTACAAAGAAAGTTTACTTATTCTACGATAAGCTTTTTTATAGAACTTCCTTGTTCACTTTTTATTCGTACAATATATACTCCTTTTTCCATACGATTTGTAGGGAACACATGACCTTTTGGAAAATCTCCTTTATGTTCAGCAATCATTTTTCCAAGCAAATTGTAGATTACAATATGATCTGTATTTGTATTGATCTGGAATCCGTTACGAGTTGGATTAGGATACATAGAAATAAGATCATTTCCTGTAGGATTTTCTGTGTTGGATAATGTTGTTTGTTGATTTCCGTAGATAATGAACTCTCCCGCAGGAACCAATATTGGATCTGTAGTGCCGGTAATAGTTACCGGAGTATTATCCATTAAGTTATACCAAGTTCCTGTAGAAGGGAAGTTTGGATTTATAGATTGATCGATTACATTGAAATTTGCCAAGATCACAACATTGTTTAATTGCCCGGCTGGTAAACTGGTGTCAAACAGGTGCAATCTTACATTTTGAGAAGTTCCGTCAAAAGAGAAATCTCCTTCAAAAACAGGTTCGTGTATCTTAAGATCTATCAATCTAGCCCATGTATCATATACAAGGCTTCTATCTGCATCTCCCAACCAGTTTTCTGACCATTGAGGTTGAGGTTTGGTGTCTAACCTACAGTTACTGTTTACAGATCCGTTTGAGCATGTGAAAATAGAATTGTCCATTCCTAAGGCTCCAAAATGCCATATCATTTTTGGTCCGGGTAATGTTAAACTAATGGCTCCCATAGATGCCATTCTTTTTAGCGCGATGTCTAAGTTCTGAGGATTGTGAGAAGAGTTACTACTATTTCCGGTAGTTACAGTTTCATACATAACTCTTTCTTCATCATGACTTTCAGGGTACATCATTAATCTAGGAGCTGTAAACCCTCTACTGGTATGAGTTGCTCTGGAAATGTTGTTTGAATATCCTTGAACAAAATCGGTGTATTCGTTGGTCATTTTACCCCACATCATAATTCCTTTAGGAATAGCATCTCCCAGTCTATAGTTTGCCCACTGTTGTTCTTCGTTATCTTGACCTAAGTGTTCAAAGATCACATAATGTGTTGGATCTACATTCCAAGAATGATCTGCATAAGATTTTAGCACATCTACACGATCTTGCTGATAGTTATTAGTACAGTTAAAATCACCATCAAAAGTTCCATTTCCACAATTTTGTGTGAACCCTTTTGTAAGATCCCATCTAAATCCATCTATTTTGTATTCTTGAATCCAGAAGCTTACCACTTTCTTTACATAGTTTTGAGTAAGTGTGCTTTGGTGATTAAAATCGCTTCCTACATTAAAGGAATGCATTGGCAATTGATTGAAATATGGATTTTCTGAAGAAGGGTTTCCCCAACCATCATTATCAGGATCGTCCATCCACATTCTTACCAAAGGATTTCTTCCGAAAGCATGATTTAAAGCGATGTCTAAGATAACTGCAATTCCATTTTGATGACATAGATCAACAAATTCTTTAAATTTTTCAGGCGTTCCGTAGTACTTATCTAAAGCTGTATGGAAAGAAGTGTTATATCCCCAACTTTCGTTTCCTTCATATTCCATGATAGGCATCAACTCAATGGCATTGATCTTTAAATTTTTAAAGTAATCGATTCTGTCTATCAGATCTTGAAAAGTTCTGTTTGCATCAAAATCACGAATCAATACTTCGTAAACAACTAAGTCTTCCTTTTTTGGTTTGTCGAAGTTGGTTACAACCCAGTTATAAGGAGTTTGCCCGGTTTGAATTAATGTTACCTCACGTTCTTGCCCTGCAGGATATGTAGGGATATTCGGAAAGGATGCGCTTGGAATTCCCGGATCATCAAATGGCGATAAAACCAATGTAGAGTAGGGGTCTGCAACTTTTACCAATTGAGGTGAATTGGCAATCGGACTTTCGTCAATTACCCAATATTGATATGTGTACGGTTGACCTGAAGTTAACCCTGTGATCTCTAACCAGTATAGTTCAGGATCATCAGTATCTTGCTTCATTACATAGTTATTGTCAAACTCGTAATTGTTAAAGCTTCCTGCAACATAAATGTAGTCTTTATTAGGCGCTTTTAAAGCTAAAGTAACTTTTGTTGGATCGTGAGCATCATAATTGATTCCTTCTTCAATTCCGGAAGGAATAGCTTCTTGAACCACTGTTGGGTTTACGATCACTTGAAATGATCTTGATAGTGTTTCAGTTCCATTATTGGCTTCTAAAACATAAGATGTTGTGGTGTTTACTGTAGGAGAAAGGCTATAAGAAGTAATTCCGTTTTGTGTGTCTACAGTTGAACCGTTTGCTTTTAGCGTAAAATCTGCTGTTTGAGTAGATGTGGCTTGAATGTTAATGGTAGCTCCGGAAGTGGTGATAGTTATATCATCTGATGGAGAAGTTAAGCTCAATTGAAAAGCTCCAACATCAAAAAAGAAATCTGAACACCCGTTGTCTTTAAATTCCTGACTTCCATTTTCATTTCTAAAAACCATACCCATTCTGGTCACAGCAGCAGCTTCTGAAGCAGACAAACCGTAGTAGGTTTCCGGTACAAATGTGATACTCCACGTACCATTTCCGTTTGAGGTCATTTCTCCAACTCCATCATCTTGTCCCCAATTACCAATCACATGAGTCCATGGATTCGCATCAGGACCAACACCGGAATGTAAGTACACTTTGTTAGGACTGCTAAAACCATTACAATCTGTAGCATTACTATTGGTGTCTACCGTAATTGTTATGGATTGGTTTACTTCAAAAGGGAAGGGACTAATGGTAACTTGCCCATAAGAGTAAACAAATGATAAGAAGAGTACTGTTAGGAGTAGTTTGTTCTTCATGTTTGAATTTATTATGAAAAAAGGCTGATGTTTAGTCAGCCTTTTTTCTTTGATATGATTTAATTAATCTACTGTAATTGTTGGAACACTTGGATTAGAAAAATCTAAGGTAATTGTGTATGTACCTGCCATAGACACAATATTATTTCCATTTAATTCTAATGTACCATCGGCACCGGTATCTCCGTAGTTCACAGCCCAATCATTGTTGGCTCTGATCTTATATTCTCCATCTAATAGAGTTACATCTCTTAGAATCCAGATATCATCAAATGGTCTTGACCAATCTCTGGTGAAAGAGGCATCTGGAGTTGCACCCCAGTTGTTAAATGCACTTCCAACAAGACCCCAAACATAGTCAATTGGTTGAAGAGTATACTCGTTATCGTTTAGGTCAACAGTAACAATATAAATTCCTGCTGTAACATTGATATTGTCACCATTTTGCTCAATTGTTCCATCAGCTCCAGTATCACCGTAGTTTACAGCCCAATCGTTATTCATTCTAAACTTCATTTCACCATCTAACAATGTTACAATTCCTCTGAATACATCAGAATATTGATCGTATTCTAGCATAAAGTCAGGAGTAGCTCCCCAGTTATTATATGCGCTCCCTACAATTCCTAGAGAGAAAGGCTCGATAGTATATGTATTGTCATTAAAGTTTAATGTAACCTTATAAGACCCGGCAGTTACAGCGATGTTATCACCGTTTTGCTCAATCGTTCCATCAGCTCCGGTATCACCGTAGTTTACAGCCCAATTGTTGTTCTCTCTAAACTTAATCTCACCATCTGTAAGTGTAACATAGGCAGCTAATACACCATTCGTATCTGTTTGCCAGAAAGGTAGATCCGGAGTAGCTCCCCAGTTGTTAGCTGCAGAACCTACAATTCCCCAAGTAGTAGAAAGGTCTAATACTGTTAAATAAGTTGTAACATTGATTGTTAATGTAGCTGAAGTTCTTTCTAAAACTGCTCCAGTGTTTGAATCTGTGATCACAGATCTTACGCGCAAGTCTAAATCTCCTGCTGTATCCGGTGCAATACCACTAGAAAGTGCAGCTGCATTTAATTGTGCATTGGTTAATGCAATAGAGTTTTGATTTACAACATTTGCTACATCTATAACAGTAGCAAAGTCTGATCCTGTAGTTCCGGCTTCTAAGTAATAAGTAACATCAACACCTAGAGAAGATTGTAAGATTGCATCTTCCCATTGGATTGTTACAGCAACTTGATCGTTGTTTGCTAATGATAATACAAAAGCGTCTCCATTTGAAATTCCATCAAAACTTGGTGCATCAACAGGGTATGTAGTAACCAAGTATAACACAGAGTTTGATGTTGTGCTTCCTGCATTTACTCTTACGTAAATTGCTACATCTTGAAAGTTATCACTAACTACACTTGTAATAGCGTCATTCAAATCCTGAACACTAATAGAGAAAGAATTTGTAGTAGACGTTCCTAAATTAACAACAGAAGAGAAGGAGTCATCTGTAGACATTTCGATGTCGTAAGAAGAACTACCAGTTACTTCATCAACCCAAGTTAATGTAAAAGCTGGGTTGTTAGGAAGGCTAAAATTCAAAAAGATACTGCTGATCCCAGGCTCTTGCAATACAAAAGCAGGATCTGGTGATGTGATCTCAATACTTTCTTCAGTTTCACAGGCTCCTAAAAGGAGGGCGAAAGAAAGAAAAAGTAATAAGATTCTATTGGTATATAATTTCATTTTTTCTTGTGTTAAGGTTTATAAATTCAATGGAATTAAGATGTAATGTCCTGTTAAGTCATTGTACCAAACATCATAATCATCTTCTACTACAACAGGAACATTTCCACCATTTTCGGTAGCTAATCCTGAAAACTCTGTAGTACCTCCCCATACAGAACTTGTATTGGTCATAAACTGAACATTACCTTGTGTTAAGTGTACACTGTTTAGGTACCACAAGTGACTATCAAATGTAGATTGCGTCATTGCAGTTGCAGAACCGGTAGCAGAACCTTGAAGTGTCATGCTTGTATAGTTTGCAGCTCCGGAAGCATTGTAAGGTCCGAATGTATAAGTATTCGTAGAAAAATCTATCGTAAATGTGTAAAATCCTGGAGTTGTAATTCCTGCGCCTCCGGCTGTAGGGAATCTTTCAGGATCAGATCCTGTCCCATCATTTACTTCAATAGTAGAACCATCGTTTGTTCCCCATTGTGGTTGCCATAAACCTTTTACTTCTAATAATTTGAAGTGTCCGGCTGTAAAGAAACCTGTATAGTAGTACACGTTAGAGTTTGAACCATCTCTAAAGATAGGAGGGTTGTTACTATTGTTGTTCCATCCAGGAGCCGTACCATCACCAACTAAGTAATAGTCTGTGAAAGGGTAGTTGAAGAACGGAAGTACGTCAAAACTAATTGTATTTGAGTATCCCGGTAATCCGTTTTGAGTTCCTAGTGTAGATTTTACTCTTACATACATTGTTCCCCATTGAAAAGGAGCCAATCCAATACTACCTGCAGCAGAGTTCATTTCATTAATAGATACTGTTACAGATGTATTTCCTGTTACTGTTGTAATTACGTGTGGTGCTGCAAACGTATCTTCTACAGATACTTCTATAGAATAGTTTACAGAAGCTTGTTGACCGTAATCAGCTTCAGTCCAGTTAAATGTAGCTGCCGGGTTGGATGTGTTTATAGGATCCAACTCGATAGCATTGATAGATAAGTCTGACAACGAGAATGCTGCTGTAGGTGTTACAGTGAATTGTTCGCTATCATCATCACATGAGCTAAACAGCACAATAAAGAGAGCTGCAAAAGCATATATAGATAATTGTTTTAAATTCTTCATTAGTAAATCTGTTTAGTTTAGTATCCTGGATTTTGCGTCAAATTTGGATTTGAAGCCAAAGAATTTGTTGGCATTGGATATACGTTAAAGTGTGCTGGAATAGCAATACCATTGGTACCGTTTCCTTTCCATGCCCAGTTGTAATTTCCTCCAGTAAATCTGTTATATCTGATCAAATCTTGTCTTCTGTGAGCTTCCCAGTGTAACTCTCTTGATCTTTCGTCAAGAATAAAGTCTAAAGTGATATCTCCAACACTTACCATGTTTGGATTTCCGGCTCTAGTTCTTAAAGAATTGATGTAACCTTGAGCTGTACTCATACTACCACCTGTACCACCTCTTAATACAGCTTCTGCATACATTAAGTATACATCTGCCAATCTGAATAATGGGAAATCAGTATCAACAAAAGTTTGGTCTGATCCAAAACCTCCTGTAGAGGTTGCATTTGAATATTTTTGGATGATGTATCCAGTGTCTCTGTCTGAGATGTCAACAATATCAATAGGTCTGTTTGCAGAAATGATGCTGTTTCTATCATCATTGTCAAACAATCCTCCTTGCCAAAGCTCAGCAAATTGTCTTCTTACACGAAGAGCACCACCCCATCCGCCGGCACCAACACCAACTTCAGCTCCATTTACTTCTAAACTTCCTACAGATCCATTAATAATAACTGTTGTAGGACCGAAGTTTTGAGTTCTTAAACCATCAGAAATGATTGGAAAAATGATCTCATTCACCGCAGAGTTTACATCGTTATCAGCCATGAAAACGTGATCGTAATTTGTAGCTAATTGATATCCTGCACCAATAATGTTACTACACATTGAAATAGCGTCTGTGTATCTGTCTTGCCCAATATATACTTCTGCATTCAAATACATCTTTGCTAAAATCATCCAAGCTACAGCTTTGTCTGCTCTTGCATGCTCGTTCATTCTTGCATCAACTAAATCAGACATGATAGCGTTTAATTCAGTTTCGATGAACGTAAATAATTCAGCTCTTTCAATTTGAGGAGGAAAGAAGTTAGCAACAGGATCGTTCTCTGTTACGAAACTAGCTTTTCCAAACAAATCCATCATATGGTAGTAAGCTAAGGCTCTTAATAAACGTGCTTCAGCTCTATAGGTAACAATTTCAGCTCTGGTAGCAGCAGACACATTTCTTGCGTCTAATTTTTCTTGTGTAGTTTCACGTAAGAAGTTATTAGCGAAAGCAATAGAAACATGGGCTCTACCGTACATTCCTAAGATCAAAGGATTTTGAGCAGTCCATAAGTTTCTTTGGATCTCTCTTGTTCCAGGATCATTCTCGTACGACCAGATCATTTGATCTGCCGCCAAGGTTTGTAAGTATAAAAGCACCCTTCCGTACTGGCTAGTACCTGCATCAAGTCCGGAGATGTTTGAACTTCCGGCTCCATCAACTCCTGTTAAAGATAGGTTAGCGTAAATTCCGGCCAACACTTCTTTATAGGCACTTTCATTTGCAAACAATTCTTCACTAAGAACTGTTTGATCATCTTCTGGTGTAATGTTTAGATCGTCTTCACAAGACATCATAAAGCTTGTGGCGATCATTAACATTAATAAATATTTTATAGATTTCATAAGTACTTTTATTGAATTAGAATTTGATGTTAGCTCCAAACAGAATGTTTCTTGCTCTTGGATAGATCGTGTTGTCGATTCCTCCAAAAACTTCAGGATCAAGACCAGAATAGTTAGTTATGATAAATACATTTTGTACACCCATCCATACTCTAATGCTATTTCTAGCTCCTAACTTTTTGATAGGCTGATCGAAAGTATATCCTAATGTTATATTGTCCATTCTCAAGAATGAAGCATTCTCAATGTAAATATCTGAGTTAAGAACATCAGATGTGTTTACAAAGTTAGTGTTTACAACTGAGCTAGGAATGTTTCCTAAAACAGCATTGTCTTGTAAGAATGCGTATTGAGCTCTTGATGAATTTACGTTGTTGTATACATAATTTCCTATGCTTGCTCTTAAGTTAAAGGCAAGATCAAAGTTCTTATAGTTGAAATTCGATTGAAATCCTAATGTTACGTCTGCTTGAGGGTTTTCTTTTAAGTAACGATCATCATCGTTAATGA
This sequence comes from Pseudotenacibaculum haliotis, assembly GCF_042684245.1. Lineage (NCBI taxonomy): Bacteria > Pseudomonadati > Bacteroidota > Flavobacteriia > Flavobacteriales > Flavobacteriaceae > Pseudotenacibaculum > Pseudotenacibaculum haliotis. The sequence continues at coordinate 19,320 of NZ_JBHULH010000004.1, forward strand.
TTCCGTCACCATTCAAATCAGCATAAGCTCCTTCAATTGGGTTTCCGCTAGTATCGTATAATTGTTTGAAAACATGGAAAGCAAAAGGAGATTCTCCTTCTCTTAGTAATTGAATAGTATTTCCTGTTCCTCCTGCAGTTCCTCCTGTACGAACATCTTCTCCGTTTGCTAATTCAGTAATTTCTCTGTCTAAATATGTAGCATTGAACGTAAAGTTCCAGTTAAAATCTTCTGTGTCAAATACAGTAGCGTTCAAGTTTAATTCAACTCCATCTACTTGTAATTCTCCAATGTTCTGAATTACTGCGTTTCCAAAGTTTACACCGTCAGGTAAAGCAGCGTTGAATAATAGATCATCTGAAGTTTTTTGGAAGTAGTTAACAGAACCTGTAATTCTGTTATCAAATAAACCATAGTCAATACCAAATTCAATAGTAGTAGTTTCTTCCCATTTTAAATCTGGGTTTACTACTGATGGAATTGTAGATTGAATAGCATTTCCTCCAAATAAGAATTGTGAGTTTTGGTTACCAAAACGATATCTGTTTAAGTAAATATCATTTACTCCAGGAAGATTTTGTTGTCCTGTTTCACCATAACTAGCTCTTAATTTCAATTCTGAGATTACTTCAGAATCTTTTAAGAAATCTTCATCACTTAATCTCCAAGCCAAAGCAGCTCCGGCAAAGTTACCCCATCTGTTTTCTGAGCTAAAACGAGAAGTTCCGTCTCTTCTGTAGTTTAATGTCAATAAATACTTACTGTCATAACTAAAATTAGCTCTAGCAAAATATCCGATGTTTACTACATCCGGATTTGCAAATGTTGTAGAGAAAGAATCTGGGTCTCTTAAGTTTCCAGAGTTTCCTCCGTTATTGGTGAATTTTTGATAAGAATAACCAGCTGTAAGATCTACTCCAAATTTGTCGAAGTCATTTTTATAGTTCAAATAACCATCGATCAATTCATTGGTTACTTTAGAAAAACCAGTTGCTCTGGTACCGGCAAATTGTAATGTCTGATCGGGATTTCCAATTTGGAAATCACTTAAGAAAAGTGTTGATCCTTCAGATTCATCATATCCTAAGTTCAATACAGCTTTTAATTCTGGTAAGAAGTGAAACTTGTAATCGAATTGTAAGTTTCCGTATTGTCTTGCGTTTCTACCTGTACTGTTAGCCAATAGGATAGAGGCAACAGGGTTTTGAGTTCCGTTTGCAACAACTACATCTCCACCAGGTTGTACTGTATAGTACTGGAAGAATCCATCGAAAGGAGAGTTTGCATCGTATATAGGTTGTGTTGGATCGTAACGTAAAGCAGCTCCAATTCCACCGTTAGCAAATCTACTATCTTCAAATGCTCTGTTGTAGTTTAAGTTGATCTTTAAATGATTGTCAAAGAAAGAAGGATTCATCGAAAGAGATACAGAAGATCTGTCGAAACGAGAAGTTAAGATTGCTCCTTCTTGTCTTGTGAATCCTACAGAAAGCCTTGTTGGAATTCTATTAAAAATAGTTCCTCTGGCTGTAAAGTTATGATTAGAAGATAATGTGTTTCTTAAAATGGCATCTTGCCAATCTGTATTTGCAGTTCCTAAAAGACCAACATCATCAGGTCTTTGTTGTGCGATAATAGCTCTAAACTCATCAGCAGAGAAAACATCTATTCTGTCTTGTACCTCACCAACATTGTATTGTACATCATAGTCAAAGGTATATTCCTTTTTTCCTTTTTTAGTTGTAATAATAATTACACCATTTGCAGCTCTAGATCCGTAAATAGCAGTTGCAGAAGCATCTTTTAAGACAGAGAACGATTCAATGTCATTAGGATTGATACTTGCAAGCACACCTCTAGAACCAGCTACTCCATTTTGATCTAATGGAAGTCCGTCAACAACGATCAACGGATTATTAGATGCAGAAATAGAAGATCCACCACGAATGGTGATCTGTGAACCTGCTCCTGGCGCACCACTACTTACAACATTTACTCCGGAAACACGACCTGCCAATAAATTCTCAGGTGTAACAATGTTTCCTTTTGTAAAATCTTTGGCTGTAATGGCTTCTACAGAACCTGTGGCATCCTTTACGGTAGTAGAACCGTAACCTACAACCACAATTTCATCTAGTCTTTCTGAGCTTTCTTCAAGCTCAACGGTAATGTTAAAATTGGTACCTACTGTTACTTCTTTATCAGCAAACCCCAAATAAGTAAAAACCAGAACATCTCCTGTCTTTACCCTGTTTAGTTGAAAGTTTCCGTCAAAATCAGTAGAAGTACCATTGGTAGTACCTTTTACCACTACACTAACTCCGGGCAATCCTTCACCCGTGGCTTTTTCTTTTACAACCCCCTTGAGTGTCTGCTGAGCAAACATGGCTAACGAGGAAAATAAAAGAATACCAGTTAACAAAAGTTTAAAATTTCTCATGTATTTTATGTTAAATAATAACCGTAAATTTGATTTGTGATTAACAATAAATTTACATTCCACATTCCGAATATAGGGAGATATATAGTTAAATCCTTTAGTCTATAGCGCCCGAAATCGATTTCGTGTTGAAAACTTATTTGATTATTTTTTACGAAATCGTGTTCGCTAGAAATCACAACGTAAATTTTTGCAGTCATAAGTTTTTTGTAAACTTGCTTTGAAGGAAAAAAACCATCGATTTTTCAAAAATGAAATGCTGAAATTGAGTATAATTTAAAAGATGAAGCAAAAAATTACCATAAAGACAATTGCTAAAGAATTAGGAGTTTCTACATCAACTGTCTCAAAAGCCTTAAGAGATAGTCACGAAATAAGTATAGAGACCAAAGAAAAGATCAAAGCATACGCAGATTTTTACAATTACAAGCCTAACAGCTTAGCATTGCAACTGAGAAATCAAAAAACAAAGGTAATTGGTGTTATTCTTCCCAAAATTGTACATCATTTCTTTTCAACGGTAATCAAAGGTGTAGAAAGAGGTGCCAGTGAAAAAGGCTATCATGTAATGGCTTGTTTTTCTAACGAATCGTATGAGAGTGAGGTAAATAACTTAAACGTTTTATCTAACGGAAGTGTAGATGGTCTGTTGATCTCTGTAGCAAAAGAAACATTGGAGAATCAAAAATTCGGTCACTTTCAGGATTTGATAAATGAAGAAATTCCTTTGGTGATGTTTGATCGAGTACTGGATTCTATTTATTGTGATAAGGTGATTGTAGATGATATAGGAGCAGGATATAAGGCCACAAAACACCTGATTGAAAACGGAAGAAAGAGAATTGCTATGCTGTCTACTCCAGAGCATATGAATATTGGAGCCCTTAGAAAACAAGGATATGTGAAGGCTTTAAAAGAGTTTGAATTAAATTTTAATCCCGATTTGGTATTAGAGGTAGATGACAACGCAGATCTGAGAGAACAGATCTCATTTTTACTAAGTAAAGACATTGATGCTATTTTTGCTGTGAATGAAATTTATGCAGCTATGGCTATTAGAGTTGCTAAAGAAGAAGGAAAGAAAGTTCCTGAAGATATTTCTGTTGTTGGTTTTACTGATGGGTTGATCTCAGAGTTTTCCTCTCCTTCAATTACAGCAATCGTTCAGCACGGATTTACCATGGGAAAACAGGCGGTTGAACTACTGATAGACCGTATAGAAAATGATGGAGATATATTGCCTCCAAGAACCAAAGTAATCTCTAGTGATTTGAATATTAGAGAGTCTAGCTAAGGTTAAATTTTTCACTTTTTTGTAAACCTTAAACAAAAAAGTATATCTTTACCCCACATAAAATGATTTATCAATAAATTTCATTCCACACTTTTAAATTGATAAGTCATAGCGCTTATCGTAGTATTAATTAACAATATACGATAATGAAAAAGCGTATTTTAGGTTTCTGGGAAATCTGGAACATGAGTTTTGGATTCTTGGGAATTCAATTCGGTTTTGCTCTCCAAGGAGGTTTTATGTCAAGAATTTTTCAAAGCATGGGTGCCCATGAAGAGGATATCCCTATACTTTGGATTGCTGCTCCAATGACAGGTTTAATTGTACAACCTATCATAGGATATTTAAGTGACAAAACTTGGCATCCTAGATGGGGAAGACGTAGACCTTACTTTCTAATAGGAGCTATTTTAAGCTCACTTGCCTTATTCTTTGTACCTCATTCTTCTGCTTTATGGATGGCTGCAGGATTCTTATGGATCTTGGATGCTTCCATTAATATATCAATGGAACCCTTTAGGGCATTGGTTGCAGATAAATTGGATGAATCTCAGAGATCCTACGGTTTTGTAGTTCAAACACTGGTCATTGGTATTGGTACTTGGGTAGCAAGTAATCTGCCGTGGGCTATATCGCAACTAGGGGTAAGTGATTCTGCTCCCTTAGGAGAAGTTCCTATGTCTGTAAAAGTAGCCTTTGCTATCGGAGCCTTTGTGTTCTTACTGAGTATACTTTATACCGTTTTTACAACAGATGAGTACCCTCCTGAAGATATGGAAGCATTTCTGAAAGAGAAAGCCGAAAAGAAAAATACGTTTATAAAAGATATAGTAGAAAACATAGGAAAGATGCCTACTACAATGAAGAAACTGGGATTGATCCAGTTCTTTAGTTGGTTTGCTTTCTTTACTATGTGGAGTTTAGCCAACCCTGCATTAACAGAGCATGTGTTTGAAGCACCTGCGCCAGTTGAGTCAGAATACAACATGAGCTTAGAAGCAGATAAAGCTGCTTATAATGTTAAGAATACTGCATTTCAAAAAGCTTCCAACAGAGTAGGTTCCTACATGGGAGTATATGGATTGTCTAGTATGGCTTTCGCTCTTCTACTTACTGTATATACTTCTCGAAGAAGGATCAATAGAAAATACACCCATATGGTTTCTCTTATTTTAGGAGGGATAGGTTTTCTGAGTATGTACTATGTGCCATCACCAGAATGGCTTATCGTATCGTTTTCTCTGATAGGCTTATCCTGGGGTAGTATCTTATCGATGCCTTATGCAATGTTGAGTAGTTCTGTAGATCCTAACAAGATGGGAGTAATTATGGGGCTTTTCAATATGTTCATTGTAATCCCTCAGATCATTGCTGCCATAGGAGGGGTAAATATCACATACAAACTTATCGGAGAAAGTTCAATTAATGCGATGACAGTAGCAGGAATCAGTCTGGTTTTAGCCGGATTGTTGAATTTTTTAATTACAGAGAAGAAAGCAATTTATTAATGAATAAAAAAGCATTCATATTTGATCTAGACGGTGTTATTGTAGATACCGCTAAGTATCACTTTTTGGCTTGGAAAAAATTGGCCAACAGTATTGGAGTCGATTTTACTGAAGAGCAAAATGAACAGTTAAAAGGAGTGAGTAGAGTTCGATCTTTAGAAAAGATCTTGGCATGGGGGAACATAGAACTGTCAGAAGAAAAGTTTATGGAGCTCATGGCAAAAAAGAACAATGATTATCTGACCTATGTAAACCAAATGGATGAGTCAGAGATCTTACCGGGAGTTACTAGAATACTAGCGTATTTGGCAGAAAATGAGCAGGGAATTGCTTTAGGTTCTGCCAGTAAAAATGCACGTACTATCCTACAAAAGGTAAACCTATATGATGCCTTTGAAGTGATTGTAGACGGGACGAATGTAACCAAAGCAAAACCCGACCCTGAAGTATTTGTTAATGCCGCAAAACAATTAAGTATTGAGAATGAAAACTGTGTAGTTTTTGAAGATTCTGTAGCTGGAATTCAAGCTGCTAATACTGCCAAGATGATCTCTATTGGAATTGGAGATAAGGAGGTGCTGAAAGAGGCAGATTATGTTTTTAATGATTTTACAGAGATCTCTGTTGATTTCATTAAAGAATTAACTATGAAAAAGTTGAAAGAGAACAACTTAAATTAAGTAAAAGAAAGAAGAAATGAATTTAGACTATATTATTCACGACGAATGGTCTATCATAGAAGAAGGATTTAATCCTGATACTGTAAAAGCTTCTGAAAGTCTTTTCAGTATAGGTAATGGTGCGATGGGGCAAAGAGCCAATTTTGAGGAATCTTATTCAGGACCTACTTTTCAAGGAAGCTATATTGCTGGAGTTTATTACCCTGATAAAACAAGAGTAGGGTGGTGGAAAAACGGATATCCGGAATACTTTGCCAAAGTATTAAATGCACCCAATTGGATTGGAATAAATGTACTAGTTAATAACGAAAAACTAGATCTATATACCTGTAAAGAAGTTGCAAACTTTAGAAGGGAACTTAACATGAAAGAAGGATGGCTTTCCAGAAGTTTTGAAGCCACTCTTCAAAACGATGTAAAAGTAAAGGTAGAAAGCACTCGTTTTTTAAGTCTTAGTCATGACGAATTAGGAGCGATCAATTATTCTGTAACTCCTGTAAATTCTGATGCTGAGATCGTTTTTACTCCTTATATTGATGGAGGAATTACAAACGAAGACACCAACTGGGATGATCAATTTTGGGACATCTTAAGCGTAGATCAAAAGAGTCATCAATCGTTCTTACAAGCCAAAACAATGAAAACAAACTTCCATACATGTACATTTATGGAAAGCAAGATTTTTGTTGACGGAAAGCAAACAGATCTATCTTACGAAAGTGAAAAATCATCTACTTATGCATCATGTTCATATGCTCATCAAACTTTAAAAGGACAAACCTATACAATCCAAAAGTTTGGAGGCTATGTAGTTGATAGAAATCATGATGAATCAGAATTGGTAGCAGCCGCTAAAAAAGTACTAAAAGAAGCTAATGACCTTGGTTTTGATCAGCTTTTAGAGAGACAAAAGCAATCGTGGAAACAAATCTGGGATATGGCAGATATTACCATTTCCGGAGATGTAAAAGCACAACAAGGAATACGATTTAATATTTTTCATTTAAACCAAACCTATTTAGGAACCGATGCTCGTTTGAATATTGGACCAAAAGGGTTTACTGGAGAGAAATATGGTGGAAGTACTTATTGGGATACTGAAGCGTACTGTATTCCGTTCTACATGGCTACAAAAGATCAGAAAGTAGCTCGAAAATTGTTAGAATACAGATACAATCACTTAGACAGAGCTATTGAAAATGCAGAGAAACTAGGCTTTAAAAACGGAGCGGCTCTCTATCCAATGGTAACGATGAATGGTGAAGAGTGTCATAACGAGTGGGAAATTACTTTTGAAGAGATCCATAGAAATGGAGCCATAGCTTTCGCTATTTATAACTACCATAGATACACTAACGATTACAGCTATATTCCGGAAAAAGGATTGGAAGTGCTAATTGGAATTGCACGTTTCTGGCATCAAAGAGCATCATATTCTACTTACAAGAATAAGTATGTGATCTTAGGAGTAACCGGTCCGAATGAATATGAAAACAATGTCAATAACAATTGGTACACAAACTATATTGCCAAATGGTGTATTGATTATGCAATAGAGAATATCAACAAAATTAAATCTGAGTACAACGAAGACTACACTAGAATTATGTCTAAAGTTGAGTTACTAGACTCAGAAATAGAGAAGTGGAAAGAAGTTGCAGACAATATGTATTTCCCGTTTTCGGAAGAGCATAAAGTATACTTGCAGCAAGACGGTTTCTTAGACAAAGACTTGGTAACTGTAGCAGATCTTGATATAGCACAAAGACCGATCAATCAACATTGGTCATGGGATCGTATCTTACGTTCTCCTTATATCAAACAAGCAGATGTATTACAAGGATTCTATTTCTTTGAAGATCATTTCCCTGATGAAGAATTAGAACGTCACTTTGATTTTTACGAACCATTTACAGTTCATGAATCATCGTTATCGCCATGTGTACATAGCGTACAAGCAGCCAAACTAGGAAGAATGGATCAAGCATATACGTTCTATCTAAGAACTTCTCGTTTGGATCTAGACGATTACAATCACGAAGTACATGAAGGATTGCATATCACGTCTATGGCAGGAACTTGGATGAGTATTGTAGAAGGTTTCGGAGGAATGAGAGTAAAAGAAGGAAAACTGTCATTTACTCCAAGAATTCCGAAGCAATGGGAAGCGTATTCTTTCAAGATCAACTTCAGAAATCAAATATTGAAGGTCAATGTATGTCAAAACGAAACAACTTTCGAATTAGACAATGGAGATGAACTAGCAATTCTTGTAAATGGAGAGCTAGTAGTGGTTACCCCGAATAATTTAGTAACGGTATAAAGAAAATCTCAATAGAGATGAAAAAGCTCGTCCATCTTTTAAGTATCATCTTGTTACTGGCTTCTTGTCAGCCTCAAGATCAAAAAAATGTTGAAGCTCCAAAGATCGATTCTGTATCTAACGATATCAATCGAGTAGAACCACCAAATTGGTGGGTTGGATTTAAAAATGACCAGTTACAATTGTTGGTACATCATCCGAATATAGGAAGTGCAAACGCTTCCATATCCTATCCGGGTGTACGTTTGCAAAAGCAACATACAGCCAAAAGTCCGAATTATCTTTTTTTAGACTTGGAGATTGCTGATACGGCTCCGGCTGGTCAATTCAATATTGTATTCAAATTAGAAGATGGCAGCGAGTTAAAACAAACATACGAGCTTAAGTCGAGGGAGAAACCAGCAGAAGACTATGTAGGATTCAACAGCTCTGATGTAGTGTATTTAATCACTCCTGATCGTTATGTAAATGGAAATCCCAACAACGATATCTTTGAGAATCTCAATGAGAATAAGATAGATAGAAAAGACGATTACGCAAGGCACGGAGGAGATATTACAGGAATTACCAATCACCTGGATTACATCGCAGATATGGGCTTCACCGCAGTGTGGTCTTCGCCTTTGTTGACCAATGACATGAAAAGAGGCTCTTATCATGGATATGCTGTTACCGATTTGTACGAAGTAGATCCTAGATTCGGAACTTTAGAAGAGTATAGAAAACTTGCTGACGAAGGAAGAAAAAGAGGAATTAAACTCATTATGGATCAAATTGCCAATCACTGTGGTTTAGAACACTGGTGGATGAAAGACCTTCCTTTTTCAGATTGGGTAAACTATCAAAAGAACTACGAAGAGAACATAAACGATTGGAATTGGAAAACAACAAAATTTTCCAATCACAGAAGAACCTCCAATCAAGATATGTATGCTTCTGAGTATGATAAGAAAGGTATGACAGATGGTTGGTTTGTAGATGCAATGCCTGATTTAAATCAACGTAATCCTTTTATGGCCAAATACATCATACAAAATAGTATTTGGTGGATAGAAACTCTAGGTTTGGGAGGAATCCGACAAGATACCTATCCATATCCCGATAAAGACTTCATGTCAGATTGGGCAGGAGCCATCATGAAGGAATATCCCAACTTTAACATCGTAGGAGAAGAGTGGAGTTACAATCCATTATTGATTGCTTACTGGCAAGATGGCAAAAAGAATAAAGATGGTTACAATTCTAACCTACGTTCTACTATGGATTTTGCTATGCAAGCCAAAGTGGTAGAAGCCTTAAACGAAGAAGAAAGTTGGGATAAAGGATTGGTAAAGATCTACGAAGGATTGGCCAATGATTTTGCTTATGCAAACCCTATGGATATCATGGTATTTCCAGATAACCACGATATGAGCAGAATCTACACCCAGTTAAAAGGAGACGTAGAAAAAACCAAAATGGCTTTAGCTTATTATTTGATGATGCCTAGAATTCCTCAGATCTACTATGGAACAGAAATCTTGATGGACGATTTTAAAAAACCGGGAGATCACGGTCTAATTCGTACAGACTTTCCGGGAGGATGGCAAGGAGATGCTGTAAATGCATTTACCGGAAAAGGATTGACTGCAAAACAAAAAGATATGCAAGGCTTTTTAAAGAAAGTATTGAATTATCGAAAGTCTAGCAATGCTATGCAAAAAGGAAAGACCGTACACTTTGCTCCAAGAGGTGGAGTTTATGTACTCTTTAGAATACATGAAGATGAAATTGTAACGATCATACTTAATAAATCAGATAGTACTTCTATAGAAACAGAGATTGTTAAAGAAGTAGGATTGGATGGGAAAAAAGTAAAAGACATAATTACAGGAAAAGAAATGCAATGGGGAGAGAAGATCAACATCAACCCAAAAGGATTAACCCTGTTAACAACCAAGTTAAACTAGAATGAAAAAAATTGTTTGCTTATTACTAATATTCTTAAGCTTTAGCCTTTCTGCTCAAGTTACTATCATAATAGATGAGTTACCGGAAGCTACAGCAAAAGATGCTTCTATCTTTATCTCCGGAAACTTTGAAGGTTGGTCAGGAGGTAATAAAGAATATCAATTAAAGAAACTCAATGGAAAGCATACAATAACACTACCTAAAAAACTAAAACGTATACTTTTCAAGTTTACACAAGGAACTTGGGAATCTGTAGAATGTAGTACAGAAGGAACAAGTATAGACAACCGTTCCTATGTATTTGAAAAACCTAACGATACACTTAGAGTTAAGATTCAAGGTTGGGATCATTTAGCAGATAAAACAAAACGAAGCACACTTGCAAAAAATGTATCTGTTCTAGCTAAAGACTTCGAAATACCTGAGCTTAATAGGAAAAGACGTGTATGGATTTACTTACCACCCGGATACCAAAAGTCCAAAGAATCTTACCCGGTTCTTTACATGCACGATGGTCAAAATGTTTTTGATGTAGAAACTTCTTATTCCGGAGAATGGGCTGTAGATGAAACACTAAACAAACTCTATAACGAGAAGAACTTACGATTGATTGTTGTTGCTGTAGACAATGGAGGAGCCAAACGATTAGATGAATACTCACCTTGGAAACATAGTAAATATGGAGGAGGAGAAGGAAGTGCTTATGTAGACTTTATTGCAAACACATTAAAACCTCATATAGATAATAACTACAGAACACTAAAAGATAAAGAGAACACCGGAATTATGGGAAGTTCTATGGGAGGGCTCATCTCTCATTATGCAGGATTGCAGTACCCAAAAGTTTTCGGGAAAGTAGGAGTATACTCACCGGCATTTTGGTTTGCGCCTCAAGTAAATGAGTTTACCAAAGAAAAAGGAATTATTAAAGACTCTCAGTTTTACTTTTTGGCAGGAGGAAAAGAAGGAGAAAATGCGGGTTATAAAGAAATAAATGAAACTGTAAGGGGCATGAATAAGATCATCGCCACTTTAAAAGATCAAGGATTTCCTTCGAAAAACATACAATCGAAAGTAGTCCCGGAAGGAAAGCACAACGAAGAATTGTGGAGAACAAACTTCGAAGAAACTATTCTTTGGTTGTTTCCCAAAGCCATTAAGAAAAGAACCTTTTTAGGAGCGAAATTTTCAAACGATCAACTAAGAATCAACGTTTCAGACGGAACGTACCAAATGAAATTCTACGGATCAAAAACCATTGAAACCACTTTCCTCCCGAAAGGAGAAAAAACATCAGATAAAAAATCACATGCAGTTGTTTTAAAATCTACATATTCCAATGTGCAATTCAATGAGAATGATTCCCTACTGATTTTTAAAACAGATGATTTTTCAGCAACCATTAAAAAGCAACCTTTTAATATTTCTTACTCCTACAAAGGAGAAGAATTACTCTCGGAAAAAAATGGATATCGAAAATCAGATGATTTTGAAACGATACAGTTTAGTATTAGCCCGGACGAAACCTTGTATGGAGGAGGAGCACGTGCTTTAGGAATGAACAGAAGAGGAAACAGATTACAACTGTACAACAAAGCAGATTATGGGTATAAGAGCACATCTAAATTGATGAACTACACAATGCCTATTGTTGCTTCTTCCAAAAAATATATGGTTCATTTCGACAATGCACCTATAGGATATTTAGACCTAGACAGTCAGGCTAACAACACACTTACCTATGAGACCATTTCTGGCCGTATGACTTACCAAGTTGTTGCCGGAGAATCTTGGTTAGACTTACTAGCTAACTATACAACCCTAACAGGAAAACAGCCTTTACCACCAAGATGGGCGCTAGGAAATTTTTCAAGTCGATTTGGATATCACTCGCAAAAAGAGACAGAAACAACAATTCAAAAGTTCAGAGACGAAAAAATTCCTGTAGATGCAATTATTTTAGACCTGTACTGGTTTGGAAAAGAAGTGCAAGGAACCATGGGGAATTTGGCAGTTTATAAAGATTCTTTTCCTGATATGAAGGGAATGATCTCACGCTTAAACAATCAAAAAGTAAAAACAGTACTGATCACTGAACCTTTTATTTTAACCACTTCAAATAGATGGAAGGAAGCAGTAAAAGAAGATATTTTAGCAAAAGATTCAGAAGGTAAACCCTACACATACGATTTCTACTTTGGGAATACAGGTTTGATTGATATATATAACCCGAAAGGAGAAAATTGGTTTTGGAACATTTATAAAGAGATCATTAACATGGGGGTAAAAGGACTTTGGGGAGACTTAGGTGAACCCGAGGTTCATCCTTCTGAATTAATTCATGCAACAGGAACAGCCAATGAAGTACACAATACTTACGGGCACGACTGGGCGCGATTGGTATATGAAGGCTACCAACGAGATTTTCCAAATGAGCGTCCGTTTATTTTAATGAGAGCAGGATATTCAGGATCTCAACGCTATGGACTGATTCCTTGGTCGGGAGATGTTAGCAGAAGCTGGGGAGGATTGCAATCTCAACCGGAAATCTCTCTTCAAATGGGAATGCAAGGAATTGCATACATGCACTCAGATTTAGGAGGATTTGCCGGAGCAAACCTTGATGATGAACTTTACAGCCGTTGGTTACAATACGGAGTGTTCCAACCCATATACAGACCGCATGCGCAAGAAGACGTTGCCAGCGAACCTGTTTTTAGATCACCCAAAGCCAAAGCTTTAGCAAAAGAATCTATTGAATTACGTTACAAATTTCTCCCATATAATTACCATTTAGCTTATCAAAATAGTCATACTGGGGCTCCATTAATGCGCCCACTTTTGTTTGAAGAACCATCCAAAAGTCAGCTGAGAACTTTGTCTTCTACGTATTTATGGGGCCATGACTTTTTGATTACGCCTATTCTAAAATCGGGTGTAGAACAAAAAGAAGTGTATTTCCCGACTACTAGCAATTGGTACGATTTCTATACAGGTGAAAAAGTTATCGGAGGACAAACAAAATCAGTAAAAACAAAAGAAAACAGCATTCCAACCTATGTAAGAGCCGGAGCCTTTATTTTAATGGCAAAACCAATACAGTCTACAGAAGAATATGTAGGAAAAGACTTAACTCTGCATTACTATAATGATGATAAAGTTGAAAAAAGTGAACGCAAGTTTTATAATGACGATGGAAAAACATCCAACTCTTTTCAAAAAGGGAAATATGAAATGTTGGAGTTTACATCTCAGCGTTCAAAGAATGAAATAGATATCACTTTTGAAAATGAAATAGGAGAGAAATGGACTCCCTCTAAGAAAAATATAGACCTAGTCATTCATAACCTTTCAAAGAAGGTACGTTGGGTAAAAGTAGGGAGAAAGAAAGTTTCATTTACAAACGAAAAGAATACAGTAAGAATTCCAATTCTATGGAATGCCAAAAAGAAAATAAATATTAAAATCAGATTAGATCAATGAAGAGATTAGGAATCATAGCCATGCTTTTACTTAGCATGTTATCTTGTCAGAAAGAAGTAGCAGACAATAAAGACAAAAAACAGATCGCTCCTTTTGCTTCTGAAATGATGGAAAACGCTATCATTTACGAGGCAAACATCAGACAATATTCTAAAGAAGGTAGTTTTGATGCATTTACCAAAGATATTCCTGAATTAAAAAAATTAGGAGTAAAGATCATTTGGTTAATGCCTGTATTTCCAATCTCTGAAACAAAAAGAAAAGCAACCGGAGGTCAGTTTGCCAGCTTAATTGAAGATGAAGAAGAACGTAAGAAAATGTTGGGAAGTTATTATGCTGTAACAGACTTTACCAAGATCAATCCTGAGTTTGGAACCATTGAAGACTTCAGAGAATTGGTAAAAAAAGCACACGAGAATGATATGTATGTAATCTTAGACTGGGTTCCTAATCATACAGGATGGGATCATACTTGGTTAAAAGAACATCCTGAATACTATACACAGAATGAGAAAGGTGAAGTAATTCATCCGGAAGGAACCGATTGGACAGATGTTGCTGATCTGAATTACGACAATACCGATATGCGCAAAGAAATGATAGAAGACATGAAGTATTGGATCACAAAAGAAGGAGTTGATGGATTCCGTTGTGATGTAGCAGGCTCTGTTCCTACAAATTTTTGGGAACAAGCAATTCCGCAGTTAAGAGCTGAAAAAAGTATCTTCATGTTGGCAGAAGCTTGGGAACCTGAATTATTAAAAGAAGGTTTGTTTGATATGGCTTACGGATGGGACAGACACCATACACTAAATCACATGGCAAAAGGAGAAGAAGCTGTTAAGAAGTGGAATGAAACCATGAAAAAAGATACAGAGCGTTATGAAGCAGATGATATTTTAATGACTTTTGTAACCAATCATGATGAAAACTCCTGGAACGGAACGATTACAGAACGAATGGGGAATGCAGGAGAAGCATTAACTGTGTTAAGTTATGTAGCTCCCGGAATGCCGTTGATCTATTCAGGACAAGAATACAACTTGAATCACCGATTGAAGTTTTTCGAAAAAGATTCTATTCCAAAACAGAAAGGAAGCATGTGGAGTCTGTTAGAGAAACTAGGGAAGTTAAAAACAACACATCCGGCATTGCACGGAGGAAGAAATGGTGCCGCTTACACTTCCATTAAAGAAGAAGGGAATATTTTAGCTATTGAAAGAGATAACAATGGAAAAAAACTGATCTATGTAGCTAATTTATCAGACAAGCCAGCACAGATCACACTTTCTCAAAAAGGAAGTTTTTCTGATGGATTGAACGGAGGAAAAGTGAACCTAGACGGAACGGCCTTAGAATTAGCAGGATGGGAATACATGGTTTTAATCAACTAAGAATGAAAAGAATATACATATTGGCTTGCTGCCTTTTAACTTTGGTAAGTTGTGAAAAGACAGAGAAAGAACCCATTCCTTTTGTATGGGAAAATGCCAACCTTTATTTTTTACTCACCGATCGTTTTCACAATGGAGACACCTCAAATGATGTAAATTTCGATCGTACCAAAGAAACCGGAAAACTCAGAGGTTTTGAAGGTGGAGATATAAAAGGAATTACTCAAAAGATTGAAGAAGGATATTTTACAGACTTAGGAATCAATGCCATTTGGATGACTCCGATTGTTGAGCAAATTCACGGAGGAACAGATGAAGGAACCGGAGTAACCTATGGTTTTCACGGATATTGGACCAAAGATTGGACTGCGATCGATCCTAACTACGGTACAAAAGAAGATTTGAAAAAACTGGTTGATGCAGCACATAGCAAAGGAATTAGAATCTTATTAGATGCTGTGATCAATCATACAGGACCGGTTACCGAAAAAGACCCGGTTTGGCCTTCAGAATGGGTGCGCACAGAACCACAATGTAAATACGATAATTATCAAAATACAATTACCTGTACGTTGGTAAAGAACTTACCGGATATAAAAACAGAAAATAACGAAGAAGTTGCATTACCACCGCAATTGGTTGCAAAATGGAAACAAGAAGGACGTTACGAAGAAGAGGTAAAAGAGTTAGACGAATTCTTTAAAAGAACCGGTTACCCAAGAGCTCCACGTTTTTATATCATCAAATGGCTAACAGATTACATCACTGAATTTGGAATCGATGGATATCGTGTAGATACAGTAAAACATACAGAAGAAAATGTATGGCAAGAATTCAAAAAAGAATGCGATTATGCATTTAACAAATACAAAAAAAGCCATCCTGAAGATGTATTAGATGACAACAATTTCTACTTAGTAGGAGAGGTGTATGGTTACGGAATATGGGGAGGTCAGCACTATGACTTTGGAGATAAAAAAGTGAACTATTTCGACAAAGCCTTTCAAAGTTTGATCAATTTTGAATTTAAGTGGAATGCGAAACAGAAAACATTCTCAGAAAATTTCAATAGATACGATTCTATTTTGCATACAGAATTGAAAGATTATGGAGTTTTAAACTATCTAAGCTCTCACGATGATGGACAACCTTTTGATCCGGAAAGAACAAATACAATAAAAGCAGGAACCTTACTATTACTATCTCCGGGAGCAGCTCAAACCTACTACGGTGACGAGTCAGCTCGTTCTTTAGTGATAGATGGAACTGTAGGAGATGCCACTTTACGTTCATTCATGAACTGGGAAGAGCTGAAAACGAGTGAAATAGCTCAAAAAACATTAGCACATTATCAAAAACTAGGAAAATTTAGAGCAAACCATCCATCGGTTGGAGCCGGGAGACATGCAGATATTTCTAAGTTACCGTATTTGTTTTCAAGGACTTATGAGTCTAATGGTTATTCTGATAGAATAATTATTGGGTTAGATTTACCAAAAGGAGAGAAAATCATCGATGTAAGTACTATATTTGGCAACGGAGAAAAGCTGAGAGATGCCTATTCCGGGCAAATAATGAAGGTAAAAAACGGTACGGTTACGGTACAATCTGATGATACCATCGTACTTCTAGAGAAAGAATCATAATTTAATGTCCCCTGGTGCAGTTGAGCGTACTGATCTAAGTCCTCAATTGCACCTCTTTTTTTTAAATCAATTTCAATGAAAATAAGATTATTAATTCTGTGTTTTGCAATTGCATTTGTCTCTTGTCAAAAACAAACAACAAAGATTTCATCACCGGATAAGAACGTACAAGTTCAAATCGGGTTAAAAGAAGGCAAGGCTTTCTATCAAGTATTTTTTAAAAATTCAACGATCATCGATAGTTCGTTTGTTGGTTTCGATCTAAAAGACACCCCTTCTTTATCTAATGATTTGAAGATTGTAAATGTCTCTACAAGTGAGTTTAATGAAACTTGGCAAATGCCTTGGGGAGAGCAGTTAGATGTTGTAAATCATTATAATGAGATGAAGGTTGAACTGCAAGAAACCACAGCCTTAAAAAGACATTTTGCTCTTATCTTTAGAGTATACAATGATGGAATTGGGTTTCGATATGATTTTCCAAAACAAGAGAATTTAAACGAAGTATTGATCTCAGAAGAGAATACAGAATTTAATCTAACAGAAGATTACAAAACGTTTTGGATCCCTGGCGACTGGGATATTTACGAGCATTTGTACAGTACTACAAAAGTGTCAGAAATCGATGCAAAATCCTACATCCCAAAAACAAACTTGGCACAAACATATATTCCGGAAAATGCTGTAAGTACACCAGTTACCATGGTTGGCAAAGACGGAACTCATTTGAGCTTTCACGAAGCAGCTTTGGTTGATTATTCTGGAATGACCTTAAAAGTTGATACAGACAATCTAAACTTAAAAAGTCATCTAGTAGGCTCAAAGAATCACGACTATAAAGTAAAAAGAACCACACCTTTTCATACTCCGTGGCGTACCATTCAGATCACTGACAATGCACCGGATCTTATAGAATCTAATTTGATTGTTAACCTGAATGAGCCTAACAAACTTGGAGATGTTTCTTGGTTTACACCAATGAAATACACCGGAGTTTGGTGGGAAATGCATTTGGGAAAATCTTCTTGGGATTACGGAATGGAAATGATAAATGGGAAATGGACAGATACAGGAAAAGCTCACGGACGCCATGGAGCTACAACAGAAAATGTAAAACGTTTCATAGACTTTTCAGCTAAGAACAACATCAAAGGAGTGTTGGTAGAAGGTTGGAACACCGGATGGGAACGTTGGATTGGTTTTGAAGACAGAGAAGGAGTTTTTGATTTCGTTACAACCTACCCTGATTATAATCTAGATGAAGTAGTACGTTATGGAAGAGAAAAAGGAGTAGAGATCATCATGCATCATGAAACATCATCTGCTACAGATACGTACACAAAACAACAAGACACAGCCTTTGCATTGATGAAGAAATACGGAATTCATTCTGTAAAGACAGGTTATGTAGGTAAGATCTTACCAAAAGGAGAATACCATCATGGACAACATATGGTAAACCACTATAACAAAACAGTAGAAAAAGCTGCAAAATATGAAGTTGCTATCAATGCGCATGAACCTATCAAAGCAACAGGATTGAGAAGAACTTATCCGAATACAATTTCCAGAGAAGGTTTAAGAGGACAAGAGTTCAACGCATGGGCTGGAGACGGAGGAAATCCACCGGAACATTTACCTATTGTAGCTTTTGCCAGAATGTTGGCAGGACCTATAGACTTTACACCGGGAATCTTTAATATCAAGTTTGATGAGTATAGAAAAAACAATCAGGTAAATACAACATTAGCACAACAGTTGGCCTTGTATGTTGTGATCTATTCACCTATTCAGATGGCAGCAGACTTGGTTGAGCATTATGAAGCCAACCCGAAACCACTTCAATTCATTAAAGATGTAGGAGTAAACTGGTCTCAAACCAAAGTATTGAATGGTGAAGTGGGAGATTATGTAACTATTGCCAGAAAGGAGAGAAAAACAGGCAATTGGTTTGTAGGTAGCATCACAGATGAAAATGCACGATCTTATGATATTGACCTTGATTTTCTTGATGAAGGAATAACATATACTGCAACTATATATAAAGACGGAAAAGGCGCACATTGGGATAAGAACCCATTAGCACTAGAGGTAGAAAAAAGAGACATTAAAAAAGGCGATAAACTTACTTTACAGTTAGCCGAAGGCGGAGGAGTAGCCATCAGTTTTATAAAAGAAAATGAATAATAGTATAAAACTATACTAGTTAAATAGAAAAAGGCACCTAATTAATAGGTGCCATCTCTCGATAGAAGCGGAAGGGAAAAACAATGAGTAAAAGTATTTGTGCGAGGACCTTCCCTTCCAAAAAATGAAACAATCTAGTTAGTTAATCTTTTTTTACAACAACTTAATTGCTTCAAGAAAAGAGTCATGATAAAATTATGAAAATCAGCCCCTCTTCAGTATGAAAAACTTATTGTAAAAGTAAGATTGAAAAGACTCTTTAAGAAAGGAATGCTAAAGAATGTAATAAACAGGGGTTATTCTGAAATAAAAGACAATTTTTATTAATGCAAATAAAAATGGAAAAGGGTTTTTTAATAGCTTTTTAAGCCTCTTAATTACATAAAGTATATCATCTATTACATAGATAATTATTTTGTCTTTGTTTTTTAAGAAATGCTTTCCTTTGCGCTTATGGAACAACTATATTCAGATTGATAACCCGGTAAATAATCTTATTTGTCATAAAATACAACCCCTTTTCTCAAGGAATAATCATGTTAAATTTCTATCTGTTTATAATAATAGATTGTAAGAAAATAAAATTAAATCTTGTAAAAGGAGCCCTTTGTAATACAATACACAAAAGATTAATTTATCTGATTAGAGTTTTTATGTAGTTTAGCTCCATATTAAAGCCTATCCAATTTTTTTTGAATACAAAGCTTCCCTCTCTCTATGCTTGTGAAAAATGAGGGTGGGGTTGTAAATGATTAATCTTTGATTAATAAATCATCATTAACAATAACGAAATGATAGTTTAATTCAAAAAAATAAAAAAGGATAGTATGATTAAGATAATTGTAATCGACGATCAGTTGCAATCAAGAAAGTTTTTGCTAAGACAACTAGCAACAATTAAAGAAGTAGAAGTTATTGCAGAGGCCGGCTCTGCAGAACAAGGAGAAGAACTTATAAAAAAGTTAAGACCGGACTTAGTTTTTTTAGATGTTGAAATGCCTTCAACTACGGGTTTTGAAATGTTGAGGCATTTTACAGTCATTGATTTTCAGGTAATCTTCATTTCCAGTTACTCCAAGTATGCAATAGAGGCAATAAAAGAAGGTGCTCTAGATTATTTGTTAAAGCCCATCAAATATGAAGAGTTGAATGCGGCAATTATTCGTTGTAAAAAAAAAATAGATGTTAGAAAGAGAGACACCAATGATATAAAGGCTAGAGATTCTAACTCTTCTAAAAAATTACTACTGCCTCTGCCTAAAGGATATAAACTAATTAGTGTTTTCGATATTGTATACTGTGAGTCTTCAGGAAGGTATACAACTTTTTACCCCCATAATGATAACTTTATTGTTGTGGCTAAAAACTTAGGAAGTTTTCATGAAAGTTTGGTAGAACAAGGTTTTGTTAGAATTCATGATTCCTACATGATCAATATGCGCTATTTTGATTCGTATAGTAGAGAGCATGAAAAGCACGGAGAAGTAGTTTTAATTACTGGAGTAAAGCTAAAAGTATCTAGAACACGAAAAACTACTCTACTAAAAGAGTTAAAACAGTACAAGATTAAAGGTTAGTGTTTATCAAAGAATACTAGTTGTTTGCAAAAAGGATGCTTCTGTTACGTTTGGTCGTTTTTTACGTTTTTCTCTTTGCAACTACTATAAATTTGTGGTGGTCATATTTGTATGATTAAGTTAGTTAAATTTTTCTTATTGAGGGATAGGAATGATTTTTTTCCGGAAGAGGAGACAACCAAATTGCGCACTGTCGAGGGGACATAAGCTAACACAGTCTCCTCTTCTTTTTTATAACACAGTCTCCTCTTCTTTCTTCTTAACAAGCAAAAAAGTAGTATGACTTATATGAGTTTATTATTTTTTTGCATATTTGCATTGCAAAACGAAAAGACAAAATACTACATGAAATTAATTATTCAACATAAAGCGGACGTTAGAAATGTCAATTTTAGAGTATGATCCATGTGGTAAATAAAGAATAAAAGCATTTTAAAAACGTCCAAATGAAAATTTGGACGTTTTTTTTATTAATTTTTTGCCTTTTGCGAAAAATGTGCCGGAAATAGAAACATACCTGACAATCAAACAATTACTTAATTGTATGTAGCCTGTAAAAATACGGGAAGGGAATCTATTGCTTAAAATTAACATAATTTATTGATAATCAGTTAGTTATATTGATTTTTTATTTGTGTAATTCAAAAAAACATTTCATATTTGCAACCGCAATAATGCAACAAAAACAATTTAAAACTCGAAGTATAATGACTAGGGTCAATCAGATTAGGATCACCAAACAACAAGATAGTTTTTGGTATCGCCTTCGAGACTTTTTTACTTCTTAGATCATTTTCTATTACAGTGATAAAGTCCGAAGCCAGTATTCGGATTTTTTTATGCGCTGTTTTCAGAGAATAAAAATTTCCACAGAATAGAATAAATATAACCGGCAATTTCTAATTGCGGCAGGATGTGTAGTTGCTCTTCAGAAGCAATATATAGATCATATTTCGTGGATTTTAAATAACAAAAATGAGACCGCCTCATATTAAGGCACAAAGAGAAAAAGAGATTCTTCGTATCGAAAAGAGACAACGAGAATTATATAAGCAATTATTTGAATTAGGCTATGAAAAATTAGAGAATCCCATAAGACATGGTTGGTACAGAGAATTGATCATTACCAAAGATGTTTGGACGTACAAAAATGCAGAAGAAATCTTAGAAGTTTATCAGAAAATAGTACCCATGTATTGGGGGGCAACAAAAGAAAAAGCAAGAAGGGTTTGGGACAAGAAATGTTCACTTTTCATGATCAGTAGAGATAAACCTACGATCAGTAAAAAACAATACAATAAACTGAGCGATAAAGCAAAAAAGTATTGTGTGGTTTTTAAGTATAAAACTCTTCATGGAAATTCTAAGACAAGGTTTTATGTAAATTTTCCAAAAGCATGTAGCCGCTTTCAATTTAAGAGAGCCTACATAACTCATAGAAAGCGTATTGATCCTGAAATGATTAGTGAACTAACTCTTTTAGATCAAAAGCTTTTAAGAGATGGGTATTACAAACTCAATATGGGAGGTTATTGGAATCGTTGGAATAGAATTGACAAAGCTATAGAGATTAAAAAAGAAACTCGAAAAGTAAAACAAAAGCTAAAAAGCTTTAAGGGAAAAATAAGTAATAAAGAAAAAGAAAAATTATGGGAAGTAAATTAAAAGGAAAAGACTTAATCAAATTAGGCTTTCCAAAGAATAACAGTATCAACATTGCTTTGGGCTTGTTAAACAGATATCGAAAAAAAGAAAAGAAAGAACGAATCTTAAACGAAGCCAAAGAAGTGTTGAAAAACCCGGAGGATTTTAAAAACGATCCTATTTGGGCAAAAGTAGTAGAAGGTTTGATTCAGCCTGTAGAAGTAAAATTTCATCAATTGAAAAATACAAGAGCACCTTTCTCGATCTATGGTGAAAACGAGATCGATGAAAAAGCCAAGTTTCAATTATATGACGCTTTAAAATTGCCAATTGCAGTAGCCGGAGCTTTAATGCCCGATGCCCATGCAGGTTATGGTTTGCCAATTGGAGGAGTTTTAGCTACAGATAATGCTGTGATTCCTTATGGAGTAGGTGTAGACATTGGTTGTAGAATGTGTTTAACAATACATCCGATGAAAGCAAACTATATAAAAGGAAATCAGTACAAGCTGGAAAAGATCTTAGCAAATCATACCAAATTTGGAATGAGAGAAACACATGATGTAAAACATGATCACGAGATCTTTAGCAGACCTGAGTTTGACGATATCCCTATGGTCAAAGGCTTAAAAAGTAAAGCATACAGACAATTGGGAACCTCAGGAGGAGGAAATCATTTTGTAGAATTTGGAGTGGTAAACATTACAGATGAAAACAATGAATTTGGAGTTAAACCGGGCGAGTATGTGGGAGTGTTATCTCACAGCGGATCAAGAGGGTTGGGCGCAAATATTGCGAGACACTATACAGATATGGCAAAGAGACAATGCCCATTACCTAAAAATGTTCAGCATTTAGCTTGGTTAGATTTGAATACGCATGATGGTCAGGAGTACTGGTTGGCAATGAATTTAGCAGGAGATTATGCAAAAGCATGTCACGATAACATTCATCACAGAATTGCAAAACTCCTAGGATCTCAGCCCATAGCAAAGATTGAAAATCATCACAACTTTGCTTGGAAAGAAATGGTTGACGGAGTAGAGAGAATTGTACATAGAAAAGGAGCCACTCCTGCATCATATGGTGAATTAGGAATTATTCCGGGATCTATGACAGCACCAGGATTTATCGTGCGTGGCTTAGGAAATGAAGAAAGTTTGCAATCTGCGTCGCATGGTGCAGGAAGAAAGCATTCACGAAGAGCAAGCAAAGATAAATTCACCCGAAGCGATATGAATCACATGCTAAATATGAATGAGGTAACGCTAATTGGAGGCGGAATTGATGAAGCGCCGATGGCTTACAAAGACATTAGAAAAGTAATGAAAAATCAGCAAGAGTTGGTGGAGGTTGTAGGAACATTTCAGCCAAAAATTGTAAGAATGGACAGGTAATATGAAAACGAAATCTATACAAATAACAGCCGGGAACGGACCTGCAGAATGTACTTGGGTTGTAGCTAAAGTGCTGAAAGCAATTTTAAAAGAATTGCAATCATGTCAATTAAAATATACCATTTTACATCAAGAAAAAGGTGTAGAGAACGGTACAGTACAATCGGCTACAATCCAACTTTCTGGAGACGATAAGTTGGTCGATAACTTTCTAAATGAATGGAAAGGAACAATTCAATGGATTGGACAATCTACATACAGAAAGTACCATAAACGAAAAAACTGGTTTGTGGGTGTTTTTGAAATAGAGCAACAAGAAAACCTTGAATTAAAAACACATGAGATCAAATATCAAGCAATTCGAAGCTCTGGTCCGGGCGGACAACATGTAAACAAAGTAAGTTCTGCTATCAGGGCTATTCACGAACCTACAGGAATTCAAGTGGTTGTGATGGACACGAGGTCGCAGCATCAGAATAAAAAACTGGCAAAACTTCGTTTACAAAAGAAGGTAGCAGAAAGAAATTTAGAAGGATTCAAAGCAACGATCAAAGATCATTGGGAGAATCATCAGGAATTAGAGAGAGGAAACCCTGTTAAGGTATTTACAGGCCTCGATTTTAAACAAAAAAAAGAAAAGAAGAACTATAAAAAGCAGCGTCAACAATTAAAAAATGACCTGAGAAAGAATCTATAACTGTCATTCCGATTGAAGCGAAGGAATCTTATCTAAAAGATTACTTCCTTTCTTGTGATGACAAAGAAAAAGAAAACAAAAATGACAAAGAATATCAATCAATATGTATTCAAAGCAATGGAAGACTTTGACTACAACATCGAATATGCAGCAGAAGCTTTGGGTTATGCCTTAGCTTATGACGAAAATAACACTATGGCTTTAACCTTAATGGGGCGTTTGTATGCAGAAAAATTATACGATTATGAAGCGGCTATCGATTATTTCAAGCAAGCTTTGGCTGAGAGAGTCAATGCTTTTGAAGTATATCAACCTTATTTAGACACATTGTTTATCAATGAAGATTTTAAGGAAGCTTCAGATTTTATAGACTTTGCTTTTTCCGTTAAAGGAGTCAACAAATCCATGTTGTATATGAACAAAGCAGTTTTAAAAGAACGCTTGTTTCAATACGAAGATGCGATGCTCATGATCAAAGAAGCAGAGAAGCATAATTACGATGTTGACTATGGCTACCGTATTGGAGAAGTAAAAAGCCGTATTGAGGGAAAAATGCCGAAGAAAAAGGAAAAGAAATCTAAAAAGAAAGATGAAAAAGAAGATAAGAAAGGCGCCAAGTAGGGCGCCTTTCTTTGTTGACTTGATACACTGTTTTAACGAATTCTTAAAAAAAAGCTACGAATTCTAAATCGATTTATTTTCAGGGAGATAAAGTGTTAACTTTGAGTGGATCACAAAATTTTAACGCTATGTCCTTACCAAAAACCACCGTTCTAGCTGTATGCATGTTATTGTTGTTTTCCTGTAAAGGGAAGAAAATAGAACCAGACAATATTTACAAATACAAGAACTATATAAGCTATACCACTTCAGGAATTGTTTCATCCACAGAGCATATCAAAATCAATCTTACAAGGAGTATTGATCAATGGGAGACAGGAGAAGAACTACCAAAAGAAGTGATTAAAGTCTATCCCAAGACAAAAGGTAAGACTGTCTTAAAAAACAGCACTACATTGGTATTTACACCAGATCAATCTCTTAAATCAGATACAGAATATAGTGTAACAGTACAATTAGATCAATTGTTTAAAGACGTAGCAGAAGATCAAAAGAAATACACTTTTCAATTCAAAACGATCAAACCAAGCTTTACAGCCTCTACCAACAATCTACAATCATACGATAAAGATTGGCAGTATGTAGAAGGAGTCATCAAATCTGCAGATGTGATCGGTTTAGAAGAAGCAAAGAAGCTTCTAACAGTTAAGCAAGGAAAAAAAGACATCAAGATCAAATGGAATGAATCTTTTAAAAATAGTAGATACTTTGATTTTAGATTAGACAGCATTCAACGTTTTCTACAAGACTCAGAAATAGAAGTTCGTTGGAATGGTAAAGCCATTGGCTCAGACATAAAAGGAAAGGAAACGATTACAATTCCGGGCAAGAACAATTTTAAAGTAACCGATGTAGAAATTGTAAACGGTAAGCAGCAATACATAGCCATTAACTTTTCCGATCCGTTACAGAAGAACCAAAACTTCAGGGGATTAATTTCTATTCAGAATGTGCAAACCCCTAAATTTATAGTAGATGGAAATGTTTTAAAAGTATACTACAGTGGTCAAATTCCGGGAACGTCAGATGTACAAGTTTTTGAAGGAGTAAAGAATACCGATGGCTATAAACTTAAGAACGCTTTTCAAAGAGTTCTTCTTTTTGAAGAGTTAAAGCCGGAAGTTCGTTTGCTAAGTTCAGGAACTATTTTACCCAATTCACAAAATCTGAAGTTCAACTTTGAAGCAGTAAATTTAAGCGCTGTTGATATAAGA
Organism: Pseudotenacibaculum haliotis; assembly: GCF_042684245.1. Classification (NCBI taxonomy): domain Bacteria; kingdom Pseudomonadati; phylum Bacteroidota; class Flavobacteriia; order Flavobacteriales; family Flavobacteriaceae; genus Pseudotenacibaculum; species Pseudotenacibaculum haliotis. The sequence continues at coordinate 45,375 of NZ_JBHULH010000004.1, forward strand.
GTTATCAAGGTTTTCCAAAACAATGTGTTACAATTTTTACAGTACAATAACTTAAACAGCAGCTCAGATATCAAAAGAGTTGGTAGAAGAGTTTTAAAAAAGACAATAAGATTAATTGAAGACCCTTCACAAAACACCAAGAACTGGAAAGCCTATAGTGTAGACCTATCCAGATTATTAAAAGCCGATCCCGGAGCGATTTATAGAATTGAATTGAGTTTTGAAAAGAGCTATTCGTTATACGACTGTGATGAGAATACAACAGTTGCCAACATAGAAGAAGTAGAAGAACAATATGAAAATGATGAAGAAAAAGAAGAACTGTATTGGGATAACAAACTGTACAGCTACCGAGATTATTCATACAACTGGAGACAAAGAGACAACCCTTGTTATGACGCTTATTACAATTACACTCGCACAGTATCTCAAAACCTTTTAGCCTCCAATTTGGGAGTGATTGCAAAAAAAGGGAATCAAAAGAATTACTTTTTCGCTATTACCGATATTTTAACGGCGCAACCTATTCAAGGCGCTAAAGTTGAATTGTACAACTTTCAGCAACAGAGATTTCATCAAATGACTACAAACTCTGAAGGTGTAGCAACATACGATGCAGATAAAGAAGCCTATTTTGCCATCATCAGCAAAGCTGGAAATACAACCTACGTAAAGCTTACAGACGGAAACTCGTTATCGCTAAGTAAGTTTGATGTTTCAGGAGTAAAAACACAAAAAGGAATCAAAGGTTTCATTTACGGAGAACGAGGCGTTTGGAGACCCGGAGATTCTATTCATTTGAATTTTGTATTGAATGATAACGATAACAAACTTCCCAAAAAACATCCGGTTAAACTAGAAGTAAGAGACCCTAATGGAAAGATGATCTACAAGAAAGTTACAGTAGATAACGTTCAGCAATTCTATTCTTTCCCGTTTGCTACAACTACAGAAAATATAACTGGAGTTTATCAAGCTACTGTTTCTGTAGGAGGAGCTAAATTCAGAAAAGGTTTGAAGGTAGAAACTGTAAAACCAAACCGATTAAAGATAGATCTGGATTTTGAAAAAGAAGTCTTTTCTTCTTCCTCTCCTTTAAAAGGAAAACTTCAGGTCAACTGGTTGCATGGGGCTCCTGCAAGGAATATCAAAGCAGAGATAGATGCCAAACTGGTAAATGTAACAACCACCTTCAAAGGATATAAAAACTATGTTTTTAATGACCCAACACGAAACTATTATACCGAAGAAGTAAAGCTATTTGAAGGAAGAGTTAATGAAAACGGATCAGCCAATATCAATAAGAATATAAATGTAGGAAAGAATGCTCCGGGAATGCTTCGTATTAACTTCTTGGTAAAAGCATATGAAAATGGAGGAGATTTCTCTATTGATGCGTTCTCTAAGAAATATGCTCCGTATCCATCTTTTGTGGGATTAAGTTCACCTAAAGCAGATGACTATGGTTCTTATCAAACAGGAACAAAACATCGTTTTCAGATTGCTTCAGTAACAGACCAAGGAAAACCGATTAAAAAGAGAGAAATAGAAGTAAAGATCTATAAGATCGAATGGCGCTGGTGGTGGAATTCAGGACGAGACAATCTATCCAGCTACAATTCAGATAGATATCACAGACCCTATAAAACAATCAAGGTAACTACCGGAGAAAAAGGAATAGGAACCTTTGATGTAAACATTCCCAAAGAAGAAAGAGGAAGATACTTGATTAGAGTAATCGATCCTGCAAGCGGTCATGCCACAGGAAGAACCCTTTATTTCTATGACAACTGGTGGGAAAATTCGCCAACAGACGATAAAGAAGCTGCAAAAATGCTAATCTTCAACACCGATAAAGAAACTTATCAAGTGGGAGAAACAGCCAAAGTTACTTTTCCGTCAGCACACGTAGCCAAAGCTTTGATCAGTTTAGAAAATGGAACAGAAGTATTGCAACATCAATGGGTAAATACCAAAAAGGGAAGAACCGTAGTTGAGATTCCTATCACAAAAAAGATGATGCCCAATTTCTTTGTGAACATCTCATTACTACAACCACATGCGAAGGTTGAAAATGATTTACCTATCAGATTGTACGGAACCATTCCTGTAAAGGTAGAAGACCCTAGTACTCGATTGCAGCCTATCATAACTATGCCGGATACAGTAGAACCGGAGAAAGAATTTAAAGTAACCGTTTCTGAAAAGAACAACAAACCGATGACTTACACATTGGCAATTGTAGAAGAAGGATTATTAGACCTAACAAGATTTAAAACTCCAAACCCTTACGGAACTTTCTATGCAAGAGAAGCCTTAGGAGTGAGAACTTGGGATATTTATGATGATGTAATAGGAGCGTATACCGGAAGTATAGATCAAGTATTTGCCATAGGTGGAGATGGAACTTCATCAGCAGCTAAGAACAGAAAAGCAAATCGCTTTAAACCGGTTGTAAAATATTTAGGACCTTTTACATTGAGAGCAGGTCAAAAAACACACAACGTAAAACTTCCAAACTATATTGGAGCCGTAAGAACTATGGTTGTTGCCGGAAATATTAGCAATGAAGCTTATGGAAACGCAGAGAAATCAGTTACCGTAAAGAAGCCTCTAATGGTATTGGCATCTCTTCCCAGAAAGCTAAGCCCCGGAGAACAAGTAACCTTACCTGTTACTGTTTTTGCAACAGAAAAAAACATCAAAGAAGTATCAGTTCAATTGCAATTAGGAAACGGAATTGAAGTAGTAGGAAAAAATGAAGCCTTGCTAAAGTTCTCAAAAACCGGAGAGCAAATAACAGAATTCAAGCTAGATGTAAGCAAAGCAAACGGAATCAAAACCATAGGAGTGATTGCAAAGTCAGGATTGAAAACAGCAAAGTTTGCCGTAGAGATTGATGTTGAGAACCCAAACCCGATCACTTCTAAAGTAACCAACAAAATTTTGCAAGCCAATGAAAATGCAACAATAGACTTTGAAACATTTGGAGTTACAGGAACCAACAGTGCAGTTGTTCAAGTCTCATCAGTACCACCAATAGATTTTGACGGAAGATTAGCCTATTTAATTCAATATCCACACGGATGTGTAGAGCAAACCACATCCAGTGTTTTCCCTCAGCTGTTTATGACTGATTTGTTTGATTTATCTAGCAATAAAAAAGCAAAAATAGAATTCAATATCAAGAAAGGAATAGAACGATTAGGGCATTTTCAAAGACCTAACGGAGGAATGAGTTATTGGATAGGAGAAAACTCAGCCAATGACTGGGGATCTAGTTATGCCGGGCACTTTATGTTAGAAGCAGAGAAAAAAGGATATGTATTGCCATTTGCTTTCAAGAGCAATTGGGTACGCTACCAAAAAGAAGCAGCACGAAACTGGAAACCTAGTTATGATGATTATAGCGACTTAAACCAAGCCTATCGTTTGTATACACTTGCCTTATCAGGAAATCCGGATTTAGGAGCGATGAATCGATTACGAGAGTACGATCGAATTTCTAACGATGCAAAATGGAGATTAGCTGCCGCTTATGCTTTGGTAGGACAAAAGCAAGCCAGTAAAGCGCTGGCAAATACAGCCTCTATAGAGTTTAGCAACGGAAGCTATTCATACAGTTACGGATCTGTAACTAGAAATAAAGCGATGGCTTTAGAAACTATGGTGCTGTTAAAAGACGATAGAAGGTTTGATTTTGCCAAATCTATAGCCAAAGACCTTTCTAGCAATGATTGGATGAGTACACAAACTACCGCCTATAGTTTATTAGCCATGGGTAAAATGCTTGCAGATAATGGAGGAAAATCTATCAAGGTTGAGTACAAGATCAAAGACACAGAAAAGACCTTAAGCACACAAAGATCAATGGTAGAAAGAGAATTGAAAATTTCAGAAGGAAAGAATCAAATTCAATTGAAAAACGTAGCAGGAAATACACTGTATGTTAGTGTTATTGCCAAAGGAAAACTACCATTAGGAAATGAGATCAATGTAAAAAGAGGATTTGCTGCTGAAATCAAATACACATTGCCCAATGGTACACCTGTAAATGTAGCACAGTTAAAGCAAGGTCAAGATTTTGTAGCAACTGTTACAGTAAAGAACTTAAAGAGCGAATGGGTAAAAGACATTGCCCTTACACAACTGTTCCCCTCAGGATGGGAGATTGTAAACACACGATTTACAGACTATGGAAGTTCTGTTAACAGCAAAGCAAGATATACAGACATTAGAGACGACCGTGTAAACTTTTACTTCGATTTGGGAAGAAAAGGAACCGGAAGTGCAGAAAAGACTTTCTCAGTATTGTTAAATGCTTCTTACTTAGGAAAGTATTATTTACCGGGCATACAAGTTGAAGCCATGTACGACAATGACTATTTAGTGAGAAGCAAAGGACAATGGATAGAAGTTGTAAAATAAGAAGATGAAGATCAGCAAAACATATCTTAGAAAGCACCGTATCAAATTAACACTACTAAGCATAGGGTTAATTTGGTACGCTTTCTGTTTGCCGGGTCAACTATTTCAAGAACCTACATCTACAGTAGTTGTGAGTGTAGAAGACAAATTGCTGGGAGCTAAAATTGCGAAAGACGGACAATGGAGATTCCCTGAGAATAAAGAAGTGCCGGAGAAATTCAAGACATGCCTGGTCTTATTTGAAGACGAACATTTTTATAAGCATCCCGGATTCAACCCTGTATCTATTGTAAAAGCAATTCAACAAAATAGAGAAGCAGGAAAAATAGTAAGAGGAGGGAGTACCTTGACACAGCAAGTAATTCGCTTGTCTAGAAAGAACCCTAAACGAACCTATTTTGAAAAATTTAAAGAGATCATTTTAGCCACTCGCTTAGAAGTTAGAGCAAGCAAAGAAGAAATTCTATCGCTTTGGGCAAACAATGCACCTTTTGGAGGAAATGTAGTAGGCTTAGAAGCCGCTTCATGGCGTTATTTCAATAGAAGTCCAGAAAACCTTTCTTGGGCAGAGTCTGCAACTTTGGCTATTTTGCCAAACGCTCCTACATTGATCTATCCTGGAAAAAACCAAGAGAAATTACGTCAAAAGAGAGATAGACTTCTAAAGAAATTATTAGAGAACTCAATCATTGACTCATTAACATATCAATTATCAATTCAAGAAGAGATTCCGCCAAAACCCTATGCAATTCCACAAATAACTCCGCACTTACTGCAAAAGATCAGTAAGAAACATGAAGGGCAACTTGTTAAAAGTACTGTTGAATATCACCTGCAAAATCAAGTCAATCAAATTATAAAGCAGCACTATCAGCAACTTTCACAAAACGAGATCTATAATGCTGCTGTTTTGGTAATGGATGTAAAGACACGTAGAATATTGGCCTATGTAGGAAACACGCCAACAACCGTAGCTCATCAAAAAGATGTAGATATTATAGACAAACCTAGAAGTACCGGTAGTATTTTAAAACCTTTCTTATATGGAGCCATGCTGGACAATGGTGATATTCTACAAGAAACCTTAATTCCGGATATTCCTACTCAGATAGGAACCTATAAACCGGAAAACTTCGATCAAGAATTTGCAGGAGCCATTCCGGCAAAGAAAGCATTGGCTCGTTCATTGAATATTCCTGCGGTAAAAATGCTGCAAACCTTTGGAGTAGATAAGCTACATGATTACTTACAGCAGATGAGGTTTACAACCATTCAACAACCCGCAGACTATTACGGTTTGTCATTGATCTTGGGAGGAGCAGAAAGCAATTTATGGGATCTGTGTAAAAACTATGCGTCATTTGCCTCTACAATCAATCATTACGATGAAACCTTAGGCTATTATTCCAATGAGTTTTGCGAGCCTACGTATATAGATAACAAAGCTGTTGATTTTGGTAAGAAACAAAGAGAAAAAAATGTGATGAATGCAGCCTCTATGTATCTTACTTTTGAAAGTTTGAAAGAAGTATACAGACCCGGAGCAGGGCAAAACTGGCAGTATTTTGATTCTTCCAAAGAAGTTGCATGGAAAACAGGAACCAGTTTTGGTTTTCGTGATGCCTGGGCTATAGGAACCACAAAAGACTATGTAGTAGGTGTTTGGGTTGGAAATGCAGATGGCGAAGGCAGACCCGGATTGGTAGGAGTTCACACAGCAGCACCTATTTTGTTTGATGTATTTGATAAGCTACCCAAAAGCGAATGGTTTACCGCCCCTTTTAATGAAATGGTTGATGTAGAAGTATGTGCAAAGAGCGGATACAGAGCTACAGATATTTGTGAAGAAAAAACAAGCATGAGCATTTCGGTAACAGGATTAAGATCAGAACCATGCCCATATCATAAGATTGTACATTTAGATCAAAACGAACAATTCTTGGTAAACACCTCTTGTGAATCTCCTGATGATATAGTACAACGATCGTGGTTTGTTTTACCACCCGTTATAGAACATTATTACCAAGAGAAGCATCCGTTTTATAAAAAACTACCAGAATTTAAATCAACTTGTGTAAACACTCGTGAAGAATCCATCGCCTTTATTTATCCCAAAGAGCAAACAAAAATCTATTTACCCAAAGGCTTGAATGGAGAAAAGAATGATGTTATCTTAAAAGTAGCACATTCCGATGGCGAAGCAACTCTTTTTTGGTATTTGAATGATACATACCTTGGAAAAACCCAAAAATTCCACGAGTTATCCATACAGCCCAAAGCCGGAAAATACACACTTACCGTTATTGATGAATCCGGTAGAGAATTGAGCAAGCGCATAGAGATAAAAGCATAAGAATGTAACAGTTTTTTGGTATAGTCCTATTTGAAATATCTATAACTATAACCGATTAATTAGCACTTTTGGCATCAATATTTACTAACTTTACATCTTCAATTTATTGTACATGTCAAGAACAAAAACAACAGTAATGATTCCGGAAATCTATCGAATTGATAGTCAGATCAAACAAGATACGTATTTGATCGACGGTCAGCTAAAAAGATGGAATGGAGATACTGCCAATATATTTTCTACCATATCCAGCACAGAGTCTTATGAACAAACTTTGTTAGGAACCATTCCGCAATTAGGAGAAAAAGAAGCTATGGAAGCCTTAGATGCTGCCAGTAGAGCTTATGACAGAGGAAAAGGTGAATGGCCTACGATGAAAGTAGCTGATCGTATAGCTTGCTTGGAGAAGTTTACAGAACAAATGAAAACCAAGCGTGCAGAAGTCGTAAAACTATTGATGTGGGAGATTGGTAAATCATTGGCAGACTCAGAAAAAGAATTTGACAGAACCATTGATTATATCTACGATACGATTGAAGATTATAAGAAAATGGATCGCGATAGTGCCAAATTTCATAAAGAAGGAGGAATTCATGCACACATAAGAAGAGGTCCTTTGGGAGTTGTTCTGTGTCTTGGACCTTATAATTACCCGTTAAATGAAGCCTTTTGTTTGTTGATTCCTGCAATGATCATGGGGAATACAACCATCTTTAAACCGGCAAAATTTGGAGTTTTATTGATGTCGCCAATACTGGAAGCATTTCAAAACAGTTTCCCAAAAGGAGTAATCAATATTATTTACGGAAGAGGTCGAGTATTAGCAACACCTATTTTAAAATCAGGAAGAGTTGATGTGTTGGCATTGATTGGAAACAGTTCTACAGCCAAGGTATTACAGATTTTACACCCAAAGAGCAACAGACTACGTTTGGTATTAGGATTAGAAGCTAAGAACCCGGCAATTGTTTTACCGGACGCTGATCTAGATTTAGCTATCGAAGAATGTTTAGCAGGCTCACTGTCTTTCAACGGGCAAAGATGCACAGCACTTAAAGTGTTATATGTACATGAGAGTATTGAAGATGAATTTAACAAACGATTTAGCGAACGTGTAGATCAATTAAAATTTGGAAACCCGTGGGAAGAAGGAGTGAAGTTAACTCCACTACCGGAACCTCATAAACCTGCATATATTCAAGAGTTGATCGATGATGCTCAAGAAAAAGGAGCAAGCATTATAAATTCTAAAGGAGGCGAAACTTCTGAGAACTACATTTTCCCGGCTGTAATGTATCCGGTAAGCAAAGAGATGAGGCTTTTTCACGAAGAACAATTTGGACCGGTTGTGCCAATTGTACCTTTCAAAGATATCGAGCAACCTTTAAATGATATTGCAGACTCCAATTACGGACAGCAAGTCAGCCTGTTCGGAAAGGACATAGAAACCTTGTCTCAATTAATAGACAGTTTGGTAAACCTAGTTTGTCGTGTCAACTTAAATAGTTCTTGTCAAAGAGGGCCGGATGTGTACCCATTTACAGGAAGAAAAGATTCTGCCGTAAGCACTTTAAGCGTACATGATGCATTACGATCCTTTTCTATAAGAACCTTTGTAGCATCCAAAGACAACGAATACAACAATAAGATATTAGAAGAATTACTCGAAAAGAAATCATCTAACTTTATGAGTACAGATTATCTTTTATAAGACTCAAAAGAAGGCAGTTGATTTTTAACTGCCTTTTTTTGAATTTGTTAAATTCTTTAAAAAAATCTTTTTAAAGAGAGCTTGTGTAAAATTAATTTCTAATTTTGCTCCATGATTTTAAGTCAATATAAAATAGTACTCGCTACACCCGTACGCCGTCGCCGCTAATTCTCTACAGAGCAGCAACGGATATTACTATTTTATTTAAAATCAAATTGAACACAACATTTTTCATATTACCTTTTAACCTTCAAGTTATTTCTCAAAATAACTCAAACCGCGTACGTCGCATTTTCCCGCGTCGCCCGTAAGGGTGCACTCTATTTTTTGGAACCTAGGTGAGTCCGGTTCCGTCTTCAAAACCAATATTTAAAAAAGTACCAATTAGTTTAATTCTCCTGAGTAGAAACGAAGGAGAGAAAAATCAAAAATAATGGACATCATTATTGCTGATAAAACACATCATATCTACGCAGATATCATCTGCAAAACCATAGAGGAATCTGCCAATGTAAGAGGAACAGGTATTGCCAGAAGAACTCCTGAGTATATCATTCAAAGAATGAATAACGGCAATGCTGTTATTGCATTGGAAGGTAATGACTTTGTTGGATTCTGCTACATAGAAAAATGGGATCATGGAAAGTTTGTAGCAAATTCCGGACTCATCGTTCATCCAAATTACAGAGGTAAAGGAGTAGCCAAAATGATCAAGAAAAAGATTTTTGAGCACTCCAGATCTAAATTTCCAAATGCAAAAGTATTTAGTATTACTACAGGACTTCCTGTAATGAAAATGAACAGTGATCTAGGGTACAAACCAGTTACTTTTTCTGAGTTAACCAAAGATCAATCCTTTTGGAAAGGCTGCCAAACCTGCAAAAACTATGATGTGTTGCAAAGAACATCACAAACTATGTGTTTGTGTACAGGAATGCTGTACGATCCAAAAACAAAAAACAATCAAGACAAGAAAAAAATCAAAGTAAAAGTGTTTCAAAGATTGAAAAGAATCAAACAAAGCATTTTTCTAAAAAAGACACAAAAATGAAAAAACTCGTATTGGCATATAGCGGAGGCTTAGACACCTCGTATTGCGCCGTATACTTTTCAAAAGACCTAGGGTACGAAGTCCATGCAGTAAGTGTAAATACAGGCGGATTTACATCAACAGAGATCAATGAGATCAAAAAGAAAGCAGAACAAATGGGCGTCTTCAGTTATCAGAATATTGATGCTGTAGAAAACTATTATCAAAAAGTAGTAAAGTATTTGATCTATGGAAACGTGTTAAAAAACAATACCTATCCACTTTCAGTAAGTGCAGAAAGAATAGTACAAGCTATCGAGATCATAGAATATGCTAAAAAAATAGGTGCAGATTGTATTGCTCATGGAAGTACAGGAGCAGGAAACGATCAGGTGAGATTTGATCTGATCTTTCAGGCATTAGCTCCTGAGATAGAAATTATCACCCCAATTAGAGATCAGAAACTTACAAGACAACAAGAAATAATCTACTTAAAGTCTAAAGGAATAGAATTGCCTTGGTCTAAAGCACAATATTCTATCAATAAAGGACTTTGGGGAACAAGTGTTGGAGGAGCAGAAACTCTGACTTCTCATCTTTCACTGCCGGAAGAAGCATATCCATCTCAATTGAAAACAAAAGAATCAGAACAGCTAACATTAACGTTCTCTGAAGGAGAGCTTGTAGCTGTTAATGAAGAAGAAGGGTTGCCACAAGACCTGATAGAGATACTTAACACTTTAGCCTCACAATACGCTATTGGAAGAGATATTCATGTAGGCGACACTATTGTAGGAATTAAAGGAAGAGTTGGGTTTGAAGCTGCAGCAGCAACAATCATTATCAAAGCACATCATTTACTGGAAAAACACACGCTAAGTAAATGGCAATTGCAGCACAAAGATTATTTGGCCAATTGGTACGGAACTCATTTACATGAAGGATTGTTTTTAGACCCGGTGATGAGAGACTTGGAAGCATTTCTAGAGAGTAGCCAACAAAAAGTATCTGGAAAAGTATTGCTAAAGCTACACCCGTATCACTTCACATTAGACGGAATCATTTCTGAAAATGATTTGATGAAAGCCGATTTCGGAAGCTACGGAGAAGAGAATACAGGATGGACTGCTGATGAGGCCAAAGGATTCATCAAGATCTATGGAAATCAAAGTAAAATTTATCAAAACGTACATCAAAGAAGTAAGAAGTAAAGAGTAAGAAGTAAAGAGAAAGAAGAGTTGTCATTTCGACAGAGTGAGGAATGAACGACGAGAAATCTCATTAATTCATTTGAATCATTAAAAAACTATTAAAATGATCACAATAGGAATCATAGGAGGAGCCGGTTTTACAGCTGGAGAATTGATCAGAATATTACTGCATCATAAGAAAGTAAACATCGACTTTATTTATAGTACTTCCAATGCAGGAAATAAAGTGAGTGCTGTTCACCAAGATTTGATTGGCAGTACAGAACTGGTTTTTACCAACACAATCAACCCAAAAGTAGATGTATTGTTTTTGTGTCTAGGTCATGGAAACTCTAAGAATTTCTTAGCACAAAATACATCTTTTAACAACGTCATTATAGACCTAAGTAATGACTTTAGATTACAAGACAATGCAAAATTTCAAGGAAAAGAATTTGTATATGGCTTACCGGAATTACAAAAAGAAAAGATTCAACATGCACAATATATAGCCAATCCGGGATGCTTTGCCACAGCATTGCAACTCGCTATTTTGCCATTAGCTTCAGAAAGGCTGTTAGAAAATGATGTACATGTAAATGCTGTAACCGGTGCAACCGGGGCAGGAGTGTCGCTTTCTAAAACCACACATTTTACATGGAGAGACAATAACTTCTCGTACTACAAACCATTTACACATCAACATTTAGGAGAGATCAATCAGACCGTACAACAGTTACAAACAGGTTTTGATTCGGAGATTAATTTCCTTCCTAACAGAGGAAACTTTTCCAGAGGTATCTATGCTACAACTTATACGCATTTTAAGGGAAGCTTAGAAGAAGCTAAAGCCTTATACCATGAGTACTATAAAGATGCTGCATTTACGTTTGTAACCGATCAAGAACTGCATGTAAAACAAGTAGTGAATACAAATAAATGCTTGCTACACCTGCACAAGCACAATGACAAATTACTGATTACAAGCTGTATTGATAATTTGATCAAAGGAGCTTCAGGGCAGGCAGTACAAAACATGAACTTACTCTATGGGTTTGATGAAAAGGAGGGCTTAGAATTAAAAGGAAGCTGTTTTTAATACTGTCATTGCGAGTGAAACGAAGCAATCTTATAAATGAGATTACCAGCTCATGGCAGGCGAGCTTCTCAAGCTAAAGCATGATTATAAAGACAGAGATATAAAATTTAAAAAATGAAAATAGCCATAATAGGAACAGGAAATTTAGGATGCTCAATAGCAAAAGGTTTAATTACAACCAACGCTATTACTTCCTTGTATTTAACAAAGAGAGATCTCAAATCGATTCAAGAATTTGATGGATACAAAAATGTGTACTTAACATCAGATAATAAAGAAGCCGTATCAAAATCTGATATCATCATTTTTGCTGTTCAGCCCTCGCATTTAGAAGGAATTCTTGAGGAAATAGCTTCATTATTGACAGAAAACCACGTATTAATATCTACCATCACAGGATTCTCAATAGAGAAAATAGAAAGTAGTGTAGGCAAAGATCAATTTGTGATCAGAGCCATGCCCAATACAGCTATTGCCGTAGGAAAATCTGTTACATGTTTGTGTAGCAATCAAAAAGGAGCAGAGCGAATAAAAATAGCAGAAGCCATTTTTAACAGATTAGGAACCTCTATGGTTATACCGGAACATTTGATGCAAGCAGCAACAGTTGTGTGTGCTAGCGGAATTGCCTTTTGGATGCGATTGATAAGAGCCACAACACAAGCAGCAATTCAACTTGGGTTTGATGCCAAGGAAGCACAAGAACTTGCAATGCATACTTGTGAAGGAGCAGCGAACTTACTAATAACAAACGGAAATCATCCGGAGCAGGAAATCGATAAAGTAACCACTCCAAAAGGATGTACAATTGAAGGTTTGAATGAAATGGAACACAAAGGACTTAGTTCCTCTTTGATACATGGAATGGTAGCCTCTTTTCAAAAGATCAACAGTATAAAAACAGAACAGTTATGAGTTTATTTGATGTATACCCTTTGTTTGATATCATGCCTGTAAAGGCCAAAGACGTCTATGTATATGATGAGAATAGTAATGAATATTTAGACTTGTACGGCGGTCATGCTGTGATCTCAGTAGGACATTCACACCCTACTTATGTAAACAATTTGACAAATCAATTGGAGCAATTGGGGTTTTATAGCAACTCAGTACAAAACCCATTGCAAAAGGAACTTGCCTTTAAGTTAGAAAATGCTTCAGGGTGTAAAGACTATCAACTCTTTTTGTGCAATTCAGGAGCAGAAGCCAATGAAAACGCATTAAAACTAGCCTCTTTTCATACTGGAAAGAAAAGAGTTATTGCTTTTAAAAACGGTTTTCACGGAAGAACATCAGCAGCAGTTGCAGCAACAGACAATCAGAAAATTATAGCGCCGATTAATGCGCAACAAGAAGTAGATATACTCTCTTTAGGCGATTTACCATCAGTAGAAGCATCTCTAAAGAAAGGTGATGTATGTGCCGTTATTATTGAATGCATTCAAGGAGTTGGTGGTTTGGATGAAAGTACAGCAGCCTTTTACAAAGGACTTAGTAAGCTATGTAAGCAATACGGGGCACTATTTATAACAGACGAAGTACAGTCCGGTTTCGGAAGAACAGGAGACTTTTTCGCTTTTCAGAAGTATGACCTACAGCCGGATATTATTTCCATGGCAAAAGGAATGGGAAACGGATTTCCGATAGGAGGAATCCTTATTCACCCCAATATTAAAGCCTCTTATGGCTTATTAGGTACAACATTTGGCGGAAATCATTTGGCCTGTGTTGCCTGTTTGTCTGTTCTAGACATTCTAGAAGAGGAAAAACTACAACAAAATGTAAAAGAAGTCTCCAATTACTTTGTTGAGAAAGCCAAATCACTCCCTAAAGTAAAATCCATCAAAGGAAGAGGTTTAATGCTGGGATTAGAATTTGATTTCCCTGTAGCAGAACTAAGAAAACAACTCATATACAAGCATAAGATCTTTACAGGAAGTGCCAAGAACCCGAATGTATTGAGAATTCTTCCGCCTTTAACAATCAAGAAAGAACATATAGATCAGTTTTTAAACGCATTAAAATCAGAATTATCATGAAACAATACTTAGATATTAATGATATAGAAAACCTTCCTGAGACTATTAAGGAAGCAATAGAGCTAAAGAAAGAACCTTTTAAACACAAAGAGCTGGGAAAGAATAAAACCTTGGCAATGCTCTTCTTTAATGCGAGCTTGAGAACACGATTGAGCACAGAAAAGGCCGCAAAGAACCTAGGAATGGAAGTGATGGTGCTAAATGTAGATAGTGCTTGGAATTTGGAATTTGATGAAGGAGCAATTATGAACTTAGGAACAGCAGAACATATCAAAGAAGCAGCGCAAGTTCTTTCACAGTATGCAGATGTCATTGCAGTAAGAGCCTTTCCTGGTTTGGTAGATAGAGAACAAGACGAATCAGAACAAGTATTGTATGGTTTTCAAAAGTATGCAACAGTTCCGGTTATCAATATGGAAAGCTCTACAGGGCACCCTTTACAAGCCTTAGCTGATGCAATTAGTATAGAAGAACTCTCTTTCAAGAAAAAACCGAAAGTAGTACTGTCTTGGGCTCCACATCCTAAAGCTTTACCCCATGCAGTAGCAAACTCTTTTGTACAGATGATGCAAAAAAGAGAGGTAGACTTTTTCATTACTCACCCCAAAGGATATGAGTTAAACCCCGAAATGGTAAAAGATGTAAAAGTGTATTACGATCAAGAACAAGCATTAGAAGATGCAGATATCGTATACGTAAAGAATTGGAGTAGCTATAAAGAGTACGGAAAAGTTTTGAACACAGATAACAATTGGATGCTTACCAAAGAAAAAGTAGGCAACGCAAAGTTTATGCACTGCTTACCGGTAAGAAGAAATGTAGTTGTAGAAGATGCTGTTTTAGATAGTGAGAATTCCATCGTGATTCAACAAGCGAATAACAGAACCTATGCAGCTCAAATTGTGTTGAAAAAAATGTTAGAAGAATTATGAAAAAACAACAATTAAAGATCGTAAAAATAGGAGGGAATATTATTGATGATGAAGTTGTTTTGAAAGAATTTCTAAGCTCATTTGCACAATTAAAAGGCCCCAAAATTTTAGTGCATGGAGGAGGGAAATTAGCAACAAGGTTGGCAGAAAAAATGAATATTCCTGTTAAGATGATAGACGGAAGAAGAATTACAGATGCCGAAACTTTAGAACTGATAACGATGGTGTATGCAGGAAAGATCAATAAAAATATTGTAGCTCAATTACAAGCAAATCAATGCAATACTATTGGGTTTTCCGGAGCAGATGGAAACACAATTATAGCTAAAAAACGACCTGTAAAGCAAATTGATTACGGTTTTGTTGGTGATATAGTAAAAGTTGAGGTGAATGTAATTAATGTTCTATTAATCAACAACTTGACAATTTCTTTTTGTGCAATTTCTCATGATGCAAAAGGACAACTTCTGAATACAAATGCAGATACGATAGCATCAGAACTTTCTATTGCATTATCCAAAGATTATGAAGTAGCATTATACTACTGTTTTGAGAAAAATGGTGTGCTGAAAAATGTAGAAGATTCAGACTCTGTAATTGAAGAAATAAACACAAAACAATATCAACAACTAAAGAAAGACGGAATTATTTATGAAGGAATGATTCCGAAACTTGACAACTGTTTTTATGCTCTTAGCAAAGGAGTACAACACATTAAAATAGGAAAGGCAGAAATGCTTTTCAATACAAATACAAAACACACAACTGTTAGAAAATGAGACAAGAAAAATTAACCAATGATGCAATAGTTTTACTAAAGCAATTGATAGAAACCCCTTCGTTTTCATCAGAAGAAAATGAAACAGCTTTGTTGATAGAAAAGTGGTTTCAGAATTATGGTATTTCCTATCAAAGAGATCAAAATAATGTATGGGCTGTCAATGCTTTTTATGATGAAAATAAACCCACATTATTACTAAACTCTCATCACGATACCGTAAAGCCCAACAGAGGATATACCAAAGATCCGTTCAAAGCCATAATCGATAATGGAAAACTATATGGTTTGGGTAGCAATGATGCCGGAGGCTGTTTGGTGTCTTTACTGGCAACCTTTGCTCATTTCTATCAGCAAAAAGATTTGAATTACAATCTGGTAATAGTAGCATCAGCAGAAGAAGAAAGTAGTGGACAAAACGGTTTAAACAGTATGCTGTCTATCATTCCTAAGATAGATGTTGCCATTGTTGGAGAGCCTACTTTGATGCAATTAGCCATTGCAGAAAAAGGACTTGTGGTTTTTGATGCGAAAGTAACCGGAACACCTGGTCACGCAGCACATCCCAATAATAACAACGCGATCTACAATACAATTGATGTTCTAAAATGGTTTCAAGCGTATGAATTTGATAAGGTTTCAGAAACTTTAGGAGTAGTTAAAATGACAGTAACACAAATAAACGCAGGAAAACAGCACAATGCCATACCGGCAGAAGTAGATCTGGTAGTAGATGTTAGGGTGAATGACCAGTATAGCAACGAAGAAGTTGCAAAAATTCTTTCAGAAGAATCGCCTTGTAGCTCTATCATTCCAAGAAGTCTACGATTGAACTCTTCATCTATTCCTAAAGAACACGAACTCGTTCAAGCAGGAATCTCATTAGGGAGAGAAACTTATGGCTCACCAACATTATCAGATCAATCTGTACTACCATGTCCATCTTTAAAATTAGGGCCGGGAGACAGCACACGATCACACACAGCAGATGAGTTCATTTATATTCAGGAGATCGAAGAAGGAATTGATCTCTACATCAAATTGTTAGAAAAAGTACTTTAAAAGAAACAAAATAAAATGAATCAGAGAAGTCAAGAAGTCAAAAAAATCTTGAATCCTGATTCTAATTTAAAATTTGAGATATGAAACTTTGGGATAAAGGATATTCTATAGACAAACAAATAGAACAATTTACAGTAGGAAACGACAGAGAAATAGACCTACATATTGCCAAATACGACATTCAGGCATCACTAGCTCATGCTAAAATGTTAGCATCTATAGGAGTTTTAACAACAAACGAATGGGAACAATTAGAAGGAGGATTGAAAGAGCTCTATGATCAATGCTTGCAAGGAAACTTCACTATAGAAGAGCAATTTGAAGATGTACATTCTAAGATTGAGTATGAGTTAACTCAGAAGTTAGGAGAAGTAGGAAAGAAGATACATACAGCTAGATCAAGAAACGATCAGGTTTTGGTTGCTTTGCATTTGTACTACAAAGAAAATTTACAAGAGATCAAAGAGCTAACAAAGACGTTTTTTGAAACCTTACTTTCTTTGGCAGACAAACACAAAGAAGTATTGTTGCCCGGATATACACATTTGCAGGTAGCAATGCCATCTTCTTTTGGGTTGTGGTTCTCTGCATACGCAGAAACCTTGATAGACGATCTGTATCTACTAAACGCAGGCTTGCAATTGGTGGATCAAAACCCTTTAGGTTCAGCAGCAGGCTATGGTAGTTCTTTTCCAATAAACAGAGCATTAACAACAAAAGAGCTTGAGTTTGCAACACTAAAATACAATGTGGTTGCAGCGCAAATGAGTAGAGGGAAAAACGAGAGAACACTTGCCGGAGTTTTGGGAAGCTTGGCCAATACCTTATCTAGATTTGCAATGGATATCTGCCTGTATATGAGTCAGAATTTCGATTTCATTTCCTTTCCGGATCAATTAACCACAGGAAGCAGTATTATGCCGCACAAGAAGAATCCCGATGTCTTTGAATTGATTAGAGGGAAATGCAATAAGATACAAGCCTTACAAACAGAAATGATTCTGATCACAAACAATCTGCCAAGCGGATACCACAGAGATTTTCAGTTGCTAAAAGAGAATATGATCAACGCAATTGTGGATATAAAAAGCATCTTAACCATCTTTAATTATTCGATTCAGCAAATTCAGGTGAAGGAGTTTGATATTAATGATGACAAGTACAAGTATTTGTTTACCGTTGACAATATTAACAACCTTGTTGTAGGAGGAATGAGTTTTAGAGAAGCCTATCAGCAGATAGGAGGCGAGGTAGAAAAAGGAACCTATATACCGGATACATCCAAAGAACATACGCACGAGGGAAGCATTCACAATCTCTGTTTGCAAGAAATAAGAGAAAAACTTCCGAATTGAAATTCAGGATTGTCAAATACATAAAACAACACAGACTTTGCTTGCGAAATAGATAAGCAATGAAATAGTAAAGAGCTGATTTTTATACAAATCGTAAAAATGATATTTGAAGTTAAAAAAAGTTTTGTCGGCTAAAAATTAATCATACATTTGAACCATGATTTATTCAAAAGGACAGAACAACTACGCAAACATCACCAATGTGATGCGTTCTCCTTTTGCTTACACTACAACTTCTACTACAATTACGATTACCCTTTAGGGGGTTATTTTGTTACATATCATTTCCAGGTTACCTATAGTTTTTTGAAAGCTCAAAAAGCTCAGTAGAATTCATATCTATTTCTTTACTAAACATTAAAAATGAAAGTTTTAAAATTTGGCGGTACGTCCGTAGCCAATTCAGATAATATCAAACAAGTATTGAGCATTGTCTCAAAAGCATCAGAAAAAGAGCAAATTGTAGTTGTTGTCTCAGCCATGGGTAAAACAACAGATGCATTAATACATGCAGCTAATGCAGCAGCACAAAAGAACAACGCATACAAAGCAACCTTGCAAGAGCTAGAGAAACATCACTTTAACACAATTAAAGAGTTGATTCCTGTACAAGAACAAAGCGAGGTTATAAGTTATACCAAACAATTGTTTAATCAATTAGAAACCATCTATGAAGGTTGTTTTCTGTTGCAAGAGTTAACCCCAAAAACATTGGCTAAAATATCCGGTTTTGGAGAGCTCTTATCGTCTTTTATCATTGCAAAAGCAGCAAAGAACAGTATAGGAGCCAATTACAAAGACAGTAGAGAACTTATTATTGCTTCTGATGATTACAACAATGCCTTGGTAGATTTTGACCTGACGTTTAAAAAATGTCAAGACTACTTTTCAAACAACGGAGCTCGTGTAACTATTGTTCCCGGATTTGTAGCCAGAACCAAAGAAGGAAAAACAACAACCTTAGGAAGAGGAGGTTCCGACTATTCAGCAGCCATTTATGCAGCAGCTTTGGACGCAAAAGAATTACAGATCTGGACAGATGTGAGTGGAATGTTCACAGCAAATCCTAAAGTAGTTAAACAAGCTCATGAGATTCCTCATATCTCATATCATGAAGCTATGGAGTTGTCTCATTTTGGAGCAAAGGTGATTTATCCGCCTACCATTCAACCCGTATTGCAAAAGGAAATTCCAATTGTCATCAAAAACACTTTTCAACCGGAAGACAAAGGAACTTTGATCACCAAAGAAACCGGACTAAACAAGCCTGTAAAAGGAATCAGTCATATCAACGAAATAGCCTTGATCACTTTAGAAGGAGTAGGCATGGTAGGAATACCGGGATTCTCTAAACGTTTGTTTGAAGCTTTGTATTTACACGATATCAATGTGATTTTAATTACACAAGCATCATCAGAACTATCTATTTGTATTGCAATTCATGAGAACGATGCAGAAAAAGCCGTTGCAATTGTAAACGATGCCTTTGCGTATGAGGTTCAATTGAAAAAAGT
This sequence comes from Pseudotenacibaculum haliotis, assembly GCF_042684245.1. Classification (NCBI taxonomy): domain Bacteria; kingdom Pseudomonadati; phylum Bacteroidota; class Flavobacteriia; order Flavobacteriales; family Flavobacteriaceae; genus Pseudotenacibaculum; species Pseudotenacibaculum haliotis. Next base: position 64,866 of record NZ_JBHULH010000004.1, read on the forward strand.
AAAGCCTGTTTTTGTAGAAAAGGGAATGAGTATCATTGCTTTGGTGGGAGATCAAATGAAGAACCATCAAGGCTTAAGCGGAAAAATGTTTAGTGCTTTAGGAAAGAACAATGTAAACATAAGAGCCATTGCACAAGGAGCTTCAGAAAAGAACATTTCGGCAGTAATTGACGAGAAGGATACTAAGAAAGCTTTGAATACCTTACACGAACGCTTTTTTGAAGAACGTGTAAAACAATTAAATCTATTTGTAACCGGAGTAGGAAACGTAGGAGAAAAATTCTTAGCGCAGCTTCAGCAGCAAAAGAAGTTCTTAAAGAAAAATTTAAAACTGAACATTCGAGTAATTGGAATTTCCAACTCAAGAACCATGGTTTTTGATGAAAGTGGACTCAACCTTAACTCTTGGAAAGAAGCTTTACAAAACGGAGAAAAAGCCAGTTTAGAAGGCTTTTTAGAGCGAATAAAATCCATCAACTTAAGAAACAGTGTCTTTGTAGATAACACAGCCAGTGAAGCAGTTTCTAAGATGTACGAAGGATATTTAAGACATAATATTGGAGTTGTTACCTGCAATAAGATTGCCTGTGCTTCTGATCTGGAGAACTATAGAAGATTAAAATTTGTTTCCAGAAAATACAACGCGCCGTTTTTATTTGAAACCAATGTAGGAGCCGGGTTGCCGATTATTGATACGTTGAAGAATTTGATAGCTTCCGGTGATAGAGTACATAAGATCCAAGCCGTATTATCTGGAAGTTTAAACTTTGTATTCAACAATTTTGATGAATCAATTACATTTCATGATGTAGTACAGCAAGCTCAGAATGAAGGATATACAGAGCCCGACCCAAAGATTGATCTAAGTGGAATAGATGTCGCCAGAAAAATTTTAATTTTAGCAAGAGAGAGCGGTTATGAACTAAATTTAGAAGATATTGAGAACAATTCTTTTTTGCCGAAAGAAAGCTTAGATACCAAAGAAAATGAATCGTTTTATGCCTCTTTGCATAAGTATGAAGAGCATTTTCAGGAAATATATCAAAAAGCAAAAGACAAAGAATGTCGTCTAAAATACGTTGCAGAGTTTGCAAACGGAAAAGCCAATGTAGGATTACAACAAATAGAAGCAACACATCCATTCTATAATTTAGAAGGAAGTGACAACATTGTATTGTTCTATACAGACCGTTATCCGCAACAACCTTTAATTATTAAAGGAGCCGGAGCCGGAGCAGAAGTAACCGCATCAGGAATCTTTGCAGACGTTATACGAATTGGGAATGTGTAAAAGAAGTAAGAAGTAAGAAGAAAAGAGTAAAGAGTAAAGAGTAAAACCGAAAATATATTTACGAGCTAAACTCATAAACCTATAAACTTATAAACACATAAACATTCCCCAAGCACCAAGCACCAAGAACTAAAAAAATGAACGAAATAAAACTATTTGCACCCGCCACTATTGCTAATGTATCCTGTGGTTTTGACATTCTGGGACTTTGTTTAGATTCCGTAGGAGATGAAATGATCATACGCCAAGTATCAGAACCCGGAGTTACGATTAGCAAGATTTCCGGGCAAGACTTACCATTAGACCCACAAAAGAATGTAGCAGGAGTTGCAGCATTGAGTATGTTGGAACACTTAAATACAAATGTTGGTTTTGAAATTGAGATTGAAAAGAAGATCAAACCGGGAAGCGGAATTGGAAGCAGTGCAGCCAGTGCAGCCGGAGCCGTTTTTGGGATCAACGAACTGTTGGGAAAACCTTACACGCAAACAGAATTGATATTCTTTGCCATGCAAGGAGAAAAACTGGCAAGCGGTTCTGCACATGCCGATAATGTAGCACCGGCGATTATGGGAGGTTTTACAATGGTAACCAGTTACGATCCATTACAGGTAACAAAGATCAATCCGCCCAAAGAATTGTACGCTACAGTAATACATCCGCAGATAGAAGTCAAAACAGCCGATTCTCGTTCCGTATTAAAACAAAACGTATCACTAAAAACCATGGTACAGCAAATGGGTAATTTTGGAGGATTGATCTCAGGCTTGTATACAGAAGATTACAATTTGATTGCTCGCTCATTACATGATGAGATCATAGAACCACACCGTTCTATTTTGATTCCCGAATTTGATAGAGTAAAAGAAGCCTGTTTAAACAACGGCGCTTTAGGAAGTGGAATTTCAGGTTCTGGGCCTTCTATTTTTGCTTTGAGCAGAGGAGAAGAAACGGCACAAAAAGTAGCAGCCGGAATGCAACAAGTATATCAAGGAGTACAAGTAGATTTTGATATTCATATATCTAAGATCAACCAAGAAGGAATTAAGATTTTATAAGAAGAAAAGAGTAAAGAGTAAGAAGAAAGGAGTAAAACCGAAAATATATTTACGAACTAAACTCATAAACTCATAAACTCATAAACCTATAAACCACAACCAACCCCTAATTACTATTATCTAAGCACTAAAAAATGAACTACTACAGTTTACACCATACATCAGAAAAAACCTCTTTTAGAGAAGCAGTCATCAACGGAATAGCACCGGATAGAGGCTTGTATTTCCCGGAAAACATTCAACCTATCTCAGAAGAGATCATTCAAAATATCACAAACTATTCAAACGAAGAAATTGCCTTTCAAGCAATCAAACAATTTGTAGGCGATGAGATTCCCGAAGAAAAGCTTAGAGAGATCATTAGAGAAACCATTTCCTTTGATTTCCCTGTCGTATCGGTAGATGACAATGTAGCAACCTTAGAACTCTTTCATGGACCTACAATGGCTTTTAAAGATGTAGGAGCAAGATTTATGGCAGGATGCTTGGCCTATTTCAATCAAGATAATGAAGAAGAAGTTACGGTGTTGGTAGCTACTTCTGGCGATACAGGAGGAGCGGTGGCCAGTGGGTTTTTAAACGCAAAAGGAGTCAATGTTGTAATCTTATACCCAAGCGGAAAAGTAAGCGAGATACAAGAAAAACAACTCACAACACTAGGAAATAATATTGCAGCCTTAGAAGTAAATGGCGTTTTCGACGATTGTCAAGACATGGTAAAAACCGCTTTTTTAGATACGGAGATTCAACCAAAACTAACATCAGCCAATTCCATTAATGTAGCACGATGGCTACCGCAAATGTTCTATTATTTCTTTGCATATAAGCAAGTAGCTCATTTGAAAAAAGACATTGTATTCTCGGTTCCAAGTGGAAACTTTGGAAATATCTGCGCCGGAATTGTAGCACAAAAACTAGGATTGCCGGTCAAGCATTTTATTGCTGCAACCAATGTAAATGATACCGTTCCTAACTATCTAAAAAACGGAGAATACACTCCAAAAGCTTCTAAAGCAACAATTTCCAATGCGATGGATGTGGGAGACCCAAGTAATTTTATACGAATTCAAGAACTGTTAGGAAAAGAAGTAAAAGAATTAAAACAATTGCTCTCATCCTTTAGTTTTTCAGATCAAGAAACCAAAGAGATCATGAAAAGTTTGCATGATAAATGTGACTACATAGCAGACCCTCATGGAGCAGTTGGTTACTTAGGCTTAAAGCAGTATGAACTCTCAAAAGAAGAACTCGGAATTTTCTTAGAAACAGCACACCCCGTAAAGTTCTTGGATGTGGTAGAGGAAACGTTGAATGTAAACGTGGAGATTCCTCCTCAAATTCAAAAAGTAATGGACAAAGAAAAAGTAGCAATTAAGGTGAGTTCCTACAATGATTTAAAGGAATATTTAAACAGTTCGTCTGTATAAACAGTTCATTCAACTAAATAGATCTATAACACTAACATTTATTTAAATCTTTGCGATAGAAACCAACTAAATAAATGTGTTATGGCAATACTTATCGAAAACCAAAAAAATGTATTCAACGTAAAAGGAGAAATCAATCAATTGAATGCGAAAATCTTAAAAAGCTATGTAGAATCTCAGTTTCACGCTTATGATCGTGTGGTGTTGAACATTAATGATGTACGTAAAATTGACAAAGCAGGAATTAATATTTTAACTTCTTTATACAAAGTATCATTACTAAAACAAAAAAGCTTTTCTATTATTGGATATGGATGCAAAGACATCTATGATGAGTTTTTGCTGTCTGCCTGATTTTTTATTGCAAATAGTTTTTTATTTTCGGGAAGTCATCTTGAATAAAGGCTATGCAGATTCCACAACACATCCTCGATAGAAAAGGTCCTCGAAGTTTTAAAGATTTGAATCCTGAAGTATTAGAATACTTGGATCAAGGAAAAATAGAAACAAAAAACTTAATGGAGTGGTTGTCTGCCAACCAACTAAAACTATTGCAAATAGTATTATCTGAGATAGAGAAAACCGAATGGTTCTCTATGTTTGATGTGGCTGTAAACAGTCAGAAAAAACCTACCGCCAATAGCAATGCCAAAATCATAGGAGAAACCTTTGCACAAATGACTCAAGATACAAAGGTGTATGAAGCACTAAAATCACATACCAGTGATATTGTACGCTGTTGGGCATGTTGGGGAGAGAGTTTGTTGTACGACGATCTGAAAGAACTTTTACAAGCGATGAAAGGATATGCAGCCGATACACATTTTGGTGTAAGAGAAGTTGTCATTTTTGCTACCAAAGAACGCATGATCGAGAATTTAGATCTGGCAATTGCCATTTTAACTCCTTGGACTTCTAGCAAAGATGAAAATGTTAGACGTTTTGCAGCCGAAGCTTTACGCCCGGTAGGAGTATGGGTAAAAAAGATCGCTCAATTTCAAGAAGAACCTCAATTAGGACTTCCTGTATTAGAACCTCTCAAATCCGATGCTTCAAAATATGTACGCGATTCTGTAGCCAATTGGCTGAACGATGCCAGCAAATCGCAACCGGAATGGGTGAAAGGAGTATGCAAACGTTGGGAACAAGAATCTACTACCAAAGAAACAGCCTATATTATTAAAAGAGGATTGAGAACACTTATGAAATCCTAAAACCGATAATGAGGGAATGAAGGAAATACTCAAAAGTGAGTATATCAGTTACGATAAATATTTTTTAATATTGAGTAATATTCATAACCCCTATGATTGTTCATCAAACAGATTATTTAGAATCTTTGTTTGAAAAACCGTATGATTTATTTATTCAAAACTGGAAAAAGTCCCCGGAAACCAGCGAAGTTTTCAAACGAGAAATGTTAAAATTTGTAGAGACGTACAAGAAGTATCGTCCTGCAAAAGCTTTGTGGTTGCATCAGAATTTTACGCTGGTGTTAGACAAAGAGACCCAAAAATGGGCAGAAGAGCACGTGGTATACCCTTGTGTAAAATATGGGAATCAAAAATTTGCATTTGTAGTAAGCAAAGATGTTTTTTCGCATGTAAGTGTTGTTGATAGCTTTGAAGGATTAAACATTAGATTACCCAAACACTTTACCAGTGAAAAAGAAGCGTTAAAGTGGCTAATAGAAGATTCAGACGAAGAGACAGGAAAGAATGTTGAATCATCTATCTATTTTGAAGGCCTTGACGAAGATGGTAATATGTTGCTAAAAGTGAAAACATCTTCAGATGCCACAAATCTTCTTAAACTTTTTGGAAAAGCACAAAAGGAAGATGTGTTTTACAACACCAACCTCACAAAATTTACATCGTTAACCAACCGAGAAAAAGAAATACTATTGAAATACGCCAGTGGAATTTCTATGGAAGACATTGCTAATTATTTCAATATATCCATTTATACCGCTAGAACACACTGGAGAAATATTAAAAGAAAACTAGCTATAGACTCATCAATAGAAGCTGTAAAATTCTTGTCTTTTTTCTAATATTAAAAGTCAAAAAATTACTCAAATTTGAGTATTTCACATGTGCTCATTTGTATTTAATTTAGCTTCGATTACAGACGTCGACAGATGAAATCGTTCAATGTTTTTTTGTATTTCTATACGACACTATATAGAAAGTCCCCACGCAGAAACTACATTGTTTTGAGTATATAACTAACCCTAAATTTAAAATTTATGAGAAAACTACTTTATGTAGTAGTACTGCTATTGGCTTATGGTTGCAGTACAGATACTAACGATTCCATTCTTGAACCAAGTTCTAGACAATCTACACTAACAGAAAGAGGAACTGGATTGAAACTAATACCTCAATCTGTAGATAATCATGGAAATTTAATAGAAGAAAACAATAGCTATGTAACTGATGAAGAGTATAGAAAGATTCTTGCAAAAGAGTTAACTGTTTTTCAGATATATGAAGCTAAAGATGGTAACTATTACAGTGAAGCCGCTCTAAAAGTACAAGGAGCAGAACCGGTACTTGATATACCACAACCTTATTACAATCATTGTATAACTCCTGAAGAGATAGCGTATTATGAAGGAGTGGCAGAAGCCCTATGTCAAAAAATCACCTATCGTTGTAGAGCTAATCAATACGGGTACTATATGGTATTTACATTTTATCCTCCGGTGCCGTGTATTCCTGTTGATGACAATGATACTTATGATTAAACCATAAAGGATTGCTATTAAAACAAAAAAGAAAAACCAAGAGCTTTTAGTTCTTGGTTTTTTATTTATACGGTTTAGGTCTCCTCGTTATAATACACTTTGTAGTAGTGCATCTTACGCTCTTCGTCAAATCCTTTCTCGATGTTTTCCTTTACGGTATCACCTTCGCTAATATCTAATTTGATCTGAATCTTAGTATCCAGATTGATCTGACTCTTGATTTTGCGCTTTTCCTTTTTTAAGGTAGGTACAGAAACATTAAAATGCTCCTCTAGATCAAGATTATTCTCTTTTTTGTACTGCGTTTTGAAGTTGTCGTAAGAATCTACCACATCAAAAGGGGAGAGGAGCTCTTGTTCCAAAATATCTTTGGTAATCACTTCATTGTCGTTAAACAATTGCACTCCCTGACTCATAAATTCTTTCTGCACAAATGTATCACCCTCATCTACCATTGTGTTAGAAAAGTTAGAAAGCAATTGTAAGTGATGTTTTGTTTGGTAAGAATCATTCATCACTTCTTCCAAATCCAAGAAAGATTTTTTCCAGTAGTTGGCATCATAGCTGTTGTTGTCGATAGATAAAACACGATATCCATCAGATTGTTCTGAGTTCAAGATCAAACAACCTTTATCGATCTTTTGCAGCTTAACACCTTTACTGATCATAAAATCCATATCGTCCTCAGTAGCATTAAACTTCAAATAATCGATCTTCTTTTCAATTTTAAAAATCCCAATAGCATCAGTAGTGATCTCTTGAAATTGAATCTCCTGAAATAATACGATAAACAACTCTCCGGTCTTGATCTGTGGATGATTCGACTTTTCATACAAATGATTTAGAATGTTGTTAGAATAGTCGATAAAACTGATCTCTTGCTGAAAAAACTTACTAGTACTATCATACACCGTGTTGTAATCCAAACTTACGTGGTGGGTAAACTTCATTAAATCCTGACTAGATCTGATAGAACTTAAAAAGAAACTTTTTAAGATCGTTTCTTCATCACTAGTTAATGGAATTTCTTCGCTGGTAGAATAGTTTATTTCTTGACTTAATTTGTTACCAACACGTTGTAAAGTTGCTCTGGCTATAAGGGCGTTTGAAGTTTTTAGCATGATTTACGATTCGCAAAAATTGTTCTGATTATAGGCGAGCGAAGATAAAAAGTTTCCCAATTAATTAAGGAGTTTCTACAAAGAAAAAATAGAGAACTTTAGCAAAGTTCTCTATCTTATCTATTGAGTTTTATGTGTTTCTAAACGTCTATTTGTTCCAATATACAGAAGTTTGTCCGTATTGGAAGTGAATTGGGTTGTGAGATGGATCTTTTTGGAACATATACAATTCATGTGGTGGCTTTTCAAACAATACAATGATGTCTGAACCTCCAAATTTGAACTTTCCAAACTCCTGTCCTTTTACAACTTCTTTCCCTTGTAACTCAGTGTACATGTCTACACCAGAAACTTGTGCCATTCCAATAGGAAGAATTGCTACTTTTCCAACCTCAGATTGAGAATCAACCACTACAATTCCACGAGATTGGTTGAACTCGTAGCTGTCTTCAGCACCATCTGGAGCGTCAAACTGCCCATCTGGAGTCATTTCTACATTCAAATATACTTTTCCAACAGCAGCCATGATCTGTACGATCTTTCCGCTTACAGGAGTATGAAATCTATGATAATCAAACGGATTCAAGAAATAATGAATAAACGTACCTCCGTAAAAATCTTTAGAAAACTCACTGTATTGCAACAACTCATCTACTGTTCCAATACTATGTGTATGCTTTAAGCGAGTATTATCAGGAGCCATTACCTGACCTTTTTCATTAATTGGATAACATGCTTTGAAAGTACAATCTGCCGGAGAAACAATAGTGGTATTGTTGTTAGGCTCTGCAATAGGTCTTACAGGGCTAATTCCCGTTCCTTTAGCAGCACCATTAAACTCTCTGTAAAAGAATTGATTAAAGGTCTTCCATTCTTTCTCATTTTCTTTATACAACGGATAGTTGTACATGCTTTCTCCTTCTGAATTTTTATCCTCTTTAAAAGTTTTTAAAGATGCCGGAGTTAACGATTCTTCTGTATCTAAGAAAATTCCCCACGCTGTTGCAAAACTTACCAGCCAATCTGAGAATTCAGGATAGCTTTGCATGGTTCTTTTTCCTCCTTCTTTTTGATTTACCAGAAAGTAGAATTGACATAACAGATCATATACTTTTTGATTGTATCCATTTTTGGTTCCATCACTGGTCCAAGCATTATGAGTACCTTTTCTTTCATTTGGTACCATTACTACATAGATATCTAAATAATCGAAATAATCTTCAATTGTAGTAGGCCAACCTTTTTGGTTGAACTCTTTGTTGATTGCGTTGTATAGATCTTTATTCAAAGGTGGAGTTGGAGGCTTTGTGGTTTTGTCTCCATTTGCTGCTACATCCTGAGCTTTGATCAATGATTTTTTTAAATCTGCTGCCATTTTTGGATTTCCATCCAAGAGTGTTTTCAGTTGTGCCACAACGGCTTGATGTGTTGCCATAATATTATAAAATTGATAGGTTTTTATTCTTACTACAATTTCTTCGAATCTGGCAAGCTGACCGAGAGTAGAAATACCACATTGTAAAAACAGTTAGTAATACCTAAAAAAAGCACTGCGTTAACAGTGCTTTTTAGAATTGAATAGAGTATTTGAATTATGATTCGAGATCCTCTAAAATATTATCTGCAGCATTAAATGCCAACGCAGCAATAGTAAGCGTTGGGTTTGCTGTAGTTAGAGTAGGGAAGACTCCACTTCCTACCATATACAAATTAGAATGATCCCATGATTGTTGACGATCATTTAACACAGAGTTTTCTTTCTCGGTTCCCATTCTGTAGGTACCCACAATATGACCGGCACCATAGAACTTAAAGTTGTTTCCTTGGTATTGGAAATTGGTTGAGGTTAATTCTTTTCCTGGTTCAGGATAAAATACAGGCTCTCCCGGATCTTGTGTATATTCTGTGGCTCCAATAGCATCAAAGATTTCTGTAGACACTTCTTTTGCAGAAACAAAAGCATTTCTCACATAATCTTCAGGAATTTGATAGTTTACTTTAGGTCTAGGCAATCCTAGATTGTCGGTTAATGTTTCAGACAGTTCTACACTGTTTCCTTCATAAGGTAATTGTTCTATCAAGTACCCTAAACGAACTTGCCTGGTGTAAATTCCATTTAGAGTATCTACCAATTGCTGCCCAAACAGCTTACTGTTGTCCGGTAAGCTTGGATCGAATTTTAAATTCTTTCCTTGTCCGTTTGTACTGGTAGCATTGGTTTGCGAATTGTTTTGTCCAAACACATAATCTGCCAATGTTGTAAACGGATCTCCTGTAGCCCATTGCCAACCTTCATTTCCAATTTCGATACGATAAGCAGCTCTGTCACTTCTAAAAGCTCCGTCTCGAACAGATTCGATTCCCGAAGTAGAAAGCGGACCTCTATATGGGAATACAGGATCTTTTGCCAATCCCCAAGCCAAGTACATAATATGATCCATCAAATTCTTTCCAACCTGACCGCTGCTGTTTGCAACACCATTCGGGAACTTATCTGATTTAGACATCAATAATAATTTAGGTGTTTCAATAGCATGCGCGGCCATTACATATTTCTTAGCAGAAACAGTTCCCGTTCCTGTAGCCGGACCGTTTTGCTCAGCATAAGTAATGTATTCTACACCAGAAACTTCATCCGTATCAGGATCTAGCAATACTTTGCTTACCACATGTTGGTACCAAACTTCTACATTACCTGTTTGTAAAGCTCTGGCTATAGTTACAGTAGCATCATACTTTGCTTGAATCGGACAAATTGGAATACAGTTGGTATTTCCTGCGCACTGTCTTCGTTCTCCCGGTCTGGAATTTCTTCCTTGTGGAGTAGGAGTTACATAAACAGGCTCTCCATCAATATGCATTGATGTTACATTATCAGCAAAATCTCTGTCTACCATAGATTCTACAATTGCCGGCATTGGGTAATCGTAATCAGGACCAAAAGTTTGTTGTCCGTCAAACTGCTGATATAATTTGTCTAATGCTGCTTTACTTCCTGCAACATTAATCTCATTGGTTGCTTGCTCGTAATAAGGAACTAGTTTTTCGTAAAAAGCCTTACCTCCCGGCCAGTCAACTCCCACACCGTATTTGGATTGCAGAATAAAATCATTTGGTAAGAAACGCAAACTCGTTCCTAACCAGTGCCAAGTGGTTCCTCCACCAATTCTTTCATAGGAACTTCCATAGGCAAAATTTGCATCTGGACTATCTCCTTGTAAGTTAGGTTGCTGTTGTTGAAAATCGAAATAACATTGTTTAGGCTTTCTCCAAGAACCAATTTGTAAAACCGTATATCTAGGAGTATTTTCTTCTCCCGGATCTGGTAATCCCAAGGGGTTCTCATCTGTAGAAGGCACTGCTCCTTGTGTACTTGGAGGATAAGGAGATTCAGGAGTTTTGGCATTTGCCTTAAAGAAGGTCTCCATATAGTTACTTCTGTCAGCAGGAATTTTAGGACCCGCTTCTAAGATCAATACTTTTTTACCTGCTTTTCCCAGGTTGTAGGCTACTATTGCTCCAGCAATACCGGAACCTACTATAATTACGTCATAATCGTTTGTTGTTGCCATGTTGCTGTAGTTTTAGTTATTACCTGTATAATCATTTAAATCAGCCGGAGTTTCCGACCAGTATCCGTATCTGTAGTTAGAATCTCCCATAGGATGCGATTGCATAACCTGCCAAGCAAGCCCGGTAGTGTAACTCTTTGCAGATAGTAAAGTACTTACTGTTGAAGCCGGTTTCCCGTTTGAAGCCGGGATTATTGTTGGCCATGCCCCAGAATACCATAAGAAGATGAGTTTTCTACAAGGCATTTCAAAATCAGGTTCAGACAAGATGGCTTCTCCTATCTCTTGTGGTGTTTTTCCTTCACCTTTTAAAGTTTCATAAGTACTAAGGATACTGCTCACAAGGTCGCTCCCTACTTTTTCGTTGAAAGCAGCTAAATAATCTGCTTTGATATCTACAGGATCTACACTTGGCGCTAAAATAGATTGGTTAAAACCAGTCAAAACCACGCTTAATCCGATAAAACTTTTCATTTCTTGATCCATAACTATTTCTTTTGTTTTTGTGCACGTTGTAATAAATATGTAAAATCTGAGAACCTTCCTGAAGTCATTGTAGCATTGTTATGACAAGCAATACAGCTACTGGAAGTTTGTCTCACTTCTCCTTGAATGTAAGTTTCTAAGGTAGCATTTGCTAAGAATGGAGGAGCAGGAGCTCCGGTTGGGTCTGTTACACTCTTAGCATTGGTAGGCCACTGTGTACTAATCAATTCATAATTAGCCCAAACAGAACCTTTAAAAGCCTGTCTTAAGGCAGCTTGGAATTCTTTGTTGAGTTTTTTGGCATCCTCAGTAATTGGAATTACACGTTCTATCTTAGAAGGTGTTGTAAACTTTGTTGCAGGATTCCAAGGTCTCGCCGGTGGCTCATTCACAGGGTAAGTACTTTTAGGATCGTAGTAATTGTAAAAATCCTTATTTTCTTCTTCTCCTTGTGTAGGAGCATTGTCTACATGCTCAAAGGTTGACCATACCCATTGCGGCTCGTCTTCAGTTTTATGACCAATATGGAATCCGACCAATCCTACTTTAACCAATTCACAAGCAGGTTTTACACCTTCTTGTTCTTCAGGATTGTCGTATACCAAAGCCCATGTTGTATGGAATTTACTTTCATCATATTTTCCTCCCATTTTAATCCAGGCAGCTTTTACCATAATGGCTCCTATAGAATCGGTTTTGGTACTGCTGGAAGGAAAATCTGCATCTTTTCGAAAGGCTTCTTGTCCTTCTTGATTGTAAAGTTTATTCTCTACAATATAGTTAAACATACTTTCATTGATCAAGATCTCATAACGAGTGTATTGCCCGTTTTGATCGATCAAAGGACCCGTTTGAAAAGGTTCTCCACTTTCATCTAGTACGTTGGGTGTTTTTCCTACTTGAGAAAGCTTGATGACTCCTTTTTTAAGGTCTTCTTCTGTTAGGTTTTTACATACAAGAGGGATGTTTTCAACTTCTCCCCAAGCATTAGGTTTCGCTCCGTTTGGTAAGAAAACTTCACGACTACTTTTCCACATTTGCCATACAGTGGGGCTAGATTGATTTTGTCCGATGGTTAAGTTTGTGTTAGGCGTCCCGTCGGGATTTGCTGGCCAATTCAAAGCAATAAAAGATTGCCATGAGAAGACATCAAAGTCGTGTTGTAACGATTCTAATGTAAAAGGTGGTTTTGCTGTAATTTCCCTTGGAATTACAGGGCTTAGTTTAATTTCAGACGTGTCTACTTTTGAGAGTAACACATCTTCATCGGCTACTTTTTGGGTCTTATTTTTCTTTTCATTCTCTACGCATGAAAATAAAAGGGCAACACCCAAAAGTAACACTAGCGGTCTACTTTTGAATTTCATAGGTTAGATGAGTTTAGATTCTAACTAAAGTTGTGACTATAAACTCAATATGAGTAGGGCGTATTTGCGCAATTTGAGAAACAAGTAGATTTACCTAGCTGAAAATAAGGAGAAGATTACTTAGATTATAAGTGAATTAGATCGAGTTTTCTTTTCTTTTGCCGATGTAAAGTTAATTTTTAAATTTGTTTGTCAGTAGTCCCTTAAAACAATAACATATTAAGCTTCGCCTTACATTTATAGTATTATTTGTAATACAATTATGTTGGTCGCAAGAACCAATATATATGCACCTGTCTGAGAAAGACGGGCTTCCTGATATCGAATTCTACAACATTTTGGAAGACTCTGAAGGGTTTATTTGGTTAGCAGCCGATAAAGGTTTTTTCCGTTACGATGGAAAAGAATTTAAAGAATTCTCTCATCCTTTAAAGAGAGGTAGATCTGTTTTTAATCTGCAGAAAGACGACAAAGGAAGAGTATGGTGTAACAATATTTCCGGACAATTTTTCTTTGCTGAAAAAGATAGTTTACATCTGTTTGTAGACTTAATGGGTAAAGTAGATCATGACTTATTACCGGAATTTATTGTCTCTGATAATACATTGAAGGTTTCTACAGATGTTGGACTTTATTTTATTGACGAAAAAGCTACAGTAGTAAGAAGAAAAATAAAGCAACAGGTAAAAATCAGAAGCACAGATATTCTTCAGAAAAAAGAAAAACTCTATTTTTTATATGATTCACTAACGATTTTTAAAGGAAACCGCTTGCAAAAGGAAATCTCTTTGAATGGAGATTATAGATACCGAAGACTATTTTCGATCAACAATCGTGTTTATGTCTGTGTAAGTAAGAACAAGGCAAACGATAATTATGAAGTTCCTTTTTCAAGCAAATTACTGCGGGTAGATGGAAAAATAAATAGCTACAATTACTTACCCTCGGATTTAAAAAAGAAAACGATCATAGAAATTGTTGAAATTGATAATAGAGTATGGTTTTGTACAAATAGTGGATTGTTTATCTATAGGTTAGAAAATGATACTTTGGTCTTAGAACATAAATTATTTGAAGATGAGTATGTTACTAAGGTTATCAGAGACAAAGACAATACGTATTGGATTACGACACTGAATAATGGCATATTTATTGTTCCGAATATTCAAGTTAAAAAACAAGACCAACCAATCAAAAACCAAAAGGTTTCATCAATTTTGACCTATAAAGATCGCCTATTGTATGGAACTTATGAGGGGCAAATAGTTTTCAAGAATTTGATAAACGGAGATACTAGTATTGTTGATTTAAAAGAGATCACTGGAGGAATTATAGCTCTTAAACTAGATTCCGATAATCAACAGATCTATGTTGATGGTATGGATAAAGCTTTTATGTGGGACATAAAATCAGGAAACCTGAATCATGTTTTGCACATCAAAGGGTACAAGTGGGTAAATTTCCTTAAAAATTACAAGGCTTTAATTTCTGACTATACCGGACTTTATATGAAGTCGATGAAATACAATGATCAAGCTTCACAAAAAAATGTTTTCCCTAAAAAGAGATACTTACAGAACAAGATTGAATATATAACGGAGAAAACACTAGAGCACAAACGTAGTTATGGTAGCTTTTACAGTAGTGATGGAGTTATTTATGCATTAAGATCTAATAGCATGGGGTACTATGATCGTAATTCGGTATTTCAAGAGATCAAGTACAAAAACAAATCTTTAGAAGTTGTAGATTTTGCGGAGACAGATGATGGAGTGATTTGGTTGGCAACTCATGACAAAGGAGTAAAAGGAATTAAGAATTACGAGGTAACGTACAATTATGATACGTCCAATGGAATTTTGTCGAACAGAGCTTCAAAAATTTTAGCAGACGGAAATGATTTGTGGATAGTATCCGGGAATGAGTTGAGTTTTATTGACAGAAATAAAAACAAGATTTCTTCTTTTAGCCTGAAAGACGAACTGGGAATTCAAAAAATAAGAGAGCTTCACATTTGGAAAGGGATGTTATACATCTTAGGAAACAATGGAGAAGTTATTAGCCTGAGTAAAGGAGTGCTAAACCAAGAGGTTGTTTCGCCGGAAGTTTATTTTTCAGAGGTAAAAATCCAAGGAAAAAAGAGAACACTCGATGAAAGGTATTCCCTCACTTATGATGAGAATTCTTTAGAGATAAACTTCAATACCAACTTTTTCAATTCAGAAGAAAATATAAAATATTACTACAGGTTAAAAGGCTTAGAAAAAGATTGGGAAATAAATACAACTGGAAATGTAAGGTACCCTTCACTACCTTATGGGGATTTTACCTTTCAAGTAAGAGCAATTAATAAGAAAGCCAATTCTTTCGGAAATGTAAAAGAGATCGATTTTTACATAGATAAACCTTTTTGGCGTACATGGTGGTTTACTTTATCGGTAGCATCTATGATAGCATTCTTTTTCGGATTAAGATTGAGAGCTTTGAAAAAGAGACAATTGGTTTTAATAGACAAAGAGCGTTTAGATAAAGAACTGATCATGTCTCAATTAGAGAATTTAAGATCGCAAATGAACCCTCATTTCATTTTTAATGCCTTGAACTCCATACAAGGATACATTGTAACCAATAAAAAGAAGGATGCAAGTATTTATTTAGCTGAGTTCTCAGAGCTTATACGAATGTATCTTGATTTCAGTAAGAGAGAGGAAGTTTCTCTGGGAGAAGAATTAAAAGCATTGGAGATCTATGTAAAGTTGGAAAACGTAAGGTTCGATAATAGCCTCAATTATGAGATCGAACATAATTGCACGGATCTGAACTCTATACATATTCCATCATTATTCATACAACCTTATATAGAAAATGCAATTAAGCATGGACTGGTTCAAAAAGAAGGACTCAAAAAACTATTGATTTCATTTGATTTTGATCTAGAAAGTAAAGTTCTCTTCTGTACTATAGAAGATAACGGTATAGGTAGAGAGAATGCTATGAAATTAAAAAAGAAGAAAGATAGATATCATACCTCACATGCAATGACGGCCAACACAGATCGTGTAGATTTATTAAACAGAGAGAGGGAAAGAAAAATTAGTGTTTCAATCACAGACTTAAAAGGAGACGATCATAGTCCTAAAGGAACAAGAATAGTCATACAAATACCGCAATAATTATGAAAGCAATCTTAATTGATGATGAAGCTAATGCCATAACCTTATTACAAACCTTATTGAATGAGAACTGCCCGGAAGTGAAAGAGATCTATTGGGCAAATGAATTGGATGAAGGAGTAAAATTGATTAATGAGCACAAGCCGGATATTGTTTTTTTGGATATAGAAATGCCCAAATATTCCGGTTTGGAGATCATGGACTTTTTTAATGGGAAGAAAATCGATTTTTCAATTGTTTTTGTAACTGCCTATGATCAATATGCAATTGAAGCTTTCAAACTGTGCGCTTTAGATTATATCTTAAAACCCATCAATCCTAATTATTTGGTAAATGCTGTTGCCAAGTGTGTTGATAAGAAAAAGGAAAATGAATTAACAGAAAAGATCGATGCGCTTAAAAAGCTGACATTTAATACGCTGGCTATTGAAGTGCCTAAGGGGATTATCTTCTTGTCTTATGATGAAATTCAATATTTAGAGGCAGATGGTTCCTATACAAAGATTTACACAAGCAAAGGAAATGTAGAACTGATATGCAAGCCCCTTAAATTCTTTGTAGAACAGTTAGATCATAACGAATACTTTTTCAAATGCCACCGTTCGTATTTGGTAAATATCAAGTACATCAAACAATTTGTGAAGTTAGACGGAGGGTATCTCATCATGAAAAACGATATCAAATTACCTTTTGCAAAAAACAGCAGAGAAGAATTTTCTAAAGTTATAGAAGGTCTGTTTTAACTTCTTTAAAACAAAAACCGATCCTTTCACAAAAAAAACAAGCCCTTACAGGAAAAATCAGAATCACTCGCATACCTCTAGAACTAATTTAGCTATAGGAATGGGGGTTACTAGAATATGGTTGAACAATAACAACAACTTTACTTTTTATCATTCGTCTTGAGTGACGATTTGGCTCTCATTTCCAAACATGTATAACATAAAAGGATAATTATGAGGGCAAAATTATTATTTCTCATAAGTACATTGTTTTTCACAACAATTGCTTATGCACAAGTGGGTATTGGTACAACAAACCCAGACGCTTCGGCACAATTAGAAGTAGTGTCATTAGACAAAGGAGTTCTAATGCCACGAGTAGCATTAACAAGTACTACAGATGCTACAACAATTACCAACGGGAATGTAAACAGTTTATGGATTTACAACACAGCTACTGTTGGAACAGACCTTACCCCGGGCTATTATTACTGGGAAAACTCTAGATGGAATAGAGTTGTCAATCAAGATGATGTCGCAAGATTTGAAACAGTAACATCTCTGTCATTAAATTCTACTTCAGGAATCTTGACGTTTAACGATGAAGACGGAACAGCAACAGACATTAATCTGGCTACTGTTATTGATAATTTTGAAACACTAACCACATTAACGGTGAATGATGTTAACGGAGACATTGTTTATACCGATGAAGACGGAAACGTAAACACTTTAAGTCTTGTTTCATTAATTCAAATTCACGAAACTTTAACCTCTCTTTCATTGAATGATGTTACAGGAGTACTGACATATAATGATGAAGATGGTTTAGCAAATCTAATCAGTTTAGCAACTGTTATCGATAATTTTGAAACCGTAACAACTTTGTCAATAGACTCAGTAAATGGAGATTTGGTGTATACCGATGAAGCAGGGACAGTAAATACTATGAGTTTGCTTACACTTATTCAAACTCATGAAACACTAACTACGCTTACCTTAGATAACACTTTAGGAGAACTTACCTACACAGATGAAGATGGAACGGCTAATGTAATCAGTTTAGCCACTGTCATCGATAATTTTGAAACGGTAACTACCTTAACAGTAGATGCAGTAAATGGTGATTTAGTGTATACTGATGAAGGTGGAACTGTAAATACATTGAGCCTTATCTCATTAATTCAAACTCATGAGACAGTTACTACATTAGGAATCAATGCAGACGGTAAGACGTTAGAATATGTTGATGAAAACGGAACGACTACTTCTATCGATTTATCAACAACAGGAGCTGATCTAAGGCTGATTGGAAATGGAAATCACATTACATCCGATGCGGGTGTAGGATCCAATGGTACTTCTGTAGGTACAGGAGTAAATAACATCTTTATAGGTCAGAATACTGGGGCCAACAATACTACTGGAGAGAGAAATGTATTTGTAGGAACTAATTCGGGGATGAATAATACCACAGGAATAAGGAACTTCTTTATGGGGGCTAATTCTGGAGTAGCCAATACAACAGGTAGTTTAAATACTTTCATTGGAGAAACAGCTGGAGAAGACAATACTACTGCTATAGGAGGAGTGTTTATAGGAAATAGATCAGGAAGAGATAACACAACTGGAGTTCTTAATACGTTTATTGGAACAGATTCTGGAAGAAAAAATACAACAGGAGAGAGAAATGTGTTTTTGGGGACATCATCTGGAGACTCTAACACGACAGAATCTTATAACGTTTTTGTAGGAACTTTTGCAGGAGCAGCAGCAACAGTAGGATCCAGTACGTTTGTTGGATATCAATCAGGTTTAAGTGCCACAGGAACAAACAATTCATTTTTAGGATATCAAACTGGATTAGCAAATACTTCTGGAAGTGAGAACACTTTTATAGGATATCAATCAGGATTAGCAAATACGACAGGAGCAAGCAATACATTCTTGGGAAGTCTGACAGGATCAGCCAATACAACAGGAAATTTCAACGTCTTTATTGGGGCTGAGTCAGGATTGGTTAATACAGTTGGAACAGGAAATACTTTTATAGGTGGAAGAACCGGGAAAAGCAATACCAGTGGTTTTAGAAATGTCTTTTTAGGACTTTTTGCTGGAGAATTTAATACAACAGGATCTAATCAATTATTTTTAGGTAGATCAGCCGGAAGGTTTAACACTACTGGGAATAGAAATATATTTATCGGTGATAATTCAGGTAGTTCAAATACAACAGGGTCTTCAAATGTTTTTTTAGGATACCAAAGCGGAAATGATTTAACAACAGATAGTAATAACACTTTTATAGGGACACTTTCTGGTGCAAATGCAGGAGTTAGTAACAGTACTTTTATTGGATATGAGGCTGGGAAAATTACTACAGGGGCCAACAATACATTTTTAGGGCACCAAACTGGTTTAGCAAATACTACTGGAAGTGGGAACACTTTTATAGGGTATCAGTCAGGATTAGCAAATACAACAGGAGTAAGCAATATATTCTTAGGAAATCTATCAGGATTATCTAATACAACAGGAGGGTTTAATGTTTTCATCGGAGATGAAGCCGGACAAGCGAATACTGATGGAGGAGGAAATGTTTTTATAGGAGGAAGAACAGGAAGAAATAACACCAGCGGGTTTAGAAATGTCTTTCTAGGACTTATAGCCGGAGAAGATAATACAACAGGAAGTGAGAATACATTTATAGGAACTTTTTCTGGGAGTAAAACTACAACAGGAAGAAATAACACATTTATAGGGTATGCTACAGGTAATGCTAACACAACTGCAACTGACAATACTTTTTTGGGAAGTAATTCAGGGACTAATACAACAACAGGAATAAGAAACAATTTCTTTGGATCAAATTCAGGGGCAAATAATGTTACTGGAAGAGACAATATATTTTTAGGATACGTGTCCGGAAATAATAATGCTGATGGCTCTAGAAATAATTTCCTTGGTTCAAGTTCTGGTGTTTCTAATACTTCAGGAACCAACAACACATTTTTGGGCTATGAGGCAGGATTTTCTAATACTACTGGTAATAATAATGTATTTCTTGGAGGGTCTTCGGGGAATGCAAATACTACAGGTTCTACCAATTTAGTCTTGGGATTTGCATCAGGAAACATAACTACTGGTTCTAACAATATAGTAATTGGAGAAGGAGTAGGAGTTTTAGATCCAACAGCAAGCAATCAAATGAATATCGGTGGAGCAATTTTTGCAACAGGAATTAATACTAATGGAGGAATTACCTCTGTAAGTTCTGCATCAAAAGTAGGTATAGGAATCGCTGCCCACGCTACAGCCAGATTACATGTAGGTGGAGATGTTGTGGTAAGTAGTGGAGATATCACTACAACCGCAGGAGATTTTATAACTGAATCTAATACCTATGCCGATTATGTTTTTGAAAAAGCATTGGATGGAATTTCTACACTCAATAAGACCTACAAATTCAAAACACTGGAAGAAGTAGAAGAGTTCATTAAAAAGAACAAGCATTTACCGGGAGTTACAGGAATAGGAGAATTAAAGAGAAGTAAAGATGGAGGCTACATGGTAAACATGTCAAAACTATCAATAGAGACTTTAGAAAAAGTAGAAGAATTGTACCTACATACTATATCTCAACAAAAAATGATCAAAGAACTTCGAAAAGAAAACGATGCTTTAAAATCACGCTTGGAGAAAATAGAAAAATTGCTAGGAGTAAAAAAATAAAACTCATAGAGGGCAATAGTTAAGGACTTGTTTTTACATAGAGAGGGTAGCAAATAGTCCAAACTGAAGTTTTACCGGAAGAGTTGCAAATCTTTTAGCATTTATACATCAGCCCTCAAAAGAGGCGTAGCTCTTCCAACTCTAAACAAGATTAACCATGAGATATAAAATATACATTACATGTTGCTTTATGCTCCTTTCCATAAGAGGCTTATCAGCACAAATGACCAATGAAGGTCTGCTAACCATCCTACCGGATACTGAAGTTTGGTTAATGAATGATTTTACCAACAACAGTACCGGGAATGTACTCCATAATGGAGAATTATTTATTCCGCAGAATTTTACAAATAACGGTCAATTCACATATAGCACTTTATTCAATCAAGGGAAAACTCACTTTATTGGAACCACAGTGCAACAAATACTAAGTCCAAGTACAAGCGTTTTTTATGACGTTGTTTTTGACAATCCAACATTGAATTCCGGATTTGTACTCAATGGAAGTATTTATGTGGGGAATGAAAGTGACTTCTTACTGGGAGTTATAGAAAGCCGCACACAGAACAACAGCTTTACTTTTGGAAGAGATGCAAGGCACATCAATACATCAGATGCAAGTTATGTAAACGGATCAGTAACCAAAGAAGGAGACATAGCATTTGATTTTCCTGTGGGGGGAAATGGTTTTTACAGACGTCTGGAGATTTCTGCTCCAGACGATCAGGCTGACCAATTTACAGCAGCATATTTTGCAGAAAATAGCAATACAAACTACCCACATGAACTTTCTGTTGGCATTGTAGAATTGATTGATACCAATGAATATTGGACACTTACAAGAGAGGCTGGGAACTCAGATGTAGTACTCACGCTTACTTGGGATGAGAACACAACAGCTCCGGAAATTTTAGCTGGATCTTTAACAGGAATTCACATTGTTCGATGGGATGAGCAAGGAGGTTTTTGGGTAGATGAAGGAGGAATTGTAGATGAAGCAGCAAAGACTGTCACCACAATTACAGACGTTTCCGGTTATGGAGTTTTTGCCTTGGCCAGAGTAAAAGAAGATCTGATTTTACCGGGAGGAATCGTGGTGTATAACTTGTTATCACCGGATGGAGATGGGAAGAACGATTTCTTCAGAATAGACGGATTACAAGCCGTAACAAATAATACGTTAGAAGTTTTTAACAGACATGGAGTAAAAGTTTTTGGAACAAACGATTACAACGAAACAGATAATGTCTTTAGAGGATTTTCTAATGCACGTGCTACAGTGGGGCGTGGTGAGCAACTTCCTACAGGAACCTACTTCTATATTTTGAACTATACCTACAATTCACAACGAATTAGAAAAGCAGGGTATCTATATATCAACGGTAAACAATAGCACAATGAAAATAACTAAGATTATAAAAAGAACAATAAGCATTGTTGTGTTATTCGTTGGTTTTTATGCCGCAGCACAACAGGATGCTCAATACACACAGTACATGTACAATACTACTGTGATCAATCCGGCATATGCAGGATCTAGAAATGTACTAAGTATTAATGGGCTCTATAGAGCGCAATGGGTTGGATTAGAGGGAGCCCCCAAAACTCAAACTCTCTCTATCCACAGTCCCATGGGAGAAAGAGTAGGACTTGGAGGTAATATTCTAAGAGATGAGATTGGACCTACAAGTGAAACCTATGTAAGTGGTGACTTTTCTTACACACTTCCTGTAAATGATAGAACCAATTTTGCCTTTGGAATGAAAGCAGGATTCTACTCACTTACGGTAGATTTTAGAAAGTTATTGATATACAATCCTACAGACCCTACAATCCAAAACAATAATATCAACCAAACATCACCTATCATAGGAGTTGGAGGGTATTTATACACAGACAAATGGTACATCGGTTTGTCAACGCCTAATATTTTAAAGACAGATCATTACACAAATTCATCAGTATCAAAAGCAACAGAAGAGATGCATATCTATGCCATAGGAGGATATGTTTTTGATATCAATCCGGATTTGAAATTTAAACCGGCAACTTTATTTAAAATGGTAAAAGGAGCGCCATTATCAGTAGATGTATCCGCAAATTTTCTCATCAATAAGAAATTTACTTTAGGAGCTTCCTATCGTTTGGATGCGGCTGTAGGAGCATTGGCAGGATTTCAAGTATCAGATCAACTCATGTTAGGCTATGCCTATGATTATGACACAACAGACATTGGTCAGTACAATTCAGGTTCTCATGAATTCTTTGTTCGATTTGAATTCATTACGCGAGTTAAGGGGAAAGTTTCCCCAAGGTTTTTCTAATCATTAAAATCTACAGAAAATGAAAAACAGATATAAATTAATAGTACTATTTGCTTTTACCTTTTTAGGAGTGTGTGCTTATGGGCAGAGCAAAAAAATAAAAAAGGCAAATAAGAAATACAATCAGTTTGAATATATAGATGCCATTGATATTTATAAGCAAGTAGCAGAATCTGGGTTTACTTCAGATGAATTGTTATTGCGATTAAGTAACGGTCTTTTCTTCAATGCTAAATACGAAGAAGCAGCCAAATGGTATAATCAACTGTACGACCTTAAAAAAGGAAAGTTAGAAGCCAATGAATTATTGCGTTACGCTCAGTCTTTACGTGCAGTTGGTAAAGAGAAAGAATCTAAAAGAGTTTACAACGAGTTTCTAAAAACTTCTTTGGAAGCTCAGGGCAATTTTAACTCTGTAGAAGATTACTTAAATATTATTGAAGAAAATTCTGAACGCTATACAATTAATGAATTAGCAATCAATTCTGAGTTGATGGATTTTGGAGCACATGCGTCCAATGACACGCTTTATTTTTCATCTACTCGAGAAACAAGAAGGAGTATAGGTCGAGTAGATACTTGGACCAACCAGCCTTTTTTAGACATTTATTATTCTGTGGCAGATGCAGAATCCGATACTTTTAGCAAACCTAAGTTGATTAAAGGTGATGTAAACACAAAACACCATGAATCTACTCCGGTGATTACAAAAGATGGGAGTACAATGTATTTTACTCGATCGAATTCTACAAACCTGTATGATGAGAAAGACAACCCAATCACACACTTAAAGATCTATCGAGCTACAAAAAATGAAAAAGGAGAGTGGAGTAGCATTACCGATTTATCTATTAACGGGGAGCATTTCTCAAACGCACATCCGGTATTAAGCCCTAAAGAAGACAAGCTGTATTTTGTGTCTAACAGACCTGGGGGAATGGGGGAAACAGATATTTATTCTGTAGATATTTTTGAAAGCGGAAAACTTGGAAAACCTCAAAACCTAGGCCCGGAAGTAAATACCAAAGGAAGAGAATCGTTCCCATTCATTAGTAGAAATTATGAGCTGTACTTTTCATCTGATGGACATTTTGGATTGGGTGGATATGATGTGTTTTACTTGAATTTAATAGGAGATCAACCACAGTTGGTAAATGTTGGAAAGCCTATTAACAGCGAAAAAGATGATTATGCTTTTGTGATAAATGCAGTGAGTAAGAAAGGATACTTTTCTTCAAACAGATCAGGAGTAGACAATTTATACTCTTTGTTGGAAACCAAATCAATCAAAGATCTATTGGAAATGAATATCTCCGGAATTGTAAAAGACAAAGAAACAGGAGATGTACTGTCAAACTCTCAAATAACTGTTAGAAATCAAAACAACAAAATTGTAAAAACACTCGTAGCTGATGAAAACGGACGTTTTACAACAAAAGTAAACCGTTTTCAAGATCATACAGTAAGAGCAGAAAAGCCTGAATACCTTCCGGAAGAAGTCTTTGTTTACAGAAAACAAAAAGAAGCCAATGTTGCTCTTGAGCTGAACAAGAATGTACAAAAAGTTGAAGCAGGAGTAGATATTGCCAACCTTTTAAATGTTGTGATCTACTTTGATTTTGATAAATCGGAGATAAGAGAGGATGCTAAAGTAGAGCTTGAAAAAATTGTTGCAGTACTAACAAAGTATCCAAAGATCAATTTGGATTTAAAAGCGCATACAGATAGTAAAGGAAAAGCAAACTACAACCAAAGACTATCGGAAAGAAGAGCCCACGCAAGTATGCAATATTTGATTGACAGAGGAATAGATAAAAACCGCTTGAAAGCATTTGGGTTAGGAGAAAGTCAGCCAATCAATAAATGTTCAAACGATACAGAATGTTCTGAAGAAGAGCATCAGAAAAATAGAAGGACAGAATTTATCATCAAAGAATAATGAAAAAGAAATACATAAAAAGAATTACGGTTGCTTTGGTAATGATATTCGGAGGAATATTGCTTACACATGCTTTGGTCTTTCCCAATGAAACAAGAAGCATAGGGATATTTCTGTATGACTTTGAAAATGATGGAAAGCTATACTATAGGTCTAATGTTTCAGATGAAAAGATAGCGAAGCTTCAAAAATTAGTAAAGCAAGCAGAAGAAAGAGTAGCAGATTTTTGGGGAGAAAAAACAGCGAATCCAACCATTATTTTTTGTGATAATGACAGCGATTATAAAAAGTTTGGAAATCCAGCCGGGTCTCCGGCAGTAACCTTTTTAAAGTTTCAAGGATACATTGTTATCAGCCCAGATGGAGTTGATCTGGATATTTTATCTCATGAGATTTCTCATGTAGAATTATATGAAAGAATAGGCTTCTTTAATAAGATGTTTGATATTCCAATTTGGTTTGATGAAGGACTGGCGATGCAAGTAGATCACAGATCGTATTATTCTATAGATACATTACAAAAGCTTTCCGACAATTTCACAAAGCTTCCAAAGGTAACAGCAATGAATTCGCCAGCCGATTTTTTTAATGGCAGCCATAAAGAGGTTATGCAAAATTTTAGAACGGCAAAATATGAGGTTTCTCAATGGTATAGCCCTAGTGTTTTAAAGCAATTCATCGAAGCTATCAACTCAGGAAAAAGTTTTGAAGAAGCTTACAAAGTAGAGCAATAGTGAATTGAATTGTAGGTAAAAGCTATGAGGTGCTTTAGATGTAAAGTATGGAGTTTAGGAAAAAAAGCACAGTCTTTCAAAACAAACAGTAATCAGGCAAATACACGAGCCTTATCTTTATTTTAAATAATGACAGAGGCATAATTAAAAGGAAATGTAGAAGGAGAGAAATTACTTTTTCACATGGTACTTAAAGAGCTTAAAGTAAATGATTAAGCTCTGATTCTTAAAAACAACTTAACTAAAAAGAATAATTATGAGAGCAAAATTACGATTGCTAATAGGAGCATTGTTTATGTCAACAATAACCTATGCTCAGGTAGGTGTTGGTACATCAACACCTAATACTTCGGCACAATTAGAAGTAGTGTCATTAGACAAAGGAATTTTGATTCCAAGAATAGCACTAACAGGCAGTACAGATGCTACAACAATAGCCAATGGAAATGTCAATAGCTTGTTGGTTTACAATACAGCCACGGTAGGGACAGATCTTACTCCCGGTTATTATTACTGGGAAAACTCTAGGTGGAACAGAGTTGTAAACCAAGATGATGTTGCCAGATTTGAGACTGTAACATCACTTTCATTGAATTCTACTTCAGGAATCCTAAGCTATAATGATGAAGATGGTACAACAACAGATATCAACCTGGCTACTGTTATTGATAATTTTGAAACTGTAACAACTATCACCGTAGATTCTGTAAACGGAGATTTGGTATATACAGATGAAAACGGAACAGTAAATACGCTAAGTCTTATTTCGCTGGTTCAAACTCATGAAGCGGTTACGATACTAGGAATGAATGTGAATACTTATAATTTAGAATATGTAGATGAAAATGGAACAACAACTTCTATAGACCTAACAAGAACCGGTGGAGATTTGAGAAGATTAGGAACACGTAATCATATTACGTCAGATGCTGGTACGGGAAGTAATGGTACAAGTGTAGGAACAGGAAGTGATAATATTTTTATTGGTAGCGGAGCTGGAGGAAGTAATACTGCCGGATCATTTAACGTTTTTATTGGATCTAATGCAGGAAATGATGGTGCAACCTCACTAGGAGGCACTTATATAGGATCTAATGCAGGAATCAATGCTACCGGATCGTTTAATACATTTGTTGGAGCTTCAAGTGGGTTTAACTCAACAGGAACGAGTAACACATTTATTGGGTATCAATCAGGTCAGAATTCAACGGCTGGGTTCAATAGTTTTTTAGGATATCAAGCAGGACAAAATACATCTACTGGTACGGAAAATACGTTTTTTGGTTCTGTAGCAGGTAGGGATAATACGACAGGAGATGATAATGTATTTTTAGGAAGTACATCAGGTCAGGGTAATACGACTGGTTTTAGAAATAACTTTTTAGGAAGTAGATCAGGAATTCATAACACTTTAGGTGCTAACAATACCTTTATAGGATATGAGGCAGGGTTTTTAAATACAACGGGGAATCAGAATGTATTTTTAGGAAATTCAGCGGGAAGTGCAAATACCACTGGTTCTACAAATGTCGTTTTAGGAAATGCTTCAGGAAATATTACTACAGGCTCCAACAATATAGTAATTGGAGAAGGAGTAGGAGTTATAGATCCAACGGCTAGCAATCAAATGAACATTGGAGGAGCAATTTTTGCTACAGGAGTAAATGCCAACGGAGGAATTACTTCTGTGAGCTCTCCTTCAAAAGTGGGAATTGGAATTGCAGCACATGCAACAGCCAGATTACATATAGATGGAGATGTTGTCGTAAATAGTGGAGACATTACAACAACCTCAGGAGACTTTATCACAGAGTCTAATACCTATGCCGATTATGTTTTTGAAAAAGTATTGGATGGAGTTTCTACACTTAATAAAACCTACAAATTCAAAACACTAGAAGAAGTAGAAGAGTTCATTAAAAAGAACAAGCATTTACCGGGAGTTACAGGAATAGGGGAGTTGAAGCGAAGTAAAGATGGAGGCTATATGGTAAACATGTCAAAACTATCAATAGAGACTCTAGAAAAAACAGAAGAGCTTTATCTGCACACGATATCACAGCAGAAAAAAATAAACACTTTACAATCTAACTATGCACTTCAGCAAGAGAAAATGAGAAAGCTTCAGCAAGAAAATGATGCTTTAAAATCACGCTTGGAGAACATAGAAAAAATGTTGGGAGTTAAGAAATAACAATTTTTATGAAGGGGGCTAGTTAGTTGGATAGACTAGATTTTTGCATATGGGGATCGCAAAAGGTCTATTAAATTGAAGGAGGAGTTACAAATCTTTTAAGTTCTTAGAAATCAGCCCTCAAAAGAAGCGTAACTCTTCCAACTTTTTTAGTGAAACAGTAGGTTGTAACCTGCTCATAAACATAAATACCGTTCTGAAAAGAACGGTATTTTTAGTATATCCAGTCAACACGCTTTTTACAACTGAATAGTTTTGGTTTGGGAAACAAAATCTTTTCCGTTAATAATTCCCTCAATATAAAGGTTGACGCTTCCTTTATATCCTTTTTGAATTTTAAACGTTGCAGTTCCATCACTATCAACAGAGATGTTAGGAAGCCAGTCTATAACTCCAAAATTTTTAAAGAATTTAGTCCTTTTAGAGGCATAAATAGGTGTGTAAAACTTCTTAGGCTTGCTAAAGGTCAATTTGTATTTATGATCAGAAACATT
Organism: Pseudotenacibaculum haliotis; assembly: GCF_042684245.1. Taxonomy (NCBI): domain Bacteria; kingdom Pseudomonadati; phylum Bacteroidota; class Flavobacteriia; order Flavobacteriales; family Flavobacteriaceae; genus Pseudotenacibaculum; species Pseudotenacibaculum haliotis. Next base: position 93,249 of record NZ_JBHULH010000004.1, read on the forward strand.
GCTGATGTGTTTATTGTCTTTATAAGGCAAGGTAGGGTCTGTGAATATTCTTACAATGAATCGGTAGCTCGCACCAATACTTTGTCTTTTCACTTCTATATAATCTACAGTTTCTATTCTTAAAAATTTTAAATAGTTTAAGTTTGGTGTTGTAAAATCATCAATTATTATCAAGGGTTGTGCTGTTCTATAGCCAACATGTCTTGTATATCCACCTTTACTACTGATTCCAATACCAATCCAACCAAAAAATTCTTGTAGAGAAGAATTATGCTTTCTATCTCTTTTGTCAAGAACAAATACACGTCCTGTAGTAGTTCTTTTTAGCTTTTCAATCTTTTTAGCTCTTTCAGTTTCTGCTTTTACAACAACTTCATCAAGTAATTCTCCTTCTTCTCCAATCCAGCCCGCTAGCAAAGGATTTATCTTGGTAGATGACATCAAGTATGAGAAATCTTCTACCGGCATGTCTAAAGAAGGCAAATTGAAATGAGGAATTTGCGAAGGGAAAAACTGTAAATATATCCCTGCTTTATCCGCTCTTCCGCTTTTTCTTATTGTACTAACTCCATAGCTGTCATTTTCATACGGAAAAAGACCCGTGTGTGTGTATTGAGTGTCATTTTCACCTATCAATACCACATTTGGCTTTTGATCTCTAATCGGATAAGCTATAAAGCTCTTTTGCTTGTTACTATTAACATTGGCAACAACATCTACACCATTTTCAAATCGGTGGTTGATAACCGGTTTTTTAAAGATCGTACTCCAATCGTAACTACTCCATCCTTGAGTGATTAATAAATTATCCAGATCAGCTCTTGTTTTGTTTGAACTACTAGAAAAATAATATCCGGAATTTTCAATAAACCCTTTCACATACGAGTTTAAATAGGTTTGAGACAGAATGTTAGAGTTGAACTGATATGATTTGGTTTTCTTGGGCAAAACAGAAATACTCAGATTTTGCACTTTCTCAGGATTGATGTAATCATCGATCTTAAGAGAAACAGTGATAGAATCTCCTACATTTCTAGTTATTACATTGTTAATATCTGTTTTTGAAATTCCTTCCCAGTTAAAATACATGCGCTCTAGAACAGGAATATTTTGATCAGGATCAAAAACTGTGAAAATATTAATTCCGGGTTGCAAACTATCGTGATCCAAAGCTTTTACTACTTGCTTCTTATTTGAAAACTGAAAAGTAGTTGTCTTCACATTCGATCCGTTATGAATGGCTAGGATGTAGTTTTTCGACCCAACAAATGGCAACGACTCTTTGTTGGTTTTAAATACCAAAGCAATCTTATTAGGGTAGTTTAACAATGAGATGTTAAAACCAATTTTATCAATGTCATTAATTGGAGTTACTATTTTTTCATCATTCTTAGTAAGAACTACTCTGTAGTACCTTCCTTGTTTAGGAGTTAGCGCAACTTTGGCAATTCCGAATTGGTTCAAAGTAAATTTTTTAACGATCTCATTTTTGTCATTCAATAGAACACCTGATGTATTTCCAAGCCCAAAACCTTGAGAATCTTTCGCAATAATTCCTAACTGGTTTTTAATCCCGGAAATAAGGTGACCTCCTTCAGGAAGCATCTGAACGTTATAAGAAATATTCTCATCTACTTTGCTAGATTCCTTTTGCTCCTCTGGGTCGAGAACAGTAATGGCATGTTCGTAAAAGTTAGGCTCATCAAAATTGAACATCCAATTTGTATAAGCTCTAAAAGTATATTTTCCGGTTTGAAACAAACTATCAACTTTAAAGACGTTGGATGCTATCCCTTTATTAACCTCAATAAGTTTACTTTTTACCACATCACCATTTTTATCGGTAAGGGTACAGTAAAGATTTTTAGTAACCAATGATGGTTGTTTTGTATACTTATCAAAAATATAAGCTGTAAACCCAATCATTTCATTTTTGATTAGTGTAGACTTGTTTAGGTGAACATAGGCAATCTCTCTTGGAGAATTGACAAAGTCTTTGTACGACTGTACGATTTGTTCTTGAGAGGTTTGTGCAACCAAAAAAGACGTACAGAAAAACAAAAACAGAAATAGTTTAGTTCTTTTGGTAATAAGTAGTGTCATAAGCTTTTAATTAGGTTATTAATGCTATAAAACAAATCAACTTTAGTACCAATTCTTTCGAAAAAATAGGATACTTCTTGTAGGGTATTATTTTTTTTCTGAAGTACTCAATTTTTATTTTAAAGAGCTAAAATTTAATGAAAAATTTCAGCAGGAATTGAGTAAAAAAGAGCAGATTTTATGAAAAATCTATCGTAATTGACAAAAAACAGGCGCTTTTCAGAGAAAAAGCTAGATCTTTTTAAAGAGTAACTAACCAACTCTGACGTTTTATTTAACTATAATTTATCGCCTTTTTGTTTTTAAAAAGTAAGAACAACACGTCCTCTTACAAAGAAAGGAGTTCCCGGTGTAAAATGAATCTCTTCTACAGAATTAGCTTCATTTTGCAAACGCGATTCAGTAGCAAACTGAGTTTCATTCCAATCTACATCAAATAGATTCTGTACCTGTAAGCCAACGTTTATGTTTTTAAACTGATATCCTAAATTTAAATCGGTAACAGTATACCCTTCAGCAATAATAGAATTGTCCTCATTGGCCGGACGATCATTAATGTGTCGTAGATTAATACCTCCAAAGAAACCGGACTTCGATTTATAATTTAACCCACTTGTTAGCGTAAAATCGGGAGCTAAAGGAATATAATCTTCACCGGATACTTCTTCAGTAGCTCTGGCATGCGCATAATTGGCATCTACATTGAAATAAAGTCGACTCACAGGCTCATATCGTAAACTAAGATCTATACCTTGACGACGAGTTTTTCCGCTTGGCTCAACAATTCCTGCATCTCCAACATACACAAACTCTTGCTCCAAAAACAAATACCAATAAGCTGTATTTATAAGTAGTTTAGGAGTAGGTTTCCATATAAAACCGGCATCATAACCGTAGGCAGAAGGCAAAATTTGATTTCCTTCTCTAGCAACAACAACTCTTGTGTCGTTTGAGTGGAATCCTTTTCCTGTTTTTAGATAGAATTGTAAATCGTCACTGTAATTGTAAAGTATATTTAATTTTGGACTAACAATAGCTTCAGTCTCAGATTGCGTTAAATAGTTTACTTGTAGGTCATCATTATATTCAAAATTGAAATAGTCAAGACGTAAAGCAGGATGAATCGTAAACTTTCCAAAGTTAAAATGAGCACCTGTATATACTGCAAAATTGGTTTCATTAACATCTCCCAACTGAATTTGATTTAAGGTTACTCTTCTGTTTGCAGTATGGGAGAGTTCATTGTCAAAGCTCTGATCATTTCGCAAGCTGATACCTGCAGTAAAACTTCCGTCTATTTCTGTAAAACGTAATTTATAATCACTGCTTAGTCCAAAGATATTTCGAGTTTCTTTCTGTTTAATTTGATCTCCGTTGATGGGATCATCTAAGAAGAATGTGAAATTAGAATACAATTCAAAATCATACTTACTGTAAAACAGCTTGTTGTGAATTGATGAATTCTCAGAAAGTACCTTATGATAATCTAATAACAAATTTGTACGACTTGTATTTCCACCTTCAGTATCATCAATAGCTCCAAAATGAGTGATCAATCCACTGTCTACAGCACGTTGTGGAATTTGACCTGATGCATCCCACTTACTTGTAAAATGTGAGATCGTGATGTTTATTCTATCTGTTTCAGTTAAGTTTCCGGTATATTTTCCAAAAAGATTTAAGCGATTAAAGTTTTGTGGACTTTCAAAATAACCATCCGTCAATACATACTCAGATGCTATGTAGGCACTGTGTTTGTTATTGTTTAAGATATTGAACATCCCTAAGAGGCGTTGTGAATTAAACTGACCAAGCTCTAATTTTAAAACATTGGAGTTTAATCGAGTTTTGGTATTAAAATCAACATACCCGGCGGTATTGAAGTTCCCTTTATTTGCATAATAAGACCCTTTCCCAAAATCTATTTTTTCTACGGTTTCAGGAATCACAAAATGAAGATCTGCATATCCTTGCCCATGTGCATGTGATACCATATTTACAGGCAATCCGTCTACACTAATGGCAATGTCTGTACCATGATCAATATCAAACCCACGTAAAAAGATTTGTTCAGCTTTTCCACCTCCCGCATGTTGTCCGATAAACAAACCGGGAACTTGTTGTAAAATGTCTTGCGATGACGTAACCGGATTTGTTTGAATGTCAATCGCAGAAATTACATTGAGAGCATTTAATTTTTTACCTACAGTGATCTCTTCTAAAGAAACAATACTTTCCTCCAATACAATGGTTAAAGGATTAAAATCGCGAACAATAATTGTTTTCTTTTTGTAATTGATATGACTTATCACAAGTGTATCACCTACAGAAACATGATGCATTGAAAACTTACCTTTCTCATTACTGTGTGTATGATGTTCATCGGTTTTGTTTAATATATGTGCTTCGGTAATAGGGATATTTTGTTGCGTAACAATCTTACCTTGTAACGTTTGTGCAAAGAATTGATTGAAGCATAATAGGGCACAAATCGTAAGTAGATTTTTCATAGTTTGGGGTGTGATTAAGTTGCCCCAAAAATAAATCAGGCTAAGATTTTTATATAAGAAAAAGTCTTAAGGTTTTCTTAATAAATTGTGAAGAGGAAATAGTACTCTCAAACACAAAATAGAACAGCTTCAATATGTATTAAAGTTATGTGGCAATTGAGGTAGAGCAGTGGCGTATAAGTTTGCTTTCTGTTGCCTTATTTTTGATAAAGAGATCGATCATACTTCCAATAGTTGAATACAATTTTCCCACAAATATCGCTACCACAAAAATACCCAAACCTACGATGTAGAGATTCTGAATGTCTTATCCTGTAATAGTAATGTTCAGTTTTGATTGTTTTTTCAAAAGGAAGAACGTTCCAGTTACCTGGTTTTACTGATTTTCGAGAGATATAAAAACAAAGAACTAATTGTAGTTTTTTTTCAAAAAGATAGCGAGCAAGTGCGTTTACTTTTATTTTGACCTCTGCGGATTTGATGATGAGTACTTCATTTAACTCTCCTTTCTCATTTTGAGCGTAAAACGTTCGACATTCATGCTCTTCTTTTTCAGTTAATTGTAAAAAATCAATAAGCTCTTTAGAAACATCTAAAAAGAAACTATAATCATCTTCATCGGTTGAACGGTTCTCTTTTTCAATGACTAGCTGAGTACTTTCTTCTAAATATTGAACTGTAGCTAGGTCATCATTAGATTGAAGTAAATCAAGGTTGTCATAGATAGATTTTCCTCCTTCGTAATACCTAATCCATTGAGAATGTTTTAAGGCATCTTCTTTGTCTATAGGAATTACTTTTCCTAACATACTGCAAAGCTCATTGTTAATGAATGTTCTAGAGTAAATAGGAATCCATGAGTCTGTGACAAATTGATTGCCTATTTGCTGTTCAATATCCTCTAAAAGAATTTGATTTTTAGATAAAGTATCTACATTATGAGTAAAATAACCTCTATAAGGATTATATGACGATGTACTTTTAGAGTTGTCAGAGTCTTTCTTTTTGGTCATAAGAATGTTGTTTTGATACTACTTCCATTTACACAAATTCTCCCGGTAATGTCGGTTCTAAAAAACAAATTAGCTCTTGAATCATAATCTTGCTCTAGTTTTAGCAGGTGAATAGATTGTTCCGTTTTTATTGTTTTTTCAAAAGGAGCTAAAGTTGAACTAATGGGCTTATCTGTACTTCGTCTACCGTAGAAGCTAATTGCTAGTTCAAGGTTGTTTTTTGCCATGTAGTCGGTCAATAAATGAGTCATTTTCATACATACCAAATTCAAGAGAGGTCTTATAATTAAAACGGGCTCTAATTTACCATCAAGATCTTTTCCATAATAAGTGGTGCTCATGCTATCTACATTATCTTTTTTTAGTTTTAAATTTCGAATGAATTGTTCGGAAATTTCATAAGAATATTCTTTCCCTCCATTGTCACTATCAACCTGTTTATGGATGACAATTTGAATAGACTTACTTTCAAGATTTTCATTATCAAAGATTTGATGATAATTTTTTAAAAAATCATTTCTCAAATTAGAAGGAATCAATTTTGTAGTAACAACAGTTAAGCTGCAAAATTTACTAGAATCGTAAGAATATAGAGTTATCCAATCATCTTCCATAAACTTATTATTGATCTCTTCTTCCATATCTTGAAAAAGAGTCAATGCTTTAGGAGGTATTCTCTTCTTTTTTTTAAAATGTATTCGTTGCCTGTATTCCATATCGCATTTTTTTTGAAGCTATTTTCTCTCGTAAGATACCTTATTTTTATGTAAAAAAGGCAAGTATTATGATTTGAGTTAATGCAATAGTTTCCTTACAAAATATATGCAAGTAAGAAAAGATGAACTTGTTTACATACCTCTTTCCAGTTTCAGTAAATTAAGTTGTAGTGTGAGGGGTGTTTTATTTTCTTTTACTTAATACAAAAGACTAGTACTTAACAATAAAATTACAATTAGTTATATATTATTAAAAGTTTTCTTAATGATAAGAATGTTTACAAATAATAAATATTATGTTGATTTGTGATGTTAATATTTAATAAATGTAAAAAAAATCAAAGAAAACAAAATGACTAACAGTAAATTTTTATTATCGCTATGTACTTTTTTTATAGCGTTAGTTAATTATGCTCAAACAGCTTCTATAAAAGGTGTTATAAGTGATGGTTCTTATCCATTGCCCGGAGCTTCAATTATGGTTAAAGGTACCTCTAAAGGTGTTAACACCGATTTTGATGGTAATTTTACTTTATCGAATGTAGAATTAGGAAAAATTGAACTAGTAATATCGTATATCGGATTTCAAACAAAAACAGTTACAGTTGAAGTAAAAGAAAAAGTAAACAACTTAGGTACGATTAATTTAATAGAATCATCTCAAAGTTTAGATGAAGTAATAGTAAAATCCTTATCGAGAAGAAATAGTGAAGCTAGAGCCTTAAGCATTCAAAAAAGATCAGTGAGTATTATGAATGTAATCGCAGCAGATGGTATTGGAAAATTACCAGATAGAAATGCTGCTGAAACAGTACAACGTATTCAAGGGTTGTCTATAGAAAGAGATCAAGGAGAAGGTCGTTTTGTATCGGTTCGAGGTTTACCGCCTTTTTGGGCTTCTACCACAATTAATGGAAATCGTATTCCAACAGCAGAAGAAGAAACTACTTCTCGTGCAACTGCTTTTGATTTCTTTCCGTCAGAAATGATTGGTTATGTTCAGGCAGCAAAAGCTATTACACCAGATATGGAAGGTGATGGTATTGGCGGTTCAGTAAATTTTATAACACAAACTCCTCCATCCAAAGAAACATTAAGTGTAACCTTAGGAACTGGGACAAACGTAAAAGCGGGAAAAGCAAATTACAATGCTGCCTTTACTTATGGTAATAGAACTCCAGATAACAAATTCGGATTTTTAGTAAATGTTTCTCATTGGAATCGTTCTTGGGCAACAGATAACTTTGAAGCACGTAGAAAAGGAGATCAAGGAGTATTTCGTTTAGAACTAAGAGATTACACAGGAGTAAGACAAACAACTGGAGTAAATACTGTATTTGATTATAAGTTAGATGATAATAATAAATTCATCGTGAGAGGTATTTATGGAACATTAGCTGATGAAGAAACTCACTATAAACATAGAATTCGTTTTGATAAATTTGATGAAACAGATAACACTGCTAGAGTTGAATTACAAAATATACATGATGAATTAATTACCCAATTAGTTGCTTTTGACTTTGGTGGTGAGCATAGTTTATTTAATGATGCTGGTAAATTAGATTGGAATGTTGGTTCTTATGAAAATGAGTTTAAGTATGGAAATATTCCTAATGCAGAAGACAACAGTTATTTTGTATTAAAATTCAATCAATCTGGAGTTGGTATTAAGCCTGCTTATGCAGTATCTAAACCTGATGGAGCAGGAGATCACAGAGCTTATTGGAAAGCAGATGGAGGTCCAATGGACTTTAATAACCCATCTACTATTTTTGACGTGTTCTCGGATAATAATTTTAAGTTAGATCCAGCACAACAACAAATTGCTTCAGATGGACTAAATTTTTATAAGGTTTATGTGAATGAAAAAGATAGAGTAGTTTTAACTGCTAACTATGAGCATAAGTTCAATGATAAATTGAAGGTTAAAGTAGGCGCTAAATACCGTGATAAAGTTAGAAAAGCTGAATATGGAGATTATTTCTATGCTCCACAAGGTAATGCAGATATTGCTCTAAGTGATTTATCTCAATATTTAATTACTCAACCAGGTAAAAGCGATTTCTTAAAAGAATTGGCTCCTAATGCTTCATCTTCTTTTAATCAAGTAGTATCTACTCAAGGAATGAGTACATTCTATAATTTAAATCAAGGTAATTTTGACTTTATTCCTGGAGACTCAGATGCTTTAGCTAGCGGAGGAGGGTTATCTAGAAACTTTACAGTAAACGAAGACCAGTATGCAGCTTACGGTATGACAACATATAAAGTTTCAGAGAAATTAACTTTTGTTGGAGGCTTACGCATAGAAGCTACTAAAACTGCAGTAGAAGGATATTCTTATAATGAAGATGATAATGTATTGGTTAAAGCAAAAAATACCAATAGATATCTAACTTACTTACCAGCGTTGCATGCAAAATATAGTTTTGATTCTAATACAAACTTAAGAGCTGCGATTACAAGGACTTATGCTAGACCCAACTTTGGTGATATCTCACCGGGAGTTTCTTACAGTGAAGCTGATAATGAAGCGCAAGGAGGTAACCCAGGTTTAGAGCCAACATTTTCATGGAACTATGATTTATTATTCGAGCATTACTTCTCTAATGTAGGTATAGTAAATGCTGGTTTATTCTATAAAGATTTAAAAGACCCTGTGTTTGCTTCAACATCAATAATTGGAGGTGTAGAAACAAAAAGACCAGAAAATGGAGGTAATGCTCATATTCTGGGATTAGAAGTAGGAGCAAATGTTCGTTTCGACATTTTTGCAAAAGAAGGTTTCTTAAGCAAATTAGGAGTTCAAGCGAATGCAACTTTTATGGATTCTGAAATGATTATTCCTGGTGGAGATGAAAACGGAAATGATAGAACGGTTACTACACCATATCAAGCCAAAGAATTATACAACGCACAATTATACTTTGAAGATGATAAATTCAATGTAAGATTTGCCTTTAATCATAAAGGAAAATATGCGGTAGATTTTGGAGATAAAGACATCAATGATGAATACTATGGTAAATATTCAACACTAGACTTTTCGGGGTCATTCAGGATCAACAACCATTTTTCAATTTTTGCTGATGTAAATAACATCTTAAACGAACCCTTAATTTATCATTATGGCGCAAATGATACAGCAAGGCCTAAGCAAGTTGAGTACTATGGAGTAAAAGGAAGTTTAGGTATTAAGCTTAATCTGTAACCATTTAAAATGGATACTATTTAAATGCAAGCAAACTCTCTAATTAGAGAGTTTGTCTTGATAAAAAAATAAGATGAGTATACGTTTTATAATACAAGCTTCTCTCGCAGCATTTGGTACTTACTTTTGCATGTATGCGTTTCGGAAACCCTTTACTGTGGCTACATTTTCTAACGAAGTGTTTTTTGGAATAGATTATAAAATTTTATTGATAATAGCTCAAATAATTGGATATACATTATCAAAATTTTTAGGAATAAAAATTATTTCAGAAATGAAAAGCCATCACAGAATAAAATATCTAATTGGTTTTATTTTCTTCGCAGAGCTAGCCTTATTAGGTTTTGCAGCTACACCTGCTCCTTATAATATTTTATTCCTGTTTCTTAACGGGTTACCTCTTGGAATGATATGGGGAATTGTATTTTCATATTTAGAAGGCAGAAAAGCTTCAGAATTATTAGGCGTTATTTTATCATCTAGTTTTATTATCTCTTCTGGTGTAGTAAAATCCGTAGGAAAATGGACAATGGATTCGTTACAAGTATCTGAATTTTGGATGCCTTTTACTACTGGCTTGTTTTTTATTTTACCATTGGTCATATTTTCATGGTTATTGGAAAAACTACCAGTACCAAATGAGGAGGATAATAAATTAAAAACAGCTAGAAAACCGTTAAATGGAATAGAAAGAAAAGAACTTTTTAGGTTATATGCAACCCCATTAGTTTTAATAGTCTTTTTCTTTACTATACTCACAGCAATTAGAGATTTTAGAGACAATTTTGCTAGAGAAATTTGGGAAGCTTTAGGATATAATGATGCTTCTATTTTTAGTGTTTCAGAGATTCCAATAGCTATAATTGTACTTTTTATATTGGGATATATTGGTAGTGTTACCAAGAACTTTAAAGCCTTTACCTATTATCATTATGTATTAATATTGGGCACACTATCAATATTACTTTCAACCTACTTATTTCAGTTAGAAGTTATGTCACCAATAGTTTGGATGATTATTTCTGGCCTGGGATTATACGCTTGCTATGTTCCTTTTAATGGAATCTTCTTTGATAGAATGATAGCTACTTTTAAAATTAAAGGGAACGTAGGATTTCTTATTTATATAGCGGATGCTTTTGGGTATTTAGGTAGTGTGCTCATTTTATTGTTTAAAAACTTTGGAAGCAAAGAAGTATCCTGGCTATCGTTTTTTACACAATCACTTTATATACTAGGAGGAATTGGCTTTATGATCTCGGTCTATTGTTTATTATTCTTCAAAAGGAAAAGAGAAAAATATTTTAATGAAAATCAATTTATTTATGAATAAAAAATATGATTTAATCGTAGTAGGAGGAGGAGTTTTAGGAACTTTTCATGCCTACCATGCATCAAAAAAAGGATTAACTGTAGCTATTTTAGAAAAAGACAGTAAACCGCGAGGTGCCACTGTAAGAAATTTTGGACAGGTAGTACCTTCCGGAATGAATGTAAAATGGCAAAACTATGGAAGAGAAAGTTTATCCATTTATAAAGAAATTCAATCACAGTTTGATGTTTCAATTCGCCAAAACGGTACTGTTTATATAGCTTCAAATGAGGAAGAAGTTCAATTAATAGAAGAGCTCTATCAAATAAATAAAAACAATAACTATCATTCTGAACTTTTAACTAAAGAACAATGTTTAAATAAGTACGCTGGTTTACGCAAAGATTATTGTAAAGCAGGCTTGTTTTTTCCAGAAGAGGTTACTGTTGAGCCAAGAGTTATGATAAACCGCTTACATGAATTTATGTCAGAAAAAGGTATGGTAAACATCTTTTATAAAACCAGTGTTGTTCATGTAGATGAAACGAATGAAGTTGTTGAGTTAACAACAGCAATTGGAGAAGTTTTTAAAGCAGATAAAACAATTATTTGTAACGGTTCAGATTTTAAAGCCTTATACCCAACGATTTTTAATGAAAGTGATTTGGTAGTTTCAAAACTACAAATGTTGCGAACCAAACCTCAAAAGAATTATAAGTTAGATGGTTCAATTCTAACAGGGTTAACTATTAGACGATATGAAGCTTTTGAAGAATGTCCATCATGGAACTCTATCAAATCAAAAGAAGACCCCAATAGTTTTGAAAAGAAATATGGGGTTCATATTTTATTTAAACAAGCTATTGATGGTTCTGTAATAATTGGAGATTCACATGAATATGCAGATGCTAAAAATATAGATGATTTAGGATTTGATTTAAACGAAGAAATAGATGATTTTATGATAGCAGAAGCAAAAAAGATAATTGACTTACCTAATTATCAAATTCAACAACGTTGGGCTGGGTTTTACAGTCAATGTAAAACAACTGATCTGTTTCAACATACTATAGGAAACAATATTCATATTGTTACAGGAATTGGCGGAAAAGGAATGACTGGAAGTGCAGGTTTCTCAAAAGAAAACATTAATAAGATATTTAAATTAAGTACATGTTAGAAAATATAAAAATGGTTGTTTTTGATATGGCAGGAACAACGGTAGATGAACACAATGTAGTATATCAAACTTTACAAAAATCTATTAACGATCATGGTATTGATGTTGATTTAGATACTGTTTTAGAGTTAGGAGCTGGAAAAGAAAAACATCAAGCGATAAAAGATGTGTTATCATTTTTAAATTCCAATAAAACTGAAGATTCTTATTTAATTTTTAATAACTTCAAAAAAATGCTAGATGAGGCTTATTTAAAGCTTGAGGTAAAGCCAATTGATGGTGTTGAAGAAGTATTACAAAAATTAAAAGAAGCTAATATAAGAGTAGTTTTAAATACTGGATATGCTAGAGAAATAGCAATGAACTTATTAAATAAATTAAACTGGATTAAAGGAACACATTATGATATGTTAATTACAGCATCAGATGTAGAAAAGGGAAGGCCAGATCCAGAAATGATTCAAAAAGCCATGAAAGAATTTAATATTTCAAAAGCAGCAGAAGTACTAAAAGCCGGAGACTCATGGATAGATATTGAGGAAGGAAAAAATGCTGGTTGCGGTGTTACAATTGGAGTTTTATCAGGGGCTCAAAGTAGAGAACAGTTAGAAAAAGAAAACCCAACTTACATTTTAAATTCATTAAAAGAACTTTTTTATGAAAATGATGAATCTTTTTAAGCTAAGTGTTCTAGGATTAACGTTGGTTTTTTTTAATTGTCAAGAGAATACAATTGAAGAAGCGAAAACAGTTGAAACATTAAGAAAATTGAACAAAACAGGTATTAAGAAAAAAGTACTTGTTGTAGGTTTCGATGGAATGCAACTAGAGAAAATTTCTGAAACTTCAACGCCAAACCTAGATAAGTTAACAATTGTAAAGGCGTATACAGGAGGAATTGCAGGAACACCTTCAGAACAAAAAACAAAAAGTGGTCCAAGCTGGGTAACCATTTTAACAGGAGTGTGGTTAAACAAACATGGAGTTGTAGACAATAATTCTTCTCAAAAATCAAACTCTAAAAGTGTATTTCAATTAATTAAAGAATCAAATACCGGTTTAAAAACTGCAAGTGTAGTTACTTGGGCTCCAATACACGATTTTTTTAGAGACCAATTAGGCTTTATAGACTATCATTCAAAAAGTGGAGGAGACGAGAATACGGTATTGGGAGCAATTCATGCAATTAACAATGAAAACTCTGATTTTGTATTTGTGCATTTAGATGATGTAGATGTGGTAGGACATTCTTCGGGGTTTGGAACTTCATATAACAAGGCTATTACTAGAGCAGATGAACAGTTTGGAAGAATTGTAGCCGAAGTAGAGAAAAGAACAAATGAAGATTGGTTAATCATGGTAGTTACAGATCATGGTAGAGAACCAAGTGGATATGGTCATGGAAATCAAACGTTAGGAGAAAAAACAATTTTTGTTGGTATGAATAAGTCGGGTAATGAAGAGTTCTCAAGGCATGTAAATACACCTAATTCTGATTTTTCTGGGATTTATGGGAATGTAGCACAAACGGCAATTGTACCATCTGTATTAACACATTTAGATATACCTATTCAAAAAGAATGGCAATTAAACAGTACCTCATTAGTTGGAAGTTTAGGGGTAAGAAAAGTAATGATGCAAAATCATAATACACTTTATTGGAACTCTACTTCAACAAACACTGTTAAAATTTATAGAAACAATATATTAATAGCAACTGTACCTGCATCGCAAGGAGGATATACAGATACTAATGCCGGAGAAGGGATGCTTAACTATACTTTGGTGCTGAATGGGCAATCAGGATCAGTTGCATTGAACAATTCAAAAATTATAGCAGGATTAGATTGGAACGATCTTATAAATAACAAAGCCTATTTTTTTAGAAGTGATAATAAGTATGTTCGTTACAATAAAACGCTAGACAAAGTAGATAGTGGATATCCTTATGAAACTAATAACAGCTCATGGTCAGGTTTAGGAAATTATAGAGATTTGATTAGTGCTGCTTTTAAATGGCACAATCATAAAGGGTATTTTTTCTTAAACGATGGAAGGTATCTACGTTATGATATGAATAATGATAGTGTAGATTCAGGATATCCAACAACAATTACTAATGGAAATTGGCCAGGGTTAGAGCCTTATAAAAATATGATCGTGGCTGCTATTAACTGGAATAACAGCAAAGCATACTTCTTTTTAAATGATGGAAGATTTATTAGATATAGTATTTCTAGTGATCGAGTAGATTCAGGATATCCAACAACAATTACTAATGGAAATTGGCCAGGATTAGGAGATTATAAGACAATGATCACTGCGGCAGTGGATTGGAATACTACACATTGTTACTTTTTCTTAAAAAATAACACCTATATAAAATACAATAAGTTAACAAATAGTGCAGTTTCAGGATACCCTAAACCAATAAACAACAATACTTTGTCAGGGCTAAACAATTAAAAGTAATATATATAAAAGGGTTCGTAAAGAACCCTTTTTTTAGTTATTTTCAGAATAAAAGTAAAGTACTAACATGGTACAATCTTTCTGAGATCTATTCACAGGAACATGAGGAATTCTTCCGTCAAAATATAGAGAATCTCCTTCACTAACAGTTACTTCTTCTGTGTCTATAATATAAGTGCACTCTCCACTAATTATATATTTAAACTCCCAAGCATCGGTAATTATTTTTTCTCTTTTTGAGTTAGGGGAAATAGTTAGTAGCACAGCTTCAAATCCAGCTGCGTTTAAACTTTTTCCAAAGATTTGATGATATGTAAACCCTTCTGCCTCAATTTCTTTTTCAAGAAATTGATGTTGGTCTTTAGTTACATGAATATATTTCGCATTATTTTTTTTCTCTACTCCTTCAAAAAAAGTACTTGCATCAATCTCCAAAGCCGAGATAATTTCTAAAAAAACGGGAAGTGACGGAATGGTTCTTCCATTTTCTATTCTAGATACCAAACCATTTGAAACATTAGCATTTTTAGCTAATGTATGAATGGTTATTCCTTGTTTTTTTCGAATCTCTTTTATTCGTTTTCCAATACCTATAAGGAAATTATCCATATTCTAATAGTTAAACACTAATGTATTAAAAATTAAGTAATACAAAGGAATTTAATATTTAGCTCCTTGTTTTAATTTAGCAAAAAAGGCAATACAAAATGAGTAGGCCTATTTTTGAAATCAATTCAATTTTTTGTAAAAACTAAATTTGCAGTAATATTAAGTGACAATCTATATATGTATGTGAAAAAAAAGTTATTAGAGTATTAAATAAAATTTAAAGTATTTCTCTAAGCTTTATTACACACTCGTAAAATAAAGTACAATTCAAGTAAGCTAAAGGAAATCTAATCTATTTCCCAATACAAAATATAACAACCTCAGTAAATACTGAGGTTATTGTTTATTAAGACGGAGTAAAAGTTCGTTTTCTATTGCTTTATTTTTGTGAAGAGATCGGTTCTTCTTTGGATCTTCTTCCTTCATAACTGTATATTCATTAAGAATACCAGTAAGAGAGAAAAATATCAAACTTTTAAATGCCTCTTTCCAGTTTATTCAGCATCTCTTTGGCGTTTTCATTTTTAGGGTTTAACTCCAAAGATTTTTGATAGTTCTCTTTAGCCAAAGCATATTGTTTTTTATTAAAGTATGCATCTCCAAGATTGTTAAATGCATTAGATGAGTTGGGATATTCGTTAGTATACAACTTAAAAATAGCAATTGAAGTATCTATTTGTTCTTTGGAAAAATAATGATGTCCCGCTTTATTCAAACCTCTTTCAAAATTAAGAGTGTTGTTTTTTAGCTTTATAGCTTTATATATTTTCAAAGCATCAGTATAATTATTTAAGATGAAAGCTAGACGAATATCTTCATTTAACATTCTTTCTTCTCTAATTAAATCAGAATCTGACAATCCTGATAAATATATAATGGCATCACTAATTACAGGTCTGTTTCTAAATCCATTGGATAGGATAATAATGCTGATGTCTTTATCTATGAATTTCATGAATGCGCTTACTCCACCACCGGCGAAACCGTAATATTGTTTCCCTTCAGGGCCGTAGATTCCCCAGCCATGACTAAATGGAAAAGGATTGTTTTCATATTTATATGGAGACATCATTTTGAGTTTGATTTCTCTCTTTAGCAATTGATCTTTATCAAGTTTTGTATTCCAGTCCAGTAATGCGTTCAAATTTATATTGAGACCATTACCGGCAAGAGAACGAGGCCCCGCTTCATACGTGGTTTTTTCATAAGCATTATATTCTTTGTTGTATTGATACTTTGCAACTCTAAAAGGAATATCGACTAAACTGTTAGAGGCAAAAACAACATGATTGCTATGGTTCTTGAATTGGTTTTGTTTCACGAATTCTTCAAACTTTTGGCCTGTTATTTTTTCTATAATTAGCTGAAGAAACCAAAAATTTGTTTGAACATATTCGTACTTATAACCTTTCGGATAATGAAGAGCTTGTTTAGCCAATTTGGCTAGCATTGATTTGTCAGAAAGATATCTGTCAAAATCTTTGTATTCTGGTAATCCTGAAGAGTAGGAGATTAAATGCTCTATTTTAATGTTTTGCCAAAGTTCAGGTAAGTGATCAATATACTTTGAAATAGGATCATCTAAAGATATTTTTCCGACTTCTATTAGTTGAAAGATAGCGACAATCGTAATGAGTTTTGAAGTAGAATAAACTCTAAATAATGTACTGTCTGTAACAGGTACATTATGAGCAATATTAGCCAGTCCATAATTTTTTTTATGAATGATTTGCCCGTCTTTTACAACAGCTATTGCCATTCCGGGAATTTCATCTGCCTTAATCAGTGAAGAGATATAATGATCTATTTTTTCATGAACCTGTTTTGGTTTATCAGGAGAACCTTTATGTTCAGAACAAGAAACTATGAATAGTAAACTTAGAAGAAGAGCAATGTTTAAAGTGTAGTTTTTCATTTTTTAATAGCTTTTATAAATAAAGAGATTATCGATTTAGAAGAAAAGCAATAATATTATTTGTGGTACTAAAATGAGTATACAGCAAATTTTAGAATGTGTTACAAACTTTTAAGATTTAATTAAATTCTATAAAGTAACTACTCCTGCCAAAATTAAAATCTATTAAGATAATGAGGCCTGGGAAGAAGTATATGATACCGTAAACTATTGGACGTTAGATCTAATTACAAAGACAACTTTTTTTAAAGACAAAAGTGGAGAACATATGTCTTTCTTTGTTAATGACCCCAACGGTTACACAATAGAATTTAAATCTTTTATTGATTATAGTTCAGTCTTTGAACATCAATAAAGTTAGTGATTGCCGGAAAGTAATGTATACAGAGTTTTGAATTAGGAAGTTTTATTTCCCAATACAAAAATTAGAAAAGATATGTCCAAGAATGTCTTTATCTACATCGTATTCTCCAGTAATGTTTCCTAAATGACGTAAACATTCGCGAATATCAATAGCAAAAAGGTCTGAGGAGATTTCGGCATCAATCCCATTTTGAACAGATGAGATGCTTTCTAAAGCATTGTTTAAGGCTTCAAAATGTCGTGAATTAGTCACAATCGTTTCGTTATTACTCAAAGCTCCTTTATTTACCAAAGCAGTAAGTTCATTCAGTAGCGTATCAATACCAATTTTTTGCTTTGCAGAAAGAAGTAAAATGTCTTCAAAAGCAGCTTGAATCTCTTCTTTTTGTGTTTCTTCTAAAGAATCAATTTTATTAGCAATAACCAATAATCGTTTGTTTGGAAAACGTTGTTGCACAACTTCAATTTCTTGTACAAATGATTCTTTAGAATCCAAGAACTTTCTAGAATCGATCAAGAAGATAATTAATTGAGCATTTTCTGCTTTCTCATAAGCTTTTTGAATTCCGATGTTCTCAACAACATCATCCGTTTCTCGAATTCCGGCAGTATCAATAAATCGGAAAGCAACACCATCAATAATCAACTCATCTTCAATAGCATCACGAGTGGTTCCGGCAATGTCAGAAACAATGGCTTTCTCTTCGTTCAACAAGGCATTCAACAGTGTAGATTTTCCTACGTTAGGCTCACCAATAATAGCAACAGGAATTCCGTTTTTCATAGCATTCCCAAAAGCAAAACTGTCAATCAAGCGTTTCAATACAGAAGAAATTGTGAAAACTAACTCCTTGAATTTGGTTCTGTCGGCAAACTCAACATCTTCTCCAGAGAAATCCAATTCCAATTCGATCAAAGCAGCAAAATCTAGAAGCTGACCACGTAACTCTTTTAATTCATTGGTAATTCCGCCTCGCATTTGTTGAATAGCCATTTGATGAGAAGCTTCCGAATTGGAAGCAATCACATCAGCAACAGCTTCAGCCTGCGAAAGATCCATTTTACCATTCAGAAAAGCACGCATGGTAAACTCACCATTGTCTGCCATACGGCATCCATTTTTCAAGAACAATTGTATGATCTCTTGCTGAATATAACTAGAACCGTGACATGAGATCTCTACTACATTTTCTCCGGTATAGGAATGAGGGTTCTTAAAAACAGAAACCAATACTTCATCAATTACTCTGTTGTCATTTACAATATGACCCAAATGTATGGTATGTGTCTTTTGTTGCTTGAGTTCTTTACCTCGAACAGATCTAAAGAATTGAGAGACCAGCTCTATAGATTGTTCTCCCGATAATCGAATTACAGAAATAGCACCTACACCAGCAGGTGTAGCCAAGGCAATAATAGTGTCATTTGGAATCATGGGACAAATATACTGAGCTAAATTGAGTTTTTAGAAGAGAAAATTGTAACAAAAGGAAGAATTCTCCGTCTATTTAATAGAACCAACTGTTATTGAAATGAGAAAAGATAAACAATTAATCGTGTTAACCCACTTGAGTCAATTTATAGACCTTTTTACCGGAATAGGAGGGTTTATTGTTCCGTTGATCTTGTGGTTAGTAAAGAAAGATGAAGTAATTGATATGGATAAACACGGAAGAGCAATCCTAAATTTTAGGATCAGTATGTTTATCTATCTATTGATCTGTATTCCAATGGTTATTTTCTTCGGATTAGGATTGATAGGATTTTTAGTTATTGGAATTTTCTATTTGATCTTTCCAATCATCAATGCCATTAGAGCGAGTAACGAAGAGGAACCGAACTATCCATTAAGCATTCAGTTTCTTTAAATATATTTGAATTAGGAGTGAAAAACGCCCTTGCCGGGGCGTTTTTTTATTTATAAAGCGCTTTTAATAAAATCTTCATACTCGTAAAAGAAGAGCTCAAACTGCGGCATGGTATCCATAAAGAACTCATAACAATCTCTCCAAGTATTTTTATTATGAATGCTAAATTTTTCAGTGTGATTCACATAGATTCTATGAATAACTTTTCCACTATCTAACTCATACGAATCATCATAGATTACTTCAGGAAGATATTCATTGGTTAGGATGGTTTTTAAGGAAAGTAATTGATCATACAAAAGCTGATTAGCAATCTCATCATTGTGTTCTAAATCTAAGCAAACCATAGCCTTTTTGCGATCGGCAACAAACTTAAAAGAGAAACCTTTGATCTTAGTGTTGTAGAGCAACCATTTTCTAGGGAAGGATTTCCCAAAACTTGTCCAAAATTCTTGACGTATTCTAGCAGATTCTTCCTTGCTGAACATTATCCGTGAACTTTAGCAATTGTACCGCGAGATTTCATCATTTCTGCCTCAAAAGCCAAAAGGTCATGCCATTTCTTATCAACAATCTCACGATCCATATACTGTCTGGCATATCCTAAGAAAAGAGTGTAGTGATTTGCTTCAGACACCATCAAATCTTTGTAGAACGTAGAAAGCTCTTCATCATCCATATTTTCAGAAAAAACTTTAAAACGCTCACAACTTCTTGCCTCGATCAAAGCCGCAACTAACAAGCGATGTACCAAAGCTTCAGTTCTATTGCTCGTGTGAGGAAAGAACTTTTGAAGGTTTAATGCGTAATCATTTTTTGTAGCCTTTCCCAATACCATTCCTCTACTTACCATTAGATCATGAACCATTCTAAAATGCTCCATTTCTTCAATAGCAATATCACTCATGTCTTTTACCAAAGGAGTCTCTTCAGAATAATTAATGATAATAGATACAGCATTGGAAGCCGCTTTTTGCTCTGCAAAAGCATGATCTGTTAATAATTGTTGCAATCCGTTTTGAGCTACTTCTACCCAAGAAGTTTCCGTTTCAAATTTCAGTCCCAGCATTTATGAAATAATTTGTGTCAATCGAATTCCAAAATCGGCCATAGCTTTGATCTCTTTGACTCCGGCTAAACGCTCATTTCCGATAATGAGCAATCCTCTTTCGTTGGATTCGATATGATAATATTTGTTGCTTTCAAAGAACAAAATTAGTTCATCGTTAAAGAATTCTCGAATCTTTTCTTCATTTTTTCCAGAAAGATAGAAGCGTTTCGAAAAATCGGGATGCGCTTCCATATTGATGTCTTTAAACCCGGCAAAGTGAATGATGTATTCAAAAATACCTTCTCTATCCAAAGTAAACTCAGGGATAAGCGTATCTAGCTCTATATAGAGCATAGTTGCTTTGATCTTTTGCTTGGCAATCAATTCTCCCTCAGAATAGACAATATCAAATAAGGTACATTGGCTGTTGGTTAAAATATTAGAAACCTTATCGATTTGCTTTGTTTTAAAATAACCAAACTCAGGTAGTTCTTTGATGTCATTTTGATAATCAGCTTCATATTTCCAGTGAAGCTCTTCACTAATCTTCTGTAGCGATTTCTGACGCTTTGTTAACGATTGCTCTTTCCCTTTAGGTTTCTCTGTTTCTAGCTTTCTCATTGCAAATGGATGTTGACTTCCTGATTTGTATCCATCCAAACCTACAACTTCAAAATGACCACCTTTTCTTTTGAAACTTTCCGAATAACTATTGACGTTTTCCATGACCGAGTGATCCACAAAATCACACAAAGAAAAATCAATGATCACATCTTCATCTTCCGGAATTTGATCTAACTTTTTCTTTAGTTTGGTATAGTTTAAGAAACTTGAAAAATTTTCTACACTTACATAGTATTTATCATCCTCTTTAAACATCAAAACATTAGGCTTAGAGAGGTTTCTCACAAAAAGCCCCATACTTTTATTGATGATAACATGAATGATAAAAGTAATAGCAATACCAGCTAAAATACCGGTGATCAGATTGGTCAAGATAGTAGTTCCTAGAGTCACCAAGAAGATAATAAGCTGTTCGTAACCCACCTTAAAGGTTTTGCGAATATTTTCCGGTGAAGCTAGTTTATATCCTGTATACACAAGAATGGCTGCTAAAGCAGACAGAGGAATATGTCTTAATTCTCCTGCAAAAAGTAAAATGAACAGCACTAAAAACACAGCATGGAACATGTTGGCAGAACGATTGCTACCTCTGTTGTTTACGTTTACAGAACTACGGGCAATTACAGTTACTACATTCAACCCGCCTAAGAATCCACTAACAACAGTTGCAATTCCTAAAGAGCGAATATCCTTATTAATATTAGAACGTCTTTTTTCAGGGTCTAATTTATCTACAGCTTTGATACTTAATAAAGATTCTATACTAGCAATTAGGGTAATAGCAATTACAGCACTAATAAAGTCGTAGTCTAATAGTTTATCAAAATTTGGTTGCGGAAAAGCTCCGAAGATCTTATCTGGCAGATTGATCAATAAACTTTCTTCAATAGGAAACTCTTTAGTAGAGAACATATCAAAATAGTAGTAGAGACCAATACTAAAGAACACGATCCACATAGGAGCAGGAACCAACTGGAAGTACTTGTTTCTAATCTTACTGTAGAAGATCATAATTAATAAACTGATGATTCCTACAGAACCCGCATAAAGTACGCTCTCGCTTTCTGTTTGCACAAAGCTCATAAGGTCTTGCGGAACTAGGTACAAAAGCTCTACAATACTTCCTTTTAGCGAAAGATTCCCCAACATTACATGAATCTGCTTGGCGAAAATTCCAATACCAATAGCGGCCAACATTCCTTGTATAGCAGAAGAAGGGAAGAAATTACTAAGAGAACCAAGTCTTAGAATCCCCAAAATAAACATGAGAATTCCTGAGATAACAATGGCAGCAAGTGTAAATAAATACCCTTGATACATATCGCCACTACCTAAAATAGTGATAGCACTTAAGATCACAACTACCAATCCATTTCCTGGTCCGGTAATTGTAACATTAGAACCTCCTAAAAGAGCACAAACCACACCTCCAACAATAGCAGCTATGATTCCAGAAATAGGAGGAGCACCCGAAGCTAGCGCCAGTCCTAACCCTAATGGTAATGCTACAAGTGATACTACAAATCCTGAAAATAAATTTCGAGGCATTTGACCTACAAATGTTTTTACAGCGTTTTCTTTCCTCATTATTTTACAATTAAAACATCGGTGGGTAATTCAGATAAAATATATTCCAGATCATGTCTAAAAACACGATCGATCAATCTGGTTTTTTTAGGAGCATTCATCACAAGAAGATCAGCGCGTTTTACTTTGGCATAATGGCCTATAGAATAACCGCGCCTTCCAAAGATACTTTGTGTTTTTACAGTTATCCCATTTGTATCGATACCTTCCAAAATCTTTTGTACTCTGGAATCTTCACGACGTTTGATCTTTTCTTTTTGCAATGTTGCCTTTCTTAAAGAGGCATCATCAGAAACTTTTACTTCAATTTCTTTTTGGCTAACCTCTTCTACAATTGTAACTCTTTTACAATCCAAACCTTTAGAGATCAAGAAGGAGGTTTCTATAGTTTCTTTGGTTTTATGATCTTCTAATCCGTTAACTACTATTTGTTTGCATAGCACTCTTTCAACAGAAGGTTTAATTAAAAGAAGTACAGAACAAGGAGCCTTACGAGTTAGTTCCCTTGCAACAGATCCTACATAATATTTGTAAAGATTTTCTTGCTGAAGAGCTCCCAAAATAAGCAAGTCTATCTGCTCATTCTGACAAGCTTTCAGAATAACCTCTATAGGTTTTCCTTCTTGCCAAACAGCTTTGAATGATTTTTTTAACGAAGGAACTTCTGAAATAAGTTGTTGTAGTTGTTCCTCTTTCTCCTTTGTTTTTTCACCAACATGAACCCCAACTAACTCTGCATCAAACATATTAGCCAGTCGAGTAGCCTCAAAAATATTGGGTTTTAAATTGGGTGAAAAAGCGATTCCGATAAGTATCTTTTTAATGCTTCTCAAACGATTGATCTCTAATTCTTAGCGGCACAAGATAGTAACTTTAAAAAAACTGCAAAAATTTACGAGAGAATACTGAGGGAAACCGATTTTTTGTATTTTAGGTTCTTAAGTTTTCAACTATGTTAGAGCTAGCAGGAATTATTATTTTAGGGATTTTAGCACAATGGTTTGCATGGCGTTTTAAGATCCCGGCTATTTTACCGTTAATATTAATTGGACTCTTAGTAGGCCCAATTGCAGCAGAGTTTTTTACAGAAGATAAATCAAAATACATTGAACCTATATGGAACGGGAAAAAAGGATTGTTTCCAGGTGAAGGCTTGTATTACTTCGTCTCGTTAGCTATTAGTATCATTCTTTTTGAAGGAGGTTTGACCTTAAAAAGAAGCGAAATTAAAAACGTAGGCCCTGTTATAACCAAGTTGATCACTTTAGGTTCTACTGTAACCTTTCTGGGAGCCGGAATTTTAGCTCATTATATCTTTGAACTGGGTTGGGAACTGTCTTTTTTGTTTTCAGCATTGATCATCGTAACCGGTCCTACAGTAATTACACCAATCTTAAGAAATATACCTTTAAAGAAGGATGTTTCTGCTGTTTTAAAATGGGAGGGAATACTAATCGACCCTATTGGAGCCTTAGTAGCTGTATTGGTATTTGAATTTATTAGTGTAGGAGGAGGTAGTGGTTTTACCAAAACAGCCTTAACAGAATTTGGAAAAATCTTACTGTTTGGTACCTCATTTGGATTCACTTTTGCACATGCTTTGGCTTTTGTGATCAATAAGAAATGGATTCCTCATTATTTATTGAATGTAGTATCCTTATCTACAGTACTGTTAGTATTTGTAGAATCTGAGATATTTGCTCACGAATCCGGTTTATTGGCGGTTGTAGTGATGGGTATGGTATTAGGAAACGGAAAACTAAAGAACTTAAAAGAGCTACTGTATTTTAAAGAGTCTTTAAGTGTATTGTTAATCTCTATCTTATTTATTCTATTGGCGGCCAACATCAATATGAAAGACCTGATGTTGCTCTATACATGGAAAACAGCAGGATTATTTGCACTTGTTGTATTCTTAATACGACCTTTGGCAGTATTCTTAAGTACACATAAATCCAAACTAAAAACCAACGAGAAATTATTCATTAGTTGGGTAGGTCCCCGAGGTATTGTAGCAGCAGGTATTGCTTCTTTATTTGGAGAAAAACTGGTAAAGCAAGGAGTAGAAGGAGCAGAGTACATTACACCTTTGGTGTTTATGATCGTTTTAGGAACCGTATTATTAAATGCAACTACAGCTAGATTGTTTGCTAAAGTTGCCGGAGTCTTCTTAAAAAACTCAGATGGAATCCTTATTGTTGGAGCTTCTAAATCTTCTCGATTGATTGGAGATTATCTACAAAAATTTGGGAAGAGAATTGTATTGATAGATTCCAATAAGATGTTCATAGAAAAAGCCAACAATGAAGGGTTGGAAGCTTATGAAGTGAATATTTATGATGATGATCTAACAGACAATATTGAGTTAAATGATATAGGATACCTGATTGCAATGACTGGTAGTGATGCTGTAAATGAATACGCACTTAAAAACTTATCTAAAGCTTTTGGTGAACACGGAGCTTTCCGTTTGGCAACAGCTAGTGAGGTAAAAGAGCAAGACTTTGAACAAAAGAATATTTTCTTTTCGCCTAAAGACGATTATATCAATTTAAGTGAGACAGTACGTGATTATCCGGATATCTATGAAATTCCGGTAGCTTCTCAAGAAGATTATCAACAAACATTGGAGAAATTACATGCTCAAATAGAATCTGTTCCTTTATTTGTAATTACAAAGGATAAGAATATTTACTTGATCTCTGAGTTTGAATCGAAAGAACTATCGCCGGAAAAAGCGAAGTTGGTGTATGTAGGAAATAAGGTGGATTTATAGATCGAGCTGAAAAGATTCTCGTAATTTTTCAATAAGAGGATTCTTTTCCTTCAACTTATTGTATTTCTCTAGCGGAGTATAAGCAAACTTCTTTTCTACTGTTTCATTTACTACTACATCTAGTACAATACCGTAGTTGTTGAGTGATTCTCGCAGATGTTTTAACAGCTTAGGCTTTCCAAATTTTAACTGATCTTCCATAAGCTTATTGGGAAGACTGAATTGAATAGTAAAGCCTTCTTCCAAAGTAGGTTCATCAGCAGCTAAGATAGCGGCAATACTTTTCTCACCTTTCTTTTGCAGTTTTTGATGATAGATAGTCCATGCCTCAACCAGTTGTTCTTGCGTAAAAGAATCTTTTGGGTGATTGTCGAAATTCTCTTCCTCTACTTTTTTTGTAGTTTTTTTCTTTTCGTGAATGCTCTTTAGTGAAAAAGCAGAAGGTCTTCTTTGAACGTTTCTCAAAGAAGGAGTCTTAGAAACATTACTCTTAGCAGCAGTTTCTGTTTTAGGAGCTTCAGTAACCTGAGGTGTTTTTAAAACAGGTTTTTCTACAGACTTTTGTGGTTTCGTAGTTTTAGAGACCTCTTTGGCAGCCGGACTCAATGCCGTAAAGAAAGTTGCAGGAATTATGTAGTTAGCTGACTTTTTTTTTTCTCCATCAAAAGTGATAGAGGCAATTTGCATTAAAGTAAGTTCTACTAACAAACGTTGATTTTTACTAGCTCTGTAATTCAGATCACATTCATTGGCCTTATCAATAGCCTTTATCAGAAAAGGAATTCCAGCCTTTGTAGATTGATCTAAATATTTCTTCTTCGCATTGTCACCCACTTCCAATAAGTCTACAGTAGCCTTGTCTTTGGCTACTAACAGATCTCTAAAGTGAGACGCAAGACCATTGATAAAGTGATGCCCTTCAAATCCTTTGGATAAGATAGTGTTGAAATGATTTAAAACATCCGGAATTTTATTGCTCAACAAAAGGTCAGTCATTTCAAAATAAGTATCGTAATCCAATACATTTAAGTTTTGAGTTACTGCTTCTCTCGTTAGGTTATTTCCGGAAAAACTTACAACTCTATCAAAGATAGACAGTGCATCACGCATAGCTCCGTCTGCTTTTTGTGCAATTATATGCAAAGCATCGTCATCAGCTGTGATATTCTCTTTCTCACAAATGGTCTTTAAATAGTTCTTTGCATCGAGAACAGTGATCCTTTTGAAATCAAAGATTTGACAACGAGATAAGATTGTAGGAATGATCTTGTGTTTTTCTGTAGTTGCCAAAATGAAAATAGCATGAGCAGGAGGTTCTTCAAGAGTCTTTAAAAAAGCATTAAAGGCCGCTTGAGATAACATGTGAACCTCATCAATGATATACACTTTGTATTTTCCTGTTTGAGGAGGAATACGTACCTGATCAGTCAAACTTCTGATATCATCAACAGAATTATTGGATGCTGCATCCAACTCAAAGATGTTAAAAGCAAAATCTTCATCTTCTGAAGTACTGTCTTCTTGATTGATCCTTTTGGCTAAGATTCTGGCACAAGATGTCTTTCCAACTCCTCTTGGCCCGGTAAATAATAATGCCTGAGCCAGATGGTTGTTTTTAATTGCATTTTCAAGCGTATTAGTAATAGCTTGTTGTCCAACAACATCAGAAAAATTTTGAGGTCTGTATTTACGTGCAGAAACGATAAAATGCTCCATCCAGTATACTTATCTTTGTACAAACAAAAGTAAGTATCTGCAATAGGATTTACAATAAGGTTTCTCAACAAAATAATAAAGTTGTAAACAATTGTAGGGTTTTTACTTTTTTTGAGACTGATGTTAAAAATAGAGGTATTATGAAGATCTTAAAATTAGTTTTTGTGATTTTGATCACTGCTTATATCAGTGTATCATTTGCGTTTTCTGTAAAAGAGCATCGCAATTCGTTAAAAGTAAAAGAAGTTGTAGAGAAAGATAAGGTAGCTTATTTTGCTAGTGGTTGTTTTTGGTGTGTAGAAGCAATCTTTGAAAGTGTAGAAGGAGTTAGTGAGGCTATATCAGGATATGCAGGAGGTCATACAGACAATCCAACATATAAATCTATTGGAACAGGGAGAACGGGGCATGCAGAGACGGTGGCTGTTTATTACGACCCTCAAAAAGTGAGTTTTAAAACATTGGTTGATGTATTCTTTGGATCACACAACCCAACAACTAAGAACGGTCAACATCCCGATTATGGAACTCAATATAGATCTATTGCTTTTTACGATAGCGATAGAGAAAAGAGGATCATTGAAGACGCCATTAAAAAGTTAAACAAAGAAAAATACAACGGTAAAATAGTAACTGAGGTTACCAAGCACAAGAAATTTTATGAGGCAGAAGCCTATCATCAGAATTATGAAAGGCGCAACCCTAATAATAGCTATGTGAGAAATGTATCGATTCCTAGACTAAATCGATTCAAGAAAAAGTTTCCACATCTCTTAAAGAAAGACCATTAAAAAAGCCGCTTTGAGCGGCTTTTTTATTAATCATTACTTCCTGCTAGACTGGAGATAAGCTTAAATGCAACTCTAGTATCTATGACCACACCAAAATAGAATCCGGCTTGCCATTCTTTTTTGATGACCAATTCAGGCAGATCAAAGATTTCGGTGCCGAAATCAAAATCTTCTTTTCCTGCGATATAATTTCTTCTTCCATAATGCACTCCGGCAGAGATGGAACTTCCCCATGTGATGTCATATGACAATCCTAAGAAAAAGTTTTCAGTAAGTTTATCATTCACTTGAGTTCCCACCTGAATACCTATTCTATCCATAAAAGGGGTATTTCTGTCTGGTGGAAATAAAAAACTCCTTTCCCTAGGGTAAAAAGTAGCCATTAAAGTAATAGCGCCTCTAGAATTAGGGTTATCGGCTACTAAGGTTGAATCTCCAGATGCTAAGGCAATTTTTTGAATATTCTCAGGGTTTTTTAGAGTAGATGAGAATAAACCTGTTGATATAGAAACTTGATATGACTTGGCTATTTTTACTTCATGATCTAACAACTTCTCAACTTCTTTAGCATTTTCATATTTGTATAATTTTATATCAAACTTATCTGTATAGGGGCCATTAACAGAATATGTTATATCAATGATTTTTGGTTTGTTTTTTGCCCCATCTTCTTTTACTAGAGAATTCCCTTCTGTATTGGAAGTATCGTTGATATTAAATGTTGGTTTAAACTCCCCGTCTATTTGGAACTTATATTGAGCTTTATTAATGTTTCCTTGCTCAACAAGTAAGTGTAATTGATATAAATATTTTTTAGTAGCAGTAGTAGGTAAACCTGTTTTAATCAAGTTTCCATTCTCATCAATGAAAATATGAACAATATTGTCTTTGAGGTATAAATTCCTTTTCTTATCATGATATTTATTAGAATAGTTATTATCAACATAAGTTATTGCTGCTTCCATTATTTCTAGTGGACTAAAGTTCTTTCTTACCACTACTTTTTCAACAGGATTTATATCAAATGAAGAAGAGTAAGTTTTATTGGCGTCTAATAATCCATAAGATGCACCACCTGTATATTTTATAGTATAGTAAATTCTTGCTCCTTTACTTTTTAAAATTTCATTTAAGTCACTGGCTCCTGAGATTTTAAAAGATGCAGAATTATTAGAACTATCGTAATTGCTTCTAGTTTGGTCAATTAAAGAATTGAGATTAGAGATTTTAGAACTATAAATTTCTTGATTATCTGAAATGATTTTGGTGACTTCAAGTGTAAACTTATCTGATTCTGTCTCATTAGGAGTTCCTTTAATGACAAATTCGGTATCTGAAAGTTTTTCATAGTTAATATCCTCAATTATTTTTTGACTTGCATCGTTTTCAGCTTTTGTAATGTTAAATACTGAGTTTTCTTGTGCGTAAGTAAAAAAACAAGAGACTAATAGTATGACAAATACAATTCGCTTTGGTTGAAAATTAAAATTATACATGATGAATTTTTAAATTAAAGTTGATTAAAATTTCTGATATTGGAATTATGTATGATTTGAGATCATTTGAAGCAAAAACAATACCTATTACTTTTCCGTAGCTGTCTAATACAGCAGAGCCAGAATCTCCATGATTAGATATTTTTGTAACAGGAATAACATCTTTAAAATAATAGTCATACCCATTAATTGTAACCCATTTATTTGTCTTTCTTGCCACTATTTTTCCAGTTACTTTTCTGCTTTCTGTGTAACTATGAGAAAAAACAGAAATTTCATTCATTACATCATCAGTAGAAATGATTCGAATTCCTCTTTTTGGAGATCTAGTGAAGGACTTAATTTTAGGTGATAAATTAATATTCGAATCAATTTTACATAAAGCGGCATCCATATAATTATCCAAATAGCCTTGAGTTACTTCCCCTAACTTAATATCTCCTTTTTCAGAAAAGATTCCTTTTTGCCCACTCGAAGGATCAAATGTGGTTGTTTGGTTATTATTTAATTCAACACTACAGAAAACATGATAACAGCTTAGAAGATAATCTGTCTGATTGCCATCATCATCTGTTTTATATACTTTTAATCCTAATGTACCAATAGAGTTGGTGCCTTCTCTGTAAATGCCATCGCCTAATTGAATGGAAGAAGAATCTTGAGTAGGCATGTCTTCCTCTAATACATCTGTAGGGACCTTATACCCATCTACATGTATAAAATCAGGAATATCTTTGTGTTGAGTTTGAGATTGATCTTGTTTGTTTGCAACAGAGAATTGTAGACAAGGAATTTTCTTTGTTTGACCTTTTTCTACCTTAAGAGCAGCCATTACTGAGTCAGCGTTAAATTTTTTCAACCATTCGTCTTCATGCGTCTCTATTAGATTTTCAATAACATCAAGGGTTACAGGCTTTTCTTCTTTCTTTTCTCTAATATCTGTTGGAATCTGATAGGTTTTTTCTTGATAGGTATGTGAAATAAATTTAGGAATCTGTACAGAAGTATCTGATTGTTCAGCTTTTTTAGCAACGATAAAGACAATGCAGTTCATATCAAACTTATCTCCATCGGATTCTTTTTTACCTAGCTTAACATCTTCACAGTTGTATTTTTTCTTCCAATCAGCTTTATTTTTATTAATGGCATCCTGAATGGCTTCAATTGGAGTCTTCCCAAAAAATTGATTGGAATTGGCAAAGACTTTAGTAGCAACATCAACCCCTTGTTGTGTGGCTTTGGCACTAAAATAAAAGGCAGAAACCGCTACAACTAAGGTTCCTAATATGGTAAGTATATTTTCGGCTAGCTTTAATCTTTCTTTATCACCTACTGTTTGATAAAAGTAAACGGCAGTTAGTATGAATAGTACAGTTACAGCCAATGCTATAATGGCTCTAACAGATCCAACGGGCAATCCTAATGCGTGTTTGGCATCAGATTTACTTTTCAATCCTGCAAACATAGAAAAGACAAGCACCAAGACAGCTATGATAACAATGGCGTAGATAAGAGCACTATTTATAGAAAATACAGAGGTATTATGTACCTTGATAAAATTGGCCAATAGAATCCCAATCACCAAACCAATGATGATGAAAAAGGGGGCTTGATACTTCTTTAAAAAAAGAAAAAACTTGTTCACAACATTTTGATTTCCATAAAGTTATGGAGGTTCAATTTCTTGAATTTGCGCATTTCTGCAGTTTAAAATGCGTATTTCTGCACTTTTCACTGATTTTCAATATGTTGCAAATAAAATAGACCCCATTACTGGAGTCTATTTGTTAGTACTCTGTTTTCCTACCAAACAGGGAGATAGTAAGAATTGAACAAGAGTTTGAGTTTGGTTAATTGAGTACGCAAATTTATGAAATCGTATGCAGGAGAAAATGCATAAAACCACATTTAAAAATGCGGATTTATGTATCTAATTTGTTGTCTTTTAAAAGTTTTACTCGAAAAAGATGGCTACATCTTCCAATTCTTTTCGTTTAAGATCGGGAACATAAGCAGGATCTTTAGGATATCCGACAGGAAGTAATAAAAAGGCTCTTTCGTTTTTGGGGCGATCTAGAATTTTAGAAAGAAAATTCATGGGACTGGGAGTATGGGTTAAGGTAACTAAACCAGCATCATGAATAGCAGAAATAAGCATGCCACATGAAATTCCTATAGATTCATTTACATAGTAATTATTGTGCTTGGCACCAGTTTCATCAAATTCATAAACCTTTTTAAAAGCAATGATCAACCAAGGAGCAGTTTCCAAAAAAGGTTTGTGCATGTCTGTTGCCAAAGGAGCAAGATCTTTTTTCCATCGCTCACTCATTCTGTTCTCATAGTTTTCTTTTTCTTCAATTTCAGCAGCTACTCGAATTTTACTTTTTAACTCGCTATTTGAT
The DNA here is from genome assembly GCF_042684245.1 of Pseudotenacibaculum haliotis. Taxonomy (NCBI): domain Bacteria; kingdom Pseudomonadati; phylum Bacteroidota; class Flavobacteriia; order Flavobacteriales; family Flavobacteriaceae; genus Pseudotenacibaculum; species Pseudotenacibaculum haliotis. Next base: position 124,970 of record NZ_JBHULH010000004.1, read on the forward strand.
ACTGCGCAAAAAGTCCAAGGTTGTTTATGAGCACCGGAAGGTGCTGTAGAAGCACTCTTGATCAAATTCTCAATAAGTTCTTTAGCAACCGGGCGGTCTGAGAAATCTCGAACTGACCTTCTACTATCGAGAAACCTAAAAAAGGCTTCACTGTTTTGTAAGGATTGTTCTTCTGAAATAAGATCACTATTGTGAATGATATGTGTATAACCGTTGATTTGAATTGAATCTGCTACCATAAAATGCCAAATATTTAAAGACCTAAAGATAAAAAAATAAAGGCGCCACGAGAGTGACGCCCTACAATCCTAATAAATATAAATATTTATGCCACACGAAAAAAACGTGTAGTTCTGTTGGTACACCTAAGGTGTACTATGTTTTAATGTTCTATTGATCTTCCAATAGAACGTACTGTACTGTCATTGTATATACTCCGGGTTCTGCATGAGCAGAATTTCCATTACCTGAAGCACCCCCAACTAATACTGAGTTTGCATTGGCAGAAGAAACGATGTTTTCTGCAACAGAAGCATCAGCATTGAAAGCATTTGGGAAAATTGCCGGGAATCCGGGTAGAATTCTATAATCCATGACAAATTCAAAATTGGTTCCGATTCCATTATCTGAGATGTAACTTCCTGCCGGCATATATCCGTTTGTGATGTCATCTGAAATACCGCTATGTCCGGCAATGTATTTTCCGGTTCTGTTAGGTGGAGTAGGCGTTCCATTTGGACTTACATACAAGCTGTTTCCTCCATTGGCTCTAAAAGGATCAGCAAAGCTTTGACTGTAATCTGGATAAAGAGCATTACTATTTGTAACACCATTGTTTACTTGACGTTGTCTTAATTCAACTAAGCTTAAAGGAATGTCTGCAACTGAATTTACAGTTGATTTGTAGCTTTCTTCCTGATCCCAAAAAGTACTTCCGTTTGGACTCTTACCAGTTGATCTTCCCACAGCATAAAGATCCCACTTTACTGTAGAAGTTACTTTAATTACCGTAGCAGCATTGTGAGTAATACCCTTGTAATACTTGCTCTTTTCGTCAAAAACAAAGTTGATCATCTCCGGAGCTGTCATGTCGATTTGAAGTATAGGCTGGAGATCCATTCCAATACTTACTCCTTGTTGATTGCTCTTCTGAGCATTTGCGAATGATACCGCACTTACCAGTGCCGTGATCGCCAAGAATTTAAAAATAGTTTTCATAATATTTAATTTTAGGATTAACATTATTTTATCGGTTCGCAGCAGGCCAAACCAATAGGGGTTTAGCCTGTACAAACCATTACAAATCTTGGGGACGTTATGTGTATTCTTTGTATTGAAGCTTTGAAAAACTCAATACAACGTCACATTTTTAGGAGGGTATGTGATCGTCATTTCCATGAACTTAAAACCTTACTTAGGAGGTAGGTCTATTAGATTTTTTCTATCCAGTTCATTATTGTTTCGGTAGCACTTTTGTCGATGTTGTATAAAACATCAGCATTCAATGTTCCCGAGGTCAGGTAGTGGTTTAAATTGTCCAATACCTTAACAGTGATTAGGGGATTTTTGATTTGTTTTAAACGATTTACTTCCGAGATGGGGTCTACATATTTATCCTTACTTCCAATAAGGTAAATAGTCGGAATCTGAAGTTGCTTGTACGCTTCTTCATAATCGTGTTTGTATAAATCTATGTGTGTGTAGCTCCAGAATTTAATGTCTTGCAATTCAAAACCTCTTTTTTTGATGGCTTGAATTCCTTTTTCTCTGAGGGCCGTATCACTAATAGAAGAATATTTATTCTGATTAGTGATGTACACTAGGGTATCAAGTAAGCTTACAAGTTCTTTTTTAGATCTGTTCTTTACTTGATAATTAGGAAGGGTTTGTATTTGATATCTTGATGCATCTGAAAAACTTTTAACAGGAGATGCAATTTGAATTAAAAAATCGATTTGGTTTTCAGGATCACTTATGATCTGATGAGTCACAATAGAGGCCATTCCACCAAGGCTATGTCCTAAGACGCCAATCTGCTTGTTCTTTAGAGTTGATAAAGATCGTAAGTGTTTGATGGCATAAGCAAGATCGTAGGTGAGGCCTGAGATAGCGGTTGTAAATTTTCCTTGTGATTTTCCAACACCACGCTCGTCAAAACGATATACAGCGATGTTATTCTTGAGAAATTCTTCCGCTAATTTATAATGGGAATTTCTGGTGTCTTTACCAGATCCGGGAAGTATGATGACAACTTTTTTGTAGGTCGATTTTGGGGCAATAAACGTCCCTGACAACTTCAAGTTATCACTCTTATTAATAAAATCAATCTCACTAAAGACATAACTGTCCTTATCCCCAATCTCTCTTTCATGAGAGAAAACGGTCTGAGCATAACTTAACGGAGCTATATACAATAGCACCATTAGCATCATGGCTTTCATTTCTTATTAAATATAATTAAGCGTTACACTATCCTTATATCTAATTTTAGGGTTGTTTACTTTGGGAGTATAGTTTCAATAATCAGTAAACTAAGGGGCGTCTACCTAAAATTTTCCTGGGGACGAAGCTCTTTTTATATAGGCTTCTGGAAATTTTGTGCAAATATAAGGAAAAATAGCACAGGGACAACACATGTTTAAAATTTAAAAATGTGTTAACTAACAAGTTAAAGATCACTACTAAGATAATAAAAAAAACGCTACAATATGTAGCGTTTTTCCTTAATCTCTGTATATCTTCTCATAAAGGTCTTTATAAATCTCTTTAATAATCTTTCGTTTCATCTTCATGGTTGGAGTTAATTGTCCACCATCAATAGACCATTCTTCCGGTGTTAGTTCAAATTTTTTAATCTGTTCCCACTTACCAAAATTCTTATTGCACTCATCAACTTCTCTTTGAATTCTGTCGATGACAATTTGTGAGGCGGCAATCTCTTCACAAGATTTTCCTATCGAATGATCTTTACGATCTATCCAATCTTGAATGAAAACAAAATTAGGTTGAATAATAGCCGCAGGCATTTTTTCACCTTCACCCACAACCATTACTTGTTCTATGAAACGAGATTGTTTTAATTCTCCTTCTAATAATGGAGGAACTACATATTTTCCTCCGGATGTTTTAAACATTTCTTTGGTACGCCCTGTGATTTTTAAGAAACCACCTTCATCAACCTCTCCTTTATCTCCGGTATGGAAATATCCATTCTTAAGAACTTCAGCTGATTTTTCAGGATCTTTATAATATCCTTGCATGATATTAGGTCCTTTAGCTAAGATCTCTCCATCTTCGGCTATTTTTACTTCAACACCATCAATAATTCTTCCAACTGTACCTATTTTAAATCCTTTGTTTCTTTGATCGTTTACTGAGATTACCGGAGAAGTTTCTGTTAATCCGTAACCTTCCATGATTGGCATTCCTGCAGCAGCAAAGAAACGAGTAAGCCTTGGTTGTAAGGCTGCACTTCCTGATACCATCAGGTCTAAACGTCCGCCTAACCCGGCTTTTATTTTTGAGAAAATAAGCTTTTGAGCAATCTTTAGCTTTCTTTCGTATAGCCAACCATTTGCACCATACGGTTTGTATTTTAAGGCAATTTCAATAGCCCAGTAGAATAATTTCTGCTTGAATCCGGAAAGTTCTTCACCACGACCATATATCTTATCAAACACTTTTTCATACAACCTAGGAACGGCTGTCATTACGTGTGGTCTTACTTCTTTTAAGTTATCACTCATCTTTTCTATCGACTCGGCAAAATGAATCTCCACACCACAGAGTTGATATAAATAGAGAATCATACGCTCAAAGATGTGACATACAGGTAAGAAACTCAAAGCCACAGCATTTCCTTGGTTTAGAGGAACTCTTTTTTCACTGGCAAGCACATTGGAAACAATATTCCAGTGAGAAAGCATTACTCCTTTAGGCCTACCGGTAGTTCCTGAGGTGTATATTAATGTAGCCAAATCATCTTTATCAACAGCATTCTTTCTCTCTTCAACTTCATTTTGATTGCTGTCATCCGATCCTAATTCAAGAACTTCTTTCCAATTCTTTTCTCCCGCTATTTCATCAAAGGTGAAAATGTCTTTTAGTTTCGTATTTCCTTTGATCTGATTTAACTTTTCAAGAATAGTCTCATCAGAAACAAAACAATAGATAGATTCTGAATGATTAAGAACATATTCATAATCCTCTTTAGAAATAGTAGGGTAGATAGGAACGTTTTGTGCTCCAATCTGTAGAATTCCTATATCTACTACATTCCATTCAGTTCTGTTATTTGTAGAGATAACTGCGATCTTATCATTCGGTTGTACACCTAATCTCAACAAAGCCCTACTTATTTTATTGGCTTTATTGATATATTCATCATTAGAAGTGGCTACCCACTTATCACCATATTTGGTAACTAGGGTTTTCTCCAAATTGTATTTTTTTTGGGCATAATAAGGAAAGTCGAATAATCGAGTGATCTCTGTAGACATATATTCTGTGTGTGTAAAATTTGTGAAATGGCAAATTACGAAAAAGCAATAGATTTCGCAATACAGAACCTAAGAGTCTTATTTCCTTATGAATTGTAAATTCTCTGATACAGATCTCGATGTTTTTCTAAGATGATCTTTCTTCTCATTTTCATGGTAGGAGTGAGGTGACCCGACTCAGTAGTCCATTCTTCTTTTGTGATCTCAAAGTCTTTTACCTGTTCCCATTTTCCAAACTTCAAATTGTATTTATCTACCTCTTTCTGTATCCTTTTTCTGAGTTTTTTACTGGTATTGACTTGCTTTATTTTATAGCCTTTTCTTTTTGCCCATTCAGAAACAAAATCAAAATTTACTTGGATGATTGCAGCCGGCATTTTTTCTCCTTCGCCAACTACCATGATCTGTTCAATGAATCGCGATTTTTTAAATTCACTTTCTATAACGGCAGGAGCAATGTACTTTCCGCCAGAGGTCTTAAAGATTTCTTTTTTTCGATCTGTAATTCTTAAAAAACCATCTTTATCTAACTCTCCAATATCTCCGGAATGTAAATACCCGTCTTTAATGGTTTCTGCTGTAAGATCTTCTCTTTTGTAATAGCCTTGCATTACACAATGCCCTTTCATCAGAATTTCGCCATCTTCAGCTATTTTAATTTCCACACCTTCCAAAGGTTTTCCAACGGTTCCGATTTTTAGTCCTTGATTTCGTAGATCGTTTAAGGTAGCACCGGGTGAAGATTCTGTCATACCATATCCTTCATAAATAGGAATTCCGGCCGCAGTAAAAACACGTATCAACCTAGGTTGAAGTGAGGCACTCCCTGACAACATAAATTCTAATTGATTCCCTAAAGCTTCTCTCCATTTTTTGAAGATAAGTTTGCGAGCAATGTTCAATTGGAAATAATACCAACCATTATTTTTTCTGTAAGGTTTGTATTTTTCTCCTAGCTCCAAAGCCCAAAAGAAAAGCTTTCTTTTAATTCCGGATAACTGACTTCCTTTGTCTACGATCTTGTCAAAGATCTTTTCTAAGAGTCTGGGAACAACAGCAAGCATATGAGGTTTAACTTCTCGTATATTTTCTCCTAATTGTTCAATACTCTCTGCAAAGTAAACTGAGAAGCCCATAAGAGTAGCGTAATAAGAAGCAGCTCTTTCAAAAACATGACTTACGGGTAAGTAGCTAATTACTTTTTTCCCGGGGTCTTCAATATTTAATCTTTTGGCAGTGGCCTTGATATTTTGGACAATATTATCATGTGAAAGCATAACTCCTTTGGGAGTTCCGGTAGTTCCAGATGTATAAATAATTGTGGCAATGTCTTTAGGTGAAATAGAATTTTTAAGTGCATCAACCTGAACCTGTAAAGAAGTATCTTCTCCCAGTTTTAAAAATGAATCCCAACCGATTTCAGAATTAGCATCAAAGCGAAATATCTCTTTTACTTTAGTTTGTGCTTGTACAGATCGAACTTTCTCATAAATATCATCTCCGGCTACAAAGCAATAAGTGGCATCTGAATGATCCAAAACATATTGATAATCACTTTCAGATAGAGTAGCGTATAGAGGTACATTCTGAGCACCTATTTGCAAGACACCTATATCCAGAAAATTCCATTTGGGTTGATTTACAGGGACAATTACAGCGATCTTATCGTTGGGTTGTACTCCAAGAGTTAAAAGAGCTCTGCTTACGGTATTAGAAATAGCTATATAATCTTGTGTAGAATAGCTTGTCCATGCTCCGTTGGTTTTCTCAACAAAGCAGTGTTGCTGTGGGAAATGTTCTTGTTGAAAGTAGGGACAATCAAACAGACGAGTGATTTGTTCCTTCATCTAGTTAGTTGTTTGTGCTTACAAGATAAAAAAATAATAGGTCTCAAAGAATGAGACCTATTAATGGTTTTGATAATGTCGTCCCCTAAAACAATATCGACCAAATTTTCGGTTGTAAAGTTAGTAAAGGGACTTGTGTCGTTTATGGGTATTTTTACCCGTTTATTGATTGTTTAGTAAATATTTTGAGAAGCTTTTCCCGTTTATTTTCGTGTATTTTGAGTCGATATCGTAAGCAACTTTCATCCCGGCAATGTCAAATTTACCTTTAACTTCTGTGTACTTGATGTTTAGGTCTTCTTCGAACTTTGCATTCTTAAAAGAAACCCCATCTTTGAACTTTGTATACTTGAAAGTAGCAGATTCTTCAAATACTGAATTGGAGAAGCTTATGAAGTTATCAAATTTTGCATATTTGAATGTTGTGTCTTCTTGGAATTGAGCTCCTTCAAAAGAGGCATTTCTTTCAAAACGAGAATACTTGAACATAGCTTTTCTCTCGAACGTACAGTTTTTGAAGATCGCATTGTCCTCAAAACTGGCAACAAAAGTATAACCACTGTCTTCACCATCAGGAATGTATGCTAAAACATCATCTTTAAAAGTACAGTTCACAAAAGAAACTTTGGTTTCAATAAGATTTTTTACTGTGTTGCTTCCACCGTTGTTCCACCATCTTCTTTTTCTTTTTGGAAGGTCTTCCAACTTATCTTCCATATAAGTAAAGTCTAAAACACCTTCTATAGTTGCATTGCTAATGGTAACATCTTTTCCGGCTTTGATATCCTTAATAATATCATTGGCGTTTATTGTTTTTTGAGCAAATCCTACAAAGGCTACAAGAGTAAAGACAAAGGTGAGTAGCGTAATTTTATTTTTCATGGTCTAAGGTTTTAATACACTCTAAAGACAAAGGTGCTATTTTTTTGTGACAGTTTTGGGTAATTATTTTTGGTTACGTATTACTACCCGTTTTAAGAAATACAAATTTCTACCTTAAAATAATGTTCTGATAATCAGGTACTTTATGCTAAGAGTTTGTGAAACCATTGCTATCCAAACTTGAAATTTAATTATTAACCCAAAAATTTTACAATTATGGGAGTCGTAGTACTTTACGCAGCAGGTATCAGAGAAGCAGTAGCTTCTAATGATATTGAAAAAATGAAAGCAGTTGCAGCACAAGCTGAGGCAACTATTAGAGCACATGGAGATTTGCATGTTGCTTACCTAGACTTAGTAAAAGCTATTCAAGGCTTTGAAGGAAAAGGTAAAAAAGGTAAAGGTGGTAAGAAAAAGTAATTCTTAGCATTTTTTTAGGTTTAAGAGAGAGTTCTCTCTCTTAAACTTTTTCTAATCATTAATTTAATTCCTCATGAAAGAAAATTCTACTAGATATCGTATAAGAGATGATTATAAAACAGCCACTCCAGTTCATGTAGTGTGGGAGATTACTTTGGCTTGTAATTTAAAGTGTTCTCATTGTGGCTCAAGAGCCGGAAAAGTAAGACCCGGAGAGTTAACTACTGAGCAGTGTTTTGAGGTCATAGATAGCTTAAAAAGGTTAGGAACCAGAGAGATCACTATTATTGGTGGTGAAGCTTTTTTACGTAAAGACTGGTTGGATATTATTAAAAGAATTGATGAAAGTGGCATGGAGTGTTCAATGCAAACAGGAGCTTACAATTTGAATGAAATGCGAATTTTTGCTGCGAAAGAAGCCGGAATTAGAAATATAGGAGTTTCTATTGATGGACTTCCGGAAACACACAACGATATTAGAGGAAGGAAAAAATCTTTTGATCATACGATGCGTTGTTTAGATCTTCTAAAAGAGTTTGATATTCCATCCAGTGTTAATACTGTGATTACTAAAAAGAATATTGATGAATTAGACGAATTGTTAGATATCTTCATCGAGAAAGGAGTAAAGAACTGGCAAATTCAATTAGCTGTGGCAATGGGAAATGCAGTTGATAATTCGGATGAACTTTTATTGCAACCGTATGAGCTAATAGACTTTTACGATAATCTTGTAAAGATCTACAGAAAAGCACTTGCTAATAGAATACTAATACAGGCAGGGAATAATATTGGATATTTTGGACCTTATGAATATATCTGGCGTCAAGGAAACGAAGGATATTTTACCGGATGTTCTGCAGGGCATACAGCCATTGGAATAGAAGCCGACGGTAGAGTGAAAGGTTGTCCTTCTTTACCAACTTCGGATTATACAGGGGGGAATGTGAAAGATATGGACATTGAAGATATTTGGAAGTATAGTGAAGAGATGTTTTTCTCCAGATATCGTAATAAAGAAGAGCTATGGGGTGGCTGTAAAGGATGCTATTACGAATCCTCGTGTTTAGCGGGTTGTACATGGACTAGTCATGTACTGTTTGGAAAAAGAGGGAACAATCCATTTTGTCATCACAGAGCATTAAAGCTCGATAAAGAAGGAAAAAGAGAACGCATTCGAAAAATACAAGAAGCAGAAGGAGTTTCCTTTGATTATGGTTTGTATGAAATAGTTGTTGAAGATAAAGAAGGAAACATCATTGAAGTGCAAACACCAACTTCAACAGAAGTAGTTGAAAGTGATTTTGGAAATCGTATACCAAGAGAACCGGAGGCATTAAAATTATGTCATGGTTGTAATAACTACATCTATGAGTCTAAAGAGGTATGTGATTTCTGTGATCAAGAAGTAGCAGAAACTGACGCTCGATATGAAGAAGCAATGCAAAAGGCAAAAGAAGCTTTAAAACGTATGGAAAAAGCCATGGAAAAACATGCTATAATGCTTGATAAATAAATGGAGTCATTCAATCACATTTCGAACTTTATTTCTACCAAGGCTTCTGAAATAGAAGAAACATTTGATCTTGGAGATCTAACTGTTAAGTATGGGCTACAGTCTTTTAGATATGGTACTTCAGATTATTTAGAAGAGTTGTTTCAAACACTAACCCTTACAGACAATACTGTTTTCTACGACTTAGGGAGCGGATATGGAAGAGTTATCTTATACGGAGCATATCATTTTCCTAAAGTTCAATTCAAAGGAATTGAGATCATAGAAGAAAGAAATGATGTCTGCGACCAATTGATAGGTGAATTAAAATTGAAAAATATCAAAACCTATTGTACAGATTTTTTCGAAGTCGACATTAATGATGGAGACATCTTCTATATTTTCAACCCATTGCATGAAGCTATGTATGAAAAGCTTCTTGAAAAACTAAAATCAGTGGCATCTAAGAAGAATATCACAATAGTCGCAGAATCCAAATGTGATGTATTTGACAAAACCGAATGGTTATCAAACTACAAAACAATTGACTACGATATAGATATTCGAAAAAAAGTAAAGTTCTATAGGTCTGTTATATAACAGAGGTTAAGAATTCTTCTCCTCAATCCATTTTCTAGCATTCACAAAAGCTTCTAGCCAAGGAGAGACTTCGTCTTTTCTTCCTTCAGGATAGTAAGCCCAGTTCCATTGGAACGTAGAACGTTCTATATGTGGCATTGTTACCAAATGACGTCCTGTTTTATCACACATCATTGCTGTGTTGAAATCAGAACCGTTAGGATTATGAGGATACCCTTCATAAGAGTATTTGGCTACAATATCATATCTATCTTCTGTATATGGAAGATCAAATTTCCCTTCTCCGTGTGATATCCACACTCCTAAAGTAGTTCCTGCCAATGTAGAAAGCATTACCGAGTTGTTCTCTTGAACTTTAACAGAGGTAAACGCACTTTCGTGTTTTCTAGAATCGTTGTAGGTCATTTTTCCATGCACCTCATGATCAGGGTTGATCAAATCCAATTCCATCCACAATTGACATCCATTACAAATCCCAACACTCAATGTATCTTCACGGTCAAAGAAGTTCTTTAATGCTTTGTTTGCTTTTTCGTTGTACAAAAATGCTCCGGCCCATCCTTTTGCTGATCCTAAAACATCTGAGTTAGAAAAACCTCCAACTGCTCCAATAAACTGAATATCTTCTAGGGTTTCACGACCAGAAATAAGATCAGTCATATGAACATCCTTCACATCAAATCCAGCCAAATACATAGCATTGGCCATTTCACGTTCAGAGTTGCTTCCTTTCTCTCTAATAATAGCTGCTTTAGGTCTTGGTTTCGTAGCATCTATTTTAGGAAGTTTTCCTGTAAAATGAGTAGGAAACTCGTAACGTAAAGGCTGATTCTTATAATTGTCATAACGCTCTCTCGGAAGATCTCCTGCTGTTTGCTTTTGATCGAGTAGGAAAGAGGTTCTGTACCAAGTATCTCTTAATTCTGAAACAGATAATGAGTAATTTACCGAGTGATTTTTGATGTTCAATCGATCTCCGTCAGTTACAGTTCCAATCTTTGCAAAATCGATATTGTTTGCAGTTAATGCAGCTTCAATATCATCGTTTTTCGATTGAATGATCACTCCTGCATTCTCTGAGAACAATAACTTGATAGAATCATTCTCTTGTAAAGAAGATAGATCAATATCTGCACCTGTTTCAATATTTGCAAAACACAATTCTAACAAAGTAGTAATCAAACCTCCGGAAGCCACATCATGACCTGCAACGATTTGTTCTTCTTTGATAAGACCTTGTAATGTGTTGAATACTGACTTTACGTAATCAGCACTCTTTACAGAAGGAACATCGTTTCCTATCTTGTTCACCACTTGCGCAAAAGAACTACCTCCTAATTTAAAGTTATCTTGAGATATATTGATATAGTAGATACTTCCTGCATTTTTTTGGAATACAGGTTCAACTACCTTGGTAATATCATTACAATTTGCCGCAGCAGAAATGATCACAGTACCCGGAGAAATAACGTCTTCATTAGGGTACTTTTGTTTCATTGACAATGAATCTTTTCCTGTAGGAACATTGATTCCTAAATCGATAGAGAATTCAGAAATAGCTTTTACAGCTTCGTATAAACGTGCATCTTCACCTTCATTTTTACAAGGCCACATCCAGTTAGCCGACAAAGAGACAGATTGCAATCCATCTTTTAAAGGAGCCCAAAGGATATTAGTTAATGATTCGGTGATAGAATTTCTACTTCCTGCTACAGGGTCGATCAATCCGGAAATAGGAGAGTGCCCAATAGAGGTAGCAATTCCTTCTTTTCCTTTATAATCCAATGCCATAACACCAACATTATTCAAAGGAATTTGTAATTGCCCAACACATTGTTGTTTGGCTACTTTTCCTCCAACACAGCGATCTACCTTATTGGTCAACCAATCTTTACAAGCCACAGCTTCTAACTGTAATACTTGAGATAGGTATGTTTCAAATAAAGCTGGATCGTAAGCTACAGCTTCGTAGTTTCTGTCTATAGTTCTATCATTCATGATGGTTTTTGGAGAAGAGCCAAACATATCGCTCAATTCCAAATCCATTGGTTTGTTTCCATTGGATGCAGATTCAAATGTAAACCTGTGATCTCCGGTTACATCTCCAACCTGATACATAGGAGAACGCTCTCTTTCTGCAATTTTTTGTAAGGTATCTATATGATCTTCGGCAATAACCAATCCCATTCTTTCTTGAGATTCGTTACCAATGATCTCTTTGTCTGATAGTGTAGGGTCACCAACAGGAAGCTTATCTAGGTCGATCTTTCCTCCGGTTTCTTCTACTAATTCTGATAAACAATTTAAATGTCCACCTGCACCATGATCGTGAATAGAAACAATAAAATTTTCATCATTTTCTACCATTCCACGTACAGCATTGGCTGCTCTTTTTTGCATTTCTGGATTGGAACGTTGTACAGCATTTAGCTCTATACCGGTAGAAAACTCACCTGTATCTGCAGATGATACTGCAGCACCTCCCATTCCAATACGATAGTTGTCTCCTCCAAGAATCACTACTTTATCGCCTTTGGAAGGAGTATCTTTTTGTGCTTGACTTTCTTTTCCGTATCCGATACCACCTGCAAGCATAATTACCTTATCGAATCCAAGTTTTCTCGCATCTTCTTCGTGTTCAAACGTAAGTACAGACCCTGTAATTAAAGGCTGCCCAAATTTATTTCCAAAATCAGAAGCTCCGTTAGAAGCTTTGATCAGAATGTCCATAGGTGTTTGATATAACCATTTACGTTCTTCCATATTTTCCCAAGGACGGTTTTCTTCTAAACGAGAATAAGAGGTCATATAAACAGCAGTTCCTGCTAACGGAAGTGAACCTTTTCCTCCGGCCAAACGATCACGAATTTCTCCACCGGAACCAGTAGCAGCACCATTAAAAGGCTCTACAGTAGTAGGGAAGTTGTGTGTTTCTGCTTTTAAGGAGATTACAGAATCAAAATCTTTGGTCTCGTAATAATCAGGAATATCAGCTCTTTTAGGAGCAAATTGCTCTACTTTAGGACCTTTGATAAAAGCTACATTGTCTTTGTAAGCCGAAACAATATCGTTTGGATTTTGTTTGGATGTTTCTTTGATCATCTTGAATAATGAAGTAGGTTGCTCTTCACCATCAATCACAAAAGTTCCGTTAAAGATCTTATGTCTACAGTGTTCTGAGTTTACCTGAGAGAATCCGAAAACTTCAGAATCTGTAAGCTTTCTTCCAATTCTTTCTGATAGTTCATTTAAATACGCAATTTCTTCATCACTCAAAGCCAAACCTTCTTGCTCATTATAAGCAGCGATATCTTCAATTTCCTGAATAGATTCAGGTTGGATATCAATAGTAAAGGTTTCTTGATGTAAACTATTGAACTTTTGAAGGATCATAGGGTCATAGTCAGAAAAATCTTCTGAAACAGTTGTAAACTCTTCAATTCTGAGAATTCCTGTGATTCCCATATTTTGCGTAATTTCTACTGCGTTTGTACTCCAAGGAGTAATCATAGCTGCTCTTGGACCAATAAAAAAGGCGTCAAGAGACGCCGCGTTTATTTTATGTTGATTTCCAAATAGCCAAGTTAATTTTGAGATGTCTTCTGAAGATAACTCTCCCTGTGCTTGAACAGCAAAAACCTTACTGTTTTGGTTTCCAAAGAAATGGATCATTCTATATGAATTTGTATCGTTGTGTTGAAGCCACAAATTTAAAATTTTCGATTGTAATAATTATATACTATATCTTGTTTTTTTTCTTTTTATGAAGCAGTTATTAACAAAAAAAGGCGTCTAATGACGCCTTTTGTTTTATCTTTTAATGATCTTTCTGGTTGTAGTTCTACTTCCATCTGAAATCTTTAAGAGGTAAATACCGCTGGTAAGATTAGATAGGTCTAACTTAGGTTGTGTTTGGGTTACCTGACCTTGTTTGATCTTTTTTCCTAGAATATTGAATACTTCAATTTCTAGTTGCTCATTATTCTTAACAAAAATATATTCGAAAGAAGTAGGGTTAGGGTAGATATTCAATCCATCCCAAACAAAACTATCTGAGCTTAATGTTGCAGAGTGAGAACCAAGATCATCTACAGTATCTTGAGGGAAAGAGTCCCATTCGTTCACTTCATCAAAGGTTGTGTTAGGCCCTGTTACAGATGATTTTCTTCTTAGCGTAACATCTTTGGCAAAATCTGCACCTCCAAAATCAAGTTCTCCAACAATATCGATCAATGTTTCATCTCTAAACAAACCAACTGGGTCATCTCCATTGAAATTTAGAGGTTCTCCAAAATTAGTTCCTGCATTATTTGGAACCACAATATCAGCTTCGGCTAATATTGTTGCATTGGTGGCATTACTATTAATAATAACAACAACATCACCAGAGGCTAGAGTTCCTGTTAAGTCATATCGAGTAGACCAAGGTCCGGTTCCGTTAGATTGACGTCTTAGGTTATAAAGTGATAGATCCACAGAAGCTCCGGTAGTGTTTGCAATTTCAATGGCTTTATTATTTCCGGAACCTTCTATATATTCAGAGATAAACAATTCTGTAGAGCTTCCAGACCCATCAGTAGTTGTTCCATTGACAGGTGTACTTTGAGCTGATTGGTTTCCAACAGCATCTTTTGCTAAAACAGTTACCGAATAGGTAGTTGTTGCTGTAAGTCCGTTTACTGTATAAGTAGTATTGGCTGTAGTGGCATTAAATGATCCGTCTAGGTAAACATCATAGGCTGTAACAGCTGTATTGTCTGTTGAAGCATCCCAAGTAACTTTAAAAGAAACATCTGTAGGGTTACTTACAACTACATTCATAGGCACAGTAGGTGCTTGAGTGTCTTCTAGTGTCATTACATTTAAAGGAGCGCTCTGAGCAGAAGAATTATCTGCTAAATCTTTTGCTAAAACAGTTAAGCTAAAAGATGTGTTTGATGCTAAACCTGTAATTGTATAGTTTGTATTTGATGTTGAACCTTCTAAGTTACCATCTACATAAATATCGTAGCTAGAAACACCAAAATTATCTGTTGATGCATCCCAAGAAAGATCTATAGAGAAAGTAGTAACATTAGAAGCAACTAGGTTTGTAGGTACAGAAGGAGCTTCAGTATCGCTTCCTGAGTAGATTCCCCATGTGTCTTCAGCTTCAGGTCCTCCCCAAATTCTTGTTGCTAATCTTGGGTTGTCTATAAAAGGATTTCTGTTTCCTTGTGCATAGGTATTTGAAGTGTTCTCGTGATACGTATTTCTCTGTCTCTCAAAATCAGAAACAGGGTCATCTACATTCCATTGTAAGAATAGATCGATCATGTCATCAGGAGTTCCTGTTGTGCTACCAACTCCTACATTGCTTGGTAAACATTGACTACCATATCTTAAATACATGTACATGATAATCCTTGCAACATCACCTTTCCACTCATCTCCAGGGTACCATCCTCCAGTTACAGCTCCAGAGTTTCCAGTTCCTGTAGCAAATAATTTATTACTTCTTGAAGAGTTTCTTTGAGGATCACAGGGTCTTAAGTTGTGAGCATCTGCATAAGGAGGTCCATCTGTACCGGCTTGGTCTAAATCTGGAGTTCCTAAAGAATTTGCATATACGTGTTCTCTGTTCCATTGTCCAACACTACCACCGTTGTTATTGATGTCTCTTTCGCGGTCGTTGGTAACATCTCCATCAGTTCCATTTTCCCAACCGTAAATAAGCAATACTTCCATACTGTTACTAGGGTTGACATCTGTTATCATACTAGCACTCCAAATACCTGGGGTGTATGTTAGGTTATTGGTATGTGTGGTTGTTATTTTTGTTGCTAGCGCATTCTTAAGCGCAATCCCTGTTAAATTCACATTTACATCATTGTAATACGCTTCTTGTGAGAAGAGATATAAAGAGAATAGGGATAGGAAGTAAAAAAGTAATTTTTTTCTCATTGTTTTCTCATTGTTTTCTTTCTAGTTGGGCCATGTAAAAACCATCGAACCCGGATTTACTCGCTAATACTTTGTTATCTTTTACAAAAGTAAATTCTTTTCCTGCTTCTGAGGTTAAGAATTTATCAACTTGTTGTTGGTTTTCAGAAGGTAGCACAGAGCAGGTAGCATATACAAGTTTTCCTCCGGGCTTAACCATTTTGGAATATTGTTGTAATATATCCTGTTGTACTTTTCTGATCTCATCTAAAAATTCCGGTTGTAATTTCCATTTAGAATCTGGATTTCTTCTTAATACACCTATACCGGAACAGGGTGCATCAATTAAGACTCTATCGGCTTTATTATATAATTTTTTGATCGGTTTTGTAGAATCGATCACTTTGGTATCTATATTATGAACTTTATTTCTTCGAGCTCTGATTTTTAGCTTTTTAAGTTTACTCTCGTAAATGTCCATTGCAATAATTTGTCCTTTGTTTTTCATCAAAGAAGCAATGTGTAGTGTTTTACCACCGGCTCCTGCACAGGTGTCTACAACTTTCATCCCGGGAGTTACTTCTAAATATTCTGCTACAAGTTGAGAGGAAGCGTCCTGAACTTCGAAAAAACCTTTCTTGAAAGCATCAGTTTTAAACACATTAGCTCTTTCTACAAGTTTTAAGGCACTTTCATAACCTTTTATAGGTTCTGTATCAATATCTTCTTTTGAAAGCTCTTTTCGGAGGTTTTCTTTTGAAATATTTAAGGTATTGGTTCTCAGAATAACTTCAGCTTGCTTATTCAAAGCAGCCATTTCCTGTGTCCACACATCTTCTCCTAGTTCTTCAACACAAATTTGGTCGATCCAATCAGGAATAGACTCTCTAAACTTTCTGGTTTTAGATAATTCGTCGAAACGTCCTTTGATACGACGGTTAGGAGTGGGTTCTATTTGTTTCCAGTCTGGAAGCTGAATTCCTTTCAACACACACCAAACAGAGAACAAACGCCACAAGTTTGGTCTGCTATAAGGTTCTTTAACTTCTGCTATTTCTGCATACAAACGTTTCCAACGAACAATGTCATAGATAGTTTCTGCTACAAACTTTCTATCTCTGCTTCCCCAACGTTTGTCTCTTTTTAAAGCTTTTTCTACGGCTTTATCTGCATAAACATCCTCATTAAAAATGTCGTGGATGCTGTCAATAACTGTAAATACTAAGTTTCTGTGGAGTCTCACTATCAAAAATTTAAGCCTACAAAGATAGGAATAGACTTTGACTTAACGCTTTATTCGTTTTTCTTTTTCGTAAAGTCTTTGAAAATAACCTTCCGCCTTTTCTCTACGATATAGAAGGAGACGTAAGCTCCATCTTGATTGTTGCGGAGTTGAACGGACAAATTATTTCGGGTAATTCTAAAACGATCTCCCAAGATTCCTTCATCCATAGTAATGGTATATTGACCAAAGGGTAGATAAAATTCAAAACGACCATTTGCATCTGTCAATGTATTGTATACTTTATCGCCTTTAACCGCACTGATCTTGATTCTTGAAAGGTCTAAGGGTTTATTATCGGTTACGGCAATCTTTTGTCTATCTACAATTACATCACCATATACTTTAATACCTCTTACAAAAGGAATATAGTTGATTCCGTCTTGATTGATCACTATAGAATCTTGTGTATTGGCAAACCATCCGTTAAGATCTTCTAATGCTAAGGTTTCAAATTTGTATTTATCTAGTTTTAAGTTCTTAATGGTAGCTTTTCCTTCAGCATCTGTAATAACTTCGTTCTTATTTACTTTTATAACTACATTCTGTACACTGGTTTCATCTTTTTCTTTGATACCGTTTCCATTAATATCTAAGAAAGAAACAAACTCAGTAGTAGCTGCAATTTTCTTGGTAAAAGGTATAGGAACTCCAAATTCTTTTCGCAAACTAAAGTTTAGGTTTAGATTACTGGTAGTTGTAGGGCCTAAATTTTGTTGGTTCGGATTGTTTGGGTCGTTAAGATCAAAAACAGAACTAAAATCACTGGTTGTAAAGATATAATTGGCACTCAAACCAAATCTCCATCCAGAGTTAGAAAAATAGTAGGCTTGAGGGAATAGTCCTACTGAATGATTTTTAAATACGTTGTTAAAGCTATAGATCAAGCTGGATTCCATTGCAAAATGTCTGTTTGCAAACAAATGCTGATTTTGAACAGATAGTCTTAAAGATTGTGGAGTTACCAAATCGTTTTGGTTTTGCTGTGATGAAATAGAGGAGAAGGTTCCTAAATTATATCGAGCTGTTACGTTCCACGTGCGGTAACGGAACAATCCACTAACTTCTAAACTAAAGTATTCTTTAGAGTCAACCTGATTCCTTGGTTTTGCATATCCGGCTCTTGTAAACAGTGAACTCAAGAAGTTTTGATCAAGATTGAAAATAGAATAACGGAAATTCAAACCTCTCAATACAAATGAATTGTTTGGGAAATTTCTGTATTCATAAAATACTCCGGGTTGGTAAGAACCTGTAGGAGTTCTCTTTGAAAAAACTAGGTTAGAGAATAGAGTTTCTTGGTTGTAAAGGAATTGATCTGTATTTCTATTAAAAACACGAGTCTTTTGATAGTTTCCGGACATGATTCCTAACCATCCGTTTTTCAACTCATAGGTCAAACGTTGGTTTAAAAAGGCTCTTTCTGTAGTACCATTACTAAAGTTACGATCGTTGTATCGTAGGTTGATATTAGCTTTTAGCTTTCTGTTTAAGACAATAGAAGAATAATTGGTACCGATGATGTAACCGTTTCTATTGACAGTTGTATTGTTCAACTCAAATTCCTGATTACTAAAACCACCAATCATAGATACTGTATGCGCATTTAAAAAGCGAACCGTAGGTTGTACGGTAGCAACGGTAGTTGTTGTGTTGATGATTTTATTGTTACTACGACCTGCTCTGGCAGTTAATCGTATATTTTCGTTGTATTTTAATCGATACCAACCTCCATAACTAATGATTCCGGTATTGAAATCTACAAAACCTGCTGAGTTGGTATAAAAAGCACCGGCTGTGTGTTGTTCATTAAATCGATAGGCAGCTTTGATTCCTTTTCCGGCTGCAGAAGTTCCAATAAGATCACCACTAATTTGTCCAACCTCAATAGATTTCTTATCATCAAAATACCCTACATACCACGGAGCATTTCTAAAAACATTATTTGTAAAAAAGCTGTTGCTGTAATTGAATTGTGTAAAATACAATAAACTTGCTTTTGGGTTTAATTGTTTAAACCCTTGTAAGTTGAGCGATAGAAAACTACGATCATCCAATATGTTTTGCGCATTCAAATCAACAATCAATGGCAAATATGGGTATCCATAAGGACTGGCTTCAATCTCGTTAGGAAGCTTTATAAAGTTTAGTTTGGTTCTTTTTTGTAATGCTGTTTTACTAATTTTTGGTTCACTACTGTTAACAACCAAAGACCTTGTAATTCGTTCTGTATTGGTAATAGGAGAGAAGTTGTTAATTGAAATCCTCTTTCTGTTTCTCTCATTAAAACTTGTAGCAATAGCTCTGTAGGTAAACTCTCTGCTTTCGCCCGGCGCTAATGTAAATGTTGTGCTTGGGTCTTTTATTTCTGTAGAGAGCGTATCTGCTAAGATCAGATCTTTTCTGGGGACTGTATAGCTAAGAAAAACATCTTGCTTATAGTTTCCGTTATTGTCTACAGAAAAGGTAAAGTCCTTTTCGTTCTCATCATTCTTAAAGTAGTAATTGGTATTGTTTTTAATTCCTAAACTCCAAGCTACTTTCTTTTTTGTAGTTAAGGTGAAGAAGTTATTTCCTATTTGTTGACCATCTGTAGAGATGATAAAAGTATTGACAACTATTTCTGTATTTCCATTGATCAATTTGGTAGGAGAGATGATAATAGGAACAATAACAGTGTCTTTTGGGCGAACACTATATACTTTATTAGCATCATCAATACGGGTCCAACCTCCCGGAAATAGAGCGTCTACTGTAAAAGTGGTTACTCTTGTATCGTGATTAACGACTTTAAGTACATTAGAAACGATATTTCCTTTTTTTAGTTCAAAAGAAGATCGGTTAAATTTTGTTGAAATATTACCAAATCGTATAAACGGAACAGTGTCTATACTTTGTTCATTGGTAACGTTTTGAGAATAGATAGATTGATTGCTAAAAAAGAGAGCAATAATAGGTATGCAAAGAAGATATTTTAAAGAGGACAATAAACTTCTCAATGTTATAAGTTTTCTTCTAAACGAAAACGAATATTTAGGTTATAAATTCCTGGATTGTACTGAAAGCCCGGATTCAAACGAATATCGATATCAAAATTGAATTCATCAAAATTGGTTAGGTAGCTTCCAGGACCATTTACATTTTGTGTACAACTTCCAGCAGGTGTTACCGGTAACATTTGAGCGATAATATCTAGAATATCAGCTGTGGTATTAAACGATCTAAATGTGTTATCTGAAGGAGAAGTAGCACAAGCATTTCTTACACGAATTTGCAATTCACTAATCTGAGGATTACTGGCATTCCCATTTCCGTAAGATGCTAATTCTTCCCATTCATCAACCGGAGTACCGGCTCCAGAGTTGTTTTCTATAAACATACGCAAGTTCCAAGAACACAAAGGGTCTGGAACATTTTGATCTTCTACGGTAATTCGAATTCTGGCAACACTGTTGATGGTTACTCCACCGTTATATTTTGTAAAGTCGTCAAAAACTACAACTTGGTTTACAGAACTGTTAGGTACAATAGCTACAGAGCCACAATGAACCTGTGCTGTTGCTTTACCGGAGAATAGAACTCCGATCAAAAAAAGTAAAGTGATTTTAACTTTAGTACTCACGTAATGTTTTAAAAAAGGGATGTAACTCATTGAGCCACATCCCAAATATAATTATTAAAAAATAAAGATTATTGATCTTCTAATAATACATACTGTACATACATAGTATATACTCCTGGCTCAGCATAACTTCCAGCTCCGTTGTCAGTTACGATGTCTTGCGCTACAGTACCGTCAGCATTACCAGCATTTGGGAAAATAGCAGGTAAACCTGGTAAAATTCTGTAGTCAATTGCATAGTAATAGTCAGATGTAATACCAGTTTGAGTTAAGTAAGAACCACCTGGCATGAAATCTTGACCAGCAGTACCTGAAGTACCAGCGTGACCAGCAATGTATTTATCAGTTGTAGACGGAGGAGTGATAGCACCACCGTTTACATATAAACTGTTAGCACGGCTTACAGTTCCGTTTGCAGAGAAAGCAGAGCTATAGTCAGTAAAAGTACCAGTTGCAGCACCGTCACCACTATTTGGCTGAGATTGTCTTAACTCTAACAAACTTAAAGGTAATTGATCAATTGCGTTAGGATTGTTGTTTCCGTAATCAATTTGTTGATCCCAGAATCCAGCAGCAGTAGCTCCAGAAGATCTACCTACAGCGTATAAATCCCAACTTACAGTAGAACTTACCTTTAAAATAGTTGCAGCATATTGTGTAATACCTGCGTAGTATTCGTTGATGTCATCGAATACAAATTCCAACTGGTTTGCAGTTGTCATGTCTAACTGTAATACAGGTTGTAAATCCAGTGTTACAGTTACATCTTTTTCATCAATTAGCTGAGCGTTAGCAGTACTCACAAGTCCTACTAACATCAGTAATGTTAAAAGTAATTTTGATTGTTTCCTCATAATAAATCGATTTTAAGGGGGTTAATATTTAGGTTAATTAATTTCAAATTCCATTCTTGCTGCCTGAATCTCATCAGAACTTTCATAATCTAATACTCCTACAGCAAGGTATTTTCCTTTGGGTAAATTGGGTAGGTTAAAGTTGAAGTCTCTAACAAGTTCCGGAACAATTGTAAAGTTTTTCACTTTTAATCGTTGTTGCTCACCTGTATCTAAATTTGTTAGATCTACATAAGATGTACAGTAAGCAATTCCGTCTCCTTGATTTTGAACTTCAATATAGAGGGCTTTTCCATTTTTTGAGTCTTTTAACTGAAAATCAGTAAACTCAACTTTATTTACTAATACATTTGGAGGGTTTTGATAAGCAAAAACTCCAAAAGCAAAAGTTGGAACAATACCTAAAGCTATGGTATTACCATCCTTTTGGGTATTTAATAAGTTATTTCTAGGTGCTTGTTGTTCGATCATTAAAATAGACCAAGCAGCTTTTCTTCCTGTGTCATCAGAAGGAATACTTACTGTGATCTTTACCTTTTTGTTTTCAAAAGGCTTTAACTGAATGAACGTAGGTGAGATGTTTACCCATTTTGCTAATGAGAACTTTCCTTTCCCGGCAGGTAAAAAACTACTTTTACCTTTTCCGTTCATATCAAAATCATAAATATTCACGTTAAACTCCTTAGGAGTAGACGTGCTATTCTTTACGGTAATGTCATAAGTTTTGACCTCACCTTGCTTTTGACTAAAATGAAAATGGGATGGAGACACCGATACTCCCACAGTTTTGGGAGTTTTACTAGGCTTACCAGATTTGTTTTGGGAATTACCTTCTGAGGTAAAACCAAAAACACAAATCAACAGTAATACTATATAATGTTTCGTCTTAGGGGACATAGATTCACTATTATATGTTTGCCAAATAAAGCAAAAAAACTTGTACTGACCAAGAAATGAAGTGAAAAAATATATGATTTAATCATTAAATTCGCCTAAAGTTTTGAGACTAAGGATGAATTTAAACTACCCTTTAACTTATATTAATGGTATAAGCAATGCCAGAGCTAGCCTGCTTTCAGGAGAATTAAACCTGAGTAGGTTACATGATTTATTGCACTTCTTTCCCTACAGATATATTGACCGAACCAAATTTTATAAAATTGCTGAATTAATTAATAATAATACTGATATTCAGCTGGTTGGTAGGGTTGTGGAAATGAAAACTATAAAGCAAAAGAGAGGTTCACGTTTGGTTGCAAAGTTCCAAGATGATACCGGTAGTATGGAATTGGTATGGTTTAAAGGGCATAAATGGATCAAAGATTCTATCAAGATCAATACTCCTTATATAATATATGGTAAGCTGAATTTTTTTAATGGAAACTTTTCCATAGCGCATCCGGAAATGGAATTGGTAGAGAACTATAAAAGAAAACGACAATCAAAATTACAACCTGTATACTCATCAACAGAGAAGTTGGTCAACAGCGGACTTAGCAATAAGATCCTAAGAGGGTATGTACAGAACTTGTTGCAACAAGTATATGAAGGTATACAAGAAACACTACCTGTACCTTTTATGGAACAATACAAGTTGATAGATAAAAAGCAGGCGTTGTTAAATATTCATTTCCCTAATTCTCCCGAATTGTTGGCAAGAGCACAACAACGATTAAAATTTGAAGAACTCTTTTTTATTCAATTACAATTATTGAGAAAGAAATTGATCCGCAAGAATAAGATCAAAGGCTATGTTTTTGAACAGGTAGGAGAGAACTTTACTACCTTTTATAATAAGCATCTTCCTTTTGCATTAACTGATGCACAGAAAAGAGTACTGAAAGAGATTCGTAAGGATGTGGGTTCTCATGCTCATATGAATCGACTTTTACAAGGTGATGTAGGGTCAGGAAAAACTATTGTAGCACTATTGACAATGTTATTAGCTATAGATAATGGTTTTCAGGCTACCATTATGGCGCCAACCGAAATCTTAGCAACGCAGCATTACAATGCTATCGATGAGTTATTAAAGAATATGGATGTTTCTGTTGAACTATTGACAGGTTCTACAAAAGCCAAGAAGAGAAAAGAGATTCATAGTTCTTTAGAAGATGGAAGTCTTAAAATACTTATTGGAACACATGCTTTGCTTGAAGATAAGGTTCAATTTCAAAATTTGGGAATAGCAATTATTGATGAGCAACATCGTTTTGGTGTAGCACAACGCTCAAAGATGTGGCAAAAGAACGAACTGCCTCCTCATATATTGGTAATGACTGCCACTCCAATTCCTAGAACTTTAGCAATGAGTGTTTATGGTGATCTAGATATTTCTGTAATTGATGAATTACCTCCCGGTAGAAAAGAAGTGAAAACAGTACATCGATATGATAGCAATAGACTGTCAGTTTTTAACTTTATGAAGCAAGAGATTCAAAAAGGAAGGCAAGTGTATGTTGTTTATCCTCTTATACAAGAATCTGAAGCCATGGATTATAAAGATCTGATGGATGGCTACGAAAGCATTTCAAGAGAATTTCCATCACCCAATTACCAAATAAGTATTGTGCATGGAAAGATGAAAGCAGAGGATAAGGAGTTTGAGATGCAGCGTTTTGTGAAAGGAGAAACACAGATCATGGTTGCTACTACTGTGATTGAAGTAGGAGTGAACGTACCTAATGCCAGTGTCATGGTTATTGAAAGTTCAGAACGTTTTGGACTTAGTCAGTTACATCAGTTACGAGGAAGAGTAGGAAGAGGAGCAGATCAAAGTTATTGTATACTATTATCCAGCTTTAAATTATCTTCAGAAGCCAAAACAAGGCTTCAAACTATGGTAGAAACTTCGGATGGATTTAAAATAGCAGAAGTCGATTTAAAATTACGTGGCCCTGGAAATATTATGGGAACACAGCAAAGTGGAGTTTTAAATTTAAAAATAGCAGATGTCGTAAAAGATACACCTATTCTTCAAAAGGCTAGGAGTGCTGCGATTGAATTGCTGCAAAATGACCCTAATTTGTCTAAGCCGGAGAATGCTGTTATTCAACGAACATATTCAGAATTATCTAAACGAACAGGAGCTTGGTCGAATATTAGTTGATATTTGTCTTAAGCAATGATATTCAGTTGTTTATTATTTTTTACGTAACTTAGCTAATATTCCCCATGACATTTTAATAATACAAATCTTGTAATTATATAGTAATAGCCATGATTTCTATGGTGTGAAAAAGTCCCTATTTACCGTAAATAGTAATTAAAAATCTTGTCATGAAAAGATTTTTATGGGCTTTATGTCTTGTTTTTATTTCACCAAATGTAGTATCACAAGAAAAAATCTCTATAGATGTTAGTTTAGACCCTAAGCTTGCTTTGATGCGTGATGACTACGGAAATACACCTTTCACTTTAAATTCATTGGTGAACTTTTCTGTACAGCTCCAGCAACTTGAGTATGGGTACTATTTTTTTGGACAATCTGTAGAATATGCAAACCTTTCAGGAGGTAAGTACTTTCGATATTCTATACTACAAGTAGGATATACCTTTAATAAATTCCCTTTTTTAGATAGGATAGAAGCTTCTATGGCACTTAATTATGGAATAGTAAAAAGGTGGACTTTTGACTTTAGTAATTTTGGCGCTATTTTCAATCTCTCATATGCTCTTACTGACAGACTGAGGATAAGTTCTTTAATGCAAGTTGTTCGTAGAACAGATATTGAAAACCCTAATGACTCAGAAGAGATCTATCGAACTAGTTTCTTCTTGGGTCTTAGATTTGATGTTTTCGGAACAAATGTTATGTAAACGTAAAAAATAAAATTTATTAGAATTAAAGATTGAATCTTGCCATTTTTTTTGTATCTTTATACTAGTCTCCTAAGTAGAACTGTAATAATTGACACACTTCGTCAATTATGTGTAAAACCCCCTAAGGGTGTATACGATTAGGATCCCCTCAATTTTAATCTTATCTACACACACCTTTACATTTTAATTAATTCTTTTATCTATTAATTAGATTAATTAATTTTTCAGGCACGTTATATCTCTAAAAAAGACTTAATTTTTTAGAAGATAATAGGTTGTGTTTAGGTAATCAAAACCCAAACATTATGAAGAAGATAATATGCTTATTATGCCTTATTTTCTATTCGACCGACTTGTTACCTCAGGAAATGTTTTCTGTTGATGTTTTTGCTGATCCCAAAATGGCTGTACAAAAAGACGACCATGGGAATTCACCATTTACTTTAAATGTTCTAATGAATTGTTCTGTGCAATTCAAACAAAGAGAATATGGATATTATTCTTTAGGGCAATCCATAGAATATGCCGACTTAGATGGAGGAAGATACATGAGATATTCTTTCATTCAAGTAGGGTATACGTTTAATAGATTCGGGTTTACAGATAAACTCGAAGCATCTGTAGCTTTAAACTACGGACTTATTAGACGTTGGTCTAGAGGATTTTGTAACTATGGAAGTAATTTCGATATCTCTTACTCCTTTTCAGATCGTTTAAAATTTACTTCACTCCTTCAAGTAGTAAGGAGGCTAGATATTGAAAGCCCGGTAGAGAAAAATGCCATTTTTAGGGCTAGTGTCTTTTTTGGACTTAAATTCAATATTTCCCCGATCAACAATATGATTTGATCAAAAACTATTTTAAGAAAAGAGCTCCATTTCTTAGAAATAGAGCTCTTTTTTATTATGTATGTATCTCATTTTTATGAGGAGATGGCTTGCGATATTTCTTTTTTTAGGCTGCTTACAGCAAAATCTATTTGATCATAGTTATGATTCCCAAATAAAGTAAGTTGCAACCAATTTCGTTTTAATAAATACTTACTCTGATAGCTCAAAGAAAGACCTATCTTATTAAGGTGAGAAGAAAGATCCTGACTGTTTATTTTCTTTTGAATAATTGTGAATACTCTTGAGCTTTTAGTAGCAAACGGAATGACTCCAAGAGAATATAATGCATCATGAACTTTACGAGCATAGGCATCCTTTTGATTCCAATAATCAGTATTCATTGTTTGCTGTATAGAAATACTCAAAGCTTTGAGCTGATTTGAGGATAATGTAAAGGGAATACCTTTTTTGCTTTTGTAATAGAAAAGATCTAAATACCTGGGGATTTTTGAACTCTTTGCTATGTTGATATTTGAAAAAACCAAGGCAATTCCGGAAAGAGAACACAACCCTTTTCCAGACGAACCTGTAGCCATAGATATATTGGATAAATCTATTTGAATAGTTCCTATAGTACTCATACAGTCAACAAATACTTTACAATTGTACTTTTGAGAGATGCTTGCGATTGCTTTTATGTTATTAACTACACCGGTTGATGTTTCGCAATGGCAGAAAAGAATCCATTTAAGATTGTGCGTTTGTATTAAGGTTTCAATTGTACCTAAACAAAATTCATTGCCCCAAGAAGTTTTATGTTTGAGATAATTCAGGCCTATTTTTTTAGACTGTTTGATAAGGCGATTTCCAAATTCACCATTAGACAAAATAATGCCTTTGCTTTTTAGCATTTTAATTTGCCAAAGCATGGCCTCGTTTGCCAATGTGCCACTACCTTGAAGTATAAATGTTTGCTTAGCTTGAAGTTGTTCACATAATTTATTTACAACTTCTTGATGCATTGTTTGGAATTCTACAGATCTGTGAGAAATAGGTTCAGAAATGAGCGCCTGATAAACAGGTTTGTCAAGTGATATAGGACCTGTAGTGAGATTAATCATCTTTAAATTCTTTTTTTAAATTCTCAATAAAAATATACATGGGTTGGTAATAGGCATTCTTTTTTCCAATTACTTCTCCAAAGGTTTGAAATCCTATTTTAGTATAAAATTTAAATTCTCTAGTGGTGGCTGAAATAAGCCCCATAGACACACCATTTCTTTTTAGCTCTTTTATGAGTTGTTGTAAGAGACGAAATGTGACTGTAGTTTTTCTCCATTTTTTTTCTACTGCAAGTAGTCGTATTTCTGCAACTTTGCAGCCCAACGGGATATGATCATCTATTTTGACTTGCTTTTCCTCAAGTGAAAAGGGTCTTATTGTGTTATAGCAAACCATCCCAATAACCTTATTGCCTTTTACAGCAATTAAATAATTATTTTTTGAATGAAATCGATCTATTAACTTTCTATCTGCTCTTTCTTTATGTTGAGGAATTTCCTCTACAAATGTGCTGTAATTTAGCTGATGGAGTTGTTCAAATTCACTTGCCGTAGATGGTACTTTGATAATCATGTTAGTTTTAAAAACGCCATCTAAGATTTAGTCCAAAACTATCGATACCTAGATCTGTATTGCTTACAATTCTAAAATAAGGTCTCCAGTCTACACCAATGACCAAAGGAATTTCGTTGAATTTGTATTCCAAACCAACTTCACCTACAGCTCCTAAAGCAAAAGGATCTCCTAAAAATGTATAAGGACCAGCACCTACATACCAATGGAGGGCTTCTTCGCCTAATGGCTCATAAATAAAATCCCAAAGCAGATCGATTCCTAAACCATCACCAAAAGAAATATCGGCATGTACTCGTGTGGTTTCTCCCATAGGTAATATAGCATCAATAGCAACATTTCCACCGGTTACATCGCCAAAACGCATACCTATTTCCTGAGCGTTGATCTGTGTGATACTAAAGGCAAAAAGGAAAGTGATTAAAATTTTTTTCATCATAGAGTTTTTTATTGATTCCATTTAGGACTTGTTTTAAGTATTTCTTTATAAATATGACAGCTTTCACTATGAGCACCCTTTAAATAGCCCGAACTCATTAAAAATTCGTTGGTAATCTCACCTCCGGTAAACTTAAATGTTTTCTTGAAGAGTTTTACCCATTCGTCTTTTGTTTTTGGATGCTGATGATCTAACCAAGATTGAAAAGAACCAAATTCTTTTTGTAAGCCCAAAATAACATTGGCATTGTGAATTGCAGCATTTACTTTGAGTTTATTTCTAATAATTCCGGCATCGCTTAGCAAACGAGCTCTTTCATTTTCATCATAGTTTGCAACTGCATGAATACTAAAGTTAGAATATGCTTTTCTAAAGTTCTCTTGCTTTTTTAATATGGTATCCCATGACAATCCGGCTTGATTAATCTCAAGAATTAACCTTCCAAACAATTCATCATCAGAATCAATAGGGAAGCCATATTGAGTATCATGGTAAATTTTGTGGACATTTTCTTCTTCCAAATTTTTTGTGTAATCGCAATAAGTGTTGTTGGCCATAACGAATTTTGTCTATAACAAAACTACGAAATAAGATGCCTTTTAGCATATGAACAAGAATAAAAAAGAAGGTCTGCATTTGCAGACCTTCACCCTAACCAAGCAGTAAAACACCTTAATTGATGTCTTCCCCTTTTTCTAACTTAGCAATGTTTGCTTGTACTCTTCCTTTGCTGGCAGCATTAGGTGCATTTGCCAAAGCTTTCTTTAAATGCTTTAAAGCTGTTTTGTATTCTCCTTTTGCAGAATAACCTCTAGCTAATCCATAGTGCACAGGCCAAGTAT
The DNA here is from genome assembly GCF_042684245.1 of Pseudotenacibaculum haliotis. Classification (NCBI taxonomy): domain Bacteria; kingdom Pseudomonadati; phylum Bacteroidota; class Flavobacteriia; order Flavobacteriales; family Flavobacteriaceae; genus Pseudotenacibaculum; species Pseudotenacibaculum haliotis. The sequence goes on from NZ_JBHULH010000004.1 coordinate 153,961, forward strand.
TCTTATTCTTTTTAGCATTCATCTTAAATACTTCTAAAGCTTTGTCTTTCATTCCAAGAGTAATCAATTGTCTTCCGTATTGATGTGCTTCAAGAATGGTTGCTTTTGGCATATAAGAATCTAGAGCCGCGATAGCTTCATCTTTTTTACCCATCTTATTCAAAATACCTGCTTTGATATTGGTATTATTGAATGTTTGTTGGCTAAAGAACTGACCGGCTATAGCGCCATTGATCCAGTTGAGTGCCTCATTCAAATCGCCACCGTTGTTCATGGCATAGGCAGCAGCTTGCTCCCAAGATTGACGATTGAAACCAGGTTGATTTTGTAATTTCTTACGAACATCTGCTAATACAATATTGGTTACGTCAACTTCAATTTTAAAAGGGAATTGTTTCTTTTCCCAATTTAATGAAGCAACAGCAGAATTGGCAGTTACATCGTTAAACTCATAAGCCAATTGTTCTTTAAAAGGAATTGTTTTTGTTTTGATATTTACACGAACTACATCTTCGCTAGGTTCATAGAAGTAGCTACCCCATGCAGTGTAATTCTTGTTAAAGATGATAGTAGCAGTGTCATCAGCATTTACAATAATGTGCAGGCCGTATTTTCCGGCTTTTATTTCTTTTCCTTCAATTTTTACATCGCTTGTAAACTTAATAATTGTGTTTTCGTTTGCTCCGGCTCTCCATGGAGACTCCTTTGCAGTACCAAAACCTAGGTTGTTCATTCCGTACGGAACTAGTTTTCCCCATATTTCTCTTTTGTTTACGCTAGGTCTAGAGTATTTAATGTATACATCTGTAATACCAATGCGTTGAGAAATGGTAGCCATCTGGCTTCCTCTTGGTAGGTTTAACTGGGGAAAAACTTGAAAACTCACAGTTAAAAACAAACACAAGACAAGTTTAGTTAAGTTGTTTTTTTTCATGATGTAAAGGTTTAAATTGATTCAGTTTCAATTTATTTACATCTGAAATCTCAGTCTGTTAAGTTCTTGTTAAACGTACTTTTTTTGGGAATGAATTAACTATTCTTTAAGAAGCATATCTACAAAAGCTTCGAATTCACTTTTGAAATCAAGATATTTCTGACCTGTGGCTGGCCCATTAAACCCTGTATGAATTTTACGAACTTCTCCCTTTTTATCTATGAAAATACTGGTAGGGTAGGACAATACATGATTTAACATAGGAAGTTTTTCTTGCGCTTTCTTTTTGTCTGATGTTCCGTATTGTGCCAAGAGTATTGGATATTCAATTCCAATTCGATCCTGTAGTCTTTTGATCCTATGAAAGGCTGCTTCCTTAGTTTTAGCCACTTCAAAAGCCAAGGCTACAAATTCGATACCTTCATCTCGGTGATCTTGATAGAATTGAGAGTAGTATTTACTTTCATCCAAGCAGTTTGGACACCAAGTACCCATGATTTGTACGATTACCACTTTGTCTTTAAAGCGATCATCATCTAATGAAACTTGATTTCCTTTATCATCCGGGAAACTAAAGGCTAATTTTTCATATCCTTCTTTGATAAAAGTCAAATCATCTTCATGAGGTAACTCGTAAGTATTATTCTTTTTGGCTACAAATGGTTCTTTCCAATGGTTTCCAGAATAGAAATTTCCCACTAAAGTAGAATCGGTGACTTTTCCTGTAAACAGAAAAGCGTGCGCACCATCAAAAGTAGAAAGCTTAAAGGTATCTCCATCAACAACACCTTCTAAATAGCGATAATCTCCTGTTGTTGTTCTGAATGTTCCTGTTAATTGGTTTCCTGTTTGCTCAAAAATTCCTTTGGCAATGTATCGGTCTTTACCACCATTCGGGCTAAAAACAGTTTCCCAAACTCCAGACATGTCAACAGGTTTGGTTTCATTTTCTACATCAAAACGTACTTCGTTATTCTTTTCTGCTTTGATGGGGACAATCCTGCCTAAGCTTTCTTTAATAAAGCTTCCTTCAAAACCTTCATTAGTAATTTTTGCGGCAATATAGCCTTCAAAAACAGGTGTTTGTATGTAAACAGAATCTTTGTTATATCGTACTTCATCAACCTGTATGATTTCTTCGGCATTGTAAACTTCTAGGGTTGTAGGAGAAGTTACATTGATCACAAAAGGAAGTTCTTGCTGATCTTGTACTTGCAAAGCAACTCTATAAAAGCCATTGTCTAAAGTTTTAGAAGTTTTTTGACAAGAGGCCAAGAGAGTAATAAAAAGTAAGACAAGTATTTTCTTCATATATACAATACTGAGGAATTTAGTACGAAGAAACGATTAAATACTTACATAAAAAAAGCCTTGAAGATTTCTTCAAGGCTTTTTACAACTTTTTGATATTCGTTATTTTTTGACAAACTTCTTCACGATTTTTTCATCTTCAACAGCAACCTCAAGCAAGTAAATTCCAGCTTTTAAATTTGCAACATTAATAGAAGATTCAGAAACAGTACCTTTTCGTAATACTTGTCCTAATAGAGAAAGTACTCTGTAATTTACAGTTTTGTCTTCCTCATCATTAAGTTGAATGTTCATAATATCACCATCAACAGGGTTAGGATATAATGTAAACTCTTCTATACCTGTATCTAAACTTCTTAAATGTGTAAGGTTGCTACCGGAGATAGGCCCTCTAGAAGACCCTGTATTTTTTCCGGTAATAATTACTTCATCAATATAGATATGATCTGCATTTGCAGAAGCATCGCATTGGAATCTGAACTTTCCGTTGCTTACAAAATTGTAAGAAGAAGCATCCATTGTTACGGTAGCAGAGTAGAAGTTGTTGTTAGAAATTCCAGATCCTGCAACCCAAGCTTGTACCGTTTGCCAAGAAGAACCATCATGGTAACGGAACCAGAAATCTTCTCCTGTTTCCATACTGTAAACATAGAAAGAGAATGATACTTCTACAGTGTCGTAAGAAGTGATATCAAACTCAGGAGAAGTCATAGAAGAGGCTGTACTTGAGTTATCGCGAATACGGATAGAATAACTTCCTTCAGCAGAACGAGATCCTGAATAACGAGCACAATCTCCACCACCATCTACCCAGTTGTCCCAACCGGTTTCAAAATATGATTCCATAAGTACAGTAGAAGAAGGCCCGGCTCCGTCCATCGTATGACTTCCTAAGCCATCAAAAGTATCAGAAGCAAAAGAATCCCATTCTCCAACTGTATATGTTGTATTTGGATTTGTTACCGAAGACATTCTTCTCAAAGTAGTATTTGCTGCAAAATCACTACTGCTGTTAGGATTTCCAATCACATCAATCAATGTTCCGTTTTTAAATAATGCTACAGCATCGTTTCCATTAAACGTTACAATTCCAGATCCTGTAGTAACATTAGCCACGCTAGTTATAGAAGATGATGCACTACTATTTGCAATAACAAATACATCGCCATTAGCCAAAGTACCTGATAATTGATATGTGCTACCCCAAGAACCAGAACCATTGGTGGCTTTTCTTAGGTCATAGGCAGAAAGGTCTACAGAACTTCCTGTAAAGTTGGCAATTTCTAATGCCTTATTGTTTGAAGAACCTTCTACATATTCTGAAAATAATAATTCTGTTGTAGTACCACCGCCTCCAGAAGAAGCATTGGTAGTTACATTAACCGTATTGCTACTTGCAGATTCGTTTCCTGCTGCATCTTTCGCCTTTACAGAGAAAGTGTATGAGGTACTGGCAGTTAAACCTGTTACATTATAAGTTGTATTTGCAGTAGAACCTACCAAAGAAGCTCCGTTGTATACATCATATGCTGTAACACTTACATTATCAGACGAAGCAGACCATGACAGGTCAACACTTGTTTGTGTAACATTTGAACTTGCTAATGAAGTAGGAGCAGAAGGAGCTGTTAGATCTACTGTAGTAACATTTGCAGTATTGCTACTTGCTGACTCATTTCCGGCTGCATCTTTTGCTTTTACTGTAAAACTATAAGAAGTGGCTACTGATAATCCGGTTACATTGTAGGTTGTATTGGTAGTTGAGCCTACTAGAGATGCTCCGTTATAAATATCGTAACCTGTTACACCAACATTGTCTGTTGAAGCACTCCAAGAAAGGTCTACAGTTGTTTCTGTAATATTAGAAGAGGATAAAGATCCTGGAGCTGTTGGAGCTTGCGTATCTGATGAAGAGCCTCCATCCATTGTATGACTTCCTAAGTCATCAAAAGTATCAGTAGCAAATGAATCCCACTCAGAAGTTGTGTAAGTTGAATTTGGACTACTTACTGTAGATTTTCTCCTTAAAGTTGTATTGGCAGCAAAATCAGAACTACTACTAGGGTTTCCAAGTACATCAATTAAAGTTCCGTTTTTAAATAAAGCTATGGCATCATTCCCGTTAAATGTTACAATTCCAGACCCTGTAGTAACATCTGCTACACTTGTAACTGCAGAAACAGCACTACTGTTTGCAATGACAAACACATCGCCATTAGTCAAGGTTCCTGATAATTGATATGTACTTCCCCAAGAACCAGAACCATTAGTAGCTTTTCTTAAATCATAAACAGAAAGATCTATAGAGCTACCTGTGAAGTTTGCAACCTCTAAAGCTTTATTATTGGATGAACCTTCTACATATTCTGAAATGAAAAGTTCGGAAGCAGTTCCGCCAGAAGAAGCATTGGTTGTTACATTAACTGAGTTGCTCGCTGTAGATTCATTTCCGGCTGCATCTTTAGCTTTTACTGTAAAAGTATACGAAGTACTAGCACTTAATCCGGTAACATTGTAAGCAGTTGTAGCTGATGAGCCTACTAAAGAGGCTCCATTGTAAATATCATAAGAGCTTACAGCAACATTATCAGTAGAAGCAGTCCACGACAATGTAGTTCCTGAACTAGTTGTGTTATTAGCTGTTAAGTTTGTTGGAGCAGAAGGAGCTTCGGTATCAGGAGTTCCCCCTCCAAATAAATCTTCAGCTTGAGGGCCGCCCCAAATTTGGGTAGCGAAAGCAGGATTGTCTATAAAAGGGTTTCTGTTTCCTTGTAATCCTTCTAAGACAGGGTTTCTTTGCTTTTCCAAGTCAGAAACAGGATCTTCTGCATTCCATTCTAGGAATAACATAATCATATTACTATCTGAAGCTACCGGAGTACCAACACCTACAGCGGTAGGTAAGGTTTGACTTCCATAACGTAAATACATGTACATCATCATTCTAGCTACATCACCTTTCCATTCATCACCAGGGTACCAATACCCTTCAGCAGTAATGTAGGAAGCTGTTCCGCTACCGTCAGCAAATTTTCTATTGCTTCGAGAGGTGTTTCTTGTTCTATCAGCAGGTCTCAGGTTGTGAGCGTCTGTACCGGGGCCGGCACTGCTAGTTACTAGAACAGGACTCGCGAGAGACTTAGAAAATACATGCTCTCTGTTCCAAACAAAAGTAGCACCACTTCCTGTGTCTTGAAGTGTTTTATCTCTTGTTCTATCATTAGTGATGTCAGTATCACTATCATTCCATCCATAGATCAAAACCACATTGTTAGAATTGGTAGGATCTAGATCGGCCAATCGTAAGGCATCCCATACACCAGGAGTGTAGGATAGGTCGGTTGTATGAGTCACTATAATTTTATTAGACAACTCATTTTTTAATGCTGTTCCCGTTAATGTAAGATTTACATTGTTGTAATAAGAAGGAATTTGTGCAAATACTACTACAGACCATAGCAGCATGAAAAACAGTAATGTTTTCTTCATGAGAGGGTTAGTTTAAGTTAGTTAATTTCCAGTAGCAAACTACTACAAATTTTCATTAACATATGTAAATAAATGATTAATTATCAAATAGATATTAACACTTGCTATTAGGGCGGAAAAATCAACAAAAATGGTTACATTTGCGGCTAAATCCAGAACAAAAAATTAATGAAGATATCATACAATTGGCTAAAGCAATTTTTGCAAGTTGAATGGGAAGCAGAAAAAACAGGGGAATTATTAACCGACTTAGGTTTAGAGGTTGAAGGAATTGAAACCAAAGAATCTATAAAAGGTAGTTTGGCAGGAGTTGTTGTAGGTGAAGTTTTAACATGCGAGCAACATCCTAACGCTGATCGTTTAAAAGTAACTACTGTGAACTTAGGAAACGGTGAACCGGTACAGATTGTTTGTGGAGCACCCAATGTAGCTGCCGGACAAAAAGTACCTGTAGCAACGGTGGGAACAATGTTGTATGATGAGAAAGGAGATGGATTTAAGATCAAAAAAGGAAAAATAAGAGGAGAAGTAAGTCATGGAATGATCTGTGCTGAAGATGAACTTGGATTAGGTTCCAGTCATGATGGTATTATGATCCTAGAAGAAGAATTAGAAGTAGGAACTCCTGCTTCTGAGGTATTCAATATAGAAAACGATCAGGTATTTGAAATTGGATTGACTCCTAACAGAGCAGATGCAATGAGTCATTACGGAGTGGCAAGAGATTTAAGAGCCGGATTGATTCAACATGGTATTAACTTAGAATTGATTTCTCCTTCTGTGAGTAATTTTCATGTTGATGAAAGAACGCTACGAATTGAAGTTCAGGTAGACAATAAAGAGCAAGCTCCTCGCTATTGTGGAATCTCTATCACAGACATAGAAGTAAAAGATTCTCCTGAGTGGATTCAAAATAAATTAAAAGCCATAGGATTAACTCCTAAGAACAATATTGTAGACATTACAAACTACGTAATGCACGAGTTGGGGCAGCCATTACATGCTTTTGATGCACAACAGATCAAAGGAAACAAAGTAGTGGTGCAAACTTTACCAAAGGGAACCAAGTTTACAACTTTAGATGAGGTAGAAAGAGAACTTCATGAAGAAGATATCATGATCTGTGATGCAGAGAACAATCCGTTATGTATTGCAGGTGTATTTGGAGGAATTGGATCCGGAGTTACAGAAAAGACAACATCAGTATTCTTAGAGAGCGCTTACTTTAACCCTATTTCTGTACGTAAAACAGCAAAAAGACATGCTTTGAATACAGATGCATCTTTCCGTTTTGAACGTGGTATCGACATTAACTTTACCGAGTATGCTTTAAAGAGAGCTGCGTTACTAATTGAAGAGTATGCAGGAGGAAAAATCGCTTCTGATGTAATGGATTTTTATCCTGAAAAAGCAGAAGATTTTCAAGTATTCTTATCGTATGACAATGCTTACCGATTAATTGGACAAGAGATCGATAAAGAAACCATCAAGAACATTTTGGCTTCTTTAGAAATAAGAATTAGTAGTGAAACTGAAGGAGGATTAGGGTTAACTATTCCGTCTTACAGAGTAGATGTACAAAGAGAAGCAGATATTATTGAAGAGATTTTACGTGTGTATGGATACAACAATATCAATTTCTCTCACAAGTTAAATACTTCCATTTCTTTTGATTCGAATCATGAAGTAAAGGTTGAAAACATTATTGCTGATCAATTAACCTCTTTAGGGTTTTATGAAACGATGGCAAATTCTTTAACCAAAGAAGATTATGTCTCATTGTCTGAAAACTTAAAATCTGAGCACAATGTAGAAATGCTAAACCCTTTGAGTAACGATTTAAAGGTAATGCGTCAATCTTTGTTGTTTAGCGGTTTAGAGTCAGTTTCGTATAACATCAACAGGAAGAACAGTTCGTTGAAATTATATGAATTTGGAAAAACGTATCACAAATATGAAAGTGGTTACCAAGAATCTAAACACTTAACATTGTTTGTAACAGGAGAGAAGGTAAAAGAGAGTTGGAAAGTAGCTACACAAGCATCAGATTTCTTCTATTTAAAAGGAATCGTGAGTTTAGTTCTTGAAAGGTTAGGTTTGTCTAACGTAAAGACAACACCTACTAAATCTGACACTTTTTCCGAAGGGATTGTTTTTAGTCTTGGAAAAACAAGATTGGTTGAATTTGGAGTTATCAGAAAGAAAGTACTTAAAGAGTTTGGAATCAAACAAGAAGTTTTATTCGCTGATTTTGATTGGACAACTATTTTACAATTAACAGGTAAGAAGAAGATCAAAGTAAGTGAATTGGCAAAATTTCCGGCTGTTAAGAGAGATTTAGCTCTATTATTAGACGATTCTGTGTCCTTTAAAGAGATTTATAATTTAGCTTTTCAATCAGAAAGAAAACTATTAAAAGAAGTTGATCTGTTTGATGTTTATGAAGGAGAAAATCTACCGGAAGGTAAAAAGTCTTATGCCGTAAGTTTTGTTTTGCAAGATGATAGCAAAACCTTAGCTGATAAGCAAATAGATAAGATCATGCAAAAACTACAACAGACATTTGAAAAGAACTTAAATGCTGTTTTAAGATAATATCAGGCTCCATTAAGGAGCCTTTTTTATATTTGATTATGTACAAAATATTTCTTCGACCTATTTTATTCCTGTTTGACCCTGAGAAAGTACACTATTTTACTTTTTCTATGGTTCGATTCTTATCAAGAATTCCTTTATTTCCTAATTTGTTCAGAAGCCTGTATTTGGTTAAAGACAAAAAGTTGGAAAGAGAATTATTTGGCTTAACCTTTAAGAACCCTGTAGGACTGGCTGCCGGATTTGATAAAGACGCAAAACTCTATAATGAGTTATCTAATTTTGGTTTTGGATTTATAGAGATCGGTACCATTACTCCGAAACCTCAGGAAGGAAACCCGAAGAAAAGATTGTTCCGCTTGAAAGAAGACAGCGCTATTATCAACAGAATGGGATTCAACAACGGAGGAATTGAAGAAGCTGTTGAAAGATTAAAAAAGAACAAAGGTGTTTTAATTGGTGGAAACATAGGGAAGAACAAGGTAACACCTAATGAAAATGCTGTGAATGATTACGAGATCTGTTTTCATGCATTGTTTGATCATGTTGATTATTTTGTGGTGAATGTAAGCTCACCAAACACGCCTAATTTAAGAGCCTTACAAGACAAAGAGCCGTTGACTCAATTACTGAATACACTACAGAAATTAAATTCAGAAAAGCCAACTCAGAAACCAATCTTATTGAAGATCGCTCCGGATCTAACAGACGAGCAGTTAGTGGATATTATTGAGATCGTTTCTGAAACAAAGATATCAGGAGTTATTGCTACAAACACAACCATATCTAGAGAAGGTCTTTCTTCTTCTAATAAGGAAGAAATGGGTGGTTTAAGCGGTAAACCTTTAACAAATCGTTCTACGGAAGTAATTCGTTTTCTGGCACAAAAATCTAACAAAGCTTTCCCAATTATTGGAGTAGGAGGAATTCACTCAGCAAAAGACGCTTTAGAAAAAATAGAAGCAGGAGCAGATTTGGTGCAACTGTATACAGGATTTATTTATGAAGGTCCAAAACTGATCAAACAGATCAATAAAGCTATTTTAAAGCAATCTTAAATGAATACAGAGATCCTATTTTCTTTCGTGGCTTCAGTAGCTGCTTTGGCCATTTCACCGGGGCCTGACAATATTTTTGTATTGATGCAAAGTGTTGTGTATGGAAAGAAATATGGATTGGCTACCGTAGCAGGATTAATGACAGGATGTATTATTCATACAACCTTGGTTGCTTTTGGGGTATCTGCAGTCATTACCAATACTCCGGCCATCTTTTACGGAATCAAAGTTTTAGGAGCAGCTTACCTGATTTATTTGGCGTATAAAGTCTTTAAGAGCAGTGCCGATATTGCTATGGATAGTGAAAGCTTGGAGAAGAAATCTCCAATGCAACTTTTCAAAACAGGCTTTTTAATGAATGTATTAAACCCTAAAGTAACTATCTTCTTTTTAGCGCTATTCCCTGGGTTTCTTTTTTCAGATTCACTTTCCAATGTTATTCAGTTTTATGTCTTAGGAGGATTGTTTATAGCTACTTCTTTTGTGATCTTTTCTTCCATTGCTTTGTTAGGTGGAACCATTTCAGAGAAGATTCAAAACAACAACAGCATTGGTGTTTGGTTAAAATGGCTGCAAATTGTTGTATTCGTAGCAATTGCCATTTTTATCTTAGTTTAGCTAGGTGATCAAATACGAGTTTATCTTACCGTTTTCAATACGAATTGTTATCTCATTTATCTTCTTTACAGTTGTAGGAACATTAACTCATGAGTTAGGCCATATAACCGTGGCCAAATATTATGGTTATGATACAACACTTCACTATGGAAGCATGAAATATTTTTATGCAGAAAGAGCAAAAGATGACTTATTTATAGAATATAATAAGATCTTAGAAGAGAATATAGAGGCAATAAAAGAAGGCAATGATTTCAGAGAAAAGGAAAGATATTTGGAGCTATTAAAGTTATTAAAAGAGAAATACCCTTACTCAAAAACCAGATCGTTATGGATTGCTTTAGGAGGTCCGTTGCAAACTCTGTTTACAAGCTTTTTTGGGCTTTGTGTTCTTTACTTTAGAAGATCTAAATGCAAACAGTACTTTGTTTTTTTAGATTGGTTAGGAACTTTTATGGCACTGTTTGCTTTACGAGAAGTCTTCAACTTTGTTACAGGAGCGTATTCATCTTTGTTGTATGGGAAAGAGAATTTTCATGGAGATGAATTTCGAATATCGAGATATTTAGGGATGAGCGAATGGGTTGTTCCATCCGTTGCATTTGTATTAGGAATGGTAATTTCTCTTTATGTGATTTTTAGAGTAATTCCTCTTAGATATCGATTTACGTTTATAATTTCCGGACTTGTTGGAGGTATTACAGGTTTTCTCTTATGGTTTGGCTATTTCGGGAAGTTGGTACTTCCTTAAAAGTAATACTTCAACCCAAGTCGAACTAATTACATTCTAATGAAATTATCACACAGATTTTTCAAATAATATGTTGTTTTTATCCTATCAAGGAGACCTCAGCGAATCTGAGGGGTATATTTTAAAAACGCAGAGGTCTGCCTTGTCAGGTTTATATGTTGTAAGATCAACCTAAAGATTATAATAGCTACTACTTTAGAACTGCACAACAACCTTTCTAAAGAAAGTAGTAAAGAATAAGACACTCTAACTTTCATAGAAGTAGGCTTGTCTGTTGTGATATATAGAAAACAAGAAAATAAAATTTTACCCTACTTTTCCGAAAAAAAAACTAAGTTTGTCCAATAGCATCAATTAATGAGTAAACCTTTACATTCAGTTTGCGAGGAACGAGTTTTTGAGAAGGTCTTTCGTGATTATTCGAAAGCCGTTAGAAACTTCATTCTCTTTAAGTGTGGAAACCCTGATCAAGCAGATGATTTAACGCAAGATGCTTTTGTAAAACTTTGGAAGAACTGTGCTAAAGTCCCATTAGAAAAAGCAAAGTCTTATTTATTCACGATCGTAAAGAACGATTTCTTTAACGAAGTAGAACACCAAAAGGTAATTTTAAAATACCAACAAGTAAAAAGAGATACAGTGAATAAAGAAACTCCGGAGTTTGTTTTGCGAGAAAAAGAATTTCAACAAGAGTTAAACGACGCGATTAACTCGTTGTCAGAGAAACAACGAGAGGTTTTTTTACTGAATAGAATAGAGAAGAAAAAGTACAAGGAAATAGCAGAAATGCTGGGGATATCGCAAAAAGCGGTAGAGAAAAGAATGCACCAGGCGATGCTACATTTGCGTACTAAAATTAAAAATTATAAAATTTAGGTAGGGTTTATAGAAAGGAAACTGTTCTATACCTGAAAACCATTATTATGGAACAACACTACGATGATACTTTTTTAGCACGGTGGCTTGCCAACGAACTAACAGCTGAAGAACTCAGTGGGTTTAAAAACTCAGAAGAGTACGAAAAGTATGCTCAAATTGTTGAAATGCTGGATACTGCTGAAATAGCAAATTTTGATGTAGAATCTAATCTACAAGCAACATTAGAGAAACTAAATTCGAAGGCTGAAACAAAAAAGAGAAGAGTACTTCCTTTATGGAGTTACGCAGCAGCCGCTTCTGTAGCTCTTATATTTTTTATGTATAGCTTCTTTTTTACAACTACAACTTATACAACCCAATTAGCAGAAAAGATAGAATTTGATCTTCCGGATGGGTCTCATGTTGATTTGAATGCCGGATCTTCTTTGAGTTTCAAAAAAGGAGACTGGAAAGATGAACGTTCTCTAGAATTAGATGGAGAAGCATTTTTTAAAGTAGAAAAAGGATCAACCTTTACTGTAAATACAGATGAAGGTAAAGTAACTGTGTTAGGAACTCAGTTTGTTGTAAACTCTAGGGAAGATTTTTACAATGTTATTTGCTACGAAGGAAAAGTAAAAGTAATTACTGAAAACAACGAATCAGTAATTCTTACCAAAGGAAAAGCTTTTGCAATCAACAAGAGCGTAAAAAAAGAATACAATGTAGAAGCTCTTGAGCCAAGCTGGGTAAAAGGAGCTAGTACTTTTAAATCTACATCTATAGAACTTGTCTTAAAAGAGCTTGAAAGACAGTTCAATATAACTATTAATGAAAAGGAAAATGTTAAACCTGGATTATTTACAGGTAGTTTTTCGCATAAAGATGTTAAATTAGCGGTGAAAACCGTTTTCACAGCCATGGAAATATCATATAAAATGGATGCTGATGGAAACGTTGTTATCCAAAAGCCCTAATGAAGAAACATTTTTGTCTGATTCTTTTTTTTATCACATTTCTGTCCTATGGGCAGAAATTGTCTTTTCACTATAAGGATACTCCCTTAGTAGAGATTATTAACGATTTGGAAGATCGTTTTGATCTCCGCTTTTCTTATAAAAGTGATCTTTTAGGAAAGGAAGTGTTTACCTATAATGGAGAAGCTGACCTAAAAACATTTTTGAATAGTATTTCCGAAGAGAAAAGCCTTGAATTTATATTCATTGGTGATGAAAATGTTGTTATCAAATCTTCATTCGACCTCACTTACGATTCCAATAAATTAAATGAAGTGGTCTTGGTTACGGAATACCTGACTTCCGGATTCGACCAAAATAAGAAGGATGGATCAATAACAATGAAACCTACCAAATTGGGAGTTTTACCTGGGTTAACAGAGCCTGATGTTCTTCAAAGTTTACAATTGTTACCAGGAATCACAAGCCCAACAGAATCGGCTTCAAATTTGCATATTAGAGGAGGAACCCCCGATCAAAACTTAATTCTTTATGATGGAATTAAGATCTATCATCAAGGACATTTGTTTGGAATGATTTCACCTTTTAATCCTTATGTGGTAGAATCTGTAAATGTATCCCGTAGTGGTACAAAACCTGAGTTTGGTGATCGTATTGCTGGAGTTGTAGATATCAATTCGTTAACCGAGGTTCCTACTGAGACTTCAGGAGGTTTTGGCGCTAACTTTTTGCATGGAGATGTGTATGTGAAAACTCCGATTAAGAGCGATAAAATAGGTTTTCTGTTTTCTGCACGTAGATCTATCAATGATATCTTTAACCTTCCAACTTTCAACTCATTTAGTGATAAGGTTTTTCAAAACACAAAGATTGAGGAAACCAACGATGTGATTGAAGAAGAAGAACTAGAAGTATTAAGAGATAAGTTCAATTTCTTAGATATCAATGCCAAGTTGGTGTTTCAGCCCAATGAAAAGAATAAAATAAGTGTTAGTAGTTTGTTGGTAGACAATTCTTTGGATTATGCCAATGTAGATGCTGAGGACTTTGGAACAAGAGACAAACTAAATCTTAATAATAAAGGACTAAGTGCTCAATGGGATTACCAGTCTAAGAGGCCATGGAGTTATAGGTCATCATTTAGTTATTCAGAATTTAATTCCGATTATCAATTTACCCAACTTACACCTTTTGGAAGTTTAAACACAGCAACCAATAGTAATAAGGTACAAGACTTCGGACTTCAATTGCAAGCAAGAAAACGTATCAATACCAAAGGTAATTTAAAGTTTGGGTACGAGTTGATCAATTATTTGGTAGGTTATAAATTGGCATTTAATAATGATGCAATTACCATTGAAGATGTAAGAACCAATCTGTCTATACATAATGCATATGCTGAGTCGGAATATCAGTTTGATAAGTTATTTCTACGAGGAGGTTTTAGAACCAGCTATTACCCGCAGATCAAAGAGTTCTTTGTAGAACCAAGAATTTATTCGCATTACAACATTACAGATCACTTTAAGTTAAAAGCTTCTATGGAGATTAAGAATCAAGGAATCAGTCAACTAGTTTCCTTTGGATTTAATGACTTAGGAGTAGGAGAGGCTGTTTGGGTATTGGCAGATCAAGAACAAGGTGTTCCTGTGTTGAACAATCGACAAATGACCTTTGGATTCTTTTTTGATAAAGATGGATGGAAAATAGATGTAGAGTCGTATCATAAGAAAGTAAAAGGACTAACTACCTTGACTTCTAGTTTTGCTACCAATCCATTTTCTGAAATCTATGCATCGGGAAATAGCTCGATCTTTGGAGTAGATGTACTGTTGAAGAAAAAGATCAACCGATTCAGAACTTGGTTAGGGTATTCATATAGTAAGAACGACTTTAATTTCCCTGATCTTCAAACAGGAAGATTCCCGGGAAATTTTGATCAACGTCACGTAATATCCTTTACAAACTCTTTTAAATACAAGCAGTTTCAATTCTCTCTAGGATGGCAATTTGCATCCGGAAGACCTTATTCAGAAGGAACTCTTGTCAATGGAGAAGTAGTTTTTCAAGAACAGAATACCGAAAGACTTTTGAGTTATCACAAGATGGACTTGAGTGCTTTTTATGACTTCTATTTTGATTCAAAAAGTAAGATCAAAGCTAGGTTGGGAGCATCTATTATCAATTTATACAATAGAGATAACGAGATCAACACCACTTTTGGTACCACAACGGGTAATGGTGGAAATGTTGTCTTGTCTGAACTTACAAGTGTAGGTTTGGGAATTACGCCAAATGTTGTTTTTAGAGTTTATTTCTAAATTTCACCCCCAATAATAATTTGAAGCTGTAGCATTCATATTCTTCAACTCTTGTTGAAGTAGCATCTCTATTTCATCTTTATCTTTAAAATCTGCTTCAATCGTAACAGTAAACCATTCAGGACCTGTTTCTCCATTTGTATACCAAAACCCTGAATTTTCAAATGTGTCTTTAACTACCGGATATTTTTTAAGCACTCTTGCTAACTTGCTGCAAACCTCTTCTTTAGCCGTTATGATATATTTTGACATGATTACTTTTTTGCCCTGTTAAGTTAATTATATTCAATAGAAAAGTCAATGAATGAAAAGATTTTGGAATTTATTTTGATATCGAAAAGTTAAACGAAGAGATAGTTTTCTCTACTTGAAACGACAAACAATTTGAAAAACAAAACATCTAATTGTCGTATATTTGAGCCAATGAACCAAGTCAAGATCATTGAATGTCCTCGAGATGCTATGCAGGGCATAAAAAGCCACTTTATTCCAACCGAAGCCAAAGCTCAGTATATCAATTCGTTATTGAGAGTAGGTTTCGATACTATTGATTTTGGAAGCTTTGTTTCTCCTAAAGCGATTCCGCAAATGAGAGATACAGCAGAGGTGTTGGCTAAGTTAGATTTGTCAAAAACAATCAGTAAGCTTTTAGCCATTGTTGCCAATGTAAGAGGTGCCAATGATGCTTCTCAATTTGAAGAAATCAATTATTTAGGGTACCCGTTTTCTATCTCTGAAAATTTTCAGATGAGAAATACACATAAAACTATAGCACAATCCATAGAAACATTACAAGAGATCTTGGCTATAGCTAATAGAACTAACAAAGAGGTCGTAGCCTATCTTTCTATGGGATTCGGAAACCCTTATGGAGATCCGTGGAATGTTGAAATAGTAGGAGAGTGGACAGAAAAACTATCTAAAATGGGGGTAAAAATATTATCGCTATCTGATACTATTGGTAGTTCTACTCCCGAAGTGATCGATTACTTGTTCTCTAACTTAATTCCTAAATACCCTGAAATAGAGTTTGGAGCTCATTTGCACACAACTCCAGATACCTGGCATGAAAAAGTAGATGCAGCATATAAAGCCGGTTGCAGACGCTTTGATGGAGCTATTAAAGGCTATGGCGGATGTCCTATGGCTAAAGATGAATTGACAGGTAATATGCCTACAGAAAAGTTAGTATCCTACTTTACAGAGCAAAAGGCAGATACCGGAGTGCGCCCTATGAGTTTTGAAAGTGCCTACAATCAAGCTCTACAGGTTTTCTCCTAGATCGTAAGAAATTACGCATATTTACGTACAAGTTTCTAAAATTTTGGGTGTAGATTTGTTACAAATCAAAATACCATGAAACAGATCAAACTTCTCGTAGCTTTTTTAGCCCTTACACTTTTTATTTCTTGTCAGAGTGATGACGGGAAAATCGATTTCACATTGTTGCAAGTAAACGATGTATATGAAATTGCTCCTATTCAAGGAGGTAAATACGGAGGGATGGCCAGACTGGAAACAGTGCGTCAGGAATTATTGAAGGAAAATCCGAATACAATGCTGGTTATGGCAGGTGATTTTTTAAACCCTTCTCTTTTAGGTACAATGAAGTATGATGGAGATCGAATTAGAGGAAGGCAAATGGTAGAAGTGATGAATGCTATGGATTTTGAAGTAGCAGCTTTTGGAAATCATGAATTTGATTTGAGCAATAAAGACCTTGAAAAAAGAATTAATGAAAGTGAGTTTCCATGGATCATAGGGAATGCTATGAATGTAAAAGGAGACAGCTTGGTTCCGTTCTATCAAAATTCAAATCCTATCAAAGGATCACACATCAAAGAGATCATAGATAAAGATGGCACAAAAATTAAGGTTGGATTTATTAGTGTATGTATCCCATCCAATCCTAGGAGTTATGTGAAATATTCTGATATGTATAAAGAAATACAAAGAGAATACAACGAGATAAAAGACAAAGTAGATGTGGTTTTTGGTTTAACGCATGTAAAAGTTGAAGAGGATAAAAAAATCGCGGAGTTATTGCCAAACATTCCATTGATCATGGGAGGGCATGAACATACCCATAAAGATGAAAAAGTAGGGGAGGTAATGATTAGAAAAGCAGATGCCAATGCAAAATCTGCTTACATCCATAAGATCTCTTATGATAAAAAAACAGGGAAAGCATCTGTTTCTTCAACATTAAAAGAAATAACAGATCAAATTGCCAGTGAAGAGAACGTAAAAGCAGTTGTTGATAAATGGCAGGCTATCATGGATCGTCAGATCTCTCAAATTGTTGAAAATCCATATGAGGTAATCTATACAACTGAAGTTCCCTTAGACGGTAGAGATACCCCTATTCGTTCTACACAAACTAATTTAGGTGAGATCGTAACCAAATCCATGGCATTTTCTTACGACAATAAAGTAGATTGTGCTATCGTAAATGGAGGTTCAATCCGAATTGATGATGAATTGATGGGAGATATCAATAGCGTTGATATTTTTAGAGTTTTACCATACGGAGGAGCTGTATTTAAAGTTCAGATGAAAGGGAGTTTACTACAAGAAGTATTAGAGTTTGGAAAAAATGCTGCAGGAACCGGAGCTTATTTACAAAGAGATGGAATTCAAAATGAAGAAGGAGTGTGGAAAGTAAAGAATCAAAAGATCAATCCAAATAAAACCTATACAGTAGCGGTTAGTGACTTCTTAATGAAAGGCTTAGATATTCCTTTTTTAACTGAAGATAACAAAGGAATCGTCTCAGTTTCCAAGCCTACAGAGAAAGAAATTGCGTATGATATTAGAAAAGGAGTGATAGCTTATATGAAAACCTTGAAATAATAACTGTAGATAACTAAAAAAGGGAGCTGTTAGGCTCCCTTTTTTAGTGTTATGAAGTTTTATTAAAACTTGTATTGTAACCCGGCATAAGCTCCAAACGGATGACCAGGTCTTAATCCTGCTGGCACTCTTGAAGCAGCATAAGTTTCATCAAATAAATTGATGATATTTCCTGTTAAGCTTAGGCTTTTGTTGAAATGATATTTTCCGGAAAAATCAATAATGAAATTAGAATCTACCAATTCATTAGCAGGGATGGTTCCTCTTCCTGCTTGAGTTCTAAACTTACCATTAAACCTACCATTGAAGTTTAATTCAAATTTATTATGCTCTAAAGAAAATCCTACATTGAATTGATGCTTAGAGATGTATGGTAATTCATCACCAGCTGTAACAGTACCCCAAAGATCATCATCACTTCCAAAACTATTTTCAAACTCAGTATTTGTGTATGTATAACCGAAAGAGAAAGGGAGTTTAATATTATTATCAGTTTTAGAGAAATCGTAGTTTAATAATAACTCAAACCCGTTAATGGTTACTTCTCCCGCATTAAATTGATCTAAGCTTCCTGTACCTCCAGTTGCAGCTAAATCACTTCCTAATAGATTGCTGTAATCGTTATAGAATCCGATAAACTCTCCTCTAATTCCTGCTAAGTTAAAGCGTGTTCCTAGCTCATAGTTGATGCTTTCTTCAGGTTTCTCATCAGGTTGATTTCCTGGAGGTGAAAATCCTTTGTGCACACCACCAAATACAGAAACATTGTTGTTAAACTTATAGTTTGTACCAATACCAGGAATAAACACGTCTACACTATTTTCTCTTGTAGAAAGATTTGCACCTGTTCTATTAGGATCGCTTCCTCCGAAGTTCTCTCTTTCTAAATTGATGTTTTCATAACGAATTCCAGGAGTGAAAGTCCAATTGTTTACTTTTACTTTGTATGTAGCAAAGGCTGCAAAAGCTCTAGCACTACTAATTCTGTTAGCGTTAGATCCTGGAGTTCCTGCGTTAGCTAAAGTTAACTCTCCATTATTGATAGCGTAGTCGTCAATCCATTGGAATCTATCCTCTTCATCATAGTGATAACGTAAACCAACTTCAATATCATGAAATACATCGCCTTGATACCAATGGTAGTCAAATTTAGTTTGAATTCCTCTTGATTTATATGTTCTGTTATTAGCTCTTAAGTTGATAGTGTCATCTCCATCAGAATTAATATCTCCTTTCACTAACGAGATGTAATCTGCATAAGTTGTTGGATTTCCAAATACTGTTCCTATAGATTCTCTAGTACCGTTAAAAGTAATATAATCTGCCTTGTACCAGTTTCTTGTAAAATAGTTGTTGTATAAATTCGTAGTGATTCTAAAATCTTTAGAAAAGTCTAATTGATGAGTTAGTACAATCTGTCTGTGAATATTTTTCATTAAGTCATTTGCAGAACCTGCATATCTACTAAATGGGTTTGCATCAAAATCTTGATCAGTCAAACCTAAATAAGTCTCGTTAGATTCTTCGTCAGAATACTGAAATTTAGCTTCTAAAGATTGCTTTACTCTTGCAGAAGGGAATAGGTTTACTCTAAATTTTGCAACAAAATCATTTTTGTCAAAACCAGTATCTTTTCCATTAAATAAATCCTTGAATCCGTCAGAGCCGTAGTTTAAGAACTCAATAGAATATCCAAAGTTGTTTTTGCTATCACCTAAGATTGCATGTAATTGAGAAGAATTGAAACTTCCGTAGCTGGCTCTTACATTACCGGAAAAGCTTTCTGGAATTTGATTAGAGATCATATTGATAGCACCTCCTGTTGTAAATGGACCATATTGTACTTGACTACTTCCTTTTAATACTTCTACTGCTTGCATTCTGGCGATAGTAGGAAAGTAATATGCTGATGAAGCACTATAAGGAGCAGGAGCAATTAAAATACCATCTTCCATTAAAGTGATCTTAGCACTTCTTTCAGGAGACGTTCCTCTTAAACTAATATTTGGTCTTAAACCAAAACCATCTTCTTCATAAATATTGACACCTGGTACTGATCTTAAAGCTCTATTGATGTCTGTAAAGTTGAATTTTTTCAATTCTTTCGGTGAAATATAGTAAGCAGAACCTGTTCTGTTTTGTGCTACATATTTGTTACCAAAAATTACATTTGTTTTAAGAATTACTTCATCTAATTTTTGAAGTGAATCAAGACTAGTATCCTCTTTCTTCTCATTATTTTGAGAAAACAGAGTCATTGTTATCATTAATGCTAGGAGTGTAAGACCTCTTCTCATTTTTATTTAGATTAATTTTAAATAGATTTTAATTTGACTGCAAAAGTACTAGCTAGAAATCAAATATCAAAGCTTATTTAGAATAAATAAAAATAAAAATTAACTATTCATTGATTATAAGGTTGTTAGGTAAATTAGTTTAAGCATAACTCTCTTTTATTTCTCGCTGTTCAAAGAACAAGAAGTAAAGAGTGCTGGCAAAGCTGATGATAAAATAAAGAGCAACCAAGTTACTTCCTTGGGAGAAGAATTCATTTACACCAAACCAATCTGAGGTGGTGTAGATAATATAAAGCCCCAAAAGTGTTCTGATGCTTTCAAAAACCCAACTGTATTTGGTTCCGTCCATCACAGAAGTATAAGAATAGATGCCTAAGAACATGATCAATCCGTAGATCAACAAGTTGTTAAAACCGATGTTCCCGTAATTGAAGAACATAAAAAGGATCAACAACAAAGTGATAACGAATTGAGCAATAGAA
Source organism: Pseudotenacibaculum haliotis (assembly GCF_042684245.1). Lineage (NCBI taxonomy): Bacteria > Pseudomonadati > Bacteroidota > Flavobacteriia > Flavobacteriales > Flavobacteriaceae > Pseudotenacibaculum > Pseudotenacibaculum haliotis. The sequence continues at coordinate 174,505 of NZ_JBHULH010000004.1, forward strand.
AAGCTTATCAATAGTTTGGATGGATTGGTATGATACTTTTCATAACCGTAAGGGTCTTCAATAATCTCTACAGGATATTTTTCTTTTACGTCCTGAGGTCTCCAACCTGTAGGCATAAACCAAATTCGGAATTTATCCCACCAATTGTTGGTACGCCATGCATCTACTATCAATCTCCATAAATGTTGAAAATTGATCAATACAGGGTTCCACGTTTTGGCAGGTTTCAATACACCATATACTGGAGGAACTTCATCCAGTTCTTCTTGAAAGGTTCCAAACATACGATCCCAAATACAAAAGATGGCAGCAAGATTCTTATCTAAATAAATATCGTTGATGGCGTGATGTACTCTATGCTGAGAAGGGGTAACAATAATGTATTCTAAGAAACCTAACTTACCAATATGCTTTGTATGATACCAAAACTGAGCAAACAGATGAATTGGTAATAAAAGGCCAATAACTTCCGAAGGAACACCTACCAATGCCGCAGGGATCAATAATAAGGCAACATAACCAAAGAAATTAGAAATTGATTGGCGCAAAGCGCAAGCTAAATTAAATTCTTCGCTACTGTGGTGTATTACATGTTGATTCCAAAAATAGTTGACGTGATGCGATAATCTGTGGTTCCAATAGCTGGCAAAATCAATGGCAATAAATGCAACGATATATACAACCCAAGTATTTTCGATGGTGAAAATGGAAATCTTACTTAATAAAAATGGGTAAGAAACAATCATAATTACAAGACCTAAAGAATCTTTGATGATGTTGGTAAGCCCAGAACTTAAGCTGGCTATGGTATCCAAAGCACGATAGGTTTGCTTCTTAACCAAGTGTCCGTACAAGATTTCAAAAAGCACTAGAAACGTAAAAAAAGGGATCGCATACAGCAGCGCATTTGCATAAGTTTCCATTGATAAAATTTTTCCTCAAAATACAAATAAATAATTGTAAATTTGCTTGCAATTAATTTTTAAGTTGATTGCACTATGATCGCTCACGATTCCAAATTTGTAGGAGAAGGTTTAACATACGACGATGTACTTTTAGTACCGGCCTTTTCTGAAGTCCTTCCAAGAGAAGTTAGTATTCAAACTAAGTTTACCAGAAACATTACTATCAACGTTCCTATTGTATCTGCTGCCATGGATACAGTAACCGAATCTGCTATGGCCATTGCCATTGCCAGAGAAGGAGGAATAGGTGTGTTGCATAAGAACATGACCATAGAGCAACAGGCTCAGGAAGTAAGAAAGGTAAAAAGAGCTGAAAGTGGAATGATCATAGATCCAATTACATTACCGCAAACAGCAATTGTTTTAGATGCTAAGAATGCAATGCGTGAGCATAAGATCGGAGGAATTCCAATTGTAGATACTAATGGAAAGTTGATTGGAATTGTAACCAACCGTGATCTTCGTTTCGAAAAGAACAACGAGCGTTCTATTACAGAAGTAATGACTTCTAAAAACTTGGTTACTGTATCAGAAGGAACTTCACTGGTTGATGCTGAAGTGATCTTGCAAGAAAATAAAATTGAAAAACTACCGGTGGTAAATTCAGATGATAAGTTGATTGGATTGATCACCTTTAGAGATATTACAAAATTAACACAGAAGCCTACCGCAAATAAAGACAGCTACGGACGTTTACGCGTTGCTGCTGCCTTAGGAGTTACTCACGATGCAGTAGAAAGAGCGGAAGCTCTAGTAAACGCCGGAGTAGATGCTGTGATTATTGATACGGCACACGGACATACCAAAGGAGTAGTAACTGTATTAAAAAATGTAAAGAAAGCCTTTCCTGAGTTGGAAGTTGTGGTTGGAAATATTGCTACACCTGAAGCTGCTAAATATTTGGTAGAAGCAGGAGCAGATGCTGTAAAAGTAGGAATAGGACCCGGATCTATTTGTACAACCAGAGTTGTAGCTGGAGTTGGATTTCCACAGTTCTCAGCAGTATTGGAAGTAGCAGCAGCGATCAAAGGATCGGGAGTTCCTGTAATTGCAGATGGAGGAATTCGATATACAGGAGATATTCCAAAAGCTATTGCAGCAGGAGCAGATTGCGTAATGTTAGGATCTTTACTGGCAGGAACCAAAGAATCTCCGGGAGAGACCATCATATACGAAGGAAGAAAGTTCAAATCGTATCGTGGAATGGGATCTGTAGAGGCGATGAAAAAAGGATCTAAAGATCGTTATTTCCAAGATGTAGAAGATGACATCAAAAAATTAGTTCCGGAAGGAATTGTAGGTAGAGTTCCTTACAAAGGAGAATTGGTAGAAAGCATTCACCAGTTTGTAGGAGGTTTACGTGCAGGTATGGGATATTGTGGAGCTAAGGATATTGAAACTTTAAAAGAAACAGGTAAATTTGTACGAATTACTGCATCAGGAATCAATGAGAGTCACCCACACGATGTAGCAATTACCAAAGAAGCACCAAACTATAGTAGAAGATAACTTCTAGAAGTATATATTTAAAAATTGCATTTTATGAACGAGAATTATATTGAATTTAGTAAAAAAAGAGATTTAGGAACCATAATTTCTGATACTTTAAAATTTTTACGAACAGAAGGGAGACCTTTCTTTACTTCTATTTTCAGAGCTTCTATAATCCCAATGATTGTATCTATTGCAGCAACACTGTATTATACCTATACAGCTACTGAATCTAGTTATTTAGGTTCTGTATTTGGAAGCGGAGAATACTTACTATCAATGCTAGCGTATTTTGGAACACTCATTGTCGTAAATGCAGCTATGTCAAATTCAGCATTGTCCTATATCAAATCCTATGCAAGCAATAGAGGCATAATAGATTATGAAGAGGTGCAAGAGACAACAAAAAGTAAGTTTAACTCAATTTTAGGCTTAAGTTTCCTTAATGCCATTGTTATGGCTGTTGGATTTATGTTATGTTTTCTGCCAGGGATTTATTTTGCTGTTGTTTTATCTGTTTCCGGATGTCTTATAATGTTTGACAATCTTGGAACTTTTGATGCTTTTGGAGACGCATTCAATTTTATTAAAGGTCATTGGTGGGATACTTTTGGAGTGCTGTTTGTAGTAGGATTGATTATTATCGTTTTAAGTATCATACTAAATCTTCCTGCAACGATTTATCAGTTTGGAAGTGATGGTTTCAGTTTATTCAATTTAGAAAATTCGGTAAGCGCTACGGAGTTATTTTCAGACCCAATATTCTTAATTCTTACAGTGATATCTTACTTGTTAAATTACTTCTTTCACATTGTGGGTGTAGTTGTAAGTGCTTTTATCTATTTTGATATCAAAGAACAGAAAGATCCATCAACACCACGAGATATTATAGATACAATAGGAACAGATGAAGCTTAAACAAGTCCTCTAGATTTTAACTCCAGGTATTTGTTAATGGTATCGTCCGTAAGATCTTGCGGACGTGTTAAAACAGATTGTATTCCGTATTTCTTAAGTTCACTTACAATTTGTTTTTTCTCGTACATGAATTTTTCGGCAATAATTCTGTCGTATACTTCTTGAATATTTCTTGGCGTTTCTTCCAATAGAGAGCTCAATTCCGTATTTTTAAAGAATACCACCAATAGCAAATGATTCTTTGCCAATGCTCGTAAATAGGGGAGTTGCCTGTTCAATCCGTCTATCGTATCAAAATTTGTGTACAAGATGATCAAACTTCGATTGGTAATCTTTCTTTTGATAGTATTGTATAGCTGACTGAAATCTGATTCAGAAAAATCTGTAGCAACATTATACAATGCCTCAGAAATCAAATTCATTTGAGTGTTTCGTTGTTCAGCAACAATTAAATCTTCTACCTTACCAGAAAAGGTGAGCATCCCGGCTCTGTCTTGTTTTTTCAATGCTGCATGACTAACAGCTAGAGTGGCATTTATTGAATAATCTAATAAAGACAAATCATCAAAATGCATTTGCATGGTTCTTCCTTTATCAATTACAGAATAGATAGGCTGAGATTTCTCTTCTACATATTGATTGACCATTAGTTGATTTCTCTTAGCTGTAGCTTTCCAATTCAATGTTCTTATGTCGTCTCCGGCAACATACTCTTTGATCTGCTCAAACTCTAATGAATGCCCAATTCTACGTACTTTTTTTGTTCCGTAAGTTTGAGAATCTGTGAATGCATTTACAGCAAAACTTTGCAGTTTTAAAAACGAAGGATAACATTTTAGTTCTTTTTCTTCGCCTAAAACATATTTTCTTGTTGCCAATCGTAGGGGAGAACTTACATATAAATTGATATGCCCAAAATGATAAACACCTCTAAGGGTTGGAGTGAGCTCGTATTCAATTCTATGTAGCTTTCTTTCTGGTTTGATGACAATTGGAAAGATGAAATCTCTTTTTTGAAACTGAAAAGGAAGTTCTTCAATCACAGAAATATGCGCTACAAACTTGTACTTGTTCTCAATAAGCAGTTGTACCTTGTTTTTATCTCCATTAGACAAACGTTCTGGTAAAGAACGCTCTACGGTTACACCTTTTTTTACAGAGTAAACAACGATAATATCTATAATAGTTAGTAGTGAAATAACCAACAAAGCAACCTTTGAAACCTCAAACATAAACGGTGCAAAAAAGCCTACTACAAAGGCACAAGCAATGATTCCGAGTACGAAAAATAAACGGTTGTTTAGGAATAAGGATTTGTATAGATTACTCATGAACAGTTATCTAGGAATTTCTACTGATTCAATAATTTGTTCGATGATCTGATGACTGGTCAAACCTTCCATCTCTCTTTCTGGAGTCACAATTACTCTGTGCTTTAAAACAGGAATTGCAGCATTTTTAATATCCTCAGGAGTTACAAAGTCTCTACCGGCAATAGCAGCAAATGCTTTGGAAGCATTTAAAATAGCGATACTGGCTCTAGGAGAAGCTCCTAAATACAAGAATGAATTGGTACGTGTATTCACTACGATGTCTGCAATATACTTTAATAAGTTAGCTTCAATCTGAATTTGATTTACCAAACTTCTATAGGTTTCAATATCTTCTCCGGAAATAACAGTTTCTATCTTTTGAATCTTCTGAGTATTCTCTAATTGTTGCTCTCTAGTAATAATTTCCAACTCTTCTTGAGCATCAGGATACTTTACATCAATTTTAAATAGAAAACGATCTAATTGTGCTTCCGGCAATCGATAAGTTCCTTCTTGTTCTATTGGGTTTTGAGTAGCCAATACAATAAAAGGTTTTCCCATCGGATAGGTAGTACCATCTATAGTTACTTGCTTTTCTTCCATTACCTCAAACAAAGCAGCCTGTGTTTTAGCTGGAGCTCTGTTGATCTCATCAATTAAGATCATATTAGAGAAAATAGGCCCTTTTTTAAATTCAAAATCAGAAGTTTTTACGTTAAAAACTGAGGTTCCTAATATATCTGAAGGCATTAAATCCGGTGTAAACTGAATTCTACTAAAACCTACTGATAGGGTCTTTGATAGAAGTTTTGCAGTAATTGTTTTTGCAACTCCCGGAACTCCTTCAATTAAAGCGTGACCATTTGCTAACATAGCTACCAAAAGCAGATCAACCATATCTTTTTGACCAACAATTACCTTACGTAACTGTTCTTTGATCTTAAAGACATTCTCCTGTAATTCGGTGAGGTCTATTCGATTCTGAAACTCAAGATTTTCATCTTTTTTGATCTCTTCTGATGTTTGCTCATTGGAGATGTTTTCTTGTTGTTCTTCCATTTTATTTTTGTTTCAAAAAATTGTCAATCATTTTATTTAAAGTCATTACATCTTCTTCTGTACACATTTCTTTTTTGTTTAATGCAATGATACTATTGATCAGGTATTTTGTTTTGCTTAATTCGTTACCTGATTTCATAGCTAATTTTTCTATGAATTCTTTATTTAAGTTGTGGGTGTCTATGAGATAGCGTGTTCTTACTTTCTCCAAGAAAAAAAGAATCTTTTTCTCAATAACATTTTTATGACTCTCATTCTTCAAATAAAGATTAGAGATGGTATGTGTAAACTCTAAAGTTGAATTCTTTGGTGGTTCTATTACAGGAATGGCTCTTTGTTTTCTTCGGGCATTAAATAGCATGAATAGGAGCAAACCAAAAAATCCTAAATAGAGAAACCATTTTAGTGATGGGTTGTTCCAGAAAAAGACAAATACAGATCCGGCATTACTGTCAGAATCAGAATTTTCAGAATCGTTGATCTTGCTCCAACGAATCTGAGGATCCCACAATACATCTTCGTCCGGTAAATAAGAGAGCACATTTTCTACATAAGTATGATTCTCATTAAGCATGTTATAGTTGGTAAAAACTATAGGTTGCGTATGTACGTATACAGCTCCTTTTCCGTGATAGATCTTTAAAAATGTAGGTTCTTCCTTTCCTTCTATATTTTGAGTACCTAAAACAATTGTATTGGTAGGGTTGTAGGATGAAAAATAGTTTCTACGTAGATTTCGATCGTATTGAAAGCTTTGTTGATGAAAATCAGGGTTGTTTAACTTTAGTTCTCCCTTTAAATTCTTCAAGTGAGAAGGGGAGTAAGAACGTGTATCCAGATTTGTAGTTTCTATTTGTAAAGCTTTTTCCAGTTTTGTACTGAAATCATTCAAGGAAAAGAAAGCATGACTTCCATCTTTTACATAATCAAGAATCAAATCAATACCATCTTGTGTAATTTTATTTGCGTTGTTTTTGATACAGATATAGTTGAACTTATAATCTTCTTCAAAATAGGTCCAGTTGAAGTAATCGTAGATGTTTTGCTCTAAATTCAAAACTTTAGCCGGTTCGAATAAATCGTTGGATTCTTCAAATATGATATATGCGCCAAAAGGACTCTTGGATTTCTCTCTGAAATTCTCACGCCAGTTGGTTCTATTACAACCTACCAATAATATGGACATGACCATCAAAAAAGATACTATGCTAAGGTTCTGTATTCTCATTTGATGGTTTTGATAAAAGATTGATATTTCTCTTCTATGGTAGCAAACTTTGCTTCATCAACAGTAAACTCGCCATACCAAACATAAGCATAGACATACGATAAGTAAGAGAAGGCTGATCTCATTTGCTTATCTTTTAACTCAAACATATATTCTGAGTTGGTCTTATCCTTGTGATATTCTATAAATTTTTTCTGAGATAGGTTTTTTAATAATGAAAGGTAGTAATAACGAGTAGCCAATCTGAAATCTCGGTTTCGTACGGCAAGCTGTAAAAGTTGCTCATAATCGTTTTCATCAATATTATCATCTTCACTAATGAGCTTTTTAACCTGTTCTTTCTTAACAATACTACTTTTCCAAAAACCGGGCTCAACATTAAAAAACACTTTCACAATAATTAGTACTACGGCAATTCCTAAAAGGATAGGGAAGATGGTAGACATAAAACTGGAGAAAGCAGCAGAGCCACCGGAACCTGAATTCACTGTAGTAGAACTCTTCCGTTCTTTTATGGGTTCTGGACTGGATTCTTTAATATTATCGTTATAATTAAAATCACTTCCAGAATACTTCTCATTCAATTCTTTATCAAATGAACGTTCTTTAGAATGTTCAAGTGTCTTTACATAATTTGTGTCTATAGTACTCATAGCGGCTTTTACTTCCGCAGATTCTTCTATAACATCAAACTCATAGCTAGTTTGAGCTTGAGCAAAGCCTATGATCAATAGACAGCATATGTAACAGATTTTTTTGATCATCGTAAGCCATGTTTTTGAGCTACCTTATAAGGTAACAAAAGATAATAATATGAAATTGTGATCAAACAGAATAAGATAATAGCGTAGCAAACAAATGTAGGCATGGTATTATAATATCTTGTTACATAACCTTCTAAGAACCCTGCTAAGAATGTAAAAGGAATGGTGCTAAGAAAAATGAAGAAAGCATGTCGCAAACCAACTTTAAAAGACTCGAAACGTTTTAATGTTCCCGGAAAGAGAATGCTTGCACCAATAATATAGCCGGCAGCAGATTCTATGATCATACCAAAGATCTCATAGGTTCCGTGAATCCAAATTCCTTTTACGCTATCCCAAAACGTGTTTTGCTGATAAAAGAAAGCTTGAAAAACAGCTACCATAATGGCATTGTATACAATATAAAGACCGGTTCCTATTCCAACAATCAAACCGGAAAGAAACATTCTAAGTCCTACCCAAAGGTTGTTTTGGAAAATTCCAATAAAACTTCCCCAGTTAGACCCACTTTTGTAAACAGCAAGCGTATCGCCACTTTCAATATTCTCTAAAGTCATATCAATATAGCGATCACCCAAAATTTGTCGGGCAAAGGCACCATCATTGAATGTAGAAAGTAATCCGATAAAGAAGAAAACAAAAAATACAGCGAACGCTAAGTAAATATATTTCCTGTATCGATAACACAACAAAGGAACTTCATCAAAGAAGAAGTACAAGATTGGATTCTTGTCTACTCTTTTGGTATGATATATTTTGGAATAACTGATTTTTGCCAACTTGTTTAAGTAAGGTACAACCTTGCTTTTGGGATAGAACGATTGAGCATAGGCCAAGTCGTTCATGATCTTTATATGTAAGTCAGCTAATTCGTCAGGATTTTTTTTCTCTTTATTTGAAATTACTCTCTCAAATTCTAGCCATTTTTCTTTATTTTGCTTAATAAAAGCGACCTCTCTCATTAAGGCTAAAATAATGAATGCATGAAAACACTCCAAATAAATACCACACAAAATGTAAATATCAATTTCACCTTAGCAAGTGAGGTACAGAGAGCTGGAGCGTTTTTAATAGATAATATTTTAAAATTTGCATATCTGTTCTTTATTTACTCTGTTTTTACAGAGGCAACCATAGAAGGATGGGCAGACGATACTTGGTCTGCAGTAGCCCTTAATGCTCTTATTACATTACCGGTTACATTCTATTCGCTGTATACAGAGATCTTAATGAACGGGCAAACTGTAGGGAAGAAGGCATTGAGTATTAAAGTGGTTAATATTGATGGATTTAAACCTTCAATTACAGATTATATTATCAGATGGTTTTTAAGAATCGTAGATTTTAATTTGTTCTTTATTTTGGTTGTATATGCCTATGCTCTAGGCTGGGATAGTTATGTAGGATTGATCCTGTTGCTTTTTTTGGTAGGAAAGTGTGTAGGTATTGTAAGTGTGGCTATTTCTAAAAAAAATCAAAGAATAGGGGATATGTCTGCAAATACTGTGGTGATCTATTTAAAAGATACTGCAAAATTTTCTCAAACTATTATGGAAGAGATCACAGACAATTATGTGCCAAAATATCCTAATGTGATCAAGTTGTCTGACAACGACGCAAGAATTATTAAAGATACCTTTACAGTAGCTTCTCGCACAAAAGATTATAAGACATTAATTAAGCTTAGAAAGAAGATAGAGGAAGTAGCTAATATCAAAGCAGAAGAGAAAAGCGATATAGAGTTTATAGACAAAGTTTTAAAAGATTATAATTACTACACTCAGAATATGTAATAAAAAAAGGGAAGCTGAAAAGCTTCCCTTTTTAATATCTTAAAATAGTTTTATTTCTTGTTTTCTTTAGGAATTTTTACTCCTAATTTATCCATTACCTTTTGGGTAAGGTCAAACTTCTCATCGATGTATGCAAATTCGTTTCCTGAAGTTGTTAATATTTGAGTGTATCCTTCAGCTTTAGCAATAACAGCAATAGCATCTGTTAATTTCTTATATAGAGGACGCATCAATTCATTTTTTTTCAGCTGTAGCAATTTACTACCATTTTGCTGTGTTAATTGTAGCTTTTTCTCCAAATCACCTAACTCATCAATCTTTATTTTCTTGAAGTTATCTGAGATCTCAGGTCCTAGTTTTTGAAAAGCATCAACTTTACCTTGGTATTCTTTTAGTTTTATTTGATAAGAAGAATCCAACCTTTTCGCATAGTCATTTAATAAAGACAATACCTTTTTAGCTTCGGGCATTAAACCAACGATATACTCTGAGTTGATAGATCCTACTTTTGTTTGCGCGGTTGCTAAAATTCCCATAAAGCAAAGCGCAAAAGTGATAATTCTTACTTTCATCTGCTTAAAATTTGCAGCAAAGATAAAAAAGGCAACGACTTACGAAAATTTAATGCTCTTTAAAAAGCGTTAAAGTTTTTCTTCTATAGTTTTAATGATCTCTTTGATATCTGATTGGAAATCAAACCAAATGGTTTCTTGGTCTCTACGGAACCAGGTAAGTTGCCGCTTTGCAAAACGACGTGTGTTCTTTTTGATTTCTTCAATAGCAAACTCTTTGGTAAAAGTACCATCGAAATAAGAGAAGAGTTCTCTATAACCTACAGTTTGTAAAGCATTTAGATTTCTGTGCTCATACAATTGTTTAGCTTCTTCTATAAGTCCGGCTTCAATCATAAGATCTACTCGTAAATTGATTCTGTCATAGATCTTTTCCCGATCTCCATTCAATCCCACTTTCAAAGAATGAAAGTTGCGTTTCTTTTTTGTTTTGTTCTTAAAGCTAGAGTAGGTTTTACCGGTTCCTATACAAACCTCTAAAGCTCTGGTAACTCTTTGAGGATTGTCTTTTGCAATACTTTTATAAGTATCCGGATCTAATTCTTTTAGTTTTTCTTGCAAATAGGGAAGACCTTTGGTGTGTAGTTCTTCTGTTAACTGAACTCTTATATTGGAATCTATCTTTGGAAAATCATCAAAACCTTTTAAAACAGCATCAACATACAAGCCACTACCTCCAACCATAATAACTACATCGTGTTTTTGAAAAAGTTTATCTAAGGTTTGTAAGGCATCTTTTTCATAATCACCTACGTTGTAATCTTCGAAAATACTTCTGTTTTGTATGAAGTGATGAGGGGCTGCACTAAGTTCATCAGGATCGGGAACTGCGGTTCCTATAGACATTTCCTTATAAAATTGTCTAGAGTCGCAAGAAATGATCTCAGTATTGAAATGATTGGCAAGTTTAATACTTAGTGATGTTTTCCCAATAGCAGTAGGGCCTACAACAGTAATTAAGGTCTTGTTTTGCGTGTTCATCTATTCGTTGAGTTCGTTACCGCAATGATAACAAAATTCAGCGCCATCTTTGTGGTCTTCTTTCAAACAATTTGGACAAGCTTGTGTATTTGTATGAACTTGAGTTTTTGTCATCTCAGCACTTACAATACCCGTAGGAATGGCAATGATGGAATAACCCAGAATCATAATAACACTAGCTATTAACTGACCTAAAGGTGTTCCGGGAGCAATATCTCCATATCCAACAGTAGTGAGGGTTACGATAGCCCAATAAACACTACGTGGAATACTGGTAAAACCATTTTCTGAACCTTCTATCATATACATAACGGTTCCTAAAATGATACAAAGAATCAAAACAAAGAATAAAAAGACAGCTACTTTGGCTCTACTGTTTCTTAGCGCTATTAATAAACGATTGGACTCACTAATGTAACGTGCAAGTTTTAAGATTCTGAATACTCTAAGAAGTCGTAAAGCTCTTAATGCAGCTAAGTTGTGCGTACCCACTAAGATTAATGAAAGATACTTTGGTATGGTAGATAAGAGGTCAATAATACCGTAGAAGCTAAAGACATAGTTCCAAGGTTTTTTTACCGAAACGATCCTTAAAATGTATTCGATCGAGAACAAAATAGTAATCACCCATTCAGCGACATTGAGAAACTCACCATACTTATCATTGATGCTTTGTACGCTTTCCAACATCACAAATAAGATACTGGCAAGAATAGCAATAAGCAATACTACATCAAAGAGTTTCCCTGATGGAGTATCGGCTTCATAAATAATTTCATGAAGCCGATGTCTAAAAGATGTATTTTTTTGTTTAGGTTCTTTCAAGTATTGTCAATTTGCACACAATATACTACAAATTAATTTTTTCTGATGAAGACAAAGTCACCTCCTTCGTCACCAACTTCTTGAATTGTTCCGTACTGAGGTACGTTTTTACTGTTGTTCATAACAGGTTCTTCAATACGATCAAAGATCTTTCTAGCTGTTAGATAAGCTTCTTGGTTATTTCTTAAACGATCTATCAGATATTTTAAGAATACACTCTTGTTAGGAACTGTTTTTAAAGTTCCACTGGTAATCGCTTTTCTACTAGGAAGCTCAAATTTACGTTTGATTGATTTTGGAGCTGCTTTGTAGGAACGTGTCTTAAAAATACTACCGCTAAAGCATGCATCTGAGATCAATAAAGTATGCTTTGAATTGATTCCTTTGATATAATCCTTGATTGTTGAATTACTGATCATATTTAAACCATATTCAGGATCGGCATCAGAAGGTAACCAGCTACCTGTTTCTGTAGCTTCATCATAAACTCCATGTCCGGCATAGAAGATCAATACATTGTCTTTGTTGGTTACTTTCTTTTTCAGTTTTACAAACTCTCTTAAAATTTGATTCTCAGTAGGGCTGTTGTTCAAAAGAACTACATGTTCTTCCTCAAAACTATATTGATTAACTAGAATATCTTTTAAGTCTTTTGCATCTTTGGTAGGAAGTCCTTCCAAGTCTGGCACATTGCTAGCATCGTTATAATCACTTACTCCAATTAACAAGGCATAGTATTTTCCAAATCCAACATCTATCTTATCAACAGGATCTACAACTACAACATCTGTTTTATCTACATCTGGTGATTTTCTTTTGATAGTGAATCTTTTTGTAGAAGAAGCTTGTTTGATGTCTGTGGCTTTTACCACCAACTCATTGCTTCCAATCTTTAAAGGAACACTTGCATAGAAAGTTCCATCTTCATTTACTGTAGCATCTACACCATTGATTAAAACTTCATAAATACCATCTTTATCTGTAGCTTTTCCTCGTACTTGAATTTTCTTTGTTTTTACAATTTTAAATCCACGCTTTAAATCTACATCAGGCTCGGTAATAACAACCACCGGAGGATTATTGTATGAGCTAGATTGGTATTTTATGTTCAAATAGTCTATAGAGATTTTTTGCTCATGATACGCTGTAAATCCTAGTTTGGTTCCAAAGAAACCTTGAAAAGGAGCCTCGTTCATGTATTGACCATTGATATAGAAGCGTAATAACTTTCCTGATTTAACAATTTTGATCTTATTGGCTTGACCAATTCCTGTTTTTACAGCATTGTTGGATGTGAAAGGAATGATTTTTCCATACTTGTCATTGTCGAACTTTCTGAACATGTAACTTCCATTCGTACTAATTAGGAAGGTAAACTCATTACTAGAGTTCTTACGTCCAAATGTCAACCCATATAAACCGGTAGCACCGGATTTTTGTCTACTGATGGATGTTTCAATAATGAAATCTTTGTTAGTATCAATATCAATGTCCTTACTAATAAAAATTCCACCTTCTTTCTTTCTGTGAATGTTTAGTTTTCCATTGCTGATACCAGAGGTATAGTTGTCTACATTATCAGTAGACCATCCGTTGGTATTGCTAGAAAAACTTTCATTCAAAGGAAGTTTAAGAGCTTTGTTATTAGTAACAACAGTATTGGTTGTTCCTAGGTATTTTACTCTCACATAATCAATAGCGATTTCTTGATTGTTATACACTACAAAACCTAAATCATCTCCGTAAAATGCTTCATAATCTGTTTGGTATACATAACTACCATTGATGTAAAACTTATAATAACCGTTTTGCTTTTTAACCTTTAGTGTATTGGATTTTAAGTTTCCGGTATTTACATAAGTTGTAGTTGTCCACTTTTGAATGACTTGCTCTGAATTATTAACCATTCTGGCAATTTTGTAATAGCCACTAGAAGAGATGTAAAAACGGAAATCGTTGTCGTCTTTTTTACCAAAAATCAACCCATATCCATAGTTGGTAACTCCACTTATTTTATCAATCTTAGTTTCTATTTCAAAATCTTTGCTGGTATCAATATACGTATCGTTGTATGTAGCCCAACCTTTTTCATTTCGCTTGTGTTTTAGATAGTATTTTCCATTTTTAACACTAAACTCTTTCTTTTCATCATTGGAAGTATACCACTTATTAGTGTTGCTACTATACTGATCACTAAAATGAAATCCTGAGTTGCTATACGTGTAATTACTTATGTTATCAGTGTTATTTGTATTGGTATTAACAACAGTTTTCTTTTTGTCTAAATATCCTACACTTAAATAAGCGATAGAAACCTTTTGTCTGTCGTATACAATATATCCTAAGCGATCACCAAAGAATTCAGGGCTGTAATCTGTATACACTTTCGTATTATTGATATAGTACTCAAGCTTGCTACCTATTTTTACTACTTTTAAGACATTATAAGCACCATTTCCTGTACGAATAGCAGAAGATTTTGTCCATTCTTTTAAGTAATTGTTTTGCCCATTCTTCATCTTGTTGATAGAGAAGGAGCCACCACCATTTACATAGAATAAGTTTTGGTTATTAGAATCCAATCGACCAAAGACAATTCCGTACCCGTTATTTTGAATTCCGCTTTCTTTCTTGATATCTGCCAGAATTTTAAAATCTCTTGAAGTATCAATATATTTCTTAGTGGTTGAAGACCATCCTCCAGAAGCTCTCTTATGATCGAAGTAATAGTTACCATTTCTAATGTCTAAATCAACATTTTCGTTCTTAGAAGTAGACCAATCATTTCTATTGTCTGTATAACCATCAAAAATGATCGTTTCTTTACTTACATGAGAAACAGTATTTGTGTTGGTATTCGTATTTGTATTCGGGTTTGTTTTATTATCCTCATACGCCATACTTAAATAACCAACTCGAATAGACTGTCTGTCATAAACGGTAAACCCTACACGGTCTCCATACATCTTTACAGAGTAACTGGTATGTACCAAATTACTGTTGATGTAGAACTTGTAAGCAGAACCAACTTTTTGAACTTTTAAATAGTTATAAACTCCATTTCCTTTTTTAATGTGACTAGAAGATGTCCAGTTCTTTACATAAGTTCTTGTACCGTTTTTATACTGTACGATCTTATAAGATCCATCACCGGAAATTAAGAAATGATTCTGATTGTCATTGTCTTCTTTTCCAAAGGTAACTCCGTAACCATTGTTTTGAATTCCGGTACTTTTTTTGATTTGTGCCGTGATTCTAAAATTTCTTGATGTGTTGATGTATTTTTTAATAGTAGTAGACCATCCTCCTGTTTCTCTCTTATGATCTACTATATAGTCTCCATTTTCAATAGAAAGCCTTACATCGGTAGTATTGGTTTCGGACCAATTGTTGTTCTTGTTATTGAACCCTTCAAAAAGAATGGTTTTAGAAGCAGTATTGGTATTTGTATTGGTTGTGGTACCACTGGTGTATTTTACTCTAAAATAATCAATGGCTACTTTTTGGTTTCTATACAAACGGAATCCCATTTTAGATCCTTTGAACTTTTTAAAGTCCATTCCATATACATAACTACCATTGACATAATAAGTAATTCTACTTCCTTTTTTCTTAATCTTTAGTTTATTGGTACTATAGTTCCCTTTTTTTACAAAGGAAGATGCTGTCCAAGATTTGATACTGTTATAAGAGCCATTTTTTGATTCGGCTACTCTATAATACCCCGAAGAAGTAATACCAAATTCAGTATAATCGTCAGCATCTTTATAATCATATAAGAAAGATATTCCGTAGTCTTGAACCCCCGAGATCTTTAGAATAGAAGTCTCTATTTCAAAATCTTTGGTAAAATCAATGAAGAAAGTTCTAGTAGTAAAATCTCTGCTACCTTCATTTTTCTTATGTTCAAAATAGTATTTACCATTTGAAACATATAGTTCTCTGATGTCGTTATTGCCTTTTGTCCATGAGCCTTGACTATCAAACTCTTCTTGGTATACGTAACTGCTTTGTGCCCAAAGACTCAAACTACCAACTAAAAAGAGGGATAAGCATAGTATGGCTGATTTAAGTTTCATAATTTTTTTATTGGTGATTTACTGATATAAATATAGGAACAACTTTTGAAGAAGAAGAGCTAGATGCAGCTTTAAATGCAATTTTATCGCTCTCAAAAGTAAGGTCGTCTCCCTTAAACATTTTGTATTGTAATGCCTTCTTTACATTGGCAACAAAATCTCCCGATCCATATCTGGCTTTGCTAATAATGCTATTAATGTCTAAACGCTCTTTGCTATACAATACACACAAGATGTCTTGGCCGGGTTTATTATCAAATTCGATATAGTATTCTTCATTAGGGATTGCAATTTCGCTATTGGTGTAATTGAAGAAAGGACTGAAATTCTCAAAAGGATAAAGCTTGTTTACAGATTTATCTGAACCTCCGTAACCAATCAAATACACATAGCCTCTTTGCTTACTTTTTAAATAAATTCTGAATTGTGTTCCAGAAGAGTATGCTTTGTCAATAGAATAGGTAGCCTTGATCTTTTTATTGTTACCTGCTTTTACAATATTAAAGTTTCTTTTTGCTTCACTTGATAATGTAGGAGACATGTCTCTTCCGTTACTCAAACGTAATGCGATCTCACCCGATATTCTATTGCGTTTTACAGTTGTAGTTGTAGTTGTAGTTGTAGTAACATTGGTGTTTGTATCTGGTGTAGATTTTGCATTATCTATCAAAACATAGGCAGTTTTGATGTAGGTTTTAAAGTCGTTATAGCGTACCCAAAAGAAACCTCCATTTCTAAAACGAGTTCCCCACGAGTTCATAATTTCAAAAGCGCCTCCGTATTTGCTATCGTCATATCCTACAACAACCATGGCATGTCCACCACCTGAAGGAACAGAAGGAGGAGTCCATAATTCGCCATAACCACTTAACTTTCCGTACTTGAACATTCCTACAACAACTGGGTTCTTATTAGCAATAGCCTTTTTTACTTTGCCCACTAAATTATAAGGATTGTCCCATCTTGCTAAACGCTCGAAGGTTAAGATTTTATTATTTCTTGCACGTTGCATAGAATAACTGCTAGGCTTTGCAGTACAACTGTTAGGGTTGTATAAAAACTCTGTTTTCTTTAAGATTCCAGAGTTGTTCATTAGCTTCATAGCATCTGCAATATAAGAACCTCTGGTACAGTTATTATCTCCGTAGGCTTTGATTTGGTTGTATACAAAGGAAGGAGAGAATGCATTTTGGTTAATTTTAATCTTATTATTTTTCCAGTTGTTTCTAATAGCATAGGCAATGGTTCTTGCACCATATCCGCTTGCCCACCCAACACAGGAAGGCTGTCTACCTTGATCTCCTGGAGTAGGAGCATAAGGTTTTAAGCTGAAACTTCTTGGTAAACTCGTATAACTCCTAGTTAAGATGGGAGCAGACATCGGAACAGATTCGTATTTCTCTTGACTGAAATCCAGTCCGGTTCCGCGATCTTCATCACCTTGAGCATGAAGCATAAAAGTAAAAAGGAGGAAGGCTAAAAGAAAGCTTACTTTTTTCATAATGAGAGTTTTAACTGGTTGATTTTCAAATATCCGATTAAAGATAAAAAAAATAAATACGTCAAATGACGTATTTATACAGGGGATTATGCCTGTTTATTGCTTTTTTAGTACTGTTGATGACTCTTTTCATAGTATTTTTTCGTAAACTTATTTTTTCTTCAGCTCTATTATTGAGCTATGTGCTTTGATCATTGTATTGTACAATTCTTTCAGATATTCGTATTCCTCACCCATATATGTGGTTCTGTTGATTTGTAATTGAGAGAGAATACTAATCTTTTGATCGTCTTTTTTTACACGTAATAAATAGTTTCCGCCTTTGTTAGGAAGATCATATTTAAGATCACTAGGATACTTGACAACCTCATATCCTTCAGGAATAATAAAATTGATAAAGAAAGCTTCAGAGCGTGCATATCCATAGTTAATTGGATACAATCTCTCTTTCATTTTAAAAGGGTTTGATTCGTACCTGTTTAATAAAAATGGATTTATTTTTATCGAAGAAGTTTCTTCTTCATCAATGAGAATACTAAAGTCAAACTTTTCTCGAAAAGCTTTGTCAACCCTATCAAGAAAAAAGGAAGTGTAATTTTTTATTTCTAAATCTATACTTTCTGATTCTATAGAACTAAGGTATTCCTCCTGAGAAGAACTTTTGATCTCTTCTTTTTTTAATGAACTGTAGTAGCCGCTTCTTTTTATATCTACATTTCCGAAAAACCCTTCATTTTCAGGAGAGAATTCTATTTTCGATTTTATGAGAACTTTATTATTGGAAATAGGTTTTACTTTTATCCAATAACTTTTGTTGCCATAAGGATTTTCATTAAAAAGGTCGAAAACTCTAACATCTTCGTTTAAGCATTCAAAGGGTAATTGTCCAAAGGAAATATTTTTCCTGGAAGCATCTAAAACATACTTTTTCCCTTCTATAGTAACAACAATGACCAAGTAGTTAAAACTGTTGGGAGAGGGGTGAAGCTTTGTAATTTTACCGTTACCTCTAGTAGATAACAATCCAATGTTTGCTTCAAACTGATAAGCCCTTAAAGCATTTAAGAGCGACATGTTTATGGTAGAGGCTGAGGCTGCTTTTTCTTTAAAAGATTTGTTATAGTTTACTTCTTCATATAGATCAACTCTCTCATTCCAAGTATAATGATTTTGAATAAACCTAAAAATCTCTTTAGCTACCTTAAGCTTTGTGCCATTATTTACTGTATTTGCAGGAATTCTTTTTTTGAAGAAGCCGGTCTTGTTTATACTGGACAAGTAAATAGACTTTAATCTTTTGTTTATAGCTTTCCAGCCTTTTAAAACACCTAGTTCTGAGTTTATAGAAAATTCATGAGTAAAAGTTAGTTTAGAGATAAAGTTCTCTCTACTGGTCATGTACTTTTCATTATGAAGCGCAGGAACAGAATCAAAAACATAATGAACGTAATAACATTCATGTTTCTTTTTGATACACTTCTTTTTCATTTTTAATTCCTTAAAACTAGGCTTAAGCATACCATTAAGTCTTACGTAAAACTCATAATCTGTAGCATTCAATAGCTCATATTCTGTTTTTACTTTGGGAATAGTCGTTTGGAATGGTTGATTTAAGATACTTGAAGAACGTGTTGTGTATGCATATTTAAATTCGATGATTGATCCCTCACTAACATTGGGAAGTATATAAGTAGTTTTATTGATGTAATCATTTATATTTTCTACTAAAGCTCCTTTAACATCCAATACAGTCTTTATGATCTCTCCATTATCTGATAGGTTATATGTAGTCCCTTCAACAAAATCAACACCGTCAACACCAACGTAAGCAGATCTTTTACTAGGAATGCCTGCTTGTATGATAAACGTAGCACGATCTAATTCTTCTTTATTAAAGAACTTGATTTTTACATAGTATTCTCTTGTAAAACTATAGTATTTTTTTGGGTTGGAATAGATATAGACTTTTTCATCTAGAATGACGGCTCCTGCAGTAGAATCTTTTTCATAATACTTCATTTGTAATTCCTCTAAAGAAACGTTTCCTAAAGAAATTTTGTTAATATCTTGAGAATAAGAGTAGAGACAAATAAATAAAAAAGAAAACAGTAAAGTCCTTTTCATAGTTTTTATTTTAGAAATTAAGATCCTTTTTGAAGTATTATAGGAGTATTTTGAATTTTGATCATTTGATCATAAAACTTCTTTAAATCTTTGTAATCATCTCCTAAGAAGACTATTTTGTCAATTTTAAATTTGATAAAAATGTTAAAAACTCCATCTTCATAAGTCTTTTTATAAGTATAAAAACCCGCGTCATTAGGTAAGAAAAAGCTTTTACTCTCGGGTATACCTTTTAAAACATAACCTTTAGGCGTTTTTATATTTATTCGATAGATAACCGTTTTGTTATATCCATAATCAATGGGATACACTCTTTGTTTCAATTGAAAAGGATTCTTTTTTATTGTATTTAATATTTTGGATAAATTAATATCAAACCCATCCATTGTAAGTTCATAGACTTCTTTTAATGGTTTCTCTATGCTATCCAAATTTTGTACATGATAATTTTGGATCTCTATTTCTTCATTTTCAGTTTCTAAATGCTTTACATAATTCTTTTCACCAATCTCAGAAATATTATTTCTTTTAAAAAGAGCTGGGTAGCCGCTACTTATGATACTCTTTTTTCCAAAAAAATTATCTTCTTCATCCAGTATTAGCGACATGGTGACCTTTGTAGTATTATTCTTATAGGGTTTCACCTCTTTCCAATGACTACCGTTCTCAGTATCAATGATCAAAGCTCTCCCGTTAAGACACTGAAAAGGGATGATTCCAAAAACACTGTATTTGTTTGTAGCATCTAAAAAATATTCTTTATGATCTATAACGATCCTCACCAAATAATAATTGAAATCCGAAATATTGAAATCGTTTTCATTTACAAAACCTTTCTCTCTAGTAGATAAAGTTACCAAGTTTACATTCTTTAGATTTACTGCTTTTAATGAAGCATATAATGCAGTATTAATAGTAAAGGCAGAAGCAATTTTTTCTTTATAAAGATCATCTACTTTCTTATTTAACCTGCCTAATTTATAATAGTCCCGAATATGATTAAACACCATCTTTGCTTTTTCCAAACTATCTTTTAAATGTAATATAGAATCTGAAAATTGACCCCGGAAATGAGTTCTGTACTTTTCTAATCCTTTTTCAAGGCCTCTATAGTAACGATCTATAATTCGCAATGTTTTGCCTCCTTTTCTTACGGTAATCCAGTCAAAATTTTCAGGTTGAAAATCTAATTTAGAAATGTAGTTATTCTTACTGGTTAGATATTCTTCTTCAATAAAAGATGGTACATCGGAAAACTCATACCATAGTTCTCTACAGGTGTCGTCAGAAAAACACTTTTTTAGTTTAGATGTTTGAAACTTGGGTTCTAAAAGTCCTTTTAATTTATAACTCAGAAAAATAGGAACTCCAGCTCCGTAGATTGCTTTTATTTTGGGAATATCAGATTGTATTTCCCAATCATAAACACCATAACTTCTTGTTCTGATTGTAAATTTATATTCTATAACTGAACCTTCTTTTACATTAGGTAACGCAAATGATTTGATTCTAACATCTTTATTAAACTTACTCTTAATGATTGACCTTCTATGAAGATCAGTTTTTTCTATTTCCCCATTTTCATTAAGGTTATATGTAGTTCCCTTAATGTCTTTTACATTTACTGTTTTGTAAAATGGAATTTGAATTGTAGCTAAATCATAAGCATCTTTTTTAAGAATCTTTACTCTTACATAGTAGTACCTTATGAACGAATTCTTTTTAGTAGAGTTAAAATAAACATAGGATTGCTCATGCAAAATAACAGCACTGGCATCAGGATCTTTTTCGTAGTTAGTCATCTTTAACTCTTGAAGAGTGACTTGCCCCATTTTTTGGGATTTCCATTTTTGAGAAAAAGAAAAATTACAGAGAAGAGAAAGAAATGTTATCAGTAAGATTCTTTTCATAGTTTTTCCGCTAAGATAAGCCAAACTATAAAAACTATTCAAAATTTAAAAGCGAATAATTTTCGAAACGGAGTTACTTTTTAGATAATTTTTAACAATGTTCTTGGCTAGCTCTTTATTTTCTGTAGGAGTCAATACAGATCGAAGAATATCTAAGTGTGATTCTTGAAAAGAGAGATTGGTAAACCCATAGCCTGTAACCTCATTGTTTTCTACCAAAATGATCGCATTTTCCTCAAGTTCTCTTCCTTTATGTTGAAGGATAAAATCGCTGTGAGCAAAGTCTTCTGTGATCTTTTTTCTTTTCTTGCTAAAATTGAACTTAGGTTGTAATGTGTCCAATTCTATGTTGTACCTAAGTCGAGTAAAAAGTTCATTACCGGTAAACTCATAGGTTACATTATGAACTCTTTCTTGAATCTTTTGAGCCCTTCTGCTTTGTTTTAGAAAGAGTTTGTTGACCTCAGACTTTAAATTCTTACCTCTTCCTATGTAAATAACCTTTCCATTGGTATTGTGTACATAGAAAACACCCATTTTTTCGGGAATGCTTTCTAAAATAGAATTCAAACGATCTTTTACGTCTCTGTTGTCAAAGTATTTGATAGACTCTTGAATGATCTCTTTATCCTTGTCTTTATCCAATAACAGTTTGAATAACTGTACTGTGGCCAATGCATCTCCTGAAGCTCTATGTCTGTTGCTCATAGGAATACCCAAGGATTTACACAATTTCCCTAAGCTGTAGGAATCTTCATCAGGAATCAATCTTCTGCTTAGATCAACAGTACATAAAGTATTCTTTTGATATTCAAATCCAAGTCTTTTAAACTCGGTGTTTAGTACTCTAAAATCAAATCCGGCATTGTGTGCTACAATAGTGCAATTGTCTGTAATTTCAACAATTCGTTTTGCTACTTCGTAGAATTTTGGAGCATTCTTAAGCATCTTATTGCTAATCCCGGTAAGCTTTACAACAAACTCTTGAATGGGTTTTTCAGGATTCACTAAGCTAATGAACTGATCTGTTACCTCATGACCATCAAAGCGATAGATGGCTACTTCTGTAATTCCTTCTTCATTATACTTACCGCCTGTAGTTTCTATATCTAAAACTGCGTACAACTTCTCTTTTTCTAGATTATATAATTTCTTGCACCAAATATAGAACTTCCTACTCGAATCATAGTGCTCCCATTTTCTATAGCAAGTTGATAGTCTCCGCTCATTCCCATAGAAAGAATAGTGAGTTCTGTATTTGTGTTTTTTTGTTGATCAAAGAATGTTTTTAAACTTGAAAATTCTTCTTGCAAAACTTCTTTATCGTGGGTGAAAGTTGCCATTCCCATAAAGCCAACAACTTTTACATTTTCTAACTGAGCCAATTCTTCTGAAGCTAGAATTTCTTCAATTTCATTAAAAGGTAGTCCAAATTTGGTTTCTTCTTTAGCAATTCTGGCTTGTAACAAACAACGAATTACTCTATTGTGTTTTTTCGCTTGTTTATCTATTTCTACCAAGGTCTTAAAACTGTCAACACCATGTATCAGATCAACGAAATGAGCCATGTATTTAACCTTATTTCGTTGCAAGTGCCCAATCATATGCCATTGAATGTCTTTTGGCAATTCATCGTACTTAGAAACCATTTCCTGAATCTTATTTTCACCAAAAACACGGTGCCCGGCATCATAAGCTTCCTGAATATCAGAAACCGGTTTGGTTTTAGAAACAGCAACAAGTGTTACATGCTCGGGTAGAGTAGTGTTGATCTTCGCTAAGTTGTTCTTGATAAAATCCATAGTTAAAATTCATACATAATAAGACCGCTTCTTAATTTAGGCTCAATATAACTGGTCTTTGGAGGCATTTTTAATTCGGCATCAGCAATCTCTTTCATTTCTTCTATAGAAATAGGAACTACTCCAAAGCCAACCTTATACGATCCGTTATCTACATTGTTTTTGATAGATAAGATATCTAGCTTGTTATGAGTATATCCAATACGATTGTTATGGTTCAAATCTTCAATTCCCAAGATAGGCTTCAATATGGTTCTGTACAAGACCTCTGTATCTAATCTACTTAATGCATCATCAAACTTATACAGGTTTTTTCTGAGGTACAATGAATAAAACTCGCCATCCAAATACATACTAAAATGATGTTTTTGAGAAGGTTTGTACAGGTTAGGGCCTTTGTTTTCTATTCTAAAATACGTGTCTAACTCAATTAAAAACTCTTCTGTAGACAAGCCATTTAAATCTTTTACAAGTCTGTTGAATTCTGCAATCTCTAAATGCGATTCAGGAATTAGATAGCTCATAAAAAAATTATAAGCTTCCTGACCGGTATGATTTGAGTTCTCTGATTCCAGATCGTCTGCCAAAAGGGAAGAAGATGCACTTCTATGATGACCGTCTGCAATATACAGGTCGTTTACACCATCAAAAAAGCTAATGATCTTTTCTACCCTTTCCGGATCTTGGATTAACCACAATCGATGTAGTTTTTTATCTGTTGTAGAGAATTCGTATTCAGGCCTCTCTTTTTTTACATTCTCTATAAATGTATTAAAATCCTGATCGTCTTTATAGGTCAAAAGAACAGGTTCTGCATTAAAACCTGTTGCTTTTAGGTAAGTTTCAAATAAGATCTCTCTTTTCTGTAAGGTCCCTTCATGTTTTTTGATGAGTCCTTTTTTATAATCTTCTACAGCAGTAGCGGCAATAATACCACAAAAATTGCTGTAAAAATCTGAGCTTTCATAGATATAAAAAGAAGGAAGATCGTCTTGTAAGAAAATCTCATTCTCTTTAAATTCTTCATATCTGTTGTGAACCATTTGAAATCGTTGATCACCTGAAATTTCCTGATGATACTTGTATCCAGGATTGATAATATGAAGAAAAGTAAAAGGATTAAAATCCAGCTTTGCACCCAATTCTGCAGGTGTGTAAGCCTCATAGGATTTTGAAGAAACCAAGGCTACTTTATCTCTGCTGGGTCTAACCCCTTTAAAAGGTTTTATGATGGCCATAAATTACTTTAGCAGTTTAGTAATTTGTGAAGCCAATTCAGTACCAATTCTATCTTGAGCTTCCATAGTAGCCGCTCCAATATGTGGAGTTAATGACAACTCTGGATTCATTAACAACTGAATTTCCGGTTTTGGTTCGTTTTCAAAAACATCCAATCCGGCAAACTTTACTTTTTTACTTTCAATGGCATTTACCAAAGCAACTTCATCAATTACACCACCACGAGCAGCATTTACAATACCAACTCCTGTTTTCATTTTCTCAATCTCTTTTTCTCCAATGATGTATTGCTCTTGAGCCGGAACGTGTAGTGTAATGAAATCACTTTCTTTCAAAAGCGTATCTAGATCAGAAGTTTCTATAGGAATAGTAATACTTTGTCCGTTAAAGAAATCAATCTTAATTGGAGCTCCTTCACTAAATGCATCATTTGCTACCACCGTCATACCCAAACCTAAAGCGATTTTAGCAACCTCTTGTCCGATACGACCAAAACCGATAATACCTATGGTCTTTCCACGTAACTCCATACCGGAAGCATACGCTTTCTTTAGTTCTTTAAAACGAGAATCTCCTTCTAATGGCATTTCTCTGTTGGATTGGTGTAAGAAACGTACCATTCCAAACAAGTGAGCAAAAACCAATTCAGCTACAGAGCTAGAAGAGGCAGCAGGTGTGTTAATTACGTGTAGTCCTTGATCTATGGCATATTGCACATCAATATTGTCCATTCCAACACCACCGCGACCGATTAATTTTAAACTTGGGCAAGCATCAATTAATTCTTGTCTTACTTGCGTTGCACTTCTTACTAAGATAGCATCAATTTGATACTCATTAATATAGCTTTCCAATTGTTCTTGTGCCACTTTAGTAGTGATCACTTCAAATCCTTCTTTTTGTAAGGCGTCAATTCCACTTTGTGAAATTCCGTCGTTTGCTAATATTTTCATTTTATGCTTTTCTTTCTAATTCTTGCATTACATCTACCAAAGCTTGAACGCTATATAGAGGTAGTGCATTGTACATACTCGCTCTATAACCACCAACACTTCTGTGACCATTTAGCCCATTAATTCTTGCTTCTTTCCGCATAGCATCAAAAGTATCTTTTAATGCTTCATCTGTAAGTGTAAATGTAGCATTCATAATACTTCTATCTTCCACTTCAACAACTCCTTGGAATAATGGATTTCTATCAATTTCATTGTATAGAAGAGTTGCTTTCTTCTCGTTTACTTTTTCAATAAACTCGATTCCTCCTAAGTTTTTAAGCCATTCTAAGGTTAACATAGAAACATATACCGGGAATACAGGCGGTGTGTTGAACATACTATCTTTTCCTAAATGTGTTTGATAGTTCAACATAGAAGGAATAGTTCGATCAACTTTTCCTAAAATATCTTCTTTAATAACAACCACAGTAGTTCCTGCAGGACCCATATTCTTTTGTGCTCCGGCATAGATCAAATCAAACTTAGAAAAGTCCATTTGACGCGAAAAGATATCAGAACTCATATCACATACCAAAGGAACATTTGTCTCTGGGAAATCTTTCATTTGAGTTCCAAAGATGGTATTGTTACTGGTACAGTGGAAGTAATCTGCATCATTTGGAATTTCATATCCTTTAGGGATATAAGTAAAATTCTTGTCTTTAGAAGAAGCTACTTCAACCAAATCACCAAATAATTTTGCTTCTTTGATTGCTTTTGTACTCCAAGTTCCGGTGTTTAAATAAGCTGCTTTTTTATTTAATAAATTATAAGCAGTCATTAGAAACTGTGAACTGGCTCCTCCTTGTAAGAATAATACGGAATATCCTTTATTTTCTAATCCCAATAATTCCAATACCAAAGCTCTGGCATTCTCCATTACATCTACAAAAGGTTTGCTTCTGTGAGAGATTTCTATTAATGATAGATCATCATTATTGAAGTTAACTACAGCCTCAGAAGCTTTTTGTAAAACTTCTTCCGGTAAGATACAAGGACCTGCACTAAAGTTGTGTTTTTTCATGTGTGTGTTGCGTTGTTTTAACAAGTGGCAAATTTCCTAATTTTTAATGGAGTAATAATCAAATTGTGGATAAAAATGACAAAGTGTTGATACCATCTGCATAATCCCATAATTTAGGGTGTTGTGTTTGTCCAAATTTCACTTCATTTTCCAGGAAGTTATTGGCAACAATGCATTGAATGTGATCTGCATCTTGATGCAGTTTTATTTTTAGATCTACAGGATCATCGTAGTATTCATAGAAAATACTGGCGATAGGAGAGGCGTAGCTTTCGTCCTCTTTGATCATTAAGAATCCGTTTTCTAAAATATCAAATTCACTCATCAAATAAACGGCCTTATTATAATCGTAATTGTTTGCGTATTTCTGATTGTGAATAATCTCATGTTGTTTGTACATTCCTTTAAAGAAAGGATCAAAATCAAACCCTCTTGGAACAAATAGTTTAGAAACACTTCTACAACCTAATCCAAAGTATCTGAAAACATCATCACTCAACATTTCAAAGTCAGATTCATTTTCATTTCCTTGAATAACAGCAACAGAGTTTCTATTCTTTCTGATAATGCTAGGCTTGTCTTTAAAATAATACTCAAAATATCGTGCAGTATTATTGCTTCCTGTAGCGATTACAGCATCATAACCTTCCAGTTTTTCTTCTGTAAAAGATATTTTTCCTTTAAAGGATTCATTGGCATATTCTAAATATTTGGCAATGAAAGGAAGTAAATGCTTATCGTTAGAAGATTGTTTTACTAAAACAGAATGTCCGGAGACTAAAACAGATAAAAAATCATGAAATCCTACCAAAGGGATGTTCCCAGCCATAACAACAGCTACTGTTCGATTACTGTGTTCATGTAAGGATTCTTCAGAGATCCATCTGTTAAGGTTCTCTTTCTGAAGGGCTTCTGACCAATTCTCTAAAGAAAATAAAATATTGTCTTTGGTAAACCAAGTATTGTTTTCTTGGGCTAATTTCATTTGATGTTTAAATCCATCAAAGAAAAGATCATTGTTTAAAACCTCAGAATCCTTGCGGGTTTCCTCTCTTGAAAACTGGTTTAAAAATTTACCTAATTCTGTAAATGTGTTAATTCTATTTTGAATACTACTCATTTCTTTTGGTTGCTACCTTTTTAGGGTTTATTTTTGCAGTGCAAAGTTACACAAACAAAAGAGAATAACGATGGCGATTATTATTACGGATGAGTGCATAAACTGCGGAGCCTGTGAACCTGAATGTCCAAACACGGCAATCTACGAAGGAGCTGATGATTGGAAGTATTCTGATGGAACAGATTTGAGTGGAAATATTGTTTTACCAAATGGAAATGAAGCAGATGCTGATGAAGAGCAAGAACCTATTTCTGATGAGATTTATTATATCGTAGTAGATAAATGTACCGAGTGTAAAGGGTTTCATGAAGAACCTCAATGTGCGGCTGTATGTCCTGTAGATTGTTGTGTTCCTGATGAAGACAATGTAGAAACAGAAGAAGAATTGTTAGCAAAACAACGCTTTATGCATAACGAATAGAACAAAAGTTTACATAAACCATAAAAAAACCGAGCAAATAGCTCGGTTTTTTTATGGTTTATGAAATTATAGAGTTGTACAACCTATCTTTTATTATTTACTAACGATAGGAACAATCCAATAAGAATATTTGTAAGACTTAAATGGCAATCTGTATTTTTTGAGAGGTAAAGCTCCCCAAGAATCAATGCTTCCAAGACCGGATTGCATTCCGTCAATATTTAGAAATACTTCTGGTCTGGCTGTAAGCTCACCTGCGTGTTTTTGCACTTTTTTATCTCCGGAATTAAGATCGTCTTCACTGTAATGTAAAGCAGATATGCTAAGTAACTTATCGCCATAAACTTGAATACCATAACCATTTTCCTGAGTTAGTTTAGCCCATCTTATATCTAGTTTATTTCCTGTTTCTTGCGGACGAATATATGGGTGATACTGTTCTTCTATAGTTTGATTATACACTCCAACTTTAGCTGCATGCTGACGATCTGGATATGCTTCAAATGGGCCTTTTCCATACCAAGAGAAACCTGTGTATTGTTTAGACAATTTTAGTTTGTTTCCAAACCTATAAAAATCAGTATGTTTTCCTTTAATTGCATTAAAATCATTTGTGATGTTTATTCTTCCTTCACCATCTATTAAATATGTTTGTGTGAATTGAGCATCGCCTTTGTGAATAGCTTTAGAGAATGTGATCTTTAGTTGTGTGTTGGAAATTTTTTCAACTAACATCGAAACCTTTTCTGTTTTCCCTGCCGTTTTCCATTCTTTATATTTTGTAGGAGTCCAAGCACCATAATCATTATCTACAGGAGCTCTCCAAAAGTTAACTTGGGCACCTTTGTCTATTAATTGGGTTCCTTTATAAATATAATTGGTAAAAGTTCCCAGTTCCTTATCAAACGTTACTTTAAAATGCTCTCCAGTTACTTCAACTGTATTTTCTGAAAGATTATAATGAATTTCACTGTCAGGTTTTGAAACCTCCTGCTCAACTGATTTCCCTTTTTGTACTAAGAATTGTTGGTAAGCTATTTTATACCCCTTGTTTAATAGAGGCTCCTTAGTTTTTAGAAAAGCTTCTACATTTAGGAAATATTCTTTACCTTCTTTAAAAGTGGTTTTATAAGGTATTTGTAGGGGCTCTTTTTGCTGAGGAAGAACATTTAAATTTTGGATGATTCCTTTTTGTATAGGTTTTCCATTCTCCAAAATTTCCCATTTCAATTCATAATTACTTAAATCTCTAAAGAAGTACCAATTCTTAACGCTAATTTTTCCTTTTGATAAGTCTTCTTCATAAAATTTGATGTTCTGTTGAATGTGCTTTACTTCATTAATATGAGGGTTAGGAGTTCTGTCTGGTTGAACCAACCCGTTATTCAGGAAGTTATTATCACTAGGTATGTCTTTTGGACCAAAATCACCACCATAAGCATAGATCTCTTTTCCGTTTTTTACTGTTTTCAGTCCTTGATCTACATAATCCCAAATAAATCCACCTTGTAACTTGTCATATTTTTCGAACAGATCCCAATACTCTTTGAATCCACCAAGGCTATTTCCCATGGCATGAGCATATTCGCAAAGCACCAATGATTTTTTGTAACTAGGATTCTTGGCATATTTTTCAATATCCCATGGTCTCGAATACATAGGAACATATAGATCTGAATTCCATTCCAACCATGCTCTTTCATATTGAACAGGACGTGTTGCATCTAATTCCTTTGCTAACAGATATGTTTCATAAAAGTTGTAACCATTTCCGGCTTCATTTCCCATAGACCAAATAACAATAGAAGGATGGTTTTTATCTCTTTCAACCATACGTTTCATACGCTCCTTATGAGCCTTCAAAAACCTACGATCGTTCCCCAAGGTTCTAGAAAGGTTGTATCCCATACCATGAGACTCTATATTGGCTTCGTCTATGACATAGATACCGTACTCATCACACAGTTCGTACCAATAAGGATCATTAGGATAATGACTAGTTCGTACGGCATTAATGTTATATTTCTTGAAGATTTGAATATCCTTCAACATACTTTCTTTACTTACAACATGACCTTTCTCAGCATCATGCTCGTGCCTGTTTACACCTTTAAATAAGATGGGTTTACCGTTTAATAGATACTGTCCATTTTTAACTTCAGAAGTACGGAATCCTATTTTTCTATTGATGACTTCTATAACCTTTCCTTTTTTGTCTTTTAACACGATTGTTAAGCGATAAAGATTAGGCGCTTCACCCGACCAAGGCTTTATTTTTGAGAAAACCTTTTTAAAATCTACAGAGGTTTCATTGCCTTTTTTAAGTTCAACCTTTTCTTCTTCAGAATATATTGTGCTGTTTTGAGAACTAAGCTGAACCTCTAGACTTCTTTTTTGAGTTTTACTCGTTGTATTTTTTATAAGAACTTCAAGATTAAAATCTCCATCAGAGTAATTATTAATCAATCCTGCTTTCACTGTAAAATCCTGAATGAATGTTTTGGGGCGTGCATAGAGATATACATCTCTCTCAATACCGGAAATTCTCCAAAAATCTTGTGCTTCTAAATAACTTCCATCGCTCCATCTATAAACTTCTAGAGCAATAGAGTTTTTACCTGGTTTTACATAATCAGTCAAGTCAAACTCAGCAGGAAGCTTTGACCCTTGACTATATCCTACTTTTACTCCATTTACCCAAATGTAAAAGGCAGACTTTACAGCACCAAAATGAATAAAGATTTCTTTTTCCTTCCAATTTGCAGGAAGTGTAAATTCTCTTTTGTAAGACCCTACAGGATTATAGCCATCAGGAATATCCGGTGGGCTCGGATTTTTTAGATTAAACGGATAAGTAGTATTTACATAAATAGGAATTCCAAACCCTTCAACTTCCCAATTAGAAGGCACGGGTATTGAACTCCAAGCAGAATCATCATAATTGTCTTTATAAAAATCTTTTGGTCTTTGTTCAGGATTTTTTGACCAGTGGAATTTCCATATACCATTTAAGGAATGATAATTATTAGCATTCTCAACATTTCCTTTTAAAGCCTTGTCTATACTATTGTAAGGAAAAAATGTTGCGCGAGCGGACAGTTTATTTATTTCAATTACTTCAGGGTTCTCAATAACCGGATCCAATGTTTGAGCTAAAACAGAGGAGCTCATGGTTATAAATGCAACTATACAGCTAAAGAACAGATAGTGTTTTTTTAAACGAGTGCTACTTTTCATTTAATTTAAGATGTCTTTGGAAATATTAGGCAATATTGTTTTTATAGGATTTTTATGATCCTCTAATTTTTTTGTTGCGTAAAGTTAAACAAACAAACGAGAATCTTTTTATCTGAAAATCTTTAATAAACGTTTATATTTGCACCCGCAAAATATCAAGAAATGAAAGCTGGAATTGTAGGATTACCCAACGTAGGAAAATCAACTTTATTTAACTGTTTATCCAATGCAAAAGCGCAAAGTGCAAACTTTCCGTTTTGTACCATTGAGCCTAACTTAGGAGTGGTAAACGTACCAGACCCACGTTTAGAGAAGTTAGAAGAGTTGGTAAACCCGGAAAAAGTGGTTCCTGCTACGGTAGAGATCGTAGATATTGCAGGATTGGTAAAAGGAGCAAGTAAAGGAGAAGGATTAGGAAATCAATTCTTAGCAAATATCCGTGAAACAGATGCTATTTTACACGTATTGCGTTGTTTTGAAAACGATAACATTGTGCATGTTGATGGCTCTGTAGATCCTATTAGAGATAAAGAAACGATTGATATTGAGTTACAATTAAAAGACCTTGAAACAGTTCAAAAACGTCTAGAGCGTGTAAAAAGAACAGCAAAAACAGGTCAGAAAGAAGCGCAAGCTGAATTAGAAGTGTTATTAAAGGTTGAAGAAACATTACTTGGAGGAACCTCAGTAAGAGCTTTAGAGTTTACAGAGAAGGAAGAAGAATTTGTAAAGCCTTTACAATTCATCACCTCTAAACCGGTATTGTATGTGTGTAATGTAGATGAAAGTGCTGCTGTATCTGGTAATGCACATGTAGATGCTGTAAAAGAAGCTGTAAAAGATGAAGGAGCAGAGATTATTGTTTTAGCAGTAGCTACAGAAGCAGATATTACAGAATTAGAAGATTATGAAGAGCGTCAAATGTTCTTAGAAGACATGGGATTAGAAGAGCCGGGAGTTTCTCGTTTAATTCGTTCTGCCTATAAATTATTAAACTTACAAACCTATTTTACAGCCGGAGTTAAAGAAGTAAGAGCTTGGACTGTTTTTGTAGGGGCAACGGCACCACAAGCAGCCGGAGTTATTCATACCGATTTTGAAAAAGGGTTTATTAGAGCAGAAGTAATTAGTTATAATGATTATGTAACTCATGGTACAGAAGCAAAAGTAAAAGAAGCAGGAAAGATGCGCGTTGAAGGAAAAGAGTACATTGTACAAGACGGTGATGTAATGCATTTCAGATTCAACGTATAAGATTCCTTAAGAAATAGAACAAGATCCTGCTTTTTAGCAGGATTTTTTGTTTCTTGTCATTATGATTTATCGCTTACAACCTTCAAAAAAAGAACTATCTCATATCATTAAAAGCTTTTGGATGATCGATAGTCAGGGAAGTGCAGAGATCAGAAAAGAAAAGATCATTCCTGATGGTTATCCCGAAATGATCTTTCATTATGGAGAGCCATATAGAATCAATATTTCTGGAGATTGGGAATTACAAGCAAAAGAACTAATTGGTGGACAAATACGGAACCATTTTTTTCTAGAGAATACAGGAACTTCTAAAATGTTTGCGATCAAATTTCAACCTTGGGCTCTCAAAGAATTGTTTGGGTTAGATATGTCTACTTTGGTAGACAATGTGATTGAAACGCCTATATCATTGCAAAAAGAATTTACTGAGGTAAAAACTATAGCTGTAGGAGATTTGCCTTTTGAAGAAAGAGTTTCTCAAATAGAAGAATGGTTTTTACATAAGAATTATGGCAATTTGAATGTAAAATACAAAGCAGTACAACAGATTCATGAGAAAAACGGACTCATTCAATTGAGTGATCTCATTTCTTCTACCCAAATTTCTGAACGAACATTGGAACGCTATTTTAAAACCTATATAGGATTATCGCCAAAGTTTTATAGTAGAATCATTCGTTTTTCATCTATATTTAAACTGATTCAGGAAGAACCTATTGATTGGCAAGATGTTATTTTTAAGGCAGGGTATTACGATCAATCTCACTTTATCAAAAACTTTCAAGAGTTTACAGGAGAAGATCCATCCCGTTATGGTTTTTCAAAACAAAACATGGCCAACTTGTTCTTAAAAAAGTAAACTGTCGGTTTCTTACAATTGTAATTGAGTTTCGACTTCTACTTTTAGATCAAAATCAAAACACATGAAGAACATCAATTTTTTAGTTATCGTATGTATTGTTTCGCTATCAATTTCTTGTGCGCAAACAAACCCTTTAAAGGATGTCGACTTTTTAGTAGGTACATGGAAAATGGAGGGAAGAGAGAACTATGAATC
Organism: Pseudotenacibaculum haliotis; assembly: GCF_042684245.1. Taxonomy (NCBI): domain Bacteria; kingdom Pseudomonadati; phylum Bacteroidota; class Flavobacteriia; order Flavobacteriales; family Flavobacteriaceae; genus Pseudotenacibaculum; species Pseudotenacibaculum haliotis. The sequence continues at coordinate 208,177 of NZ_JBHULH010000004.1, forward strand.
TTGGGAAAAAGCAGGAGAGAAGCTAAAAGGAGAATCCTACAAGATCAAAGACGGAAACAAAAAAGTTTCTGAGAGTTTGGAAATTACCTTTCAAAACAACCAAATTATATACACTGCAACCGTATTCAATCAGAATCAAGGAAAAGGAATTCCATTTACATTAAATACTAATGATAAGGAGTTTGTCTCTTTTGAAAACCCTAAACACGATTTTCCTAATAAAATTCAATACAAACCATTATCCGAAAAAGAAGTATTAGTGAAAGTATTGGGGAAAGATGGAAAAGGATTTTCGTATAAATTGATAAAGAAAGAATAAAGTGTTTGTAAGCATGATTTGTATTCCTACGACATAGGATAACAAATCTATACAATGAAAAAAACTATTTTCCTTTTTCTATTGGGGTTTTCGTTTTTGAGCTACGGTCAGAAAATGAACCCTATAAATACTAAAGTAACAAAGCTAATTACTGATGGTTGGCATCAATTTGAATTGAATGGAGCCACGTACGATGTTAAAGTGTTAAAACATCGATTTGTAAGAGGAAACATCAAATGGCTTGATGGAGCTACCTATTCCGGCGGATTAGGATCTTCTGGTATTCATGGTAAAGGAACTTACACTTGGCCAAATGGTATGCGTTACGAAGGTTCTATTAAAAACAATAAGAAACATGGTTGGGGAACATTATACTTAAATAACGGAACCAAATTCAACGGGAAATGGAAAGAAAACAGAAAACACGGAAAAGGAAAACTGTTTGATGCACAAGGAAATGTGATCAAAGAAGGAGTTTGGGAAGAAGGAAAATTAATTAAAGAAGTTAAATAAAAGTATATATTTGCACTGCAAATGACAGAAATAAGATTATATATAGCACCTAAATCACTGTTTAATCAGTGTATTGATCGTGGAATGAATGAAACATTCCATCGAAAAAGGAGGCTGTATGCGAATTTTTAAACGTTATTTTTAATGAAGTAGAAATAAAAACTAGAAATATTAGCAAGCGTCCAAGAAATTGGACGCTTTTTTTATAAAATTTTTTGAAAAAGATGAATACTAAATTTTAATACATAGAAACATAGGATTTGAGCAATAAACAATTGGGAGACAGACTATTGTAGTAGCATCAAGATATCTGCATAAAGCGGACAGGAATCTTATATTTAAAATTTAATATAACTTATTGATAATCAATGAATTAAATTGATTTTTTATTTGTTTTTTTGAAAAACTGTTTTCATATTTGCACCGCAATTCAATCAAAAACAAAAAGGATTGAAAAGTTAAAAGAAATGATACAAAACAAATTACATAGATGTTTTATCGGAGCCTCAGAGCTCTTACTGGATTGTAATAATCCAAGAGAAAAAATTGATGTCTTTTATCAAAAGAAGAAGTATGTGTTATAGATAATACAAACTTATATAAATAGTAAAGGCATCTTGAAAAAGATGCCTTTTTTCGTTCATTGACATATTGAAAACTAAACTGATTGACGTATAGTTAAACTGAATAACACTTGATTTAATCGAGGTAATGTAAGCCTGTTTAACAAGAAAAACAGATTCTATGCTTATGCGTCAACAAATGATATTGTAGCTCAACGGTAGAGCAGAGGTCTGTTAAGCCTAAGGTTGAAGGTTCGAATCCTTCCAATATCGCTTTTAGACAAGGTGGCTGAATGGTTAAGGCAGTAGTCTGCAAAACTAACTTTTGTGAGTTCGATTCTCACCCTTGTCTCTAATTAGTACTGCCTTTGGCAAGGATTCTTGACTGTCTCTCTTGAAAAGCGGGTTCGACTCCCGTCAGTACTGCAACACAGAACGCTTTTTAAAATATATAGGTTCTTCCGAAACTTCGGAACTGCCTATTTCAACTTATAGATGAAAGAGAAATAATTAGTGATGCCCAAAAAAGTTGCTATGTATAGCCTCGTTGTTTTACGAAATGACGAGGCTTTTTCACAAGCATTATTTTAATAATATCAAGCAAGTCTTGTTGTGTGTTTCTGTATAGCACCATTGTGCAATTTACTACTAAGATAGTATGGTTTTATTGTATACAACTTGACTTGAAGGTTTTTGCTGTTTTCCAAAAAATAGTAGCAATGAATTTTGCAGGTTCGAGTCCTGCTGCTCTTTCATGAGAGTATGGCGGAAAAGGTAAACGCACCAGATTAGAGGTCTGTAATTCAGTAAGAGTCGCCGGTTCGATTCCGGTCAAGTGCCTTGGCACTTGTAGCTCAGAGGTTAGAGCACTACACTCATAATGTAGGATATGGACTAAAAATCCATTCTTAAGCTGATCATCTTTTAAAACTGATCACCAGCCTGTTACGCTGTGAAATTTAACAAGACAGTGAATTGAGGATCGGTTTTTGATGACGAGTCATCAAAAACAATTCTCGATATATCTTGAAGTTCACATTTGCTATGATGAATACAAAAACTTTCCTTTTTCTAACATATAAGTTCATTTGTTAAAAATGAATTCTGTAGGAAAGAATTTGAAAACTTTTTGTTGCAATCTTAACTATGTCTGCTTCCATATAAACAGAATGATCTTTAATTCCCTGTTTTTAATGAAAAATCATCACAGGATTTGTGTTCTGTGATTCTAATGACAAGCCCTCCGTTACAGGATTGTCCATAGGTCTATAGTGGACCACTATAAATGTTTAACGTAATAACAAACAAAATGAAACAAGTAAGAATCAATGCAGGTTATGTAGGTTTAGTTTTCAAAAAAGGAGATTATCAAAAGCTAATTCTAGAAGGAAAACATTGGTTAGGGTTCAAGCAATATGTAAAGGTCTTTGATCTAACCAGAATGTTTACTGCACCCATAGCTCTAGAGCTCTTACTAAAAGATGAGCAATTGGCAAGCATGTTGGAAGTTGTAGATGTACGAGATAACGAGATCGTAATCGTCTATGAGAACAAGAACTTCAAAAATGTGTTGAATGCCGGGCGTTATGCATACTGGAAGGGCTTGATAGAGAGAAAGTTTGTGAAAGCAGATGTAAGCAAGATTGAAATTACAGAGCAAATTGACAAAGCTTTGTATAGCAAATATGAGCTAAATCAATATGTCCGAACGTTTGAAGTAGTAGCTTATGAAAAAGCAGTATTGTTAGTAGATGATGTGTATAGCAAAACATTAAGTGCAGGTACTTATCGCTACTGGAGAAACAACACTTCAATTAAAATTGCAAAAGTAGATTTACGTCAATTGCAATTGGAGATTGCAGGACAAGAATTGTTAACCAAAGACAAAGCAGCAATTCGTATCAACTTCTATACGCAGTATAAGGTTGTAAACATCGAAAAAGCATTGTTGGAAAACAAAGACTATGAAAAGCAATTATACATTGCAATGCAGTTGGTGTTGAGAGGATATGTAGGTCAGTATACTTTAGACGAGTTATTGGAGCGTAAAGAGAATATTGCAACAGCAGTATTTGAAGACGTAAAGAAGGTAGCTCAAAAGCTAGGTTTACAAGTTTTGAACTGCGGTATTCGTGATGTGATCTTGACAGGAGAAATGAAAGAGATCATGAATCAGGTATTGATAGCTCAAAAGAAAGCGCAAGCCAATACCATTACAAGACGTGAAGAAACAGCTTCTACTCGTAGCTTGCTAAATACAGCAAAATTGATGGAAGAGAATGAAATGTTGTACAAGCTAAAAGAGATGGAATATGTAGAAAAGATCGCCGAAAAAGTAGGTGAGATCACGGTAAATGGTAATGGAAACGTGATCAAACAGTTGAGAGAGATCTTTGCTGTGAAGAAGTAAAAGAAAACCCAGCGAATTCGCTGGGTTTTTTATTTATTATCCTTTATAAAAAGGGAGTTTTACAATAGTAGCAGGAATTTGTTTTTTACGAACCTGAATAAAGATCTCTGTACCCGATTTGGTATGAGGTCTGTTTACATATCCTAATCCAATTCCTTTTCCTAAAGAAGGGCTCATTGTTCCGGAAGTTACTTGACCAAGAGTATTTCCTTCTGCATCAACAATATCATATCCTTGTCTTGGAATTCCTCTTTCAGTCATTTCAAAAGCAACCAATCTTCTTGTAATACCAGCTTCTTTCTGAGCTTGTAAGTTATCAGAGTTTACAAAATCTTTGGTAAACTTAGTAATCCAACCTAATCCAGCCTCAATAGGAGAGGTGGTATCATTAATATCATTTCCGTACAAGCAATACCCCATTTCTAAACGTAGAGTATCACGAGCAGCTAACCCAATTGGTTTGATACCCCAGTCAGCACCTGCTTCAAAAACTTTGTTCCATACCTGTTCAGCTTGTTCATTTTTTACATAGATCTCAAATCCTCCAGATCCAGTATAACCGGTTGCAGAAATAATTGCATGCTCAACACCGGCAAAATCAGCAACTTTGAATTTGTAAAATGGAATTTCAGCTAGATCAACTGAAGTTAAAGATTGCATAGCTTCAATCGCTTTTGGCCCTTGGATGGCTAATAATGAATAATTATCAGAAACATCTTTCAATTCGGCACCAATGCCTTCATTGTGTTTGCTAATCCATGCCCAATCTTTATCAATATTAGAAGCGTTTACAACCAATAAATACGTTTCTTCTTTTATACGATAGCAGATCAAGTCATCTACAATTCCGTTTTGATCATTTGGGAAGCAGCTATATTGAGCATCACCAATGTTCAATTTAGAAGCATCGTTAGAGGTAACTCTTTGAATTAAAGTTAATGCATTAGGTCCTTCAACTAAGAATTCACCCATATGACTAACATCAAAAACACCTACGCCTTCACGTACAGTTTGATGTTCTACATTCACCCCTTCATATTGTACAGGCATATTGTAACCTGCAAACGGAACCATTTTAGCTCCCAAAGCCTCATGTACATGAGTTAACGCTGTGTTTTTCATTGTGGTTTTGATTTGTTTTTGCCTAGCAAATGTATAGAAAAATCATGGAAAGCGACACCGTTTTCGAAAGCAAAAATTATGTTAATTTTTTTAGCAAAGAAAGAATTAATAGTAGATTTGATTTTCTCAAAAAAATCAACTCATGAAGAAACTATTTTTTGCTCTGTTTGCACTAACTTTTCTAGCAATAGGAAACGCACAGGACGGAACACCAACAGACTATTTACCCAAAGAATTTCACAAAGGAAGAAGAGATGCTTTTCGTAGCAAAATGCCTCAGAATTCTGTAGCTGTTGTTTTTGCCAACCCAATACGAAACAGAGCCAATGATGTAGACTATGTATTTCATCAAGATCCTAATTTCTATTATTTAACCGGATACAGAGAGCCAAATGCTGTTTTGGTGATCTTTTCTGAAGACCAAACAGATGCTAATGGAAATACGTACAATGAAGCTATTTATGTACAAGAAAGAAATCCAACAGCAGAGATGTGGAACGGAAAAAGATTAGGAAAAGAAGGAGCTAAAACTCAATTAGGGTTTGTACATGCTTATAACGGAGCTGATTTCTTGAACTCAAAAATTGACTTTAAGAAGTTTGATAAAGTATTTATTGAAAAGTTCAAAGATGATTACAGAGACCTTGGAGGAAATGCAGATATTTTTGACTTGGTAAAGAGTTTTAAAAAGCAATCAGGCTACAATCCTGATTCTTATTTATCAAGAGCAAAAAAGTATGTATATGAAAACGTAGCATCTACACCAATTGAAAGTAGTGCCAATGTTGTACAGATCATCAATAGAGTAGAAGGAAGATTCCAAGACATTAAAGAAGATAAGCTGATCAAGCAATACAAAGAAGCCAAGACAGATGCTTTACGAAAAGAAGCAAAACAAAAGATCACTTTAGCTTTAAAGCCTCAAACCAATGTAGATATTGATTTCTTAACAGGAACTCTAGGTGGAATGAGAGAAGTAAAGACAGCTGAAGAATTAAAATTATTAACCAAGGCTATTCGAATTTCTGCTGTAGGTCAGATTGAAGTGATGAAGGCTATGAAACCTCATATGTCTGAAACAGAATTGCAAGGAATTCACGAATTCGTTTATAAAAAATACGGAGCAGAGTACGAAGGATATCCTTCTATTGTAGGAGCCGGAAATAACGGATGTATCTTACATTATATAGAAAACAACAGAACTAGAGTTGGACACGATTTGGTATTGATGGATCTTGGAGCAGAGTATCGTGGTTATACTGCAGATGTAACTAGAACAATTCCGGCTAGCGGTAAATTTACTAAAGAGCAAAAAGCGATCTATGATATCGTGTACAAAGCTCAAGAAGCAGGGATCAAGGCAAGTGTAGCAGGAGCAAGTTTTGGAGCACCGGGGCAAGCAGCAAGAGAAGAGATCAACAAAGGATTGTTAGCTTTAGGAATTATCAAATCTCTAGACGAAAGACATAATTATTTCCCACACGGTACATCGCACTACTTAGGGTTAGATGTACACGATCCGGGAACTTACCAGCCTTTAAGAGCAAATTCAGTAATTACTGTAGAACCTGGAATTTATATTCCGGACGGAAGCCCATGTGATAAGAAATGGTGGGGAATTGCAGTACGTATTGAAGATGATATTTTGATTACTGAAAAAGGACCTGTAAACCTTTCAAAAGAAGCGCCAAGAACATCATCAGCCATTGAGAAGATGATGGCTCAGAAAAGTGTTTTAGACGAATTTGTATTACCGGATTTAGATAAAGACTAAGAAGAAATAATTTCTAAAACTAATTCTTTCGTCAACGGTTTTCCGTTGGCGATCTTTTTTATGTCAGAAAAACTAAAGACAAAATCACAACCCGCTTTGTATTCAGAACAACCATAAGCTGTCTTGCCTTTTAAAACAGTTCCTTTCTTACATTTCGGACAAGGAATGGTTTCCTCATTACTAGGAGCTTGTGCTGATGCTTTAGGTTCTAACTTTATATTGAATTCTTCATCAAAACGTAACAACCCTTCTAAGGTTCCTGCATCAGTTTTAAACCCTTTTAGATTGGTAGTTGAGCCTTTGTCTAATAGACGAATGATCTGCGTTTCAGAAATCTTCTTTCCATGTATTTTAAAAGGAATTTTTAAAACACATCCCGATTTGTAGTTGGAACAACCGTAAGCAGAGTTTCCTTTTAGTAGTTGACCATTCTTACATTTAGGACATGCTTTTCCGGTAACCTCTTTTTTAGTTTTCTTTTTTTGAGGTTTCTCTTTTGTGCTTGTACTAACCGGAGTTGAAGCATGAGAAATACGAGTTCTAGTTTTGTTAGAACGTACTTCGTATACCAACTCATCAACCATCCTTTTCATGTTTTTGATAAAAGTTCCGGCATTAAATTCTCCTCGTTCAATTTCTTTCAATCGCTTTTCCCAACGTCCGGTTAACTCTGCCGACTTTAATAACTCATTGTCGATGATGTCAATTAGTTGAATTCCGGTTTGTGTAGGGAGAATCAGTTTTTTCTTACGCTCAATATATTTTCGTTTAAAAAGCGTTTCAATAATACTTGCTCGGGTAGATGGTCTTCCAATTCCGTTTTCTTTCATCAGTTCACGCATCTCATCATCATCAACTTGCTTTCCGGCAGTTTCCATGGCACGTAATAAACTAGCTTCTGTATAGTTTCTGGGAGGCTTGGTTTCTTTTTCTAAGAAAGAAGGCTCGTGAGGTCCTTTTTCACCTTCAGTAAAAGAAGGTAAGACCATTTGCTGTGTTACCGTCTTTTTTGTCTGACTCTCTTCCGTAGCAAAAACCACTCGCCATCCCTGAGTAAGAATTTCCTTTCCTGTAGTTTTAAAAGGAACATCAGCTGCTTTTCCTAGAACTGTAGTGTTAGAAACATCGCTATCTTCATAAAAAACAGCAATGAACCTACGTGTAATAATATCGTAAACTTTGTGTTGATCAGCCTGTAAATTCGCTTCTATTCCGGTAGGAATAATGGCATGGTGATCTGTTACTTTCTTATCGTCAAAGACTTTCTTAGATTTTCGAATCTTCTTGCCTAACAGGGGAGTTGTTAATTCTCCGTATTTGGAAAGCTTAGATAAAATACCCGGAACTTTAGGATATAGATCATTAGGTAAGAATGTAGTATCTACTCTAGGATAGGTAACAACTTTCATTTCATACAAACGTTGAACGATCTTCAAGGTTTCATCTGCAGAAAAACCAAATTTGTTATTACAATATACTTGCAAACCAGTTAGATCAAATAACTTTGGAGCATAATCCTTTCCTTTCTTCTTGGTAACCTTGGTAATCTCAAAATCGGCAGTTTTGATTTTCTCAGCTAAGGCTTCTCCTTCTTCTTTTTTGGTAAATCGACCCTCTTCATAAGCAAAAAGAGTATCTCTATAGGTTGTTTGTAATTCCCAGTAGGGAACAGGCTTGAAATTCTGAATTTCCTTGTATCTGTTCACTAGCATCGCCAGTGTAGGAGTTTGCACTCTACCAATAGATAAAACCTGTTTATATCCACCAAACTTTACCGTATATAAGCGAGTTGCATTCAATCCTAATAACCAATCACTAATAGCTCTCGAATATCCGGCATAGTATAAGTTGTCGTACTTTTCAGAAGAATACAAATTATCAAACCCTTCTTTAATGGCTTCTTCGGTTAGTGAAGAGATCCACAAACGTTTAACTTCTCCTTGATATCCTGCCTGATTGATCACCCAACGCTGAATCAGTTCTCCTTCTTGACCGGCATCCCCGCAGTTGATGATCACTTCTGCCTTTTCAAATAAAGACTTGATAATATTGAACTGCTTTTGTACCCCAGAATCATCAGAAACTTTTGTATTAAAGCGTTCGGGAAGCATAGGTAGATTGTTTAAATCCCAGCTTTTCCAATGAGGTTTGTAGTCTTTTGGCTCCAAGAGTGTACACAAATGACCAAAAGTGTAGGTAACAGCATATCCGTTTCCTTCAAAATAACCATCTCTTTTTGTGTTGGCTCCCAGAATACTAGCAATCTCTCTGGCAACACTTGGTTTCTCTGCAATACAAACTTTCATGTACTCAATTTGAATGGCGGAAATTAGTAAAATACTTTGAAAAAAGGGTAAAATAGTTTTACACCAAAAAAGAAATAGAACTAAAAAAAATGCATTTACACAACTTCTCTTTCTAAAGCTACAAAGTGTGTTGTTTTGTTATTATACAAAGGGAAAACACTGATTTCGCACTTGTAAGGAGTCTTGTCTTTTTTGTAGTTGATGATTACTTCTTTAAAAGGTTTGTTGGCGTTAATATGTTTTCTGATGCTCTCTTTGGTTTTATCAGAAGTCAATTTGCCTTGCAAAAAAGACGGATGTTTGTTGATGGCGTATTTCTTAGAATACCCTGTCATCTTAGTAAATCCATTATTCACCCATTGGATTTTCTGATAGCGATTGGTAATTACAATTGCATCAAAATCATGTTTAGAGAAGATAAGATCTAGATCATTTTTCCATTTGTGTTCTTTAGCAAAAGATTTAATGATGTCTATATCTGTTTTTCTTTCTATTGCCTCAAGCCTTTTTAGCTTGCTTTCTTCAAAAACATCCCAACTTATCAGAGGCATTATTTTCTCTTTATAGTCCTCTTCTTCTAAGTTGATGGCATCATACTCTTCTTTGGATAGTTTAGAAAGATACAAATCCAAACAAGCCATTTTTGATAAGCTATTCTTCATAGGGATTTTGTTAGGCAAATTATCGAAGTAAATATATGATTATCTTCCTACACATTTTGTTAAAACACATATTAAAACAAAAAGAGCACCATTTGGTGCTCTTTTACAGGCAATCAACCAAAATGTATCAATCGTTCTTGCTTACCCTAAATGCAAGAACCGACGATATTTTAAAATTCTACATGCTCCTGGTTGTTCAGGATATCTTTAAAAGTTTCTCTTTTACGTATTAAATAATCTTCTCCTTCATAGAACATAACTTCTGCTGGTCTGTATCTAGAATTGTAATTGGAAGACATTGAGAAGCAATAAGCTCCGGCATTTTTAAAGCATAAAATATCTCCTTCCGAAATCTCACTAATTCTACGATTAGACCCAAAGGTGTCTGTTTCGCAGATATATCCTACTACAGAGTAATAGCGATCTCTTCCAGTTGGATTAGAAATGTTTTCTATTTGATGATACGAATCATACATCATAGGTCTGATCAAATGATTGAACCCACTATCAATTCCGGCAAAAACCGTTGATGTGGTTTGTTTTACCACATTTACTTTGGCTAAGAAATATCCGGCTTCAGAAACCAAAAACTTCCCGGGCTCAAACATCAAAGTAACTTCTTTACCAACCTCACGGCAGAACTCATTAAATCGCTTTGAAAGCTGAACTCCCAATTGCTCAATATCTGTACAGATATCACCTTCTTTGTATGGAACTTTGAATCCACTTCCAAAATCAATGAACTCCAAATTATCAAACTGCTTGGCTACATCAAAAAGAATCTCTGTAGCTCGTAAAAAAGTATCGATATCTAAAATATCAGAACCCGTATGCATATGAATCCCGTTGATTCTCATTCCGGTATTTTCTACAACGCGTTTGATGTGTGGCACTTGGTGAATAGAAATGCCAAATTTAGAATCTATATGACCCACAGATATTTTACTGTTTCCTCCGGCCATGATATGCGGATTGATGCGTATACAAACCGGAATTTCAGGATGCTTTTGTCCAAACAATTCCAAAATGGAAAGATTGTCAATATTGATCTGAACTCCTTTTTCGGCTACATTTTCAATCTCTTCTAAAGAAACTCCGTTAGGAGTATAGATAATCTTAGAAGGGTCAAATCCAGCTTCCAAACCTAATTGCACTTCCTGAATAGATACAGTATCCAATCCGGAATTTAATTTCTTAAAATATTTCAGGATGTTGATGTTAGACAAAGCTTTTACCGCATAGTTTATTTGTAAACTATTTACTGTAGTAAAAGCTTCTGTAATTCTTGTGTATTGACTAGCAATTCTCTCTGTATCATATACATACAAAGGGCTGCCGTATTTCTCTGCCAATTGAAGTAAAATTCTAGAATCCATCCGTTCGTTTTTCAACGACAAAAATAGAGAATTCTAAACCAGCTTAACTAAATGTATAAAAATATAACATATTGTTATTTATTGTGAAAATATAACATTCCAACTATTGAAAATTCTGTTGATAACTAATGTTCTAGAGCATTTTGATTTTTGACGAGAAACCCTATTTTAGCAACTACTTCAAAACTGCAGTTAGATTTTATGGCTCAAGAAACTAAGTATACAGAGGACAATATACGATCACTCGATTGGAAAGAACATATCAGGATGCGACCCGGTATGTATATCGGAAAATTAGGTGATGGTTCTTCGGCTGATGATGGTATTTATATACTTCTAAAAGAAGTGTTAGATAACTCCATTGACGAATATGTAATGGGTGCCGGAAAAACCATTGAAATTTCTATTCAAGGAAACAAAGTAACCGTAAGAGATTATGGTAGAGGAATTCCTTTAGGAAAAGTGGTTGATGTGGTTTCCAAAATGAATACAGGAGGAAAGTACGATTCTCGAGCATTTAAGAAATCTGTAGGATTGAACGGAGTAGGAACCAAGGCAGTAAACGCACTTTCTACGTATTTCCGTGTAGAATCTAACAGAGACGGTAAATCGGCCTCAGCTGAATTTGAGCAAGGAAACCTAACCAACAAGGAAATGTTGGATGAAACTTCCAGAAGAAAAGGAACCAAAGTCTCTTTTATTCCAGATGAAAGCATCTTCAAGAACTACAAGTTCCGTCCGGAATATGTAGTGAAAATGTTGAAGAACTATGTGTATTTGAATCCGGGATTAACCATCATATTTAACGGAGAGAAATATCATTCAGAAAACGGACTGAAAGACCTGTTGGAAGACAACAACAATACAGATGATATGTTATATCCGATCATTCACTTGAAAGGAGATGACATAGAAGTAGCTATTACACACAGTAAAACACAATACTCAGAAGAATATCATTCTTTTGTAAACGGACAGCATACCACCCAAGGAGGTACGCATCAAGCTGCTTTTAGAGAAGCAGTCGTACGTACCGTACGAGAATTCTTTGGTAAGAATTTTGATGCCTCAGACGTTCGTAAATCCATTATTTCTGCGGTAAGTATCAAAGTAATGGAACCTGTCTTTGAAAGTCAGACTAAAACCAAATTAGGATCTACCGAGATGGGAGGCGGACTTCCAACGGTAAGAACGTATATCAACGATTTTGTAAAGACGCATTTAGACAACTATCTACATAAGAATACAGAAACGGCGGAGAAACTTCAGAAAAAGATCTTGCAAGCAGAAAAAGAACGTAAAGAACTTTCTGGAATTCGTAAGCTAGCTAGAGAGCGAGCTAAGAAAGCAAGCTTGCATAATAAGAAGCTACGTGACTGCCGTGTACATTTTGGAGACACCAAGAAAGAAGGCTATTTAGATACCACACTCTTTATTACGGAGGGAGATTCTGCATCAGGATCTATCACTAAATCTAGAAATGTAAACACTCAGGCTGTTTTTAGTTTGAAAGGTAAGCCTTTGAATTCCTATGGGTTGTCTAAGAAGATCGTTTATGAGAATGAGGAGTTCAACTTATTGCAAGCGGCATTAAACATAGAAGACGGATTAGAAGATTTGAGATATAACAACATTGTAATTGCTACCGATGCCGATGTAGACGGTATGCACATTCGATTGTTATTAATCACTTTCTTTTTACAGTTCTTCCCTGAATTGATCAAGGAAGGTCACTTGTATATTTTAGAAACACCGCTTTTTAGAGTTAGAAACAAGAAAGAAACTATTTATTGCTATTCAGAAGAAGAAAAGCAATCAGCTATAAATAAACTAAGAGGAAAGCCGGAGATCACACGATTTAAGGGATTGGGTGAGATCTCACCAAATGAGTTTGTTCATTTTATTGGTGAAGATATGCGTTTAGACCCTGTGATGTTAGACAAAGAGATGTCTATAGATCAAATGTTGCAGTTCTACATGGGTAAAAACACTCCGGACAGACAAAAATTCATTATAGAAAACTTAAAAGTAGAACTAGACATAGTAGAAGAGGCATGAATGTAAAGGTTATCAATGTGATTATTGTTTTAGCAGTGATCATCATTGCTTATTGGATATACACGATGGATTATCAAGACCTGTCCTTTAACAATAATAGATCATCCTATTTAGGAATCGCTTCTATGGGATTTTTGATCGTAGCTATGTTTATGGTAAAAAGACAGCAAAAAAAGTAAAGTTCATATTGAATGAGTGAGGAAATCAACGAACAAGAAGAGTTTGACGAAGAGTTAAATCAATCTGAGAATACAGAAGCAACAGAAACCATTACCAAAGTAACAGGAATGTACAAGGAGTGGTTTTTAGACTATGCTTCTTATGTAATTTTGGAAAGAGCCGTGCCTGCCATTAATGATGGTTTTAAGCCTGTGCAACGCCGTATCATGCATTCTATGAAAGATCTGGATGATGGGCGTTACAACAAGGTAGCTAATATTGTGGGGCATACCATGCAATATCACCCACACGGAGATGCTTCTATTGCTGATGCCATGGTACAAATGGGACAAAAGGAGCTGCTAATTGATATGCAAGGAAACTGGGGAAATATCCTTACAGGAGACAGAGCCGCAGCCTCTCGTTATATTGAAGCACGTTTGTCTAAGTTTGCTTTGGATGTTATTTTCAATCCAAAAACTACAGAATGGCAATCTTCTTACGATGGTAGAAAAAAAGAACCCATTCACCTTCCGGTAAAGTTTCCGTTACTGCTAGCGCAAGGAGCAGAAGGAATTGCGGTAGGGTTGTCTACAAAAATATTACCACACAATTTCAATGAATTAGTAGATGCTTCTATCAAGTACTTGAAAGGAAGAAGCTTTAAGATTTATCCGGATTTCCTTACCGGAGGAATTGCAGATTTTACCAATTATAACGACGGTAAAAGAGGAGGGAAAGTACGAGTTCGTGCTAAGATCTCACAGTTAGATAAGAAAACCCTAGTAATCACAGAAATTCCTTTTGGAACAACAACCTCTAGTGTTATTGATAGCGTTCTAAAGGCTAACGACAAAGGAAAGATCAAGATCAAGAGAATTGAAGACAATACTGCAGCCAATGTAGAGATCTTAGTTCATTTGCCACCTAATATTTCACCGGATAAAACTATAGACGCCTTATATGCTTTTACGTCATGTGAGAACTCTATATCACCGTTGTGCTGTATTATTGAAGACCACAAGCCTAAGTTTATTGGGGTTTCTGATATGCTCAAATCATCTACAGATTATACGGTAGAGTTGCTAAAGAGAGAATTAGAGATTCAGCTGAATGAACTGGAAGAACAATGGCACTTTGCTTCCTTAGAGCGAATCTTCATCGAAAATCGTATCTATCGAGATATAGAAGAAGAAGAAACCTGGGAAGGAGTAATTGCAGCAATAGATAAAGGATTGCAGCCTCATACCAAGCATTTGAAGAGAGCAGTTACTGAAGAAGACATTGTTAGATTAACTGAGATTAGAATCAAGAAGATCTCAAAGTTTGATATAGACAAAGCAAAACAACATATAGAGAGCTTAGAAGAGAAAATTGAGCAGGTGAAATTCCATTTAGCCAATTTGATCGACTATGCAATCGATTACTTTAAAGAGCTAAAAAGCAAGTATGGTAAAGGGAAAGAGCGCAAAACAGAAATCAGAACCTTTGACGATATTGTTGCTACCAAGGTAGTTATTAGAAATACCAAGCTCTATGTAAACAGAGAAGAAGGTTTTGTAGGAACATCACTAAGAAGAGATGAATATGTAGCCGACTGTGCAGATATTGATGATGTGATCATCTTTAGAAAAGATGGTAAGATGATGGTAACCAAAGTAGCTTCCAAGACATTTGTTGGAAAAGATATCATTCATATAGCTGTCTTTAAGAAAAAAGACAAGCGTACAGTGTACAATATGATGTATCGTGATGGAAGAAGCGGACCGAGTTACATGAAACGTTTTAATGTAACCGGAGTAACCAGAGATAAAGAATATGACTTAGCTAATGGTAATAAAGGCTCTGTGGTACATTATTTTACTGCAAACCCAAATGGAGAGGCAGAAGTAGTAACCATACATTTGAGAGCTGTAGGAAGCATTAAAAAGCTAAAATGGGATATTGATTTTGCTGACTTAGCAGTAAAGGGTAGAGGTGTGAGAGGAAATACTATTACCAAGTTTGCTATTAAGAAAGTAGAATTCAAAATGGCGGGAGTTTCTACCCTAAAGCCCCGCAAGATTTGGTTTGACGATGCTGTGCAACGTTTGAATGTTGATGATAGAGGGGAATTGTTAGGTGAATTTAGGGCTGAGGACAAAATCTTGATTGCAACACAATCAGGAAAGATCAAAGCAGTAACGCCGGATCTTCAGATGCATTTTGAAGATGATATGATCGTTTTAGAGAAATGGAAATCTAAAAAGCCAATTTCTGCAATCTATTTTGATGGAGAAAAAGAACGATACTTTGTAAAACGCTTTTTGATAGAAGCAACAGATAAAGAAGAACTGTTCATATCAGACCACCCAAATTCACAATTAGAGATCATAGCAACTGATTACAGACCTGTAGCTGAAGTTGTTTTTTCGAAGCGATCTATAGAAAATCGAGAAGTTAATTTTGAAGACTTCATCGCGATCAAAGGAATCAAGGCACAAGGAAATCAGTTGACAACCGATAAGATTAGGCAAGTAAATCTGTTAGAATCATTACCCTATGATGAGCCCGAAGAAGAGCCGATAGAAGAGGTAGAAGTTGTAGACGAAGAAGTGGTAGAAACATCTGGTGACGAAGCGTCAAAACCAAGCGCAAAAAAAGAAGCGTCCGAACCCAAATCTGAAAGCTCGGAAGACGATGGTCAGACTACACTTTTTTAAAGAGCAAAACTCTTGAAAAGAACGATTTTTTGTAGAAAAAACCATTATAAATTTATTCTATAATAAAAAGGTAAAAACTTGACTTTTAACCACTTAAAATAATGTATTTGAATAAACACTTCAATGTAAGTGTTTAGGAAGGTAAAAATACTTTTATGCTAGTTGATGCTACTTAGTATGCTAATTTTTGAAGTGTAAATGAAGATTTTTTGATAGAAAGAGAAGCAATTTTATCACGCCTTTTTAAAAGCAAATAAACTACATAACCCCTAGAAAAAAATATCAATTTTTCCTTCTAAAAACATCTTGTAAACTTAGATTTCCTCATCAAAAAATGATGACTTTTAAGACTAAGAAATATACCTATCAATAACTTTTACTCACAAAAGGTATTTCTTCTAGCCCGGTCACTTTATTAATTAAAACAGTTGCAGTAAAGAAATAGTTGCAGAGTACATTGGCAAACTTTGGTAAAACATCAGGAACCTCTTTAACTCCGGTATTATGAATTTTTACCATCAATCGAATGCTCTTTTTAGATTGAGAAGAACATCTATTTAAAATTCCAACAGGAGAAGTACCTCTTGGTAGTACAAAACCGGAAATTCTGTCTTTAACAACTTCCTTTAAAGATCTGTAAGATGATAATAGTTGACTATAATCCTCTTCTGTAATAGCCAATTTTCCGCGTATAGAGCCGTTTAAATGATAACACAAGGGCTGAATCCACAATAATTCTTCTTCTAGCTTCTCTAAAGTTACTTCACTAGGGTGTTGGGCTCTTAACTTCTGTAGCTCATCAATGGCCCAGCCTACCATTCTGGTTAATTCATCTGTTAGAATTTCATAATCGCACAAAAGAGAATCCTCATAAATAAAAGGATAACAAATTTCATCAACAGTCGATTTAGGCTTTAATCTTGGTTTTTTCATTGTACAGGGTCAAAGAAGGTAAGTGTATAATTGGGTAATAAATCAGGATTAGTGATCTTGATCATATCTTTCAAAACCAGATCAGGTCTCACCGGAGACAGCTCAAAATAGATCATACCGCCGGTTTCACCAGTCTTTAAGGAACTATTAAAGATCTTTCCGTTGTTGAAAGAAGTAAACTTATCGTAATTTTTATTTGCTGAAAGCATGTCTTTTTTAGAAGTAAACAAGCCACACCCAATCCAATAATCAGCGTTGATCCCTTTTTCTAAGATAGACTCAAAACTCAAAGAAAGACTTCCGGTGCCTTCTGTTTCAGACCATAGATAATTTAAGTTAGCATCCTTAAAAAAAGCTGCCTTAAAACTTTCACCGGCCGGCACGTACCAAACATCTCTATACATGCTTCCTGCTAAAACAGTAGGCTGTTTTTTTGATGTACTTGCTATTTTCTTTGCGTTAAGATATTCACTTTCTATATGACGAAAAATACTGTCTGCTTCCTTTTCTTTACCTAAAAGAACTCCAAAAAACTTGATCCACTCAGCTCTCCCTAGTGGAGTTTCTTCCAACCAATCGCCATTATAGATCATAGGAACTCCCAATTTTTCAATTCCGGAATACACCTTGTCATTACCACTCAAAGCAAAACCTACAACTAGATCGGGAGTAAGCTCTAATAAACTTTCTGTATTGATGTTTTGTTCCTGACCTATTTCTGTTATTTTTCCTTCATCAATCAACTTTCTGGTCTTCTTAGAAGAAATAAATTTTGTATTAGGAAAACCTACCAAACTGGCTTCCTTGTGCAATAACTCAAGCATAGGAATATGAGAAGTGCTTGAAACTACTATACGCTCTACAGGCACTTTTATCTCATGATCCTTTAGGTTGGTTTTGGTAGATAATATGTATTCTAAAGAACGCTCCGGATTCTGGTAAGGCTTATGTATAATTAGCTTTTTTACTCCTTGATCATCAACAATATCAAAGCCTTTGGCATAATGTACATTAGATTGAAAAGAAGAATCTTTTTTGTTTTCTTTTTGTTCTTTCTGACAGCCAATAGCTAAGAATAATAGACAAACAATATATATTCTTGATAGAGTTCTCATTGAGTATTTTGATTTTGAACTATGGGGAAGCAAAGATGATAAAAGATTTTTGAGAACTCAAATTTTGTAGAATTAGTTCTTGAGTGTTAGAGTAATCGCAAAATAACAATCACTAATCTTTAACCTTAAACCTCTAATTATGTTGCTGTTTCTTAATTTCTTTATAGAAACACACTTCAATTACTAGAAATCATATACATTTGCAGCGATTTTTGGTTTTGCTGCCAACATCATTGACAGCGAATTAAAAGGGAATTTGGTGAAAATCCAAAGCTGTTCCCGCAACTGTAAGCTATAAAGCTTGTCATTACAACTTTTACCACTGGAATATTCTGGGAAGGTGAATGACAAGACGCGAGCCAGGAGACCTGCCTTAGATCATGAGTAAAAACTTTCGGGATAAAAGTTTGTGTACTATACTAAACATGTTGTACCACAATTTTACCTGATTTATTTGTAAAAATTAAATCATTCAAAATGAACAAACAATGGATGCTTGCGGGAGTATGTGCCTTAGGTTTATTAGGCTCTGCATATGCGCAAGAGAAAAAAGAACAAGAAAAACGTGAAGAGTTAGACGAGATCGTAATTGATTCTCGTTTCAAGATCAAAAAAGAGAACTCAGGAAAAATCGTTCACAAGATCACGCCGGCAGTTATCGAGCAAAACAAAGGGAAAACTGTAGTTGACTTGATCAACCGTGTAGCAGGAATCGAGATCAATGGTAACACTAGTGTTTTCGGACAAAACTTCGGATATTTCGTTAGAGGAGGACGTTCTAACGAAGTTGTAATTTTAATTGACGGATTGCAAGTGGTAAACCCACTACAAAACAACTTCGATTTGCGTTTTATCGACTTAGAGCAAGTTGAATCTATCGAGATCAGTAAAGGAGCTTCCAGTACATTATACGGATCAGGAGCTGCTACTGCAGTGATCGATATTCGTATGAAAAAAGCAAAGGAAGGAACTTTCAATGCTTCTGTTGGAGCATTCTTAGGAACCAATCAAACACAAGATTCAGACGAGATTGGTAGTTTAATTCAAACAAACTTTGGAATTAACGGAACTTCAGGAGACTTTAACTACTTGGTTACTTTTTCATCTATTGAAGCAGACGGAATGTCGGCAGCAAGAGACGAAACCATCAATCAAACATTTAACGACGATCCGTTTAGAAGAAACAACTTTGACATTCGTTTAGGATACAAATTCTCAGATAAGTTCAATGTAAAAGCTACCTATACGATCAATAACTTCAACAATAGCTTTGATTCAGATTCATTTACTGATGGAAACAACCGTTCTAGAGAAACAAACTATCGTTTTAGCTTAATGCCAGAATACCGTTACGAAAAAGGAACTGTAAATGTAAACTTTGCACATAGTAAGTTTGATGTAGACCGTGTAAACACTTCTTTCCCGGCAACGAGTAATGGAAATAACTATATGATCGATGCTTTTGTAAAGCACAACTTTGGAAAGATTAAATTGATTGCAGGGATCAACTTCCAAAACAATGAGATTCAAACATTCTCTATTCCATTTGGAGCAACTGAATTAACAGAAACGCAATTTGCACAAGACCCAAAAACTACAATTACAGACCCTTATGCAAACATCGTTTATATCTCAGAAAACGGATTTAATGTAAACGCTGGTGTTCGTATGAACAACCATAATATTTACGGAAATCACGTTGTATATAACTTTAATCCATCATACAGATTTACAAACGATAACGGATATACTCGTGTTTTCGGGTCATATAGCACAGCCTTTATTGCGCCGTCTATCCAAGATCTATTCTCGTCTTTCGGAAACCCGGAATTATTACCGCAAGAAAGTTCTACTATTGAATTTGGAGCGGAGTACAAGCGAAATTCATTTACATTGAATGCTGTATTCTTTAGTAGAGATGTAGAAAATATCATCATTTTCAATAGTACTTTAGGTAAATTGGTTAATGGAGGAGATACTAAGATTAACGGTATCGAAGTAAACTCTTCGTATGACATTTTAGAGAACTTAGCAGTAAACGCTAATTATACTTACACAAAGAATGACGACGCTGCGATTCGTATTCCAAAGAACAAGTTCAATGCAGGAGTAAGCTATGGATTGTCAGAAAAAACAAACTTTGCTTTAGATTACCAGTACGTGAGTGATCGTGACGATTCTGACTTTAGAAATTTCTTAAATGTACAGAATGTAACGTTGGATGCTTATTCGTTATTAGATTTTAGTGCAACACATGAGTTGATGAAAGGTGTAACACTTTTTGGAAATGTAACAAATATTTTGAACGAAGACTACCAAGAGATCTTTGGATTCTCAACAAGAGGAAGAAACTACAAACTAGGATTTAGATTCCAGTTCTAAGATTTTTTGCTTAGGTAAAATTCCCCAATCTTTGCTTTCATTGTAGCAAAGAAAAGCGCCGATAATTATCGGCGCTTTTTCTTTTTATATGTTTAAACTTATAACAGTTTTCTTACGTCGTTCTTTAAAAACGCAATAGCAGTATCTGTTTGCGGTACTTTTTTTGAATATTCCAACAGAACATTCTCTCTAAAGTCGCTGGCAGATTCAGAAGTATTCGCAATTTGCTTTAACGTATTAATTACTGCCGATTTTGATGCAATGATCACATTCCAACATTCATCACCAATATAGAGTTGTTGCACCAAATTATGATCAAACTCCTGATCGATGTTAGCTAAAAGCAATTGTAGATAAGCATCTGTATTGTCTCCAATAGGCTTTACACGTAACAGTAGCTTTACTGGGTTGATGCGTTCGCAGAACAGCAACATACGCTCGTATGCTTGCAATTTAACAGGCAAGGATTCTTTTTTCTTTTCAGCCAAAAGCTCTAATTTCTTTTCGCTGTTTTCTTGTTTTAAAAATCCGCTAAAAATAAAATAAGCAACACCACCGGTGACCAAAGCGGGGAGGGCATAGGCTAAACCTTCGATAATTTTGTCTTCCATATCCCAAAAATATCTTTTTAAATGATTCTGTCAAACAGAAAAAAAGAAAAGCCTACAGTTCATCCTTAAAAAATTACATTTCGGTGACTTGCTTTTTCTTAGAACCTCTTGTTTTTTGAGATTTGAACTGTAATTCAAAAACAAATGATACACGTAACCAACCTTTCCAAATCATACTCAGGAGTCAAAGCAGTAAACAATGTAAGCTTTGAGATTGCCAAAGGCGAGATCTTCGGATTATTAGGACCTAACGGTGCAGGAAAATCAACCATCTTGAATATGATGAGTACTGTTTTGCCTACTGATGAAGGAATCATAAAAGTAGATGACCTACAATTAAATGGTAATGCTAAAAAATTTAAGCAATTGATCGGAGTAGTACCTCAAGAGATCTCTTTGTATGAAGAACTTTCTGCCTATGACAATTTAGTGTTTTGGGGTAATCTCTATGGAATCCCTTCCAAAGAGCTAAAAGAGAGAATTCACACGATTTTAGAAATGATCGGTTTACTAGATCGAAAGAAAGACCTGGTAAAAACCTATTCAGGAGGGATGAAGCGCCGTATCAATATAGCAGCTGCCTTACTACACAACCCAAAAGTATTGTTGATGGATGAACCCACAGTTGGAATTGATCCGCAAAGTAGAAATCACATTTTTGAAGTGATCGAGGCATTGAACAAGCAAGGACTGACTATTATTTACACAACGCATTATATGGAAGAAGTAGAACGCTTGTGTAACCGTATTGCCATTATAGATTCAGGAAAGATCATTGCACAAGGAACTCAAGAAGAGCTAAAACAGCTTGTACCTACACAAGAAAGCATTCAATTAGAATTTGCGCTGCTTTCTGAGAATCAAGTAACTCAATTAGGAGAAAAACTAAACCTTAGAATGATTCAAAGAGAAAATACATTAACTATAGAAAGCTCAGTAAAAGAACTATCACAGATCATTATAGCTTGTAACGAATTGAATTTAGCGATCAAAGACATTCAATTGCAAAAGATCAATCTAGAAACCATCTTCTTAAGCCTTACAGGAAAACAACTACGCGATTAAAACCAACCAACCATGATACTAACGATATTAAAAAAAGACTTAAAGATCTATTTCTCAGATAAAAGAGGAGTGTTGTTAACCTTCTTATTACCGGTTATTCTTATTTCGCTGTTTGCCTTCTCGTTTGGAGGCGTAGGAAGAAAGAAAAGTGCACCAAGACCAACAACACTGCTTGTGGTAGATAAAGACAGTACAAAGACATCGATGGATTTTGTAGCTTCTTTAAATAGCTTACCAACACTAAAAACTCAAGCCATTACTGAAGAGGAAGGAATAGACCGTGTAAAAAAAGGGAAGAACTCCTCGGTATTGATCTTAGGAGAAGGATTTGAAGCAGCAGCAAAAGCAGAACAAAAACTACCTGTAGAATTTCAATATGACGCAGCACGTCAAGTACAAACAGGAATGATCTTAGCGGTAGTAAGAGGAGGCTTGGCACGTAGCTTTGGGAAAGCAGAAATGCGAAACTATGTGAATATTCAAATGACCTCTGTAATTCAGGAAAGTAGTAATAAGCCCAATCCGGGATTGGTTCAGGCGGTAGCCGGAACTGCAATTATGATGCTACTATTTACCATTGCAGCCATTGGTGGAGGATTACTAGAAGAAAAAGAAGCAGGAACGCTCAAACGCTTGTTAAGCTCACCTATTAAACCTATGGATATCTTGTTAGGAAAAATGGGAGCTGCTATGATCTTATCTGTATTGCAATTGGTTGCAATGTTTGTATTTGCTTGGCTAGCCTTTGGACTACCCATCTTTATGGATACTGTTTCTTTAATCTTACTCATCTTAACAATCTCCTTTGCAGTATCAGGATTCGGAGTCCTGTTGGTATCAACAGTAAGAACTCGCCAACAATTGCAAGGTATGAGTACCATCATTATTATTTTGATGTCGGCCATCGGAGGAAGTATGATTCCAATTTCTATGATGCCTGCCTTTTTGCAAAAGATCGCTGTGGTAAGCGTAAACTACTGGGGAATACAAGGAATGTTTGATATCTTCTGGAGGCAATTATCTTTAATAGAAATCTTACCAAAAATGGGAGTATTACTGGGAATTGGCGTATTTATGACCTTGATCTCAACACAATTATTCAAACGAAATATTCTAAAATTAGAGTAGAATAAAACCAAGTGCCCGGACGAGAGTTCGGGCTTTTTTATGCTTCTTTTTTAATTCTGATGATAGCCAAATCATCTGTCACCACATGTCGCCACTTATCCTTAAGTATTTTGATCTTTCTATCTAGAAAATTATCAAACTCAGAACCTTGAGCATCATTCAGAAGAAAATCAATAATCTCCGTTTCTTCTTTTTGTTTTGAGGAGTCTTCCAAATTCCGAAAAGTAAAAATACCGTCTGTACAAACAGAAAGATCTTGAAAAGATGAAACAGAAATTGTTTGTTTCTGAGCGTCATACCAAGTATTAAAATCTTCAGAAAGATGATAACCTAGATAATCAGGTTTATCGTCCTGTTCATATTCGGTCAATTTACCATCAATACTAATTAATCCATCTCCAATAGCTAGAATCTCTGCACTGGTACTTGTAATGTCAATTATCCCAATAATTAAAGTGGATAAGAGTTCGTTAACCTCTAATCCTAAATGGTTTTTTATAATCCGAATTTCATAGATCAATTGTCTTACAACCTCTTTGAGTTCGGTTTTTAGATTTGGGTTATTTTTATTGATAAACTCAGCGTAATACTTCTTTTTTGCTATGTTTCGTAAGATTTTTCCATATAGAATCGAGGCAAATACGGATTCTGTACCCATAGTACA
This sequence comes from Pseudotenacibaculum haliotis, assembly GCF_042684245.1. Lineage (NCBI taxonomy): Bacteria > Pseudomonadati > Bacteroidota > Flavobacteriia > Flavobacteriales > Flavobacteriaceae > Pseudotenacibaculum > Pseudotenacibaculum haliotis. The sequence continues at coordinate 232,039 of NZ_JBHULH010000004.1, forward strand.
ACCATCTAATACGGCAATCAATTTTTTATGAGTGCCTATAGGTTCGTTGATAAAAAAGTCTTCGCAATGATTAGTGTGAAAATCTCCGATATGGAGCGTAGTATATATTTTCATGCGAGATCAAAGTAACAGAACTTTGGTCAACTTTGAAAGTATAAGATAAAATTTAACAAGAGTTATACTCTCCAGTCTTTACTTTTAAGAATCAGTTTTTTGAGTACTTCCAAATCCACTTGTTCCAGTTTTTTGATATACAAACAGCCTCTTCCGTGTTTATGTGGTCCTAAATAATCTAAGAGTTCTTGTTCCTTTTCAAGATCATACATAACATATACAGAAGTATGAGCTTTGGTAGGAGAGAAGCCTACTGTAAACCATTCAAACTCATCTCCGTTTTTACGCTGATAGCTATATTTTCCAAACCCTACAATACTTTTACCCCAAATCTTAGGCTCTTTGCCTGTAAGTTCTTGCATAAGCTGTAAAAGAAGCTTGCTATCCTCTTTGCGTACAGGATTCGGAATAGCTTCTATAAACTCAGCTACACTTTTGTTGGTTTCTGAATTAACTAAAGTTTTTTTCGCCATGATGGTTGTGTTAGAAAAATGACTCCTTCTAAGTTAATAAAAATTGTGATTCAAGAGAACTTGTTTTATTTTTAGCTCTCCAAAATTAAGAACCACTAAAACTCCAAAATCATGAAAATTCAATATCTAGGTCATGCCTGTTTGCATATAGAAGTAGCAGGAAAGAATATAATTGTAGATCCTTTTATTACCGGAAACGAATTAGCTTCTCATATTGATGTTAATAGTTTGAAAGCCGATTATATTTTGGTTACTCATGCACATCAAGACCATATTTTGGATGTAGAAACCATTGCAAAGAATACGGGAGCAACTATTGTTTCTAGCTATGAAATTGTGATGCATTACGGAGCTAAAGACTTGCAAGGACACCCAATGAATCACGGAGGGAGCTGGCAATTTGATTTTGGAAGACTTACCTACACAAATGCCATTCATACCAGTTCTTTTCCAGACGGAAGCTATGGAGGACAACCCGGTGGATTCATCATCGAATCAGAAGAAGGAAATGTATATATCGCAGGAGATACAGCTTTGACCTTTGATATGAAGTTGATCCCAATGCAATGTAAGTTAGATATGGCTGTATTACCTATAGGAGATAACTTTACTATGGGTATTGATAGTGCTGTAATTGCTGCCGATTTTGTAGAATGTAATGCTATTTTAGGTTATCATTACGACACTTTTGGGTATATCAAGATCGATCACGCTAAAGCCAAAGAAGCCTTTTCAAAAGCAGGAAAAACCTTACACTTATTAGAAATAGGAGGGAGCTTAGAGGTATAAAACTAGGCTATCTCTATTCGTTTTTCTCTATTGTCAGTATTGTAGATCAAAAACAATTTGCCATGTTCATTTTCTTCTATAGACCAGAAGAATGACGGAATTCCCTTTTTGATCGTGGTCAATTCCTTTGTTTCAGTGTTTAGGAATAACAGATCATTGTTTGCTTTAGTGTGCACTCCCTCTTTGATAGGGTTGGAGTTCCATAATTGTAGATAAATACCTTGTTGGGTTTTGTAAAACCAATCTCCAAAAAATTGATTTCCGAATACATTGATGGGTTCCGATTTTAAATGAAGAAATGCTGGTCCAAACCGAATTTCTCCAGCATGCTTGCTACGTATTCGTGTTCCTTGATGATAGACCATGATAGCCCAAGGTTTGGAATTATCATAAGATTTTAAATGTGTACTTTTAGTTTGAATTCCAGTTAAAGTAGCTAAAGTTTCTCCGGGACTAACAGTTCCTTTTTTCTGATTGATAAAGGAAATTTGCCCACCTATAGCAACTTCAAACTCCATAGTGACTTTTTCAGTTTCAATAGTACATAATACATCTCCTTCTTCTATTATATCCCCAACATTGTAAAACCATTTCTTTATTTGATAGGGGCCTCCTGTATCAATGGAGTTTTTAGAAGAAAAAGTACTTTCCATACCAACAGAATTTAAATTGGGGAAAATAATTTCTTGTTGCTTGCCTTCAGGAAGAAAAGTACCTTTATAGCTTAACTTTTTAGGAGAAGTCTTAGGTGGAAAAAATAGCTTATGAAGCAATTTTAAAAAGCTCATTGTAATAATTTCTTTTTGATAAAATGAATACCTTAGCTATTCCTTTAAATAGACCCATGATCAAGGTTTCAAACAGGAATTCTATAAAAATCTTACCAAGAAATTCAAGAATAATCATAGCATGTGATTTCTACCAAAGATAGCAAAACCAAAAAAGAATTAAAAAACTCGATTTGTATATAACTTCACAAGTTTCCTTTAACTCAATAAATCTCTCAAATTAGGAATATACGATTCAAACAAATTGATCAATCTGCTTAAAGTACGTTCCTTACTGGCAGCATATTCGGTTAGTACATCAATAGGACGATGACCTTCTACATTCTTTAAAAAAGGATCAGCACCATTGTCTAATAAAATTTGTAACATCCTCAGAGCTTCAGGATACGGTTCAATGCGTTCTGCCTGAATCATGCCATCAATGCAGTAATCCAAAATTTCCAGAAGCGGAGTACCTTCATCAATATTAACATCAGCACCGTTGTCTACAACAAACTGAAGCACATTTGGATCATCACTATGAATGGCTGCATAAATAGGACGAAAACCAAGTATTCCGGCATTAATGTCAGTTCCTTGAGATAAGAGTTCTTGAGCTTCATCTATAAGTCCATACTGTAAAAGCTCTAAAAGTTTTGAGGGGTAATTTTTAGTCATGTCCAATGATCAATGAGGGGTTTAATTAGTTTGGGACACTTTTATTATGCTATTTAATCTTTTCTATTTCACGACATGAAAATTATTGTCTACAAAAATCAGGAAAAGATTTGACTTAAGAGTATAAATATTATAAAAGACAAGAATTTATTTCTGAAAGGCACTAGAATTATGTATTCTACAATTTTTTTGCTTTCAATAAACTTATCACTGTACTTCTTATTCTGTTTTTATATCTAATGAATTGATCTCTTTAGCAATTTCTTTAATAAAAAAGTTTTTAAGAAGCGGAAATCCGTAAAACTCTTTAACCATAGTTAAAAAGAAGCATAAAATTTTACAACAAAATCACTTTAAAAAACTGATCAGTTAAGATCAAGACAGAAGTAAAAACCATCACGATAAAAATGGTGATCAAATGAAACCTGTTAGTCAATCGATGTTTCTTAGAAACTCTATACACCCAGTAGAACAAAAGAGCACTTACCAATGCAGGAATCGTGTAAGTTCCTAAACTTAAAAACTCACTAATTCTACCCTCATCATTTGGAGTAATTACATTCATTAATCCCGCCATCAAACGCATATAAAAAGCGATAAACAAGAATAAATACAAAGTTTTACTCCAGAATCGTTTCAAAAGAAAATACGCTAAAAAGCCTTGTAAAATAGTAATCAAAGGACCCGCAGCAGAAATATAGATATGATGCGTTTTATCAACTTCCTCTGGATTTAACGCAGAAGAAGAATTTAAAGACATTGTAGAGCTATAACCAAACAATTCGCTGGTAGCCCAATGTGCAAACTCGTGCAAAAGCCATGTGACTAAAACAACAATAAAAGCGGTTACTATGTATCGAGAAGTAATACTAAGATTTCTCATGATTAGATAGTTGTGTTCCACTTAAGACTGTTTTTAAAACAAAATGTTACGAAAGAAAGGAGAAATAAAGAGTAAGGGGAATCTTTACGGTGATTTTGATAAAGCTTGCTTCTCAAGCTAGCACACCTGTAATTATATTCGATAAACTTATAAATGTATAAACACAAAAGAACCCTCAAAACTCAACACTTTTACCTCATTATAAATATGTTAAAAACTCTCTATAAAATTTGTTGTCGACTCAAATTGTGAATGGTATTTTTACCTCTTTAATTCGAATCACTTGGCAAATTATATAGATACCTTAAACCCGGCCCAAAAAGCAGCAGTTTTGCAAAAGGACGGACCTATGATCATCATAGCCGGTGCGGGTTCCGGGAAAACACGAGTACTAACATTTCGTATCGCGCATTTGATGCAAGGAGGAGTAGATGCCTTTAATATTTTGGCATTAACTTTTACCAATAAAGCGGCACGCGAAATGAAAGAGCGTATTGCCTCGGTAGTAGGAGCCAGTGAAGCCAAGAATTTATGGATGGGAACCTTTCACTCTGTATTTGCCCGTATTTTACGATCAGAAGCAGACAAACTAGGATTTCCCTCTAATTTTACCATTTACGATACCCAAGACTCAGTTCGATTGATCACAAGTATCATCAAAGAAATGGGTTTGGACAAAGACCGATACAAACCCAAACAAATTCTTAGCCGCATATCTTCCTTTAAAAACAGTTTGATCACTGTACGAGCTTACTTTAACAATTCAGACCTGCAAGAAGCAGATTTGATGGCTAGCAGACCTAAAGTAGGAGATATTTACAAAGAATATGTAGACCGTTGTTTTAAATCCGGAGCCATGGATTTTGACGATCTTCTGCTGCGTACTAACGAACTGTTGGCACGCCACCCAGATGTATTGGCAAAATACCAAGACCGATTCCGTTATATTTTGGTAGATGAGTACCAAGATACCAACCACTCGCAATACTTGATCGTGCGTGCCTTGGCAGATCGCTTTCAGAATATATGTGTGGTAGGAGACGACTCGCAAAGTATCTATGCATTTCGTGGAGCCAATATTCAGAACATCCTGAACTTTCAAAAGGACTACCCCGATGTAAAAACCTTTAAACTAGAACAAAACTATCGTTCTACACAAAACATCGTAAATGCAGCCAATTCGGTAATAGAAAAGAACAAAACCAAACTAGACAAGCAAGTATGGACGCAAAATGATGCCGGAGAACCTATCAAGGTAATGCGTACCATTTCCGATGGAGAAGAAGGACGATATGTAGCACAATCCATCTTTGAGAATAAGATGAACAATCAATTGCATAACGATCAGTTTGCCATCTTATACCGTACCAATGCACAATCTAGAGCTATGGAAGACGCTTTACGTAAAAAAGATATTCCCTATAAGATCTACGGAGGAATTTCTTTCTATCAACGTAAAGAGATCAAAGACCTTTTGTCATACCTACGTATGCTCATCAACCCACAAGATGAAGAAGCATTAAAACGTATCATTAATTACCCTGCAAGAGGAATTGGAGCCACAACTATAGATAAGTTGACTATTGCAGCCAATCACTATAAAAAATCCATTTTTGAGGTCATTCAGCATATCGATAAGATCGATTTAAAGATCAATACAGGAACCAAGACCAAGCTTCAGAACTTCTTGAATATGATTCTGAGGTTTCAGATCGATGCACAAAAGTTAAATGCTTTTGAAGTTGCAGACTTGGTAGTAAAGCAAACCCAGCTGATCAAAGACCTGGAAAAAGACGGAACACCCGAAGCTATTAGCAAGGTAGAGAACGTACAAGAATTGCTAAATGGTATCAAAGATTTTATTACCGATAGAATTGAAACCGGAGAAGATGCATCCTTAACAGCTTTCTTAGAAGATGTAGCACTGGCAACAGACTTTGATTCCGATAAAAAAGACGATAAACCACGAGTTTCTTTGATGACCATTCACTTGGCAAAAGGATTGGAGTTTCCTTATGTGTACATCGTAGGACTAGAAGAGAATCTATTCCCTTCTGCAATGAGTATGAATACCCGTGCCGAATTGGAAGAAGAAAGACGTTTGTTTTATGTGGCCTTAACCCGTGCAGAAAAACAAGCCTATCTAACCTATGCACAAACACGTTACCGTTGGGGGAAACTAACAGATGGAGAACCCAGTCGTTTTCTAGAAGAAATTGACGAACACTTCTTAGAATATCTGACACCAAAAACACCGGAACCTTCAGTAAACAGATTTGTAGACCAGAGCCTTTTTGGCGATGCACCTAAAAAGATCCGTTTTCAAAAGCCCATTCAGAAACAACGTCAAGAACGAATGGAAAGAAATCAGCCGAAAAAAACCGAAGAATTTAAATCGGCAAGAAGCTTGAGAAAAGTTTCACAAACAAATACCGGAAACAGTAATTTGTTTGATAACAATATCACGGTAGGAAACATCGTTGAACATAATAGGTTTGGAAAAGGAGAAGTCTTGAGCTTAGAAGGAAACGGAGCCAATAAAAAGGCAGAGATCAAGTTTGGAACTGTTGGGAAAAAGAAACTATTATTACAATATGCAAAGCTGAAAATTATTGGATAAAATCGATGCGATCGAACCAAATAATATGTATTTTGCAATACAATTAATCTTCATACAGAACGATACATGACATTTGATTTAGAATACAATTCAGAAAGAACAACTATGATCATACCTGAGTATGGTAGACATATACAAAAACTGGTAGATCACTGTGTACAATTAGAATCCAAAGAAGAGCGCAATAAGATGGCGCAAGCCATTGTAGATGTGATGGGAAACCTACAACCGCATTTACGTGATGTTCCTGATTTTAAACACAAACTTTGGGATCAATTGCACATTATGTCTGATTTTAAATTAGATGTAGAATCACCTTATGAAAAACCTTCAAAAGAAGAGTTGCAAGAAAAACCGGAGCGATTGAATTATCCGAAATCGGCGTCTAAATATCGATTCTACGGAAACAATATTCAGATCATGATCGATACAGCTTTAACTTGGGATGATGGTGAAATGAAAGATGCATTGGTATACACGATTGCAAATCATATGAAGAAATGTTTCTTAAGCTGGAATAAAGATACTGTAGATGATGAGATCATATTTGATCATTTGTATGAGTTATCTGGAACTAAGCTAGACTTAAGAAATTCAGAAGAGCCTTTATCTGAAGTAAAAGACCTGCTAAGAAGTAGAAAAGGTCAAGGAAATAAAGGACAAACAAACAAAGGCGGAAAGAACAAAAACAGAAAGAGATAGATGGCTTCTTTTAAGATAGAAGGTGGTCACAGACTAAGTGGCTCAATTACTCCGCAAGGAGCAAAAAATGAAGCATTACAGATTTTATGTGCTGTATTGCTAACTCCGGAAAAAGTAAAAATAGATAACATTCCGGATATCATAGACGTTAACAAACTTATTTTTATTTTAGGTGAGCTTGGCGTAAAGATCGAAAAACATTCACCAAACAGTTATACATTCCAATCAGATGAGATCAATCTTAACTACTTAGAATCTGCTGAGTTTAAGAGAGACGGAAGTTCTTTAAGAGGATCTATCATGATCGTAGGACCCTTATTAGCTCGTTTTGGGAAAGGATACATTCCGAGACCGGGAGGAGATAAGATCGGGCGCCGTCGTTTGGATACGCACTTTGAAGGATTTATCCGATTAGGAGCTAAATTCAGATACAACAGAGAAGAATACTTTTACGGAGTAGAAGCAGAAGACGGATTAACAGGAACAGATATGTTGCTGGACGAAGCTTCTGTAACCGGAACAGCCAATATTATCATGGCTGCTGTATTAGCCAAAGGAACAACAACAATCTACAACGCAGCTTGCGAACCTTATATCCAACAATTGTCTAAGATGCTAAACAGCATGGGAGCTAAAATTAGTGGGGTAGGCTCTAACTTATTAACGATTGAAGGAGTAACATCATTAGGAGGTTGTACACACCGTGTATTACCGGATATGATTGAAATAGGAAGCTGGATAGGAATGGCTGCTATGACACAGTCAGAACTAACCATTAAAGATGTAAGTTGGAAAGATTTAGGGCAAATCCCTAATGTGTTTAGAAAACTGGGAATTCAGTTAGAAAAGAGAGGAGATGATATTTACATTCCTCAACAAGACACTTATGAGATTCAAACCTATATAGATGGTTCTGTACTTACAGTTGCTGATGCACCTTGGCCTGGATTCACACCAGACCTGTTAAGTATCGTATTAGTAGTAGCTACTCAAGCAAAAGGAACTGTTTTAATTCATCAGAAGATGTTTGAAAGCCGCTTGTTCTTTGTAGATAAGTTAATAGACATGGGAGCAAAAGTGATTTTATCAGATCCGCACAGAGCTGTTGTAATTGGTCACAACAGACAATCGCAACTGAAAGCTACCAAGATGACGTCGCCGGATATTAGAGCCGGAATATCATTGTTAATTGCAGCATTATCAGCAAAAGGAACCAGTATCATAAATAATATTGAGCAGATCGATCGCGGGTATGAAGATATCGAGAATCGTTTACGTTCTTTAGGAGCTAAGATTGAAAGAATAGAAGGATAATTCCTTTTAAAAATAGAAAACTAAATAGTGTCACTTTGACACTATTTTTTTATTGGCAATATTATTGACAGTAAAATGTAAACATTTTAATCATTACCAAAAATGAGTAAAGAAGAAAAGATACAAGAAGAAGAGATCAAAAATAATGCGCAAGAAGCTCAAGTTGAAGAAAATCAAGAGGTTGAGAAGGAAGAGCCAAGTGCAGAAGAATTAGTACAACAAGAAAAAGACAAATATTTGCGTTTGTTTGCAGAGTTTGAAAACTATAAAAAGCGTACAACCAGAGAAAGGATTGAACTTTTTAAAACGGCAAGTCAGGAATTAATGACAGCTTTGCTGCCAATTATGGATGACTTTGACAGAGGTTTGGCAGAGATCAAAAAAGCTAAAGACAAAGAGTTGTTAAAAGGAATGCAGTTGATTAGTGACAAACTGAAAAGCACCCTAACTCAAAAAGGACTTTCTGAGATCGTGGTAAAGCAAGGAGACAATTTTGATGCAGAAGTACACGATGCAATTACTCAGATTCCGGCACCAAATGCAAAGCTGAAAGGAAAGATCATCGATGCAGTTGAAAAAGGATACAAACTGGGAGATAGAATTATCAGACACCCAAAAGTGGTTGTAGGACAATAAAACAATTAACAATTTACAATTATCATTGTTTCATTGATAATTGCTCATTGAAAAACTATGGCAAAACAAGATTACTACGAAGTATTAGGAATTTCTAAATCGGCATCGGCAGCTGAGATCAAAAAAGCATACCGAAAGATGGCTATCAAATACCATCCCGATAAGAACCCTGATAATAAAGAAGCCGAAGAAAAGTTCAAACAAGCTGCTGAAGCTTATGAAATATTGAGTGATGAGAATAAAAAAGCTCGTTACGATCAGTATGGTCATGCCGCCTTTGAAGGTGGTCAAGGCGGATTCGGCGGAGGCGGAATGAACATGGAAGATATTTTCAGTCAGTTTGGAGATATCTTTGGAGGAGCTTTCGGAGGGGGATTCGGTGGATTTGGCGGAGGTAGAGGCCAAGCCAGAGTAAAAGGAGGAAACCTAAGAATTCGAGTAAAACTTACCTTAGAAGAGATAGCAAAAGGAGTAGAGAAAAAGGTAAAAGTACGCCGTAAAGTTCAGGGAGATGGTGTTTCTTACAAAACCTGTAGTGTATGTAATGGTACCGGTCAGCAAATGCGTGTTACCAACACTATTTTAGGAAGAATGCAAACAGCAACTACCTGTGGAACCTGTCAAGGAACAGGAGAAGTTATCAGTAGCAAACCTAATGGTTCTGATGCACAAGGATTGGTTGTAAAAGAAGAAACCGTTTCTATTCAAATTCCTGCCGGAGTAACAGAAGGAGTTCAGTTAAAAGTAGGAGGAAAAGGAAACGAAGCTCCGGGGAAAAATTCCTTATCAGGAGACCTATTAGTGTTAATCGAAGAGATTCCGCATGAAACACTAAAAAGAGAAGGAACCAATGTTCATTATGATCTGTATGTCAATATTTCTGAAGCTATTTTAGGAACAAGCAAAGAGATCGAAACGGTAACCGGAAAAGTAAAAATCAAAATTGACTCAGGAACACAATCCGGGAAGATTTTACGCCTAAAAGGAAAGGGCTTACCGAGTATTGAACGTTATGGATCAGGAGATTTTTTAATTCACATCAATGTTTGGACACCACAAGAATTAACCAAAGAACAACGCCAGTTTTTTGAGAAAATGATTGACGATGAGAATTTTACGCCTTCACCTAAGAAATCAGACAAATCATTTTTTGAAAAAGTAAAAGATATGTTCTCTTAAGAAGAAGATTTTTTTAAGAAAATGTTTTTTAATTATAAAGAAAATATTAAATTTGTACCGTTGTTGTGAAAGCAACAACAACTTTTTCTTTTTCATAGCAATTTTTCCCACTCAATCTTTGAGTGGGTTTTTTTATGGATAAAGGTTGTATTTTAGCCTTTTAATAATATAAGCAGGCCTATCTTATCGCTCCTGCCTTGCAGGAGAGGAAAGTCCGGACACCACAGAGTAGCATAGCGGATAACATCCGTCCGGTGTAAATCGAGGACAAGTGCAACAGAAAGCAAGTACAGTTCGGCTGTAGTGAAATCAGGTAAACTCTATGCGGTGCAATGTCACGTATATTGGAGCTCGAGGGTAACTCGCCCGATTCCAAGGGGTAGGCAGATCGATTCTAAGAGTAATCTTAGAACTAGATAAATGATAAGACTCTTTTGAGTACAGAATCCGGCTTATTGGCCTGCTTTTTTCTTCTCTATTGTATTTTTAAAATTACGAATTTGATAATTTTAAGTCATTTTTAAGTGTTTAAAATATTGAAATGTTATTTTAATTAATTTTAATTAAAATATATTTATTAATTAAGCTGATTTGATGTATATTTTTCAAATGTCGTATGAAAACACTAATTTTGTGCGACCAAAAACACTATTAACAAAAATCTTTTTATGAACACTTACAAAGACTACATAAAGGAGATTGAAGAACGAAAAAGTCAAGGACTTCACCCGAAGCCTATTGATAGCGATGAATTATTAAGTGAGATCATTGAGCAAATTAAAGACCTTACTAATGAACACCGTAAAGATTCTGTAAACTTCTTTATTTATAATACTTTACCAGGTACTACAAGTGCTGCAGGAGTTAAAGCAAAATTTTTAAAAGAAATTATTCTGGGAGAAGCCTTAGTAGAGGAGATCACACCAGCTTTTGCTTTTGAACAATTGTCGCATATGAAAGGTGGACCTTCAATTAAAGTATTGTTGGATTTGGCTTTAGGAAGTGATGCTGCAATAGCAGAAGAAGCAGCTAAAGTTTTAAAAACTCAGGTTTTCCTTTATGAGGCAGATACAGAGCGTTTAGAAGAAGCTTTCAAAAGCGGAAATGAAATTGCTAAAGAGATTATTGAAAGTTACGCTCAGGCAGAGTTCTTCACGAAACTACCAGAGATTGATGAAGAAATTCAAATTGTAACCTATATAGCAGGAGTAGGAGATATTTCTACAGATCTACTTTCTCCGGGAGCAGATGCACACTCAAGATCTGACCGTGAATTACACGGGCAATCTATTTTTGAGCATAACAAAGACATGCAAAAAGAAGTGTTGGCATTAAAAGAACAACATCCGGATAAACGAGTGATGCTAGTTGCAGAAAAAGGAACGATGGGAGTAGGATCATCCAGAATGTCGGGAGTAAATAACGTAGCATTATGGACAGGTATTTCATCAAGTCCGTATGTACCATTTATCAATATCGCACCGGTTATTGCCGGAACCAACGGTATTGCACCAATCTTCTTAACCACAGTAGGTGTAACTGGAGGTATTGGAATAGATCTTAAAAACTGGGTAAAGAAAAAAGATGCAGAAGGAAATACAGTATATGATGCAGATGGAGAACCAATTTTAGAGCAAGTATATTCTGTAGAAACAGGAACTGTTTTAACGATCAATACAAAAGAAAAGAAGCTATACAAAGGCGATAAAGAATTAAAAGATATCTCAGCTGCATTGACACCACAAAAGATGGAATTCATCAAAGCAGGAGGGTCGTATGCAGTAGTTTTCGGTAAGAAACTACAAACATTTGCTTGCAAAACTTTAGGTATCGATGTACCACAAGTATACGCAGCGTCAAAAGAGATTTCTCATGAAGGTCAAGGACTTACTGCAGTAGAAAAGATTTTCAATAAAAATGCAGTAGGAACTACACCTGGAAAAACATTACATGCAGGTTCTAATGTTCGTGTAGAAGTAAATATTGTTGGGTCTCAAGATACAACAGGATTAATGACTTCTCAAGAATTGGAGATGATGGCTGCTACAGTAGTATCTCCTATTGTAGATGCAAGTTACCAATCAGGATGTCATACAGCCTCTGTTTGGGATGATAAGTCGAAAGCAAATATTCCTAGACTGATGAAGTTTATGAATGACTTCGGATTAATTACAGGACGTGACCCTAAAGGGAAATACCATGCAATGACGGATGTAATTCATAAAGTATTAAATGACATTACAGTTGACGATTGGGATATCATCATTGGAGGAGATTCGCACACGCGTATGTCTAAAGGTGTTGCCTTTGGAGCAGACTCTGGAACTGTAGCTTTAGCATTAGCAACAGGAGAAGCATCAATGCCTATACCGGAATCTGTAAAAGTAACTTTCAAAGGAGATATGAGAAGTTTTATGGACTTCCGTGATGTAGTACATGCTACACAGCAACAAATGCTGAAGCAATTTGGAGGAGAAAACGTATTCCAAGGAAGAATTATAGAAGTACATATTGGAACTTTAACATCAGATCAAGCCTTTACATTTACTGATTGGACTGCAGAGATGAAAGCAAAAGCTTCTATCTGTATTTCTGAAGATGAAACATTAATTGAATCATTAGAAATTGCTAGAGATCGTATCCAAATCATGATTGATAAAGGAATGGATAACGAGAAGAAAGTACTACAAGGTTTAGTTGATAAAGCAAATAAAAGGATTCAAGAGATCAAATCTGGAGAGAAACCAGCATTGAAACCGGATGCACATGCGAAGTACTATGCAGAAGTTGTGATCGATTTAGATGAGATAGCTGAGCCAATGATTGCAGATCCTGATGTAAATAACGAAGATGTTTCTAAACGATATACACACGATACAATCAGACCTTTATCATACTATGGAGGAACAAAACAAGTAGACCTTGGATTTGTTGGTTCTTGTATGGTACACAAAGGAGATATGAAGATCTTAGCTCAAATGCTAAAGAATATTGAAGAGCAACAAGGAAAAGTTGAATTCAATGCTCCTTTAGTTGTTGCACCACCAACCTACAACATTGTAGATGAGTTAAAAGAAGAAGGAGACTGGGATGTTTTAGAAAAATACTCAGGATTTGTATTTAACGATGATGCGCCAAAAGGAGCAGCACGTACAAAATATGAGAACATGCTGTACTTAGAACGCCCGGGATGTAACTTATGTATGGGGAATCAAGAGAAAGCAGAACCGGGAGATACTGTAATGGCTACTTCAACTCGTTTGTTCCAAGGAAGAGTTGTAAAAGATTCAGGAGAGAAAAAAGGAGAATCTTTATTATCATCAACTCCGGTAGTAGTATTATCTACAATTTTAGGAAGAACTCCAACCATGGAAGAATATGAAGATGCTGTTGATGGTATTGTACTAACAAAGTTCAAGCCTTCTCAAAAGCAATTAGTAATTTAATGATACTATCATAAATTAAGAATATAGAGCCCGGGTTTTACTCGGGCTTTTTTTTGTTAAATTCGTAGGTGGAACAAAAAACTAAACAAATATGGCGTTTGATATTAATATGATCAAAGAGGTATACAGTACAATAGCAGAACGAGTAGATGCTGCGAGAAAAGTTACTGGAAAGCCGCTTACTTTAGCAGAAAAGATATTGTATTCTCACTTGTGGGACGGAAACCCTGAAAAAGCATTTGTAAGAGGAAAGGATTATGTAGACTTCGCTCCGGATCGAATTGCTTGTCAAGATGCAACAGCACAGATGGCTTTATTGCAATTTATGCAAGCCGGAAAAAATAAAGTAGCTGTACCTACTACAGTACACTGTGATCATTTGATACAAGCGAAAGTTGGAGCCGATAAAGATTTACAAGCTGCCTTAAACAATAGCAATGAAGTGTTTAATTTCTTAGAATCTGTATCTAACAAATACGGAATTGGTTTTTGGAAACCTGGTGCAGGAATTATTCACCAGGTAGTATTAGAAAACTATGCGTTTCCCGGAGGAATGATGATAGGTACAGACTCTCATACGGTAAATGCCGGTGGATTAGGAATGGTTGCCATTGGAGTAGGTGGTGCAGATGCAGTAGATGTAATGGCAGGGATGCCTTGGGAATTGAAATTTCCTAAATTGATTGGTGTAAGATTAACCGGAAAATTATCAGGTTGGACAGCTCCTAAGGATGTTATTTTAAAAGTAGCCGAAATTTTAACAGTAAAAGGAGGAACAGGAGCTATAGTAGAATATTTTGGCCCCGGAGCTACAGCTATGTCATGTACAGGGAAAGGAACCATTTGTAACATGGGAGCAGAAATAGGAGCAACAACTTCTACGTTTGGTTATGACGAAACTATGGAGCGTTACCTAAGAGCTACAGAAAGAGCAGACGTTGCAGATGCAGCCAATGCGGTAAAAGAATACTTAACAGCCGATTCTGAGGTATATGAAAACCCAGAGCAATATTTCGATCAGGTGATTGATATTAATTTATCAGAATTAACACCTTTACTAAATGGGCCTTTTACTCCGGATCTTTCAACCAAGGTTGGAAAAGATATGACAGCAAAAGCTAGTGAAAATGATTGGCCATTGCAGGTAGAATGGGGATTGATAGGTTCTTGTACCAATTCATCTTACGAAGATCTATCCAGAGCCTCTTCAATAGCACAACAAGCTTTAGACAAAGGATTGGTTACCAAAGCAGAGTTTGGAATCAACCCGGGATCAGAGCAGGTTCGCTATACTGCTGAAAGAGATGGAATCTTAGAAATTTTTGAAAAATTAGATGCAACTATCTTTACCAATGCTTGCGGGCCTTGTATTGGACAATGGGCACGTTATGAAGACCCTAAGAATGCACCAAAGAACAGTATCGTTCACTCATTCAACAGAAACTTTGCAAAGAGAGCAGACGGGAATCCAAACACTCATGCTTTTGTGGCTTCACCGGAGTTGGTTGCAGCAATTGCTATTTCTGGAAGACTGGATTTTAACCCACTAACAGATACTTTGATCAATAAGAATGGAGAAGAAGTAATGCTGGATGAACCTACAGGATGGGAATTGCCACCGAAAGGTTTTGAAGTAAAAGACAATGGATACTTAGCACCGGAAGAAGACGGAAGCCATATAAAAGTAGTGGTAGACCCAAATTCTGAACGCTTAGAACTGTTAACTCCATTTACTCCAATTGGAGACGAGATCAAAGGAGCCAAACTATTGATCAAAGCTCACGGAAAATGTACAACAGATCATATCTCTATGGCGGGACCTTGGTTGCGTTACAGAGGACATTTAGATAATATTTCTAACAACTGTTTGATCGGAGCTGTAAATGCTTACAATATGCAAACGAACTTTGTGAAGAGTCAGATCGATGGTGAGTATGATGCAGTACCAAAAACACAAAGAGCCTACAAAGCAGCAGGAATTCCATCAATTGTAGTTGGAGATCATAACTACGGAGAAGGCTCTTCTAGAGAGCATGCAGCTATGGAACCACGTCACCTAGGAGTTGTTGCTGTATTGGTAAAATCATTTGCTAGAATTCACGAAACTAACTTGAAAAAACAAGGAATGCTAGGATTAACATTTGCAAATGAAAATGATTACGATCTGATTCAAGAAGATGATACATTCAACTTCTTAGATTTGAATGAATTTGCTCCGGGAAAACCATTAGCAATTGAAGTAGTACATGCAGATGGTAGTAAAGACACGATTCTGGCAAATCATACCTACAATGCAGGTCAGATTGAATGGTTCAAAGAAGGATCGGCCTTAAACTTAATAAAAAAGCAGAATGCTTAGTTATTGATAAATTTCCTACAAAACTCCTGAGCTTCAGGAGTTTTTTATTTCCTCTAATTTGTAAGGTAATTTCTTTTTTGGGGACAAAAAGCTAAACGCTTTTTATGAAACCCTCTATTTGGTATTTTGACGACGTCAATCTTTTCAAAATTCTATGCCCTCATAAATATCCGGCTTATAAGAAAGATCATAGCTTAGATATCTACAAGAAGAGTGATTATATCTACTTTGAAGAGGATCAAGCAAACAAGATCTATTTGATAGATTCCGGTAAAGTAAAGATCGGTTACTATACAGAGGAAGGAGATGAGATTGTAAAGGCTATTTTGACCAAAGGTGAAATATTTGGTGAAAAAGCCATTCTCGGAGTCGAGAAGCGAAGCGAATTTGCACAATCCATAGACAACAACACTTCTATTTGCAAAGTCTCTAAAGACACTATGTATGGACTCATGAGAGACAATGTTTCTGTGAGCTTTAAGATCTATAAGTTCATTGGTCTTCGTATGAAGAAACTGGAAAGGAGATTGCAACTATTGCTTTTTAAAGATGTTAAAACACGTTTGTTAGAGTTCTTAAATGAATTGTGTGAAGAGTACGGGCATGATTGTGAACATACAGGAGATAAAGTAATCGTTCACCCTTATACTCAAAAAGATATTGCTAGTCTTATAGGCACTTCCAGACCTACGTTAAGTACAGTGATGAATGAATTAAAGGAGGCAAAGGAGATTAGTTTTAGTAGAAAAGAAATACGTTTTTTGAATAAAAATTCGCTAAGTGTCAGCTAGCTGACATTTTAAAACATAACGGCATCCTAATTTTGACTCAGTTTAATATTAAATATGGTTAAAATGAAAAAAATTTTAGGATTGCTATTAGTGGCATCACTATTTGTCGCTTGTAATGATAATGATGATGACGCACTAGCAACATCAGGACTAACACTTAACTTAACCGGATTAGAAGCCTTAGGAAACGATTATGTTTACGAAGGTTGGGTAATCGTTAATGGTAGCCCGGTATCTACAGGGAGATTTTCAAGTGTAACATTTCCGCAAACTTTTCAAGTAAATACAAGCGATTTAAATAACGCAACAGCTTTTGTGTTGACTATTGAGCCAACGGTTGATCCAGATCCGGCTCCAGCTGACACAAAAATGTTAAGAGGAACTTTCTCAGGGAATTCTGCAGCAGTTTCAACTGAAATTGTGGGGGATTTCAGCAATGCTTCAGGTACTTTCTTTTTGAGAACACCAACTGACGAGACAGGAACAAACAATGGAAACGATGAATATGGAGTGTGGTTTGGAATTCCTGGAATGCCACCAACAGCAGGTTTAACATTACCAACCTTACCAGCCGGATGGGCTTACGAAGGATGGGTGGTAGGAGAAGCAGGGCCTATTACTACAGGAGTTTTTACAGAATTTAATACAATGGATAGCGGAAACCCATTTAGTGGAACTCAAAACAATGCAGGGCCACCAATTCCGGGAGAAGATTTCTTTTTAAATGCACCAGCAGGAGAAACATTTCCTTTAGATATTAGAGGAAGAACTATTGTAATTACTGTAGAGCCTGTACCGGATAACTCACCAGCACCTTTTACTTTAAAACCGTTAATTGGAACAGCTGGTCAAGCAACAGCACCATCAACTCACTCATTAGGAGCGAACTTAGGTTCTTTACCTAGTGGAACAGTTAGCAGATAAAAGCAATAATTATTTTATTTTGTTAGTAATATAGCGTAGTTTCGACTTAGAAAGTACGCTATATGTTTTTATATGAAAATCAAAAAGTCACAAGTCTATAACATACTAACCTTAGTGGTTATAGCACTGATCATCATTCCGCAAACGAGAAAACCAATTCAGGTTTCAGTTCATAAAATATTTGCCTTATTTAGCCCATCTATCGAAAGTGAAGGTAATCGTGCCGAACTAAGCACATACAATTGGGCTTTGTTGGACAAAGAAGGGAAAGCACACAATCTTACCACAGCAAAAGATAAGGTAGTCTTTGTTAATTTATGGGCAACATGGTGTCCGCCTTGTGTTGCAGAGTTGCCAAGTATGCAAAAGCTATACAATGATTATGGAGATAAGGTTACTTTCTTATTTGTGAGTAATGAAAAAATGGAAAGAGTGACAGCTTTTTTAGATAAGAAAGAGATGAGCATTCCTGTATTTCAACCGACCAGTGCAATCCCGGAAGAGTTGTATAGCAAATCAATTCCTGCTACTTATATCATTGGAAAGGATGGGCAAATTCATGTAGATAAAAAGGGAGCTGCCAATTGGAACAGCAGTTCGGTGAGAAGTCTTTTGGATAAGCTGATTAACGAATAAAAAAATGCCCGAAGCAACAGAACGTCGCATTCAGGCACCCAACTAACCAACCGTTGTAATTATAATTACGATTGTTTTATGGTTAAAGGAACTTGGTATACTTGACCTTTCTTTAGTCCTTTAACATCAATTTTTTTATAGTTCAACTTACTCTTTACATAAGTGTCTACAGAAGCATCTTTAGAATTTGTTGAAACAACAATGATTTCGTTGTTGTTATTTACCATCAAAGTTAAGCTGGCTTTTAAAGCTTTTCCGTCTGTAAGTTGTACTGGAATTTCAGATCCTAATAAGGATACAATTTTGCTGCGAAATGCATTGTTCTTTTCTTTCGCCGTAGGCTCGTTGTCGTTTGCAAAAGCAGTCATTGTGGCAAAACACAAAGCAATTGCAGTGATTGTTAATTTAAGTTTTTTCATGATGAGTTTTTTAGATTAAACGTACAACCATAAGACTAACGGAAAACAAAAATGTTTCAGTAAAAGGCTCAGTTTAATAAAAACTTAACGTGTTTTAACAATTTTTTTGAAAATCACTTCACCTCAAAAAATGAGTCGAAGACCTTTTGGAAAGTAGCTTTGTACCTGTTTTTCCTACTGTTAAGCGTCCAACAGATGATCATGTAGATAGTTTCTTTACCTTCTATAAAAGAGAAAGAATACGCAATTTTATGTCCGTCAACCTCGCCAACTCCTTCTTGAGTAAGGGAACTTAAGCCATGGACTTTCAATTTTTTAACTTCAGAAATAGTAAAGTCTTTGATAGATTCTAAGAAACTCCCAATTTGTACCTCTTGATAATTTTGAACAACAGAAACAGAATCGTCGTACTCATCAATTCTTTTAAAGGTATCTATAAACTCTTGTGTAGGTTCATCTATAATAATACAATAGGTTTCTTTAAGCGTATTCATGTATTGTAGAGAAGCATCATCATTCAGCTCTTTGGTTTTTCTCATATAGGATGGCAGTTTAACCCCATATCTTTTTTCTACAATAACATCTTGAAACTCTACATTCTTTTCCGGTGTGTTCGAATTTCCTCCTAAACCATCTAAACAGGAGGTAAGTAGCAAGGAACAAAATGCAAGCAATATTAATTTTTTCATGACTTTTCTCTTTCTAATGTTGTTACAATAATCTGACAACCTTTGATAATTTCTTCATCAGATATATTCAAAGGAGGAGTTATTCGTAAGGCTCTCCCTTCAAACAATAGAAAGAATAAGATCAAACCTCGTTCCAAACATGCATGAACTACTTTAGCAGCCAATTCCGGTGTTTCCAAAATAGCTGCAAGCATCAATCCTTTTCCTCTAATTTCTTTGATTAAAGGATGCTGTAAATGCTCTCTGATCAATTGTTCTTTTCGTAACGTTTCTTCTATAAGACTAGAATCTTCCAGTGTTTGCATAGTAGCTACACCTGCTGCAGCAATTACGGGATGTCCTCCAAAGGTTGTGATATGACCTAAGGTAGGATTCTCTTTTAAAAGATTCATTACTGAAGACTTGGCTATAAATGCACCAATAGGCATTCCGCCACCCAATCCTTTTCCTGTAATAATAATATCGGGAGTGACTCCATAATTTTCAAAGCCCCAGAATTTTCCGGTTCTACCAATACCGGTTTGAATTTCATCAAGGATCAATAAAGCACCCACTTCATTACAACGTTGCTGTACTTTTTCTAGATAATCGTTTTTGGGAACTATAAAACCTGCACCTCCTTGAATGGTTTCTAAGATAACCGCAGCCGTTTTATGAGTGATCTTAGACAGATCTGCTTCATTATTAAAAGCAATAAAACGAGTTCCGGGAACCAATGGGCGAAAAGCTCTATTCTGTTGTTCTGCTCCGGAAACACTCATAGACCCTTGTGTATTGCCATGATAAGAGTTACGAGCAGCAATGATCTCACTTCTTTTTGTGTGTCTTTTAGCTAACTTTAAAGCTCCTTCACAAGCTTCGGTACCAGAGTTTGTAAGATATACACTAAAATCTCCCGGCAATGTGTTGGCTAATAATTTGCAAAGTTCTAATTGTGGTTTTTGAATAAACTCACCATAGACCATTACATGAGTATACAGATCTAACTGTTTCTTGATAGCTTCAGTAACTGTAGGGTGTTGATGTCCTAAAGTATTAGCTGATACTCCTGCAACAAAATCTAGGTAGGCTTTTCCGTCTGTATCATAAATATAACTTCCTTTGGCTTCTTTTACAGCTAAGGCTAGCGGATACGGACTGGTTTGTGCTTGATATTTTAAGAAATCAGATTTCATGAAGTCCAAAGTTACGGATTGGATTTTTCTTTTTTCTTTACTGACTTCTTTCCTTTTTTAGTTGCTGGTGGATTTCCTTTAAAAAGAGGTTTTCGTGCGGGTTTTCCGTCTTTGATAAAAATATCTTCTTTTGTCTTAGGCTGTTCATCTTCTCGCCAGAGGAACCCTTTCAATTTCCGATCTGCTTCAGGAAACTTAGAAGGAGGGAAGGTGGTTCCGTCTGTTTGCTTCATACATTTGATCTGATCGATCTCATTGTTCTCTAAAACAAATTCAATATTGCTACAAAACTGTTTGCTGATGGTTTCTAGTACTCCGTTATCATTTCTGTTGTAGTTAACAGCTTCACCGTTTCCTTTTACCAGCAGTGTACGTAGTTTATTTTCTATAAACTTCCCATACATATTCTTCCCTTTGATCTGATTGAAATTCTTAGGGTCTAAAGAATCTTGCTGTATGATGAATGAATTTCCTAGGATCTTTAAAGAGTCTAACTTGTCTGTTTTTTTGTCTGAAAGAAGTTTGATACTATCACCGGTGATCTGACTTTTTTCTGACCAAAGGATAGGACTGAAGTACATTTTTGTAACTCCGGTTGCTTGATCTGTATGTAGCGAATCACATTTTCCTTGTAAATCACTTTTAAAGATCTTTACATTGTTAAAGGTGCGAATGATTCTCTTTTCTTTCTTTCCTGTAACCAATAAAGTATCACCATGAACAAACATAGAATCTTTCTCCATCACAGAGATCGCTACAGCTTTTTTGATCATAAAGATCGAATCTAGTTTTTCAAAATACTCAGCATAGTTTCCTTTGGCAATAAAGTTCTGAGCGGTATCAATAACTCGAATGTTGTTTGTGGCAGAGGCAAACCCTCTGTTTTTATCATAATAGAGACTGTCACCTTCAATGGTTCTGTCATCTAAATAGAGTTTGGCATTTTTTACAAAATGAGAAATATCTGTTTTTGTATTGTAAAAACCTCTTTCTGAATAGATCTTGTTACCATCTTCTTTATTTATGATCGTAGATGGGCCATATAAATATGCGTGTCCTGAACTTGTATAGTAATCCAAATGTTGGGATTCTATGATATTATCAGGATTGGTAATGGTAACTTGAGTTGTAGCAGTAAATTTCTTGGTTTCTAAGTAATAATTACCATTCTTACTTTTTAGGATATTTGTTTCATCTTGTATGGTAGCATGGTCTTTATAGAATAACTTTTGATTCAATCTATCAAAGTAAAGAGTATCCGTTTTTAGCGTCATCTTAGGATCCTTTAATACTACATTACCCCAAGAAACCGCTTTTTTGCTAGTAAGATCATAATCTACATAGTCGCTGTTTTGATGAATGGTATCACCTTGGTTGATGATCACATTTCCAATAGCTTTCAGAAAATTCTCTTTCTTGTAATAAAAAGCTCTTCTACAAGTAAGAATAGCACCTTCATGTGCAATTTTTACTTTACCATCTAAAATAATTGCACCCGGGAACTTTTCTTCATTTGCATAGTTGTGTTCAGCCCATAAGATCTTGATCTTTTTTTGTTGAGCATAGCCGGCAAAAGCCATGAAGAGAACACATAATGTTAACAGTATCTTTTTCAAATATGTTATGGATTTTGAGCTAAAATACTGAAAAGAGTATGCCAAATTCTTAAATTTTAGATAAAACTAACGAAGGATCGTTTGCTTTCTATCCGGACCAACAGATACGATCTTGATAGGAACTTCTGTTTCCTTTTCTATGAAAGCGATGTAATCTAATAAGTTCTGTGGTAATTGACCTTCTTCTGTTAAGCTAGTTAGATCTTTTTGCCATCCTTTGAATTCTGTATAGATAGGAGTTACATTTTCTGGCTCGATGTTGTACGGTAAATGAGAGATCTCTTCTCCTTTATAATTGTAAGATGTACAAACTTTAAGTGTATCGAAACCAGATAATACATCACCTTTCATCATCATCAATTGTGTAACACCATTTACTTGGATAGCGTATTTTAAAGCAACTAGATCTAACCATCCACAACGTCTTGGTCTTCCGGTAGTAGCACCAAACTCATGACCAACTTTTGCCATGGTAGCACCATCTTCATCAAACAATTCAGTAGGGAAGGGACCAGAACCTACACGAGTAGTATATGCCTTAAAGATCCCAAAAACATCTCCAATTCTGTTAGGAGCTACTCCTAAACCTGTACAAGCACCAGCTGCTGTTGTGTTAGATGATGTTACAAAAGGATACGTTCCAAAATCAATATCTAATAAAGAACCTTGAGCTCCTTCTGCCAAGATAGATTTGTTTTCTCTGATAGCATTGTTTAAAAATTCTTCGCTATCAATAAATTGTAGGGTTCTTAATTTTTCAACTCCTCTACAAAATTCTTGTTCTAGTTCTTCTAGATCATATTGAATGTCTACATCAAAGAAATTCAACATTTTAATATGCTTTTGCGTAAGAGCTTTGTATTTCTCTTTCCAACTATCTAACTCTAAGTCGCCCACACGCATACCATTTCTACCGGTCTTGTCCATATAAGTTGGACCAATTCCTTTTAAAGTAGAACCGATCTTTGCTTTTCCTTTAGATGTTTCTGAAGCAGCATCTAATAATCTATGTGTAGGAAGGATCAAATGAGCCTTTCTAGAGATCAATAGTTTTTCTGTATAAGCGATATCGTGCTTATCTAGGTTTTCTAATTCTTTTTTAAAGATCACAGGGTCGATCACAACACCGTTTCCAACAACATTCAATGCAGAATCGTGAAAGATTCCGGAAGGAATGGTGTGTAGTACGTGTTTGTGTCCGTCAAAAATTAATGTGTGCCCTGCATTAGGTCCTCCTTGAAAACGCGCTATGATATCATAGTTTTTCGTTAGAACATCTACAATTTTCCCTTTTCCTTCATCTCCCCATTGTAGTCCTAATAATAAATCTACCGCCATGTATATAAGTTAGTTTAGTTGTCTGTTGTTGTTTGTTTTGTTGTTCCGTAAAAATAGAGTGAGTGGTTGTGGATGTCTATATTGAAGACTTCCTCAATTGTTTTTTTGATAATCTGAATTCTAGGATCACAAAATTCTTTTACTTCACCGGTATCAGTTAAGATCACGTGGTCGTGCTGTTTGTCGAAATAACTCTTTTCATATCGAGCCATAGTATGTCCGTCAAACTGATGCTTTCTCACAAGTCCACAATCTAAAAGAAGATCAATTGTGTTGTACAAGGTAGCTCTACTTACTCGGTAGTTCTTGTTTTTCATTTTGATGTAAAGCGACTCAATATCAAAGTGTTCGTCTACATCATAAATTTCTTGTAAGATCGCATATCGCTCGGGAGTCTTGCGATGTTTGTTCTCTTCTAAAAAGCTTGTAAAAACCTTTTTTACAATTTCTTGGTTTTCATTCGAGCCCATAATAAAATTCCTTTTATCAAATGACAAATTTAAGGTTATTATTCGGAAAAATCAGTGTTTTTGTAGAAGGTTATCTACATTGTATTAACACGTTCTACCTTTTGTACTCCATCTACTTTCTTGATACTCTCTATCAACTTCGTTAGCTGGGTTTTATTTTTAACACTAATGGATAGTTTTCCTTCGAAAACTCCTTCGTTTCCTGCTATATTAATACTGTGTATAAACACACTCATATTGTTAGATATGATACGTGTTAGATTGTTTACAATACCTCTATTATCAACACCGCTTACATGCAGAATCGCTTTGAATTCCTGATTCGTAGAATCGATCCATTTGGCTTTGATAATACGATATGCATAATTGGATTGCAAAGAAATGGCATTCGGACAATCTTTCTTATGAACCTTGATCCCTTCATTAATGGTAATAAATCCAAAAACATCATCACCCGGAATAGGGTTACAGCATTTCGATAATTTATAATCTAGTTTCTCTTCGTCGTTTCCAAAAACAAGGTCATCATATTTCTTGGTAACTTCTTCCTTTTCAAGAACATCTTTAGAAGGCGCTCTTTTTAAGCGATTTTTAAAGAAGCTCATGAATCGGTTGTTACGTTGACTCACAAATGCTTTTAGCTGTGTATTGTCTATAGCGCCGTTTCCAATTCTGAAGAAAAGATCAAAGCTGGTTTTTAACTTGAAATAATTAACAAGCTCATTCACGGTCTTTTCATCAAAACTGATCTTTAAATGCCTCAGCTTACGACTCAAGATGGCCTTTCCTTCTTCAGCTATTTTCTTCTGTTCGTCCTTTAAGGCAGTTTTAATCTTAGAGCGAGCTCTGGCAGTAATTACAAAATCTAACCAACGAGCATTGGGTTTGTTGTTGGCAGAAGTCAATACTTCGATCTGATCACCACTGCTTAACTCATGACTCAATGGCATTAGTTTACCATTTACTTTGGCTCCTCTGCATTTCAATCCAACATCGGTATGAATAGAGAAGGCAAAGTCTAGCGCAGAAGCTCCTTTAGGCAATGATTTTAAATCTCCTTTAGGAGTAAATACATAAATCTCTTTAGCATAAAGATTCAGTTTAAAATCTTCTACAAAGTCAACCGCATTGATATTTTCGTTTTCCAGTGTTTCTTTCAAACGATTCAACCATCCTTCTAGACCATTTTCTTGCTGTGCTCCTTGCTTGTATTTGAAATGTGCTGCATATCCTTTTTCTGCAATCTCATCCATACGTTCAGAACGTATTTGAACTTCTACCCATTTGGCTTGTGGACCAATTACAGTAATATGCAAAGCCTCATAACCTGTAGTTTTTGGCTGCGAGATCCAATCTCTTAAACGAGAAGGATTGGGTTTGAAATAGTCTGTTACAATAGAGTATACCTTCCAGGCATCAAACTTTTCATCTTTTGAAACCGGCTGGAAAATAATACGAATGGCAAACTTGTCATAGACTTCTTCAAAAGAAACATTTTGCTTACGCATCTTTCTTCTGATAGAGAAGATGGATTTAAATCGTCCTTTTATTACATAAGAGAAATCCTCTTTGTCTAATCCGTTTTTTAAAATGTCAGCAAAAGCTTTGATATAAGCTTCTTGTTCTTCTTTGCTTTCTTTGATCTTACTGGCTATATCGTTATACACCTCAGGTTCTGTGTATTTCAACCCTAGGTCTTCCAGTTCTGTTTTAATGTTGTACAAGCCCAATCGGTGTGCCAACGGAGCATAAATGTACAAGGTTTCAGAAGCGATTTTCACCTGCTTGTGAGGTGGCATAGAATCCATGGTTTGCATATTGTGCAAACGATCGGCTACCTTGATTAGAATTACACGAACATCATCATTCAATGTCAACAACATCTTCCTGAAATTCTCTGCCTGAATAGAATAGTCTTTGTCTTTCTTTAAGTTAGAGATTTTTGTCAAACCACTTACAATTCGTGCAATGGTTTCTCCAAAAAGACGTTCGATATCATCAATGGTGTACTCTGTATCTTCAACAACATCATGCAATAGGGCAGCGGCAATAGAAGTTGCTCCCAGTCCAATCTCATTGGCAACAATCTTAGCAACAGCTATAGGATGAAAGATGTAAGGTTCTCCTGATTTCCTACGCTGCTCTGAATGTGCTTCTACAGAAATATTAAAAGCCTTACGAATCAATAATTTGTCTGAATGAGACAAAGTTTGATACGTACCCTTTAAGAGATCTTTATACCTTTTTGCAATCTCTTTATTTTCCTCCTCTACAGTTGCAGTATACTCCATTTCCAGTAATCAATTATTGGTTTCAATTCTCAATGATCAATATTCAATCATCATTATAAAAGTGAAGTTAGAATAAAAAAAAAGTTTTAGCAAGTTTTTTAAAACAGTTTATCTCCCTAAATTCTCAACTCTTTGTAACAGAGTAGGATGGGAATAATGCATAAACACGTAAGCCGGGTGTGGTGTTAGGTTACTAAGGTTGTTTTTTGATAATTTCTTGAGAGAAGTTACAAGCGGTTTCCCGTCATACGTTTCTTTTGCATAATTATCGGCTTGGTATTCAAACCTTCTCGAAATGTAGTTCATAACCAACCCTGTAACTTCTGAAATGGGCGAATACAAGATTCCAAAAGCAATCAAACCTATATGAAAACTTGAATTGACAACTCCTAAGGCTTCTGATAATACGGGTGAGTTGATGAATAGTGAAAGAATGAACAAGGTTAATCCTGTAAGTAGGATAGAACTGAATAAATTAAATATGATGTGTTTTCTTTTGTAATGGCCTACTTCATGAGCCAAAACAGCTACAATTTCTTCAGTTTCCAAATCATTGATCAGAGTATCGTATAAAGTGATTCTTTTCTGACTTCCAAACCCTGAGAAATAAGCATTGGCTTTGGTAGATCGTTTAGAACCATCTATAACAAATATTTTATCTAAAGTAAACCCAACTTTTTGCGCATACTCGGTAATAGCATCTTTCAATTCACCTTCTTCTAAAGGAGTTTGTTTGTTGAATAGAGGAACGATGAGTTTCGAGTAGAACATATTCATAAAAATGGAGAAAAGTGCTACCAGTCCCCAAGCATAGAGCCAAAAGTGCTTTCCTGTAAACTCATAGAACCAAATGATCAATGCTAAAATACCACCTCCTAAAATGGCAGACATCAACCAGCCTTTGATCTTATCCAAGAAAAAAGTTTTGCGTGTGGTTTTGTTGAAACCAAATCTTTCTTCAATTACAAAAACACGATAGTAGGAGAAAGGCATTGTTAAGATATCACTAGCCATCATAATGATTCCAAAAAAGATCAAAGCAATCAGAATGGAATTATCGGTATAAGAACGTGCAATATTGTCTACAAACTCAAATCCATCTAAAAAGAAAAATCCTAAGGTTAGCGCAATAGAAAAGAAAGAAGTGAGATTTCCAAAGCGATGATTGGTCTTTTTGTAGGCTTGTGATTTTTTATACTCTTCTTCGTCGTATACGTCGTTGAGCTGTTGTGGAATTTCATCATCAAAGTGCTTTGCATTCAAAGAATCTAAGACTTTATCAATGATAAAATTGATTACTAAGATGCCGATAAGTATATAAAAGAGACTTGTAGGATTCACTAATTTTTAGGATAAAACTTTTCAATATCAAATTTATCCAATAAATATTGATCTTTCCAATTTGGGTTGACTTTATTTATCAAAAGTGCTTCTCCCAAGCCAATATCATAAAAACACACACGCTTTTGTTGATCTAATTTTAAGGCTGTGATGTTGTTTATATGTTTGGTA
Source organism: Pseudotenacibaculum haliotis (assembly GCF_042684245.1). Lineage (NCBI taxonomy): Bacteria > Pseudomonadati > Bacteroidota > Flavobacteriia > Flavobacteriales > Flavobacteriaceae > Pseudotenacibaculum > Pseudotenacibaculum haliotis. The sequence goes on from NZ_JBHULH010000004.1 coordinate 259,860, forward strand.
AGAAATGAGTCTTTATAGTTGCTGAACGCTTTAAAATCCTGAATTGTTTGAACTTCTATTGTGGGTGTATACTTTTTTAGAGTTTCCAAGAATGCATATTCTGTATATCTGGCCATTCCTTCCTGATACAATTGAAAAGAAAAGTATTTGTAATCATCAGGTTGCAGAACTTCTTTGAATTCTTTTCTGGCTTTTAAGAACAGCTTATAGTACTCTTTAAATTGTGGAGTATTTAATTCTTTAACAGCTTTTTGTAATGCATTGGTGTAGGCTTTATATTTCTCAATTACAGCCTTGTCTTCATAGGGAAATGGATAGTTTAGCTGCCACATTCCGGTTTGATCTCCATTGGAAATTCCTAAATCCATGGTGTCTTGATAGTAATTCTTAGATGTGTATTGGTACTGATGAAAACGTTCGTGAAGTAGCGTGATGATCCAGCTTGTACTGGTCTGATTTGTGTTTTCAGGAATGCCAATAACAATACAATTGAAACCATTTACAGCAGGAAATGTAGCTAGAAAGTGCTTGTTGAAGGTTCGTTTTCGATAATAAACATCAACACCTAAGAAGGAATCATTTTCTAGAAAGATAAAATCATCTGTAGGCTTTGGGTGATTGATTAAAAACTCGTAGTCATCGTAGACCAATACAATAGGGAAGGGAGGAAGTGTAAATCCTTTCCATACTTTTTCGCCGAATTGCTGCTCAATTAAAAAAGCTTCTTTAATTCGGATTTTGTCTTCGTATCTGATGGATGGTTTTGATGGTATGCTTAGAGAAAAGAGAAATATAAACAAGAAGATACTGAGCGCTTTCATGGTTGGTCTTTATTTTTAGTAAGACGTAAGAAAGCAAAAAGTGTCTCAGTTTTTATTCTTCACCAATATCCTCATTCCAGAGCTCAGGCTTTTCTTTGATAAAGGTTTCCATGAGTTCAATACAACGCTCGTTATTGACTACTTCTACTTGTACACCTCTGCTTTTTAAGAGTTCTTCTTCACCCATAAAAGTTTTGTTCTCACCAATAATTACCTTAGGAATCCCGTACAACAAAATAGTACCGGAACACATTGGGCAAGGAGAAAGCGTGGTATACAACACAGAGTTTTTATACACACTGGCAGGTTGACGTCCGGCATTTTCCAAAGCATCCATTTCTCCATGTAGAATAGCGCTTCCTTTTTGTACACGCCTGTTATGGCCACGACCAATGATCTTTCCTTCGTGTACAATAACACTTCCAATAGGAATACCTCCTTCGTTATAACCTTTTTCCGCCTCTTTAATGGCTTCTTGTAAGAATGTATCCATACGTTAGTTTTTACGTTGTCTTTTGGCTTCAAATAGTAAGATAGCGGCAGCAACAGAAACATTCATAGAGTCGATCTCTCCTTCCATAGGAATGTTGATGTTCTGCGTGGCTTGGTCTCTCCAGACTTGAGTTAGTCCGGTAGCTTCAGTACCTACAACCAAAGCGGTGGCTCCTTTGTAATCTTCTTCGGTATATTCATTTGAATTTTGGAGCGTAGCACTATAAATAGCAATTCCTTTTTCTTGCAAGAAGTTGATTACTTCTTCAGAACTTCCAATGGCAATTTGATTGGTAAATACACAACCCACACTAGAGCGCACCACATTCGGATTGTATAGGTCTGCTTTAGGATTTGCAATAATCACAGCATCTAAGTTGGCGGCATCAGCAGTTCGTAAGAGTGCTCCAATATTACCTGGTTTCTCAATAGATTCAGCAACCAAGATCAGAGGGTTGTTATTAGAAAACTCTAAATTACTTAATTGATGATCTTTGATCTCTACCAAAGCGATAACTCCTTCTGTAGATTCTCTGTAAGCGATCTTTTGATAGATTTCTTGCGTGATTTCTATTAGTTCAGAACTATCAAATTGATCCAAGTATTCATCTTGTATCATAGAATTGACAAATAGGAGAGAAGCTATCTTATAACTTCCTTTTCTTGCCAATTCGATCTCACGTTTTCCTTCCACTACAAACAAACCTTGCTTTTTACGTTCGCGAGATTTCTCCTGTAATTTCAAGATGTTTTTGATCAAAGAATTTTGAAGGCTTTCAATTCGCTTCATATAAAGAAAATGCTTTAGGAGGCTAATTTAATGCTTTTGATTTTCTTTCGTAATGGAGTCTCAATGAATTTATACGTGATGGAAGAAAATAGGATAAGCACTATAAAGCAAATGTAAAAAATGCTTGCTTTATTGGTAATCCCTAGGTAGATCAAGAGCCGTCGGGTAATACTAAATACTGGAATTTGCAAAATATAAACTCCATAACTGATCTCGCCTAAGTGAATCAGTGATTTTGACCTGGAGATTCTTGAAATCCAACTGTGATCATAAGATATCAAAAGAATCATCGGGGCAAATATAACAGCTAGTATACCATTGTGATAATCAATGGCGTTGCCATAGGCTAAAATCAGAGCACAAACAATAATCAAACTGATAATCAAAAATGCGTTGTTACGAGTTTTGTAGTCTCTTTGAATAAAATAAAGACCTAATAGGTTTCCGACTAAAAACTCATTCAAATGTATCACAGGAAAATAAAACAGAAGGTCATGACTTACTGTATTTGGACCCTGATAATATTCTGAATAAAAGAAATAGAAAAACACGAGTTGACTCACTCCAAAAAAGAGCAAAATAGGAAGTGCTAATTTTTTATAATCTAATCTGTTATAGAAATAGTTGAAGAGAATTGGGAAGGTAATATAGAAAAAGAGCTCTACACTTAAAGACCATCCCGGAAAATTTAAAGTTAGTACTCTCTGAGGCATCCAACTTTGGATCATAAACAGATTTGCGAAAAGATCTATAAGGTCAATACTTACATTGGTAGATAATAAGTAGTAACTGACTAAAATCAATGTAGCTAACAGATAAAGAGGATAGATTCTGGCAAATCTGTTTCTGAGATAATCAAAAATAGAGATTTTTTGTTTTTTATGATAGGCTACAATCATTACAAAACCTGACAGAACAAAGAAGTAACTAACTCCAATATTAGCACCTAAAAAGACAGTTTTTTGAAGGCTAAAAGGAAAAATATCAACTCCGTAATGGAAAATAACAATTAAAGACGCCGCAATAAAACGGGTAAAGGTGAGCTGTTCAATTCTCATAGCTTAGGGGAAATTTTGACAAATATATTTAATAAAATAAAGCACCGCTTATAAAAACGGTGCCTTATTTATTCTTGCGAGAAATCTGTTATTTCCCGTTGATCTTTTTATTGTATCGCTTCCATAGTGTGGTATGGTGCGATTCTAAACTGATCTTTCTTCCTTGGATAAAAGCATCCAATATAACATTGGTTCGCATGTCTAAAGCATCACCTTTTGAAATGAATAAAGTAGCATCTTTACCTACTTCTAAAGTTCCTGTGATGTCTTCTACACCAAGAATCTTAGCAGCATTTCCTGTGATCATCTGTACAGCTTTTTCTTTATCAACTCCATAGGCAGCATATGTTCCGGCATAGAATGGTAAGTTACGTGTATTCATACGTTCCATTTGCCCTTGCATACCAATGGCTACAGTGATTCCTGCATCTAATAAGATTTTAGCGTTTCTGAATGGAAGATCATAATCATCATCTTCATTATCAGGAATTCTGTGCGCTCTGTCTACAACAACAGGAATGTTATTTTTTACCAATAGATCGGCAACTTTCTCGGCTCCGTCACCACTAACAAGTACTACATTGTTAATTCCAAGAGCTTTTGTAGTTGCAACAACATCAGTAATTTCTCTTTGCCCGTTTACGTGTACGTACAGTTTTTGTGAACCATCAAACAAACCTTTAGTAGCTTCAAAAGCTAAGTCTTTCTGATCTTTACTACCTGCCAAATATCTTTTTGCATTGGCAAAATAGTTTTTGATGCTTTGCACGTTTTTAGGATAGTTCTTATCTGGCTTTAAACCTGGATCTTCACCTAACCACCAACGTCCGCTTGTAAAGCTACCCGGCCAGTTGATGTGAATTCCGTGATCTGCCTTAATAGCAGCATCTTCCCAGTTCCAAGCATCCAATTGCATTACAGAAGCTGTTCCAGAAATGGTTCCACCTCTAGGAGTTACTTCGGCTATTAAAACACCATTAGGACGCATAGATTCAATTACTCTACTTTCTGCATTATAGGCAATTAAACTTCTGATATGAGGTAACATAGAACCGGTTTCATCAAAATCTCTGGTTGCTCTTACAGCATCAACTTCTGCCAATCCTAAAGAAGCATTTACAGCAATAAATCCAGGGTAAATGTGCTTTCCTTTTGCATTAACCACAGTTCCTTGTCTGGCAATCTTATTGTTGGCACTTCCTACAAAAGTGATCTTACCATTGTTGAACATGATTAGCGAGTTCTCTATAACTTGTCCGTTTCCTAAATGAGCAGTCGCTCCTTCAATAGAGTAAGCCTGTGTTTGCTTAGGTGCGGGAGTTTGTTGTGCGATGATAGTTCCTGCAAAGAAGAAAGCTATCAAACTATATATAATATATTTTTTCATGATTCTAATTTTTATTCGGTGTCACAAGTAAAATTCTTCAAGACTTTTTTTCTAGGTGCTTGTACTTTTCCACCATTTAGTTTTTCACTAAGCATCATGTTAATTAGCTTGCTCTTCTCTTTTTTGATCGCAGCACGCTTTTTCATGTCTTCTTCAATATCAAAATATACCTTACCATCTATAATGGTCTTTTCAGCTTTAGCATATACTGATAATGGGTGATGACTCCATAAAACAATATCTGCATCTTTTCCTACTTTGATACTTCCCGTACGGTTGTCTATATGTAATAATTTTGCCGGATTGATAGTTACCATATTCCAAGCATCAATTTCATTCACACCTCCGTATTTCACTGTTTTAGCAGCTTCTTGATTTAATCTTCTAGACATTTCTCTGTCATCAGAATTGATAGCTACAGTAACTCCTGCATCGTGCATGATTGCTGCGTTGTAAGGAATTGCATCGTTTACCTCGTATTTATAAGCCCACCAATCTGAGAAGGTAGAACCACCAACACCGTGCTCTTTCATCTTATCAGCTACTTTGTACCCTTCTAAGATGTGTGTAAATGTGTTGATGTTGAAATTGAATTGCTCAGCAACTTTCATCAACATATTGATCTCACTTTGCACATAAGAGTGACAAGAAATAAATCTTTCTTTATTGATGATCTCAGCCAATGTCTCTAACTCGATATCTTTTCTATAAGGCTTACCGCTTTTCTTTAAAGCATCATATTCTTTAGCTCTTTGGAAATAGTCAACAAATACTTGTTCTGTTCCCATACGTGTTTGAGGGAAACGAACGGTTTGATTATCTCCCCAATTAGATTGCTTTACGTTTTCACCCAAAGCAAACTTGATGAACTTAGGTGTGTTGTTATAGATCATATTGTCTGCATTCTCACCCCATTTTAGTTTGATAATGGCAGAGCGCCCTCCAATTGGATTGGCAGATCCATGTAAGATTTGAATAGAAGTAACACCTCCAGCTAAGTTTCTATAGATGTTAATGTCGTTAGGATTCACTACATCTTCAATAGTAACCTCGGCAGTAGAGTTATGACCTGCTTCGTTGATCGCTGAAGCAGCAATATGTGAATGCTCGTCAATAATTCCGGCAGTTAAGTGTTTTCCTGTACCATCAATAACTTTTGCTCTTCTAGCTTTTAAATTCTTTCCTACCTGAGCAATCTTACCATCTTTTAATAAGACATCTGTATTTTCAAGAATTCCATCTGCTTCACTAGTCCAAACAGTAACATTTTTGATTAAAATAGTTTCTTGTTTAGGTTGAGAGAAATTCCCCATACCTATGTTAGGATAGCTAACCGGCATTACAGTAGGAGCAGAGTTCTTTTTCTTTTTGCCTTTCTTCTTATCACTCTTTTTGCTGCTAGCTTTTTTAGTTGCAGACCAAGCAGATTCGTTTCCGTTAATATCATAGGCAGTTCCAGACATTCCATTTTGCGTAGGCTGCGCTACAATTCGCGTAAAATAACCCCCATCATTGATGGTAAGGTGAATCCATCCGTCAGAGAAACTGAATTTAGATTTTATCTTAGCTTCTCCGGACTTTAAACTTCCGCTTTGTTTTGCATCTTTCCCGGATACTGTTAGGTCAAACGACTTGCCATCCACAGAAAAAGCATAAGTTCCGGTAATGTCTTGAACATTCATATCATTTACTACATTACGTTCTCCTTGCACCCAGTTTTCATAGATGGTTGTTCCTTTATCTAAAACATCTCCGTTAGTAATTAAGAAGTTTGCATAACTACCGGATCTTAGGTTTCCAATATCTGTTTTTCCTAGAATCTGAGCCGGAACAGTAGTTAAAGCTTCCAAAGCTTTGGTTTTATCAAATCCGTATTTGATTGCTTTCTGTAAGTTCTTATGGAATAATGAAGCTGATTTTAGATCGTGTGTAGTTAAAGCAAAACGAACACCGTTTTTATCCAATACAGCCAAGTTTGTAGGCTCTTGATTCCATCTTCTCATATCTCCCAAAGAAATCTGACTTGCTAACAAAGGATTGCTAACGTCATAAGCATTTCTAAAGTTGATAGGGATGATGAAAGTAGCAGCTGTTGCTTTGACATCATTAATTCTTTCAAATTCATCTCCACCACCTACAATGGTATATTGAATTCCAAATTCGTCACCTACTTTATCAGCTCTAAGTACATCCAATTGATTTCCTGCGTCAAAGATCTGTACCAAGCTTTTGTTTGAATTTAAAGCTTCTAAGGCAGCATCTTTGTTTTTTGCATTTCCTCCGGCATACCAATCAGCATCTAAATACATCTGACGTAACAAAGCCATGGCTCCCATACGAGAAGTAGGGTAGGATTGTCTTGATTGTACACTTTTACTGAATGATAAGTACTGAGCAGATCTTTTGTCTAAAACTCTGTATGCATCAGAAGAATTTGCATTCAACGCAACTAAGACTCCGTTTCCACGAACAATTCCGTCGTGCATGTGAGTATTTACAACTCCAAATCCTGCTTTAACAAGGTCTTTGGCTTTTCTTCCGTCAAAAGCAAAGCTGTTAGAAGCATCGGTTTCAGGACGAATGTGATCATTCCAGTAATATCCTTTTCTAGCGGCATCGTATTGTGGACGCTGACCACCACCTCTTGGTCTTTGAGGTTTTTTTACACCAAAATCAGAATAGATATCGATGAAAGAAGGATAAATACTTTTTCCTGAAAGATCCACTGTTTTGGCTCCTTTAGGAATATTAATTGATTTCCCGACACCGATCACTTTACCATCTTTAACCAGTAAAGTTCCTTTTTTGATGACCTGAGTGGGAGTTACATAAATTTTTGCATTGGTAAATGCTACGGTTGTGTTTTTGGTAGATTTCACACCCGTATTGGTTGGAAAGTACTCTTGTGCTTGCAGTAGAGATACAGAAAGCAGCATGAGCAACAACAATAGTTTTCTCATGTGTTAATTATTTGAATAGTCTATAAATTTATTGAGAAGGAGTGGCTTGGCTTACAAACGTTAGCGTTTTAACAAAATTTTAAGAATTTTAACGATCACTTGCCTCAGCAGAAATCTCTTTTGAATAGTAGTTGATAAACAAGTCTACCACATAATTATAAGAGTCTACACCTTTAGCTTGATTGTTAGATTTTAAATAGGCATTGTACCCTTTCTTGAGTAAAGGTTCAAAAGGGTTCTCAAATGATCTCCAAAACTCAGCAGAAACTCTAAAATCTTTGATGATTCCTTTGTTCATGCGTTCGTAGATAGCCTTATATTGCTCAGGATCTCGCTTGTACAGTTCAAAAATAGCATAACGAGTGGCCATGCGATAGGCAGCATATTTAAAGTAAATGTCTTTGTTGTGTAAGGCTGCTAAAAAACCAACAAAATTAGCCTCATTTTCTGCAGCAAATCCTATTTGGTGAGCCATTTCATGACAGGTAGTTGTTGGGAAACTGGTTTTAGGAATCCGACTGTTTACCTGAGCTTCTCCGGTTAATGGATTCAAATATCCGGAAGTACCATTATAACTCTGTACCAAACTCATCAAAGAACTCTTTGCCGTTCCGAATTTGTATTCGAACTGAGGAAGCTTCGTAGCTAAGCTATCATATCCTTTTCTTGCCAACTTGTACATCTTACGTTGCGAATAAGGATTCTCAACCTTCAATGTGTCTGATCCGGTAATTTCTACTTGAGTTGTATTTAACTGATCGATTAGATATTCAGACAAACGAATTAGCTCTTCTGTACTGTATTTTGTTTGTTCGTAACCTAAATTTTTAGATAGGGGCTCTCTATAATAGTTTAAACCCCAAAAGAGGTAGAAACAGAAATAGATCACCGAACAAAAGGCGACAACACCTAATACTTTATTGACGAAATTTTTAAATCTAGTTTTGAATAAGCGATAGATAAATCGCAATGCATAGAAGATAAAATAAAAGATCAACAAATCGCCTACAGAAAAAGGAATCCATCCTAATAGAATTCTAAATAAAGAGCTGATGTAGGGGTAGATGCCGTTGGAATAATAACTTTCAACAGCTGCCGGATAATGAACAACCCAGCGCATCAATAAGATCTGAATTCCTAGAAAAATAGTGAGATATAGGTTTCTTTTTTGTATCTTCATTAGGGCTTAAAAATAAGCAAGTTTTTGACAACTTTGCTTGTTGTTAACATGATAATAACAATTTGGTCAACAAAAGTTGTGCACAAATAAATTTCAGATTTCTTCTTAGATATAAGGAGTAAAAAATTACATTTGTCCTCATGGAAAAAATGCAACCTCTTCCCGGTCAGAAAGTAGATAAATCACGACTCATAAGTTTAGAGAAAGGAAAAATACCTCCTCAAGCCGTTGATTTAGAGGAAGCTGTGTTGGGTGCTATGATGATCGATAAAAAAGGAATTGACGATGTAATTGACATATTACACCCCGATGCTTTTTATGAAATGAAGCACCAAGAAATCTACCGTGTCATCTATGCATTGTTCCAAGAATCACAACCAATAGACCTCTTAACGGTGTCTAATGCTCTGAAAAAGACAGGAAAATTAGATTTGGTTGGAGGTGATTTCCATTTGATTCGTTTGACGCAAAAAGTAGCTTCTTCTGCCCATATTGAATTTCACGCGAGAATCATTCTTCAAAAATACATTCAACGTCGTTTGATCTCTATTTCAAGTGATATTATTGAAAGTGCTTATGATGAAACAGCAGATGTATTTGATTTGCTAGATGAAGCAGAAGGGAAGTTGTTTGAAGTAACCCAAGGGAACTTAAAAAAGAGTTCTGAAGGAGCTAGCGATCTTGTAAAACAAGCCTTAAAGAAGATCCAAGATATTTCCAACAAAGAAGGAATGAGTGGGCTGGCAACCGGATTTACAAAACTGGATGCATTGACATCTGGATGGCAACCTTCGGATTTGATTATTATTGCAGCACGTCCGGGTATGGGAAAAACGGCATTTGTAATCTCCATGGCAAAAAACATGGCTATTGATTTTAATAATGCTGTAGCTGTTTTCTCACTGGAGATGTCATCCGTACAGTTGATTACCCGTATGATCTCTTCTGAAACGGGATTAACCTCAGAAAAGCTGCGTAAAGGAAACTTAGAACCGCATGAATGGGAGCAATTAAACGTAAAAGTAAAACGTTTGTCTGACGCTCCTATTTTTATTGATGATACACCATCTCTATCTATTTTCGACCTTCGTGCAAAAGCAAGACGTTTGGTATCGCAACACAATGTACGAATCCTGATTATTGACTATTTACAGTTAATGACAGCAGGATCTACAGCCAAAGGAGGAGGAAACCGTGAACAAGAGATCTCTACCATTTCGAGGAACTTAAAAGCATTGGCAAAGGAATTAGATGTACCGGTAATTGCCCTATCTCAGTTATCACGTGCTGTGGAAACTCGTGGAGGAAGCAAACGTCCGTTACTATCTGACTTACGTGAATCTGGAGCGATTGAGCAGGATGCCGATATTGTATCCTTTATCTACCGTCCTGAATATTATGGGATGACAGAATGGGATGACGATGATCATTCGCCATGTGAAGGACAAGGAGAATTTATTGTAGCGAAGCACAGGAATGGTGGATTGGATAATATTCGTTTGAAGTTTACAGGACACCTGGCAAAATTCTCGGATTTAGAAGAAGGATTCAGTAGCGAGTTCCAATCTAGTATGAATTCAGGTTTTGCAGATGATGTATTCCCAGATACACGTATTGAACCGAAAGATGCTTTTGGTTCTGAAGATGACGATGTACCGTTTTAAAAACTAAAAAATGACCAAGAACAACAACCAAGAAACTATTGACGTAAACGAAATTGAAGTATCCTACACATTAATACAGAGCAATCTGATTATAGAGATAGGTTAAACAATTCCTAAAATATTTGAAATACACAATTGCTTTCGAGTAATTGTGTATTTTAGTTTCCAAGATGAAGAAACTCTTATTCATACTCGCTTTCCTGTTGATGTCAAACTCCATTTGGGCTTCGTTTATTTACATTCCTATGAGTCATGACAATCAAAAGAATCATTTAAAAGCTTATGGTATTGTTTACTTTGCTTTGCAAAATGGTTTGAAAGCAAAATGGCTACTAAATTATGATGGTGGAGCTTTTTTGATAGAGAACAATCCTATCATTGAAAATGAATCCAAGATCCGTGGTGTTTCCTATCAGATCATTTCAGATGCCAAATCACAATTGATCTTACAAGAAATTTCATCACCTTCTAAGAATCAAGAAGCAGTTACTCTGGAGAAAGCTCCTAAAATTGCAGTTTATTCACCTAAAGACAAAATGCCTTGGGATGATGCAGTAACGATGGTGTTGACGTATGCCGAGATTCCTTTTGATGTAATTTATGATGATGAAGTGTTAAATGACAAATTGTTATTATACGAATGGTTGCATTTGCATCACGAAGATTTTACCGGGCAATACGGACGTTTCTATGGTGCTTTTAGAACAGCTCCTTGGTATATAGAAGGAAAGAAATTAGCAGAAAAACAAGCCAAAGAACTAGGTTATAGTAAAGTATCGCAATTAAAATTAGATGTTTCTAAAAAGATTCGTGATTATGTAATTGGAGGCGGTTTTATGTTTGCCATGTGTTCTGCTACGGATAGTTTTGATATTGCCTTGGCAGCAGAAGGTGTAGATATTGCAGAATCTATGTTTGATGGAGATCCTGCTGAATCGAATTATCAATCAAAAATAGACTTTTCCAAAACCTTTGCTTTTAGAAATTTCGACCTGATTCGTAATCCGGTCGTATATGAATTTTCGTCAATTGATATGACTCGTAAGCGTAGAATCCCAAAGACATCTGATTATTTCTCACTAATTGAATTCTCGGCTAAATGGGATCCGGTTCCTACCATGTTAACACAGAATCATACACAATTAGTAAAAGGGTTTATGGGACAAACAACTTCTTTTGACAGAAGAAATATAAAACCCAATGTATTGGTGATGGGAGAAAACAAAACCAATAGAGAAGCTCGTTATATTCATGGTACCAAAGGAAAAGGCTTCTTTACATTCTACGGAGGGCACGATCCGGAAGATTATACACATAGAGTAGGCGACCCAAAAACCGAATTAGATTTACACCCAACATCTCCGGGATACAGATTGATCTTGAACAACGTATTATTCCCTTCAGCCAAGAAGAAGAAACAGAAGACGTGATTATTAGTGCTTAGTATTAGATTCTTAATTGTTTAGGAGTTGATAAGTGCATTAGTTCTATTGCTGTTACTTAATTGACTTTTAACTACTCTTTACTAAGGAAGGAATAAAAAACATGCCCCCTTGAGGGGACAATAGGAGTGTAAATATATTTACGAGCTTGACTTTTCTAATTGTTTTATATAGTAAGAAGGTTTCAATCCTGTTTTTCTATGAAAAGCATTCGAAAAGGACTCAGCATTTTTGTAACCAACCTCTTCAGCAATTCCCTTAATTGAATATTTTCTAATCTTTACATCAGTATTTAATAATTCTAGCGTATGATTTATTCTTAATTCGTTTAAGTATTGAGAAAAGTTTAATCCTTTTTCATAATTGATTACTTTGGATAAATAGTTAGAATTGGTTCCAATTTTATCTGCTAAAACTGAAAGTTTCATTTCAGAATCTATAAAATGTTCCTTGTTCTCAAAATCTTGTAACCCATTTATGATTCTTTCAAAAACCTCTTCGGGAATGTCAGGTCTTTCGTTACTTTTTTTTGTGTTGCTTTTTAGACTTACTTCTCTTTCTTTTGAAATTTCTTCAAATCGTTTGCGTAATTCTTTCCTTCTTCTGTATTGATATAAGAATAGTAATAGTATAATTCCAGAGCTACTTAAGGCACTATACTTTATAATATTAGAATTAGATAGTTCCTCTTCTAATTCTTTTACTATACGATCTCTTTCTGCAATGAGTTTAGGCTTGTCATATTTTTCATATAAATTGATTTTCACCTTATTAGTTCTGTTGTTTAAAATACTGTCAATATTTATCAGCTTTTCCAGATAGAAAAGTTGTTTTTTTAAGTTCTTTTTGCTCTTGTAATATTCAATTAAATATTGGTAAGTAGCTTTTTGCGATTCATGAACTATACTATGTTTTGAGACTAATGAATCTAGCTTTAAAAACATTTTAACAGCTTTATTTTTATTACCTAACCTTTTATAACTATTTGCAGTATATGACATAGCAACTGAAGCTGATTGATAACTTGTGTCTTTTATAAGTGAATCAGTAGATGATTCTAAATAGTCTATGGCAAGTGAAAAATTGTTCTTTTTATATTCAATCTGCCCTTGTCTGTAAAGAGAATAATAAATCATTCTATGATTTTTAACTTTTTTAGCTAACAAAAGAGCTTTTTTATTGTAAAAACTTGCTGAATCAATGATTTCTCTTTTTAGATAGTTAATTGACAAGTTTAATAGAACTGAAAAAAATAATCTTTCATTTGCTATATCCTCATTATTATTGTAGTAATTATATACATCTAGATAATACTTTATTGCTTCTTTATTATTACCTAATCTATTCCTAATCATACCAATTCTTAGCTTTGCTTCGTATATATAATCGATATTGTTGTAAAGCTTACCATACTTTAGCATTAAAAGATAATTTTCCAAAGATTTATCTATTTCTTCTTTTAATAGGTAGAAACCTGCTTTCTTAGCGTAGGCAAATGCAGGGAAAATTTTGTTAGGGTTTTGTTTGCTTACATAGATAATGCTATCAATAAAGCTTATATAGTCGGCTTTTACTCCAATAAAATCTGTAACGTAATCTTTTCCAAGAATTAGTTCCTTAATATTTTCTTCTTTCTTAGCTTTTTCAAAATATTTTTCTGCAAAAAAAAGCGATTGTAAAGTGTCTAAAGGCTTTAAGTGATAGTATTTTTTAAATATATAATTATATGAAGAGTCTAATAAACTCTTTTGATTTTGAGCGTGTGATAAATAGTTGGAAAATAATACTATGAGTAAAATGAATTTAAAAAACTTCATTAAAAGCAAATTTATTTGAGTTTCAAAAATACCCAAAAATGACTCGAAATTCATGAAAACCGACTTCCTTTTCTTGTGTGCTACTGGCTTTGATACTACTTTCGACCATGAAAGAGTAATGCTTAACAATTATCCAGAGAAGCTAATTGGGAAATATCTATGAAAAAGAAACAAATGCATACTCTTAATACACCTCCCTTAATCCCTCCTCAAGGAGGGGATTAATAACTTGTCCCCTTGAGGGGACAATAGGGGTGTAAATATATTTACGAACAGCAATCACCAATCTTCATTCAACATTCTTAATTCATAATTCGTCATTTTCACTCCGTTAATAACCTGTTGATTTTACATGCAAAAATTTGTTGTTGATTGCATACGAATAAAGTACATTTGCTCAACAAATAAAAGCTCATGGCAACAACACAACAACTACAAGATTTCACGCAACAAGTACGCAGAGATATTTTAAGAATGGTACACGCAGTAAACTCTGGTCATCCAGGAGGTTCATTAGGGTGTGCAGAGTTCTTTACAGTATTATATCAGGAGGTAATGGATTATTCTACAGACTTTACCATGGATGGTAAAGATGAGGATGTGTTCTTTTTATCAAACGGTCATATTTCTCCGGTATACTATAGTGTGTTAGCAAGAAGTGGTTTCTTTCCTGTAGAAGAATTGGCTTCATTTAGAAAGTTAGACACTCGCTTACAAGGACACCCAACAACTCACGAAAAATTACCGGGAATACGAATTGCATCCGGATCTTTAGGACAAGGAATGAGTGTAGCTATTGGAACAGCTTTAACCAAAAAGCTAAACGGAGAAGATAAACTTGTTTACTCATTACACGGTGATGGAGAATTACAAGAAGGTCAGATTTGGGAAGCAGCTATGTTTGCATCTGCAAAAAAGGTAGATAACTTGATTGCAACAGTAGATTTGAACGGAAAGCAAATTGATGGATCTACAGATGATGTATTGCCAATGGGAAGCATCAAAGGGAAATTTGAAGCATTCGGTTGGGATGTATTAGAAGTAAAAGAAGGAAATGATGTAGAAGCAATCCAAGCTGGAATTGCAGAAGCAAAATCTAGAACAGGAAAAGGAAAACCAGTTTGTATTTTATTACATACAGAAATGGGGAACGGAGTAGATTTTATGATGTATACACATGCTTGGCACGGTAAAGCTCCTAACGATGAGCAACTTGCATCAGCATTAGAGCAAAACCCAGAAACTTTAGGCGATTATTAATCGAAATTAGATAGACGGAATATAAATCCTGCAATTTTGCAGGATTTTTTGTTTATACTTACTCATGTCATTCCGACCGAAGTGGAGGAATCTTTAAAGATTTAAGCTATGAAAAAGACGTTAGGGACACATAATTACTATGTGTATATATTGACTAATAAGAATAAAACTGTTTTATACATAGGAGTTACTAATGATCTGAAAGCAAGATTATATTATCACAATAATCCAGAAGCTAATTCAAAACATTTCACCCATAAATATAAATGTGGATATTTGTTGTATTACGAACACTTCTATGTCATAGAAATAGCAACTCAAAGAGAAAAGCAGTTAAAAAAATGGAGGCGTGAAAAGAAAGAAGAATTGATTAATCAGTCAAATCCAAACTGGAACTTCTTAAATGATACTATTTAGTTTTCTCCTGTCATTCCGACCAAAGTGGAGGAATCTTTTAAGGTTCAGTTTATTAGATTTCTCGACTTCATTTCATTACGCTCGAAATGACATTTTTATGCTTTTCTTCACATTACCCTGTAAGTAAAGAAGTATCTTTACGTCAATAAATTCAAAACTTTTATATGAGAATAGGTATCGTTTGTTATCCAACGTTTGGAGGAAGTGGAGTGCTGGCAACAGAGCTAGGAATGGCTTTGGCAGACCAAGGACATGAAATCCATTTTATTACCTACAATCAACCGGTACGTTTAGACTTTATCTCGCACAAACTCCATTTTCATGAAGTTTTGATGGAAGAATATCCTTTATTTCAATACCAACCTTATGAATTAGCTTTGTCTAGTAAGCTTGTAGAAGTAGTAAAAAAATACAATCTAGATATTCTTCATGTACACTACGCGATACCTCATGCGTATGCTGCATATATGGCTAAGATGATGCTGAAAGAAAAAGGAATCGATATCAAAGTAGTAACAACATTACATGGTACAGATATTACCTTAGTGGGAAGTCACCCAACCTATAAAACAGCAGTAGAGTTTAGTATCAATAATTCAGATGTGGTAACTGCCGTATCTCATAGCTTAAAGCAAGATACTTTACGACTTTTCAATATTGAAAAAGAGATCAAAGTAGTTCACAATTTTATAGACACAAATAAATACGATAAAGAGCATCAAAAAGAATGCAAGCGTATAGCTCTAGCAGAACCTACAGAAAGAATTCTGACACATGTTTCTAATTTCCGTCCTGTAAAGAGAACAGAAGATGTAGTAAAAGTCTTTGATATTGTGCAAAAAGAAATTCCTGCCAAGCTACTAATGGTAGGAGATGGACCGGATAAAGCCAATGCTGAAAAATTGGTAAAAGACTTAGGAATTAAAGACAAAGTGATCTTCTTAGGAAATAGTAATGAAGTAGCTAAGATCTTGTGCTATTCAGATGTTTTTGTATTGCCTTCCGTAAGTGAGAGCTTTGGATTGGCTGCTTTAGAAGCAATGGCCGCAGATACACCAGTAATCTCTACCAACACAGGAGGATTGCCAGAAGTAAATATTCACGGTAAAACAGGGTTTTTAAGTGATGTAGGAGATGTAAAAGACATGGCCAACAACGCACTAAACATCTTGGAGAGTGAAGAGAACTTAGCGCAATTCAAGAGAAATGCAAAAGAGCATACTCAAAAGTTCTCTTTATCTAATATTTTACCAATCTACGAGGAGATTTATAATTCAGTACTGGAAAAAGCAATCTAAGAATTGTAATAATCGATACTTTCTATCATCAATTCTTCAGGAACGATACAATCTAGCTTGAAATCTTCAAAATCATTCAACAACACAAAGTTAACCTGTCCGTTAACATTCTTTTTATCGTGTATTAATAAAGAAAGAATTGGTTGAATGTCTTCTTTTTCAATTATTACTTTATCATAGAAAGAATGAATGAGCTCTTTTACTTCATCTGCTTTATCAGAAGATAACGAAAGTAATTTTGAAGAGATGTAAGCTTCACAAACCATTCCTATAGCAATAGCCTCACCGTGTTTTAATGATTCTTTGTGCTCAGATTCTAAAAAATAAGACTCAACAGCATGACCTAAAGTATGTCCAAAATTCAATACTTTACGAACCCCATTTTCTCTAGGATCCTCTAAAACAACATTATTTTTAATCTCTATTGATTTATGGATTAATTCATTGTTTTTTAAGTGATTAAAGTATTTTATTTGATCTAAAAGTTTAATATCTTTTGTTAATGCGTATTTAATTACTTCAGCCATTCCGGAACGCAATTCACGATCGTTTAAAGTATCTAAATAATCGGCATCTACGATGACCATTTGTGGATTTACAAACAGTCCGATTTGGTTCTTTAAAACACCTAGATCAACACCGGTTTTTCCTCCCACAGAAGCATCAACCATACTTAATAAGGTAGTAGGAATATTAACAAAATCAATTCCTCTTTTATAGGCAGAAGCTACAAATCCACCTAAATCTGTAATCACACCACCACCTAAAGTAATCATCAAGCTTTTTCTATCGGCACCTAATTCAGTCATGGCTTGCCATACACCTGTACAAGTCTCCAGATTTTTGTGAATTTCACCGGATTCTATTTCGATAACTTCGATAGGAGAAGAGGCTTCTAAACCTGTAATAAACCTTGGATAACAGAAATCCATCGAGTTTTCATCAACCAAAATAAAAATACTAGAGTAATTTTTTTCAGCGATCAATTTATTTAACTCGCTGTATCCCTTCTCTTTAAAGTGTACAAAATAGGTGCTAGCTTTTATAGACTCCATGCTTCTAAAATAAAGGTGCAAATTAAGAACAAAATATTGAATAATTTCACCTTGCTGATTATCTTTGTCTGACCAAACGAAATACACATGAAAATCTTCGACAATACTGAGATTGCCTTCTCTTTAAAATCAGATTCACAATTAGAACGTGCTTACTTTTTATTTAAGTTGATCCAAAGTCAACCAATGGTACGAATTGGAACAGCAGTTACCAATTTTGCCTTAAAAGCACATTTACCAGTAGAAGGATTAATTAGATCGACGGTGTTTGATCATTTCTGTGGAGGAGTTACAGAAGAAGACTGTATGCCTAACATAGAAAGAATGCACGAGTTTGGTGTGTATTCTGTATTGGATTATTCTGTAGAAGGAAAAGAAACCGAAGAGCAGTTTGACTTTGCTATGGAAAAGACTTTAAAGAGTCTTGATTTTGCAAAAGAAAAACAATCAATTCCTTTTGTTGTATTCAAACCCACAGGAGTAGGGCGTTTTGCTTTGTATCAAAAGCTTACAGAAAAAGAACCGTTAACAGATGAAGAGAAGAGCGAGTGGATTCGTGTTGTCAATCGCTTTTATACTATCTGTGAAAAAGCAAAGAAATATGATGTGCCTATCTTGATTGATGCTGAAGAAAGCTGGATGCAAGATGCCGCAGATAATTTGGTAGAAGAGTTGATGGAAAAATTCAACAAAGAAAAAGCCATTGTGTTCAATACGCTACAGATGTACCGCCATGATCGTATGGAGTACCTGAAAGAACTGCATCAAAGAGCGCATCAAAAAGATTTCCATATTGGATTGAAGGTTGTACGTGGAGCTTATATGGAGAAGGAGAGAGAAAGAGCTAAAGAAAAAGGATATCCTTCACCTATATGTGTAGACAAGCAAGCTACAGACGATAATTATAATGAAGCCATTATTTATATGATGGAACACAAGAAAATGGCTTTGTTTGCCGGAACACACAATGAAGAAAGCTCTTATAAGTTAATGGAACTAGCGAAAGAACATAAGGTTGAACCGGGAGACAAGCGTATGTGGTTTGGGCAGTTATATGGAATGAGTGATCATATCAGCTTTAACTTAGCTAAAGAAGGTTACAATACAGCAAAATATGTTCCTTTTGGACCCGTTAGAGATGTAATGCCTTACTTGATTAGAAGAGCAGAAGAAAACACCTCTGTTGCCGGACAAACGAGTAGAGAACTAAACCTGATCAAAGAAGAGCGTAAAAGAAGAAAGCTAGAATGAGCACTGTTGAAGAAATAAAAGAATTACTTCAAAAGAACAAACAACGATTGAACAAAGAGCTAGAGCAGAGTAAAGAAGCGATGGCTTTGATCAAAAAATCTACCTATACAACACTTACAGACGAAGAAAAGGAAAAAGTAAAAGTTCAATTATTGGATATTTGTAAGGCAATTCCGGCTTTTGCAGTATTTATGCTTCCCGGCGGAGCTTTGTTACTACCACTATTGATCAAACTGATTCCGGATATATTACCCAGCGCTTTTAGAGAAGATGAAGAAGCGAGTTCTTAGGTTTTAGTGTTTAGTTCTTAGTGTTGAATTTTTAATGATAATGGTTCGTATGTGGAATCAAAACATAAAATTCAACATTCAAAACTCAATATATCTTCTTTTTTTACAAATTCATCATTTATAATTCGTAATTAATCACTTAGAAAAGACTACTTTTGCAACTTCAAAATTCAGAAGTATGCAATCTATTAGAAATATTGCCATTATTGCTCACGTAGACCACGGAAAAACAACCTTGGTAGATAAGATCATCGATCAAGCAAAGATCTTAGACGATCGTAAAGAACGTACAGATTTATTGCTGGATAACAATGATTTAGAAAGAGAAAGAGGAATTACCATTCTTTCTAAGAACGTATCTGTAAACTATAAAGACGTTAAGATCAATGTAATTGACACTCCTGGTCACGCCGATTTTGGAGGAGAAGTAGAGCGTGTGTTAAAAATGGCAGATGGTGTATTATTGTTAGTTGATGCTTTTGAAGGGCCAATGCCACAAACTCGTTTTGTGTTAGGAAAAGCTTTAGAATTAGGATTAACACCAATCGTAGTAGTAAACAAGGTAGATAAAGAAAACTGTACACCTGATTTGGTACATGAAAAAGTATTTGATTTGATGTTTGCTTTAGATGCAACTGAAGATCAGCTAGACTTTACTACCATTTATGGTTCTGCAAAGAATGGGTGGATGAGTACAGATTGGCAAGAGCCTACACAAGATATTATTCCTTTATTGGATGCAGTAATTGAAACCATTCCTGAAGCTCCTTATAGAGAAGGAACACCTCAAATGCAAATTACTTCATTAGATTTCTCTTCTTTTACAGGAAGAATTGCAATTGGACGTGTGTTTAGAGGAGATCTAGAAGAGAACAAAGATTACATGTTGTGTAAGGCAGACGGAACTACAAAGAAAGTTCGTATCAAAGAATTGCATGTTTTTGAAGGAATGGGAAAAGCAAAAGTTTCTAAAGTAAGAAGTGGAGATATTTGTGCGATTACCGGAATAGAAGGATTTGAAATTGGTGATACAATTGCAGATCTAGAGAACCCTGAAGCATTGCCAAGAATTGAAGTAGACAAACCTACCATGAGTATGTTGTTTACCATTAATAACTCACCATTCTTCGGAAAAGAAGGAAAGTTTGTTACCTCTCGTCACTTAAGAGATCGCTTGTTCAAAGAAATGGAAAAGAACTTAGCTTTACGTGTAGATGAGACAGACACAGAAGATAAGTTCAATGTATTTGGACGTGGAATTCTTCACTTATCTGTTTTGATCGAAACCATGCGTAGAGAAGGGTATGAGCTACAAGTAGGAAGACCTAAGGTGATCTTAAAAGAAATTGACGGAAAGAAATGTGAGCCGTATGAAACTTTAGTGATCGACGTACCGGAAGAATTAGCAAGTAAAGCCATTAACTTGGTAACTATGCGTAAAGGAGACTTGTTGGTAATGGAGCCAAAAGGTGATTTACAACACTTAGAATTTGATATTCCTTCCAGAGGATTGATCGGTTTACGTAATAAATTATTGACAGCTACTCAAGGAGAAGCAATCATCAACCACAGACTACGTGGGTACGATGTATTTAAAGGAGAGTTTAGTGATGTGGTAAACGGAGCTATTGTATCGTCTGAATCAGGAAAAGCAACTGCTTATGCTATTGATCGTTTACAAGACAGAGGAAAGTTCTTTATTGATCCAAACCAAGAGATCTACAAAGGGCAAGTAGTAGGAGAGAACGCAAAGCAAGATGATCTAGCTGTAAACTTGATCAAAGGAAAGAAACTGACCAATGTACGTGCATCCGGATCTGATGATGGTGTAAAGATTGCACCAAAGATCGATTTTTCTCTAGAAGAATGTATGGAGTACATCAAAGATGATGAATACTTAGAAGTAACACCAGAGAGCTTACGAATGCGTAAGATCAATTTTAGATAATAAAAAAAAGCTCCTGAAAAGGAGCTTTTTTTATTTTAAAGAGATCAATTTACTAATCCTTGATAGTAAATTGCTTCAAGATCATTTTTTCATCTTTTTTACTGAAGCTAGCTACAGTTTTCTTGAGTTTCTTTACAAACTCTTTTACTTCTTGCTTGCTGGCAGGGCATCCTAAATTTTGCCCACTAGGATCAAAAGAATCAGTGATCAAATTTAGATCGCTGTCTAAAATCACCCAAAAAGGCAATCCCGCTTTTTCTCCTTTGTATTTTTTAACCAAATCTTCAGACCCCGGGTTTTCTAAGTTTTTATTTTTTTGTGACTCGAAGACTACAACAGGAACTGACACAAAATTGTCTTGAAAGAACTTTTTAGTACTCTCAGCTTTCATATTCTTGGTCATACGATGACACCATCCACACCAAGAAGCTTCAAATTTTACAAAAATTGCTTTGTTTTCCTTTTTCGCTTTTGCTTGAGCTTTCTCTAATAAAGCAGTGGTGCTTTCTTGTGCCTCGATCTGAGTATTTGCAGCAAACAATGCAACAACGAAAAGAGCTAATACCTTTATTTTCATAGTAAGAGTTTTTGAATTCCTTCAAATGTAAACATAATCAAACAGAAGAACTGTTAAAATTACTCAAAGAAATACTCGGCAACCACATTTTGAAAGCTAGAAACATCCACTTTGTTTGTATTTGCTAAAACAATAATTGTAATATCTTCATCAATAAAATGACTTAGTAATGTGTTGATTCCATGAATACGACCAAACCTTTGAGCAACTTTAGAAACAGTCTTGTTATATGTTTGGTAACGAACCCACAATCCGTAACCGTAATCTCTAGACTCAAGATAGCTGCGAAGCAATAACTCCAGTTTTTGACTATCTATCAATTTCCCTTGGTATAGCGCATTGTTAAACTTTAATAAATCTTCAGAATTGGAATACATGGCTCCAGAGGCATGGTAGTTCTGATAGAGTATATCAGGGTTTTTAACATAAGTTTTCTTCTCTCTTAGCCATTTGTAAGGCTTAGATAAATTTTTGAGATCTTCTTTTTTAGCAATCACTCCGGTATTCTTCATCTCAAAAGGAATTAATATCCTTTCTTCTAAAACTTTTGAAAAAGGCTTCTTCGTAATAGTCTCAATGATCTTTCCAAGAAGTATGTATTCTCCATTGTTATAATTAAAAGCTGTACCTACTTCGTTGACAAATGGACCACTACAGTATTTTTGAATGATGGCCTCAACGTTATCATGAACTGAGTAAACATCAGGAAGATTACTCTTGTCATTTCTTTTCTCTTCACAATTTTGAATCCCACTGGTATGAGTTAGCAAATGATGAATGGTTACTTTCTGACCAATCTCTTCATCGTAATCTTTCAAGTAATAAGAAATACTTTTATTCAGATCCAGTTTGTTTTCAGCAACCAATTGTAAGATAAGGGTAGAAGTGAAAAGCTTTGTGATAGAAGCAATAGCGTATTTTGTGTTATTCGTATTTGCTTGAAGTGAATTTCTGTTAGCATAACCAAAACTCTTATGAAAGATGATCTGACCTTCTTTCTGTACTAAGACTGTTCCACTAAAACCGTTCTTAGCACTAAGTTGATTTAGTTGCTCCTTTAATTTCAAGTACTCCTTTTCTCGAACAATTCGAAATCCTTTGTTGACAGAAAATCGACTAACCAAACTACTGAAATTTCTAGCAGACACTCTGGCGCTCTCCATACCGTTATCCCAACTCCCGCCGCGCAAAACCTTTTTAGAACCATATTTAGCCCCCTTTGGATTTCTTCCTTTTATAAGTTTGTTTTGGTAGAGATCAAAACACCACTCACTCAAGTTACCACTCATATCATGTATTCCCAATTCATTAGCTTGTTTCAAACCAACAGGATGTATTCCTTTGTCTTTTTTAAAGTTCCATCCGGTTTTTGAGTTTGCCGCATACTCATTTGACCAAGCTACCTCTTCAGCATTGTTACTTCCACTATATACATAGCCTTTGCTAAATTGCCCACCACGAGCTGCATATTCCCATTCAGACTCTGTAGGCAATCGATAACTTTTGCCTGTTTTCTTAGATAACCATTTGCAATAAGCATTTGCTCCATACCACGATACATTAGCAACAGGGTAGCTTTCATAACCCGGCTTAGACACGAAAGATTGATCACTTGCCTTTTGAATCAAAGCATATTTGTTCAAAGCATACCAATGAGAACCTCCTTCAATTTGATTTCCTTTTTCAGATAAAAACTCAGCGTACTCAGCATTTGTTATTTCATACTTTCCGATCCAAAAATCATTTAATTCAACATTTACTACAGGAAGTTCATCACTAAAACTGAATACGACCTGCTCTTTTGTTCCCCCCATTTTAAAATTACCTCCTTTTACAAAAACCATTTCAGGAAGGTTAGATTTCTCATTATAAGGAGTGAAAAGTGTTATATAAAGCAGGAGAGAGGTGAGTAAATAGTTTTTCATAAGTAGTTAGTTTTCTTGTATTTAAAGACAAACAACTTTTTTGACTGTTACAGTGGGAATAAGCAGTTGAAAATTTCAAACAAATTTTAGAAAAATGATAAAAATTAATATTTAAAGTATTTTTTACATGGAAGTCTTGCATAATTAAAATTTTATTCGCAAAATTTGTCCAGAGAAAAAAACGAAATGACTTTTATTCAAAACCATCATCATCATTTTCATACTTGCACTCAAGCGAGCTGAAAATGTATTGAATAAAATCAAGATATTTAAGAACCCGTTTGAGTAGATCAAGCGGGTTTTTTCTTTTCTGGCCAAACAGAAATTTCCCAAGGTGATTTGCTCAAACAAAAATGAACCCGGTAAGACGGACACTAACAATGAGTAAATTAAAAATAGCGATTCAAAAATCAGGGAGATTAAATGAAGACTCCCTAAGAATCATTAAAGATTGTGGTATCTCAATCGATAATGGAAAAGATCAGTTAAAAGC
The DNA here is from genome assembly GCF_042684245.1 of Pseudotenacibaculum haliotis. NCBI lineage: Bacteria > Pseudomonadati > Bacteroidota > Flavobacteriia > Flavobacteriales > Flavobacteriaceae > Pseudotenacibaculum > Pseudotenacibaculum haliotis. Next base: position 283,985 of record NZ_JBHULH010000004.1, read on the forward strand.
GGCTGCCAGAAACTTCCCTTTAGAAGTATTCTATTTACGTAACGGCGACATTCCTCAGTATTTAAGAGATGGAGTGGTAGATGTAGCCATTATTGGAGAGAACGTATTAGTAGAGAAAGGCGAAGACATAAGTTTTGTTGAGCGTCTTGGATTTTCTAAATGTAAAGTCTCTCTAGCAGTTCCAAAAGGACAAGAGTATAAAGGAATGGAGTTTTTTGACGGAAAGAAAATTGCGACATCCTATCCAAACACAGTTAAAAAGTACTTGACAAAGAGAGGCGTGAATACAGACATTCACTTGATCAATGGTTCTGTAGAAATAGCACCAAACATAGGCTTAGCAGATGGAATTTGCGATATTGTTTCTTCCGGAAGCACACTGTTTAAAAACAATTTAAAAGAAGTTGAAGTACTCTTAACCTCTGAAGCTGTACTGGCTGTTTCTTCAAGGATTTCTGATGAAGCACAAGCAATCCTGAACAAATTACAATTCCGTATCAAATCAGTTTTAAAAGGTAGAAACTCAAAGTATGTCTTGTTAAATGCTCCTGATGAAAAACTAGATGAAATTATAAGCGTATTACCGGGAATGAGAAGCCCAACAGTATTGCCATTGGCAGAAAAAGGGTGGAGTTCAGTACACTCTGTGATCAGTAAGAATGAATTCTGGGAAATCATCGATGAATTAAAAGAAAAAGGAGCCGAAGGGATTCTTGTATGTCCAATTGAAAAAATGGTTGTGTAACATGAAAGTTGTAAAGTATCCAAGTAAAGAAGAATGGTCTACTATTTTAAAAAGACCTACACAAACTGTTAACGACATTGAAACTACCGTAAACCAGATCTTTGATGATATACAAAGAAACGGAGACACAGCAGTTCTTAAATACACTTCACTTTTTGACGGTGTTAATTTAACTGAGATCGAAGTAAGTGAAGAAGAGATCGAACTTGCTTCAACAGTAATCTCAGAAGATTTAAAAGAGGCAATTCAATTAGCAAAATCAAATATAGAGCGATTTCACTCAGCTCAAAAAACAGCAACTGTTTACCAGGAGACCATGCCGGGTGTTGAGTGCTGGCAAGAGAAAAGAGCTATTGAAAAGATTGGTCTGTATATTCCCGGAGGAACAGCCCCATTGTTCTCAACAGTTTTGATGCTAACTGTTCCTGCTCAAATTGTAGGATGTAAAGAGATCGTTTTGTGTACACCTCCTAATTCAGAAGGAAAAGTAGCCAATGAGATCTTATACACTGCAAAGTTATGCGGAGTAACCAAGATTTGTAAAGTAGGAGGAATTCAAGCTATTGCCGGATTGACTTTTGGAACAGATTCTATTCCATCTGTCTATAAGATATTTGGTCCAGGAAATCAATTTGTAACTGTAGCAAAACAATTAGCTACCAAATACGGAGTAGCTATTGATATGCCCGCTGGTCCAAGTGAACTGTTGGTTGTAGCAGATGATTCGGCAGTTCCATCTTATGTTGCTTCAGACTTGTTAAGTCAGGCAGAACACGGAACAGACAGTCAAGTTATTTTGGTGTCTACCTCTACTAAATTGGTAGAAGCCGTTTCAGAAGAGATCAACAATCAGTTAAAAGAACTGCCCAGAGTAGAGATTGCTTCCAAAGCAATTGAAAATTCCAGATCGATCTTGGTAAAAGACAATGAAGAAGCATTGGAGTTGATCAATGAATATGGCCCTGAGCACTTTATTATTTGTACAAAAAGTGATGAATTCTTTGTAGAGAACATTGTCAACGCAGGTTCAGTCTTCATTGGAAACTATACTCCAGAAAGCGCAGGAGATTATGCATCAGGAACCAACCATACTTTGCCGACCAATGGATTTTCTAAAGCCTACTCAGGAGTAAACTTAGATAGCTATACCAAGAGTATTACGTTTCAGAAAATTTCAAAACAAGGGATCAAAAATATAGGAAGATCAATTGAGTTGATGGCTGAAGCAGAAGGCTTGCAAGCGCACAAAAATGCAGTATCACTTCGATTGAAAGATATAAACAACTAACTGTCATTCCAACCAACGTGGAGGAATCTTAACAATGATGGTTTCTCCGATGGAAATGACAAACAAACAAGAATAATGACAGACTTTAGTATAAATTATTTGGTAAGAGAAAACATCAAAAAGATGATGCCCTATTCATCAGCAAGAGATGAATTTAAAGAAGCTTCTCTAGATATGATCTTTATTGATGCCAATGAAAACCCTTTTGATAACGGATTGAATCGTTACCCAGATCCTCAGCAAAATAAGGTAAAACAAACACTATCTGAGATCAAAGGAGTGAAACCCGATCAGATGTTATTAGGTAATGGAAGTGATGAAGTATTGGATTTGATCTTTCGTGTGTTCTGTGAACCTAAAAAAGATGCAGTGATTGCTTTGCCACCTACTTATGGGATGTACAAGGTTTTGGCAAGCACTAATGATGTAGAGTTGATCAATATTCCTTTGCAAGAAGACTTTCAGCCTAATGTAGAAGAGATATTAGAGTATCAGAACAAAAAAACAAAACTCTTGTTCTTATGCTCGCCAAACAACCCTACTGCCAATAGTTTCAATAGTAAAAAGGTAGAACAATTGATCAAAGGCTTTGAAGGAATTGTGGTAATTGATGAAGCCTATATTGATTTTTCTAAAGAAGAGAGTTGGTTGAGTAGGTTGAACGAATTTCCCAATCTAATTGTTACCCAAACCTTATCCAAAGCCTATGGATTGGCAGGAATACGCTTAGGAATCTGCTATGCATCTCAAGAGATCATTGCTGTATTGAACAAGATCAAACCTCCTTATAACGTAAATCAATTAACACAAGAAGCTGCATTAAAAGCACTGAAAGACCAAGAGAGACTTAAAAAAGAGGTGATGACTATTATTGGAGACAGAGAGCAATTGGCATCAGAATTAAGAGATATTTCTTTTGTAGAGAAAGTATACCCTTCAGATGCAAATTTCTTATTGATAAAAGTAGATGATGCAGATAAAAGGTACCAGCAATTGATAGAAGAAGGAATTGTTGTAAGAAACAGGAGCAAACAGTTTTTGTGCGAGAATTGTTTACGCATAACAGTAGGAGATTACTTAGAAAGCGAAGAATTAATATTGACTTTACTAAAATTACAATCAAACAGATGAAAAAGGTATTATTCATAGATAGAGACGGAACATTAGTAATAGAACCGCCGGTAGACTATCAGTTAGATAGTTTTGAAAAACTGGAGTTTTACCCCAATGTATTTCAATACTTAAGCAAAATAGCTAAGGAATTGGATTATGAATTGGTAATGGTAACCAATCAAGATGGTTTGGGAACCAACAGTTTCCCGGAAAACACTTTCTGGCCGGTACACAATTTTGTGATGAAATCCTTTGAGTTGGAAGGAATCACTTTCCAAGAACAATTCATAGATAGAACTTTTGCAAAAGAGAATGCGCCTACCAGAAAACCTAATACAGGTTTGTTAACTCAGTATTTTTCTGAAGAATATGATCTGGAAAATTCTTTTGTGATCGGTGATCGTTTGACAGACATTGAATTGGCAAAGAACTTAGGAGCTAAAGGAATCTTTATTAGCGACCACCCTGAAGTTGGAGCTGATGAGATCAGTGTAAAAAGAGAAGAACTGAATGATTTTATTGCCTTAGAAACCAATGCCTGGTCTGAGATCTATCAGTTTTTAAAAGTACAAGACAGAACAGGAAGCATAGAAAGAAATACCAACGAAACGCAAATTCAGATCGATTTGAATTTAGACGGAACAGGAAAGAGCCAGATTGATACCGGAATCGCTTTTTTTGATCACATGTTAGATCAAATTGCTCGTCACGGACAATTAGACTTAAACATTAAGGTAAAAGGAGATTTGGAGGTTGATGAACACCACACAATAGAAGACACAGCCATTGCCTTAGGAGATCTATTTGCACAAACTTTAGGAAACAAATTAGGAATAGAACGTTATGGTTTCTGTTTGCCTATGGATGATTGTTTAGCTCAGGTAGCCATTGACTTTGGAGGACGTAATTGGTTGGTTTGGGAAGCAGATTTTAAACGAGAAATGATAGGGAAGATGCCTACAGAAATGTTCATGCACTTTTTTAAATCTTTTACAGATGGAGCCAAATGTAATTTAAACATCAAAGCAGAAGGAACAAATGAACATCACAAGATCGAAGCAATTTTTAAAGCCTTTGCAAAAGCAATTAAGATGGCTGTAAAAAGAGATGTTGAGAAGATGATCTTACCTTCAACAAAAGGAGTATTGTAATAAAACTGTCATTCCGGCCAACGTGGTGGAATCTTAACAATGAAGATTTCTCGCCTCTCGACTCCGCTCGAGAAGACAAGCTCGAAATGACATAAAAATTAAAGATGAAATTAGTAATTATAGATTACGGAGCAGGTAATATTAAAAGCATCCAGTTTGCTTTTAAACGTTTGGGTGTAGAAGCTGTGCTTTCCGGTGATTGGGATGAGATCAGAACCACAGATAAGGTGATCTTTCCTGGTGTGGGAGAAGCCAGTTCAGCCATGGAAAAACTGAAAGAATCCGGGTTGGAAGCATTGATTCCTAGTTTAAAACAACCTGTTTTAGGAATCTGTTTAGGTATGCAATTAATGTGTAATAAAACGGAAGAAGGAAACACAAAAGGCTTGGGAATCTTTGATGTAAACGTCAAGCAATTTTCAAACAAAGTAAAAGTTCCGCAAATGGGATGGAATACGATCAAAAATTTGAACTCCTCCTTATTTAAAGGAGTAAAAGAAAATGATTTTATGTATCTGGTACATAGTTTTTATGCCGAAAATTCAGAATTGACGATTGCAAATACAACCTATGAGTTGGAATATGCATCGGCACTACAAAAAGATAACTTTTACGGAGTACAGTTTCACCCGGAAAAGAGTGGAATATCCGGAGAGCAAATTCTGCAAAACTTTTTAAACCTATAGAAATGAGAATTATACCTGCAATAGATATAATAGACGGTAAGTGTGTACGCCTTACAAAAGGCGATTACAGCACAAAGAAAATATACAACGAAAATCCTGTAGAAGTAGCTAAAGAATTTCAAGATCACGGAATAGAGTATTTGCACGTAGTGGATTTAGACGGTGCAAAAGCCAGCCACATCATCAATTATAAGACTTTAGAGAAGATTGCCGGTAAGACAAACTTGAAGATTGATTTTGGAGGAGGTCTAAAATCGGATGAAGATTTACGAATTGCTTTTGAATCCGGTGCAAATCAGATCACCGGAGGAAGTATTGCCGTTAAGAAACCTGAATTGTTTGAAAGCTGGATCAGAAAGTACGGAAGTGACCAAATTATTCTTGGCGCCGATTGTAAAGAAGAAAAAATAGCCGTTAGCGGATGGCAAGAAGAAAGTGATTTAAAAGTCATTCCTTTTATACAAAACTATCAGCAGAAAGGAGTGTCTTATGTGATCTGTACAGATATTTCAAAAGACGGAATGCTAAAAGGACCTTCGTTTGATCTCTATCAACGTATCATAGAGCAAACTGTCATTCCAACCAAAGTGGAGGAATCTCAATTAGGGAAAGACCTTTCAACAGTACTCAATGAGACAAATAACATTAAACTTATTGCATCCGGAGGAATTTCAACATTTGATGAGCTACCAAAATTACAAGAACTCGGATGTGAAGGCGTAATTATTGGAAAAGCTATTTATGAGAACAGAATCAGCTTACAAGAACTAGAAAAATTTATAATAGATGCTAACTAAAAGAATAATTCCTTGTTTGGATATTAAAAACGGAAGAACAGTCAAGGGAATCAACTTTGTGAACCTAATTGACGCAGGAGATCCTGTAGAATTAGCAAGAACCTACGCAGAAGTTGGAGCAGATGAATTGGTTTTTCTAGATATCTCAGCAACTTTAGAAGGAAGAAAAACAATGCGAGAAATGGTATTACGTGTCGCAGAACAAGTAAATATCCCTTTTACAGTAGGAGGCGGAATCTCATCAATAGAAGATGTAGATATTCTTTTGAAAAGTGGAGCTGATAAGATTTCTATCAACTCATCAGCAGTGAAAAGACCGGAATTGATCAGTGAATTGTCACAGAAGTTTGGAAGTCAATGTGTAGTTGTGGCAATAGATGCAAAACAGATTAACGGAACATGGAAAGTTCATTTAGCCGGAGGTACTATTCCTACTGAGTTAGATCTATTTGAATGGGCTAAAGAATTGGAAAAGCGAGGAGCCGGCGAGATCTTGTTTACTTCCATGGATAATGATGGAACCAAGGCTGGCTTTGCTAATGAAGCTTTGGCCAAACTATCGGAGCTTGTAAACATACCTATTATTGCTTCAGGAGGTGCGGGAACTGTTGATCACTTTGTAGAGACGTTTGTAAAAGGGAAATCAGATGCAGCCTTGGCTGCTAGTGTATTTCACTTTGGAGAAATACCGATACCGGAACTAAAACAAGAATTAAGAAACAACAATATAGAAGTAAGAATTTAGCTGTCTTTACGAAGAATGTAATGACGAAGTAATCTTTTAAAGATTGCCACAGCAAATAAATTTGCTTTGCAATGATTAATATTATGAATATAGATTTCACTAAAAATACAGATGGATTGGTACCTGCTGTTATTCAAGACGTATCAACAAAAAATGTCTTGATGTTAGGGTATATGAACCAAGAAGCATTTAAAAAAACACAACAAACAGGAAAGGTTACTTTCTTTAGTAGAAGTAAAAAACGATTGTGGACCAAAGGAGAAGAAAGCGGAAATTTCCTGAACCTGGTTGAGATGAAGTTAGACTGTGACAATGACACACTATTAATTCAGGCCGAACCTTTAGGCCCTACATGTCACACAGGTACAGATACCTGCTGGGCTGAAGAGAATACAGTATCTTATGGTTTTCTATCTAAACTAGAAAATGTAATTACAAATCGTGTTGAGAATGCAGATGTAGCTGATTCTTATGTGGCTAGATTGTTTCAAAAAGGAATTAACAAATTAGCTCAAAAAGTAGGTGAGGAGGCAGTAGAAGTAGTAATTGAAGCCAAAGACAATAACGATGAATTGTTCTTAAATGAAAGTGCCGATCTTTTGTTTCACTATTTGATGCTACTACAAGCAAAAGGTTATCGTTTGAATGATGTAGTAAATGTTTTACGATCAAGAGAAAAGTAGAAGTGACCTCATTTAGAGGTCACTTGATCACTTACTCATATGCGAGTTTAACCTTGAGGCTTGGATACTTTCCTTTGAGTTCTTTTTCCAAACCAATGATATGAGAAGCTCCTACAATTACAATATTTCTTTGATGCTCTAGTGCTAACACCTGCGCAGCAATGTTTCGAGCCATACGCATATTTCGCTCGTTCCAGTAGCGTTCGCCTTCGGTACAACCGGGCGTTGTAACTTTGGCATAGGTAAAAGACGACATCTTATGCAAACGTTCTAAACTTTTTCTTTTATTCGTATGTTTTCCTAAGCCTCTAAAAATAGCAGGTACAACTGCACTGTTGTAATCTTTCTTGTTTAATTTTCTTGAGATTTCATTATTCCCATTGCTAACGCCTTCTCGTACACATTTTCTCCAGGCTTGATGATATTCTTTATTCGTTTGTTGATCATCCATATTTAACACCCTTTTGATACCTAATTTGAGAGCTAACTTGTAGGTAAGATCACCATCTTCATGTCGTGTAGGCTTTTTTGCTCCTTTGATACCATACTTTTTAATATAGGTGTAGTATTCGTGATTTCCGTTATCTCTTAAGTATCCAAAACTATTGATCAGGTAATCTAGATCTACCGAAGTCATGTCTTTGTGTTCTTTCTTTAGGGTTTGATCGAACTTTACAGGATTGAAATCAAATGACTTTTGTAAGGAATCCGATAGTTTGTAGAATCGTTGGTATCCTTTAGACCACCCGTTCTTTAAATAGTTCCAACTAATAGAATCTCTAGCCATAGGGCTTTCTACATAAATAGCCTGCGGTTTGTATTTCAAAGCTTTTTTAAGCATGGGCTTATAACTATGCTTAACAATTTTAGGAACAGTATGCATGGTTCCTACAAGAATAACTTCTTTTTCTCCCTCTTTAAGAATTGTTGTGTTTTGAGATCGACTGCAATTGACAAAACAGAATAGCGTGATTAGAAGTAAAATTTTTGATTTCATGATTGCGATTTTAGGTTAAACTTTCGAGTTCAAAACTAAAATCAGAAAAGTCATAAGTCCAGTATTCTTAATACTTCGTGGCGAAATACTAGTTATTTGTGGTAGAATTTAAAACCGATTTTGCATCGTTTTTATAAGTATTGGATACAGGGGCAAAAATAGAAGAAGATAATTCAACAAACAGCTTTCCTTTTTCGGTTTTCCACTGCTGAAAATGATAAGGGTTGATAATGTAGGAACGATGAATACGAAGCAAATCTGGAAACTCTTCGGCAACTACAGATAGTTTGTTTCTGATCAACGATTTCTTTAGTTCGCCTCCAGAATAATACAGAACTTCAATATAATTGTCTGAAGATTGAACACAAACAAGATCATTTAATAACAAACGTAATCCATCATAAGTACCTTCACCTTTGATCTCTATTTTAGACTGTGCTAATCTTTTCTCTTTATACTTCCCTAAACCAAAACGGCCAATGAGTACAATAGGTAATATAGTTGCAATAGCCGGAAGTGTAATAGATGTTAGTTGGTATGAAAAACTATAAAGATTCTGTTCACCAACCATAACCACATACAAATAAAAAGCTCTTACGATAAAAATGGTGATGATAACAAGAAAGAGAATAAATAAGAGCTCTTGAAGCAAAGTCCATTGCTGTTGACTCCGACTGTATAGAAAATACTGAAAAGGTAAAAAAACTAAATACATAATACCTCCAATAAGACCATATCCAGGTAAGTAAATCAACTTTTCTTTATCGCCAAACTCATTCACATCCAGTGGCTCTGTGAGGTGCAAAAAACCAAATATCCATATAGCAAGACCTAAGGCAATCAGTGCATGATGCTTAAAGGACGGATCGAATGGATATGAGTTTTTGAGAAGCTTCATTCGCGGTAAAAATACAAATACTTATGAAGTATGAACAGTCCACCAAGTCACAAAGATTTTCAAAATCTCTCCATTCGTTTGTTTTAACCAACATAAAGGAGCAGATTGTTTTTGGTGAAATTCATTAATTCGTTTTTGAGCCTGTTCAAAGTTTAGCCAATCAACATCCTTATGAGGTTCGATCAACCAATCTAATTTTTTAGGAATATAAAACTTACAATCAGAGAATTTTTGTAGCTGCTCTATATCCATATAAAAGCCACAAACACATTCAGGATTTAGTTGTTTAAAATCAATTTTCGTTCCGAAAGGAATATACAATTGGGCTTTGAAATATGTTCTTTGTTGAATGTTGTTAGCTTTCAGTTTAAGCTCAGAAAGGAAAGAAGCACACTCCTTAGAGTAGAGTAGAGGAAACTGCTTGTTTTTGATCTTATTGAGCTTTAAAACCAAACTATCTCTACGATTTGGGCCAATCCAATGATCTAAAAAATCGGAACCTACAGTAGCATCATACAAGTAGAACTTATAAGCGATCTCTAAATGAACGGCTTCCTTATGATCCATTAATAGACAATCGATTTCACCTAAAGTTACTTTATCGGAAATAATTTGAACATTTTCTTTTAGAACTTGAATTGATGAATGTTGATGCAGCTCGTACGAGACCAAACGTTCTACGTAGTTACCCAAACGTATCGTATCCGAAATTTTCTCTCCAATACTCAATTTTGATGGGGTCCACAAAAACTGCTCTAATTCTAATAGAGATTTCTCCCATAAGAATGGAGTGTTTTGAAATCCAAAAAATCGTTGTTGAGTTAAGTTCATATGGTAGCGGTGACTGAGGCTCTCGAAGTCACTATTGTTTTTACATAATCAGTTATAGACAGTAAAATTAAAATAAATCACGATAAGCTTTTGATAATTCTATGAGTAAATCGTAGTTCTTTTCAATCAGCGCTTCTTTCTTTTTCCTGCTCCAGCCTTGAATTTGTTTTTCTCTGTAAAAAGCTTCATCTATTCTGGAAAATTCTTCAAGATAAACCAACTTAACAGGTAACCGCCTTCTCGTGTAGTTTGCACCTAAGCCACCTTGATGCAGTCGTATTCTTTTTGAAATATCTTTTGTGCTTCCTGTATAATAGCTGCCATCAGCACACTCCAATATATAAACATACCCTATCATTTCTTTTTCATTTTTTTGTTTTGGTGACTTCGAGAGCCTCAGTCACCGTAAAGCTTTCACAATACTTTTGCATTTAGAGTTTTAAAAATACAATGAATCTTTTGTAAATTGACCTTCCCAAAAAATACCAACATGCAATTCAACAAATCAAGCTTACAATTTTTAAAAGACCTTAAGAAGAATAATAACCGAGATTGGTTTGCCGAGAATAAACCAAAGTTTAAAGAGGCACAAGATAATGCCAAGGCCTTTTGGGAAGCTATCAGAACAAATTTGGAAAAGCATGATGAAATAGAAAAAATCAAAATGTTCCGAATCTATAGAGATGTTCGTTTTTCTAAAGACAAAACACCCTATCAGCCACATTTTGCCGGTTCTCTATCGCGTTTAGGTAAACAACTTCGCGGAGGATACTATTTGCGTATAAGACCGGGGGAGAGCTTTTTAGCAGGAGGCTTTTGGGAGCCCAATAAAGAAGATCTGTTTCGCATTCGTAAAGAATTGGAGATCGATGCAACTGAAATGCGAGAGATTTTAGCAGAAAAGAAATACCAACACTACTTTGGAGGTGTTTTTGAAGGTAGCGAGTTAAAAACAGCTCCGAAAGGATTTGACAAAGAGCACCCGGATATTGACCTGATTCGCAAGAAAGCATATATCGCTGTTCGAAACTTTACAGATACAGAAGTGTTGGACCCTGATTTTATTAATGAAGTAGATCGCTCTTTCAAAGCATTACGTCCTTTCTTTGACTATATGAGCGATGTACTCACCACAAACTTAAACGGAGAAAGCATTCTTTAATGCTTTTATATTTATATATCAATTAATAAAAAATGTCTATGGAAAATCATTCCTCTCTACAATCTAGTAGTTGGAGCTTATTGGAAAAAATAGGTTTCCGATTCTTCTTTGTGTATTTCACACTGTTCATCACTTTTGAAAACAATGGAGCCTATCCGTTTTTTGTTTATATCTCCAGAATGTGGAGTAATTTCTTAAACAATTACATTCCTTGGGTAGGAAAACATATTTTGGGTATACCTTATGATTTTAAAGGAGGGCCTAATGGAAGTGGAGACACGACTTTTGATTATGTGATCTTGTTTTGTATCCTAATGCTTGCCATTATAGTTACAGTAATTTGGTCTTTTTTGGATAGAAAGAGAAAGAATTATGCTAAGATGTATTATTGGTTAACGGTAGCATTGCGATTTTATGTAGGATTAATGCTGATCAATTATGGATTGGTTAAAGTAATTCAAGTACAGTTCTCTTCTCCGGGATTGTACAGATTAACTCAACCTTATGGAGAAAGCTCTCCAATGGGATTAGCATGGACGTTCTTAGGCTTCTCTAAAGGATATAATCTGTTCATGGGAATTGCAGAAGTGGCAGCCGTTCTATTATTGTTTAGAAGAACACTCACCTTGGGATTGATCATTACTATTATGACTACAGCCAATGTAATGGCAGTCAATTATTTTTATGATGTTCCTGTAAAGATCTTATCTACTCATTTGGTGCTGATCTGTTTGTTTTTGATAGCAAGAGATTTTAAGAAATTGTTGACTTTCTTTCTACTGAGAGTTCCCGTATCGCTAACAGATATTTATAAGCCAAAATTGAAAAGAGGATTAAAAATGACCTTCACAATTTTAAAAGTTTTGGTTATTGCTTATGCTTTAGGTTATGGATTAATTGAGACGATGCGAAGCAAAGAAAGATATTATGGAGAAGGCACAAAAAGTCCTCTACAAGGTTTATATGAAGTAAGAGAGATCACTTTGAATGGGAAAACTAAGACCTATGATGAGCTCACAACAAAAGATTGGAAATACTTAGCAATAGAAAGAAAAGGTTTTGCACAGGTTCAGTTGATGAGTTTGAAAAGAGAATGGATGACCCTTAAGATCGATTCTACTAGTACAGATAAGTTTACATTAACGAGTAGAGGAGTAGATGAAAGGACATATGAATTCGAATATGGAGAAGGTGATAATTCAGATTTCTTTTTGAAAGGAACGGTAAATTCGGATACTCTCTTTATTAAAATGAAACGATACAAAGACTTTAAAGAGAAATTCTTATTGACCAACAGAGGTTTTCATTGGATTAATGAAATGCCTTACAATAGATAAAAAGGAACACCCTGAATTTTCATTCAGGGTGTTTTTATAAAATTAAATTACTTATTCTTTTAAGGCTTACAATTTAAAAGCTCCAATGTCTGTAACTCCTTCTCTTAAGGTGTTATGATCTACACCAATATTACATACTTCAGCATTGGCATTAAAATGTTGTGCCATTTCATAATTACCACCATCCAAAGCTTGCTGTGTTCCGTTAAAACTGGTAGAAGAAGAAAGCCATCTGTAATCGCATAGCTTTAGATCCATTAAGGCATTTACCGCAGCTCCACATCCGTAGGCACCTACTTTATAGGTTTCATTAGGTTGACTAAGTTTATTTAAAGCTTCTTTTATTCCTTCGAAATAAGGAATGATATTATTGTTGATCTGATTGTCAGTTACATTCAGGTCAATGGCAAAAAAGATAGCAGAACCAAAAGGTTGCTTTATTGTTTCTTTAGCATATTGATATGCACTAGTAGCGTGGGCTATCCCATTTTGCTTAGTAAAAGAATCTAAGTTTACACCATCTTCAAATACAACTCCTATTTGCATTTCGGCATTGGAGATAGCCTGAGCTTCCGAAGGAGTAATTACTTTCCAGTTAACGGCTGATGCATAATATCTAAAAATGATCTGTACACCAGTATTGGCAATACACATTAATCGCTCGATTGTATTGCTAGAAGTATCTATAATTCCCATAATATTGTTTAATAATTAGTTCTTTGAAAAGTAGATAAAATCAATCTACTTACATCGAGTAGTTTTACCTGATTTTCTTTATGTGACTGTTTTACCCTTGAATGATTGTATCTAAAACTTTAGGTAATAATTCGATATCTATGCTGCCTTCTTCTGTTGTAGGAATGTAGTTAGGCTTAGGAAGGTGTCTTAATTGTAAATGAGGATGATAAATGGTAGTTCTGCTTTTTCTGAAGTAAGAACACATCACAGAAAAACTACTGTTTGAACAAACCAAAATATCTGCTTCTACAAAAGCTTGATAGATGTTATGAACCAGATCATAATTCTTTTGCTCTCGATTACTTCCAATCATAACTTCAGTATGTGGACGGCCTTCAAAACGATCTAGAATGTCTTCTGAGTTAGATAATTCGGTATAGATTTTAATTTCTACATTGCCAACTCCGTAAGCTTTCTCAAGATGGATCAATATGTTTTCATAATAATCCATATCAAACATATAGCGTACGGCATACGGACTTGTAAAATGCTGAGGAAACTTCTCTCTATCGTAATCCATTCCACGATTGATATGCATGGCTACCTGAATTGGAAATTCAGGAGCTTTTGGTGTAATAGAATGTTTTTCTAAAAAATTCTCAGAGAGTTCTTTTTGCATGGTAGAGTAGATGTCGTACTCCAATCTTCCTTGTTGAAACCAAGGTATGGTTTGAAACGGATGAATACGCAATGCATTTTCAATGATCACCAAAGTAGTATCGTCTCTTTTTGGCAATTTCTTTTGAAAATATGCAACCATTTCGTCATAATCCTCAACTCCACACCAAAGTGGACCTTCTACACGGACAATTTGTTTGTATCGAGAAGTTCTTTCCGATTTTTCTACAACAGGGTAGTTGTACCCAATCCCAAAGAAATCCAAGTATTCATAAGGGGTATGAACGTAATTCATATTAAAAAGATGGCCGATAGCCATAGCACCCAAAGCATCTTTTAGTTGATGACCGTGGTTACCTCCAGATGTAAATTCTATAGTAAAATCCATAAATCAAAAGGGGTATTAAGAATAATTTATAGACGAAAAATATAGAAAAGAGAAGTTGTAAAAAACTGGGTATTTAAAAATAGGTAGAACTACCTAATATGGGTTGAGTTTAGTGTTGGTATAAGCTAATGGCTTTTTGTAGAAGGGCAGTAATACTCTCTAGAGGAATGTCTTTTTGAGCGGGCACTCTGAATATTTTCATTCGTGCTCTGGAACCCGATTCTAATTGAGGATGCTCTAGATGTTTTCCTTCAACAAAAAGAATATAAGGCTCTGTAGTTTTTTTATCTACCCAGAGATAACAAAACATTTTCTTTCCATAACAAAAGCAAGGCATCCCGTATTTACGAGTTTCATTAACTAGTTCGTGTTGCTCTAAGATCAGTTCCCGAAGCGAGAGTAAACAACTTCTATTAGGTTCTTCTTTATCTAAATAAAATTGATCGTTTAGACTCATGTAATTAAAACCCTTTTTTCCAAACCTTATCTGCTGATTCTAAATAAGTAGCAAGAGCAGCAGAACCGTACCATACATAGAGTTCAGGAGCGAGGTATTTTTCTTTGATCGCAGGATCTGTTTGTAATAACTTCTTAGCTTCTTCTATAGTAGGGACGTCGAGAATAAAAATACCTCTATACGTTTTATCATTCTTTTGCATAGGACCAGCTACGATCATTTTCTTGTTTTTTACAAGACGGTTGATATTGTCCATGTGACCGGAAAAAGCTTTGTTCTTCAAATCTTTGTCTTGAGAAGTATTCGTTCCCGTTTTTAAGATAACAAAGATGTAAGATTTCATACCGTAATCATCTGCACCTACTTTCTTTGCCAGATCAGCATCGTAATTAGGATTGGTTTTTTGAGCAGAAATACTTCCGTAAACCAATAAAACTAAGAGTAGAACAAGTTTTTTCATAATGGAAATGTTTTGATGACAAGTTACTAAATAACAGATATAAAAAAAGAGCCATAAGGCTCTTTTCAAAATGTTTTACATCTGAAATTAAATCTGACTTAATCCTCCATCAACTTCAATTTCAATTCCATTAATATATGATGCATCATCAGAAGCTAAGAACAAAGCTGTATTAGCAACTTCTTCTGAAGACCCAAATCTTCCCATTGGGTTTGCAGCAGCAAAGCCTTTCCCCATTTCTTCAACAACATCTTCAGGTAATCCCATTTTACCATAAATAGCTGTGGCAATTGGGCCGGGAGCAATAGAATTTACACGAATCCCTCTAGATTTCACTTCATTGGTCAATACTCTTGAATAAGCCCTTAAAGCTCCTTTACTTGCAGAATATACTGCTAAGCCTTCAAATCCTTTTTGATGCACTATTGAATTGGTAAACAGAATTGTTCCGCCATCATTAATATGTGGTAAAGCCTTTGTAACAGTAAGAATTGGACCTTTTACATTAATGTCAAAAATGTAGTTGTAATGATGAGCTGTAATGTCTGTAGTAGGAGAGATGGGGGCAACACCTGCATTTAAGAACAGAATATCAATCTTTCCATATGTTGCTACAGTTTCTTCAATCAACCTTTTGTTGTCATCATCCTTAGATACATCTGCTACAATGCTTAAATAGTCTCCTTCCAAATCTTTAGTAGCTTCAGCTAACGCATCAGCTCTTCTTCCTGAAAGAACCACTTTAGCTCCTTCTTGTAAAAATAGTTTTGCAGTGGCCAATCCTATACCACTGTTTGCGCCTGTAATTACAGCGACTTTGTTGTGTAGTTTACTCATGTTAAATTTATTTGAAACGAACGTTTCATATTTGGTTAAAAAAAATTACTCTAATACAGAAAGGATTGTATTGACAATACTTTCCAGATCTTTTTGCTCATCTATGATAATACCGGTAATTCTAAATCCTTGTAGAGAAGTAAACAAATAAAGAGCATACTCTTTAGCTGTTCTATTAGTATTAATGCTTCCTTCATTCTGGCCTTTTGCCACGAGAGACTCAAACAATTCTTCCATTCCTTCTCTGTTGTGAATCAAGAAACTTTTGATCTTTTGATCTTTGTTTGCCATCTCTGTTGTACAATTACTCAACATACAACCATTGTTTGTATACTTTGGGTTTAAGGAAAAAATACTGCGAATTGTTTCTATAGGCGTGTCTGAATTGATCAAATACTTTTGAATGGCTTTTTCGGCCATCTGTTTATAAACCTTTAGACTTTCCTGATACAATTCCATTTTACTTCCAAAAGAATTGTAGATACTTGAACGGTTCAATCCTGTAGCATCAACCAAATCTTGCATAGAAGTGGCATTATAGCCCTTTCTATGAAAAAGTTGAATGACCTTTCCTAAGATCTCTTCTCTATCAAATGTTTCTACTTTTGGCATTTATTTGAAATGAACGTTTCAAAATTACAAACAATTTTAATACAATCGAAAAAAAGAAATGTTAAATTTCTAAACGAGGTTTTTTCGTACTTCTTTCTGAAGGAAAATAACAGTAATTAAAGTTGCCATAATATCAGCAATAGGGAAGGAGAACCAAACCCCATTCAACCCAAAGAATTGTGGTAAGATGTATACCAACGGGATTAAAAAGATTCCTTGTTTTAACAAGGTAAGTAGTAGTGCCGGCAAGGCTTTACCGGCTGCTTGAAAATAAGCTGCACCAACCAATTGAGTAGTAATTACCGGAGTTGCCAAGAAACTTAATAGCAGTGCGTTGGGAGTTTCGGAGATCAAACTAGAGTCATTGGTAAAAATACCCGCAATGGTTTCCGGGAAAATAATAATTCCCAAAAAGATGATCGTTGCTACTCCAGTACCATAAACAATAGCAGTTTTAATGGTCTCTTTAACTCTTTTAGAATCTTTTGCCCCATAATTATATCCTGCAATAGGCAAGAAACCTTGAGTTACACCCAACACAGGAAAGAGTGCAAACATCATAACACGGTTGATGATACCATAAACAGCAATCGCATTTTCGCCTCCATATTTAAATAAAGTTGCATTCAAGACGATCATTAAAAGGCTAATGGTACCTTGGCGTATAACAGTAACACCTCCTAATTGTATGGTTTCTTTAACGATCTTATAATTTAAGAGTAAGTATTTAGGATAGATAACAAGTTCACTTTTCTTAGAAAGGAAAAAACCAAAGATAAACAGTCCGCAAGCAGCATATGAAAGTGATGTTGCCAAACCGGCTCCGTACATTCCCATATTCATCACTTTGATAAAAATGATATCCATCACAATATTGGTAATTGCAGGGATGATCATTGCATACATGGCAAATTTGGGTTTCCCTTCAGCTCTTATCACTGGGTTTCCCATCATAGCAAAAGCCAAAAAAGGAACTCCGTATAAGACCACATGAAAATACTCTGTGGCCGGAGATAGTATGTCACCATTAGCTCCAAATAATAGTAGCAAAGACGAACAAAAGAAGGTGCCAATAAACACAAAGAAAACAGATAACCCTAGAGTTAACGAAATCTGGTTTCCAAAAGTGAGAAAGGCTTTTTGAAACTCTTTAGCTCCTAAAGCTCTTGAAATAATAGAGCTTCCTCCAATTCCAATTCCCATTCCAATTGATGAGATCAGAAAAACAATAGGAAGCACTACAGTAATCGCTGCAATTGCTAAAGATCCAATCCATTGTCCAACAAAGATCGTATCTACGATCATGTTTAAAGACATTACCAGAATTCCTATAGATGCAGGAACAGCCTGCTTTACAAGTAGTTTACTAATTTTTTCGGTACCGAGTTCGTTGGCCAAGTTTGTCATAGAAGACTACAAATATCATAATTAAAATATGCGAATAGTCTTCACAGAAAATATTTAGGGATAAATTAACATATCAAAAGGATTTGAACTAAGTTTGTTTTATGACTCCGTTTGAAATACAAATTGTGGTTTCAGAAGACCATATAGATGAGCTACAGCACGTTAACAACGTAGTGTATCTGCAATGGGTTCAGGATATTGCCAACAAACATTGGAATCTATTAAAAGAAGGTTATGATACTTCAGATTATGTTTGGGTAGTCTTAAAACATGAGATCAGTTATCATGGCCAAGCTATTTTAGGTGATACCATTACAATAAGAACTTGGGTAGGAGAGACTGCCGGAATTAAATCGGTAAGACATGTAGAGTTCTACAAAGGAGAGAAAATGGTTGTAAAAGCGAAAACCGATTGGTGTTTGGTTGATTCAAAAACATTACGCCCCAAAAGAATTACAGGTGAAATTTTACGTGTTTTAGAATTGAATTAACTGTACCTTTGACACCTGAATATAAGATTGATCAATGAGTACATTTGAAGCGTTAGGAATACAAAAAGAATTTGTAAAGTCCATTAAAGAATTAGGCATTAAAGTTCCTACTGAAATTCAGGAAAGAACTATTCCTGTTTTGTTAGAAAAAAAAACTGATTTTATTGGTTTGGCACAGACAGGAACAGGGAAAACTGCTGCCTTTGGATTGCCAATTTTACAAGATATAGACCCTAAAAAAGAGGCAATTCAAGCTTTGATATTATCGCCAACAAGAGAATTGGTACAACAGATCAAAAAACAACTTTTTAAGTTTACAAAGTATAGTAATCATAAAATATTTGTAGAAGCTGTATACGGAGGAGAGAAGATCGATCGCCAAATCAACAATTTACAGAGAACTACCCACATTGTAGTTGCTACTCCTGGAAGATTGATCGATCTGATCGAAAGAGGAAGTATTGATTTGAAAAGTATCAAGACCTTGGTTTTGGATGAAGCAGATGAAATGTTAAGTATGGGTTTCAAACAAGATTTGAATAGAATCTTAAAATATACTTCTGGAGAACGAAAGACTTGGTTATTCTCTGCAACAATGCCAGAAGAAATTCAAAGAATCATTAAAACCTATATGGACCCAAATGCATCTAGAGTTGAAATCAACAAAAATGCTTTGGTAAATGCTAATATTAGTCATCGTTTTGTAAGAACAACCATTAAAGAGAAAACTGATAGTATTATCAGGTTTTTAGAAGGAAGAAATACTGAGCGGGGAATTATCTTTTGCAGAACGAAAGCCGGAACGCAGAACTTAACAAAGCAACTCTCTGAAGAAGGTTTTTCTGTAGGCGCTTTAGAAGGTGATATGCAGCAAAGAGAACGAGATAAGGTAATGAGAGCTTTTAAAAATGAAAGCTTACAGTATTTAATATCTACTGATGTTTCTGCACGAGGAATTGATGTGAGTAACTTAGCATTTGTGATTCATCATCAATTACCAGAAAAACTAGAATATTACACACATAGAAGCGGAAGAACTGCAAGAGCGGGGAAAACAGGAGTTTCTATTGCTTTTATTTTACCAAATGAAATTCAAAGAGTCCACGAAATACAAAAGGAACTCAACATCACTTTTACAGAAACTAGTATGCAATGAACGTTATTTATGCAATAGATCTTATTGGAACCTTTGCTTTTGCGATTAGTGGAGCTTTGGTAGCATCTAAAAAGGATTTTGATTTGTTTGGTGTAATCATTATTGCTTTTGTAACTGCTGTTGGAGGCGGAATGTTAAGAGATATTTTAATCAATGCGCATCCTATCAATTGGATTGGTGACCTTAATTATATCTGGGTGATTTTGAGTGCGGTTGTATTCACATTCTTATTCAAAAGTAAAATTGCACCCTTAAGCAAGACCATGTTTTTGTTTGATACAATTGGTATTGGAGTTTTTACAATTTTAGGTGTTCAGAAAGGATTGAACTTTGATTTACACCCTTTTGTTGCACTTACAATGGGAATGGTATCGGCTGTTTTTGGAGGTGTGATTCGTGATGTTCTTACCAATCAAGTTCCTTTGATATTTCACAAAGAGATCTATGCCTCCGCCTGTTTATTGGGAGGTTTAGCTTATTTAGTATCCTCTCAGTTCATTCATTTAGAGTGGATACCTTTTATTATAGGAGCTTCTACAGTTATTATAATGAGAAGTATTGCAGTGAAATATCAACTACAACTTCCAAAGATCAAAGAAGACTTGTTTGGCAAAAATAAATAGTGATGGAAAAATTACATTTCGAAAATCTGACAGAATTCAAAACTATGATAGGGAAGGAGTTGCCTTCTTCTGATTGGATTACAGTAACTCAAGAAATGATCAATGATTTTGCCAACGCAACATTAGACAAACAATGGGTTCATGTTGATGTAGAAAGAGCTAGAAAAGAATCGCCTTTTAAGAGTACGATAGCTCATGGTTTTATGTCTTTAGCCTTATTGTCTAAAATGTTGGAAGACCTGATACAAATAGACAGTTTAAAAATGGGACTGAATTATGGTTTAAACTATGTTCGTTTTCCGCACCCGGTTCCTGTAAACAGTAAACTACAGATCCAAGCTTCAGTAAAAGATGTAGAAGATCAAAAACAAGGAGTAAAAGTTACATTCTCATGCACTGTAATTATTGAAGGATATGAGAAACCTGCTTGTGTGGCTGAATTTCTAGGAATGATGTTTGAATAAAAAAAGCACCTTTTTCAAGGTGCTCTATATATGTTAACTTCTATCAATTTACGATAACCATCCTTTTCTTGCTGAGTTTTTAGCATAAATGATCAAGTAAATTGCGATCACAAGAATCATAGCAGTCATCGCATATCCACCAGGACCATAATCGTCTAGAGCTTTTGCGATAAATACATTGTAAACCATTTGTACTAATACCCCAATAAAAGATAGCGTAAATAAATAGTAAGCTAGTTTCTTTCTTAATAAGAGAGCTAGGGAACCTAAAGCACCACCAAAAACAGCTATTGCAAAAGCGGCTGTAGCCCATGCAGGTCTGTTTTCAATAATTTCTAGTTGAGCTTCTGTCATTGCAGCTTTCATATCATCAGTCATATAAGCTTGACCGATGTATGATAACACACCAAAGATATTCCATACCAATGAAATAACTCCAATTACCCAAAACAACGCGTTGGGTTTGTTTGAATTTTCTGACATAAATTAAAAAGTTTAATTGTTGAGTTCTTTAAAATTAGAGAAATATTTTTAAAGCTATTTTGTTTTTTACAAAATGTAAAGTATATTTGTCATTATGAAAATTAAACTTGTCAATTTGTAAAATATATAATTATGAAAGAATCATTTTGTGAAAGTGAAAGAAAAAGATTGGATAAGATGAATAAATTCCAATTAGCTCACCGTTTTAAAAGAATAGGATGGGTTATTGTAATCATTGCATTTGTATTGATGATTGCAAAAAAGTTTGTTGATGAACCTAGTTGGGTAAAACCGGTATTAACGAATTTAATGATTGTAGGATTTCTTTTGATCTCTTTGGCGAAAGAGAAGGTTGAAGATGAATTGATCGATAAATTAAGAGCGCAATCCTATCGTTTGGCTTTTATCTTAGGAGTTGTCTACTCTTTGGTGCAGCCTTATGTTGAATATGGAGTAGACTACTTATTCAATCAAGAAAAAGCAGAGATGGGATTCAGTTATTTTCAAGTATTGATCTTTATGTTATTAGTGCAAATCATGTTTTTTACTAATCTAAAAAGACAGCGTTAATGAAAAATACGATCAAAGTACAAAGAGCCATCAAAGATCTTACACAAGATCAGTTAGCACAAGCAATTGGGGTTTCTAGGCAAACTATAAATTCTATAGAGAAAGGACGCTATGTCCCTTCAACAGTATTAGCGTTAAAAATGTCTAGAATCTTTGAGGTTCCGGTAAATGAATTTTTTGAACTAGAAGAAAATGATTAAGATCATCGTAATTATCTGTTTTGTATTCATCAAGCTAATCAGCCTCCTTTTTTGAATACCCATTGGCAATAGCATTTTGAGCAGGTTTTTCTTTAATCTCGAAATCGCTATTGTCCCATTGCCATACGTAAGTTCCGGCAAACCAGGATGTTTCCCAGAGTTCTTCAAACAGCGCCTTGTAAGCTAAATACTGAGTTTTATCAGACTTTTTCTTGAACAACGGACCAAAAAATGAACCCCAAGCCCAAGGTGTCTTCGTAGCAGCTTTGTCCGGTCTGTAACCGATCTCTGTAAACAAAATCTTTTTATGATGTTTATTTGATAAAACCTCTAATTCCGGAATATGTTTTTTCCAACCTTGTTTTATCTGCTCGAGATTTGGGTTGGTGTTTTCTGTTAGTGGAAAATACCCTTGAATACCAATGTAATCAAGCTCATCCCAAAAACCGACATCGTGAAATTCGCCATCCCAATTAGCTGCATAGGTTAGTTTTCCTGAATAAATAGTTTTGATCTTTTTAATGAGCTGCATCCACTTTTCAGGTTGCTGTTTAACAGAACTGCGCAATTCTGTTCCAATACAAAACATTTCAGATTTAGTTTTTTCAGCCATCATTGCATAATGGAGTATTGTTTTTTGATATGATGCAAACCAAGTATCCCAATCTTGTGAGTTTTCAAAGTTGATGTTAGCTCTCCATCCGGAAGACATCCATAAAT
Source organism: Pseudotenacibaculum haliotis (assembly GCF_042684245.1). Classification (NCBI taxonomy): domain Bacteria; kingdom Pseudomonadati; phylum Bacteroidota; class Flavobacteriia; order Flavobacteriales; family Flavobacteriaceae; genus Pseudotenacibaculum; species Pseudotenacibaculum haliotis. The sequence continues at coordinate 306,642 of NZ_JBHULH010000004.1, forward strand.
GTGGCTTTAGATGAACTCGTATCTTTTTTTTGTGCAATTCTTCAATACTTTTGATAAACATAGAGTCTCTGTGTGACCATATGCCTATTTCTTTAGGAGTGCTAACGGTTTTGGTTTGCTCATCTTCTTGATAGAAATAGGGAAGGATCACCACCCATTCTATATTGTTTCGGATAAGTTCAGAGAGGTCTGTTCTGTTATTTCTTCCCAGATCATAAACTGTCATTCCTCTATGTTTTCCATCGATTTGATATAAATCTTGAATGCTATCAGTTTGATTTTCTATCGTATGATTCCAACTATACTGAAAACCTTCATTGTTATTAACGTAGATTAATGATCTAAAACCAATATAAACAACCAATACAGGAAGAATAAGTCTAAAAGTGAAATATCGTATAAAAACTCGCTTTCCTTTCTTCTTATAGACTCTAACAAAGTATCTAATGATAAGAAACAGAATGTAAAAGATCAGAAATATACTGTGTAAAAATAACTGTCCACGACCAGAAGAGATGATCTGCACATAGCTTTCCATCAAGCTTTCAAAAGAAATTCTAGGGTTGAGTAAGTTGAGTAAAAACAATAGAAAAGTTATTACCCAAGTACTTAGATAAACTTTGAAAAAAGCAGTAATTTCACGTTTGAAAAGCATGACAGTTTTATGACGCTTAGAATATCAGAAAGTTACAGAAACTTAACATACAGAAAAAAATAAAAGCAACATAGACTCAGTTATGGCAATGATCAAAACAAAAATTGATATGAACTCTCCCTCCAAACAAATCAGAATCATCCTTGTAATGATGTTTTTGATCTCTTCAATTTCGTACGCACAAGTTAAAGTAACGATCAAAGGAAAAGTACAAGATGAGAAAGGAGCTCCCATTTTAGGGGCCACTGTTTTTTTGAATAACAATCAAGGAAATGTGACGGATGAAAATGGTGTGTATAGAATTACCAATGTAACTCCGGGGTCTTATAACATAACAGCAAGCTTTCTTGGATACACATCGCAGACAAAGTTTAATATCATTGTCAAATCGAAAGGAAATCCGTCTTTTGACTTTGTTTTAAAGGAATCTAATGAAGAATTAGAGGAAGTAGTACTCAGCAATCAAAATAAGATTAGCAGACCTAGAGAAACACCTTTATCCACTCAATCTTTGTCGGCTGTAGAAATTGCTACCTATCCCGGAGGAAATAATGATGTTGTGAGAGTAGCACAAACTTTCCCGGGAGTTTCTCCTTCTGTGGGTGGTTTTCGAAATGATTTGATCATTCGTGGTGGAGCACCAAACGAAACGGTATATTACTTAGATGGAATGGAAATTCCGAACATCAATCACTTTGCTACACAAGGAAGTGCAGGTGGCCCTGTAGGTTTATTAAATGTGTCTTTTATCAATGACGTGACTCTATCGACTTCTGCTTTCGGAGCTCAATATGACAATCCTTTATCCGGAGTATTGCAATTCAAGCAACGTGACGGAAACAGAGAACATCTAGCTACAAATATTCGTGTAAGCGCTACAGATGCAGCATTTACCTTAGAAGGACCGTTATTTAAAAGAGAACAAAAAGAAAGTAAAACTAGTTTCTTATTGTCGGTGAGAAGGAGTTATTTGCAAGCATTATTTGAATTGATAGGTTTACCAATTCGCCCTAATTATTGGGATTACCAATACAAATTATCACATGAAATAGATGGATACAACAATCTGTATGTATTAGGATTAGGTTCTATTGATGATTTTACGGTAGAAGCTCCTAATGAGTTTGATGAAGAAGCACAATTGATATTGGATCAAGCACCTTTTATTGATCAAAAAACCAACTCTATAGGAATCAGCTGGAATCGAAGATTCAAAGATGGAAGTGGTTTTATGCAAACGACATTAAGTAATAACAGGTTAAAAAACATTTTTACAACCTATCAGGATTCGCAAAACGAAACGGGTGTGATCTTTAGAAATGATGCCGTAGAGTATGAAACTAAATTACGATATCAATTGACCAAGTTTGTAAATGATTGGAAACTTACCGGAGGATTTAATACTCAATATTCTTACTATAAAAACAACACCATCAACAACACAGACAATATATTCTTTACTACAGAGATCGATTTTGTAAAATATGGTTTGTTTGCCAATGCTACCAAATCTTTTTTTAATGACAAGTTAGATTTGTCCTTTGGTTTCCGAACCGATAGTGATGGATTCACTGAGGCTAGCTTATTAGATACATTCTCTCCAAGGATATCATTGTCGTATGAGTTTATAGAAGACTGGAGAGTAAGTTCAACAATAGGAAGGTATTATAAGCTCCCTCCATACACAATTTTAGGGTTTAGGGATAATAGTGGAAATTTGATCAATCAGGATAGTAAGTACACCCAAAGTAATCATTATGTTTTGGGATTACAATACACTCCAACTCCGGCAACGATTGTTTCTTTAGAAGGGTTTTACAAACAGTATGATGATTATCCTGTATCTGTGTTAGATCAAGTGTCATTGGCAAATAAAGGCGCCGATTTTGAAGTTATAGGAAGTGAAGATGTAGAGACAGTTGGAAAGGGTAGAAGCTATGGATTGGAGTTTCAATATCAACAAAAACTAACGAATAATTTCTATGCGATTTTCTCTTACACCTACTTCTTTAGTGAGTTTACAGGATTTGATAGATCTGAATATGTTCCTTCTGTTTGGGACAGTAGACATCTCATCTCATTTGTAGGAGGATATAAACTAAAGAAGAATTGGGAGATTAGTTCACGTTATCGTTTTGCGGGAAAGACTCCGTTTGTTCCTACTGATTTGAACCAAACATTGATCACTTATCCGGAAATCAGTTTAGATTACAGTAGGTTAGGAGAAGTAAAGCTAAATACATTTAGCCAATTAGATGCTCGTGTAGATAAAAAATGGAACTATACAAAATGGTCTTTAAATGTATTCTTAGAAGTACAAAACATACTAGCTCAAGACATTCCTTTGCCACCTGAGTATGGTTTAACCAGAGATAATCAAGGGAATATTATTACACCGATAAGTCTTACTGAAATACCACAAGATTCGGGGATTCCTATTCCCAGTATTGGAATTGTCGTAGACTTTTAGTCGTTTTTGATAAATTCTATTCCTTTTTGCAAGACAGTAGAGTTAGGAACTGTTACTTTCTGACCGCTTTCACTTTCAATCAATACATAAAAACCAGTCATATTAACTACTGTTCCTACAACATTCATTTCTTTATCCAAAACTTTTACTCGATCTCCAATTTTTAACGGATGATAGAAAAAGATGATAACACTGGCTGTTAGATTAGATAATAGAGACCATTGTGCGAAAAAAGCAATACCAATAATGGCCAATAGAGAAGAAAAAAAAATGGTTAGATCTTCAATATTAATTCCTAAGATGAGTATAACAGCCACAAAGAAAATCACATAATACACAAAGTAAAATGTGTTTTCTACTACCTTTTTCCTGTTAGGTTCCAAGCTTTTCATTAAAGTTACCTTTTGCGTAAGACGCTTGGTAAGTGCCATGAGAGCAATTAGAATAATAAAAGCTCCAACAAGTAATGCAATTTGAATCTTAAGGTCCATACTATGAAATCTTTGATAAGATAAAAATACTACAATTATGGTTTTAACTTCAATTAATTAGTTCTAAAGATGAACTATTACTTTTAAAAACAAGGGAAAAATCCTCTCTAGCTCTATAGAAAAAATGACTACTTTAGGCCAAGATATTGCTGTGCAAGTATTTAGTCCCCTCTAAATATATGTTATCATGGCTAAAGAAGCTCTAATTGTGATACCCGGATTCGATTCCAAAGAAGTTGGGTATGCCCTCAATCGTACTGTAGATAAACTTGCCTCAGAGCAATCTATCGCAACGGTAAATAAAGTAAGTACCCCCGAAAACCCTGCAATGCAGCGTTTGGAAGTTACCTATGCTGATAGTGGTGAAAAAAAAGAGATCGATGTATATGAGATCTATTGGGGAGACATTATCAACCAGAATTATTCTGACAACTTACCGGTTTGGAAAAAAGTAGTTTTTGGATTGGAACTCATTTTCTTTTGGCTGTTTTCTCCTGTGTGGAAAGCAGCATTTAAGAACAAATGGATGTTTATAGGAATTGCCTTTTCTGGATTAGTTATTACATTTTGGTATGTTTCTATTGTAGGAGTGTTTATTTCTGCATTGGATAGTACTCAGGTTTTAGATAGTATAAAAATGATCTTTCAAGAACCTTTACCGGAAGAAGAAATGCGAATGGGACTTTCTGTTGAAGAGCTACCTAAATTAGTTTCAAGCTTATTTACAGAGATCTTTTTGGTTGCAGGAATTGTCATAGGTTTATTTCCAACACTCATGAATCTGATCTTAAAAGTTTCCGGATTTAGCATGAAATTTATCAAAAGTCAAATGGTAAGAGACGATGTGAAAAATAGAGTACAGACTCAGATGAATGCTATTAACAAAGACAATTCTTATGAACGAGTTACTCTTTTTGCTCATAGTTTGGGAGTTATTCCTGCTCTGGAATTCTTATCAGATTATAATAGCAATCGAGATATAGAGGTTCGTTGTATTACTATTGGAAGTGCCGTTTCATTTATGGCCAATAAAGCCAAGATCTTCAGAGATTATGCAAAAAAGGTAATTAGTAATGATAAAGTGACAGAATGGGCAGATTTCTTCTCTAAGGAAGATTGGCTATGCTCGTATGAATCGATTGGAAAACCGGGAGACCGATTTTATTCTGAAGAGATTAAAATGGATAGTAGTTGGCTAAGTAGAATGAGTACCAAGCCACATACAGAGTACTTTAATCACTCTAAAGTAATAGAGAAGTTAATTACATAAACAACCGTAAGAATTATTGTTTTTACCGACTGAACTTGTAACCAAACATTTCTTACTGTGGTTCATAAGTTTAAGGCAGAAATCAACAAGGTATATTTTATCAACCAATATACACTGGTACACATCTTAGAAGGAACGGGAAACATTCAAGTTGATTTTAGAAGCTATGGTAATTGGGAAGACAAAGCAATATACTTAAATAAAGGTCAGTATATAAAATTCATGTCCGATACTTTTTTAGTACGCTTTATAGAGTTTCCTGATGAGATCATGTTTAAATCTAAAGATGTACGCGTATTGTTTAAACATCTGATATCATTAGGATATATCAACTTCAATGACTGTAAAGACTGCCAGCGTTTCTTAACTACAACAGCTTTCAATCAGAATTTAGAGAGTCTTATTGATGTTTCTACTGAGCAATGGTATTGGCAAAACCCTTTTCAAGCGACAAAAGATGAATATCAGGTAATCTTTGATATCAAAGACATGATCGATCAAGAATACTCAGATCAGATCAATGTAAAAAAACTGGCTGATCATTTTATCAATTCTCGTTATAACATTCGTCACCTTATTAAAAATAGGCTAGGAGTAACTGTTAGAAATCTCATAGGAAACAAGCAGATAGATGCTAATATGAAAGAATTGGCATTTACCAATAAAAGCATTCAGGAGATTGCTTACGACCAAGGATACAAAGACCCGGGTTATTTTAATCGTTCTTTCAAAAATAAAGTAGGGCAAACGCCCAAAGAGTTCCGTGATAATTTTGATTATGAAGGCAGAGATCAATTCTCACAAGACTTGATAGCCTTGATACAACAATTTCACAAAGAGCAGCACACCTTAGGCTTTTATGCAGATCAGATGCATATGAGTGTACATACTCTTTCTAAAAAGGTGAAACAAAAAATGCAACTTACCTTAGGTCAAATGATCCGAAATGAACTAATCAGTTCTGCTAAAAAAATGCTATCTGAAAAAGCAACTGTCAAAGAAGTTGCCTATTCTTTAGGTTTTGAAGAGCCTAATAATTTCTCTTCTTTCTTTTTAAAACACACAGGAGTTTCTCCATCCTTGTACAACCAATAAGTACAATTTTTATCTCGTTTTTTATACGCTCTTTCCTTTGATTCATTCAGAATTTTGTGGTGTAATAATTACATAAAATTTTAACCATAGAAATCAATATTAAAATGAACATCAAAGATCAAGCAAATCAAATGGATGCTATTGTGGCTAAAGGAGCCATCGTAGACGCAGTGCAACAGTTTTTTGCCAATGACGCTGTTACTTCAGATTACAGTGGGGTAACAACGAGCAACAAACGAGAAATGGTAGAGAAAATGGAAGGCTTTGCAGGAGCTATAGCTGCTGTTAACGGTATTTCACATCATTATACCATTGTAGACGGAAACGTTTCAGCTTCAGAATTTACATTCGACTTTACCATGAAAGACGGTTCAAAGATCTATTGGCACGAGATCATTCGTCGTTTATGGAATGATAAAGGAGAAGTGATTCAGGAAGAATATTTTAATGCGAATTAAAATGAAGTTCCGATTCATCTCACCAACGCTTCATGGAGTTGCGGATTATTCTGCAGGAATAGGATTGATCGTAGCTCCTTTTGTCCTTGGCTTAGGAGCAGATCATCCGGCTTCTCAAACCATATCTGTAGTAACAGGAATCGCTGTTTTGATCGTAAGCTTGCTTACAGATTATAAACTGGGAGCTTTCAGAAACATTCCGTTCCAAGGGCATTTGGCAATAGACCTTGTAGTAGCCATTGCGTTTATGATTCTTCCTTTTGCCTTAGGCTTTAAAGGTTTGGAAGCAAACTATTACTTATTCAATGCAGCAGTAGTATTCACAGTAGTATCAGTAAGTGAAAACGATTATTAACCTAGAAATAATAAACTAAAATGAAAAATTTAATTAAAACAACTTTGTTAGCTATCGCATTTGTAGCCACTACAACAACTGTAGCAGCACAAAACAAACAAGCAAACAACATCGACGACAGTAAAATTGCTTTACAAGGATATAGTCCTGTATCTTATTTAGATTTAGGATTAGCTCAAAGAGGATCAAAGCAATACAAAACAGTACACAACAAGATTGCGTATTATTTTACGTCTGCTGATCAAAAAGCAAAATTTGACAGAAATCCATCAAAATACTTACCACAATACGGAGGGTTTTGCGCCTTTGGTGTATATGTAGGAGCAAAATTTAGGGTAGACCCTACCAAGTTTGTAGTAAGCAAAGGGAAATACTACTTGTTCTTAAATGATGTAGAAGTTGATGCTAAACAATTATGGATCTCAGAAACTGAATCTAAGCTCATACGAACAGCCAATAAAAATTGGAAAAATTTGAGATCTAAGTAATTCGTGTTTTGAATTATTTTCCAGAAAGCACATTCCCAGGAATGTGCTTTTTTTATTTGATTAGTTTTTTCTGTAAAACAACTTTCTTGTCTTTAGTGATTCCTTTTAAGATATAGATCCCGTTAGCCAAGTTCGGTAACTCAAGTGTCTTTGATTGACTCAGGTCTTTCTTCTTTGACAGAATCAATTGCCCGTTAACAGTGTATAATTGTAGTTCTATTGTACCTGTGTAATCAGTTGAGATAGAAATTTGATTCTCGAAAGGAACTGGGTATACAGTTGTATTTTCTCCGGAATCAATATCATCAGTACTCAATGTTCCTGTAAAATATTGTTCTGCCAAAGCAAAAGCATCTCTACCAATTTTATCTCCAATAATTCTTCCTCTGATATCATCAATAGGAGGGTGGATACCTCCCCAAATTCTAGACAAACTTGTTTGGTCTGAAGCATCTCTATAAGTAGCCCATTGCAAAGTAAAACTCTGTGTAGGTCCTTCTTCAAAAACTAAAAAGTCGTTTTGGGTTACATCAAAGGTTCCCATTCCTCCAGGGAAAAATGCATCCCCGGTAATCAATGTCAATGCTTCTGAAGCTGCTCTTGAAAAAGTAGAGTGCCCTGAAACATATCCAGCAAAAGGAGGAGTTACAAATGTTGGCCTTTGGTATGGCCACCAGTGAGTTCCTAGAATCCAATCTACACCGGCTACATCTGTGTCAGGATCAGCAATAAAATCCGGCCCTTTCCAAGACATTACTTTGATCTTCCCTACATTTTCATCTCCAGTTCCAGCCAAAGGGTCTCCGGTTTCGATCAATTCGATCAACCCTGGAATTAAAGGCAATCCGTGAGGGTCGAAGCTGGCCAATGCAGGATTGGTACTTTGTCCTTTCGTTGCCATATAACGAATGGCTGAAATAGGTCTTACATAATCATAATATCCTTTAACACCCCAAGTATTAACAGCAGAATCATGCATAGCTCCACCTAATACCAAATAACTTTTAATATCCCATTCTAAGTCACTAACAATATTACCTTGACCACCAAATTTCTTTACTGTTTCTGCATGGTCACTTACGTAGTTCATAATGGTAAACCAGTGTCCAGGAGGCGTTTCAGAATCCGGTCCGTCTGCCCAGAACTCAGCTAAAACTCTGGCATAATCAGCTCTTCGTACCATTTGTGCTGTATAAGGAGCGTTGGTAAAAGGGTTTAGATTGTGTCCTGTTCCTATATCACCACCTTCGGTAAATTTGTAAAAGGTTTTGTACTCTTCAAAAGTAGAAGGGAAAGCACTTAAATCTACATTTCCTATAGATCCGGGAGAAATATCGATCATAGTATTATCTGTAGGGTCTAAATGAGCAGACCAAGCAATTACCAAAGCAAAATGCCATTTATAAGGATCGTCAATTCCGTCCATAGTAGAATTCTGAATATAAACAGGGGCTCCTGGATCATTGTATACATAACAATCGAAACCTGCATCTAAAATGCTTAAATCTTCCGGGCGCAAGGAGAAAGGAGTAACCTCACCCCATTCCGGGCTTAAGAAATCAGGCGTATCCAAAGGAAATACATTATTGCTCTGATCTACAAAAACATCAAAGGCTAAAGGTTGCCATTTGTTTGGATCCGTTAACAAGTTATCTTGATATAACTCAAGAATCAATGGAGAGTTTGTAGGCGTATAGTGCTCATTTGCATATGCGTTAGATTCATTAGCTCCGTCTTGTAACCCAAAAGCAATCATTTCTTGAGCAAGGTAATTTCCAAGTGCGGCATAAGATCCTGTACTATAATCTACAGAAGTAAAATTGGTATCGTAACCGTCTGATTCAAACAAGGCTGTAAAAGATGCCAAGGAGTTGGTTGCTCCGGGTGAGTTGGCAAAACGATGATTTAATAAGCGATACATCGCATAACTGATAATCTCATGAATTGCAGCATCTGTATCTGTTGGCGTTGCAATTCCGTTGAAACTACAATCATAACCTCCAAAGGTTTTACCTAAGAAAACAGTTTCAGCATCGTTGTCAAAAATAGCCCAAGCATCATACATGACTATAGAACTGTGAAATAAGTTCCTTGCATGAACTGTAGGCCTCGCATAGTCTTTTCTAATTGCTCCTAAGAGCTCCTCATTCCATTCTCTTGCTATGGAATGCTGTGCCTGAATTCCGGTTGTAAATAGTACAAGTAGTAGAAGTAAAATCCTCATTCTGTTAATCATTTTTAGTTAGCTTTAACAAAGTTTTAACAAACATAAAAAAATATATCGTACTTCAAAAGCAGCGCAAAAATGAAAAATTTGAGCAGTTAAAATTCAATATTCGGTGCAGCAACAGCAATTTCAAGGGAAAGACGAAGATAAAAGGGGAAAAATCCTGTATGAAGATTCATCTACAGAATTTAATTTTACAGCAAATCTATTTTACGATGGATTTTCTCAAAGGAAAATTAAGGTTTGGAATGAGAACCTTAGGGGGTATTCGTCTCCCAAACAAATTATAGGGGACACGTTTGGGAGAGATGCTTCTTTTTTTACTTCTATTCTTGGGAATTGATTACATGTACTATTGCTTCTGTATAGCCTTCCATAGCTTTGTGAAATTTTCTCATGGTATCTCTACTGTGAGTAACATCTAAGATGCCATCTGCATTAATGTCTCCTCGTTTACGACCAAGGGCAATGCATCCATTTAGTTGATACGCATAATTAGCTGCATGAAATTTACATTCTGATCTGTTGGGAACTCCATAGATTTCCCAAAGGTCTTTTTGAAATCTGGGAGACCATTCCAGTTTTAACTTGTACTTTCCGGCAGGAATACAGGATACATTTCGTTGGTTATTCAACCAACCTAATTCCAAACTTTGGCTGGAAAAGATCACATTGTATTTATCGTCGGTTACCAAACAAATACCATGACTGCTTTTTCTCCCTACTTTGTCTCGTATTACGGTTACTTTTCTCATAATCAAATAATTTGAATTTTGAAATTAGGGATAATCTAATAGTTTAAAAAGGGGATTTTCACCCCATTTCACTCCTTATTCTTTTGATAAGTAATTGAAAGTATTTTCTCTAGCGATCAGATCAAAACTTTCGTTATCAATTGCAGCACGAGTTTCTACAAACAGATCTTTGTCTGAATTATGATTTCGTACCACATAAAAATCGGTTCCGTACAAAATATGACTACGCAATCGGTTACGACCAATCATGTGAGAAGCCTTTTTGTTAGGGGAGGGTTCTTTTAAATATTCTGCATGTTGCTCATCATAGTTATCACCTTTCCTCAAGGTTTCCTGAAGTAAAGGATAGATCGAAGGTTTGCTAATAATATAACTTAGATCTGCATACATGTTGTTATACTGCATTAACAAGCTCGTAATAATAGAATACCAATCGGTGTCATTCCAAATACTGTTGATCTTGTCGTGAGAAAACTCTCCATCAGAGTTCTTCATGAATATGATTCCTTTGTTTGGAGAAGAGATAATTCGTCTTGAATACACATCTCGGTCAGACTCTAAGTATTTATTCCACTCATCTTCACCACCATAATGTGCCAAACAAATCTTTAAGTTTTCTAAAGTAAAGGTCAATGGAGTTTCATCATTGGTATACCCGAAAAGTTCTTTTGTTTTCTTACTTTTTACATTCTTTACTACTTCTCTTAATAAAGTTTCTTCCAATAGACATAAATAGTTAAGAGGGTGAGTGAAGTTTCGTTGAATATCAACTGCTTTAACTTCACTAAGAAGCATTGGCTCAGGATCATTGTAGTTTCTGTTCTTGAAGTATTGCTTAAAAACCGGGTGGAAATTCCATTCCTTTTTCTTTTTTCCACGATAGTAAATTGTACCTACCACACAATGGGTCATGATAGGAATGTTATTCTCAACAGCATACCTCCAAAGAGGTAATAAATGCTCATCAAAAGCATAATATCCTAATGCCGGATACATCTTAAAACCACTGAAGTTTCGATCTTCCATATAAGTTTTCACAAAACAACTGCCCAGTTTCATTCGACCATTTTCTACTGTGTAATTAAAAAAGCTTTCTCCTTCTTCTGCAATTCGCCTTGGGTCTAAAAACAAGAAAGGGTGGTAGGCATTTGGGTTTGTTTTACCACTTCTTTTAGCTTCTACAAATTCCCACAGCTCACGCATTTGGTATTTGTAAGTGTCTTTATAATCACTTTCAGCCCATCCATTATTCAGGTTTTCAGTTTTAGATGCTTTAATATCTTTTCGTAGTTTGGTTTTTCCGGCACCCATATATTCCATATCCATAGGAAGGATAACCATTTGAGAGTCTTCAGGAAGTTGTTTTATTGCCGCTTCAGCAACTTTTTTCTGAGTTTTATACATAGCAAACCTTCCCATTAACATGTACCTATCAAAAAGCTCTAAGCCTTTCTTATTCAGTAGCTTTTTGAAAATAGGAAAGATGGTTTTGAGTGCAAAAAGGATCATTCTACGACTCCAATTAATGAAGAGAATAACAAAAATTACCCAAATTACTTTCCAATAGGTAGACAAAGTAATAAGTAGGTAATATTTGGACATCCAAGTTTTTATAGGCTTAAGAAATGAGTCGGTATGGTCACTAATATTAAATAAATACCCTAAAAGCTCAATAAAATAAATCGTTGCAACAAAGGATAACCAAAACACTATAATTCTGTAGGGAATGTTTATGTATGGCTTCGCCTTGATAGAAAACTCAAATAACGTTTTTCTACGTATAGCTCTTCTTTCTTTGTAAATAACTTCCCAATCATCATTTGGATTTTCTTGAGAGGGAAAGCGTTTTTTTAATTTTTTTTGATAATATCTTTTAATCAATCCTACAATGAACTGTGTATGTATTAAATAATACAAAGGCCAAGGAAGGATAGTCTTAGCCAAGAATGGTGGTACAAACTGACTCGTAAACACATGTGCATGCGCATTGATGATCTTTTTCTTTCCCATGATGGTTCGTGTTAGTTAGATTGTAAAATTAAAAATACGACTAAACATTCTAATTCCCTAGCGATAGGTAAAATGCTGAAAATCAAAAGTTTTTTCAGGTTTTTTGGTATGTTCCAGTCTTATACTTTATAGTGTCACGTTTTGAATCAATCCAAACCAATGTAATTGTTTGTCCGTCAGAACACATAGAAATAGGATTGTCAACGCCAAAACTTACATCCGTCATTTCTTTCTCCAGAGTCCAACCAGCTTGATCTAAGGTTCCATATCCATTGGTAAACTCATTGGCAGCAGAATAAATACCTGTTAAGCCAAAGATTTCTGTATACGCATGCGGAGTATCAGGATATCCTGCTCTGTGTACCAAGTGCATTTCACCGTCAGCAGTTGCCATGGCTAATGATCCCATGTGTTGGTATTCATTTCCTAAAGCTGCCATTTTTTTTGAAAAATGACCAACTGTAAAATCTGTCACAGACCATTCGTGTAAACTTGTATTGTTTTCAGGTGCAAGTTTTCCGTGGAAATCGTGCGCTTCAAAAGCATTAAAATCACCGGTATTAAATGAAGTAATATTCATTTTTCGTGTATTCCTTTGCTTGTACACCAAGAAAAGAGAAGCTCCTAACTGACCTAAGGTCATCGCTCCATCTGTTAATTGATTCACAGGAACTGTTTTCCCTGAAAATCCTTTTTCGTTTCCTTGCATAGATTGGATAAATCCACTGGCACCTTCCCAACAGAGCATTAGTTTTTGGTCTTTTGCAGCCATATCATTATATGAAGTGAGAGCAAAGCTTCCGGTTGTGCTTACACCCATCTTTGTAGGAGATGACCATGTTTGATTAGCAGCATTATAGATCAAATAAGACAATTCATTGTCTGAATCTTTATTCATCAATACACTCACGCCATTGATAGAAGCAAAGGCAACTCCTTTGGATTGCACACCCAAATCGTGAGGTGCAGAAAGGTTTTTAGAAAGAATAGTGCTAAAGAGTTCTCCATTGCTATTGGAAAAAGCCAAATGCTTTCCTTCTTTTCCATGTGTGATTGCTAAGGCATTTCCCGATTGGAAATCTGTATCTATAGGTTTGCTCCATTGATAGGATTCATTCCAAAGAGAGCGAAACCAATTGGCGCCAAAATCATTCTTATACAAAGAGCCTAATTGAAAGTTTTCTTCTACAGTACGGATCAAGTTATAGTGATTATAAGGAGTGTCTATGACAGTTCCGGGTGTGATCATATCTCCTAAAAGAACTGTATATATTTGGTTAGGTCCGTCATACATGGTATCGTACCCTTGTGCATTGTAATCAGCTTCATCAAAAGTAACAACCACCAAAGTCCCTTGTGGAATGTTAGACTGCTTGTACGCTTTTTCAGGATCTGTAAACAATAAATCTACATCTAAATTCAATCCTAAAGATGGTAAGCAAGTTTCCGCACCTCCTTGAATATTAGCCGCCTCAATATTTCCTAAGAATACATGCTCTAACCAAGTGGCTTGCTGAGGCACTAATTGAGTTCTAGGATCTGTATCAATGTGAGTGTTGTATAAATAATGACCATCGTTCCAAATATCAGGAGTAAACCATGAGTATTCCGGTAAAGTATCGTGAGCTATATCATTCCAAAATTCGGCATCACCAACAATTTTCTTCCAACGTTCTTCACTTTTTTGAATGGTATGAAAAGAAGCAAAAGCATTATGCTTTCTGTAATATCTAGAAAGGTCTTTTGCTCCAGCCGGTGGATATTGAGTGATGGGTTGGTCTGTTGTAGGGTAATTAGGGTTTTCCCAAGACTTTTTCCATGGTTCACCAGGATAAGCTTCCATATAAGCTTTCCAACTTACCTTCTTAGCTTCTAAAAGATCTACCAATGTTTCCTGAAGTAGAGGAGAAGCAGGAGGTGTATCGTTGGTTACTGCACAAATTTCACCTGCTAAAGAAGCAATATAGTTGGTTTGCGAAGGATGAAAGGCTCCAAAGTAGTTGGTCATGTCTGCTCCGGCAGCAGCTAATTTTTTAAAGAATGGATTTTGAATCACATAACTTCTGTATTGATTCTCGAACATTACGGTAATGATACGATCGAAAGGTTTTGTCATGGCAGTAGATTTAAAGCTGTTCAAGCTAAAAAATATACTCTCATAAAAACAGCGTATTTCTACCTGATTCTTAAAAGACGTTGAGACGCTAAGTGGATTGTAAGACAAAAGAGACCGGAAAACTCCGATCTCAATTATCTAATCAAAAACAAGAAAATAAAGGGAAAGATCAAGCCAAGCACGGCTAGGACCCACCCACGCTTCCTAAAACTGTATTTTCCTTTTGCAATAAACATTCCTGTAATGGCAATAATGAGCATAGCTACACCAAAAATATCTGAAAACCAGATCCACCATTTATTGGTTGTTTTGTGTAAAATGGTCATTTGACCTAAGAAGGGAATTGTACGAACATATTCGATTTCTCCTTTACCTGTTTGTAGGTTTACAGAAGCAAAAGCATCTTTAAAATACAAGCGGGCTTCATTTCCTCTTCTTCGATTACCACGGTATTCTGCTGAAGTGATGGTTTTTGCTAATTCTTTTAAAAAAGCATCATCAATTTTTTCAGCATCCTCAGGGATATCTACTTCAAGCTGTTCTGTTTTTACTGTGTATTCTTGCGGATCGAAATCGGTTCTGTGATTCAGCGCGATTCCTGAAATAGAGAAGGCAATGATCAAACCTACATAGAAATAGCCAATATCTCTATGTAGGTTTCTGTTTAAAAGTGTTCTTGACTTTTTAGACATGAAGACGTTATTGTTTTTGCATTTCTAAATTAATGGTTACTTCTACTTCTTCTCCTACAGATCCACCAGGGTTTCCTACATTAAAATCGGTACGCTTTAAGGTTGTAGACAATTTCAATCCGGCCTTTTGTTTTTTGCTGTAGTTATCAGTAATCACACCATTTAATTTTCCGTTGAACTGCACTTGTTTTGTTTTTCCTTTAATACTGATGTTTCCGGTTACTACAAACGTTTTATCTCCCGTCTTTTTAAATGAGTTGCTTTTAAAAGTAATCTTTGGATATTGTTTGGCATCAAAGAAATCATCAGCTCTTAAATGATTGTCTCTACGTTTGTTTTTTGTGTTGATACTAGCTGTTTCTATAGCTACTTCAAACTCAGGATTGCTAAAGTTATCTCCGGCTTTTGCTGTAACTTCAAATACATCAAAAGAGCCTGTGGTTTCTGAGATCACCAAATGTGAAACAGCAAAGTTGATGGAAGAATGACTGGCATCTACTTTCCATGTAGATTGTGCAAATGTTTGAACAGTAATAGATAATAATGTGATTAAAAATAGTTTTTTCATGAGTTTAAGTTTTATATTAATTAGATAGGTTAAAATCTTCTTCTTCCGGAATATTCAACAGCTTCTCCTTTTCCAAAAGCATAGCTCAATCCGAAGGTTACAAAGCGTCCTCTTTGTCTTCTGCTATAGAGAGAGAAGTTGGGTTGACTGGTAGTAGATTCAAAGACTCTGGAGGCAAATAAGTCGCGTACAGCTAAGTTTGCTACTACTTTCCCTTTAAAGATCTTTTTTCTGATTCCTAGGTTGGCAAATAAGTTGTCGTTCTGTGTTCCCTGAATGGTTCTGAATTTTGAACGATAGTTTCCGGTGATCTCCAAATCTATTGAAGCTGGAAGCTTGAACTTTGTGGTTACTCTCGAAGACCATCTGTTTCCATCAACATCTAAAGAGGTTCCTTCATAACTTCCTTTTCTTTGAAAACCACTCCAGTTAAAATCCGCTGTTAGCGATCCCCATTTGAACGGACTATATTTGGTATTGAATTCAATTCCTGTGGTACTGCTAGTTCCGGCATTAATAGGGAAGCTTGTACTAACCCCATTTTCAAAAGTGGTTACATCTTCAATAACATCAGTCGTATAACGATAGTATACACCTAAGTTAAAGTCTGCTTTTCCGGCTTTGATAATACTCGTGATTTCGTAAGAATCGGTAAACTCAGGGAGTAGGTTTGGATTTCCTGTTGAAATATTAAAGTTGTTTCTAATGTTAAAGAAAGGATTCAAATCCCATAGCCTAGGTCTATAGATTCGCATAGAATATCCGGCTTGTAAAGAAACATCGTCAGAAACCTTATAGGATGCATGAGCACTAGGGAACAGGTTTGTGTAATTACGATTGTTGTTTTCATTTGTGGTTCTTAGTAAGGTCTTTAAATTGGTATTTTCCAATCGTAAACCTCCTTTTAAACCCCATTTATCTCCTTCGTATCCAAAAGTAGAGTAGATACCTAAAACATTCTGGTTGAAGTCGAAAACATTGGTTAGATTCGGATCAAGGACTAAGTTTCCATTGTCAAAAGTTCCTACCTGAAAGTCGTTTGAGACATCATTCAAAATATACTGAGAACCTAATTCCAAAACATATTTATCTGCAAAAGGGTAGGTGTAGTCTAATTTGAAGGTATAACGGGCTTCTTTGAAATCGGTAGATGTATGCTGATTGAAATTGTCTCGTGTTCCCAAGGTTGTTACATCTTCAAAATCTGAGGTTTGGTCTTTTCCAAAGAATGAACCTAAAGCACTAAAAAGCAGGTCGTGATCTTCATGACTTTTAAAATCCTTTTTGTATTGCAATTCGTATTGCCATTTAGGATTGGTGGCTTCTGTTAACTCCGTTCGTGTCCAACCTTGCTCTAATACATCATTCTGATAAAAGCTAAACTGATTGTTCGAGTTTTCATCTTCTACTTCATAGGTATAGTTACCGGAAAGCGTAATAACACTACTGCTATTGATATGATAATCGGTTCCTAAAATTAGATTGTAAAATGTTTCATTTTTCTCGCTAACCCCTGTAGTATTTAAGAAAGTATTGTTAACCAAGTCTGTATTTTGAGAAATAAAATCATTAGGAAAAGTTCTACGACCGATCCCTAATTGACTAAATAGATTGAATTTCTCTGTACGTTTGTTTAAACTTACTCCAACACTGTTGCTGTTAGGATTTCCAACATTTAAAGAAACAGAACCGTTTAAGCCTTTTCGTTCGTCTTTCTTTAAAACGATGTTGATGATTCCTGAAGTTCCTTCAGCATCGTATTTTGCTGATGGATTGGTAATTACTTCTACACGATCTATGATGTCTGCTGTAAGTGTTCCTAAAGCATTTGCTCCTTGATCTGAAAGGATAGAAGGCTTTCCGTTGATAAGAATCTGTACTCCTTGACTTCCTCGCAAACTAATCTGCCCTTCAATATTCACATTTACAGAAGGTACATTATTTAATACTTCTAGAGCACTGGCTCCGGTGCTACTCAAATCTTTTCCAACATTAAAAACTCTTTTATCCAGCTTAAAAACTGTTTGAGATTTTTCTGCTCGTACAACAACCTCATTCAAACTTTCTGCATCTTCTTCCAAATGAATATCTCCCAAATCAACTTTTCCATTACTAATTTGATAGGTATTGAAGACTTTTTTTCTAAATCCTATGAAACTAATTTCTATATAAAAATTGTCTTTGTTGGTAGTCAAAGAGAAAGTACCGTTCTCTAAACTTGTTGTACCGGAAATAGGTTTCTTAGTCGTTTTGTCTGCTATCAATACGGTAGCAAATTCTATAGGCAGATTACCGTTCTTTTCCAATACTCGCCCGGTGATGTTAACAGAAGCCTTTGATTGAGCCGAAATTGCAGTTAATCCTACAATAGCAAAAAAGGCGTAAAAGAGAATTGATCTTAAATTCATTATTCATATTTATTTAATGACACAAAAATCATTTCTCTTCTTTAGTTGAGAAAAAAAAATCTGTAAACGACTCAAAATATCGGGTAAACTGTTTCTTTGTTGTTTAGCTGTGGACTTATGTCGTTTACTCCACTATTTTTGTAGATAACAGATTTACAGTAGTGTTTTGAAGGAATCTTGATATTTTTGATGTATGAAAAGAGTTTTACGAAAGCTAACAACAAAAGAAGTTCTCTATCAAGGAGTGTTCTATGGTATTATGTTTCTAATCTATTCGTTGGATAAGCATGATATGAGAGTTTACTCTTATGATTTTGCTTTCTTTGGCGTGTATTCTCTTGCTGCTCTTTTTACAGGATATGTGCTTGTTCCTAAACTCTTTTATCAAAAGAAACTACTGACTTTTTGGATGTCTGTAAGCATAATGCTGTTGGCCATTTACTTTCTTGAAGAGTACTTTTTGGAAAAAGTATTGGTAGGAGGAGACAGAGGCAGACATGTGTCTAATGTTTTCTATACTTTGCTTGGGTTTGCACCTATCATATTTATGATGGTTAGCTTTAAACTTTCTTGGGATACTTTACAAAAACAGCGAGAAGTAGAAACTTTGCAATCTGCTGTAAAAGAGAGCGAATTACGCTTTTTAAAATCGCAGATCAATCCACACTTCTTGTTTAATAACTTGAACAATCTGTATTCATACGCTATTGAGAATTCTCCAAAAACATCTACCATCATTTTAGAGCTTTCCTCTTTACTTCGTTATATGTTGTACGATTGCAAAGAACCTTTCGTTTCCTTAAAAAAGGAAATAGAGAATATCGAAAACTTTATAGGGCTTCATGAATTGCAAATAGAAGATAGGGGTAAAGTGGTGTTTTCTAAGGAAGGAGAAGGTTCCAGATATCAAATAGCACCTCTTATTTTGGTGGTTTTCATAGAGAATGCTTTTAAACATAGCATGTCTAGTCAATCTGATGATATAGATATATCAATATCGATCAATATAAAGAACAATGGTATTCTTGAGTTTTTGTGTGAAAACACATATTTCCCTAAATCAAATACAGATAAGTTATCTAGTGGCATAGGATTGGTAAATGTGAAGAAGAGACTGGAGTTGGTATACAAAGACAAATACCAATTGAAAATTACAGATCAGAATAATCGATATAAGGTATTTTTAGAATTAGATTTAAAAGCAAATCATGATTAGTTGTGTTATCATAGAAGATCAAGCGCCTGCACAGCGTATTTTACAAAAGTATATTGGTGATGTAGAAGCTCTTGAGTTGAAAGGAGTTTTTGCAGATCCTTTAGCGGCTTTTGAGTTTTTGAAGAAAACACCTGTCGATGTAATTTTCTTAGATGTGCATTTGCCTAAAATATCCGGAATCGATTTCTTGGATATTTTACCTAAAGGACCTCAAGTAGTGCTTACGACGGCTTTTTCTGATTATGCTATTCAAGGATACGAACTCAATATTGTAGACTATCTTTTAAAGCCTTTTTCATTTCAACGTTTTTTAAAGGCAGTAACCAAGTTGATGACGAATATGGATAAACCTTCAGCTAAGATTGAATCTGAAGCAACAGAGACACAATCAAAAGGGAAGGAGTTTATCTTTATAAAATCGGGACATGATCATTTTAAAATAGCACTGAAAGATATTTTATATATAAAATCAGATTCTGATTATACTGAGGTTTTTACAGAAGAGAAAAGGATTATCACAGCCTATTCTTTAAAAACATGGAATGATAGTTTGTTAAATGATACTTTCTGTCAGACACATCGATCTTATATTATCAATACTGAAAAGATTACTAAGATTTCAGGGAATTCATTGTTCATTAACGAACTGTTGATTCCTATAGGAAGAGCCTATAGAGAACATTTTTATAACAATTTTATGTATGATATTTAGTAGTGTTTATCATACAAATAAAAAAGAGGCTAGAAATTTTCTAGCCTCTTTTGTTTTAATTTACATCTTTTAGAAGTTCTTGTACCGAACGTTCTAATTGCTGGTCTCGACCTTTATCGATCACTCCAGGCATATTCTTTACTTTAATAGTAGGTTCTGTTTGTAAGTTTTCCATCCATTTTCCATCAATGTTTTTTGCACTTACAGGAACAACACCCCAATAAGAACCGTTTGGCAACCCTTCCCATCCGGCAAAACTACAAGTTCCCGGTACTGGCATTCCTACTGTTTTACCAATCTTTAAATCTGTATACCCTTGTGCATAGCAATGCCCATCAGAGTACATACTTTCATTAAAGATAGACAAGGTAGGCTTTGTCCAACGAGAAGTAGGCTCTCCACCCACAACTTTGGCTTCTGTAGCATAGGTAATAAAAGGAACTCCCGTGAAGAACATCGCTAAATCAGCAACCAAATCACCACCGCCGTTAAAACGAGTATCAATGATCACTCCTTTACGATCTGCATATTTACCCATCATATCTTGGTAGATGCTACGGTAAGGTCCATCACTCATTCCGGGAATGTGTACATAACCTAATTGACCTTTACTTAAACGTTCTACTTCTTTTTCATTGGTTTTTACCCAACGCTTGTATAACAACCCGTTCTCGGCTCCTAAAGAAACTGGTTTTACAGTAACAGTTTGTCTCTTTTTTGTTGCAGGGTCTAAGATTTCCAATAAAACGAACTTCCCTGACTTTCTGTTCAAGTACTTGGCTACGTCTTGATCTTTTGCTACAGTTTCTCCGTCGATCTTTTCAATGATCATTCCGGCTTTTACATTGAATTTTGCTTTATCAAGTGGTCCTCCTGCAATAATCTCATCGATTAAGATACCGTCTCCTTTATGCTTGTAATTCATAAAGATTCCTAAAGATGCAGTAGCATCAGCATTTGGAATACTAGTACCATATCCGGCTCCGGCATGTGATACATTCAATTCTCCTAACAATTCAGAAAGCATTTCAGAAAACTCATAAGAGTTCCCGATATAAGGAAGATACTTTTCGTACTCAGACTTCATTTTCTTCCAGTTTACTCCGTGGAAATCCGGGTGATAGAAAATAGCATTGGTACGAATCCATACATGTTCAAACATGGCTTTTCTTTCTGCATCTGCATCCAATTTCATTTCTCCTCTAATAGATACTCCTTTTCTTTTTCCTGTTTCTGGGTTGATGTTAGTAATTCTACCACCACTTAACAAGTAAAGATTCTTCATATCCTTATCCCATTGTAAGCTACCACCACCTGTATTTAGCTTCATAGCCATTTTGGTTTCTCTGGTACGTAAGTTGGTACTCCATAGGTTTTGACGACCTTCAAAGCTTGCTAAATAGTACAATTTATCACCTTTCTTAGACAATACAGCGTCTCCTAAGTTTGAAGAGTGGATGGTTAATCGACGAGTACGATCCTTCATTTGATCCCAATCGAATGTAAGAACAGTTTCCTTTTTCTTTTTATCATCCTTCTTCTTGGTATCTTTCTTTTTGTCGTCTTTTTTGTCCTTTTTTGCTTTTGCTTTGGCTTTCTTTTCTTCTTCTTTGATTGCCTTCATCAACTTGTAATCTTCATCACTTAAGTTGAATTCATCCCAAGCTTCTTGTGTAAAGAACATACTGTATACATCTCCTTGAGAACGACCACTGGTAGCGTATGATTTTAATCCGTTTCTATTACTAAACCAGATCATTTGTTTACCACCGTTTACCCATTTTGGAGCGTAATCATAGTATCCGCTTTCATTTAAGTTCACTTTCTTTGAACCGTCAGCAGCCACTAACAATACTTCGCCATTACTTAAGGTTTTACCCCAACCAATCAATAACCACTTGCTATCAGGACTCCAAGTAAAGTACTTATCACCATCTCTCATGTGATATAACTCTTTAGGAGTTAACAGTGCTACATCTTTATTGGATTTAACATCTTTTACCTTGATGGTTCTTCTTCCTTCTACAAAAGCCATTTTCTTTCCATCCGGAGAGTATTTAGCTAAATAGTTGTCATGTTTATTTTCAATAACCGGAGATTCTTTTACAAGTGTAGCAGCATAGAAGAAAGGCTCTTCCTTTCTTACTTTTTCAGTTTTGTAAATGCTCCATTTCCCGTTTCTTTCACTACTGTATACTACAGATTTTCCTTCTGGCCCCCAAGTAACAAAACGTTCTTCTTGTGGCGTATTGGTCAATCTTTTAGTAAACGATTTATCTACAGAAGTTACAAACACTTCACCTCTGGCAATAAATGCGATCTCTTTTCCATTAGGAGAAACAGCCATTTCTCTAATTCCACCATTTACAGAAACAAATTTATCTGCATTGTCTTTACTCTGTGTTCTGATGGTAACATTTACTTTTTTAGGGCTTCTTCCTTCTTGCATGGTGTATATTTCACCATCATATCCAAAAGCCAAAGTTCCATTTCCTACACTTAGAAAACGAACAGGGTGCATCTTGAATTTGGTCAATTGTTGATCTTGACTAGGATTAGATAAGTTCAATTTATGAACATTGAAGCTTCCGCTTTTCTCACTTAAATAGTAGATGCTGTTTTCATCAGCACTAAAGAAGGGATGTCTGTCTTCTCCCGCAAAAGAAGTGATCATTTTATGCGTATCTGATTTTTTGTCATAAGACCAGATGTCACGAGTAATAGAAGACTTGTGGTGCTTTCTCCATTCATTTTCTCCACCTTTCTTATCGTGGTAAACCATTTTGTTTCCGTTTTTGGAAACCTGTACATATTCAGCCGGGAAGGTAAAAACTTGATTTACTCGACCGCCTTTTACAGGAACACTGTACAACTCAGATTGTGATCTGTGCGGATACTGTCTGTGTTTTACATCATCTTGACGTAGAGCTCCAAAAAGAATCTCTTTGTCATTATGAGAGAATGTAAACGGTTGCTCATCGTTGGAGTGGAAGGTTAATCGAGTTGCTTCTCCACCTTTTGCATCCATTACATAGATGTCAAAATTTCCATAACGATCAGATGCAAAGGCAATCTGAGAACCGTCTTTGCTCCAAATAGCTTTGTAATCATGAGCAGAATGATAGGTTAACTGTGTAGCGTCACCACCGCTAGTTGGCACTTTGTATAAGTCGCCTTTGTAAGTGAAAACAATCTGTTTTCCATCGGGTGAAATGGATGGATATCGCATCCATTTAGGGTTTTGTTGAGCACTCACAGCAAAGGTACCCAACAAGAAAGTAAGGATAAGTTGTTTCATTGATTAAAAATTTGCCCCTAAAGCTAGTAAATTAATCAGTGCTGAAGCTCTGAGGAATAGAATGTTTGAATTATTTTAACATTTTTCCTAAGAGCAAAATTCAAACAGGCTATTTTATGTTTTTTTTCTACCCTTAGAAAAGAGTTGAACGCATACAACAGAGATTAATCCTGTTAGGAAAAAACCCATAAACAGAGGTGTAGCTGTCGAATTGATATAAGTCCCGATAAATCCTGCTATAGGAACAGCAATGATCGTAGAGACAAAGCCATTAATTGCAGAACCAATTCCTGCGATATGACCAATTGGCTCCATAGCCAAAGCTGATAGATTTCCAAAAAAGAAACCAAAGGAGAAAAAGTGCAACACAAAAAATGCTAATAGAACATAAATACTAGGATTCTCAGTATTATAAAACAATAAGATATAGATGAGAGGAACTATAGTAAAAAAGATAGAGGATATAACAACCAGTTTTCTCATTCCATATTTTACTACATATTTCCCATTTAGAAACGTTGACACCCCTACAGTTAATGCAATAGCAGCAAACAAATAAGGAAATTCATCATTCATGTCATATTGCTCACCGAAAATTTTTTGAGCAGTAGAAAGAAAGGCCAAAAAAGAGCCTGTTATAAAACCGGAGATAAGTGTATTAATGACGGCTTGTTTATGTCGAAAGAATTCTTTGATACCATTACTCAATAGCTGTAAATTAAACGTTGTCTGATTTTCTTTCTTTAGTGTTTCTTTTTGACGAATTGCAAACCATATAACTACTACCACAGAAATGATTGCCTGTGTATAGAATATAGATTCCCATCCCCAAAAATCCAGCAGTAGTTTCCCTAAAGCAGGAGCGATGGCAGGGACAAGAATAAAGATAACCGTGACAAAAGACATGATCTTTGCCATATAATCCCCTTGAAAACTATCTCTTACTATGGCTACACTAATGGTTCTTGGTGCTGAAAGACCAACCCCTTGTAAAATTCTACCTATAATCATTACTTCTAAGCTTGTGGCATTTGTACAAATAAAGCTTGCAATGATGAACAGCGCAAAACCAAAATAAATAATGGGCTTTCTCCCAAAACTATCCGACAGAGGCCCTGATATTAATTGACCTATTCCCAATCCTAAAAAGATCATTGTTACCAGTAGTTGGCTATCATTTGATTGTTGAATTCCTATTGAAGCTCCAATATCATTCAGCGCTGGTAATAAAGCATCAATAGCTAGAGCAACTAAAGACATTAAAGAAGCCATCAAGGCTATAAATTCCAATTGCGACTTTTGTTCTTTGGTCATTTTTTGAATGTTCTAAAGTTATTTTGAAGAGATAATTCTAAGGATGATCACATGACCATCCTTAGAAAGTTTATATAGAATAGGAGATAGAGATTAGTTTCCGTGCCAAATGGTATAAGACATACGTTGAACATGACCTGGAAGATTTTCTTTATAACCTCTCCAGTGAGCAAATTCAGGTAATTGAATCTCTTTCATAAGTTGTTCTGTTGTTTTACCTTCTTTAAGTCCCTTTAGTGTAGCGTTGTATAGAGCTTCAACAAAACGTAAGTCTTCATCAAATAACTCAGGAGATGAAGTAGGAGTGTGGCCTGAAACAACAAATTCATAATCTAACTCTTTTTTTATTCGTCTCATAGTTTGTAAAATCCCACCATAGTTATGTGCAACCAAACGATAAGGCTCATTTATATAGCGCGGCAAATGAAAATCTACAGCAAATAAGATTTTTTCTTTCGGAAAATGGAAAACTGTCATTGCATCACCATCATTAGGTCCATAGTATAGTAGATCTAATGTGGATTCTCCTGCCAATTCTATTGTCATTTTATTCTTGTAAGTTGTATCCGGAATTATGGCTTGTTTATAAGGGTCTCTACTAATCAATTCAACAGCTTTCTCATGACTGATGAATTCTGCACCTTCCTCTTTAAAAATCTTGCCTCCTCTCGTATGATCATAATGATCATGTGAATAAATGACGTGAGTTATTGGTTTTTTAGTTAGCTTTTTGATCTCTTCTCGCATTTTTTTCGCTCTTTCTGCTCCGGAAGGATCAGTAACGATAACACCTTTATCGGTTATGATAATCAAACTATTATAAAATTGATGAAAGTACTGATAGATTCCTTCTGACAGTTTTGTTACTTGTGGAGTAGAGGGGTCAAAACCCATACCATTGGCTACTTTCTTTTCTTCTTTTTCCACTTGACTATTTGTACAAGATGGCATGAATGTTATTACAAGCAATGCCGATATCATTATTATTTTTCTCATAATTAGATGTTTTTGATTAACCACTATTCAATTGTTGAATATTCAACAATGCAAAGATATAAGAAATAATTGAATATTCAACAATTAACATTACATTTGCTTTATGGAGAAATGGAACGAACTATGTTTACCAGATATAAGCGATACTCATATACGATCTATATTAGAGCTACAGTACACTAATTATCAGTATAATAAATGGATGGAAAGTTTACTGAAGTCTTTTCAGATTTCTAATGAGCAATTCAATGTGTTGAAAATATTACAGGCTGAGTATCCTAACGCATTTAGTCTAAAAGAGATACAAAAGAGATTGCCAAATCAAACAAAGAATACAACACGGTTGGTAGATAAGTTGCACAAAAAAGATTTGGTAATCAGTAATGTCAATCCAAATAATAAAAGACAACTACAAATTATCATTTCAAAAAAGGGGTTGAATGTCTTAAAAGAAATTGAAACTCCTTTTGGAGCTTTTATAGCTAAACTTAAATCGACATTAACTACAGAAGAATCGAAGCAACTTTCTCATTTATTGTCAAAAGTTTATAAAATGGAAGACTAAAATACTTTTGAAGCCTCTTTCAATAATTTTTTAGTTAATCCTGCATCATTTTTTACATCCTTCGTCTTAGAGGGTGAACATAAATTTATAATGATGCAAAAACACATAGAATCTGTAGCAATTTTAGGTGGTGGACCAGTTGGACTAGCCGCTGCGGCTCATCTTACTCAAAGGAATATTCCTTTTATTTTATTTGAATCCGGAAGTTCGGTAGGGCAGAACATGCTGTCTTGGAGTCATGTTCGTGTTTTCTCTCCATGGAAATATAATATAGATAAAGCAGCCAGAGAATTGTTGGAAGAAACCGATTGGAACGCTCCAAAAGCAGATCGTTTGCCTACGGGAAAAGAATTGGTAGAAGATTATTTCCTCCCATTGGCCAATCATCCAAAATTGAAGCCTTTTATTCATTTGAATTCTAAAGTACTTTCTGTAGGAAGAAAAGGCTTTGATAAAATGAAAACTTGGGGTAGAGAAGAAAAACCTTTTTCTATCAAAGTAGAGGAGAACGGAAGTATCAAGTATTACGAAGCAAAAGCTGTAATAGATGCCACAGGAACTTGGAATCAACCAAACCCAATTGGATCGGGAGGAATCTTTGCTGAAGGAGAGGAAGAAGTAAAGGAGCATATCTTTTATGGAATTCCGGATGTGAAATCAACTCACTTAGATCGTTATAAGAATAAAAATATAGTAGTTGTTGGTGGCGGACATTCAGCGATCAACGCTTTATTGGATTTAGCTGATTTGCAAAAAGAATATCCAGACACACAGTTGAACTGGATCTTGAGGAAGGAAACAATAGAACGTGTTTATGGAGGAAAACAAGACGATGCCTTAGCAGCCAGAGGTGCTTTAGGTATACGTATTGAAGAATTGGTAAATAGTGGAAGATTGAACGTATATACACCGTTTCATATTCTACAGTTGAAAAAAAGAGAAAATGGAATTCAAATCATTGGCGATTTACAAGGCGAGATCGAAGCCATTCACGGCATTGATGAGATTATCAGTAATACAGGATCTCGTCCTAATTTGGAGATGATTCGCGAAGTACGTGTTGATTTAGATTCATCCTTAGAATCGGTTTTTGATTTGGCAGAACTCATAGACCCTAACATTCATAGCTGTGGAACGGTAAGAGCTCATGGAGAAAAAGAACTACGTCACCCTGAGAAAGATTTTTACATCGTTGGCTCTAAAAGTTATGGTAGAGCTCCAACTTTTTTAATGGCAACAGGGTATGAGCAGATACGTTCTGTGGTTGCTTACTTGGATGGTGATCTTGAAGCTGCCAAACGTGGAGAGCTAAATCTGCCTCAAACCGGAGTTTGCAGCGCTAATTATACAATTAAAGGAAAAGAAGAAAATGTAGGAGGATGTTGCTAAAAGCGCATCATTTTTCAAGCCCTACGTCTTAGAAAATAGAATACTAAATTTTATCATTATGAAAACAAGAAGAATCTATACAGAAAGTAATCCACAACAAGGTGGTGGATGTTGTGGTACTACACCAGTACAAGTGCAGCCAAAACAGTCAGAATGTTGCACACCGCAAGTGGAGGAGACGTCACAAACAGGAGGCGGATGCTGTTAAATACCCAACATTTTTTATTCTAAAAACAAAGCTCTTCGATACGAAGAGCTTTTGTTGGTATATAATGCTTTGATTAGAATTATCTCTTGAACTCAATTAAAAAATGTACTTTTATGTATCAAGATACTGCCAGAACAATGCACAGTCAAATCACTCAATTGTATAACCCTTTGTTAGGTTACGTACAAAAACGTGTACGTCATAAAGAAGATGCTGAAGATCTTACGCAAGATGTCTTTTTAAAATTATCTGCATCTAACAAAGAAGGGGTAAATAATTTAAAGAGTTGGATTTATACAGTAGCTAAGAATACGATTACAGATTACTATCGAAAAAAACGTGTTTTTAAAGAATCTGTGGCTGATGATTACGGTATTGAAGAACCCGAAGAAAATGAAGCTGCTCAAGAATTAGCTACCTGTGTAAGAGCGTATATTGATCAATTACCGGAAGAATATCGTGAATTGATGATCTTATCTGAATTGAAAGACATGCCACAAAAAGAAATAGCCAAACAGTTGAATATGAATTATGTTACTGTTCGTTCTAAGATTCAACGAGGGCGTAAAAAGCTACGTGGTTTGTTTGAAGATTGTTGTGTGATCTTGCAAGGTGGAAAGGGAAGTATTATGGGCTATAAAGAACGAAACTCATGCGATTCTGAAGAGTGCTAAACAAAAAAAGCCATTAGCATATAACTAATGACTTTAATCAAACTATAAACACAATCCAGTTGGTTAGTTGGTTTATGAAACTTATAAAAAAGTTAATTTATCGTATAACTAAGTTTATCTAGTTCGCCTAATCTGAAAAAACCTAGCACTTCTTCATTTGCATCGTTGATATTGATGCAGTTTCCTTTCAATCGGGCAGGAGTTGTTTGAAAAGGCCCTCCTTCACCTACTTGACTTGTCAAAAGATTTATGTAATTATAAAAGCCTTCTGAAATTCCAGAAAGTGCTATATCTACTACATCTCCAGCGCTTAGGTTCTCATTATCATATTCTAGAAAATTCTCATTTCCATTATAGAATTCATCATCTGAAGGCTCTAGATCTACAATTGGAATGTTAGAAGGCGAGAATTCTGCTAAATAAAAATTCTTTTCATTTTCAGGATCACCATAGTAAGCTTTTATACTAATCTGATCTCCATCAAAACCACTGGTTGCTTCTTGTTCTACAGATGAAATACCGGTAACAGACATCATTGTTTCTGTAGCTCTGTATGTATTCCCGTCAAGTGTAATCTCAAGTGTGTAACTATTTCCGATCACAGGAACAAAACTGTTTGTTCGATAAAAACCATCAGATTGATGTGTAAATAGAAATTGATCACCGCTTGTTGTATTGGTAACTAGTACCTGTGCATTGGTTACGGGTACATCTAAATCACTGGCAAAATATGCTGTAGATCTTGATAGTTTAATGGATTGTTGTTGCCCTGTAGTTCCTTTTTCCCACAGAATGGAAGCTTCTACAACCAAACGAGCTCCGCCGTCAGGAACTGTTACATTCACAACATCTGTACAAGCTCCTATAATTGCAAGTATTAGTAAACCGGCAATGTATTTTATATTTAGTTTTTTCATGTTCTTAAAATTTAAAGTTGTAGGTAACTGATGGAATGATTCCGAAAATAGAGGTACGTGTTGCTTCGTTTACTGCTGTATCTTCATTTTGTCCGAATGAGATAGATGCAGCATTTCTTCTGTTGTACAGGTTGTAAATACTAAATACCCATTCGCCTTTCCACTTACGGTTCTTGTTTCTTCTAGGAGTTAGTGTTGCAGAAATATCTAAACGATGGTAGGCAGGTAAACGGCTGGCGTTTCTTTCTGCATAGGTTGGGATTGATAATCCGTTGTATTGAAACTGACCATTCGGATAGGTAACAGGTCTTCCGGTTTGAAAGGCAAAGTTAGTTCCAAAACTCCATTTTTCATTCAACTTGTAACTTCCTGTAAAAGAAATATCATGCGTTCTATCAAAAGGTGTATTATACCAATTTCCATTGTTGATTCCCGGGCCTCCTGAAGCTCCTCCCGGAGTTCTTTGTTGAGCTTTGGATAGTGTATAAGCCAACCATCCGGTAAAGTTTCCTTTGTTTTTTCTAAGCAAGAATTCCAATCCATAGGATCTTGATTCTCCTGTTAAGATCTCTGTTTCTATGGTATTCTGTGCAATCAAATCAGCACCATCAATATAATCGATACGATTCTGAATAGTTTTATAATACACTTCTGTTTCTATAGAATACATATCATCTCCAAAATTTCTGAAGTAACCAACAGCATATTGATCTGCCAATTGTGGTTTTATAAACTTTCCACTAGGCGCCCAAACATCTAAAGGTGTTGCTGATGTTGTGTTCGAGATCAAGTGTAAATACTGAGCCATTCTATTGTAGCTGGCTTTTAAGGAAGATTTATCATTCAGTTGGTATGATAGTGCCATTCTTGGTTCAAAGTTCCCAAAAGACGCAATAGACTCACCTTTACTGTAGCTGGTTTGACCAATAGGAGTTGCTCTTTCATAAATACCCAGTTGTTGGTTATAGGTTACAGGTAAATTGTTTTGATAATCGTTCAATGTTTGATTTCCCATACGATTAAAGTAACTATAGCGCAAACCGTATAAAGCTGTCAGTTTATCAGATATCTTGTGCTCTATACTGGTGTATAAACCAGCCTCAAGAGCATACTTATCATCCAATTTCTCTCTATTGATTCCGGATGTTGGGGTAAGAGGTTGTAGCAAACCGGGATTAAATTTGTAATGGATACCACTAACACCGAAGTTCATTTTTAGCTTGTCATTGGCAAAATAGCTAACATCGTATTTGATGTTATAATTCTTGATGTCCGATTTCCAATCCAATCCATTTAAAGCTAGCTCTAAATTGTAATCGTACTTACTGTAGATCAATGACAGATTGGAAAATAACTTATCGTTAAAGATGTGATTCCATCGCAGATTTCCTGAAATATTTCCATAGGTATTTGTAAAAGACCCTGAAAGATCAAAATTATCACGCCCCAGGTAACCGGAAAGATACAATCGATTGTTCTTATCGATCTGATAATTAGTTTTTAGGTTTAGATCATAAAACCCGGCAGAATTGTTATTGTCTGCTAATTTTAAGAACAAGTGTGCATAGGAAGCTCTTCCAGATAAAAGAAAAGAACCTTTGTCTTTAAAAGTAGGCCCTTCCAATGTTAATCTACTGGAAATAGCACCAATTCCTCCTGTCATAGAAAAGTTCTTACTATTTCCGTCTTTTTGTCTGATATCGAGAACAGAAGAAGCTCTTCCTCCAAACTGAGCGGGAATTCCTCCTTTGTATAATTTTACATCTTTAATGGCATCACTGTTAAAAACAGAAAAGAAACCAAATAGGTGAGAGGAATTGTAAATTACAGCTTCATCCAAGAGAATCAGGTTTTGATCTTCAGCTCCCCCTCGAACGTTAAACCCGGAAGCTCCTTCACCGGCATTGGTGACACCGGGCAACAGTTGAATGGATTTAATAACATCTACTTCCCCCAAAACTGCGGGGATCTGTTTGATGGTTTTTGTAGTTAATTTAGAAACACTCATTTGAGGAGAGCGAAGATTTACTTTTTTCGATTCTTCTGTAGAGATTACGATCTCATCTAGCTGAGAAGCACTTTCTTTAAGTTCGAAATTGATCTTTTGATTCTCCTTGAGTTCTATAGACTTTTCTATGGTTGTAAATCCCAAATATGATACTACCAAAGTATACTTTCCGGCAGGAGCCGTAAGGGAATAGAAACCATATTCATTGGTGATGGTTCCAATTTTGGTGCCTTTAAGCGAAACTGTGGCACCTAATAAGGTTTCGCCATCATAAACATTGGTGATAACTCCTCGTATCGTGTGGTTTTTCTGCCCAAATGCAAGAAGCGTAAAGCAAGAGAAAAGGAAAAACAAAAGCCTTTTTTTCCTTAAAAAATTCACGATGGAATTTGAAAATCTTTCAATCATACGTATAAAATTTAATTTAGGTTGTTAAGTAGTTTTATATCATGATTGTCCTATTGATTCAAAAAGTTATAGTTAGTAGTTAGAATTATTTTTTTTGTTAAAAAGAAGGCAGAAATACATCTACCTTCTTACCAACCAAACACCATTTTCTAGTTATAGGAGGTATTTATAATACCGATAAAATGGTGTGTCCGGAGGTAAAAGTACTATGAGTATGAAGTGTGTGAAAAAATATTATACTAATCTTAAAAATGTATCGACGAACTCGGAATTTTAGAATATTTTAAGATTTTATTGCAAGCCTAAGCGTTTGAGAACATTGTTCTTGTAGGTTTCTCCTATGGGTAATTGTTCGCCGCCGGCAATGAGCTTACTTTTTTGAACAGAAGTAACATGCTCGATATTAACAATATAAGATCTGTGTATTCTCAAAAAGTTACGAGAAGGGAGTTTTTCTAGAATTGTTTTAAAACTCATTAGGGTTAAAATTGACTTCTGGCAGTCTTTAGAGCGAATCTTTATATAATCTTTTAATCCTTCAATAAATATAATATCTGCTGTCTTAACCTTGATGTTTTCATATTCAGATTTTACGAAAATAAAATCATTCTCAATTTCAGTTTGTTCAGGCTGTTTTTGTTGCATTTCATGTAGCTCTCTTGCTCTGGCAACTGCTTTTAGAAAACGTGGAAAAGGTATAGGTTTTACCAGGTAATCTGTAGCATTCAACTCAAAACCATCCAAAGCATATTGGGGGTAAGCTGTGGTAAAAATAAATTGTGGAAAAGAGGGAAGGTGTTGTACGAGTTCCAATCCGGTAATTTCGGGCATTTCTATGTCTAGAAAAACCAAATCGACTTTGTGCTCTTTTAACAGCGTAATAACATCTAATGAATTATTAGAGGTTGCAATAATATTCAGGTCTTCAATTCTGTCAATATACGCTATAATGAGGTCTACAGCCAAAGGTTCGTCGTCTACAATAATACAGTTCATGTATTCTAATTGAGTTTTAAAAATAAGTTTACAATAAACATATTGTTCTCTTCCTGTATACTTAGTTGATGTTTCTCTGGATATAACAACTTTAAACGTTCTTTAGTATTCTGTATTCCAATTCCTGAGTTGTCGTCTTGTTTTTTCTTTCTCTTATTGATACGATTCACACAATTGAATGTCACATCATTCTCATAAGCATCTATGGTGATGGAAATACTGGTTTCTTCTGTAGTATCTATTCCGTATTTGAATGCATTTTCAATAAAGGAGATCAAAATAAGTGGTGAAATACGCTGAGATTGAATATCTCCAACAATTCGCAGACTTACTTGATCTTTATTGGCCAAGCGTAACTTTTGAAGACTTACATAGTTTTCTATATAAGCAATCTCCTTACTTAGCAATACACGTTCGCCTTTAACCTCATACAACATATAGCGCATGAGTTCAGATAACATGATAATAGCATCAGGAGCTTCATCTGATTTCTTGACAGCCAAAGAACAAATACTATTTAATGAGTTGAATAAAAAATGAGGGTTGATCTGATTTTTTAAGACTTCCAATTCAGAAAGGTTTTTTTGGTTTTCAATTTCTCTTTTATCTTGTTCGTTCCTATTCCATTCGCCATAAGTTCTAATCACTGCTCCTATAAAGATCAACAATGTATAAACCATAAAACCAACCTCTTTTTCATCTTGTCCTTCCTCACTAAAATTGTCAGTATACATAGCAAACTGATCTAATTCCTCAATCATAATCAATCCTTTAGCGCTTACAAAGACTAATAGTATTACTGATAGTATATAGAACAGAATTCGTTTTTTAAAGAGGATTTTGGGAACCAGAATCAAATAATTGACATAAAAAATTGCAGTTCCGATTAACATTCTAATCAGGAATAGTAACGGGGAATCATCATCATCATAAAAAGCATGTGTTACTACGATAGAAATCAAAGTAACCCAGATCAAAACATGAAGTAGTATATGTCTTCTTTTTTTGCTCATGCTCAAACAACTGCTTCTCTAAAGATACGCCATTTAAGACGTTTAAGAAGAAGATATGTAACTCAAATAGAGGTAAAAATCTGATTTTAAAACGAGTAACACAAAACTTTTAGACCAACTAGGAAAATGTATCGACTAATATGAACTACAGATTATTTTTGGTTTTGCCTTATTTATTAAAAGAGTTGCAAAATATCTTTAAATTACCCCGTAGAATATTTTTTAAAATTTTCTGTCATATTTTTTTGCTTGCTGTCACTAACCCTAATAGAAAGCAAAACATTATTTATGCAACATCAAGAAAATCAAACTTTTGAACAGGTCTTAGAAGCCAATAAGGACAAGATCTATAGGATTTGCAGAATCTATGCTGTACAGCCTATAGAGCCTGAGGATCTGTTTCAGGAAGTCGTATACCAAATATGGAAATCCTACGCTTCCTTTCAGGGAAAGTCAAGCGTAGACACCTGGATTTACCGAATCGCTTTAAATGTCTGTATTCGTGCCAGAGGAAAACTCAATAAAAAAAACGAAAAAACTGTTCGGTTGAATTCCATTCAATATGCCGCTACAGAAACAACAAGCGATCCTATTGAGGACAAAAAGTATGCGGCGCTTAAAGCTTGTATACAAGCTTTAAAGGACATTGATAAGTCTGTTGTTACTCTTTCTTTAGAGGAATTGCCTTATAAAGAGATTGCTACAGTAACAGGTTTGTCTGAAAATCATATCGCTGTAAAAATGAAGCGAATACGAAAATCATTATTCGGTTGTATAACATCTAAAATTAAGTCATATGTGGGGTAAAGAACAACAAGAAGTTTGGAGTGAGATAAAGAGTATGTGGAATGAGTCATCTCACAGTAAAGAGATCAAAATTGATATGTCGAAACTTGTTACTGAGTTAGAACAGTATACCAGTCAATTTGAACGTGATCTTATACAAAAGGACATCA
Organism: Pseudotenacibaculum haliotis; assembly: GCF_042684245.1. Taxonomy (NCBI): domain Bacteria; kingdom Pseudomonadati; phylum Bacteroidota; class Flavobacteriia; order Flavobacteriales; family Flavobacteriaceae; genus Pseudotenacibaculum; species Pseudotenacibaculum haliotis. The sequence goes on from NZ_JBHULH010000004.1 coordinate 341,370, forward strand.
ACTTTATAAAACGAAATGTCAGTCAATTTGAAAAAGACTCAATCAAATCAGATATTGCCATCATCACCAAAGCTGTAAAGAAATTTATAGCCATACTCAAACGTAGAAAAAACTAAAAAGACATGAAAAAGATATTACTATTACTCGCTATTTCCATAGCGAATGTATCCTGTGTTGCTCAATATGAGGAGCATGAGAATACAAGATTGACAAAAAAGATAGATCATTACCTTAGTCAGGGAGCTACGAATGGCTTTTCCGGAGCTGTATTAATTGCCAAAAACGGAAAGATTATTCTTAACAAAGGATATGGTTTGGCCAACAGAGAAGCTCAACAGCTCAATACACCTCAAACGGTATTTTCTACAGGATCGGTAACCAAGCAATTTACGGCAACGGCTATTTTAAAGTTAGCAGAGTTGAATAAATTACAGCTTACCGATAAGATTAGCTCTTATTTTAAAGCGCTTCCTGAAGATAAAAAAGAGATTAGCATTCATCAATTATTAACACACTCAGCCGGATTGGTTGATGTGATTGGTGGTGATTTTGAAGAGATTTCTACTGATGAATTCTTTACAAAGCTGTTTGATACTAAGTTACTATACAAGCCCGGTACAAAGCATCGATATTCCAATGCGAGCTATAGTGTGTTGGCTCGTATTATAGAGTTGGTTTCTCATCAGGAATATGAACGCTTTTTACAGGAGCACCTCTTTCAACCGGCAGGAATGCAACAAACAGGTTATTTGATACCCAAATGGAATCATACAAATTTAGCACAAGGTTATATAAGAGGTGTAACACATTGGGGAGCTATGATACCTCGTTTTCAAAAAACAAAAAGCATTTCTTGGAATTTAAAAGGGAATGGCGGTATTCAATCTACACAAGAAGATATGTACAAATGGTATCAAGCCTTAGCTACTCATGCAATTTTATCTAAATCTTCTACAGCACTTTTGACAAAACCTTATATACAAGAACAGGAGGGAAGTGATGAAAGCTTTTATGCTTATGGATGGGCTATTTTTAACTCAGGTAGAAATACAAAAATTGTGACTCACAATGGCTCTAACGGTATTTTCTTTCATGAGTTTATGTGGTTACCCGAAGAAGATGCTGTGATCATACTTTCTACGAATGCGTACAGCAGAGAGGCTGAAGTAACTTGGAGATTGGAAAAGATGTTGTTTGATGATAAATACACCCCAAAACCCATTCGAAAGAGCCCTTACTTTTTGGTTCTGGACTTTATTGAAAAGAATAAACCTAGTCAATCTAGTGAGCTACTAACATTGATGAAACAAGAGCTTGGAGATGATTTTAAAGATGCCAATGTATTCAATCAAATAGGCTATATGCTTCTGGAAAACAAGGAGAAAACAGATTGGATGCTACAACTCTTTCAATTGAATGTACAATTGTTTCCTAGCAATGCAAATCTCTGGGATTCTTTAGGTGATGGCTACAAAAACAAAGGAGATCGTACAAATGCGATAAAAGCTTATCAAAAAGCATTAGAGCTAGATCCAACGTTATCTGCTTCTCAGCAATCTTTAGCAGCATTGGGAGTAGCTGTTACATCAAATCAAAACGAAGTGGTGTTGGACGCTAAGACACAACAAAGCTATGTAGGAAGTTATCAGTTACCTTCAGGGCATCTTATCAAAATCTTAGAAAACAAAGGAAAGTTAATGATTGAATTCCCGGGAAGACCTGCGATGAAACTAACGCCTAAATCTCTTGTAAAGTTTGCTATTGGTGATAGAAGTGCAAGTTTGGTATTCAATACCAATAAAAATTCTACGGTAGAGAGCTTTACAATTTTTGAAAGCGGAGAGCAAATGACTGCCAAGAAAAAGTAATAGATAGATATCACTTCGAGCAGTGTTGAGGTATAAAAGACTTCTCGACTCCGCTCGAAGTGACACTACAGTTTTAAGAAAATATTATTTTTTGGATATGGAATAGATTTGCAAATTTGTAAGACAACCTCTTGATAACCAAATTTTAAACATTTCAACTCATGAAAAAACTACTAATTCCCGTACTCTTTTTATTTGTAATAACAAGCACACAGGCACAGTACGAAAAAGATGTAAGCTCTATTGAAACTATAGGGAAAGCTTATTATGAAATTGTATCAGGACCTATTGGCGAAAAAAGAGACTTTAACAGATTACGCAATTTGTTTCACCCGAAAGCTATATTAACCTACAGCTATTGGTCAGAAGAAGAGAAAAAGAATAAGCTGTTGCATATGGATATTGAAGGTTATATCGAGAAACTCGATTATTTGGATAAAAAAGGATTCTACGAGAAAGAATTGTATGTATCAACTGAAACCTATGGTTCCATCACACAATCTATTAGTACCTACAAGTTTTGGATGGAGGATAAAACAGCAGAAGGTAAAGGCTTTACCAGTTACCAATATTTCTGGGACGGAAAACGCTATTGGATTCTATCTATGTTCTGGATGATGGAAAGCGATAAATACCCCATTCCAAAGCAATATTTAAAGCAGTAGTTAATACTTTTTTCCAAATAAAAGAAAGTCTTGAGAGCCTCTGTTGCTTAAGAACAGATCTTTGATACCATCGCCATTAAAATCGGCAAAATCGATGTCAAAGCCTCTCCCTTCAATACTTTTGGGTAGAATGTTGGTATTGTCTGTAAATTTTCCTTTGCCATTATTTAGATAAACACTAAAAGGAGAGTTCCCTCCAAAACGCGCACCGTTGGTGTTTCCGGTTACAATATCGGAATCGCCATCACCGTCAATATCCAAAAAGGCAACACCAAAACAGCGATTGTTGTCTTTGGGTAGGTGAGTGGTTGTAATATCTGTAAAGAAGCCTTTTCCGTCATTTAAAAGCAGTCTATTCTGTCTAAGAGCGCCTGGCACAAAAGCTTCTACATTTCCATATAAAATATCTAGATCACCATCGCCGTCGATATCAGCAACGTCAACTTCTCTTGTTTCTTCGGATTCAGTACGATAGGGAAGTCTATTGGAAGATTCGTCTTTAAAAAATCCTTTTCCTGTATTGATCAAAATACGATTTTCACCTTCGTTTCCTACCAACAAGTCCTGATCACCATCATTGTCTATATCTGCCAAGGTCAGGTCTTGTGTTACATCAATATAATCACCAAAACGTTTGTTGGTTTCATCGGTGAAATTTCCTTTTCCATCGTTTATTAAGATGTTGTTCTGACCGTTGTTCCCGATCAAAATGTCCGGAGAACCATCTTCATTGATATCAAATACCACTACGGAATTGGAAGTTCCTGTTACAGGAATTCTACTACCGCCATCTGTAAAAGTTCCATCACTTTTATTTAGATAGAGTTCGTTGGTCTTATCATCTTCGCTTACTACAATGATATCCAGATCACCATCTCCGTCAAAGTCAGCAATACCAATATCTTCACTATCGTGTCGTACTTGTGGAATCCGATTGCTCTCATTGCTAAAGTTTCCTTTCCCATCATTGATCAAGAGGATATTAGGTCTGTGTTCGTTGGCTATGAGGATATCTAAATCACCATCTCCATCCAAATCAGCAATTCCGGCATCCATAGAAAGACGCTGCAGGTCTTGATAAGGCAAATGTGTGAAGGTTACATTCTTATAAAATGTAGTTGCTGTTTGAGTGTTTTGACTATAGCTCAACTGCAAACTTCCAACGATTAGACTGAGTGTGAGTAGTTTTTTCATGGGCTTCTCTTAAGTATTTACTAAGATACCCCATTTTTAAGTGTATAAAATGTTAAAAAATATGGATTAACTACTTTCTGAAAAATGTTGTTTTTTAATCATTTCGAGATCTAATAAACTCTTGCACTTCTAAAGCCTGTATGAAGCAATCCTTTATTGATATTAGAGCTTCAGGTTTTCTCTTGATTAAGAGTCTATATCGAGCAAAATTCGATTTCACAACTTGAATCTTTAACCTAACTGTATTCTATGTTTAAGTTGTTTGTTAAGTGTTATCATCCCCAATTCCAATCGCTTATAATGTCAATAATAAAATAAGTCATGAAGATAAGTATAGATAGATTCAATCGATACAGTTCTTTATTCTTATTACTATAATGACTAACAACATCTATTAGCGTGGTTATAAAAGCTCCAGCCATTACAACCAAGAGGATATAATTTCCAATTTTCATAAGTAGTAGTTTTATTGTCAAGAAATAACGCATTATAATTCTATACATCAGAAAAAGTATTATGAGCGTTGAAAAGATGTAAATCACTTTCTTTGTTTTATTAGCCGTCTTTCTTTTCCTGTAAAATAAGCTGATGATATAGACATATAAGCCTAAAGGAGCAATGTCTACAAGGATGTCAATAATTTTCATTTTTTATCATTGTCTATTACAATTAGTAATCATATTGTTATTAATTGATTTGCTACAAATTAGAAGAACCATTCTCTTTTTTTGTACGCATGCGGCTTTATGTAATAAACAGGGTTGTTTTGAGAACAAATAGCTCTAAAAATGGGGTGAAAGTAAAAACAGGTATTTCTACGGTTTTTTAGTTTTTATCTCCTTGATACTTTTACGATTACAGTTTTTCTCAAAGAAATTATGGGATTCCGTAAATGATGATGAGAGAATATCTTTAAAATAGCTTAACTGCAAAATTTAATTATGGATTTTTTAACTTTATGCGTTACTTTCATATCTCTTTTACTAGGTATTTCTTATCCAATACTAACTCAAATCACATCAGAAGATAAATATTCATCAGAAGCTATACTTGATCTCTTTGAAAATAGTCCCATTAAAAAGTATTTCAAAGTGAATTTGATTGTTTCTCTGTGTCTAACATTATTGGCATACTTAGATTTACCACCATTGTTATTCTTCAATATTGGGTGGCTAGATGATTTAATTGGTTTTTCAGCTAAAATTTTGCTAATAAGTTTTACTATTCTATTGATAATAAATTTTTTTAGGCTAATTAATTTAATTCAAATATTCTACAGAACAAGTAGGTTGATTGATTATCTATACAAGTTGAGAGGAAAAGTGACTAATCAAAACGACTTCATTTCTTTTGAAGGAATGACAGATATTCTTTTTTGGACCATTCAAAATCAAAATTTAAAAGTTGCATTAAGAGTAAGCGAATATTTTTATGAAGTATTTCATCAATACAGAGAAAATTGGAAAAAAGATAAAGATGAAAATAAAGAAGGTTTAATTTATCCTGAGTTATTTTATAATATGATATACCATACTATAGAAGAAAACATCAAAAATGATCATAGCAATTTTAAATTTATAGAAGCAAGAACAAGTGGATTAACATGGTTATTAGGAGAATTTGACACCCCAAAAATAAGTGAAAGAACTTACAGTTGGTTGTGGAGAAATATTGTACTTGAAGCAGAAAATGATAGGTTTGATTTAATTTTTATGCATTGGAGTAGTGCTCATCAATATTTTCAAATGAACTTAGAACATTTAACACCAGAATATGATTCTTCTGGTGAAGAACTAACTATAAAAAATCAATCGTCATTAGACGAGAGAATAAAAGATAGAGAACGTTTTTTAGAATTCCATTATGCTTTAGGAGGTCTATTGCTTTTTAAAAATAAAATTGAGTTTATAAAGAAACTATTCAATTATACAACTAGTCAACCTCCTGACTATTATTTATTACCTATACATATGAATCAGGTATTTAATATGTTTTTTAAGTTCTTTGATCCATATGAAAGGAACTTTCCATGGATTACAAGAAAATATTATTTCCCAGGATTAGATGGTATTGGAGCACAAAGGGTTATTAAAAACTGGATTTGTCAATACATTGCTATTTTATATCTGAGACAATTTAATATCCAAACATTTTATGGTGTTGAATTCCAGGTTGAAAATCCAGTTTTTCCTGATGATATCTCTGAAAAAAGGTACTGGATCGAAAATATTAAATATTTTAAGGAAATAATTATTGCAAAAACTGATGATCAAAATTTAATAGATATTTTAGGTTTTAGCTTAACTCATAATTATAAAGAAAGATTAAATGAAATTGAAGAAAAGTTGAAAGATGATTTCAACACCACTGAAATGACAGCTGTTCCTGAAGACGATAAGGTAAATTTATTCTATACAACAATCAAAAAATTTTTAGACCCAATATTTAAAACTTTGGCATTAATCAAAAATGACAATGAAGAAATTGAAGAAGAAAAAAGTAAGGTATATTTTATTAGGGGACAATCGAACTTAACAAGTAAAGGGTCTTTCACCGAAAACGGAATTACTAACCTCAATTTCCATAGTTTTTTGCCTGAAATCATTTTAGATAAGATTAAGAAAAACTTATCTTCGATTTTCTTTGTAAATACTAGTGAGCATTACTATGTAAATCAAGAGGATACTTTTAAAGCTATAGATAATCTGAAGATAAACTCAGATGAACATATTATTATTCTTTTCGGGATTATTAATTTTAGTTATTACATTAACAATCTTAATATAGGCAATCTAAAAAAAGATAGCTATAAGGGAATAAAAATCATACATATTCCTACTAGTGTAAAGAATGTCGGAACTTCATTTTTTGTTCTTAAAAAAGCCCACTTACCTTGGATTAATTTCAGTAAAATTGATGATGAATATTTAAAATTATATGAGTTGGTTCATTTAGATAGTGATTATAATATTTATGGAACTGTTTCAGACTTAAACACAAATGATTCATTAAGAGAATTAATAATTAAAGAAGGAAAAGATACTGAAGCTGATTTAAAAAAACATGTTTATCAAGGTATAAACTTTAAAACTAAATTAAAATTTGATAAAAAAATTAAACTTGTTCGTATTGAAGTTAAAGGTAGGCTCCACAATTTGAGAAAAACTAATAACCCTAATGAAATCAGAAAGCTTTAATTTTTATTTACAAACACCTCCAAAACTCCCTTTATAAGCCCCGCCAATCGGAATTTCCATTCCATTGCTAAGTGTTACGTCTTTTGAGGTAAATGACATCATTTTTTGGGTGTTGATGATATAAGAACGATGTACACGTACAAAATACGAAGGCAGCTTTTCTAGAAATACACTTATCTTATCCTTGGTTACAATAGTCTCATTGTCTGTATGAATACGTACATAATCTTTGATGCTATCAATATACAAGACCTCAGAAAATTGAATGCGAATCATGCGCTTGTTGGCATTCACAAATAGGTGATCTACAGTTTCCTCAGTTCCTGAAGATGGGAGAGGAGTTGTAGTAGTCAACGACTTGTATTTGTTAATGGCTTTGTAGAACCTGACAAAAGAAATGGGTTTTAACAAATAATCCAAAATATCCAACTCATAACCTTCCAAAGCATACTCTCTATAGGCCGTGGTTAAAATTACTTTAGGTTGAATCTTGGTATTCTTGATAAAATCGATTCCCGTTACTACCGGCATCTGAATATCTAAGAACAAAAGATCTACAGCATTTTTTTGTAAGAACTCTCCCGCAGTAATAGGATTGTCAAAAGTAGCTACCAAATCCAATTCCGGCACTTGTTGGATATGTTGCTCCAATACCTGAATTGCCAAAGGCTCATCGTCTATAACTACGCATTTGATGCTCATGTTAGCTGAGTTTAATGGTTAATACCACCTGAAAATCGGTAGCCGTTTCTGTGCTTTTCAGATCGTAATTGTTTTTATAATTCAATTCCAACTGTCGTTGGGAGTTGGAATATCCAATCCCGGAACGCGATTCGTTGTTAGAATCTTTTAATCTATTCTTTGGCAATGTATTAAAAACTTTAAAACATAGCTCATCTTTGGTCGTAGTAAGATCAATCGTAATTGTTGAATTAGTCAGATTGTTACTGGCTCCGTGTTTGAACGCATTTTCTACAAAAGAGATCAAGATCAAAGGAGCAATCATTACATCCGGAGCATGTAAATCGTGCGTAAAACGTAAGCTTAGCTTATCTCCGTACCGTAGAGATTCTAAATCGATATAATCCTGAATCAGATCAATTTCCTTTTGTATAGGAACCTCAGGGTCTTTGCATTGATACAGCATATAATCTAACATTCCTGAAAGTTTTAAAACTACCTCAGGTGCCTCTTTCGATTGCTGTAATGTAAGCGCATACAGATTGTTGAGGGTATTGAATAAAAAATGTGGATTGGTTTGTGCTTTTAAGAACTTCAATTCTGTATTTGCTTTCTCTTTTTGTAAGACTTCCAATTGATGACGTTCTTCAAAGCGATCCTTGAAGGCTTTGGTGGTAAACATCAAAAAGACAAATACATAGACCGATGGAAAATAAACTACTGCCAAATGAAAAGGATCTCCAACAATTTCCAATATGCTTTCATACTCGTAATATTTAGGAACAAAAAGCTTGGTCATATAGTTTCCAAAGTATTTGGTAAATACCAAGAACACATATACAGATACGATAAAAGAAAGGATAAAACTCAGGTATTTCTTTTTGAATAAAAGTTTAGGAACCTGATAATAAACCAACAAATAACTGGCAAGTACTTGTGCCGGTAATTGTCCCAATCCGCTCACCAAGGTTTTCTCTACACTTCCTGAGTTTACTGCAGCCAATACAGGTAAGATGGTAAATAAGACCATCCAAAAAATGAAATGGGAAAGTACTCTGCGCTGAATGATCCAATCGATCCAATTCTTCCTTTTGGTCATAGTGGATAAAGATATAAAATAAGCAAGGAGCAATCTTTTAAAAAAGACGAATCTTCATTTGCTACAGCCTAAACACAGCTATCTGCGGAAATACGTCGATCGCTACTTTGTATCCGTTTAAAATAAGCTTTGGTCTACTTTCTCTAAGTATAGTATTTCCTATGAATAGGTTTGCTGAATAAATACTATCAACCATGAAAAACACTGTCATCATACTATTTCTTACTAGCATTTGTTTTGCTTGTACTTCTAAGAGTCCGTATTTAGGACAAGAACCACCCGGTGTTAACGCTCAAGTTTTTGCTCCGGGACTTGTATCTACTTTAGATTGGGAAATAGGAGGTGTCTTTACACCTGATTTTAAAGAATTCTACTTTCTACGAGAAGTTGGAGAAAAGGAAAAAGACAAAATACAAGTCTTTATGGTTTTCAAACAAAATGATAAAGGAGAATGGAAAGAATCCATTATTTCACGTAGAGTAGGCCAGGCTATCATTTCTCCGGATGGGAAAACCATGCATTTAGGAAGACGTTACAAAGAACGAATGGAAAACGGGGAGTGGTCTGAAATTAAAAAACTAGGTGCTCCGTATGACAGCATTCCTATCATGCGGATGACTTCTTCTCTAAACGGCACCTATGCCTTTGATGAAATTGGAATGCCTAACGGTGATAGCGTACTTCGTTACTCTCAATTGATTAATGGACAACGAGAACTACCACAACCTTTTCCTAAAGAGATCAATACAGGAAAACACAATGCACATCCTTTTATTGCTCCAGATGAATCTTATGTACTGTGGGACGGTCAACGAGATGATGGCCCTAGAAATGCCGAGATCTATGTGAGCTTTAAACAAGCTGATGGTTCTTGGGGAGAAGCCATAAAACTTGGAAAGGGAGTAAATACAAAAGCTTCTGAATTTGGCGCTCGTGTAACTCCCGATGGTAAATACTTATTCTTTAATAGAAATGTTGGAAAAGTAAAACCTACAGACAAATACGAAAACACAGATATCTTTTGGGTAGATGCACAAGTAATTGAAAAGCTAAGACCCAAACAATAAACAAAACATTCTAAATCTGAAATATTATGAAATACAAAACAGGACTACTATTCACTCTTTTGATACTTGCCAATTGTGGTTTTGCACAAAAGGCTCCTAAAGCCACAACTACAGAAAGAAGTGGCTCTTTTTGGGACATCCCTGATCTTACCAAAGCATTTATTACAACATCACCATCCAAACAAAAAGATGGAATTTCTGTAGGAAAATTAGGTGCCAAAAGAGTGAATACAGAGATGATTCTAAAGTTGGCACAAGAGATTGCAGAGAACAAGCACGGAGAATACGATAGTTTTTTGATTGCTCACAAAGGTAAACTGATCTTTGAATCTTATTATATGCATGGGCGTGTTGATTTACCACATCCTCAAGCATCAACCACAAAAGCTTATACCAGTTTGGCTTTAGGACGTGCCATTCAGTTAGGCTATCTCTCTATGGACGATCTAGACAAACCTGTTGTCAGTTTTTTGAAAGATCTAGATCCAACAGCATTTGTTGAGGGTGTTGAGAAAATTACTTTACATAAGGCTTTGAGCATGCGTGGGGGAATTAAAGTAAAAGAAGAAACAAGAAAGAAGTTCGAAAAAGATACTGTCAAATTAAAAGGACAGGGCATGGTTCAAACTGTTCTTAGTCATAGTGCGCCCATTACTTCAAATTCACAGGGTTTTGATTATGGAAACTACAATCCTACTTTGGTAATGCAAGTAATAGAGGCAGTTGTACCCGGAACTGCCGAAGATTTTATTAAAAAAGAACTCTTTGATAAAATGGGTATTACCAATTATCGTTGGGCAACAGGACTTAGTGGTTTACCACGAGCAGGAAGTAGTTCAAGCATTACATCACGAGATATGATCAAATTAGGAACCCTAGTGATGAACAAAGGAAAATGGAAAGGCAAGCGATTGATTTCTAAAGCTTATATTTCTAAAATGACGGATAGAGTAGTACCTCTAACAGAAGAGCAAGCTTTCTTTAATGGAGAGAATATCTCTGATCCCGGCTATGGTTATTTCTGGTGGCAAGCTGATATGAAGGTGGGTAACAAAACGTATTTTACTACATCAGGACAAGGTGGAGGAGGCCAATACCTAATTGTCATTAAAGAATTAGACCTTATTGTTGTAGTAACAGCTCATTCGCGCGAAAATGATACCATGCAAATAACAGCAACAAGGGTTTTGCCGGCTTTTAGCAAACGATAGCAAATCGTGAATTTTTAGATTATAAAACCTAGAAGTAAATTAAAAAGTTGATTGCTTCTAGGTTTACTTATTTGTACAGAGCTTCTAAAATTAGCATTCAAAGACGCTATTTTGCGTTGGTGTACTTTTCCTTTTCGTATTGAAAAGGAATGTTTTTCTTTGTAGAAGAATGACTAGCAATACAGCAACATCTAAAAACAAAACAACAACAGCCCTTTATTGGAAATGTCAATTATTGGGTTGGGGAATTGTTTCTATTTACTGGGCATATACAGTATATACAAGAGATAACTATGGGGTGTTTTACACCTTTTTAAATTATGTTTTAGATGTTTCAATCGGAATTTTCCTAACACATATGTACAGAGCTTTTGCTTTAAAAGCCAATTGGAGTGATTTACCGATCAAAAAACTATTAGTTCGTGTAATTCCGAGTATTCTTTTATTAGCGCTGCTATATGTGCTTATTTGCAATATAAAATGGCATGTATACTGGACCTTGATTGCAGGTGTGCCCAAAGATTTATGGAATTCACTTATCTATTGGGATCCCATATTGATCACAGGGTTAAGACTCATGTCTATTTGGATATTAGCCTATCATTTATACCATTACTATCAGAAAGAAGTGCAAACAGCCAAAGAAAATGCTCAGTTGTCTGTGATTGCTAAACAAACGCAACTAGATAATTTATCAGCACAATTAAACCCTCATTTTTTATTTAATTCATTGAATTCGATTAAGTCTTTAGTCATAGAAAGCCCTGATACAGCAAGGAGGGCTATTGATTTGTTATCAGATCTATTGCGATCATCTTTGTATGAGAAAGACAAAGATTTGATTCCTCTTACAGATGAATTGGATCTTGTAAGAGATTATATAGAGATAGAAAAGCTACGTTTTGAAGAACGATTGTCTATAGATATTACGATTGATGAATCTTTAGAGAATTTTAAAATTCCAACTCTAAGTATACAATTGTTAGTAGAAAATGCAATTAAACACGGAGTAGATAAAATTATGGAAGGTGGTTTGGTTGTAGTTAAAATCACAAAAAAGGAGAATCAAGTTTATATTCAAGTACAAAACCCGGGGAAATTATCCTTCAATAATTCTTCAAAAGGTTTGGGAGTGAAAAACTTAAAAGAACGATTGAAAATTCAATACAAAAACGAGGCTTCTTTTCACTTGATTGAGTTAGATAAAAATACAGTTGAAGCAACGATCATTTTACCGTTTAAAGCAGATGAAAACATTTAAGACAGTTATTATTGATGATGAACGTTTGGCTCGTGAAGAAGTTAAACGTGCTTTGCACAAATATTCAGAGTTTGTAATCGTAGGTGAGGCCAACAATGTAGATTCTGCCATAGAAGTGATAGACAAAGAGCAACCCGATATCATTTTCTTAGACATTCACATGCCGGAAAAATCAGGTTTCGACTTGCTAGAAGAACTTACTACGGTACCGGAAGTAGTTTTTACAACCGCCTATAATCAATATGCAGTAAAAGCATTTGAACTGAATGCTTTGGATTATTTGGTAAAACCCTTACGAGAAGAACGCTTTGCTAAGACAATTGAAAAAGTAAAGCAAGAGCTAACGGAAAAAGTAGAGGAGAAATCAGATGTGTTGCCCATGCATCGAAAGATCTTTATCAAAGATGGAGAGAACTGTCATTTTATTCCTCTGTCTGAGATTCATTTTATAGAATCTTTAGACAATTATGCGCGCTTGTATTTTGGTGATCAAAAGGCCATGATAAAACGATCTTTAAACCTGTTGGAGAAGAAGTTAGATTCTACTGTTTTCTTTAGAGCCAACAGAAGTCAGATCATCAACACACATTATATAAAAGAAATTCATCCACATTTTAACAATCGACTTCATATTAAGCTAACTACAGGTGAAACTATTGAAGTTTCAAGTCGACAGTCGGTTAAGTTTAAAAATTGGAATAGCTTATAAAACACACTATAAATGATCAAAATAAATAAATTAACAAAAGTGATTTTAGCACTTTTGATGAGCTTACAATGCTTTGCGTTTGCCCAAGAATCCACACCATACTCCATAGGGAAAACCTATAAAATTCACTCTAACATCTTAAATGAAAACAGGAGTTATATCGTAGAATTACCTGATTCATACGGAAAAGGAGAAAAGGAATATCCTTTGTTGGTGTTGTTAGATGGAGAAGTAAACTATCATTCGCATTCAGGAATAATAAAACACATGACACAGTCGCGTCAAATACCTGAGATGATCATAGTAGCTATTGTAAATGTAGATCGTGTTCGAGATTTTACACCAACAAAGTATTTAGTAAATCTAAATGGCTCGAGTGCTGTAGAGAATCATAAAACAAGTGGTGGTAGTGCAAAATTCTTGAGTTTTATAGAACAAGAGTTACTTCCAACTATAGAGAAAAAATACAGAACAAATGCTTTTAGAACATTAGTAGGAATCTCTCATGGAGGTTTGTTGGTTGGTTCTTCGTTTTTGTCAGAAAACACTTCGTTTAACGGTTTTGTATCAATGGATCCAAGTTTTTGGTGGGATGATCAATTTATCGTTAAAAAGCTTAAGAATACTGAGCTTAAACAAATAGAAAATAAGAGAATTTACGTATCTACAGCCGATAAATTTGAAAATTTTGATAGGATTCCTCATGTGTTTAAAGCCAATATCAATAGTCATGAACGCTTTAATACCGAATTGAAAAACAAAGGGGTTTCTCCCGGAAATGTGGACTTAGAGTATTTTAAGGAAGAAAATCACTGGACAGTAGCTTTGTTGAGTTTGTACAAGGGAATGCAGTTTATTTTTAAAGATCTAAAAATGAAGAACATTCGTAATAGTAGTTTGGAAGAGATCGAAGCCTATTATAAAACAAATTACAATAGTGGATTTACACCTCCGGAAAACGACATAAATGCCATAGGTTATCGCTTTATAAAGAGTGATCTTAAGAAAGCACTAGCATTCTTTAAGTTGAATGTAAAAAACTATCCGAAGTCATCAAATGCTTATGATAGTCTTGGAGAAGCGTATTTCTTGCTAGGGAAGAAAAAGGAGGCTTTAGAAAGCTATAAAAAATCGTTAGAACTCGATTCGAGAAACGATAATGCTCGAAAAATGATTGAGAAAATCAGCAGGGGCTAGAAAAAGAACTAACTCATAATACTAAAGCAGCATCATAAACTTGATGCTGCTTTTAGTTTATAAATTATCCATAACGCTCATAAACTAATAATTACGCTTGTGTATTATCTATTTTTGTCCTCGTAAACTTGTTATTACTTTGTTGTATCAAAAACATGAAAACTAATAATCATCATGAATTATTTTAAAACAACATACATTGTATCTACACTTTTTTGTGTAGCCTTAATTTCAATAGTATCTTCTTGTGTTAATAAGACCGATACAATAACCGAACAATCTACCTTAGAGGATTATACTGTAGGAGAACAGTGGACATGGAAATGGCAAAGGTCTGTTAATGGTAAAGTACAAGCGCAAGGAAAAGATTATAAGGAGGTTGTAAACTATAAAAACACCTTAGGATTTTATTACGGAGGTACAGACACACTTGAGATAGCAACGATCCTAAATAGAAAACCTAGTAAAGCATCTCGTTACCGTTGGCCTTTAGAAGTAGGGAAGAAGTGGAAATATGAGGTTGAATGGAAAAATAATGAAGGTACAAGCGGAAAAACCAGTCAGGATGCAGAAGTCATTTCTTTTGAAGAATTTACTGTAGATGGAGGGAAGTTTATGGCTTATAAGATTGAATTTAAAGGCAGAATAACCAATTCGAGAGGTTTTGATGGTAAATTAGTAGATGTTTGGTGGTATGCACCGGCTCTTAAATCATATATCAAACATACTCAAGATGATGGAGAAGGCTTGTATATAAATGAGTTGACAGCATATTCGAAATAAGGAACAGGCTTTTTGTTTTCTACTTATAAAAAACACAATGAGAAAAATAGGATTGATAGTATTTCTGCTGACTTTGTATCTAAGCTCTTATGCTCAAGAGATTCGTTTTGATAAAGTTGCTTTATCAGATTCAATAGCAATAAATCAAACGATGCAAGACTTGGCTGAAAAACTTAGCAAACAAGAGTTAAAGCCAAGAGATCGATACAGAGCTTATATTGTTAGTGGTGAGTATTCTAAGGCAATTAAAATTATTAAGAGTATCTCCGGAACAAAAGAAGAACAAGTATTCTTAGATTTTTATAGCATCTATGCAACTGCTAAATCCACAGAAAACTTTACCGGTTCATTCAGGCAATTGTATGAAGATTACTTAAAGAGCTCCGATGATATTCACTTGATCGATTTAGATCTGGCTATGGTGATTAGAGATAGAACAAGTCAATACATAGCCAACTTTAATAATACTTACAACAAAATCAATTCCGGTACTATTTCTCTTAAAGCTGCCAAAAATTTGGTCAATACGTACTATTTCAAATCTGTGTTTTCAGCAACAAAACATATGGTAGCTGAAGAGATAAGAAAAGATCATGAGCGTAGATATGAAATAGACGACTCAATACTGATTCCTACAAAAGATGGCGAAGAGATTTCTGCCATTCTTGTAAAAAGAAAAGGAAAAACAGTAAGTAAATCGCCAACACTATTAGCCTTTTCTATTTATGCCGAAGAAAAGCCATTATGGGCTATGCTGTCGGCTTCTAAAGGATATGTGGGAATGATTGCTAATACACGAGGTAAACGAAAGAGTAAAAGTAAGATCGTGCCTTTAGAACATGAAAATACAGATGTTTATGAAGTCTTAGACTGGATTAGTAAGCAAGGTTGGTCTAATGAAAAGATTGGGATGTATGGTGGAAGCTATGATGGTTTTACGCAATGGGCTTCAATGAAACACAAAGTACATCCGGCATTAAAAACAATTGTTCCTTCTGTAGCAATTGCTCCTGGAATTGATTATCCGATGGAAAATAATGTACTACACAACTTTTCTTATTCATGGAACTTCTATGTAACCAATAACAAATACTTAGATAACGAGGTTGTAGGAGATTTTAAACGATGGAATAATTTAAAGAACACTTGGTATTCTTCCGGTGTAGCCTTTAACAAACTAGATAGTTTGGATGGAGAAGTAAACGCCTTGTGGAATAAGTATATGAAGCATCCTGCTTATGATGATTTCTGGAAGAAAATGATTCCGTATAAACAAGAGTTTTCTAAAATTGATATTCCAATTTTAACGATAACAGGGTATTATGATGATTCGCAAAGAGGAGCGATGCATTATTACAATCAGCATCATAAATATGTGAAAAATCCAAATCACTATTTGTTAATAGGCCCTTATGATCATTGGACTGCGCAAGATAAACCAATGGAGTATTTGAGAAATTACAAGCTTGATAAAGCTGCGTTGTTAAATATCA
This sequence comes from Pseudotenacibaculum haliotis, assembly GCF_042684245.1. Taxonomy (NCBI): domain Bacteria; kingdom Pseudomonadati; phylum Bacteroidota; class Flavobacteriia; order Flavobacteriales; family Flavobacteriaceae; genus Pseudotenacibaculum; species Pseudotenacibaculum haliotis. The sequence goes on from NZ_JBHULH010000004.1 coordinate 357,795, forward strand.
GATATGATCTTGTTTACGAATGGTTCGATTATATCTTAAAAGGCAAAGAAAAGCCTGGCATTCTAAAAGATAAAGTCAATTTTCAAGTGATGGATGCCAATACATGGATGCATAAACCCAGTCTGGCTGCAATGACAAACGATACTTTACGATTTCATTTAAGTGCTAACAAAAAAGGAGACTTATATAGCTTAGAGTCACAAGCCAATGATTCTAAAGTAGTGTTGACAGTTGATTATAAAGACAGAAAGCACATGAGCAATACAGAATACTATCCTTGGCCACTGGAAAGAGAAAAAATCAACCTAAAAGATGGTTTGATATTTAAATCAGATGTTTTACAAGAAGATGTAATTATGAATGGTTCTTTCTTTGGAAATCTTGAGTTCTCAATCAATAAAAAAGATGTGGATTATTCTGTTATCGTATATCAATTAACCCCTGAAGGAAAATACTTTCATTTGAGCTATTATATCGGTAGAGCTAGTTTTGCCAAAAACAGAGAGCATAGAAACTTGTTAACTCCTAATGCGCTTACTCAAATCCCGTTTAGCAACTCTAAGATAGTAAGTAAGAAGTTAGAGAAGGGTAGTAGTATTGTTATCGTTATAAATATCAATAAAAACAACAATGCGCAAATCAATTATGGTACAGGAAAAGATGTTAATACAGAAAGTATTAAAGATGCTGCGACACCTTTAAAAATTACATTTAGTGGCAAGAGTAGTATTTCTTTACCTATTTGGGAAAAATAAAAGAAAGGATAATAGTGTGTTGAAGCTAAGATTACACTTCAACACACCATTATTATAACTATAACAAAGCACTGTGCAAATCGTTCAAGGCTTCAATGGCAATTTTTCCATAACCTTTTACAATCTCATGCCCACTAGAATCAATAAGAGTTACTACACATTCATCTTCCTTTTTATCAAACTTTAAATGCTTGAGTTGTTCTATTAAGGATTCTTCTTTATAGGTTTTAATAAATTTAGATATATCCATAGGCTCTTATACTATTGCTTTTTAGTTCCAAAGTTTATAATTAATCCCGCGGCTATTGATAGGTTGTTTTTCATATCAAAACCAATCACTTCGTCTTGTGAGTCATCTACAAAATCAAAATTTCTACTAAGTGTATAGCCTGTATGCACATTGAAATGAATGCCTTCTGATAGTTTTTGCTTTACTCTTATCCCAGACCTAACTTCAACATAGTTTACACTTTCTGCAACCCTATTTCCAACGTTCAAGTTGTTACTTATGTTGTAATTGAAGCCTTCAAATCCAAAAAAAGCTGTTAGTGTTGTTTCCTTAAAAACCTTATAACTGTACGAGCTTTCATAGAGCCCCAAGTTCATTTCAGCTTTATCACTAAGCTTCTGCCAGTAATTTATATACGGTAAAATAGGAATTCCGATAGGGGAGTTAGATAAGTACGTTGTTCCAAAACTCAATCTACGATCGGGCTTACTACTGTAATTAAAGATCACAACAAGGTTTGGATTGAAATCATCTGAAGTTATTCCTGATGCAAAATTTGAGCTCAATTGAGGCCTAAAAACTCCAACAGCATTCCATTTTTGATTAATAATTCTTACATAGGTTAGTTCAATTCCTAAATTATAAAACTGATCTAATTCATTTTCCTGAAGAATGGGCACATTATAACTAACATCACTACGTTCTGCAATCAGTTTTGTAGAAAAGATCGCTTTGTAATTCTTTCGCATTTTGCTAAACAGTTTCGCGTGAATTTTGTAATTGATCTGGTCTACATCACTATCACCTTCTAAGGTGTAAGAAGCTTCGGTTGTAATATCATCTTGTTGTTGTGCCAATAGTAGACAACTATTCATGACTGCTAAAAAAAAGGCGATTTTTGTTCTTTGTTGGATTTTCATTTGTACGATTTATTTCTATTTCATTTAAAAGTATGAGGCAAAACTAGCTGCTAATACCGTTTTAAATGCCCATGCTTATAAATGCGAACAAAAAAGTAGACCACTGATTATTAAGAAGTTGAACCACGAACAAGTTCTAACTTATAACTTAGAACTCTGTTTTTTAAATTCTGAAGGAGTTTGATCCGTAAATTTCTTAAAGGTGGTGTTGAATGCTGTTTTTGAACTGAAGCCAGATTCGTAGGCAATACCTAAAATTGTTAACTTATCAGAAGACTTATCCAGCAACAATGTTTTGGCTTTATCAATGCGATAGGTATTTACAAACTGAAAGAAGTTTTGATTAAATCCGTTATTGATGATATAAGAAAGTTGATGCGGAGTAATGTCCATTTCTTCGGATAAAGAAGCTAGATTGATATCATGATCTAAATACAATTCTTTCTCTTTCATAAGTACATTTAATCTAGATTTTTGTACATCAAGCTCATTATCATTTACAACTTTACGTTTCACAGTACTGGGAGCTTCCTGGTCTACCTTAATCGCTATAACTTCCTTTCTATGTTTCTTGTTTTTAGGAAAAATCTCTTTTTGCTTTAAGGCATTGTAAGCCACAAACAAGATTGTTCCCAACATGATTAGTTTTAAATATGGTTTTAAAGGAGTTCCCATATATACAAGGTTAAAGACAGTGACAATAGCTATTAATAATACAAGAACAGAAATGATGTTTTCTAACCATTTTAAATTAATATCATTTGTATTGGAAGAAAATAAGGCAATCTTTCGACGGTGCCTTCGGAGCTTTATATAGGATTTCGTGATATATAAAATGGCATGAAGTAAGGTGAGTATCAATACCAAGATCTGATAATCTTTAGATGTTCTATTTATTATCAATATACCTAAATACACAAAAGGCAGAATAAGAAAAAGCCCATCCTTGTTTTTAAACTTATGTGTGGGGTTTGTAAAGAATAGAATACTTATGTATAACAATATGGGTGTGAAAAATTGTATAAATGTTAGGATGAGTAAGGTTAATTCACCAAAAGGCTTGGCTTTTATCAGAATCAAAATTTCATCTAGCCAAAATGTAGACCATAGGAGTAGGGTAGCACCAAACCAGCGATTTGCCTTTCTGTTTACATTCAAAGGATTGGAAAACAGAATAAAAGAAAGCATCAATAATGATGAAAAAATGAGTATTTCAATTAGGTGAATGAGCATGTAGGATGTTTATGAATACTGAAAAACTATATGCTTAAACTGCAATTCAAACCAGTTATTGTCCTACAAAGGTACTGGATTTATATAGGCATAAAGAAAAACATAGACATAAAAAAAGCAACACCTTTTGATGTTGCTTTTACAATGAATGTTTCTAACACAAGCATAACAGCTAGTTGTCTTTAAGGAGAATAACAAAAAAGCTGTGATGCTTTTGAAACCTAACAAAGGTTTCATGTACAGAAATATACAAGTAAGCTTTTGCTTATCAGCTATTAATGTCGTGAACTGCTATGATTTTGTCACGAATTACAATTTTCTCAATGTATAAGGGGGTTATAACCACTTTGCCTTTAAATCTTTATACTTGGTTCTTCCTATGGGAATACGTTCTCCATTTTTGAGTTCTGCTACGTACTTACTTCCGGATGCAACTGTGATCTGTGCTATTTCAGATATTTTTACCAAATATGATTTATGAATACGCTCAAAAGAAGGCGATAACAGTTGTTCTAATTTTTCAAGAGATTTATCATGCAGTTCCTTTTTTCCGGTTGCTAAAAAAAGCTCTGTATAAGTTCCGGCACCTTTTATATACAAGACATCTTCAACAGGAATGAGTTGTACTTTGTGTCGCTTTTTTACTGCTAGAAATTTAACCGTATTTGCTGTTGTCTGCTCTTTGGTGTGGACTCTCTCCAAAGCTTGTTCCAATCGATCACTATTGAACGGTTTGGGTACAAAATCCAACACTCCATATTCAAAAGCAGTAATTGCCTGGTCTTTATATGCAGAAATAATAATGGTATGAAACGATTTAGAAACTGCAGTCGTCAACAAGTCAAAACCACTATTACCATTAAGGTTTAGATCTAAGAGAACAAGGTCTAATTCGTGAGTTTCTATAAACTTCACAGCTTCTTCAAGCGTATTGATATGCCGTATCGATTGCAAGGTATCTCCTAGAATAGCGCGAGTCATTCGCTCGATTCTTTTAGCGATTCTTGATTCGTCTTCTACAATTAAAATATTCATCTGCTTAAGAATAAATTTTTATAGTGTTCTTCCAACCATGATGTGCCGATTCTGAGGTAAGTTCCCATTGCTCATGGTAGCTTTCAGTAAGTCGTGCTTTTATATACTTCAGTCCTGTTCCTTCCTTTGTGTTTTCTTCTTGTTTTACAGAAGTAGCAAATGTTAGAAATGTATAACATATATGATCGCTATTCGATTCAAAGATCAGTTTAAATCGGATACTGTTATCTTCCAGTGGCAAGCTATGCGTAATTCCGTTTTCGAGTAACGTATGAAAGATTCCCGGTGGTATTGTTTGCTCAAAATCTATGCTTTCTTCTTCTAAAGAATAGCTAATTTCTTTTCGATATTCCATAATCTCAAGATGTGTATGACAAAGCGCTATTTCTTGATCAATAGCAATCAATGTTTTGTTTTCAATCTGGTTTAAAAGATCAAATTCTTTAGCCAAAGCTTCTATAAACAAAACGCCCTTTTTAGGCGATTCTTCTATCCAATCGATTAATGAGGTTAGAGTGTTCATTAAAAAATGTGGCTGAATATTCTTTTTTAGTAGCTCTAAACGCAAACGTGTAGATTGTACCAAAGAGTTTTCATATGCCAAACGTTGTTCCTTAATTCTAAGAGAAAGCAAATAAAACATCCCTAAAAGAATAAGGCTAAAACCTGCAAATAGGCTTTTGTTAAAGGGAGTGGCAAGAACTATTGGCACAGAGAGTAGGAGGGTTAACAATACAACGCGAGCTCCGTTGATCTTTTTATAAACTCCGTATGCCACAATTCCAAATGAGAATAGCCACATGCCTAAAGACATATTGTTAGGCGTTAACTCGAAAACATGTCTAGAAAAGAAAATATATAATAAAATACCGGCATGAATGGCCAATAACAGTTTTCTCTTTGGAAAAGGAAATTGCATGGAAAAATAGAAAGGAATTAAAAAAGAGATTCCCAACATCAGAAAGCCTATGGTCTTTAACCGTATCACATGCAAGCTATAATGAATAGAAACATAGGCTTTCATAAACTCCACCAATATCAACGCAAAAAAGAGAAAGCAGCTAATACTAAAAACCAATGTGGCATATTCTTTTCTATTGCTTAGAAAGAGAAATAGGAAATAAAAAGAGGCAATCAAAAAGGCTCCTGCAAAGAGATGCATATAAGAAGATTCAAATAGTCTATCTGTTAGCAGTTTGTCATATTCCTCAATCTTCAGGTCTTCTATTGCTGTATGACCCGGAAAATAATACAAGCTAGATCGTACAGCCAACACATGTTCTCCGGCTTCTGTTAAGTGTGAAGGGATACTAAAGGTAGCCCACATTTTACCTTCAGGTCCAAGTAAGGCTTCTTGTCCGGGATTACCATTTTTTCCAATCAAAACGCCATCCCAAAAAACTTCATATTCTCCATAAGCTTGAAGCATAAGTCCGTAAGGTTGTAACGATTCTGAAGTTTTTAGAATATCAATTTTAGTTCTGTGCCAATAAATCTGTCCATCAGGCACTAATGATATACGTTTTCTCCAAGATCGATCATTCAGATCTTTGGCAGCCCATTCTTGCTGATCTCCTATCTGAAATACTGTTTCATGCTGTTGAAAAACAGGGTTTTCTGAACAAGAAGTTACAAGCAGTAGAATAGATGCTAAGAGAAAATAGAATGCAGATCTCAAGTTCATTTTTATGAGAGGGTTATTCATGCAAGATAGTCATTATAATCATCCTCTTAGAGCAGTTCATAAAGCTATAGAGCAGTTGGCACAATTTAGTGTAACTAAATACGATAAAAAAGCCTCCTTTGTAAGAGAAAACGTTTGCTGCAAAAGATATGCAGCATTCAAAACTGATGACAAAACAGATATCATGAAAAATAAAACAGCATTATTAGTATTCTTATTTCTAACACTCGTAAATAACAACTTTGCGCAACAAAAAAAGAAAAAAGCACCCAAGGCCACAGCTGCCGAAGCTCAACTCTCATTTAGAGAAATTCCAAAACTCAAAAAAGGGTTTATTAATAGTAGCCCAAGTAATAGGAGAGATGGTGTACCTGTAGGTAAATTAGGAATTGATGGAGGTAATAAAGAGATGATTTTGAAATTGGCGAAAGAAATGGCCAATGGCAAACACGGTAATTTTGATAGTTTTTTAATTGCTCACAAAGGAAAACTCATTTTTGAATCCTATTATTTAAAAGGTCGTATCAATTTACCGCATCCGCAAGCCTCAGCTACAAAAGTATATACCAGTATGGCATTGGGTCGCGCTATTCAGTTGGGCTACCTGACTATGGATGATCTAGACAAACCTATTGCCAGTTTTCTAAAAGATCTGAATCCGGCAAAGTTCGCCAAAGGAGCAGAGAAGATAACATTAAATCAGGCTTTGACCATGCGTTCTGGTATTCGCATCAAAAAAGAAGACAGAGAGAAGTTTGAGAAAGATCCTAGCCAGATAAAAGGACAGAAAGAAGTTCAGGCCTACTTTGAGCATACAGCACCGATTGCTTCCGGAACTCCTGATTTCTTATACCAAAACGATCCTATGTTGGTTATGCAGGTTATTGAAGCTGTGGTACCGGGATCGGCGAAAGATTTTATCAAAAAAGAAGTTTTAAACAAACTAGGCATTACCAATTATCGTTGGGTAACGGATCCTAGTGGTTTACCTCGAGCCGGAAGTCGTTCTAGTATGACTTCACGTGATATGGTGAAGTGGGGGACACTGGCTATGAATAAAGGAAAATGGAATGGAGAGCAATTGATTCCTGAAGCTTTTATAAACAAAGCTATTCATAGAATTGTGCGTGAGAGTGATGATGAAAATTTTGATGATAGTGGAGATATTTCTAACGTAGGTTATGGTTATTTCTGGTGGCAGGCAGATATGAAAGTTGGCAATAGAAACTATTTTAGTACATCAGCTCAAGGAGGTAGTGGCCAGACCATTGTTTTAATTGAAGAGTTGGATCTTATTGTAGTAACTACTGTTCATAGATTAAAAATAAGCGTGTTGCAGTTGGTAGCAGAGAGAGTGCTGCCAGGGTTTGTAGTTAACTAATTATTACAAGATATTATTTAAGCTTAGAGGTGGTTCTATTATGAACCACCTCTAAGTCTTTATTACTGTAGTGCGTTTAAGAAAATAGTAGCGGCAATACCAAAACCGGCTCCGGAAACAAATAAATTCCATTTAGAATGCTCTCCTTTCAGCACCTTTGTATAGAGCCACAAAGCAATCATAAAAAGAAGTACAATAAACAATTGTCCTACTTCAATACCCAAATTAAATGAGAATAAAGGCATAAGAATGCTGTCTCCAAACAACATAAATTTAAAATTGCTGGCAAAGGCTAAACCATGAATAAGCCCAAAAACTAGGGCAATTGTATATTTTATTTTTGTGTCGGAAAATCTTCCTTCTTTACCATAACTAGTTACATTAGAAATTGCCGTTATCATAATTGTTAACGGAATTAGCGTATCTATTAGCTTTGGATTGGTAGGAATCATATCCAAGGCACTTAAGATAAGAGTACCACTATGTCCAATAGTAAAGGCTGTAATAATTACTAAAATTTGTTTCCATTGTTTTAATTGAAAAGCGGCACATAAGGTCATTACAAATAAAAGATGGTCGTAGGCATTAATGTCTACTATATGTTCCCATCCATTAACAAAAAAAGAGCTAAAGTTGTTCATTTAAAAAGTGTTATAAAGTACGTGAGTAGGGTGATTTATCTAGCTTAGAAGCAAAATTGTAGTTTGATATAAAAGGAGGGAAGCGCAGTGTCATCCAGTTAGATTGTAGAAACTCGAACTCATCAAAAAGTAGTTCGTTTTCTATGAGAATTCTGTCTCCTTTGTTAAGAGCTATGTCTATTTTGGAGAATTGCAAAGTCATTACATTATCCTTAGACTTGTATGTATTAAACTTTATAGGCAACTGAATTCCGTTCACAAAAACCTTGAATTTCTTTCCAAAATAGTCTTCAATTAACTTTTTATCTTCTTCTGTTAGCGTAGAAAGATTCATTCTTGCTTCTATGGTTGGACTTAAGAACGCTATTGCAAAATCATCTATAAATACCTTGCATTCAATTTGTAAACTAGCAGCTTTAGGGTCGTATTTTAATTCTGATGACGTAAGCTTTACAGGATGCTTAGTTAAAGAAGAGAAAACAAATAACGTACAAAACAATACAATTACCAGATGTGTTTTTTTCATTCTTAAGAAATAATAAGTTAGTTTTAATACTTAATGCAACAGAGTTGCTAATATATAAATTATAATTGGATCTAATTTTACTATGTTTATAAAGTGCAACTATGCAGATTGTTAAATGAACCGTATATTGTTTTGCAATTATGCATTGTATTGAATTTTGTCTCTTCTCATGAAAAAAACGCTGTTCAGAATATCTAAAATGGATTGTCCTTCTGAGGAAAATCTTATCCGCTTAAAGCTTACTGAAAACAACAATATAAAGCATTTAGACTTTGATTTGGAAAACAGAAACTTAGTAATCTATTACGATCAAGATTTAGATACAATTGCAAAAGAGTTAAATTCTTTACAGCTAGGAGAGAAGTTCATAAAAACGGAAGATGCCCATTTAGATACCGGGTTTGAAAGTGAAAATGCAAAGCAATCAAAACTTCTTTGGACAGTTTTAATTATCAATTTAGCATTCTTTCTAATTGAGCTTACCACAGGAATTCTTTCAAAATCTATGGGGCTTGTTGCAGATAGTTTAGATATGCTTGCAGATACCTTTGTGTATGGCTTAAGCCTTTTAGCTATTGGCGGAACGGTAAGTAAAAAGAAAAGAATTGCAAAGCTTGCCGGGTATTTTCAAATTTCGCTGGCCGTAATAGGGCTAACAGAGGTTATAAGAAGATTTTTTGGGCTAGAACAAGTTCCGGATTTTAAGACCATGATAATCGTTTCTTTTTTGGCATTACTTGCAAATAGTGTTTGCTTGTTTTTATTGCAATCAAACAAAAGTAAAGAAGCTCACATGCAAGCAAGTATGATATTTACGTCTAATGACATAATTATTAATCTTGGAGTAATTGTAGCCGGAATTCTTGTGTTGTGGCTAGATAATAACATTCCGGACCTGGTAATTGGTATGATTGTTTTTGCATTAGTAATTCAAGGAGCTTTTAGAATTTTAAAACTCTCAAAATAACACCAGGTGGGGTAAGGCTCACAAACATCTACAAGCTGTTTATCAATTTGCTAAATACAGAAAACCGTAATTTAAAATACGGGTTTTCAGATTTCTTGGTGTGTATGACTTTGTAAGTTTAAACATCTTTATTAATCTTTAAATCTAACTTATGTTAAAATCTATTTTAAACTCTGAAGGTGTTCAGGAGTTGAATAAAATGCAACAAAAGTCAATCAACGGTGGCGTTGGTGATCAATATTATTGTGAGTGTTCCGGAAGTGTTGGTGCATGGTACGGAACTTATAGCAGTCAAGCAGCTGCAGACAGTTCATTAGAAACATGGTGTGCTAGCGAAACCGGAAACTGCTGGCATTTAGAAGAATCTGATTAAACTTTCGTATTCTTTAATTTAATGGTTAATCCGTCTTTTGTTAAGCGATCTGTAAAGGATCGCTTTTCTTTTTTATTTATATATATGATTGTAGAAGAGATGTTGAAATATTCTATTTAACATAATATAAATTATAATTCAATTATATAGAGTTACGTATAGCTGTGCTATTTTGCATAATATCAGATATAATAACATGTAAATGTTTTATATCGATACTAATATTATGTGAAAGTAATTTGTGATCTTACCTGTTATGGTTATGTTTGAATAAGCTCTGAGAATTTTATTCTTTGGTGGAAACTAATAACTCTCTAATATCTACATCTAGAATTATAGCAATCTTTTTTAGATCCTTTAAATGTGGTTGAGATTTATTATTACAAAATGCAGTTACAGAAGTCGTACTTTTCTCAAGTTGCTCAGCTAACCATACTTGAGATTTTCCTTGAATAACCAATACTTCTTTTATTCTATTTATTCTTTCTTCAGCCATAGATAATTGATGTAAATCAGCTTAAAGGTATAATACAAACTTATTAAAACATAAGTTTAAGTTAAATTTCAGTAATCAAAACTTGCATTTTTAAAATTTTCAATTTAAGTTTGAATTAAATTTATATAAGTTTAAATTACATAAATGTAATTTTTAATTAAATTTTGATTGTTAATAACTTTAATTTATAATTTATGCCATACCCTAGATATACAAAAGCCGATTTAGAACAGATTGTTTACACTCAGTTAGAGAATTTAAATGCAATGCACGATCTTTTAAGAATTATGAAGCACCAAAATGAATTGATTGAAAATGCCAATAAGAAATTAAAGGATGAAATTGAAGATTTTAAGAAAGATCTTGTGCAATATAAGATTCCACGCAAAAGACGGAAATCTTCTTAGGTTTCCTGTCTTTTGATTTTATTACACCACTCGCCTATTGTTTTAACCAAAATTTTACGAGGCCAATTAAAATTGAGTCGTTTTTGCCATTTCCCAACCAATAATAACTTTTTTTCGAATCGGATTCCATCTGTAACCACCAAAATGACCAGAAGTTTGTATTACGCGATGACAAGGTATTAAAAATGCAATGGGATTTTTCCCAATAGCTGTTCCTACTGCCCTTGAGGCTTTAGGTTTTTTAATTTGTTTTGCAATTTCTCCATATGTACTCAAATTTCCTTGTGGAATTTGCAATAAAGCTTCCCATACTTTCAATTGGAAATCACTACCTTTTAAATGTAATTTTATCTCATTTAATTTGCTCCAATCATTTTGAAAAATAAAAAGAGCATCCTGTTGAATCTTATCTAAAACTTGTTCATATTGAGCATTTGGAAACTCCTTTTTCAAATCTAAAAAACCAATTTCCTTATCTTCTACAAAAGCCATATAGCATATTCCTTTTGAACTAGAAGCCACAATTAAATTCCCAAATGGGCTTTCTGCAAAACTATATTTAATGATTAATTTTTTTCCTCCATTTTTATACTCTGCTGGAGTCATTCCTTCAATATTTATAAATAAATCGTGTAATCTACTTGTTCCAGATAGCCCAGTTTTATAAGCAGTATTGAAAAGTGTATTTTGCTTATTATAAAGTAATTTTTTTGCAAAATTTGAACTTAAGTACTGTAAGTATTTTTTTGGACTAATACCTACCCATTCTTTAAATAATTTTTGAAAATGAAAAGGACTTAAATGGACGTGATTAGCAACGTCATCCAAAGAGGGTTGCTCTTTGAAGTTTGTATCTAAAAATCTTATAGCTTCTTCTATTTTATTATAGTGATATGATTTTTCAATTTTCATCTTTGCACGAAATTACTATATATTATTTAAGTACAGTTTTCGCTGTTCATTTAACTCTTCTATTAGTTCATCTAACTCCTTTTCAGAGGTATTATAATTTGTAATACAAACTCTAAAGGTATTTAATGACCCTATTGGGTACGTGGATAACCAAGACTTTCCTTTTTTAAGAATAGCATCAAGAAGTTTTTGAGAAAATTGTTTATTATTCACTATTGAATCATCAGTAAAACAAATTATTGGAAGTGGTGTTTCGTTTTTAATATTCCAATTATTTTTCAGTAATTTTTTTCTGAATAAACCTCCCATATTCGCTTGATGACCAATAATTTGCTCGTAACCATCCCAACCAAAAAATAAAAGTGACAAATAGACTTTTAATCCTATAAACCTTCTACTCCATTGAATTGAATGAGAAAATGGCTCAATGATATTTAATGAGTTAGCTTCTTTTGGCATATAGTCTGTGGTAATCCTAAATGTTTTCGAAAGTATGTCGTTATGTGAAGTTAAAAATATACTTGCTCCCATAGGAATCGACATCCATTTATGCGCATCAAAAGTAATGGAGTCAGAAGTTTCAATGCCTTTTAAATTTGGTTTGATTTCTTTATTTAGAACCGCACCGCCACCATAAGCTGCATCTACGTGAAACCAAAGACCGAATTCGTCAGCAATAGTTCTTAATGCAACCAAATCATCAATTGTTCCAGCTCCTGTTGTACCAGCTGTTCCAATTATCATAGTCGGAAAATTGTTAGAGGCGATGTCTTCTTGTATTTGATTTCTCAATTTTTTTAAATCGATTTTTAATCCTTCATCATTAGAAATACTTTGCACGGATGAATACCCTAAACCAACTGTTTTGGCTGCTTTATGTATAGAATGATGTGCCTGTTCAGAACAATAAATAATAGGACGTTTTGATATTCCAAATACTCCATTCTTCGCAAATTCAGGAAATGAATGATTTAGTGCGCAGAGTAGAGCAGATAAATTTGCTTCAGCACCACCTGTAGTAAATACACCATCTATAGTTTCTGACTTATAACCAAACTTTTCTCCAAATTCTTTAATAAGCTTCGCCTCTACTTCTACCGCAAAAGGAGCGTGGCTCCAGGCAGCAAGTTGCGGATTATATGTTGCAGTAATTAAATCTGCCAATATTCCAGAGAAATTTGCTCTTGGATTAAATAATCCAAAATATTTTGGATGTGGTGTGTGTACAGAATAGTTTTCTAATCCATTTAGGACGTGGTTAATTGCGTTTTTGTAGTTTACGGATGTCTGTAAATTCTGCGTGTTAATATAATCTCTAATATGATTAATCTCTAAACTTGGTGTTGTTGGATAAGATTTTGTATTTGAATAATAAGAATCAATCTTATTTATAACTTGTTCAAATAATATTTTTCTCTGATTTTTCTCTAAATCGAACTTTATCATTTCTTAATTGTTTGAGACAAAAATGATAATATATACTGATTCAAAAAATCCGATTCTTGCTATTTATTAAAAATGTAATTTAAATATCATTCCACACACATTGCACTTCCCTCCTACACTTCTACAAGCTATACACAGATAATTGTAGATACAGACCTAAAGGTGCTATATCTACAATTATGATTAAATAAATTACAGCTTGAAAGTCTAGATTCCAGATGTAGCTATCTATACTATTATGCCCGGCAATAATTCGTATTATTCGAGTTCTATAGGCATAACTTTTTCAAACAGATCAGAAATAATATACTGTAGTGAGTCTGGTGTAACCTCTCTAAAATAACCTATTAAATCTTGTGATGTTGCATATCTGTTAGTCGTTGCTTTTAGCTTACCATTTGTAGTATTCCAATCTTCAATAAATCGTTGTAAAGCTAAATTTACTCGCTCCTCTCCTATTAATTGCTGTAGTTTATACATTGCAATAACTCCTTTGTTATAGTAAATATAATCTTGATTTTCAACCAAGGCCAATGAGGGTTCCGATTTTGCCTTTTTTCGTTTTGTATGATAGTCTTCCAGTTGCAACTCTAAAAACTGATCTACTTTTTCCTGAGAATATCGTTGCTTTAATACCATAATAGCTCCGTACTGTGCTAAGGTTTCTAACACTAAGTTTTTTCCTTGTACGTTTGCTGCTTCTATTTGCATGCCAAACCATTGGTGTGCAACTTCATGAGCAGTAACATAAAACGCCATATCTACATCTGTTTTGTCATCAATATCTAAAACAAATCCTAGAGCTTCAGAAAACGGAATGGTGCCAGGAAGCGATTGTGCGTACTCAGCATAACGCGGAAATTCCATAATGCGTAATTGCTCATATTGATACGGACTGAAATTCTTACTGTAATAACTTAAAGAGGCTTTCATACCCTCCATCATTCTGTTTAAATTATAATTGTGCGTTGGATGATGGTAAATTTCTAAACTCACCGGTTTTTGAGTTGTATCTAAAGAAGTCCATTGATCTCGTTTTACTTCATATTCTGCCGAAAGAATTGAGTACAGATTAATTATAGGTTGCGCTGTTTTATAATGAACATAGTTTCTGTTATTTGAGGTCCATTCTTTGATTAGTTTTCCGGAAGTAATTGCTTTTTGCCTATTGTTTGTACCAATAACTATGTTTAAATAAGTACCATCAGAATCGCTGCCGGAGCGTGCGTTTACCAACTCTTTTTTGTTATCAATGTTTGCTTTGTCTTGTCTTAGGCTTAAGTTCATTTCTTGGCGAATATCATCATCGTTCAATTCGTAATTTTTGTTGTATCCTAAAGATGGAAAGATCAAATTATTAAAAGAGGTTCCATTGTAAACAAACTCAGTACCACTGTTATCGTTTTCAAACCCTTTTGGATTAAAGGTCTGCTTAAATTTCATTTTTACAGACGCTTCAGGTAACAAAGGTTTTGATAGTTTGTAAATTGTATAATCGAATTCTTGATATTTTGTGTTTGCAGTTGCACCGCCTTCAAAAACCACATTTTCAAGCACAACATGAGACGCTATTCGTTTTTGAACATGAATTTCATCAATAGGTTTCTCTGACTTATTCTTAAGCACATAAACACCTTCTATCTCATAGCTTCTTGTCTTTGGATACAATTCAACTTTTAGATCTGTATGCGTTATTTTAGGCTGTGGTATATACTCTAAAGGCTTTAATGTCTTTTCATAATTAGCTCTAAAGCTTATCTCTTGCGAATTGGTCCAATAAGTATTTAGAATATTAGTGTTATAAAAGATATAACTACCTAGCATTAAGAACAGTAATAGTAGTACTACTCCTGTGTATGCTATAGGTCTTGTGATCTGATGTTTTAAGGTTGTAATACGTTTCCATAACTTACTTTCTGTTCCTCTATGCATTAATAAAGCACTTAATATTAATAGAAGGGCTCCAAATAGAAACCAATAAGCTTTAGTCCACAAGTAAGGAAGTAAAAAATGACCATAACCATTCATTTCTGAATATACCCCTAAGGTCTTTCCTCCAAACTTATAGAGGCTGTGATTAAAACCTAAGAATTCGGTAGCAATGTTTACAATAAAAAATATCAAGGTTAGAAATATACCAATGAACTTATTCTTGCTAAGGGTTTGAAAGAAAAAAGCAACTACTGTGTACAGTATTAAGAACGGAAGAATTTCAATAAAAAAACCAGAAAAGTACATACCCAATTGAAACTCATAGTATCCTTTTGAAACTTGAAACCCTATTCCGGTAATAATTAGTGCAAGCATCAACACTACATAAATTGCTACAAGTGCTATAAACTTACTAGTTAAAGTAGTTATGTTATTTATTAAAGTAGCATCGTTAAGTACATGTTGTTTTATGCTACGCTCTTTCCAAATGAGTTCTCCGGAATAGAAGAGCAACACAATAATGAAAAAGAACATCGACATTTCTTGCAATTCTGCGATAATAAAATAGGTTTTTGGATAACTATCTACTCCAAGTACGGTTCCTAGATTTACTGAATTAATTAAGATGATTAAGATTCCGCAAATAGCAATAGCCCAAAAAGAAGTTTCCTTTACTAATGATAGTGTATAGAATTTTGAAAGCTCATACAGTTGAATACATTGTGCTTTAAAATTATGATAAATAGAAACAGCGGGAATATTTACATCCAGAATCTGTTGATTGCCTACTGTCTTTCTCAATTGTTTTCTAGTCTTTTTAGGCTTCCTACTCAAAGTACTAAACGAAAATTTGCGATAGCCATAAACCATGATAAGGCAACCCAAACCAACCCAAAAAAGTTTGTTGGATAATATGATTCCGCTCAATGTAATACTCAACTCATTTAACGCTATTGGAGACCAATCTTTTGAGAATTGCGTTAAGGTTGTTAATGAAAAAGGATCCATAACACCTTGTAAATAGTCATTTGTTATGGCTTTGGTAAGTAGAAATAATACAAATATTACCACACCTTGTGTATAAACAACCAATAGCTTCTTACTTAACATTCCTGAAACAAAAAATGTACAAGCTCCAAAAAATAGCGTTGGTAATACAATAACTGCAAATGATTGTATATAGGTAGTTGCATTAAACGCAAGCATCTCTTCTGCTTTATGCCAAGGCATTTGTGAGCCAATCATCATACCTAATAATAATCCACAGAAAATGAATATTAATATTGCAAAAGACCCTAAGAATCTCCCTAATAAATAATCTCGTTTGGTAATAGGATTGATAAACAATAAGGCTTCAGTATCGTATTGATAATCTCGTAAAACAGGAACACCCATAATCATAGAAACCATAATCATAAAAAGACCTGTAATAGCTCCCATTGTTTTTGCAATAACTAAAGGCGCATTTTTTTTCATTAGCCCAAGTTCTGCGCCTTGAAAAATAAAATCGACACCAAAAATTGAAAACACGAGTAAGAAACCAAAAAACACATAGGTTTCAGGACGTTTTACTCTATAGCTAAGTTCAAATTTGAATATTTCGTACCACATAGTTTTTAGTATTAATTATTAGTAATTTGCGAGAAATAGACATCTTCTAAACTTGCCTTAACAGGAACAAATCCGTTGTTAGGATGCAGATCACTTACAATATGAATGATTGGTTTTCCTAAGAATAACTTATCATTGATCACTGTATAGTGTTCTTTGTAGTGTTCTAGTTCTGATCTGTGAATCGTTTTTTGATATACCTTTCCGTTTAAACCTTCTATTAGCTCTAAAGGCTTTCCTCTTAGTACGACTTCGCCTTTATTAATAATTGCCATATTGTTGCACAGCTCTTTGATATCTTCTACAATGTGTGTTGAGAAAATAACAATGGTATTTTCTGCGATTTCGCTTAAAAGATTATAGAAGCGGTTACGCTCTTTTGGATCTAATCCAGCTGTGGGTTCATCAACAATTAATAATGTAGGATTGTTAAGTAAGGCTTGAGCAATTCCGAAACGTTGTTTCATTCCTCCTGAATAGCCTCCTAAATTCTGCTTTCTAGCGTCATACAAATTTGTTTTATGCAGTAAGGCTTCAACAATGTCTTTACGCTCACCCTTTTGAGTAATTCCTTTTAAAACTGCAAAGTGATTGAGTAATACTTCTGCAGACATTTTAGGATACACACCAAATTGCTGCGGTAAATAACCCAAGCATTTTCTAATCGTGTGTTTATTGGCAGCTATATTTAAATCATCAAGTAGAATGTGGCCACTATCTGCATCTTGGAGTGTTGCAATAGTTCGCATTAAAGTAGATTTTCCGGCGCCGTTAGGTCCCAATAGGCCAAACATACCCTTTGGTATTTCTAGAGATACATTTTGTAGGGCTTTAACACCGTTACCGTAGGTTTTACTTAAATTATCAATGATTAGCTTCATACTGTTCTTTTTAAGATTTATGCCGCAAACCTACTGGCGAATATTAGCTACAAAAAGAAAGTGGGATGTGTTTAATTAAAAGTGTGACCTGTCTACTTTCTTAAGTGACAAAGTACGTTTGTCCCACTTTTTAGTCTATTTACACAAGCTTTCAAGTTGTTTGCCCCTTAATTTGTAGCCAGCATATTATTTGAGTAATATTGCTTATGAATTTAAAATTCCTACGTAAAAAAAAGTCTTTTCCAATACGTATATTTAGAATTACGGTTGCTGTAATAGGTATCATTATTGTTGCCTTTAATGACTATTTTGGTAAGATAGAAGGCTTTGTAGAACTTCTTTTTTTATATTTCATTACAGTCATTATTACAGTTTCTCATTGGCTCTTTGTAAACATAAAGGCAATTGTTAAGCTAAAGAATGAAAAAAAGAAAACCGAGTTGATGCACTTACAATCTCAAGTAAATCCACACTTTTTCTTTAATATGCTAAATAATTTATATGGATTAGTTGATAAAGACAGTGAGCAGGCCAAAAAGCTCATTTTAAAACTGTCTGATATGATGCGTTACAGTATTTATGAAGGACAAAAAGACTATGTAACACTTCAGCAAGAAATAGATTTTATTAGCAATTATATAGCGCTACATAAAATGCGTTATCATAAAAATATTTCGATCAATTTTGATGTTGATATTGAAAATGAAGATCTCAAATTGATGCCTCTATTATTTATTATATTGGTGGAAAACGCGTTTAAGCATGGTGTAGAAGTATTGAGGGATAATGCATTTGTGAACATATCAATTATATCGAATCAAAATACAATTACGCTAAACGTTAAAAACAATTTTGATACTAAAGAGCAAAGCCATGAAGGGATTGGATTAGAAAACTTAAAGCGTCGATTAGAATTGGCATATTCAAAAAAATACGAGTTCACTCATACAGTTAATGATGATATTTATACCGCAAAACTGAAGCTTACCTTATGATAAAGTATATAATAGTTGATGACGAACATATTGCACATGATATTATAAAAGGATATTGTGATGCTTTACCAAATCTAAGTTTTGTACAACATTGCTACGATGCTATTGAAGCTATAGAGTGCTTAAACAACAATGAAGTGGACTTGATCTTTTTAGACTTAAATATGCCTAAACTTAAAGGGTTTGAGTTTCTTAAAACCTTACAAAATCCACCAAAAGTAATTGTAACTACTGCATATAAAGAACATGCACTTGAAGGCTATGAGCTTAATATTGTAGATTATTTATTAAAACCCTTTGGTTTTGAACGATTTATAAAAGCCATAAATAAGATAAATGTACCTAAAGAAGAGGTTGTTTCTAATTTAAACATTAAGAAACAAGATGAAAGTTTGTTTTTACGTTCAAATAAAAAGAAGGTTCAGGTTAAAATAAATGACATTCTCTTTATTGAAGCTACCGGTAATTACATAAAAGTAGTTACACATAATAATGAAATTCAAGTAAGAGAAAAAATATCTGATATTCTTCATTTACTCCCAAAAGATAATTTTATTCAAACACATAAATCATTTATAGTTGCAATACAACACATTAATGAAATTGAAGGAAATAGAATTTGTATTAATGATTTTGTAATACCTATTGGAAAAACATACAAGATTAACGTGAATAAACTGCTTCTATAACAATTTACTATTGCATATACTGCGGTTTCCCTCCTACACTTCGACAAGCTAAACAATACTAGCAAGGCTCTTAATCTACACATTTACAAGGAGTTGCAAATTTCACCCAAAACGGGTATTGATTTATAATACAATTCGGTCTAATTTGCTAAAAAAATTGATCCTGAAGTTTATCCCCTCCTCTGAATTCTTGATTGGTCATTTAAGAATAACAATAAAGTTTAATTTAAATATCTAATTATGAAATTACTAAGTGATTTAAGAAAACCATATTTAGTATTGTTTTTAGTGTATTTTTTTATATCCAAAAGTTGGGAATTTAAAAATAAATTGATCGCAGTAAGCTTTATTTCTTTAATATCTGTTTTTGTTATATACAATCAATACAAGAAAGAAAATGATAAAGAAAAAAAAGTGACTAAAATAAGTATTCTCTTAATTTTTATAGCCACGAGTTTAGCTATTGGATCTATTTATTATAACAGCTAAAACTGTTTATTGAGAAAAATGAAAAAAATAAAGAAAGGGTATTTTATATATATACCAATGGTATTAATTATTTTGATTCAATTGATAGACAAAGACGATTCATTTGTAATTGTACAATATGTTTTGTTAGCAGTTATGGTAGTTGCCTTACTAGCTAGAATTGTTAGTTAATTCAATTATATACTAGCTTCAGAATAGCTATATCAAAGACAAGGTATTCATTGCACAATGTGCTATAATCACCGGCCATAAGTTTCTGTCTAGCTTTACATAAGCAATTCCCATAATAATTCCGATCAGTGCAACAGAAAGTGATCGTTCAGAGATATCATACGAATGCCTAAATCCCCAAATGCATGCTTGCACAATAATGGCAATGGCTGTTTTAAACTTTACATTTGAGAATAAACCCTCTACCCAGGTAATTAGAAACCCACGTTCTAACAGTTCTTCTAAAGCAGATTGTATCCATACAAAAATGATAATTGAAAAAACATAGCCATAATCTCCATTACGTAAAGAATGTCCAGTGCTTGTTCCTTTTGAAGCTTCGCTACTCTCTTTAACAATAGACAAAGAATCTTGTATAAGATTAAAAATGAGCAGCGTAACTATAATGGTTATAAAGATTATTACCGAACTCAAAAGTGTTTTCTGTATGCTTTTAGGGCGAGTTAAACCTAGAGTTTTCCAGGTTATACCTCGCCTTTTCATCATCCATGTAGCTACAATTAATGTAGTTCCTGAGTATAAAAAGCCTGTTACTAAATAATGTGTATTAGGAATAGATGTTTCCCTAATTAAGAACATTATGGCAATATATACGGTTAGATCAAACAGGTAATTATACCACGATTCTTTTTTTAGCTCTAACTTCATTTTACAAGTCTTTGTTTAGTTTTTTCTTTAACCTTTCTAAAGTAGACTCAAAAGAGCTTAACAATCTGTGAGAGTGTTTTTTTGCTGTCTCAACAGCTTTCTCATAGTTTTTAAGTGCTAAATTGTACTGCTTGTTCTTTTCATAGGCTTCACCTAAACTATCGTACATATTAGCCTCATTAGGAAATAAATGCACATTTAGCTTAAACAGTTTTATTGCAAACTCAATATCATTCTCTCTAACAAACTCATAAGCAATCATATTTAGTCTTTGCGGGTGTTTTAATGAGTAGTTGTTTTCTGTGATGTAAGCAGCAATATCTTTTAATTGCTTAAATGTTTGGATCTTGCTTTTATGATTATAGATAAAAACACGCAGTCTTTCTCTAGGTAGTTGATACTTATTGCCGTATAAGATATCTTCAATATAATGCACTATGTTTCTGGCAATCATATCGTAATTAGAAAGTGCTATGATGGTGTATTTATCTTTTAAATATCTAGAAAAATATGATGAGAAACCAGGCATTCCTCCACTATGCCCTACTACAAGGTTGCCCTGTCTGTTTTCTACCTGAAATGCTAGACCGTAAGTAACTTTAAGCGCTTTAAACATCGTTTTTTTGGAAGCTTCATTAAGCAAGCTAGAACCATAAAGTGCTTGATCAAATTTTAGCATATCTCCTACTGTAGATAAAATTCCTCCATCTGGATAAGGAGAGCTACTTAAAAAGTAATTGTTCTGATATTTACCGGAGATAGATTTCATATATCCTGTTGCTCTATTTTTAACCACTTCATCGCCAAACCTCATGGCTGTATTGTTCATTTGAGTGGGCTCAAGAATATGTTTAGTTATGTATTCTGCATACGATAGTCCGGTAATTTTCTCAATTACGGCACCTAACAGTACCATTCCTGAGTTGGAATAGGCAAATCGTTTACCGGGTGTTGTAAACTCCATTTTTTGCGCATAAATAATAGGCAACAAATCATTTATTGTTTTATACCCATGCCTGTTTGATCTATAATCCGGATGCCTCATATAACTCCCTACACCAGATGTGTGAGACATTAAATGAAAGATGGTAATTTGATCTCCCAACGGAAAGTCTTTCAAATATTTAACAACAGGATCGTTAATGTTTAGCAATCCTCTTTCCTGTAATTGCATTATAGAAACCCCGGTAAACATCTTTCCCATTGAAGCGATATTAAACTTGGTATCTATGTTGTTTTTTATGCCGTAGCTCTTGTTTGCGTCTCCAAAGGCTTTTGCATATATTATTTTTCCTTCTTTAGCCAGAAGCACGGTTCCTGAGAATTGATCTAGCTCCACGTGTTTTTGCATCATCTCCTCAATCTTTTGATTGGTTGTTTGCGCGTAAATAGCTGTAGATAAACAGAAAAGGATTATAATAAGTACTCTAATCATTGATGTATAATTTAAAATGAATACATCAAAATTGAATAAACATACCTTGCTTTTAAAACGAAATAGACATCTATAGAAGAATAATAGACGTTTGAGTGTATTTTATCGATTATTGAAAATCTGACTTAATGAACTTTAGGAAAGCTTCTTTGTATTTTTCTGATACAGGAATGTACTTATCTCCAAAAACAATCCGGTTACGCTCTATGGTTGTAATCTTTTTTAAATTGACCATGAACGAACGATGTACTCGCATAAACTGACTTGCCGGTAATTCTTCTTCTAAAGATTTCATACTTTTTAGTGTAAGAATTGGTGTTTCTGAATTGACAGTATAAAACTTTAAATAGTCTTTAAGTCCTTCAACATAGATCAGATCTTTTAAATCGATTTTAATTAATTTATAGTCTGATTTGACAAAAATATAATTATCAACTGTTACTTGAGTAGAGTCTTGCAGTATCTGCTGTTTGGCTTTATTGGCAGCTGTGAGAAACTCAGGGTAACTTATGGGTTTTACCAAATAATCTATGGCGTTTACCTTATAACTTTCTACCGCAAACTCTTCAAACGCTGTTGTAAAAATAATCTTAGCCTTGTTGTTTAAAATTAGCTTTGAAAACTCCATGCCTGATAAATTAGGCATTTGAATATCTGTAAAAATCAAGTCAACAGACTCTTTTTCTAATATTTCAAAAGCAGCAATGGCATTAGTACATTTTGCTATTAGCTTTAAAAAAGGGGTAGCTTTCACATAATCTTCTAACAAGTTAAGCGCTAAAGGCTCGTCATCAATTAAAATACAGGATAACATTATTTTTTGTATTTAAATGTTAGTTGTGCAATATAGGTGTTGTTCTCTTCTCTTGTAATTAAATCGAACTTATTGGGGTATAAAATATCTAGTCTCTTTTTTAAGTTTTCTAACCCAATTCCGGAATCTGTGTTTTTTTCTTTCTCAGGAAAACATGAATTGATGACTGAATATTTTATATGGTCTTTTTCAATTTCTAAATCAATAGTTATAAAACTATCTTTTATAGCGTCAATCCCATGTTTAAAAGCATTCTCAATAAAAGTAATTAATATAAGTGGAGCTATTTTTATGGGTTGGTTAACAATTGGAAAGTTTTTTTTCAATGTTAAATTAGAGGATACTCGCAATTGCATTAAATCTATATAACGCTCTAAAAATTCTATTTCTTTAACTACCGGAACCTTATTATGAGAAGCATCATGCAATAAATAACGCATCATCTTACTCATTGTGTGTATAGATTGTTTGGCTTTCACCGGAGAGGTGTCTACCAATGCATAGATATTATTTAGCGTATTAAATAGAAAGTGCGGCTGAACTTGATATTTTAAATATTTAATTTCTGCGTTTAACTGAGTTTGTTTTATCTGCTGTAGTAATAGTTTATTTCTATTTAAATGCGCATTTACTTTTAACGCCACACACATACCAATACCTAATATTATGGGCAAAATGACTTGAACAGTAGTCATTGCTCCACTTCTTATTTCACGTACCGGCATTCCATTTAATGACGGATGAAATATAGGATTGCCTATAACAAACCCTATCAGAATAAATAGAGCTACAGTAAGAATTACGTTTAGTATATAGAATTGAAGCTTCTTGTTTTTTAGAAAGAATTGATCTACTAAAACAAAATAGTTTAGGTAAAAAGCTACCAAAATACTTACCAAAGACAGCCAATTTCTATAAATGAGGTATTGATCATTTAAAGATGCCATCGGGTAAATGAACAACAAGACCCATAAAAAAAGATGTAATGCTATTTTTAAATACTTCGATTTCATTTTTAATATTAAACGACTAAAGTACTATAAAGAATACTAGTGCTATCATTTTATAGATGATCTTTAATTTATTATCGAAGTTTGATGGGTTTTTATCTATTAATCGTGTCAAATAAGCTATAATTATAATTCTAAAGAACGTTCCTCTAATATTGACAACATACTATAATATTTAATATTAAAATTGTTCTATATTGAAACCTTTTTAAATAGGTTTAAAAGTCTCATGTTGTTTTTCTACTACATAATTTTCTTAATTCTTTTTGCAGTAGTATTAAGACCGTTTTCTACTTTAATTCATGAATTAGGTCATGGTATTCCTGCTCTATTACTCACTGACAAAAAAGTAACTCTATATTTAGGTTCTTATGGAGACCCAAGAAAAAGTTTTAGAATCCAAATTGGAAGATTAGAACTTTTTTTTAACAAAAAACCTTTTAATTGGAAAATTGGACTTTGTGTATTAGAGCAGCAAACTCTATCAATAAATAATCAAATATTTATTAATTTAATTGGACCTTTAGCATCTTTAATCTTATCTGTAATTCTAAGTTATCTGGTTTTCTTTAGTGATTTAAACGATCATGTTAAAGCTATTTTGTTTTTTTTCAATCTTTCAACCTATTATGACTTCTATATAAACATTGTTCCTAGTAAAGAACCTATAAAACTATACGACGGCACTATAGTTTTTAATGACGGCAAACAAATATTGGATTTATTAAAGCTTAGAAATTTACCTAATGAATATTATATTGGAGCTGAATACTATAACAATCAAGAATATGATCTAGCAGCTATAGAATTAGAAAAAGTTTACAACAAAGGTTATCGAGAAGGAATAATTTACCAGTTGTTAATTAGTGCCTATTTGCAAATAAAAGATTATCCAAATGCGAGGAGAGTAAATAACTTATATGATCATAAATTCAAAAAACAATTTAATTCTAATGATTATACAAATTCAGGATTAATAAAATCCTTTTCTGGTTTGTACAATGAGGCTCTAAACGATTATAATATAGCCATCGAGATGGATTCAAAAAATAGTATTGCATTTAATAATCGAGGCTATACTTATAATATAATTGAAGAGTATGATAAAGCTATCAATGACTTTGAGAAAGCTATATTATTAGATGAGAGTTTTGCTTATGCTCTGAATAATAGAGGTTTTGCAAAGATTAAGCTTGGCTTAAAAGAAGAAGGTCTCAAAGACCTTCAAAAATCCATGGTATTAGACGGTACTAATTCCTATTGTTATTTAAATTTCGGTATCTATCATTATGATAATGGCGAATATGAAAAAGCTCTAGAATATTATAACAAAGCAAAAGAACTGGATGGAAAAACCTATTTACTTGACAAATATTTGGAAGAAGTGAAAAAGAAATTAAGTTTATGAATCTCATTCCACATGCACTCACGCCATTGTAGGTTTTCTTTTCTATTATCTATACCTAGGAGTTCATTGGATAAGTCAACTAAATCTACGTAAGGAAAACCCCTCTTTTCGATGAGCTGTTAGCTTTCTACAATTATTATCATTAGCTTTAAGTGATTTAATCAAATTATAGTTAACCAAATAAAAATTTTAATCTACCCAAAACAAAAACTTTATGAAATCGCTACATGCACGATTGTGCCTGCTGTTCATAACAGTAGCACTATTCTCTTGTAGTCCCCTTGATGAAAACATTGATGAACAAGTCTTTGATCCTTCAAGCGATCAGCTTTTTAGCAGAAACGACTCTGAAGATGATTCCATTTCCCATCGCGGAATTTATGTCAACAACTTTGAAAACGACATTCTCGGAACAATCGAAGAACTAAACTTGTTGCATTGGTGTAACCAAAATAGTTTTAATGAGGTTACTTTGTACAACATCAGTTCTATACTAGATGACCAGTACAAAACCTTCCTCTTAACTAATTTTGTTGCTAAAGCTCATGCTTTTAATATTCGGGTTTCTTTTGTTGCCTCCAGCGAAGAAGCCATTAACAAAATCGAAGATTACCAAAACCTTGTTGGTTCTTCATTTCTACAATCCGATGGATTGGCCACAGAATACGAGTTCTGGAATTCAAATACAGCCAATGTCAGTTATGATTACTATCATAAAAACATGCTGAAACCCTTAAAAAGGTTGGATGATGATTCTGACTACGACTGGAAACAACAACTCTACATCTCTGAATTTGAAGATGCTGCGGGTCAATACACCAACGATAAAGTATTGAAGAAAGTCTTACAACACTTGAAAAAAGGAGATGGTAACGATCAAATTTTTCTAGTAAACTACAGGACAAATGCCCAAAATTTCCCAACAGATAGTAACTCAAACCACTATCAGCGGATACAGAGTATTGCCGATGTAGCCAAGAAAAAGAAGATTCAGGTAAATATTGTGGTGTTGTTTATGACTCGTGAAGATACCACTCCTTCCCTGTTCAATTATTTTTCGGACCTAGGAGAAGGAAACGATTTTCAAGATGCCTTTATCAGTTACAGAAATGGTTTTTACAATTCTGATATCAAACATAAAGACTACATCAATCTGGAGGGTTACCAAGTATACAGGTATTCAGATGCGAAGATCGCAAAGCCCTTATTACAACATTATCAAGAAGAGTACGACATTGTTGAAGGTGACGATGAAGATGAAGAAGATGATGACAATGACGACGACGATGATGAAGATGACGATTAAATCAAAACAAAAAAAGCCCTGCATTTCTGCAGGGCTTTTTTAATACTTTAGACCTTTACTTTGTATCAGCCGGCAGTTCTTTAACTCTTGCCTGATAACTAATTGCAGTTCTTCGTGTTGTATTTACATGAATGGTAGCTCGTAATGTTGGATATAACTTAATCATCACATCAAAAGCCTCTTTCCCATTCTTTAGTTCCATCTCCATTGTATACGTACGTCTTTTCTCGTCGTACTTTACTTCATAATGATCCGGAATTCCCTCAAAGCGTACACCGCTGTTGTTATAATCAAAAGCTGTCGATTGTTGACGAACTCCATAATATGGAAGATCTACCACAACATGATCTCCTTTGATCGATATAAAATCATTTCCTGTTAAAAAGATACGATTAGCTGTACTACCCTGTGGCAACAAACCAAAGTTCGCAAATTCATTTGCGGCCAATGGTGATGCAGAGTTTGCAACTACTTTGATCTTTTTACCGTCAACCCATTCTGATAGGGATTTTAAATTTTCGGTGGTTTTTGCTGCACTCTGAGTGCTATTGCAACTCACAATAAATAGCAAACCTACCAATGCAATAACAAAATTTCTCATTTTAAGAGTGTTTTTATAGTTCATTAATTTTCAATCAATTAGTTCAAATATCGCGCTAAAATCCCAATTTTACCAGTAAAAAAGCGATTTTAACGTTCTAATTCACTCATTTTTACCGCAATTTTCATACCAGATTCACACTTTCTATAAAGGAATAGATTACTTTTGCGCCATGTCTTCCATTACCCAAAAATCCAAGTTCGAATTTATCGCCTTAATGGCCTCTTTAATGTCCATGGTAGCACTATCAATAGATGCTATTCTACCGGCATTAGAACCTATTGGAGCCTCGATAGGAACACACAATGCCACAGAAAACCAACTATTGATCACCATGATCTTTTTAGGATTGGGATTCGGGCAATTGATCTTTGGTCCCATTTCCGATAGTTTTGGACGAAAACCCATCATTTACGTAGGTTTCTTCACCTTTGTTTTTGCTAGTTTTCTCTGTGTATTTGCTACTTCTATAGAAGTTATGATTTTAGGAAGGATTCTACAAGGAATTGGGCTTTCTGCGCCAAGAACCATTAGTATTGCTATGGTACGAGACCGTTTTGAAGGCGATTATATGGCAAAGATCATGTCTTTTGTTGTAGCCATTTTTATTTTAGTTCCTATTGTAGCACCAACACTAGGTAAATTCATGCTAGACGGATACGGATGGAAATCTATCTTTTACAGTCAATTACTCTTTGGTGTTTTAGTGCTTTGGTGGTTGTGGAAACGACAGCCTGAAACGCTAAAACCAGAATACAAACGAGCTTTTTCTTTAAACCTCTTTGTAAGTGGTAGCAAAGAATTTGTAAAACACAGAGCTGCCGTAATCTTTACACTTATATCCGGGTTTGTAACCGGTTCTTTTATGGTGTTCTTAAGCAGCTCGCAACATATTTTTCAAGTACAATACGGCTTGGTAAACGAGTTTCCATACATTTTTGGAGCACTTGCCTTCTCTGTTGGACTGGCTACCTTTACCAACGGAACCTTAGTTGTACGCTTTGGAATGCGTAAACTCGTAAATATATTTACAGTTCTCTTTACCTTGATATCTCTTCTTTATGTGGTCTTATTCTATGGAAAAATGAATCCCGGCGTAGTTGTCTTGGTAAGTTTCTTTGCCATTCAATTCTTTGCTGTTGGTTTTCTTTTTGGAAATGTACGCTCCTTAGCCATGCAACCCTTAGGGCATATTGCCGGAATTGGTGCAGCCATTAACGGGTTTACATCTACCATTATGGCAGTTCCTATTGCAACCTTTATTGGTAGCTTTGTAGATACCACTGCCCTCCCATTGTTTATTGGGTTTACCATTTGTGGAGCTATTTCGTTTTTCTTATTACTCACTGTAAAAAAGAAATCATGAGTATTCAGATCATTTATGAAGACGATTATGTGATCGTAGCCAACAAGCCAAACAATGTACTGGTGCATCATGCCCATCATTCGCGTAACAAAGCAGATGAATTGTCTCTGCTTCAATTGTTGGAACAACAAACGGGATTGAAATTATATCCTGTACATCGTTTAGATAGAAAAACTTCCGGGATCATTTTATTGACGAAAAAAACTGAGTTTGTTTCTAAATTTCAAGATTTATTTGGTGCAGATGAGATTCAAAAAACCTACTACGGTGTGGTACGTGGCTTTGCTCCTGCTTCTTTAGTGATTGATTCTCCGGTAAAAGGACGTGATGCAGATGTGTACAAAGAGGCTGAAACGCATTTGAAACAGCTAGAAACGGTAACCTTAGAGATTCCTGTAAAACCTTATGATACTTCTCGTTATAGCTTGGTTGAACTAACTCCTAAAACAGGACGTTTGCATCAATTACGTATTCATATGAACAAGATTTCTCATCCGTTGATGAATGATGCCAAATATGGCGATAAGAATCATGATTTGATGTATGAACGTGAGTTTGGATGGACAAAACTCTTTTTACATGCCGGTTCTTTGGTATTTAAACACCCTTTTACACAAGAAGACCTCAATCTAAAAGCAGATTTCCCTCAAGATTGGATTGCTATGTTTGATAGGTTTGATTGGAAGAATCCTTTAGGTCATTGAA
Source organism: Pseudotenacibaculum haliotis (assembly GCF_042684245.1). Classification (NCBI taxonomy): domain Bacteria; kingdom Pseudomonadati; phylum Bacteroidota; class Flavobacteriia; order Flavobacteriales; family Flavobacteriaceae; genus Pseudotenacibaculum; species Pseudotenacibaculum haliotis. The sequence continues at coordinate 386,921 of NZ_JBHULH010000004.1, forward strand.
AACCTACGCTAAACATAAACCGAAGTTGCTTTTTTAAAAGAGAATATTTTACTCTATTTCGAAATGTAATAAATTTAAGCTTCCTAGTACTTTCTCTTTCTTGGATTGTAAATCTTCATCAAACAATCTATTTAAGTTATTACCAGCAAGATCTTCTAAATAACCCGAAATTAAAACTTGATATTTACCCCTATTCCAAACGTTTTCTGGAATGAATAAGACATTGTTTCCCTTTTTAGGAATTAAAAAACTTCCCTTGATTTGCTGTTGGTTAGCATCTACTACTGAAATGGTTTCTTCAATCAATTGAGCATCTAAAAAATCATTAAAAGTAATACCTAAAGCTTCTTTAGATTTTCCTGATGGAATGGTTAATTCCCATTGCTTTACATTAGGTTTTTGAATATCTCTTCCCGCAACTGAAAATCGTTTTACATAAGGTTTTCCTAATTCAATTCCTTCTTGGTCTGTCAATGTATTTTCAACAACAATCTCATAATTATTCCCCTGTTTGATAGGAATTCCCAGTTCTTTGTTTGGAATTAGATCTTTTTTAATCCTTCCCGGATCTAACCAAAGTGTTAACTCTGTTCTGTCTGCGTTCCACAGTTCATTTTCAAGGGGTAAAAATATCTGTACTTCCTCACTGGTAGTTGTATTAAAAACCTTGATAAAGTCAAGTGTAGACTGTGATTGTTGCATGGGTTTAGAAAAAACCAAATACATCTTTAATAGATTCTCCGGAACAGTATCTAACTTGGGATAAAAGCTCAACAATCGAGGGCGTTCCGCTTCCATATCTTTAGGAACCAAAAACTCCTGAATAACCTTTTCGTCTAAAAGAATCTCGTAGCTTTCGCCTCTTGTAAAGGCAATTACAGGTGTAAATTGAATATCGTTTCCCTCCTTTTGATAGTCTCCCAGCACATTGTATGATTTTCCTTTCAATCGGATAGCATAACTATTGGCTTCTTTAGTTCCTGTAAACATTAAGCTTATAGCCTGGTTGTTTTCATAGATGAGGCTATGTTGAAACATAGGCTCTTTGGTACAGGATAGCAAAAGAAACAAACAAAAAAAGACCAAGAAGTTCCTGATCTTTTTCTGAGTGATATGTTGTACTGAATTTACATCCATTTTTTGTTTCTACTATGTAAATATAAATTACCGTCGTTTCTTCTTCTTAAAATCAACACATTGTCTTCATCTAAGTCATCTAGCTGCTGTACATTCACAAAAGGAAGGTTATCGTAAGTTAACCCTACATCTTTTCCAAATTCCTTTACAGGTTCTGTTAAAGAGCCTTCAAACTTACTTATATCAGACAAGTTGATACGCATTACCGGACGGTTGTTGTTAGACATATATAGTTTTACTTCATCTCCTTTTTGAAAGCTGATGATATCTAACGGTGAGTTTCCGGAACCTAGCTCGGCAATAGTTCTTCCTTTTAGATGCTTTCCTCCTGTAAGTTCACTAATTGGAAACAATACCAAAGGTGTACAGGTATAACTAGCTAATAAATATTCTTTTCCTTTTACACTTACTACATCAAATGTCTTGATTGGTGCATAGGTTTCATAACGCCCATGAGCTGCGTGATAGATCTCCAGAGTAGCAAAATTCTCTTTTCCTCTAAATGGAAAAGGAATACTTCTAAACGAAGAACTGAACTCTTTGTTAGATAAACCGGATACTAGTACTTTTCCTCTGTGGTATTTTAAATCAGAAATAGCCCATCTTCTTAAGGCTCTTCCTCTTCTATCTTTTGCATCCTTAGCAACTGCGTTTCCTATAGAAGTTTCAGAAAAACTTAAATCGGTTAAAGAAACATTCTCCAATTTTCCGTCAACTAACTTTAACAATACAGGCTTGCCGTCTCGTGTATGTACTGAAAAGTACACTGTTTTTGAAACCGGATTTACGGCCATGTCTGTAATTCTGATGTTTTTGGGTGTAGTTCCCAAAGCATTGGCAACTTTTACATCAAACTCATCCACAGCAATATTTTCTGACTTTTCTTGGGCTTTGTTATCTCGGGTATCTATAGCGTAGATCTTGGCATTGTCAGAATCGCCAATAAACAAAATACCCTCAGGTCCAAAACTTAAACTATTGATGGATGAAATTCCGGGATTTCCGGTGATAAAATCTTTTGTTAATGTATCTTTTTCATGGCTGACTGCTGCTACAGTGAGAAGCGCAACAAGCAGTATACTCATTGTGTAAATCAGTTTTTTCATAATAGTTGGTTTTGCATAAAATTAGGGCTTTCTCAAGTGTGACCGAAGTTTCCTATGGCAATTAACTAATTTTTAACAAGCTATTGCTCGATAGATCTACTCTCGAAAGCAACTAGTTCTTGTGCTTCAAACACAGGAGTAACTTCAATAGGATTGCAACAGACCTCACAATCTTCAATATAGGTTTGCTGAGAGATGCTCATATCCAGAATCATAGAGATCTCTTCCCAACAATACGGACATTGAAAGAAGCGTTCCACTACTCTTCAATTACTTTTAAAATCAATTTCCCTTTCTTTTCACCGGAGAACAATCTGCCAAAAGTATCGTAGAAATTTTCGATTCCATCAAAAATTGCTTCTCGTGATTTTAGTTTTCCTTCTACAATCCAACCGCCCATTTCCATGGCAGCCTTTCCATAGTCTTTGGCATAATCCATAACCACCATTCCTTGCATACTGGCTCGCTTTACCAAGAGATTCAAATAATTGCTAGGTCCTTTTATGCGTACTTTATTGTTGTATTGCGAGATTGCTCCACAGATCACAATTCGGGCGTGCATACGTAATTTTGATAGCGCTGCATCTAGAATTTCTCCTCCTACGTTGTCAAAATACACATCAACTCCTTCAGGGCAATTCTTCTTTAATGCACTATAGATCTCTTCAGATTTGTAATCAATGGCGGCATCAAAGCCTAATTCATTTACCAGATAATCACATTTTTCTTTCCCTCCGGCAATTCCAACAACTCTGCATCCTTTGATCTTTGCAATTTGACCAACAACACTTCCTACAGCTCCGGCGGCGCCAGAAACCAAAACAATATCTCCTTCTTTGAGCTTTCCTACTTCCAAGATTCCAAAATAAGCTGTCATACCGGGCATTCCCAATGTGCTAATGAATAAAGGCATGGGAGCAATGGTGTCATCTACTTTATGCCAACCTTTTCCGTCTGTAGTTACATATTGCTGTACTCCACCCCAACCGGTCAGGCAATCTCCCACTTTATAGCTAGGATGGTTATTAGATTTGATAACCTTTCCGATAGAACCGGCTCTCATTACATCACCAATTCCTACAGGTGCTATATAGGATTTATTATCATTCATCCATCCTCGCATGGCAGGATCTAAAGAAATATAATGATGTTGAATAAGTACTTCTCCTTCTTTAGGTTCCGGAATAGAAGTTGTTTCTAAACTCCATGTACTTTCATCGGGAAAACCGATAGGTCGTTTTTTAAAGATGATCTGTTTGTTCATTTAGGCGTGATTTTGCCTAAATATACAACTAATAATTTACCGTTTAGAAGCCTAATATTCCAGTAAAGCTGTTAGCTCAGCAGCAAAACGATTCTTTGGCAAATACTGCTTTTCTAACTCTGATTGGAAAGGAATAGGTGTTTCTATACTTGCAACACGCTTAACAGGAGCATCCAAATGTTCGAAACATTCTTCTGTGATCATAGAAGAAAGATCACTGGCAATTCCTCCAAATAGTGAATCCTCTTGTAAGATGATTACTTTTCCTGTTTTTCGTACTGATGCAAAGATCATCTCTGTATCCAAAGGTTGTAAACTTCTAAGATCAATAAGATCGGCATTAATCTCGGTATTTTGTTCTAAAGTTTCCAATGCCCAATGCACTCCGGCTCCATAACTAATGATGGTTACTTGGTTACCTTCTTTTAGTTTATGGGCTTTTCCTATTTCTAAAGTAAAATAGTCTTCAGATACTTCTTGGTACACAGAACGGTATAAAGCTTTGTGTTCAAAGAACAATACAGGGTTCGGGTCGTTTACCGCAGCACACAACAAACCTTTGGCATCTTGTGGGAATGCAGGATACACAACTTTCAATCCCGGAGTTTTGGTAAACCAAGCTTCATTGGTCTGACTGTGGAATGGTCCGGCACCAACTCCGGCTCCACATGGCATACGTACAACAACATCTGCTTGTTGCCCCCAACGATAATGGGATTTTGCTAATAGGTTGACAATTGGATTGAATCCGGAACTCACAAAATCAGCAAACTGCATTTCCATCACAGCTTTCATTCCGTTTACAGACAGTCCGTAGGCTGCAGATACAACAGCAGACTCACAAATAGGTGTATTTCTTACACGATCTTTTCCAAACTGCTCTGTAAATCCTTCTGTGATCTTAAATACTCCACCGTACTCGGCAATATCTTGCCCCATAATAACCAAATCATCATGCTTTTCCATAGATTGACGTAATCCTTTGGAAACCGCATCAATAAAACGAATCTTTTCTTTTTTATCTGTTGGAGCAATGATTTCAGGAGAGTGAGCTTTGTATACGTCTGCCAGTTCTGTTTCCAAATCTGGAACAATCGTTTCTTCATTAAAGGCGATTTGCAAATGCTCATCAATCTCTTGCTTGATCTCACTTTTGTTTTGATCAATGGTGTCTTGAGTAATCACTCCTTCTGATAAGAGATAATTCTCAAAATTGATCACAGGATCTTTCTGCGCCCAATAATCCATTAATTCTTTGGGTACATATTTGGTACCACTCGCCTCTTCATGTCCGCGCATTCTAAAAGTTTTGAACTCTAACAATACGGGGCGAGGGTTTTTACGAATATCTTCTGCCAAGGCTTTTACCTTAGTATATACTTCAATTACATTATTTCCATCAATAATATGGCTTTCTATACCATAGCCTAAACCTCTATCAGCAATGTTTTCACAATTGTACTGTTCTGATGTTGGGGTAGACAAACCATATCCGTTGTTCTCTACACAAAATAATACAGGCAAGCTCCATACAGAAGCTACGTTTAATGCTTCATGAAAATCTCCTTCACTGGTTCCTCCTTCTCCTGTAAACACAGCACATACTTGCTGATTGTTCTTTAGTTTATTTCCTAAGGCAATCCCATCTGCTACTCCAAGCTGTGGCCCTAAGTGAGAGATCATTCCTACTATTTTGTAATCTTGAGTTCCAAAGTGAAAACTTCTGTCTCTTCCTTTGGTAAACCCGTTCATTTTCCCTTGCCATTGTGAGAATAACCTGTGTAAAGGAATTTCTCGGGTTGTAAAAACACCCAAATTACGGTGCATAGGCAAGATATATTCCTCCTTATTAAGTACAGAGGTTACTCCAACTGCAATCGCTTCTTGTCCGATTCCGGAAAACCATTTAGAAATTTTCCCCTGACGTAGTAAAACCAACATTTTCTCTTCGATCATGCGGGGTTTTAACATGCCTTTGTATAAATGAATAAGTGTGTCTTTTTCTATATCAGCAAAGTGGTATTCGATATGTGCAGCCATCTAAAATGTGTAAATTATCAGGACTAAAGTACGAGTTTCCATATAAAATCTTCTAAATTTTATTCAAAATGTCAGCAGCCTGTAAGAGTGTATCTTCTTTTTTAGCAAAACAGAATCGTAAGGACTTAAAATCCAATTGATTCTCGTTAAAAACAGACATCGGAATGGAAGCAATTCCAAATTCTCGTGTGAGTCTTTTTGCAAACTCAACATCATATTCATCAGAGATATCATCATAGCTTAATACTTGAAAATAGGTAGCTTGACTAGGTACAAATGAAAAACGAGATCCTGAGATTGCATCCAAGAATAAATCTCTTTTCTGCTGAAAGAATTCCGGTAGTTGATTGTAATGCTCTTCATTCTCAAGATAGGTTGCCAAAGCAAGCTGCACCGGGTGATTAACACTAAATACATTAAACTGATGTACTTTTACAAACTCATTCATTAATTCTTGCGGACCACAACAATAACCTACCTTCCAACCTGTAGCATGAAAGGTTTTTCCAAATGAAGCTGTAATAAATGAACGCTTCTTCAATTCCGGGAATCTACATACACTTTGGTGTTCTTGGCCATCAAAAATAAGATGCTCATATACTTCGTCACTTAATACAATAATGTCTGTATTTTCAGTAATTCTTTGTAGTTCTAACAAATCCTCTTTCGAGAAAATTGTGGCGCAAGGGTTTTGAGGTGTGTTAATGATGATCATCTTAGTTTTTGACGTGATCTTGCTTTCAACTTCAGTCCAATCTACACGATAATCCGGATGTTTTAATTGAATAGGTACAACTCTCCCTCCATGTAATTCTATTGCGGGTTCATAACAATCGTAAGCAGGCTTGAAAAGAATCACTTCTTCATTTTGTTGTACAAAGGCCGAAATGACTGTAAAAATAGCTTGTGTAGCTCCCGCTGTTACTACAATCTCATTCTCCGGATTGTAAGTACTTTGATATAGTTTTTGAAATTTTTCTGAAATCGCTTTTCTCAAAGCCGGAACACCCGGCATGGGAGCGTATTGATTGTTGCCTTCTTTCATCGCCTTTGCTACAAGTTCTGATAGCTTGGCATCAATTTCAAAGTTTGGAAAACCTTGCGAAAGATTGAGTGCGTTATACTGTTTTGATAAGCTACTCATGACAGTAAATATGGTAGTTCCTACAGTAGGGAGTTTTGATGTAAAATTCATGGTAGGAAGATATAAAAAAACCACGCTATTAGCGTGGCTCTTTATTTGAAAGTAGAAAAGTTATTACAATTCCTTAAATATTGCGTGCATCATTCGTTTTTTATCATTGATACTTTCTTCCAAAGCGATCATAGTTTCAGTTCTACTCACTCCTGGAATTTCATCAATTTGATAAATGATGTCCTTAGCGTCACTTGTACCTTTTGCGCGTACTTTACAGAAGATATTATACTTTCCTGCAGTTACATAAGCTACTGTTACGTTAGGGATCAAACGAAGATTTGTAATTACATTCTGTGTCATAGAGGTTTTTTCTAGGAATACCCCTACGTGAGCAATGAACGAATAGCCCATTTTTTCGTAATTCAAGGTCAATGTAGATCCTTGAATAATCCCCTCGTCTTCCATTTTCTTTACTCTTACGTGAATTGTCCCTGCTGATACCAGTAATTTTTTTGCAATATCAGTAAAAGGAGTTCTCGCATTTTCGATCAAGATGTCTAATATCTGATGATCGATTTCGTCTAGCATGAATTTTTTCATTCTTATTATTAATTATTCAAACAATAATACAAAAGTATTCATTAAATTCAATTTATTCGCTAAAAAAATGAAGAAAATTCAAAAAAATTAGCTTTCGAAAACGATTTCTTTATGGAAGAGAAGTTTAGAAATATCTTCTTGTACCTTTTTTTGTACAAAAATGATGGTTCCATCTTTAAGAGATTCTTCATACTGAAACGCAACAGATTGTTTATCAGTGTATTTATGAATTAAATCTCTGAAGTTTTTAATATTGTCAGGAATCGTAAAGTACTCTTTATAGCTTTCAAAGCTTTTTGAAGTAGCAATGTGATGAATTCCTTTTAACAATGCTGCAAAGGTAAACTTTCTGCACTCTTCTCGCTCATAATCTTCAGGAAAATGTCCAGATTCTATTAAAATAGTGCTGTAACCAAGTTTTTGGAAGTTATCACCTGTTGCTGTTGGGTAAAATTCATCAGTATATCTGCCCACATGATTAGGTATAATCTGCTGTAATAGCTGGTTCATCGCCACAATTACGTTCATGGTCTTTATTCGTCCCGGCGTTAATTTACGAGTTACTTCTTCCGAAGGGGCCAAAAAAGAGATCGTTGCAGGGTTTGTTGTTCCTTCTACTCCAAAAATTGTACGCTGATCATGTAAATTAAAACAAAAATCAGGGTCAAAATCCTCTAAATGCTTACGAAGTAACTGACTTTCTACTGCTTTTTGGTCTACAGCATCACGGTTTAAGTCTACTTTATGAGCATTTACTCGCGTATAATACTCAGCTCCATCCGGGTTTAAAACAGGAATGATCTTGATGGTACAATTGTTAAGTATTTGATCTTTTACAGCATCTTCAACCGTATTAATATACTTCAACAGATCAAAAACAGCTTTGGTTCCTGTGCTTTCGTTACCGTGCATTTGCGTCCAGATCAAAATTTTTACAGGACCGTTCCCTAAAGTGAACTGAAAAATAGGTCTTGATTCTTCTGATGCTCCAATTTGTGTGTAGGAAATCAAAGAAGAAGAATCGTATGTAGAGAATGTTTGTTCTATATGATCGAAGGTAATCCATCTTCCAAACAAAAGATCTTCTTTCGATTTTGTGTAAATAGATTGTATGTATGATGAATCTAAGCTTGTCATGTTTTTGTAACGAGTTTACAAAAGTACAATAATGACTTGAGATGCGATAAAAAAGAATTCAAACAAATGTTTAAACTCGATTTTACAATTGTTAACCGTAATTAAAAATCAAATGTGAGTAATGTAAACACGTAAATAATTGTATTACTTTTGTAACATAGTTAATGTAAGATTCAATTATAACATAATAATAACATTATTTAATAATCTTAAAATTAGTTTATTATATAGATTATTTAAAGCTTTAGTTTAATATATTTATTGTAACTAATGTTAAAAGATAAAAAAATCTTGACTGGTCTTTTTGTTCGGTTTACATTTGTAAAACAAAAGCAAGTTTACAATGGTAAACACTACTGATTTTACGAATAGATTAAAGAAAATCCTTGAGCACCACCAATTAACAGCCTCTTTGTTTGCTGATAAAATTGGCGTGCAACGCTCTAGTATTTCTCATATTCTTTCCGGAAGAAATAAACCCAGCCTGGATTTTATTTTGAAAGTCACCAATACATTTTCTGATGTAGACATCTATTGGCTATTAAATGGGAAGGGTACTTTTCCTAAAGAGGAACAAAAAACAGTCGGCTCTCCTACTCAACAACAAGCAGCTATGTTTTCAGATCAAGGAGATCATCCTACAAATGCAGGGAAAAGAATTAGTAGAATCGTTGTTTTTTATTCAGACGGTACTTTTGACGAGTATAACAAACAATAAACCTTATTGAACCAATTGAGCGATTCCTGTTCTGATCACTTCAATATTCTTAAGTTTATTAGATTTGTTCACTTTTTTCTGCTTCTCTACCATCTGGCGTAGCAAATTAATTCCAACCTTATCGAAATTAAACTGACGGTATTGATTTCCTTTGGCTACAATATCATTTACCAAGTTCTGAATAGCATCTGTATTGTTGCTATTTGCAATCTGCTCGTAGGCTTTTTGGTAAATAGCCTGAATCTTCGGGTTGTTGTTCAAAAACATTCCTGATAAGACATTATTAGCAATAAATACCATTTCAGAATCGTCTTTCTCTTCGATATAGATTCTTGTCAATGGTGTTGCAATAATATTTTTCACTTCTAACGGTAGTTCTTTCGATCTTTTGATTGCATATTCTTTATCGATATAATACATTCCCACTAAGGCTTTTCCTAAGACATTATAGGATTCACTTTGCAATGCTTTATCAAAGATCGGTTTTAATTCAGGATCTGTTAGTTTCCCAAGAGTTTCAATAGCTGCAGCACGTACCAATGTCTTTTTATCGCTATCAGCCATTCTTTTGATCTTATCTATAGCAGTCTTTTTTGACCATTTATTGATCAGATCAATATTTTCTAGTGCTAGGATTCTAATCTTGTAATTCGGATCGTCTAAAGCACCTACAACTGCATTAAAGGCTTTTTTATCATCCTGGCTTTTCACCACTTCTAACAAGGCTTCTCTACGATGCTGGAAGTTCTCAGTATTCTTTAATTGAAAGATATAATCACTTAAGATCTTGTTCTCAAAGAAATCTGCCAACAATACTCCGTCAGCATTAACTTGAATCAAATCCGGTGATTTGCTGCTGAATGAGAATTTGAAAGAAGCATCTCTCCCATCAACAAATACATTGTGACGTATTTTTTTACCGTTCTCAAAGATATCAATGGCTATAGGAAACTTGAATTCCTTAGCCTGAGTTTGTATAAAATTTACTGTAACTGTTTTTTCTAGTGTGTTGTAATCATAAGAAACCTCAACCTTTGGGTGTCCGGAACCAAAAAACCACTGGTTAAAGAACCAATTCAGATCTTTTCCTGATACTTCTTCCAGAGTCAAACGTAATTGATGTGCTTCAGCAGCTTTGTATTTATAATCGGTTAAATACTTTTTAAGACCGGTAAAGAACGCCTCGTCTCCTAAATAATTTCGTAACATGTGTAAGATTGCTCCACCTTTGTTATAACTAACAGCGTCAAACATATCTTCTTTATCAACATAATAGAAACGAACTAAGTCTTTATCGTATAAATCTTTATTGTCTTTATAAATTTTCGAATTCTCAAACAAATGCGCATCTGCATTTTCTTTCCCGTACTTATGCTCTCTCCATAAATACTCACTATAATTTGCAAAAGACTCATTTAAAGCTAGATTACTCCAACTTTCTGTAGTTACAAGGTTTCCAAACCAATGATGAAAGATCTCATGCGCAATTGTATTTTCTTGACGATTTTCATCAATCAACTGCCCTTTCATTTGATTGGCTTGCTCGCCATGAATCACAGCCGTAGTATTCTCCATAGCTCCACTTACATAATCTCTAGCTACAATCTGACTGTATTTATTCCAAGGATATTCAACTCCTAACTTTTCAGCAAAGAATCCGATCATTTCAGGAGTATCTCCAAAAATTTCTTTGGCATAAGGAGCGTATTTCTTTTCTACATAATAGTTTACCGGAATATTCTTGTATTTATCTTCTATGATCTCAAATTCTCCAACTCCCATAAAAAATAAGTAAGGAGCATGCTTTTGATCAAACTTCCAATAATCTGTTCTATTCGTGCCTTTTTTCTCCTGATTCACCAGTTTTCCGTTAGATAAGGTCACAAACTTATCGGGAACAGTAATGTAAATTTCTTGTGATGTTTTTTGATTAGGAGCATCTATGGTAGGAAACCAGCAGCTACTTGCTTCTGTTTCTCCTTGTGTCCACACTTGAATAGGCTTGTCTTTTTGCAAACCTTGCGGGTTTATAAAGTACAAACCTTTAGCTCCGGTAATTGCATTACTCCCTTTTTGCTTTACTTTTTCCGGCCTTGCTGTGTATTTAATATATAAGGTATACTCTTCTCCCTTCTTGTATTCTCTAGGAAGATCAATAATAATTTCATAACCATCGTAGTTATACTCTAACTTTTGCCCTCCTAAACTGATTTCACCAATCAACATAGCCTTAGCATCCAATGTAACTTTACTTGTAGGAAAAAAGTGTGGTGTTAGTGTTACCCATTCTTCTCCGTTCAATTGTCTGTTTGCAAAGTCAAAATCAACTTTTAATTTGGTATGCACCAGATTATTGATCTTATCACGCTCTCCTCTGTAAATAGACAAAGGGTCTTGTTGTGCATTGGAAAAAGAAAAAATGAATACAAATATGAGTATTAGTGCTTTTTGAAACTTCATAGGGCTGTAAATAGAAATTCAAAAATACTAAATATTAAAAAGAGAGCTGTTAATGGCTAGTTAAAACAGAAAAACCGTTATTTCCATAGAAATAACGGTTTTGGAGTTTGGTTGAGCTTGATTTGACTATTAAAAAGCGAGGTTGAACTTTCTTAAGTTGAGCTGGTCTCCATCCAACGTAATGTTGTTCATCATCGTAATGATTTTACTTGGATCCATATTCTCTCCTAAGATTCTTGCAACACCTACTCCTTTATCTTTTGCATATCCGAAAGCAATTACTTCGTCAATGGCATCTGCAGAACCTGTGTAATAGATGTTCATTTTGATACCTTGAGCATTCATACGCATTAAACTTTTATATTTATCTGTCTTTAAGATCTTGTTTAATTTATCTTTTTCTACAGTATATGCCTCTTCATTTCCTTGATAAGGTAAAGCCACTAAGTTTACTTTTTTAATGCTCTTGATTGTTTCTTGAACATCTGCAGGAACATCTAAAGATTTAGGCTTGATGAAGTTAATAGGAATATCTATGGTCATGAATCCGTCTTTCTCTTGACTTGCTACCATGTATTGCTGAAGACTTTCTTCACTATTACAAGAAGCAAATAGAGTTAAAACGAATAAGGCTAAAACGGTTGTTATTTTTTTCATCTGTTATTTTTTAAACTCTGCCCCGGATTAACCGGAGCAGATTAGATTATTATATTAAGTCTTAGTTAACTTTCACTTTCACGTTGTTGCTTTTCGTAAAAGTATCTGCTAATTTAGAAAGTTTATTGATATCGATGTTTCCTGTTAAGGATACAACTACTGACTCTGCAATTCCGTTGGTATGCTTATCAATTCCTTTTATGAACATCAACACTTCACTTACAAAATCTTTGTTCTTTCCTGCTTTCACATAGATAAAAACTCTTGACTTGTCTTCTTTCAGTCTCATTAACTCAGTTAACTTTTGACCCTTAACTGCTGATTTAACCATAGTTTCCATCTTTGCAGCAACATCTGCTTTGTCTGTAGAGAAAACTTTTAGTTCGTTCAAATCCTGAACCATTTTGAAGACCTCCATAGCATCGTTGTCTTTCAGGCTTTCTGCGTTGAATTTAGAAAGGATCTCAAAAGCATCCTTACTTACAATCACAGAAGATACACCGTCCATGTCTTCTAATTTATCAAAGATTGATTGTCCGTAGCTTAACACTGGCGCCGCTACTAGCGCTATTAATAAAATTACTTTTTTCATCGTTCTAAGGTTTACTTGGTTTTTTTATTAAAATTTACTTGGTTTTAAATATTTTGTTTACTGAATCTTCGTAAGCATATAAGTTGTTAAAGGCTTCATTTCCTTTGTTTAAACTTCCAGATAACATTTTCAAAGCTTTTTCTGCTTGATCGTAATGAAATCTTTCTGTTACTGTCAATTCATCAAGGCTACTAATGGGTTTACCTTCACTAGTATTCGTGATCGTTTGACCTATATATATGCTAAACAATAAGACTACTGACGCTGCAACGGATAACCACTTGTAGTTTCTTCTTTTTTCCGGTTTAAACTCTAGTGTTTTTGTAAAGGTCTCGTCTTGACTAGTTTGAAAGTAAGCAAACATCATTTGGTATTCCTCTAAATGTGGTGCCACATTATCAGATAAGAAATAGTCTCTTAAGATTGCTTCTTCTTGTAAAGTAGTTTCAGCATTATCGTACTTTACGACTAATTGTTCTATTTTAGCTAACTCCATAATTATGCTGTTTTATTAGTTCTTGTCTTATGGTTTTTCTCGCTCTTGATAAGGCCACACGAACAGCTGTAGGTTTCATGTCTAACATTTTGCATATTTCATCAAAATCGTATTGCTCTACATCTCTCAACTGAATGATCAGTTTTTGTTGTTCGGGCAGTTTTTCAATGAGCTTGTGTACTTGGTTTACTGTGTCACGATATTCAACTTTTTTATCTAAGCTGGTATCTTTTTCTTTATAATTACTATGAACTAATGTTAAATTGCTTGCTTGTTTCGATTTCAATCGATCGTAGCAATAATTCTTTGTCATGGTCATGGCAAAGGCTTCTACATTTTTATAATCAGATAGTTTCTCTTTGTTTCTCCACAGTTTAAAGAACAGTTCTTGCGTTGCATCTTCTGCCTCTTCTGTAGACACTAAAAGTCTCTTTGCTAATCTGAAGACTTTGTCTTTAAACGGTAAAACAACTTTTAAAAAGTCTGATTGGTTCATTAGTTACTTGTAATTTGTTGTAAATATCTGATTTTTTTATCGTCTTATTTATCAGTTTTACATCATTACGACGATATGCTTTATATTTTGTTACACAGAGTTGTAAAAAAATACTAAATATCCTTAAATTGCGTTAATGAACCTAAAGTCAGTCTTATGAAACACCCTATACTTAGAAACTCCATTTTAGCTTTATTTATCAGTTTTTTTATTGTTAGTTGTGAGAAGTCCGAAGGAATTCCGGCTGATATAGAAGTACAAGATTTTGTTTGGAAAGGAATGAATGCTTATTACTTGTGGCAAGATCAAATTCCTGACCTAGCTGATACACGTTTTTCGTCTCAATCACAATTGAATTCATATTTACAAGGATTCCCAGATCCTGCTCTTTTATTTGAGAGCTTGCGTTATCAACCAGGAACTGTAGATCGTTTTTCATGGATCGTAGATGATTATATTGCATTAGAGAATTCTTTTCAAGGGATCAATCAAAGTAATGGGATGGAATTTGGACTGGTGCGTAATGCTGATGGTTCTGAAAATATCTTTGGATATGTACGTTATGTAATTCCTAATTCTGATGCAGAAGCAAAAGGTGTTGTAAGAGGAATGCTTTTTAATCAGATCAATGGAACTCAACTTACAGATTCAAATTTCAATTCTTTGTTAGGACAAACCAATTATACTATTGGGCTGGCCGATTACAATGCAGGAAATCCTACAGCGAACGGAACAACTATTGATCTTGTAAAAGGTCAACTACAAGAAAACCCGGTAGCCATTGCAAAAACAATTGTAGACGGAGCGAATAGAATTGGTTATATTTTCTACAATCAATTTGCAACTTCTTTTGATGATGAATTAAATGCAGCCATCGCTCAGTTACAAGCAGATAATATTACCGATCTAATTATTGATTTACGTTACAACGGTGGTGGATCTGTACGTACGGCTACTTTCTTTGGAGGAATGGTTACAGGGCAATTCAACGGTCAGCTTTTCTCAAAAGAAGTGTGGAATACAAAAGTACAAGCCAATGTGAATCCTAGTAATTTTGAAAACTTCTTTACCAATCAATTAGACAATGGTACAGTTAACGAACCTATAAACAATTTGAACTTATCTAGAGTGTATTTTATTACTACAGGAAGTACAGCCTCTGCTTCTGAATTATTGATCAATAGTTTAGATCCTTATATTGATGTATTCTCTGTAGGAACGAGAACTGTTGGAAAAGTACACGGTTCTGTTACTTTGTATGATAGCGACAACTTCTTAAGAAATGGTCCCGGATTCAATCAAAATCATACATGGGCAATGCAACCTTTGGTGCTTGAGATTCAAAATAGCGTTGGAAGTAATGCCCCGGGAGGAATTATTCCTAACATAGAACTTCCTGAAGATTATGAGAACTTAGGTGTTTTAGGAGAAAGATCTGATCCTTTATTAGATAGAACAATTGTATATATCGTAACCGGAGCTAGAAGTGGTATTACTTCCAGAAATGCTCATCTAGATCATAAAGAAGTTAGCAACTCTAAGTTGAGTACTCCTTCTCAAAACAATATGTATACTGATATTCGTAACTAAAATAAGTTCGTTTGTAAAGAAGAATCATCATTTGGAATTCGTAACTGAGTTCCAAATTCTTCATTTAGATTCTTAATAAAATGAGCAGTTAGCAATGGGGATTCTTTCTCCAAGTTTTGATGTACAAAAAAGTGAATCTTTTTCAAACCGAGCTCTTTCCATTCTTTTAATCGAACTACCCAATTTTCTAGACGGTCATAATCAGTAGGATGGTTTGCACCTACATAACGTACAAAAGCCTCATTATTTGTCAATCGCATGTGCATCATGTCTCTTCTTCCTGCTGTATCTACCAACACATTTGCAATATTGTTTTCTTCTAGTAACTGAAAATACGCTTTAGAGATCTCTTCATCAGTAAACCAATCCGTGTGCCTGCATTCTACAGCCAAAGGCAATCCTTTAGGCCAGCTTTTGACAAAATTCTCTAATACAGCAAAATTCTTAGGTCCAAAATTAGAATGCATCTGTAAAAAGATTGTTCCTAACTTTTCTCTCAAATGACTAAAGTTGTCTATATAAGAGTTCACAACATCTCCTACTCCATTCAAACGTTTCCAATGACTAATTTCCTGTCCTAACTTTGGAAAGAACTTAAAATTATCCGGTGTTTTATCATACCACTTCTGAAATTGCTCAGCAGGAAAGTTTCTGTAAAAGGTAGCATTCAACTCAATGCAATTGAATTGACGAGAATAATATTCCAATTCATCCTTAGTTCCTCTGGGATAAAACCCCTTTAAATCTGCTCTGTTCCACTTAGCACATCCAATATAAATGGAGAGATCATCGTTATGATTCTGTTCACTGAGAACACGAATTGTATCGGAATGTGTGGGCGGAATTGTAAAATCAATAATTTCAGGGTTGTCTACCTTTCCAAATTTCATCTGTTTGTGTATTTTCGTGATATCAAAAATAGCAATAATGAAGCGTTTCTTTTTACTCATTTTCACTTTCGTTTTCTTGTATTCTTGTCAAAAGGAATATCAACCAAGAAACATCGACTCAATTTCTCTACAAAAATTTAAAATAGACACCACTAGTATTCGAGCTATTCATGCTGTTGATGGAAACACTCTTTATTATGTAGGATCTAAAGGAGATATTGGAAAAACAACAGATGGAGGGAAAACTTGGAACAAGCAATATGTAAGATACCAAGACTCAATTGTTCCTCATTTTAGAAGTATGGCCAGTAACGGATCAGAAATGTATGCCTTAAGCGTTGCAAACCCAGCTTTACTATATAGAATCAATGCAGGAAACCCAACAATTGTATACAAAGAAGAGCATGAAAAAGTGTTTTACGATTCTATGAAGTTTTTTGATGAAAAAAACGGAATTGCTATGGGAGATCCTACAGAAGATTGCTTATCTATCATTCTTACCCATGATGGCGGAAATACTTGGACAAAGATTCCGTGTGATCAATTACCAAAAGCAGCAGAGGGCGAAGCCGCATTTGCTGCCAGTAATACAAATATTAAGGTTTTAGGAAAAACTGCCTGGATTGTTACCGGAGGAGCCAAAGCAAGAGTGTTTAAAACAACAGATCTTGGTGAAACTTGGAAAGTTTATGAAACTCCTATTGTTCAAGGAGGTAGTTCGCAAGGAATCTATTCCGTTGACTTTGCTGATAAAAACAATGGATTTATTATTGGAGGAAACTACTTAAAAGAAGATGAAAACAAAGCCAATAAAGCCATTACAACAGATGGTGGAAAAACGTGGACTTTGGTAGCAGAAGGAAAATATCCTAATTACAAGAGTTGTGTACAATACGTTCCAAACAGCAATGGTAAAGAAGTTTTTGCCGTTGGTAAAACAGGAGTCTCTTACTCTAACGATGGCGGACATACTTGGAAAGAAGTAAGCAAAGAGGGATATTATATCATTCAGTTTGCGAATCATAATACCGCTTGGTTAGCAGGAAACAGAAAAATTGGTAAGATAAGCTTAGATTAATGAAAAAAACCTTGCTCCTTTTTATGATGATCTGTGCAGTTGCCTGTAGCAGAAAATCACAAATTTCAAAAGATTTAGATTGTACTCCTGAGAAATATAAAAACTTAGAAGTCGTAGAAGACGTCAACAAGACCTTCAAAGTACAACTCCCTGACAATTGGAAAACCAATCTGTATTACGACAGAAATCAATCTTCAATATTTTCTGCAGATACCACCAAACAATTAACAAACACTTATACGGTTGATATTACCAAAGTGTACAATGAGTTAAAGTTGGATGATGATTTTATTCAAAAGTTTAAAACCAACTTAGCCAACGGGAAACTGGTTGAAGCTACTTCTTACGAATTGGAATTTCAAGGAAAACAGGCATACTACTCAAGAGCCTTAGGAAAAAGAGGTCAGTTTGATTATCAGATCTGCAACCTCTTTATAAAGATCAATTCAGGAAATTATATACACGCCAAAGCAGAAGTTTACGGTGATTCATTAGTAAATGAACGTATTTGCAATGCTTTGAGTTTAATAGAAAAAATAGAATACTAGACATGAACCAAGACCATATTATTAAGAGATTTATCAGTTATGTAACCGTTGATACAGAATCAGACCCAAACAATCCTGCTTTTCCAAGTACAGAAAAACAATGGGATCTGGCGAAACTATTGGTTGAAGAATTGAAGGAAATCGGAATGACAGATGTAACTCTTGACGAGAATTGTTATGTAATGGCAACACTGCCTAGTAATTTGGATTACGAAGTACCTACCATTGGTTTTGTATCTCATATTGATACAAGCCCTGATTTTACAGGAGCAAACGTGCAACCTCAAATTCATGAAAATTATGACGGTAGCGATATCGTTTTAAACAAAGAAGAAAACATTGTTTTAAGCCCTTCTTATTTTGAAGATCTATTGATGTACAAAGGACAAACTATCATTACAACAGATGGTACTACACTGTTGGGCGCTGATGATAAAGCTGGTATTACTGAAATTGTTTCAGCTATGGAACATTTGATCAACAATCCTGAGATAAAACATGGAACAATTAGAATATGTTTCACTCCTGACGAAGAGGTTGGAAAAGGAGCTCATAAATTTGATGTAGAAAAATTTGGTGCTGATTGGGCTTACACAATGGATGGTAGTCAAGTAGGCGAATTAGAGTATGAGAATTTTAACGCTGCCGGTGCAAAGATCACGGTAAACGGAAAAATTGTACATCCCGGTTATGCCAAAGGAAAAATGATCAACTCCATGACCATTGCCAGTGATTTCATCAACAGACTTCCTGCCAATGAAGTTCCTGAAAAAACTTCAGGTTACGAAGGATTTTTCCACTTGTATTCTTTAGAAGGTAAAGTAGAGAAAACAGTACTGCAATACATAATTAGAGATCACGACAGAGAGTTGTTTGAGAAAAGAAAAGAGCAAATGCAGCAAATTGGCGCAGATATGAATGCAGAATTAGGTTCTGAGCTTATTGAAATAGAAATCAAAGATCAGTATTACAATATGAAAGAAAAGGTAGTGCCAGTAATGCATATTGTAGATATTGCGGAAGAAGTAATGAAAGAGCAAGGTATTACTCCTTTGATCAAGCCTATTCGTGGTGGTACAGATGGTTCGCAACTATCTTATATGGGATTACCTTGTCCTAATATTTTTGCGGGAGGTCACAATTTCCATGGAAGGTATGAGTATGTTCCTGCTGAATCGATTGTAAAAGCAACTAACGTAATTGTAGGAATTGCTCAAAAAGTAGCAGAGAGGTTTAAGAATTAATTTCATGAGGTATCAGTGCATTATTTTTGATTGCGACGGAGTTTTGGTCGATAGTGAGACTATTTCCAATCAAGTGGTTGTAGATCTTGCCAATCAACACAATGCAAATATTACCTTAGAATACGCCATCAAGCATTTTGCGGGTACTTCTCTAAGTTTTGTAAAAGAGCATATTGAAGGAATCATACAAGAAGAGCTTTCCGATGATTTTGAAAAAGACTACAGAAGATTGTCTTTTGAGAAGTTTCAGACAGATTTACAGCCTATTAAAGGAATTCCTGAGCTTTTAAACAGGTTGACAGTTCCGTTCTGTGTGGCTTCTAACGGGCCTTTAAATAAAATGGAACTCAATTTAAAGCTTATTGGCGTTTTGGATCATTTCAAAGGAAATATGTTTAGTGCTTACGAAATTGAAAAATGGAAACCTGATCCTAGTCTTTTTCTACATGCTGCTAAAACTATGGGATTTCTGCCATCAGAATGTATTGTTATAGAAGACAGTCTTTCAGGTGTTAAAGCTGCAAAAGCAGGAAATTTTGATGTGTTGGCTTACACCAATGAATACAAAAAAGAAATTTTTGAGAAAGAAGGAGTTCCTACCTTCTCTTCTATGGATGAACTTCCGGAGCTTTTAAAATAACTCAGGGTGTTTCCCTTGCACTCCTTCGTAAAAGGAATGGAAATAAGCAAAATCTTTTTCTTTATCATCTGTAGGATAATAGGGTTCTGAGAATTTGATCTGCTTTTTACCAAAATCCAATGTTCCCATCACAATTGGCACCTTTGCTCCTTTGGCGATATAATAGAATCCTGTTTTCCATCGTTCTACTTTCTTTCTTGTTCCTTCCGGTGATAAAGCCAATCTGAACTCTTCCTTATTATTGAAAATATCTACAATGGCATCTACTAAGTTATTATTCTTACTTCTGTCTACAGGAGCTCCTCCTGTCATACGAAATATGAATCCAAAAGGACCTTTAAACAAAGAATCTTTACCAATATAATTGATCTTAGCACCCAAAGCATATTTGGCAAACACACCTATAAAGAAATCTTTCCAACTGGTGTGAGGGGCAGCTATGATCACATACTTTTTTAGGTTTTCAGGTAATTTTCCAACAAATTTCCAACCAAATACTTTGGTATACATAAACCAAGAGAATCCTTTCATTATGATAAAATAAAGACTAAATTTAAGCACTTATTTTTTAAATGATGACCGATTTACTTATTTACCTGCTGGTTAGCGTATTAGGAATTGCTTTAGGATTGTTTATTGGTAGATTACAATCAAAAGCTCAATATGGTTCTGTAGACAATGAAAAGAACATTTTGATCGAAACCAGTAATGAATTGCGTCATGATGTAAAAAAGCTACAAACGGAAAAAGAAGATTTATTATTGATCAATACCCGTCAGGATTCTGAACTCAAAAATCTGCAACAACGCTTAGAAGAAAATCAAAAGGATGTTGAAAAATTGCAAGAGAAATTCACAAAAGAGTTTGAGAATTTAGCGAACAAAATACTGGACGAGAAATCCAACAAGTTTACCGAGCAAAACAAGCAAAACATTGAGAATATTCTGAATCCTTTACAGGAAAAGATCAAGTTGTTTGAAGATAAGGTTGAAAAAACTCACAAAGAGAGTATTGATTATCATGCTGCTTTACGTCAACAGATCATCGGTTTGAAAGAGCTGAATGTACAAATGAGTAAAGAAGCAATAAATCTTACCAAGGCATTAAAAGGAGATAGCAAAGCTCAAGGAAACTGGGGTGAATTGGTCTTGGAAAGAGTTTTGGAAAAGTCAGGATTGGAAAAGGATCGTGAGTATTTTGTTCAACAATCACACACCAATGAAGAAGGGAAAAGAATCATGCCTGATGTTGTGATTCACTTGCCTGACAATAAGAAAATGATCGTCGATTCTAAAGTGTCTTTAACAGCTTATGAGCAATACGTAAACACTGATGATGAAGTCACTAGAGAGCAATATGTAAAGGAACACGTAAACTCTTTAAAACGTCATATTGTACAGTTGAGCGATAAGAAATATGAAGATATTTACGATATCGAATCACCGGACTTTGTACTACTTTTTGTTCCGATAGAACCTGCATTTGCCATTGCTTTGAAACACGATGGTAATTTATACAATCAAGCCTTTGAAAAGAACATTGTTATTGTAACTCCTGCTACCCTTTTAGCAACTTTACGTACAATAGATACGATGTGGAACAATGAGAAGCAACAACGCAATGCAATTGAAATTGCCCGTCAGGCCGGAGCTTTGTATGACAAATTCAATGGGTTGTTGACAGATCTTATTGGTATTGGTAAGAAGATAGATGCTTCTAAATCTGATTACAATGCCGCAATGAATAAGCTTGTAGAAGGAAAAGGGAATTTGATCACTAGTGTTGAGAAGATCAAAAAACTAGGTGCGAAAGCCAAAAAATCACTTCCGGAAAATATCTTAGAAAGAGCTAATGAAGATTGATCTATCTGTGGATCAACTTGATGGTTTTACTTTTCTTATTTGCAGTTACTTTTGCTAAATAAACTCCTTGAGACAACCCGTTAAGATCAATCGGAAGGTTAGAATTTACCTCTTTTTTTGCAATCACCAATCTTCCTGAAAGATCGTAAACTTCGGCATAATGCGTTTCTCCATTTTGAATATCGAAATGATACAATCCATCGTTACTTGGGTTTGGAAAAACATTGAAAGAGTTTAATTCTGTTGTGTTTACACTTAACACTCCATTTCCTTCTTGAACAGTAATGGTTTGATTTGGTTGAACGTTGTTGATTGTTTCTACTTGACCAGTAGCATTCCAAGTAATCTTAATATAATCGATATTGGTAGCAGCTCCAATACCCACATGTTCATGTGTTGCATTCTGACCTAAATATCCTTCTCCACTTACGGTATATTTATATTGTATCTTTCCTCCTGCTGAAATTTCAATACGATTTCCTACTCCATCTTTATTGCTGGTAACACCTTCTAATTTGATCTTGATCCAGTTATTTGAATTGGTACTTTGATTTTCCCATAAATAATAGTCATCACCATCGTTCATTACAGTAATATCTGGCTTTCCATCATTATTAAAATCACCGATAGCATTCCCATAGCTCATCCCTACATCACCGGCAAATCCTATATTGCTAGGAATCGTAAAGTTTCCGGTTCCGTCATTGTGATAAAAAGCCGAAGGTAATAAGTTAGGGTCTGAACCATCAAAAAGTCCGCTTACATACAAATCTAAATGCGTGTCATTATCTGCATCCAAGAAAACAGCTCCCCAAGCAATGCTTAAGAAATCTGTACCGGTAGCAGGTGCGGTATTGGTAAAAGTACCATCTCCATTGTTCTTTAATAGGTAATTTCCGGCTTGAGTATTGGTTACATAAACATCAAAGAAACCATCGTTATTATAATCACCAATGGTTGTAGACATGGCATCAATAATAATTCCGGCTCCACTACTCACAGAAACATCTGTAAATGTACCATCACCATCGTTCTTATACAGTCTATTCATATTAGCCTTGTCATTGGCAACATAAATATCTTGATATCCATCATTGTTGTAATCGAAGAAAGAAGAACAGAACGACAATTCTCCTACCATGACAATTCCGGCACCACTGGTAATATCCACAAAGGTTCCGTTGTCATTTCTATATAAAAAGTTTCTGTTGGCAGCATTGGTTTCTCTGTTGGAAATAAATAGGTCTAGATCTCCGTCGTTGTCTATATCTCCAAAAGAAGCTCCATAGGTTAATAAATCATTTGTAAAGATTCCACAGGTGCTTGTAATGTCTGTAAAAATTAAGTTTCCTGTGTTTTCGTAAAATTTATTGACTCCAAAAACACTTGTGGTAAAGAAATCTTTGTCTCCATCGTTATCATAATCTATCCACATTACAGATTTGGCTTGTCTATTTCCGTCAATTCCTAAAAGATCAACTTTGGTAAAGGTGCCATCTCCATCGTTTCTCAAGAAAACAATTTCTTGTGTTTGATCTGTAGAATAGGTAAGATCGTCCCAACCATCCCCATCAAAATCTACAAAGGACACTCCTCCTCCAAAAACACTATTCCCATAACCATATTGCGCTTCAGCATTGAAGGAACTTTCTTGAAAACTTAACTGGCTATAGGCTGTATTACCAATAAAAACAAATGTTAGTGCAAAAAGGAGTGTCTTGTAGTTTTTTATCATATAAGTTAAAATTGCTTATCCTTTAAATAAAGGCCTGTGATTCATGAAATTGAATACTTTCTCTGCAATTTTACTTAAAATTTCTTCGTTCTCAAAATTCTCGATTACTTCATCAATAAACTCAACAATCGTTTCCATATCATTTTCATCAAGTCCACGAGTGGTAACTGCTGATGTTCCGATACGAATTCCAGAGGTAACAAAAGGTGATTTATCATCAAAAGGAACCATGTTTTTGTTTACAGTAATATCTGCTTTTCCTAGAGCAGCTTCTGCTTCTTTTCCGGTGATGTTCTTATTTCTAAGATCGATCAACATCATATGGTTATCTGTTCCTCCTGAGATCAAATGATATCCTCTGTCAACAAAGGCTTTTGCCATAGCTGCAGCATTTTTCTTCACTCTAATTTGATAGTGTAAGAAATCATCTGTCAAAGCTTCTCCAAAAGCAATTGCTTTGGCTGCAATGATATGCTCTAAAGGCCCACCTTGGTTTCCTGGAAATACTGCTCCGTTTAGCAAAGCAGACATTTTCTTAAGATTTCCATTCTTAAGTTTTAATCCGAATGGGTTATCAAAATCTTTCCCCATCAAGATCAAACCACCTCTAGGACCACGCAAAGTTTTGTGTGTTGTGGTAGTAACGATATGGCAATGTGGAATCGGATCATTCATAATTCCTTTTGCGATCAACCCTGAAGGGTGAGAAATATCTGCTATTAAAATAGCTCCTACGCTATCAGCAATTTCTCTAAATCGCTCAAAGTCCATATCTCTAGAATAAGCAGATGCTCCGGCAATGATTAATTTTGGTTGCTCTTTCTCTGCTATCTCTTGTATTTTATCATAGTTTAAAACCCCTGTTTCTTTCTCTACTCCATAAAAAGAGGTTTCGTATAATTTTCCTGAAAAGTTTACCGGAGAACCATGTGTTAAGTGTCCTCCATGCGACAGGTCAAACCCAAGTATCTTATCTCCCGGCTTTAAACAAGCTGCAAAAACTGCTGTGTTTGCTTGAGAACCCGAGTGTGGTTGTACGTTGGCATACTCGGCTCCGTACAATTCTTTAGCTCTGTCTATGGCTATTTGTTCTACAATATCAACAACCTCACACCCACCATAATAACGTTTGTTTGGGTATCCTTCAGCATATTTATTGGTTAAAACGGAACCTGCGGCTTCCATTACCTGATCGCTTACGAAATTCTCCGAAGCAATCAATTCGATTCCATTGATCTGTCTTTCTCTTTCAGCTTCAATCAGTTCAAAAATGTCAGTATCTCGTTGCATTGTTAAAATTTAATTAAGAAAACCAAATGTAATGAAAAAACGTTTTGAGGATTGCAACTTTCTACTATATTTGATACAAACTTTATTAACATTTTTCGAATGAAAATCACCGCTAATAATCCTAATAGAAAATCGTGGTTAAAGGTTAAAGAAAATTCAGATTTTCCAATTCAAAATATTCCATTTGGAGTGTTTATTACCAAAGATGATATCATCACTATTGGCAGTAGAATTGGGGACTTTGCTATTGATCTTGGAGCTTTACACCAACTAGGGTATTTCAATGGGATCCCTCTAACCGATGATATCTTTCTTCAAGATAATTTAAATGATTTTATTGCAGATGGAAGAAAGACGTGGAGATTGGTAAGGAATCGTATTGCCGACATATTTGACGTAACGAACGGAGAGTTAAGAGATAATCCTTCTCATAAGGAGAAAATAATCTTTAGAATGGACGAAGTAGAAATGCTTTTGCCAGTAAGTGTAGGAGATTATACAGACTTTTATGCAAGTAAAGAGCATGCTACCAATGTAGGAAGCTTATTTAGAGATCCTGAGAATGCTTTGTTTCCAAACTGGCTGCAAATTCCGATAGGTTATCATGGAAGAAGTTCTTCTATCATTCCTTCAGGAACACCTATTCGCAGACCATTAGGACAATCTAAGCCGCCGGAGGGAAGTACAACTCCAGGTTTTGGACCTTCAAAATTATTGGATTTTGAATTGGAAATGGCATTTATTACTACTGTTTCTAATCATTTAGGAGAAAGAATTCCTATTGATGAAGCTGAAGACTACATTTTTGGATTAGTTCAGTTCAACGATTGGTCTGCAAGAGATATTCAAGCTTGGGAATATGTTCCTTTAGGTCCTTTCTTAGGAAAGAATTTTGCTTCGACTATTTCTCCTTGGATTGTTACTTTAGATGCTTTAGAGCCTTTTAGAGTAGAAAACCCAAAACAAGACCCTAAGCCTCTTCCCTATTTACAACATGACGGAAAAGGAAGTTTTGATATCCATTTGCAAGCAGCCATACAACCAGAAGGTGAAAAGGAAACTGTAGTTGCCAATTCTAACTTTAAGTATATGTACTGGACCATGGCACAACAATTGGCACATCATACTGTGAACGGTTGTCCTGTAAACTCAGGTGACATGATGGGAAGTGGAACTATTTCTGGTCCAACAAAAGATAGTTATGGTTCTATGTTAGAACTAACATGGCGTGGACAGAATCCAATCAAAATGAGTGATGGTACAGAGCGTAAATTCATCAACGATAATGATACTGTTATTATGCGTGCTTATTGTCAGAATGATGATGTAAGAATTGGATTTGGTGAATGTGTAGGAAAAGTTCTACCAGCCAAAGAATAAACACATTACAACTTATATAGAATAAAAAAGCTTCCTGTTATGGAAGCTTTTTTATTTCATTTATTCTTCAATTGGAGGATGTCCATGAATTTTTTCATAATCCTCGTCAAAATTAGCTCTTAAGTAAGCATTCAACTTCTTACGGTAATCGTCTTTCAACCAAGTCACAAAGTTGTGTGTACTTTTAGAAATACACTTGCAATATCTATTAATTCTGTCATCAATCTCTTCTCCTAACAGTTTTGCCAAAGCTAAAGCATCCCAAAGATCCTCACTGTTCTCAATACACATTTTTGCATGATGAATTATTGATTTCTCTAATACTTTCTTTGAGGATTGTCCGGCTCTAATGGTTTCTAAATACTCTCTTTTCATATCAAAAAAAGTATCTTCAGACTTTGCAA
This sequence comes from Pseudotenacibaculum haliotis, assembly GCF_042684245.1. Taxonomy (NCBI): domain Bacteria; kingdom Pseudomonadati; phylum Bacteroidota; class Flavobacteriia; order Flavobacteriales; family Flavobacteriaceae; genus Pseudotenacibaculum; species Pseudotenacibaculum haliotis. Next base: position 413,423 of record NZ_JBHULH010000004.1, read on the forward strand.
ATTCTTTCTTTAGATCTGCAGAAAACTCATAGGTAAAATTGCTTTCAATCTCTTCGTCTGTAAGTATTGCATCCAAATAATAATCTGGAGCTTTAAACATGCGTTGCCAGTCTAGGTCTGCTCCCCAAGGTCCAAATCTGTGGAAGTTGTTTCCTAGATCTATCACTCTAAAGGTTGATTTATTTTCTAAAATACGAGACCCTCTACCAATCATCTGGTAATATAATGTAAGAGATTTTGTTGCTCTGTTTAGTATAATAGAATCAATAGTAGGTTCGTCAAATCCCGTTGTTAATATACTTACAGATGTAATAATTGCATTGGGAGTCTTCTTGAACCAAGTTAGGATAAAATCTCGTTCTTTCTTTGTGTTTGTATTGTCTAGATGAGCAATTGGATACCCGGCTCTTTTGAATGCGTGAAATACCTGAATAGATGTATTGATCCCGTTGTTAAAGATCAATGTTTTCTTTCCTTTGGATGTTTCTTCATAAGCACTTACCAGTTTTGAAAGCATATCTGAACTGGCATAGAGGTCTTCAGAAGATTTTACTGTATAATCTCCGTTGGCTCCTACTTCTAATGATGTCAAACCAACATTATAAGAGAAAAATTCAGCTTGAGACAAATATTTATTTTCAATTAAATATCTGATGGATTCTCCTACATACAGCTCATCATAATTCTCATACATTGGCAGCTTGATATTGGAACTTAACGGTGTTGCTGTTACTCCCAATATGATAGAACTGTCGAAGAATTTGAATATTTTGGTAAATGAATTGTAATGTGCCTCATCTACAATAACAAGTCCTATATCAGAAATATCCAGCTTATTATCATTCAATCGATTGTTCAAAGTTTCTACCATTGCCACAAAACAATCATATTCTTTTTGATCGTCTAGCTTGGCTGTACTGTTAATAATCTTGTTTTTAACACCAAACTCATTCAGCATATTAGATGTTTGCTTGCTCAATTCAATTCTATGAGTAAGCACCAATACCTTCTTATTGTAGAGCGATAAGTAGCGTCTAACAATTTCAGAGAATATTACTGTTTTTCCCCCTCCTGTAGGAAGTTGATAGAGTAAATGGTAATTATCAGGTGCGCCTTCAAACTTTTTGAAGACTTCTTCAATCGCAGTTTTCTGATAACTGTATAATTCTTTTCCTACGATGGTCTTTTTTAGTGTGTCGATCTTTTTAGGGTTTCTATTAAATAAACTTCGATATATCTACTTGGGTTATATCATAATGAGATGTATGAGCAACTGCTATCTCATTTTTAATAATCAAAAGCTGTGGAGATTGATGCATCACCTGAAAAGTATATCCTACTTCATCAGAAACATCTCTGTAACTAAGAAGGTCTAAATAATACACTTTAACAGAATTCATAGATTCATCAAACTTCTTTTCAAACTGTTTGATCACCATTCTACTAATTCCGCAACGTGTAGAGTGTTTAAAAATAAGAACTGTCTCATTTTTAGATTCTTTTTTGATGGTGTCTAATTGTTGTATAGACGTTAAAGGAATCCACTGTACATGGCTTTTAACTTCTTCTTTGTTCTCGCTTTTGAATAGGTTTTTGAAATAACTCATAATAAAGGGCAAATGTAAACATAAATCAGTTTTTGATGAACTTTTTAATCGCTTTACCTAAGATTTTGTTTCTATATTTTAATAGACACATTCCTTTTGATAAATTCATCATGCTGATTGACTTGGTCGTAGAAGTTCTTATTTTTTTACCAAGGCTATGAAAATTTCTATGTTTTGATTCCTTGAATTGAATTCATCTGTAAATTCGGCCGATAGATTCATTTATCTACGTCAAAAAGACATAAAAACAACTTTAAGAAAGACATTTTGACTGTTTTCATACTAAAAAACCAATTGGTAAGATAGTTGACAATAGTATCGTATGAAAGGAAAAATCTATTATGAATTTTAACAACTTTACCATAAAATCACAAGAGACCATTCAGCAAGCACAGCAGCTTGCACAAGAATTGGGTCATAATCAAATTGAAAATGAACATATTTTCAAAGCGATTACCATGGTTGATGAAAATGTACTCCCCTTTTTATTAAAGAAGTTAAACATTAACCTAGACGTTGTACTGCAAATCTTAGATAAGCAATTAGAGAGTTTTTCTAAGGTTTCTGGAGCAGATCTAATGCTTTCACGTGAAGCCGGAAAAAGCTTAACAGAAGCTTCTGTAATAGCTAAGAAGATGAATGACGAATATGTTTCCGTAGAGCATATCGTACTAGCTATTTTTAAATCAAAGAGCAATATTGCTCAAGTATTGAAAGATCAAGGAGTTTCTGAGAAAGATTTGAAAGCTGCTATTGAAGATCTACGAAGAGGAGAACGTGTTACTTCACAAAGTGCTGAAGAAACCTATAATTCTCTTAGCAAATACGCCAACAATTTAAATCAATTGGCACAAGACGGTAAGTTAGATCCTGTTATTGGACGTGATGAAGAAATTAGAAGGTTGCTTCAAATCTTATCTAGAAGAACAAAGAACAATCCTATTTTGGTTGGAGAGCCCGGTACCGGAAAAACAGCGATAGCCGAAGGGCTAGCACATCGAATTATTCGTGGAGATGTTCCTGAAAATCTAAAAGAGAAACAAATTTTTTCTTTAGATATGGGTGCATTGATTGCCGGAGCTAAATATAAAGGAGAATTTGAAGAGCGATTAAAATCAGTTATCAAGGAGGTAACAACTTCTGAAGGTGATATCGTTTTATTTATTGACGAAATACATACTTTGGTAGGTGCCGGTGGTGGTCAAGGAGCCATGGATGCTGCCAACATTTTAAAGCCTGCTTTGGCCAGAGGAGAACTGAGAGCTATTGGTGCCACTACCCTAGACGAATACCAAAAATATTTTGAAAAGGATAAAGCCTTGGAAAGACGTTTTCAAAAGGTAATGGTAGATGAGCCGGATACAGAAAGTGCTATTTCTATTTTACGTGGAATCAAAGAGAAATATGAAACTCACCACAAAGTGAGAATCAAAGATGAAGCAATTATTGGAGCTGTAGAACTTTCTCAACGTTATATAACCAACAGATTCTTACCAGATAAGGCTATTGACTTAATGGATGAAGCTGCATCTAAATTAAGAATGGAGATCAATTCAAAACCTGAAGAGTTGGATGTATTAGATCGTAAAATCATGCAGTTAGAGATTGAGATCGAAGCCATCAAACGTGAAAATGACAAAAACAAGTTGAAAGCATTGAATGCAGATTTGGCAAACTTGAAGGATGAGCGCAATGAGATCAATGCAAAATGGCAATCAGAGAAAACTGTTGTAGATAGCATTCAATCTCTAAAAACTGAGATAGAAAATTTTAAAGTTGAAGCTGATAAAGCTGAAAGAAATGGCGATTATGGAAAGGTAGCTGAATTGAGATATGGAAAGATAAAAGAAGCACAGGAAAAGCTTGAAGAGCAACAAAAGGTCTTAGCAGAGCAGCAAGACAATGCACTGATCAAAGAAGAAGTTACCTACGAAGATATTGCAGAAGTTGTGGCCAAATGGACCGGAATTCCTGTTACGAAAATGATCCAGTCTGAACGCGAAAAGCTTTTGAAATTAGAAGATGAATTGCATAAAAGAGTGGTTGGGCAGGAAGAAGCCATTGAAGCTGTTTCTGATGCGGTAAGACGATCAAGAGCCGGATTACAAAACCCGAACAAACCTATCGGTTCCTTCCTTTTCTTAGGAACTACCGGAGTTGGAAAAACGGAGTTGGCAAAAGCTTTGGCAGATTATTTATTTGATGATGAAAGTGCTATGACTCGAATTGACATGAGTGAATATCAAGAACGTCATTCTGTAAGTAGATTGGTAGGAGCTCCTCCAGGTTATGTAGGATATGATGAAGGAGGTCAATTGACAGAAGCAGTAAGACGTAAGCCCTACTCTGTTGTCTTATTAGATGAGATCGAAAAAGCACATCCTGATACGTTTAACGTTCTTTTACAAGTATTGGATGAAGGTAGATTGACAGATAATAAAGGACGTGTTGCTGATTTTAAGAATACCATCATTATTATGACCTCAAACATGGGAAGTCATATCATTCAGGAAAAGTTTGAAAACTTGAAGGAGGATATTTATACAACTATGGAGTTGGCCAAGACAGAAGTGTTGGGCTTATTAAAGCAATCTGTAAGACCGGAGTTCTTGAATAGAATAGATGATATTACATTATTTACGCCTCTATCTCAAGAGAATATAAAATCTATTGTATATTTACAGCTAGAGAGTGTAAAAAAGATTCTCTCGGCGCAAGATATTACGCTAGATGCTACAGATGAAGCAATATCGTATCTTGCACACAAAGGGTATCAACCTGAGTTTGGTGCCAGGCCTGTAAAAAGGGTCATTCAAAAAGAAGTTCTTAATCAGTTGTCTAAAGAGATTCTCGCAGGAAAAATCACAACTGATAGCATCATATTACTAGATTCTTTTGATGAGAAGCTAGTATTCAGAAACCAATCGGATTTAATCATGAGTTAGATAGATTGGACGTACACCTGAAACGCTGCCTGGAGAGGCGGCGTTTTTTTTATTAAAAATAAATAATATACCAATTGGTATTTTTTATATATTTGAAGCATGACAACAAAAGCAGAATTAACCAAACAGTTTATTATAGAGACTTCGGCCCCTATATTTAATAAGTATGGTTATGCTGCTACATCACTGAGCACATTGACTAAAGTAACCGGATTGACAAAAGGTGCCATCTACGGCAACTTTAAAAATAAAGAAGATCTAGCCATCCAAGCTTTTAGTTATAATATTGGCAGGGTCTTTAGAGCCGTGAGAACTGAGGTGAAAAAAGAAGATACTTCCATTGGAAAGTTAATTGCCATCGTTGATTTTTACAGTCATTATTTAGATCACACAAAAAAGCATGGTGGCTGCCCTATCATCAATGTAGGTGTTGATTCTAATAATCAGAACGAAAAGCTGTTATCGTTTGTAAGAAATGTCATCAAACAAACGCATGATTATATCGCCAACATTATTGAAGAAGGTAAACAACATGGTGAGATCAAACCTGAAGTTCCTTCTTTTGAGTGGGCTATTAGAATTGATACGATCATTCAAGGAGCAACATTTACTGCAGGAACTATGAATGATCAAATTTATTTAGATGAAATGGCAAAACAATTAAAAGATATAATTCAAACTAAACTGAAATCATAAACTATTTTTTTAATCAAAAATATACCGATTGGTATATTTAACATCCAACATCTCATGAAACATCCAAAAATTGTAGAAAGTAAAGCAAAGATCCGATTCCAGGACTGTGACCCGTTCAATCATTTAAATAATGGTAGTTATATCGACTATTTTGTCAATCATCGTGAAGATATGCTTATTGAGCATTATGATATCGATATTTATAAAATGGCTAAAACCTTAGGCAAAAGCTGGGTAACCGGAAGCAATCAGATCGTATATCTACGTCCTGCATTTTTGATGGAGGAAGTGGTTATTCAATCAGAATTGATCTACTATGATGAGTCAAACCTAAGAGTAGAAATGAGAATGTACAACAGTGACAAAACCCAGTTGAAATCAGTTCTTTGGGCAACTTTTGTACATTTTAATCTATTGGAACAAAAAAGAGAAAAACACGAAAGCAACTTTATGGAATTGTTTGAGGAAATTCATGCTCCTAAAGATGAAATGCTGTTCGAGAAAAGAATCAAAAGTATAAAGTCTAAGATGTATCATTCTGTGTAAAATTTGTTAACTACATTTTATTCTTTCTATGACGATGGCTTCGGCCATCGTTTTTATTTTTGCGTATCTTCGCATATAAACAATTAACAATATGAAAAAAATAGTATTTATCCTGGCTTTCTCCCTATTCACCTTAGCTTCTTACGCACAAGAAGTAACTACTTATTATTTTATAAGGCATGCAGAAAAGCAGAGGCAAAATCCTAATGACAAGGATCCTAGCCTTACATTTCAGGGATATAAAAGAGCCGATAAATGGAAAGAAGTATTCCAATACATTCCTTTAGATGCTGTTTATTCTACTAATTACAACAGAACCAAACTAACTGCAAAACCTACTGCAGATAGTAAGAAACTACCTATTTTGGTATACGATCCAAGAAACATGTACACAGAATCTTTTCAATACAATACGAAAGGAAAAAAAGTGCTGATTGTTGGGCATAGCAATACAACTCCGGCATTTGTAAATAAAATTCTTGGAAAGAAGAAGTACAAACAAATTGACGACAGAAACAACGCTAATCTGTATATCGTAACAATTGTAGACGGAAAGGTTTCTGATACAGTGCTAAAGATCGATTAAGAAAACTGCGTTTTACAGAAAAATCAAAAGATCATTAGAAGGTTTACTTACCTTTTGATGATCTTTCTTGTTTCTACCCTATCTCCTGAGTACATTTTCAAAATATAGATTCCTTGGTTGAATCTAGTCATATCAAATGTTTTTGTCTGATATGCAGTTCCAACTTTTTTCCCTAAGACATTGTAAACTTCAATCTTCTTAATATCCAATGTTGTTTGAATAGTAACTTCATCATTTACAGGGTTTGGATACACTCGTACTTCTGAAAGTGAAACTTCGTCGTTTGATAAAGTGTTACAAGGATCTAAATTGAAATTGGTTTCTATAGGATCTCCCGGAGTTAAGTCTCTTCCATTGAATCCTACATAGTTTGTAGCGTATTTGATAGCTCTAAATGTGCTATTTCCACTTGTTGGTGTTGGATCTCCTTGCGCTAAAACAGCTCCGGTAGAATTGTTTACTGGAAGTATATAGTCCCAAACAACATTGTTACTAGGATCTAATTCAAAGAAATGCCCGGTAGCTCCCTCACACACCAATGTATTACCATTAGGCAAACGAAGTGCACTACTTAAAATAGCTGAAAAGAAATCCGGAGCATCAGAATACGTAAAGTCCGGTGCTGTTGGGCCATAAGCTACATTGGCTGTATAATCATACACTCCCGGTGCTGATGTTGGAGGATCTATGATCATCACTTCAGAAAAAAGAGGTGTTCTTCCATTTCCATTATTGAATAGAATGATCTTACCTGCGTCTTGCAATCCGGCAGGGATAAAATGCGGATAATGTTGCCCGTACAGTTGTCTATCTGTTGCTGATCCATGGTCATAAGATTCTGGATTTCCCCATCTGTATAAGAAATCGCCACCCTTACCATAAGTACCGCCACTTCCGGTTGCAGCTTCTGCTGTAGTTGTAGAATGGTCTATCACCCATAGTTCACTTAGATTACGTGAACTGATTACAATTTGATCTAAGTCTTCGTTGTATTGAATAGAGTTGATATGAAGCCAGTTTTCTCCTCCGTTTAATCCATTTAAGAAATTAACATCTAATTTCCCAGGGTTATCCGCTACAACTCCAAAATTGTCTTTTGTATTGTCGAAATCTTGGATCAAGTGATCTTCTACATTCCACTCCCATACAATATTGAATTGGTTGGTTCCTACCGGTTCAATCTCTAAGATTCTTTCGTTAAACAAATCTCCATCTACTAAAAAGTTTGGATCTCTTCCGGCTTGAACAGCATTTGCATTACCAATTCGTGTTGCTGCCAATACTAGGATATTTCCATTTGGCATTGGAAAAATATCGTGATGTAATCTATGTTGATCCGTACTGTAATCAAACTCCCATAAAAGGTTCCCATCCCAATCAAACATTTCTATAATTCCACCTACTCCACCAAAACTGATGGTACTTGTATCTTTTCTTCCTGCTCTAATAAGATTTCCATTAGGCAAGATATATACTGAATGCCCTGGTAAATGAGAACTATTCCACTCATTTACTACCTGACCACAGTTATTAATTAAAAAAGTTTTTGTGTTTACAGAAAACAAGGTTAATCCGTCATAAGCATCCGGAGTCACAGAGATTGTTCCAACAGTATTCTGTGAGAATGTTGAGAAACTAACAATACAAAAAGCAAAAAAAAGTAGTCGTTTTATCATATGGGGATTTTAATCGACATCAATAGTAGTAATTTTTAAGAACCCCTACAATTCATTTAACAAGAATTAGTTAAAAAACGTTAGTTCAATATTTTCTAAGTTGATCTCAGAAACTTTTTCAAGTTCGTCATTTTCAAAAGCTTTGTCCATTGAAAATACATCTATGGAGGTGTCTTTAGGCTTGTAGTTATTGTAATCTACAAAACGTACTCCATTAATTAGATGCTCTTTTCTTACTTCTCTAAATCGTTTTCCTCCTCCATTCACATGAAATAAGTACGCTAAATAATCAATCTTAAAATCTTCTTTACTTATCCAATACACAAAAACGTCCTCAAAATCTACTCCGCCTCCTTCTTGATCGAAGGTAACTTGAACTTTATAATACTCTTTTCCTTTGATTGCAACTTCTTCTAACAGTTTCTTGTTAACCGCAGCATCATTCAACCCAAATGGCAACACAGAGAAATAATGAACAGAATTAACAGATTCGCTGTAACGTATTGCCATAGAATCCGGTACTTGAACGGGTTTGTTATTTATAGATCGACTGAAACCTTTGTTGGAAAGAATATCGGAGATGGTATCTTGATCATTTCTTGTGATCCTAAATAATGAAAAGGTTCCATTATTTCTGTTAGCTATGTACGTTCTTCCTCTAAAATCGAAAGATAATTCAGCCTGAGCTACTTTTGGAGTTTGAGAAGCTTCTAAAGATTTGTCTATGATCTGCTGTGCAGTCAATACATTTTTCTCTGGCTTACAAGATGTAAGAATTAGCAAAACAAATAAGGATAGAATGAAAGTTCTCATGTGTTAGTTTTCGTGCTGTGTCGTATTAGGCGATGTAAAATTACACATATCTTTCTTAAATTTTTGGTAAATAAAATAGTTAAACTTTGAACGCTAAATTTATTCAAACAACAAACTCCCTCATTTGTGAGGGAGCTGTTATATTGTCTTTTTATACGGATGGTATGCCGATCTTATCGGGTATAGTTTTTTATTAATTTTTTAAACTATTCAAAAGCTCTTTCCAGTCATATCTTTCTTTGTTGGCATTATTCCACTTCTCAACATCTGAAAGCATTATATCTATTTTGCTTCTATCAATCCATTTGCCATTTACAAATACACCTGAAATTTTTTGTGTATTGCTGATGTTATCTAAAGGGTTTTCTTCTAACAAAATTAGATCAGCAAATTTACCTGTTTCAATAGTTCCTATTTTACTATCGATTTCAAGCCATTCTGCACTTAATCTTGTTGCAGAAGCCAAAGCTTCCTCATTAGTTAAGCCAGCATCTACTAACAACTTAAGTTCGCTGTGAAGCGAAAATCCCCATATAATACCAGATATTCCAGCATCTGTTCCTGCAACCATAGGCACTCCAGCTTCCTTAAAGGCTTTTACAATAAGAATATGAAAGTCGTAAAGTTTCTTATAATATTCAATTAATTTTTCAGATGCTCCATAGTAACCATTTGAAGTTAACCATTTACTTTGTATAAGCGGATGGACATATTTAAAACCTTGTAAGTTTTTGAGGCTCTGTACTGATTTGGCTTGCTGGCTAATGGAAAGCATATTAGTTAAATTAGGTATTAACCAAGTGTCATTATCTTTTGCTAAACGAGCATATTCTTGTGCTTTTTCATAGCTAAAATCGTCTGTTTGTTTTGATAATTCTTCTGCGTGTGCAATTAGACTAAAGTGAGGAACAAAAAAATCTTTGGCTTGTTTTCCTTTGAAAGCGATTGGAATATGACCTACTACTTTCATATTTTGTTTTTTGGCTTCATCTATAACTGCTTTAAAGGTTTCTTCATTTAGCCAAGTGTAAACTTTAATAAATTCATATCCTTCTTCTTTAGCAGAACGTACTGCATTTCTTCCATCAAACGGATTTTTGGCTGTTGGGTTTGATTTTTTTCCTCCAATTACTTTGGCTAATGCCATTCGTGGACCAATAACATCTCCTCTTATTATCTCATTACGTTGTCCAAAATGTTCTGGTCTTGCTCCTAAATCGAAAACAGTTGTAACACCATTAGCAATGTAAGGTGTTAAATTGTATTGTGTATTGAAGCTTACTAATGGTCCTTTAGTAGGATATATTACAAAAGGGCTTCCATCTGCAAGTGTATGCACATGCATATCAATTAATCCAGGAATTAACCATTTATCTTTTCCGTCAATTATTGTGGCATTTTTAGGTATTGGCTTATTGATAGAGTGAATTTTGTTTTCCTTTATTAAAACTGTAGCCTTTTCAATGACTTTATTTTCTTTGGTCATTGGAATTATATTCACATTCCTTATGGCATAAGTAATATTCTCTTGTTGGTTGTTTTTTAATTTTGAATTGTTCTGTGCGTTTAAATTGAAACTAATAACTGTAAACAGCAATAGAAGTTTTAAGAATTTCATTTTGATTTTTTGATTGATGATTTCTTTTTAAGACAGAAAGCCTCATTTTTTGTTACAATCTTTGACCGAAATAGCACCTAACCATTTGACTATACGTAATTTAAATTTAACCTTTTATAAACTGTTTGCAAAGACATGTAATAAAAAGGAGGAATTATTTAAAAGAGCGTTCTGTTTTTACAATAAATGTGATTTTGTTAGACACAGATCTTGCTTTTATTTTAAAGGTATACGAATTAATTGAGCATAAAAAAAGCCGTTCAAACTGAACGGCTTATCAAATGGTTTACATCTCTTTAGAAGTTATATCCAAAACCAATACCAACAACAAAAGGATTGATATCTACTTCCGCAGGGATACTTAATCCAGGGGCTAGATTTGATGCGTCTACTGTTACGTCTGTATTCAGTAGTAAGTATTTAGCATCTAGGTTTAAGAACCACTTATCATTCAATTCATAATCGATTCCTGCTTGAAATGAAAAACCAAAAGAGTTATCGTAGTCTACATCTTGTATTGCATTTCCGGCGTCTACACTATAGAAGAATGTATAGTTAAGGCCAGCTCCTACATAAGGTTTAAATTTAGCTCCATCAAAATGGTATTGAAGAGATAATGTAGGTGGCAACAACCATACTGAACCTAGATCTACTTCACTGTTTGTCGCTCCTCCTACTGCTGTTAAATCAGACCCAATCGTGTTTACATCATGTTTTGTTGTTGCTAAAATTAACTCTACTGCCCAATTCTTAGTAAAGAAGTATGTAAAGTCTAATTCCGGCACAAAGGCTGATGATATTTCTACATCTCCTCCAATAGTTCCAATTGTAGCACTTTCAGAAGGTGATACCGAGATCAAACGAAATCTTGCTTTCCATCTGTTGAAATCGTCATTCTCATTTTCCTGAGCTTGTAAATTCATTGCACAGGTCACCATAAACAATCCTAATAAAATTCTCTTCATTATTGATACATTTTTAAATTCTTGGGTCAAAATTACCTGTGAAAAAACTAGCAATACATGACGAAAATCATTGTTTGGCAAAAATGTAATATTGAATATTTAATATGTCTATATTTGTGGCGAAATGCAGAAGAATATCAACATACAAAACAAGAAAGCTCGGTTCGAGTTTGAAATTCTGGATAAATACGTTGCCGGTATCCAATTAACAGGTACGGAGATCAAATCGATACGTCAGAGTAAAGCCCGAATTACAGAGAGTTTTTGTGAGTTTAATGAACGAGGAGAATTGTTTGTAGTGAATATGTATATTGAAGAATATATGTACGGACACCATTACAATCACAAACCTAAAAGTGAGCGTCGATTGTTATTGAACAAAAGAGAGTTGAGAAGCTTGAAAAAGGATGTTGATCAAAAAGGAAATACCATTGTTCCTCTACGTTTGTTCATCAATGAAAATGGATGGGCCAAACTAGAAATTGCCTTGGCAAAAGGAAAGAAACTACACGATAAGAGAGAAACCATGAAGGATCGTGATAATAAACGTGATCTCGCCAGAATCAAAAAGAACTTCAATTCATGATCTCTTTCTTAAAGCTGATTCGTTATCAAAATCTATTAATGGTACTCTTAACCATGATTTTGACGAAGTATGCTTTGGTTCATTACCTATTCCCTCAAGCCGGGTTAACAAATTTCGATTTTGCTCTACTTAGCATGAGTGTTTTGTTCATTACTGCCGGAGGATATATTGTGAACGATATATATGATGTTGATGTAGATAAGATCAACAAGCCTAAAAAAGTAATTGTTACCGCTTCTATTTCAAAAAGAAATGCTTGGGTACTCTACTCTATATTCTCTTTGATTGGTTTGGGCTTGGGTGTCTATCTTTCTATCGATAAACATTTATACAACTATATTATTTTCTTTATTGCAACTACTTTAGGGTTGCTTGTTTATTCTGTTTACTTTCAGAGAATACCTCTTATAGGTAATGTGCTTATAGCTACACTATGTGCTTTTGTTATTTATGTGACAAAAGTGTTTGACCTAAGTATGAGTGGAGAAGCATTTGATAATGCTTTTGAAAAGCTAGGCCCTATAAAGCTCTCTTTTTGGTTATTGTTATATTATTTCTTTTTGAGAATTAGTTTTGGAATAACACTTATACGAGAAATTTTAAAAGATATAGAAGATATTAACGGTGATTATAATGGTAGGTATCAGACTTTACCAATCCTATTGGGAATTAAAAGAACTCGAAACCTTGTCATCTTCTTATCTATTTTACTTTTTTTATATACAATTCTGGCAGCTTGGGCTAGTATTCATTTTGACTTTTTAGTCGTCACTTATACTTTGTTTGGTATTTCACTCTTACTTCTTTCTTTTATTTATAAGATTTGGAGTGCCAATTCTAAAAAAGAGTTTAGTCAGCTAAGTAATCTTTTAAAAATTATCATGCTCTTAGGGATATTATCCATAGGGCTTTTTAAATTCATCTAATGTTACGAGAAAAACTATCTAACTACAATATCATTTTGGCTTCAGGTTCTCCAAGAAGACAAAACTTTTTTAAGCAATTGGATGTTCCGTTTAGCATTCAATTAAAAGAGGTTGAAGAGATCTATCCGGAGCATTTGCAAGCAGCTGAGATCACCGATTATCTGGCTGATCTAAAATCCAAAGCGTTTACAGACCTTAAAGAAAATGATCTGTTGATTACTTCCGATACCATTGTTTGGTTTGAAGGAAAAGCTATAGGAAAGCCAAAAGACAAAGAAGATGCCTTTCAAATGTTGAGGTCTATGTCGGGTAAAGAGCATCAAGTATATACCTCTGTTAGTATTAAGAGTAAAGAATTTCAAAAGATATTTCACGATGAGACTGTTGTAGAGTTTGAAGTGATTACTGATGAAGAGATCAATTACTACTTAGACACCTATCAACCGTACGACAAAGCGGGCAGTTATGGCATCCAAGATTGGATTGGATTGATTGCTGTAAAAAAGATGAAAGGAAGCTACTTTAATGTAATGGGATTACCTGTTCATAAGTTGTATAAAGAATTGATAAAAATTGCTATTTAGCACACGATTAAAAACTTATTTTTACGCACAAATAACAACACACAACCATGAAGAAATATACGTATACTGAAATGAAAGATACTCGCTCCGGTTTTGGAGACGGATTAACAGAGTTAGGGAAAAGCAATCCTAACGTTGTAGCACTTTGTGCTGATCTAACGGGGTCTTTAAAAATGAATGAATTTGAAAAAAATCATCCTGAGCGATTTATTCAAGTAGGTATTGCTGAAGCAAACATGATGGGAATCGCTGCCGGATTAACCATCGGTGGTAAGATTCCATTTACAGGAACTTTTGCAAACTTTTCTACAGGACGTGTATACGACCAAATCAGACAGTCCATTGCCTATTCTGACAAGAATGTAAAGATCTGTGCATCACATGCCGGATTAACTTTAGGAGAAGACGGTGCTACTCACCAGATCTTAGAAGATATTGGACTTATGAAAATGCTACCGGGAATGACAGTAATCAATACTTGTGATTACAATCAAACCAAAGCTGCTACCATTGCTATTGCTGAGCACGAAGGGCCTGTTTACTTACGCTTTGGGCGTCCAAAAGTACCGGTATTTATGCCAACAGATGAGAAATTTGAGATTGGAAAAGCTGTTAAGCTTACAGAAGGTAGCGATGTTACTATTGTTGCAACCGGTCATTTGGTATGGGAATCTCTACAAGCTGCTGAAAAGTTAGAAGCAGAAGGAATTAGCGCAGAAGTAATTAATATTCACACTATCAAGCCTCTTGATGAAGAAGCTATTTTAGAATCTGTTGCTAAAACCGGATGTATTGTTACGGCAGAAGAGCACAATAAATTTGGAGGTTTAGGAGAAAGCGTTGCTAGATGTTTAGCTCAAAACACTCCTACTCCACAAGAGTTTGTTGCTGTTGATGATACTTTTGGCGAGTCTGCTACACCTGCAGAGTTAATGAAGAAGTATAATATTAACGACGAAGCAGTCGTTAATGCTGTGAAGAAAGTTTTAAAAAGAAAATAACCATTTTCTCTTTTTAAGCGTCTTACAATTATAACGAAAAACAAAAATTATGAAAAAAATTCTATTCGCCTGCCTTCTATTCGTAGGAGTGAGTCAGTATGCAGAAGCACAATTACAGTTTGGTTTAAAGGCTGGGGTTAACTACAACTCAGATTCTTTTAGTGATGTATCTAATGATGTATTGAATGGAGCAGAAAGCAGAACCGGATACCATGCAGGTATATGGTTTCGTGCCAAACTACCTGTTGTAGGTTTGTACTTACGTCCCGAACTTGTTTATACTGAATTAAGCAATGATGTGGTTTATGACAACAACACGTTACAAAGAACTACAGATTTTAAATTCAGAAAAATTGATGTTCCTGTTTTGTTGGGAAAAAAAGTTTTGGGTATCGGTAATATTTTTGCCGGTCCTTCATTTCAATATATTTTATCTTCTGATTTCGGATTGAGCGATCTTTCTGAGGTTTCTATTAGCGAATTTTCATTAGGAGTTCAATTAGGAGCCGGAGTTGAATTTGGAAGATTAGGAATTGATGTTCGTTGGGAACGAGGTTTGTCTAAATCTGAAACCAAATTTGTAGATAACGTAATCAATAGTGAAGTAAATTTTGATACTCGTGTAAATCAAATTATTTTCGGAATTTCCTACAGATTGTAATTATCACTTCATCTAAAGAAATAAAAAAAGCTCTTGTTTTCACAAGAGCTTTTTATTTTACAGTAGCTTTATTTGCTAGTTGCTATGGTCTGTTGTAATGTTTGGATTCAAATAATCCGGTAATGTAGGATTGTTTGGATCGCTAAAGTCATTTGTTGGATCTCCGTCACCATTCGCATCCTCATCAATAGTTCTTACACCATCTCCATCATCATCTGTGTCTACAAAGTTAGGAACATTGTCATTATCTGTATCGTCATTTCTTGGGTCTCCATCACCGTCAGGATCTTCTAAGATCGATGGAATTCCGTCGTTGTCTTGATCTGTATCTTCAATGATGTCATAAAGGTCGATGTGAAAAATCAAAGGTGCACTTCCAGGTACAGCAATATTTCCTAAGTTTCTATACGCCAATCCGGAAGGAATAAAAAGAACTCCTTTACCACCATCAGCATAAGTAATAGGCCCGTTAGAGGTTATATTTCTTCCTCCTTTAAAATGTGTAAATCCAAAAGACCATCCTCTAATCACAGAAGTTAATGTAAACCATAAAGGTGTTACTCTTCTGTCAAAAAGAACTAAACTATCCGTTTTTGCCATGAATCTACCATCATATCTAGTTAATACAGAATCGGCTACAGTAGGAAAACCTTTTACAGGATCAGGATTACCTACTCTGGTTACAAAATAGTATAATGTATAATCTACATCCTGTTCAGTAATTTGCTCCTGCATTAATCTTGAATCATCAATTAATGCTGTTTGACCAGCTACTAGGGGTCTTATTGAGTCTGTACTGTTATCGTAATAGTTGTTTCTTAAGTAAACCAATAACGAATCATTGTCCTTTACAGCCTGCGCTGCATGATCAAAATTATCAGCAGGATTATCGTTGTTATTGTTTCCACAAGCATAGATAAGCACAAAGGCTAGACTCAATAATAAAATCAATCTTTTATTCATCAAAAAATATTTTGTGGCGCAATTTACCATTTTTATACCTTTGTGTAAAGTGAATCTAACTTTTTTAACTTTTTTATGAGAATTGACAAATACCTTTGGTGTATTCGAATTTTTAAAACTAGAAATATTGCTACTGAAGCTTGTAAAAAAGGGCAAGTCAAGATCAATGGAACCAATACAAAACCTTCTAAAGAAGTCTTTGGGCATGAGTTGATTACTGTTAGAAAAAATCAAATTAACTATCAGATCGAAGTTTTAGACATTCCAGAGAGTCGTGTAGGCGCCAAATTAGTAGATTTGTACAGGAAAGACAAAACTCCAAAAGAAGAGTTTGAAAAGCTGGATTTACTGAAATATTCTAAAGACTATTATCGTAAAAAAGGAACCGGAAGGCCTACCAAAAAAGACCGTAGAGATATAGATGAATATTACGATTCATCAGAACAAGATACTATATGACAACAGTAAACAACATCATTTTAGACGATAATCAAATTCGTCAAAAAACAAAGAGAATAGCTTATCAGATTTATGAAAGTAATAGTAATGAGAAGGAAGTTATCATTGCAGGAATTCAAGGGAACGGAATGCTTTTTGCCAATCAATTAGCAAACATTCTTAAAGAGATCTCTTCTATTGATGTTATTATTTGTGAAGTATTCATAGATAAGAAAAAGCCTTTGAACTCTGTAAGTACTTCTCTATCTCAAGATGATTACAAAAACAAGCCTTTGGTTCTTGTAGATGATGTTTTGAATTCGGGAACTACGTTGATCTACGGAATTAAGCATTTCTTAGATGTTCCTTTAAAGCGTTTTAAGACAGCTGTATTAGTGAATAGAAATCACAAAAAATATCCCGTAAAGGCCGATTTTAAAGGAATTTCGCTTTCTACTTCTATCAAAGAACATGTAGAAGTGATCTTTGACAAAAAGAATTCCAGAGCTGTTTTAATGTAATAGAATCCTAATTTCTGCTACGATGGTATCTAAATCTCCATCAGTAGGAATCGTATGCTTTGCTTTTTCGTAAAAAGCTCTTCTTTCAAACAAGTGTTTGGCTATATATTCGGTAAGCTTTTCATCCGATAAAGAAGCTACTAAAGGCCTTTTTTCTTTATTTCTTTGAATTCGCTCTTTCAATGTAGGAATAGAAGCTTGTAAATAGATAGAATGTGCAGATTCTTCTTGCAAGATAATATCCATATTTCCGGCATAACAAGGTGTTCCTCCTCCTAAAGAAAGTACATACGAATCGTTTTCTTGTAAAAATTCTTTGAGGTATGTATGCTCAATTTTTCGAAAATATATCTCGCCTTTTGTTTTAAATATTTCAGAAATACTCGCTCCTTCTCTACTTTCTATATAGTGATCCAAATCATAAAAAGGGGCATATACTTTTTTGGATAATTGTTTTCCGATGGTTGTTTTACCACTACCCATATATCCTAATAGGATAATTTTCATTGCTTAAGAAGTTTGATTGCAAATATCGAGAAAAAATACAGGAAAATAGTCTTTTAATTGAGTGAATGAGATTATATTTGCTGTCACAAAATTACGACCGGGTAGCTCAGTTGGTAGAGCATCTCCCTTTTAAGGAGAGGGTCCTGGGTTCGAGCCCCAGCCCGGTCACAATTTTTACCTCAAAGCGTGTATGGCGGAATTGGTAGACGCGCAAGGTTGAGGGCCTTGTGTCCGATTAGGACGTGCTGGTTCGACTCCAGTTACACGCACTTTCTCTCCTTTTCACATAATATTAACCCTTACATCTCTAATATAATCCTTACTTTTGTTGTATGCAGAAACAACAAATACTCCTACTATTTTTATTGATGCTCTCTGTAGTTTCTTTTTCTCAAGAAGCAACGGATAGCCTTAAAGTGTCCAAATTAAAAGGACAAGTAATCGATTCTGAAACCAAGAAACCTTTAAGTGCTTCACATATTTTGAACCTGAACTCTGTGGAAGGTACTATTACCAATGACAAAGGTTTTTTTGAATTGGCCGCCAAAGCAAATGATACAGTAATGGTATCTTATCTAGGATATTCATCAATTAAGATCAAAGTAACCAACGACCTTTTAAAAGGAAATGAACTTTTGATTGCTTTGTATGAAAAATCTGAAGAAGTAAAAGAGATCATCATCAAGTCCAGTAAGCTTATTGGTGTTTTAGAAGTTGATGTAAAACAAGTACCTAAAGATAGATTTACGAGAATTAAGATCAACGGAATTCGTCAAACTTATGAAGTTGCCAGACCTCAAAGAAGTGAGTTTTCTTCTCCTGTAGCTGCGTTGTTTCAGCCGGTAGACTTTGTCTATAAGCTCTTTGGTAAAAAACCCAAACAGTTGAGAAAGCTACAAAAGATCAAAAAGGAAGACAATCTGAGAAAGATCATGGCAGGAAAGTTTGATCGTGAGGTGATGATGGAATACTTGGAAATGGACAGAAACGATCTGATGAAACTAATCTCTGATTGTAACTATTCTGACTATTTTGTTAAGAAAGCAAGTGATCTCCAAATGATAGAAGCTGTTCTCGATTGCTACGAAAACTACAAAGCCATCAAGAAGGGTAAAATTGAACGAAGTCGATTGCCCGAAAGAAAGAATAACTAAAAAAAGCCAGGATGTAAGTCCTGGCTTTTTCACAACTATTAAAAACTAACTAATTACTAACTAAAGTTCTTTCTTTAGAGTATACACATGAGACGCCTGTAAAAGCAATTAGTTACATTGATTTTTCAGTTTAACACATCTTTAAGAAAAACTTGTACAGGAAAAGAAATTAGCTAGTTGTTTACAGCAAAATATTTTCTAATCATACGTAGGAATTTCAGATGATCTAATTGAAATAATTCCATCAAATCGCTTTGTAGGAATAAAACGTATCATCCTACCATTTTCAAGTTCAAATCCTTTATTAATTTCGAATAACCAACTATTAGATGGATTTCGAGATAATCTTGACATTTCTAAAAAAGGGAGCTCTTTACCGGTATTCCATAATCGCTTCTCTATAGAAAGGCTGTCATCATTTTTAAAAGGAACAGAGTTTCTTGTCCAATGTTCATACGCCTTTCCTTCATAAGCAAACAAACCAATGGAATAATAATCATCTTGGTACCTTTCTTTTAGGTAATGCCCCATCAACTTTACATTGTAATTTTCTACAAAGTCTTTTTCTATATGAGCATTATGAGCCCAGACAATTACCTTCTTGTTTGGGTAAATCTCTTCTAGCAACCAAATTAATATTTCGGCCATGAGTTGATCTCTCAATCCATAAGATAGATTTCTATCCTCATAATTTAAATTAGTAGACTTGATAAACATCTCCATAGTCTTTTGAATGATCAAGTACTGTTTCTTATTGAGTTTGCCCGTTTTTAAAAGTTCGTCTCTTTTTGCTTCGAGTAGTTTACTTATATCTTTTGCATTTTTTATATAAATGTCACGGTGTTTTAAGTACCCTATAGAGTCTTTGTTGTAAGAGGCTTGGAATTGTTTTTGAAATGAATAGATTCTAGAAGGCAGACTGTCTGATAATGTTTTATCTAATGGTTTTAATAACCTCATTAACTTTGTAATCAAATAACTTGATGAAAATTGTGTGTCATAACCTGTATAAATTAAAGGTCTTTCTGATGTACTCGTTGCCTTTATATAGTTAAATAATGTATCAACTTCTTTGGCTTTGAAATTCCCAAAAAGTGTATGATCTCTCAAGTTTTTTGGAGAAATCGTGTCTATGTCTTCATAAGCAAGGTTAATATCTCCCAAACCTCCTTCCATAGCCAGAATCTCAAAACCCAATTCTTTGTGCAAATACATCACTAAAGCAGATTTCATTTCATAGAATTTACCGAGTCCATGATTGCTTTCTCCAATAGCTACAATTTTTTTGTCCTTCAAAATATCCTTTAACCCTGAAAAGTCATAAAGATCATTTGATTCCAGTTCTATGGTGTTTTTGTTAAGCCATTCTGTAGAATTTGCTTGTTCTTGACTACATGAATAATGAATAGTAATGATTAATACACTCCATATAATGATAGTTTTCTTCATAAAAATTAGCTTTGATTTAAAACACAAAGGTTAAGAGTTCATAAGCTAAAAGAAAGAAATGTTGAGCTGCAAACGTCCAAAAAAACGGAATCTTGGACGTTTTTAAGGATTTGAAATGTTCTTCTTGTAAGAAGAGGGTGTCATTCCTGTTACTTTTTTAAAAATTGCATTGAAAGAAGATTTTGAATTAAAGCCTGCTCTTTCTGCTAAAGTAACTAGGGTATATTTAGAAGCTTCTGGGGTGGCCATTAATTTTTTTACCTCTTCTACTCTATAATAGTTCATGTATTCAGAAAAATTCATGTTTAGAGAATCATTCAAATACTTTGATAGATCCTTAGGGGAAACTCCTGCTGTTTTTGAAAATTCAGATAATGTAAGATTTGGGTTTAAATAGATTTTTTGCTCTTCTATAACTTGTGTTAATTTATCGAGCATTACTGTTTCTGACTTAGATAGTTTAGAGGTGAATTTAATTTGATTAAAAAACAACTTTGATTTTGTAAAACCAACAAATCCAATCCAATATATAAAAGTTCCGTTGATGATCAAGTTTGCATAGTAAAAGCCAAAAGTCTCATCACCATTATGAATCAAAAGATCAAAGCTATACAATAAGATCTGAACAAAAGTTATGGCAATAAAGACCCATGAAAACTTTTTAAGCCAGTTTAGATTGGGAAGGTGTTTTTCAAGGATGTTTTCTTTGTTCTTTTGTAAAAATCGTAGTGATGCAATTCCCATTAACAAAGTAAAAAAGAGATAAAAGAATTCATGTATTGTAAAAAAGTTAGATTCTACAACTACTTGAGTAATTCTATAACTATTTTCATGTACTGCTATAGAAAACCAATATGTTCTTAACAAACAATATACAACAGCAGGAAGTAATAGATACCATTCTTTTTTGTGAT
The DNA here is from genome assembly GCF_042684245.1 of Pseudotenacibaculum haliotis. Classification (NCBI taxonomy): domain Bacteria; kingdom Pseudomonadati; phylum Bacteroidota; class Flavobacteriia; order Flavobacteriales; family Flavobacteriaceae; genus Pseudotenacibaculum; species Pseudotenacibaculum haliotis. The sequence continues at coordinate 434,579 of NZ_JBHULH010000004.1, forward strand.
ACGAAATATCACCTTCTAATCTCGGAAATTGATTTTTAATATAAAAGTAGAATCCAACACCAATAAGCCATTTGTAAGGGTACGGAAACATGTGTAAAGGCCTATAGTATTGAAACAAGTTCATGTCTAAAAGAGCATAGATCAAATTGAAAAATGACAACGAAAACAAGAACAATAAGAAAAAACGAGTTGCCAAAATATTGGCTCTTCTCTTTTGATAAAGGTTAAAACAAAGAATAAAGCCTTGTATGGAACCAAATAAGATTAAAATATTAAGGATATTATAATCTAGAGACATGGGTATTTAACTAATTAAAAAAACAAAGGTTTACTTAAAAACATTTTTAAGTAAACCTTTTTATTATAACTATAGGTTTTTTATTGATTTCCTAGAATGATTGGCATTCCTTCTTTTCCTGAACCAATTACGATTACCTTACTGTTTTGAGATTCAGCTAATTTTAGGGTAGCTTCAATTCCTTTTTCACGAAGAATCTTATCGTTTAATGAAGCACTTAAGATGCTATTTGCTTTCGCTTTTCCTTCTGCATCAATCTTTTGACGCTCTGCTTCTTTCTTAGCTTTTGCTAATCTAAATTCATATTCTAAAGACTCTTGCTCTTGCTTTAACTTTGTTTCAATAGCTGTTCTAATTGTTGGTGGTAACTTAACATCCTCTACCAAAACTCTTTTTACAATTAGGTATTGGTCTTTTAAAACATTAGCTACTTCATCTAAAATCTCTTGCTCAATAACATCTCTTTTACTCGAATATAATTGCTCTGGCGTATATCTTCCAACCACACTTCTTGCTGCAGCATTGATTGCCGGATCCAATAATTCTCTTTCGTAATCTTCTCCTTTGGTTTTTATTAGTTTACCAAGATTGATAAACTCAGGCTCATACCATACAGTTCCACTTACTTTTACTTCTAGTCCGTTTACAGATAATACGTTCATTTCATCTGAAATAGATTGCTGACGTACTTTTCTTATAATCATCTTATTCCAAGGAGCTACGATATGAAACCCTTCTCCGTATGTTTTCTCAGTATTGATACCATCTCCAAAACGCTCAAAGATTACTCCTCCCTCTCCAGGTCCAATTGTAACTGCTGCCTTAGATACGAATATGATCAAAGCGATTATGATAAAGACGGTAATAATTCCCCCTTTAGGAAATTTAAACTCAACTTGATTATTTGCCATTTTTTAGTTTTTTTTGATTTTACACAAATTTACAACTAAAAGTTATTTAATTACACTCTTTGTAACTACAATCTTCTGTAGACAGTTCTACTTCTAAAGTAACATGCTCTAAATGAAAACGGTCGTGTAACATGGTTTTCACTTTAGATTTGAGTTCTTTTAGCTCTTTCCACGAAATATTTTCATTGGCTAGAATAAGGTGAGATGTAAATACATTGTATTCACCATCCATAGTCCAAAGGTGGCAATCATGAATGTCTTTTACCTCATCAAAATCAAGCACTTTAGCTCGAATTTCATCAATAGAAATCTCCTTTGGGGCTCCTTGCAAAATGATTCTCACACTCTCTTTAATATTTTTAAATACATTAAAAAGTACATACATGGCAATAGCTAAGGAAAGAATTGGATCTAGTATAGGAACCTCCCAAAACTGCATAACAATACTGGCAATTAAAACTGCTGTCCATCCTAATACGTCTTCTAGTAAGTGTAAAGAAACAACTCGTTCATTAAGAGAAGTTCCTTTTTTAAGTTTTAGGGCAGCAGCTCCATTGACCAATATTCCTAATATGGCCAACCACATCATACCTTGAGCATCCGAATCTTCCGGGGTTATGATTCTAGGAATAGCTTCGACAATAATAAATACAGAGCCTACAATAAGAATTATGGAATTAATGATTGCTCCTAATAAAGAGAAGCGTTTAAAGCCATAAGAATATTTCTTTGTTGCTTTTTTACGAGATAATTTCTGAAAATACCAAGCCAATCCTAAGCTTAAACTATCACCCAGATCATGTAAAGCATCTGACATGATCGCCAAACTATTCGTGTAAAACCCACCAATAAATTCTACAATAGTAAAGGCAAAGTTTAAGAAAAAGGCTGTTGCTATATTGCCTGTAGAATGATCATGCGAATGATGGTGATGATGATGCCCCATTTATTCTTTTTTGATAGTAGACTTTAAAAATACCGAAAAGATGCGTTTGAAAACAAGAATGCGACTGATAATCAATCGCATTCTTTATTTTAATCCTTTTAATGTGCGTGTCCTTCCATTTCGCCTGATTCTTCTAACAGTTTTCCTTTTAAGTAATGCGCCCCGTTGGTAACAATGTTTAGCTTAAAATTATTCTTGTCTATCGTAGAAAGAGCTACATAACCTTTATCGGTATTGCCTGTAGTGATTTTAACAGGTTCATATTCTCCAGATTCAATAACTGAAAAAACAAATTGCTCTCCTTCAATATCTACAATAGCTGCATCAGGTATCGCATAAACATCTTTAGCATTTACCAATATTTTGGCATTTATAAAAGTACTGGCTTTCAAAATTCCTTCAACATCTTCAAAATGCCCATGAACATTTACTGTTTTGGTTTGTGTGTTTACTGCTTTACTTACCAGTTTTACATAACCTTCATATACTTTGTCTACACCTGTAGGAGTAAAAGTAAAATCCATACCTTTTTTCACTTTGTTGATATCAGTACTGAATACATTCAACTCAGCATGCATATGTTCAGTATCAATAATCTCCATCATTTCGTCATTCTCACCCAGTAATTTTCCGATATTTAAGTTACTCTCAGTTACATATCCTGAAATCGGTGCTTTAATGTATATATACTGCTGAATCCCATTTTTAAGAACATTTGAGGAGTTTAGCCCTACCATTTTAAGTTGAGATACCAAGCTTTCTACCAAGCTTTGTGATGAATCGTATGAGCTTTTGCTTAATTCAAAAGACTTTTTAGAAGCAATATCGTTTTCTAACAGCATTTTTTTACGTTCATAATCTGCTTTTAAAACATTTCTATTATTAACTGCTTCAATATACCTATACTGCAATTTGGTAAAATCAGGGTGCTGCAAAGTGGCTATGGTTTGACCTTTTTTCACATAATCTCCCGGAAGTAAACTTGCATTGTAAACAAAAGCATTCATGGGTGCGTAAATGGTAGCTTTACTTTGCGGAGGCACCTCAATAGTACCTGTAACACTTATATGATCTCTAATCTTATGTTTTGCAATACTTTCTACTTGAATACCAGCCTTTGCTATTTGAGTTGGATTCAAATGAATATGACTACTCTCAGCTGTAGAATGATCGTTTTCAACATTCTTTCCGTTATCCTCTTTTGTTTTGCAACTCACAATAAAGAGTGCAAACAATGAAAAATATATAATTCGTTTCATGATTTTTTTATTTACTATAGAATTCAAATTCTATAACTGTTAGATTGTATGTTCGTATGATCTGCAAGTAATTTTGCATTACTTTATAGTAGGTGTCAAAGCTCTGATTGTATTTATAAGCATCTATTTCTCCTGCCTTATAAGCAATTGTAAGTTTTCTTATAAACTTTTGAGCTTTTTGAGTAATCGATTCTATAGAAGTCAATTCTTTATCTAAAGACACAAGTTGTTCTTGTATGCTTATGATCTTATTTTCAATGATCAATCGTTGATTATTGTTTTCTAGTGATATTTCTTCTTTTAGAATTTTCTGTTCTTTAACCTTTGACGTGTTAATCCATGTAAACAAAGGGATATTAAGCCCTAATCGAAGGCCATTAAATCCATTTGAATTGCCTGTTTGTCGTCTCACAAAACCTGCTGTTAGTTCCGGAAAGTTGTTGGATCTGGAAACTGCGATTTGCTTATCTGCAACCTTTAGTCTCTGTTCCAGTACAGTTGAAAATATTCCTGATATCGGTTCTTCTTTTTGATGAACTCTTTCCAGCTTTAATGGCAATAAGCCTTCTGGTTGAATGCTTTCCTTGATGTTCAGTACTTTTTTCAAAGCATTTTCTGCTTCTTGATACTGTTTTAATAAATTACTCAACTGAGATCTAATTCGTACAGATTGTAAGTTGGTTAAATCATTCTCGATTCCTCCTATTTCTCCCGATCGATATAATTTCTCAGAAATCTTATTTACTTGCTCTGTATTCTTTTCCTGTTCTTTCAGTAAACTTGTTAAAGCATATAAATAATGCCATTGCTGATATAAGCTGCGAACTTCTCTGGAAAGTTCTCTCTTGATTAAATTCCTTTGAGATTCTGTGAGCTTTAGTTGAGCATTGGCTAGTTTCTTTCTTTGAATATGAGTTGCAATAGATCCGAAATTCTGATTGATAGCCCATTCAACCTCACTGGAAGTTTCAGTTACTCCAACATCCTGATAATTGAATGATAGTGGTTTAAATCGGATTGCATTCTTTTGCAACAATTTAGCTTTCTCTACAGACAAATCTGCTTTTTGTGTGTATAAAGAATGTTCTAAAGCATACTCTACAGCTTCTTTTTCTGATAGTTTTCTAATCTTTTCCTGCGCCGTCATTGAAAGAGGCATCAGGAATAATAGAATCAAAGGCAAGGCTTTTCCAAGTTTTAAACGGAAGTTTCCTTTTTCAAAAAGCGCGTATAAAACAGGTAAAATAAGTAATGTTAGTATTGTTGCTGAAATTAATCCGCCAATAACTACTGTTGCCAAAGGCTTTTGTACCTCTGCTCCTGCTGATGTAGATAAAGCCATTGGTAAAAATCCTAGAGATGCCACTGCTGCTGTTAAAAGTACGGGACGTAATCTCACAGAAGTTCCTTCTTTAATAATGGTTGTAAGATCTGTTACTCCTTTTTCTTTCAAGCGATTAAACTCAGCGATCAATACAATTCCATTTAAAACAGCGACTCCAAATAATGCAATGAAGCCCACTCCTGCTGAAATAGAAAAAGGCATATCTCTTATCCATAAAGCAAAGATTCCTCCTATGGCCGACATTGGAATGGCTGTAAAGATCAATACACTTTGTTTGATCGATTTAAACGTGATGTATAGCAGCAAAAAGATTAATAATAAGGCTACCGGTACAGCAATTCCTAATCGCTGACGAGCTTCTTCTAAATTCTTGAAGGTTCCTCCATAAGTGATATAATACCCCGGAGCTATTTGAAGTGCTTCAGATATCTTTTGCTTCACTTCTGCTACAATACTTGCCACATCTCTTCCTCTTACGTTAAAACCTATTGTAATACGTCGTTTCGCGTCGTCTCGTTGGATTTGATTAGGACTGTTTTGAAATGAGACATCAGCAACGCTAGAGAGTGGAATTTGAACATTATTGGGTGTTGTGATGTATAAGTTTCTCAAATCTTCAATAGTACTTCTCTTCTCTTTATTGAGTCGAACAACAAGATCAAAACGTTTTTCTCCTTCATAAACGGCGCCTGCATTCTGACCTGCAAATGCTGTATTTACTGAGTTGTTGATCTCTTCGATATTCAACCCAAACAGCGCTAGTTTACCCCTATCGTAATCAATTACAATCTGTTTTGAGCCTGTTATCTTTTCTACATACAAATCTTCGGCTCCTTTAACCGATGAGATCAATCCAGAAATTTGATTTCCATATTTTACAAGCTGGTCTAAATCTTCTCCGTATACTTTCAATACTACATCTTGACGAGCCCCGGTCATTAATTCATTGAATCGCATTTGAATTGGTTGCTGAAACCCAAAGCTTACTCCTACCGTGTTCTCTTCGAGAGTTTGCTGCATTTTTTCTGCGAGTTCATTCTTAGTTTCTGCTTTCACCCATTCGTGAGGTTCATTTAATATGATCATAAGATCAGCGGCTTCAATAGGCATTGGATCTGTTGGGATTTCTGAGGATCCTATTTTTCCAACGATCTCTTTTACTTCATTTGGATATTCTTCCAACAGCAATTTAGAAGCCATATGTACAGCCTCTACAGTGTGTGTTACAGAACTACCGGTTGAAACCCTGGTTTCTACAGCAAAATCTCCTTCATCCAAAGCAGGAATGAATTCTGATCCCATTTGAGAGAACGTGTACAAGCTAATACCAAAAATGATAATGGATATAGCAACTACTTTCTTCTTGTTTTGCAGTACTTTATCTAAGATAGGACTGTAGATTTTCTGGCAGTAGCCTATAATCTTATCTGAAATTGTTCTTTTGTGTTGAATTTCTTTTTTGAGAAATAAAGAACACATCATAGGAACATAAGTGAGAGAAAGAATAAAAGCTCCTAAAATGGCAAAGCTTACCGCCATAGCCATAGGCTTGAACATTTTACCCTCTACTCCTACCAATGCAAGAATAGGCAGGTAAACAATTAGAATAATGATCTCTCCAAACGCTGCACTGGTTCTGATTTTTGATGCTGAGGCAAACACTTCTGCATCCATTTGCTTTTGGGTAAGTTTTGTTCCTACTTTCTTCAGCCCCAAGTAATGTAAGGTTGCCTCTACAATAATAACAGAACCGTCTACTATAATTCCAAAATCTATGGCTCCCAAACTCATTAAGTTTCCTGAAACACCAAATACATTCATCAAACAAATGGCAAATAGCATTGCCAAAGGAATTACAGAAGCTACTATGAGCCCTGCCCTCATATTCCCTAAGAGTAACACCAAAATGAAAATTACTATTAAGGCTCCTTCAATCAAATTGGTAGAAACGGTATTGATCGCCTTATTTACCAATTTGGTTCGATCCAAGAAAGGTCGTATCATCACTCCTTCCGGTAAGCTTTCTTGAATTTGTTCTATACGGTCTTTAACATTCTTAATTACCTTAGAAGAATTGGCTCCTTTTAACATCATTACTATAGCTCCAACAACTTCTCCATCGTCATTTCTTGTCATGGCACCGTATCTGACAGCACTTCCGAATTGTACTTTTCCTATGTCTTTTATTAAAACAGGAGTTCCATTCTCTTTGTTCTTTACAACAATATTTTGAATATCTTCTATTGTCTTGATCAACCCTTCACTTCTAATGAAGTAGGCTTTAGGGTTTTTATCTATGTAAGCTCCTCCTGTGTTTTGATTGTTTTTTTCTAATGCAGTAAAAACTTCTTTGATATCTACTCCAATGGCTTGCATTCGTTCAGGTTCTAAAGCTATTTCGTATTGCTTTAAAAAGCCTCCAAAGCTACTTACATCGGCTACTCCTTCTATGCCTAAAAGTTGTCTGCGCACTATCCAGTCTTGAATGGTACGTAATTCCATGGCAGGATATTGATCTTCATACCCTTCTTTTGCATAAATAGTATATTGATAGATTTCGCCCAGTCCGGTAGTTACCGGAGCCATTTTAGGCGTTCCTACTCCTTTTGGGATTTGGTTTTTGGCTTCTACCAATCGCTCACTAATTTGCTGTCTTGCCCAGTAGACATCTATATTGTCTTCAAAAACGACTGTAACAACACTGAGTCCGAATCGCGAAAAAGAACGGACTTCTTCTATGTTTGGAATGCTGGAAACACTCATTTCTATAGGAAAGGTTACCAAGCGTTCTATGTCTTGAGCAGATTGTGAAGGTGCAGTGGTTATAATTTGTACCTGATTGTTTGTAATGTCTGGTACAGCATCTATAGGTAGTTGTTGTATTGAATATATACCCCAGCCTATTAATGCAAATACCAATGCTCCTACAATCAATTTATTTTTTATTGAAAATTGTATGATCTTGTTTAACATTTTTCTGGATTTAATTTAATTCCTGATGCAGTCATATATGACCGTAATAGTCATATAGACAGTTACCTTAAGTAGAACTACTCAAGGTTATTTTTCCTAATAAGGAACCGGTATGATAAAATTAAATCCGAGGAGGCTGAAACAAACGATCTAGCACATTGGATCCATGTAAATTTGTATAGGAAAGAATTGGATCTTTTGCTAAAAAGGCTTCTTTAAAGTGATAATCTACATCAGAATTGATAAAGATATTGGTAAGCATTACAACATAACAATGGTGATGATGCTCTTTATTTTTGTCATCTTCGTGATCGTCATGATGCTCATCATGGTGAAAGTCTTTGGCTGAGTTTACATTTTCTTCCACATGAGCACTAGCATCTTCTTCATACACAATAACGTCTGTATGCGCCTGTAAAGGAGGCATACAAAGGAGTGTTACTAATATGACGATCAGATATTTTTTCAAATCAATGATTAGATATACAAATGTAAGTTATTGACATTTAATAGACTGCAAAAGGGTTAAAAAGATGCATTACTCATCTTTTAATCGATCTGAAACATATTCTATTTTAGTTTTTCCATGTTTTACAGGCTTTCCATCTTCGTCCAAACTCACCATAACGATCTTATCTATTTCGATGATGGTTTTTCTTGTCAACTTATTTCTTACTTCGCTTTTTAGTGTAATAGATGAGTTTCCAAAAGAAACTACTTCAATTCCTATTTCAATAATATCTCCTTCTTTTGCAGAGCTTACAAAATCGATCTCCGACATGTACTTGGTTACGGTTCTTGGAATTTCAAGCTGAATAATAGCGTACAAGGCAATCTCTTCATCTATCCATTGTAGTAACCTTCCTCCAAACAAAGCTCTATTAGGGTTCAAATCTTCAGGCTTTACCCATTTTCTAGTGTGAAATCTCATGCTTTAAATTTTTCCGTGATACTTTCTTGTAAACCATTCAACAGCCAATAAACCAACAATTAAGAACATGATCCATTTCCAATCTATGATAGATTCTTTTCTTTGTATTGATCTTTGTACTGTTACGTATTGATTGTTCTCTATAAGATCATTGATCAATGTTTGTCCTTGGTCTCCGTAATACATCTTCCCATTGGTTTTATCTGCCAAACGAGCTAGTTTTTGATGATCTGCATTTGTAAATTGCTCTTCTACACTGTATTCGCTTACTCTAAAAGTTCCTTTTCTATTGATATTCTGACCTTCTACACGAACTGTATAATCGTATTCTCCGGATTCTAAACCTTCTATTTCTAACTGATAAGAGTTGTTAGCCAAAGAGAATGGATAAGATTTACTCTCATTGGTTTCTTTGTTAACCGCAGTAAAAATAAGCGTAGCTCTGTCGTCAAACTCAAAATTGTTGTTTACGTAGAATGCTCCTACTTTAATCAGGGAATTTGCATTGTAGATACTTTCAATATCAACGGCCAAACGGTCTCTTACTTTTTTGGAGGATGCATACTGAATGATATTTCCTATAAATTCATCAAAGCTCTCAAAAGAATTGGTGTTTAAAAAACTAGAAGACCTCCATCTCCATATTCCTTCTCCCAATAAAAACACTTTCTTATGATTGTTCTCATCTGCTGTAGCTAACATAGGCTCTTTAGAAGAAAAACCATTAATACTCTGATACAGCAAAGTCTGATGAGGAATGTTAATAAGAGTTTCACCAAACTTGTCTTTTAAAGGAGGAAAATTATTAAAATCGATATCTTTTTGTGAAAAGATCAGATATCCGGCATTAAAATTAGCTCCATAATCTTCAGATTGATCTATGCTATTCTTTCTGATTCCTATAGCTTCGCTGTTGATCAATTGCCAGTCTGTTTTTGATCCGGAAATAAGAAAGAAGTTGATTTTTTTGTCTTTTATCTGCTTGAATGCATCCTTAAACTGAAAGTTTGGCTGATACAGTATAACCAATTGAAAATCATCAATTTTAAAATCTTTAGAATCTATTAATTCAATAGTTGCTTTTCTCTGTTGATCTCTTTCTATCGACTTTTTTAAGGTACCCAAGTCTGGGTGGTACATAGAGCTCAAAATAAGAATTTGACTTTGTTTATCTATCACTTCTACAGAGAAACTCTTACTATTGTTATTTCTATTCTTTTCGCCTTCAATAAAACTTACTCTTGCCTTGTAGAAATTAACACCTTCTCTCTCTGATTTTATATTGGTTCTAATCGTTTCTGTATTCTTATCTGCTGTCAGGCGAACTTGCTTTCTATAAATAACTTTTCCTCTGTGTTCTATAGTAAAATTTGCTCTTACAGATTGATTTCCTTCATATAGAACTATTGCTTCTACCGGAAACTGATTATTGATAAAGCTATATCTGTTTACGTTCAATTGAGAAATACGTATATCGTCATATTTTAATGTATCACCAATTGCTACAGGGAATACCGTCTTTTTTGTATTCACATACTCATAGTCGTTCCCTAGAGTTTGATTTCCATCCGACATTAGTATTACAGCATCGTTCTTTCCTTTATTTAGATCTTCTATGTTTACTAAAGCTTCAGAAATATTGGTTTGATCTTCATCAAAGCTCAAACTATCATTAAAAGCAAATTGCTCTCCAAAAGAATAAAAGCTTACATCAAACTTCTTTTGTAGACGGTCATTGTTCTTTATACTATTGATTAGTTGATTGACGAGGCTGTCTTGTTTAAAAAATTGAGTAGATCTAGAGTTATCTACTAAGACAGACAAAGCCGGTTTCTGATTGATAAAACTCTTTTTGTCTATACTAGGATTGATTAAAAGTAATAGCAACAAGAAAATGACCATTGATCTTAAAGCAAACAGTAATAGTGTAATATTACCAACGCGTTTTGCTTTAAAATAATATTGAAAATAGGCAATGGCTATGCTTATAACAAAGGCCAATACAATAAATATAATAGTGGACGTCTCCAAGTAGTATTATTTAAGCGAAAGATAAAAAGAAGTATTCTAAAAAAGAAAAACCTAGAACTGAAATCAGTCTAGGTTTTTATGAAATTATGTTAATCTTTTCTTAAGTCAACATTCCACCGTCAACACTTAATGTTTGTCCGGTGATGTAGCTACTCATGTCAGAAGCTAAGAATACGCAAGCATTGGCAATGTCTTCCGGAGTTCCTCCTCTTTTTAAAGGAATGGCATCTCTCCAGCTTTGTACTACAGCTTCGTCTAACTTTCCGGTCATTTCAGTTTCAATAAAACCGGGAGCAATTACGTTGCTTCTAATGTTTCTTGATCCTAATTCTAATGCAACAGACTTAGAAAAACCTAAGATTCCTGCTTTGGAAGCTGCATAATTAGCTTGTCCTGCATTTCCTTTTAAACCAACAACAGAACTCATGTTAATAATAGACCCACCACGTTGTTTCATCATTGGTCTGATTACTGCTTTTGTTAAGTTGAATACTGATTTCAAGTTCACTTCGATTACTTTATCAAAATCATCTTCAGAGATTCTCATCAATAAGTTATCCTTTGTGATTCCTGCATTGTTTACCAAAACATCAATAGAACCAAACTCTTCTAAAACACTTTTTGCTAATTCTTGTGCTGTATCAAATTCTGCAGCATTGGATTGATATCCTTTGGCTTTGATTCCTAAAGCATTTAATTCAGATTCTAAAGCGTTTGCTGCATCTACAGATGAATTGTAGGTAAAAGCTACATTAGCTCCTTGTTTTGCAAACTCAATAGCAATACCGCGCCCAATACCTCTTGTAGCTCCGGTAATAATTGCTGTTTTATTTTCTAATAATTTCATGTAGTCGTTGATTATTATGGGCCAAATATACTAAAACATATTTGTAGAAATAAAAAACTCGTAAGGCATTTATACCTTACGAGTTTAACAGTTTTATTATAAGATATTTTTCTTCTTATTTAGACAGAACACTAGCAATTGTTTCTCCAATCTTAGCCGGTGATTCAACTACGTGAATTCCATTCTCTGCTAAGATCTTCATTTTAGCTTGTGCAGTATCGTCAGCTCCACCTACAATAGCTCCTGCGTGCCCCATTGTTCTTCCTGCCGGTGCTGTTTGCCCTGCGATAAATCCTACAACTGGCTTTCTGTTACCATCTGCTTTGATCCATTTTGCAGCTTCTGCTTCTAATTGACCTCCGATTTCACCAATCATAACGATTGCTTCAGTCTCATCATCATTCATCAAAAGTTCAACAGCTTCTTTTGTTGTAGTTCCAATAATTGGATCTCCACCAATACCAATTGCAGTAGTGATTCCAAATCCTTGCTTTACAACCTGATCTGCAGCTTCGTACGTTAATGTACCTGATTTAGAAACGATTCCTACTTTTCCTTTTTTGAAGATAAAACCTGGCATGATACCTACTTTTGCTTCTTCCGGTGTAATTACTCCAGGACAGTTTGGCCCTACAAGTGTACAGTCTTTATCTTCCAAGTATGCTTTTACTTTTGTCATATCAGCAGTTGGAATTCCTTCAGTGATACAAATAATCACTTTGATTCCTGCATCTGCAGACTCCATAATCGCATCAGCAGCAAATGCCGGTGGTACGAAAATGATAGAAGTATCAGCTCCTACTTTATCTACAGATTCTTTTACTGTATTAAAAACAGGTTTTCCAAGGTGCTCCTGCCCTCCTTTACCTGGTGTAACACCACCAACTACGTTTGTTCCGTAGTCGATCATTTGACCTGCGTGAAATGTACCTTCGCTTCCTGTAAAACCTTGTACAATAATTTTTGAATCTTTATTTACTAAAACACTCATAGTTTGTTTTTAATTTCTGAATAATCAGTTGCAAAAATAATTTATTGTGAGCATCAAAAAAAGAAAATTACGCTTTCTTTTCTTCTTTCATCAATCTCTTTAAATGTGCTAGTTCTTTAAGCTTATCTCTAGATTCGGAAATAGGCGTTCCGAAGTAAGTTTTCCCTCCTGCTACAGACTTGGTAACTCCCGTTTGTCCTAAGATTACCGCACCTTTACCAATAGTAATACCACTATTCGTTCCTACTTGTCCCCATAGGGTAACTTCATCTTCTATAACAACACATCCTGCAATTCCTGTTTGAGAAGCAATCAAGCACTTTTTACCAATAACAGTATCATGCCCCACATGAACTTGATTATCGATTTTTGTTCCTTCTCCAATGGTTGTATCTCCGGTAACTCCTCTATCTATTGTACAAGAAGCTCCCAAATGAACTTTGTCTTCTAAAACAACTCTTCCTCCTGAGATCAATTGGTCAAAACCTTCCGGTCTGTTCTTGTAGTAAAATGCATCTGCGCCTAAAACGGTATTTGCATGTATTACTACATTATCTCCAATAATTGTATTATCATAAATTGTCACATTCGGATGAATTAAACAATTTTTCCCAATTACCGCATTGTTTCCTATAAATACATTAGGCTGAATAACTGTTCCTTCACCTATTACTGCTGATTCTGCAATGCTGTCTTTGGAACTGATAAAAGGATTGAAGTGTTTTGTGATCTTATTAAAGTCACGGAAAGGATCGTCTGAAATAAGTAAGGACTTTCCTTCCGGGCATGCTACTTCTTTATTGATAAGTATGGTAGTTGCAGCAGAATTTAAAGCCTTGTCATAGTATTTTGGGTGATCTACAAAAACAATATCTCCGGGTTCTACTACATGTATTTCATTGATACCAGTGATAGCAAAATTAGAATCTCCTACATAATCTGCTGCAATCAGTGTTGCAATCTCTTCTAGTGTTTGCGCTTTTTTAAACTTCATTCACACTACTTTTTTTGTCCGTATATGATCACTCTGGCAAAGAGAACATATAAAAATGGTATTTTGGATAGTACTACGTCTATTGAATATCCTATTCTGTTTAAGAAGTTTCCGTAGTTTTTATCTCCAAAGATCTTTAATGATAAAAACCCAAAAACAACACTCACAAAATCGAAGAACTCATGCTTGAAGGTAAACTTCTTTCTAATAATTTTAAAGTCGGCTCCTACCAAAGCATGCTCATCCGGAGTTCTCTCTTTTGGATTCATTTTCCTGTAGATCTTATATACAGGATTCATGTTTAAAGGCTCTAGAAAAAGAATATAGCCTCCCGGTTTTAAAACACGATATACATGATTTAATGTTTTCTCGATATCCAAGTGATGAAGAATTGCTCCTCCATAGACTACATCAAAACTTTCATCTTCAAAGGTTAGTTCATTAGCATCCATCAAATGAAAATCGATCTCAAAAGGAAGGTCTTTAGCATTGTTGATCCCTTTGTCTAACTCAGCTTGAGAGATATTGATGCAGGTTACTTTCTTAGGAGTTACTTTTCCTTTGATCCAGTTGAGCCATTCGTGAGATCCTAGTTCCAGAACACTTTTATCTGCAAAAGTTTTCTTGATCAATTTATCTAAGATTCTTTCCTGTCTTTTATATGAAAAATGAAAAGCGTGTCTTCTTAACCTCTTAATCTTAGAGCGTTCGAGTTTATTTTCATCCCAGTATTCACGCTCAGTCTGATTGATTTTTTCGAGGGTCTTAGACATGATTTCTTTTATTCTTTAATTCTTTCCGAGTAAGTACCTTTTTCTGTTTCTACCTTGATCTTATCTCCTTCGTTGATAAATAAAGGAACATTGATTCTAGCACCTGTTTCTACCGTAGCCGGTTTTGTAGCGTTGGTTGCTGTATTTCCTTTTACTCCCGGTTCTGTATGAGTTACTTCTAAGATCACATGAGAAGGCATTTCTACTGATAAAGGCAACCCATCTTCTGTGTTGATCAAAACAGTTACCACTTCTCCTTCTTTCATAAGGTCTGGAGCGTCTAATGTACCTTTTTGTAAAGATATTTGATTGTAATCATCCGTATTCATAAAGTGGTATGTTTCCCCTTCATTGTATAAATACTGGAATTTATGAGTTTCTACTCTTACATCTTCAATTTTGTGTCCGGCAGAAAATGTATTATCAATCACTTTTCCTGAAGTTACACTCTTTAACTTGGTTCTTACAAACGCAGGTCCTTTCCCGGGCTTTACGTGTAAGAATTCAATAATTTTGTAGATATCGTGATTGTATTTGATACACAATCCTTTTTTAATGTCTGATGTAGTTGCCATAATTTAATTTTTGATTAACCTCCCCAATATCCTTTCATAATTCCACGCTGAGAATTACGGATGAATAATAAGATCTCATCTCTTTCTGAAGTAGCCTCCATCTCAGCTTCGATCTTTTCCATTGCTTGGGTATTGTTATAATTTTTTTGATATAGTATTCTGTATATGTTTTGAATCTCCCTGATCTTCTCTGTACTAAAACCTCTACGTCTTAATCCAATAGAGTTGATACCTACATAAGAAAGAGGTTCTTTTGCTGCCTTGGTATAAGGCGGAACATCTTTTCTAACAAGAGCTCCTCCGGAAACCATAGCATGATCACCAATATGAATAAATTGATGTACAGCTGCTAAACCTCCGATAATTGCATAGTTTCCGATAGTTACGTGACCTGCCAATGCTACTCCGTTTACTACAATAGCATTATCTCCAATAATACAATCGTGAGCAATGTGTGCAGTAGCCATGATGAGAACATTCTTTCCAATTCGAGTTTCACCTAATGCATTGGTTCCTCTGTTGATCGTTACACATTCACGGATTGTTGTATTGTCTCCAATAACTGCTAATGAATCTTCTCCTTCGAATTTAAGATCTTGGGGAATTGCTGAAATAACAGCTCCAGGGAAGATTCTACAGTTCTTTCCAATTCTGGCTCCTTCCATGATCGTTACGTTGGATCCAATCCAAGTTCCTGAACCGATCTCTACATTTGCGTGAATGGTTGTAAAAGGTTCAATTACTACGTTTCTAGCAATTTTTGCTTGCGGATGTACGTATGCTAAGGGTTGATTCATGAGTCTTTTCTTTTAGATATCTGCGCCATCAATTCTGCTTCTACCACTAATTTGTTGTTTGCATAACCATAGGCTTGCATGTGAGCAATTCCTCTTCTGATCGGAGTTAATAACTCACATTTAAAAATTAACGTATCTCCAGGCAACACTTTTTGCTTGAATTTAACATTATCGATCTTCATAAAATACGTTAGGTAATTCTCAGGATCCGGAACTGTGCTTAAAACTAAAATTCCACCACATTGTGCCATAGCTTCTACTTGAAGTACTCCAGGCATAACAGGTGCTCCAGGGAAGTGACCAACGAAGAAATCTTCGTTCATGGTAACGTTTTTCATCCCTACCACATGCTTGTCTGTTAGCTCAAGAATACGATCTACCAATAAGAACGGTGGTCTGTGTGGAAGTATATCCATAATTTGATGAATGTCCATTAAAGGGGCTTCACTCAAATCAAATTGTGGAACGTTGTTTCTCTTTTCAGTTTTGATGATCTTTGCCAATTTCTTAGCAAATTGAGTGTTGATTAAATGCCCTGGCTTGTTTGCAATAACTTTCCCTTTAATTCGGGTTCCTGTTAAAGCTAAATCTCCAACAACATCTAATAATTTATGTCTTGCGGCTTCATTTGCCCAATGTAGGTTTAGATTGTCTAAAATTCCATTAGGCTTTACCTTGATATTATCTTTCTTAAAGGCTTTCTTTAATTTTTGCATTGTTTCATCAGACAGTTCTTTGTCTACGTAAACAATTGCATTGTTTAAATCTCCTCCTTTGATAAGGTCATTCTCCAACAACATTTCTATTTCGTGCAAAAAGCTAAATGTTCTTGCTGCTGCAATTTCTTCTTTAAAGTCAGAGATTGTATTTAATGTAGCGTTTTGAGTTCCTAAGATTTTAGTTCCAAAATCTACCATTGTTGTTACCTGATATTCTTCAGAAGGCATTAAAATGATCTCACTTCCTGTTACATCATCTTTATAAGAGATAATCTCTTTAACAACATATTCTTCTATTTCTGCATCCAATTCTTTGATTCCTGCCTTTTCTAAAGCTTCTACAAAGAATTTAGAAGAACCATCCATAATAGGTGGCTCAGACGCATCAATTTCTATGATAAGGTTATCTATATCCAACCCTACAGCTGCTGCCAATACGTGTTCTGAGGTTTGAATCAAAACTCCATTTTTCTCCAAATTGGTTCCTCTTTGTGTATTAACTACGTATTCTGCTTTTGCTTCAATTGTAGGTTTTCCTTCAAGGTCTACTCTAACAAACGCAAATCCGTGGTTTTCAGGGGCTGGTTTAAATGTCAGCGCTACATTGTTACCAGTGTGCAATCCTACACCCGATAAGCTTACTTCATTTTGAATTGTCTTTTGTTTCTTACTCATTATTGACATTTTGAGTATTAACTTCTTTTTCTATTTTATTAATTGTTTCTACGATCTTAGGTAAGTTTCTGAAATACACATAAGATTTGTTGAATTCAGAATATCCAAAGGCAGGAGATCCTTGCACTACTTCATTATCCTTTAAACTCTTCGAAATTCCTGATTGGGCTTGAATTTTTAAGTTGTTTCCTAAATTCAAATGGCCGGAAATTCCTACTTGCCCTCCTATCATACAGTTTTCTCCAACTTTGGTTGAACCTGCTATTCCTGTTTGTGCAGCAATAACTGTATTCTTTCCAATTTCTACGTTGTGGGCAATCTGTATTTGATTATCTAACTTAACTCCTTTACGGATAATGGTAGATCCTAATGTTGCACGGTCTATGGTAGCTCCTGCTCCAATATCAACGTTATCTTCTATAATAACATTTCCTGTTTGAGGAACTTTATTAAACTCTCCTTTTTCATTAGGAGCAAATCCAAACCCGTCAGAACCTATGATAGTTCCTGAATGGATAATACAGTTATTTCCTATTTCTGTTTCTGAATATATTTTTACTCCGGCAAAAATGGTACAATCATCTCCAATAGTAACATTATCTCCAATATAAGTGTTGGGATAAATCTTTACATTGCTTCCAATCTGTACATTGTTTCCTACATATGAAAAGGCTCCAATGTATTCTCCTTCACCAATAACTGCCGTGTCAGAAATAAAATGAGGTTGTTCTCTTCCTTCTTTATTGTTTTTTACTTGGTTGTAAAATTCCAAAAGTTTTGAAAAAGCTTTGTAAGCATTCTCAACTTTAATCAAAGTAGTAGAAACTTCTTTTTCGAGTTCGAAATCTTTATTTACAATAGTTACAGAAGCTTGTGTCGTATATAAATACGAGTTGTATTTTGGATTGGATAAAAACGTTAATGATCCTTCCTTGCCTTCTTCAATCTTAGAAAGTTTGGAAACTTCAACATCAGGATTTCCAACAATATCTCCTTCTAAGATCTGAGCGATTTGTTTGGCTGTAAATTTCATCTGTGGCAAAAGTAAAAAAAAAGTTAAGACTAGGCTAATCTCATTTTCTTGGGATAGCAGATAAAATGCTTGGTTACCGGTTTAGATAATGCTTGTAAATTCAACTGATCTGAGGCCTTTGCTATATCTTTAAGCTTTCCTTTCTTATTAAGTATTTTAATAGGAAGATTTTTATTGTAGGCTTGATTAGAAATAACTCCGGTAAAGACAAAATAGGCTGCTTCATCTTTATTGATCGCAAAATCATCAACAACTTTATCTAAAATAGTTTCTTGATACTTTTTGGCAACTTTTTTATCTTGTATTTCTATTCTTAATAATTCTCTGTTTACAATCATAGACGCCAACCTAGACAAAACCTTGTCTGAGTGGTTTGCCCATTCTTTGATTGCCGATAGTAAATCGTAATCATCTAATTTTGAGAATTTTTCCAGAACACTATCATCAAAATTCTTTTCGTCGATCTTGTTATACAAGAAAAAACGCAAGGCACTACTACCAAACAACTCGACATTTTTATTTGCAAGCTCTTTAGCTCTCATTAAAACTTTCACTAGCATATGTTCAGCTACCAATCCTGTTTTGTGTAAGTATACCTGCCAATACATCAATCTTCTGGCAATCAAAAACTTTTCTACTGAATAGATTCCTTTCTTTTCAATAACCAATTCATCATTCACAATATTCATCATGGCAATCAATCTGTCAGAACTGATATTACCTTCTGCTACTCCAGTATAGAAACTATCTCTCTTTAAATAATCCAATCGATCAATATCTAATTGGCTGGAAATTAATTGGTGTAAAAATTTACGGTGGTATGTATCTGTGAAAACCTGTATTGCTAAATCTAGCTTTCCTTCAAATTTCTCATTCAGTTTGTGCATGAATTTTAATGATATTTCTTCATGCGTAATTCCATCAACAATACTATGTTCTAATGCATGAGAAAAAGCACCGTGACCGATATCATGTAAAAGAATGGCTATGCATAAAGCATTTTCTTCTTCATCTGAAATCTCAATTCCTTTTACTCTTAGTACTCGTACTGTCTTTTGCATTAGGTCCATGCAACCTACCGCATGATGAAATCTAGTATGGTTTGCTCCCGGATATACCAGGTTAGATAACCCCATTTGAGAAATCCTGCGAAGCCTTTGAAAATAAGGATGTTCTATAATATCAAAAATAAGGCTGTTAGGAATTCTTATAAACCCATAGATTGGGTCATTTAAGATCTTTAATTTGTTTGTTGAATTTTTCTTCAAACTGCTTTTTTAGGGTTAGCTATGCAAACTAAAAGTAAAAATAATACATTACCAAAGGTATACTCCCTTTATTAGGAATATTTTATCATTTTCTATGACCGATAACCATAACAATTAAATAATTTTAACGTTCTTAAATGAAATTTTCTTTTTTATGAATAAAATACAGATTCTTTGGGTTGATGATGAAATTGATTTATTAAAGCCACATATTCTTTTCCTACAACAAAAAAACTATGAAGTAACTACCTGTACCAATGGTACTGATGCTATTGATCTGGTTGAAGAAGAAAATTTTGACATTGTTTTTTTGGATGAAAACATGCCGGGGATTACAGGATTAGAAGCGCTTTCTGAGATCAAACAGAAAAGACCTAATCTTCCTGTTGTAATGATCACTAAGAGTGAAGAAGAGTATATTATGGAAGAGGCCATTGGAGCTAAGATATCTGATTATTTGATCAAACCGGTAAATCCAAATCAAATACTATTGAGTTTAAAAAAGAATTTAGATCATTCACGATTGGTTTCTGAGAAGACTACTTCGAGCTACCAACAGGAGTTTCGTAAGATCTCTATGGATTTGGCTATGGTAAATTCTTATGAAGAATGGATAGAGCTCTATAAAAAGCTAGTGCACTGGGAACTGGAGTTGGAAAACATCAACGATTCCGGTATGTTGGGAATTTTGGAAAGTCAGAAAGCAGAGGCTAATAATTTGTTTTTTAAGTTCATCAAAAAGAATTATCAAGATTGGTTAACTTCTGATGATAAGCCTACATTCTCTCATACTCTTTTCAAAGATTATGTAGTTCCTAACTTAAGCAATGATCAAGGATTGCTATGGATTGTAATTGACAACTTAAGATACGATCAGTACAGGGTTTTAGAGCCATTGATTAACAATCATTATAAGAAAGATGAAGAACATTCTTACTTAAGTATCTTGCCTACTGCTACACAATATGCCAGAAATGCAATGTTCTCAGGATTGATGCCTTCTGAAATGGAAAAACGTATGCCTAATTATTGGAAAAATGACACAGATGAAGGTGGAAAGAACATGTTTGAAAACGAGTTTTTAACCGATCAGATCAATCGATTGAGTCTTTCTATTAAACACGAATACTATAAGATCATTTCATTAAAAGATGGAAAAGATCTTGCTACAAATTATAACGGCACAAAGCAGAACGATCTAACGGTTATCGTTTACAATTTTGTAGACATGCTTTCGCATTCTAAAACAGAAATGGAAGTAATTAAAGAGTTGGCCGGAGATGACAAAGCTTATCGTTCTCTTACCTTGAGTTGGTTTAAGAACTCGCCATTGTACGAGATCATTCAAAAAGCACAACAATTAGGACAAAAATTGATCATTACTACCGATCACGGAACCATCAATTGTAAGCATCCTTCTAAGGTAATTGGCGATAAGAATATCAGTTCTAATTTACGTTATAAGACCGGAAGAAGCTTAAGTTATGAGAATAAGGATGTATTTGCGGTAAAGAATCCTAAGGATATCTTTTTACCAAGCATAACTTTTAACAGTCCGTTTATCTTTGCTAAAGAGGATTTGTTCTTTGCTTATCCTAACAATTACAACCACTTTGTAAAGTATTACCGAAACACTTATCAACATGGTGGAATTTCCTTGGAAGAAATGGTAATTCCTTGTTCTGTATATAGTCCTAAATAAACTTAGTTTTTTTAGCTTTGCAGCTATGGACAAGAATTATGCACTGGCAGACCTTAAGAATGTTGCCAAAGAGGTAATCTCAAACGCTCATCATAAGACTCTTTTGTTCTACGGAAAGATGGGAGTTGGTAAAACTACTTTGATCAAAGAGATTTGTAAAGAGCTGGGTATAAATGATGTAACCTCATCTCCTACTTTTTCTTTGGTTAATGAATATCATACCAACAATGGAGAAATTGTTTATCATTTCGATTTTTACAGAATAGAAGACGAAGAAGAAGCTTATGATATTGGTATTGAGGATTATTTCTATTCAGATGCATGGTGTTTGATAGAATGGCCGGAAAATATCCAAAATTTACTACCTTTAAAGTCAACTGAGATTCATTTATCACAATTAGATAATGAACAACGCAACATTCAACTAAAACAATCTTTATGAGTTCATTCTCACCTTTTAGTAAAGAGGAATTACTACCACAAGCAGAAATGCTTGAAATCAAGAAGCAAAAAGGAGAATTATTTATTGGTCTTCCCAAGGAGACTCATTTTGAAGAAAAACGAGTTTGTTTGACTCCTGATGCTGTAGCAGCACTTACAGCTCATGGTCACAGAATTGTTGTTGAAACAGGCGCAGGTGAAGGTTCTAACTATTCAGATAAAGAATATTCTGATGCCGGAGCCAAAGTTTCTTACGACCTAAAGGAAGCTTTTGCTTGTAATATTGTTTTAAAAGTTGAACCTCCTTCCCTCAAAGAAATAGAATTGATAAAACCGCAGAGTATTTTGATCTCTGCTCTGCAGTTAAAAACACAAAATAAAAAATACTTCGAGGCATTAGCAAAAAAACGAATTACTGCTGTAGCCTTTGATTATATCAAAGATGAGCACGGAGTATATCCTGTTGTAAAGTCTTTAAGTGAGATCGCCGGTACAGCCTCGGTTTTGATTGCTTCAGAATTAATGACTACCGTCCATAAGGGTAATGGTCTTCTGTTGGGTAATATTGGAGGTGTTCCTCCTACAGATGTTGTTATCTTAGGGGCTGGTACCGTAGGAGAATTTGCTGCCAAATCTGCCATTGGATTGGGGGCTAGAGTTAAAGTCTTTGACAACTCAATTACCAAATTAAGAAAATTACAACACTGTTTAAACTCCCCTATTTATACTTCAACTGTACAACCCAAAACCTTGGCAAAAGCACTAAGAAGATGTGATGTTGCCATTGGTGCTATTAGAGGTAAGAACCGTTCGCCTATCATAGTAACAGAAGGAATGGTTGAACAAATGAAGGAAGGTTCTATCATAGTAGATGTTTGTATAGATAGAGGCGGATGTTTTGAAACGTCAAAAGTTACAACACATTCAAAGCCTACTTTTGGAGCTCACGGAGTAATACACTATTGTGTTCCTAATATTCCTGCACGTTATGCAAGGACAGCTTCTTTTTCAATAAGCAATATTTTTACGCCTTATCTGTTAGATATAGCAGAAGAAGGTGGTTTTGAGAATGCAGCCAGATTTGATAAAAGCTTACGTAACGGTATGTATTTTTATCATGGTATTCTTACAAATAAAACAGTAGGTGAATGGTTTGATTTACCTTTTAGAGATATTAATTTGTTGATATTATAACGTTCCCTCTCAGTTTATAATTCAATAAAAAATTTAATTGCGATCAATAAGATCGCCTAAATATTTTATTCAAGTTTTGAAGAGTACCCTCCACATCTTTTCAAAGAGAATACTTATTCTTTTTATTTCCCTCATAATTGGCAATACAATTAATGGGCAAACTGTGAGCGTTGACGATACTGGGTTTTCACCGCAACAGTTGGTAGATTTACTTTTGTCTACCTCTTGTGCTACCAATTCTAATATCAGTATATCTTCTAACCAGTCTGTTGCTTATTTTAACGGAAATGGGTCTGCATTTCCCATATCAGAAGGAATTATCATTCGCAGTGGTATTGCTACCAACACACAAGGTTTGTATACAGGGAGTAACCTAGATAGCCAAGTAACAACCAATGGGGATGCCGATTTACAAGCCATTAGCGATCAAACAGGACAATCGGCAACAATTACCGACGCTGCTTTCTTACAGTTCGATTTTGTGCCCTCTTCCACTAACTTTTCATTTAATTTCTTATTTGCTTCTAATGAATATGGAGAGTGGCAATGTGGTTTTAGTGATGTTTTTGCTTTTCTTTTAACAGATCTTACTACCGGACAAACCACAAACCTTGCTGTTATTCCCGGTACCTCTACTCCTATTTCAGTAAGAGACATAAGAGACAATCAATACAACTTATCTTGTAATTCTGTCAACCCGGAATTATTCAGTACCTACAATGTAAATGACCCTGCCAATTCAACACTAAATATGAGAGGTCATACCGTTGTTTTAAACGCATCTTCTGCGGTAACACCTAATACGCCATATAGAATTAAGTTGGTGATTGGTGATTACAATGATTCTGATTTTGATTCTGCTGTTTTTATTGAAGCCGGAAGTTTTGATACTACTTTAGATATCGGGCCTGATCAGGTTATCTGTGATGGAGATCAGCTTACTTTAGACTCTGGTTATACCAATACAGTTGATTTTAGCTACACTTGGAGTAGAAACGGAACTCCTATTGCCGGAGCAACAAACCCTAGTTATACAGTTACACAATCGGGCACTTATGAATTGGCTATTACCAATTTAAGTACAGGGTGTATACTTACAGACGAAGCTATTATATCGGATCTTATGGTTAATGACCCTAATGATCTTTTGGAATGTGATACAGGTAACCCAGTGACTTTCAACCTTACTTTGAACGATCATACGGTTTTAGGCCTTGACCCAACAGAATATGATATCTTTTATTACGATTCTTTGGCTAATGCCAATAATAACATTCCTATAGATAGTGCCCAGCTTACTGCCTATCCGGCTGTAGGTGGAGAAACTATTTATATGAGAGTACAAAATATTGCTACCGGGAATTTCTGTAATGCTATATTAGATTTTGATCTTTCTGTAACGGCTGTACAAGCTACCATGCCAAATGATTTTACTGTATGTGAATCAGATACATCTGTTGATATTACTGCCCAAGTAGAATCACAAATTTTGAATGGCTTAAACCCTGCAGATTATACTGTTGTTTATTTTACTTCAGAAAATGATGCTATTTTAAACAGTAATTTTATAGCAGACCCAACAGCTTTTCCATTACCGGGAGGTACTGCACCTATTGGTATTTGGGCTCGTTTGGTGGACAACACCAACCCCATTTGTTTTGATATTACCAACTTTACAATCAACATCAGTCCATCTCCTTTAGTTGATGATCTGCCAAATGTATATGTATGTACAGAATACACGTTACTTCCTCTAACAAATGGTAATTATTTTACAGGGCCTCAAGGAACCGGAACACAATTGAATGCCGGAGATTTGATTACCAATCAGATGGTCATCTATATCTATAATGAAAACGCCGAAGGTTGCTTTAGTGAAACCAGTTTTGTTGTTTTTATGGCTGATGAATATACAATAGCTACCGAGTATTGTGGTGAGTTTACTGTTCCTTCCTACCCAAATGCTCAGTTTTATACTGCTCCCGGTGGTCCGGGAGGAATCGGCACGGTTATTCCGGCTGGAACAGTTTTTACAAATGACGTGACTATCTACTTTTATGCTGAGCCCGATGGTACTTTTTGTGTAGAAACTCAATTTGATATTGTAGTGCACCCACTACCTATTGTAGAAGATAGAGATGATGTAGTTACTTGCGATTCTTATACTTTACCTCCTCTATTGAATGGAGAACGATATTTTACTGAAACCGGGGGAACCGGAACTGAGTTATTTCCCGGTGATGCTGTAACTTCCAGCCAAACTATTTTTTTATGGGGATTTAACCCTGTTACAACATGTACAAATGAAAGTTCTTTTGAGCTTACTGTAATTGATACTTCAGTTTTTCAAGATCTAGATGCTTGTGGTAGTTATACTATTCCTAATCAACCTTTAGGAGGTTACTTTACACAACCTATGGGAGGAGGAACTGCTATTCCGGCAGGAACCAACATTACCACTACTCAAACAGTATATTATTACGCTTCTGAAGTAACCACTGCTCCTAATTGTACAGACAATATAGAAATAGAAATTACGATCAACCCTATTCCTCCTGTGGATGAATTGGATGATATTTTGAGGTGTGAAGATGACCTTCCTACCCTACAACCTTTGATAAACGGACAATACTTTACTCAATCCGGAGGGCAAGGAACACAACTACTGCCAGGAGATGTAATCAGTTCTTCTCAAACCATTTACATCTACAATACAAATGCTTTTTGTGATGCTGAAAGTAGTTTTAATGTAGAGATCAGGCCATTTCCTCCTGTAGACAATTTTACAGACATCTTTAGTTGCGATCCTTATGTCTTACCTACTCTAACTAATGGGCAGTATTTTACACAGTCCGGAGGTCTAGGAACACAGCTAAATGCCGGTGAAGTTATTAATATTACACAAACTTTATACATCTATAATGAATATGCTGATCTGGCTGGATGTGTAAACGAAAATGTATTTACGATAAATATTTTAGGTGTTGAGGTTGATGAACCGGATGATGCAATAGCTTGTTTAACATATGAGTTACCTCCTTTAACTGTTGGGAACTATTTTACAGAATCCGGCGGACAAGGAACTCAACTAAATGCAGGTGATATTATTACTAGTACGCAAACCATTTATGTATATGCAGAGAATGGAGATCGTTTTTTATGTACTGATGAGCATCAATTTACAGTTACTATTTTTGAAGAGCCTACCTTACCTCCTTTGCCACATTTAGAAGGTTGTGAAAGCGTTACTCTGCCTACACTTGATGTTCCCGGTGTAACTGTAGAATACTACAGAAGACCTAACAGGGTTGATCTTATAGCTCCTTCAGATTACACGATTACTGCCTTAGGCTCTAGAATTATTTACGTCTATGCTTTTCAAGATGGAAACCCTGATTGTTTTACAGAAACTTTCTTTCAGGTTACTGTCTTTCCTCTTTTAGATTTAGAGATTGAAGGAGGTACTATTTGTGTTGATGCAGAGACCGGAGAAACACTCAACCCGCTTTTATTAGAATCAGGTCTAGATCCGGCCGAATTTACTGTAGATTGGTATTTGAATGGTACATTGGTAGGAACAGGTCCTAACCATAATGCCACAGAAGCAGGTACATATACTGTAGAAACAACCAAGTTAACTGTAGATGTAGGTCCTAATTGTAATTATAACCCTACAGAGGTTGTTGTGAACAGTTCTGCTCCAAGGTTTGAGATCAATTTCTTAACAGGTGTTTTTGAAGGCAATTCAACAGTAGAAATTCTCACCATAGATCCGGGATTGGGCTATTATGAGTTCTCATTAGACAATGGTCCTTTTCAAGAGTTTAATAGGTTTTATAATGTTCGTCCGGGTACACATACAATTACTGTAAGAGATCTTTCAGGCTTGTGTGGTAATTTTGTTTTTGAATTCATTGCACTTGATTATCCTAAATTCTTTACTCCAAACGATGATGGGATAAATGACACTTGGAATATCCACGATCTTAGAAACAATCCTGAAGCAACAATTAAGATCTTCAATCGATTAGGAAGACTCATTGCAGAGATCAAACCTGATGGTTTGGGCTGGAACGGTTTTAACAATAGCGGAAAGAAAGAAGCATCATCAGATTATTGGTTTGTGGTTAATTTTATGTACAACGGTGTACCAACAAAATTCAGAGGTCATTTTTCATTATTAAGAAGGTGATCAATTTTGTCGTTAATTTGAGAAAATACACCTAATTTTGCTGTCAAATTTTTAAGATGAAATTATTAAAGCGTATTGGTTATTATCTGATTGGAGTTTCTCTAGGAAGTATTATTGTTTTGTTTATCTGGAAAGGTAAAGATGTAGCATTTCCTTACGGGCCTGATGCAAGAACATTAAGCTCTATCAGAAAAAAGACGCTAACCTATTCTGAGAGTGCTAAAAACTCTATGAACGAATTTAAGATCGATACGACTTATATCAATGCTATTCTCTTAAACGGTGATGTGAAATTTGGAAAAAGCGAGCCTAGAAAAAAGCCTTGCGCCGAGTATTATATCACAGGAAAACACAACGAAAAACAAGTAGATTTCTATGTTATTCGTTGCGATTCTACTGCTACTGTTGATAAGGTTTGGTTAAAGAACTAACAGTTCTTATACTTATCATACAATCCTACATTATTTAAGATCATTGGGATGATCTTTTCCAATCTAGATTGCTTGGTTGCCTCTCTTTTTGCTTCTGAAATATGATCGGCGTATTCTCTTTTTTTACTTAGTGTGAAAGCTTCAAAATTCTCTTTGAGTTGTGAGTCATTATCTAATGCTTTTTGCAAAAGTTCCGGAA
The DNA here is from genome assembly GCF_042684245.1 of Pseudotenacibaculum haliotis. Classification (NCBI taxonomy): domain Bacteria; kingdom Pseudomonadati; phylum Bacteroidota; class Flavobacteriia; order Flavobacteriales; family Flavobacteriaceae; genus Pseudotenacibaculum; species Pseudotenacibaculum haliotis. The sequence goes on from NZ_JBHULH010000004.1 coordinate 462,104, forward strand.
TGATCAAAGGTTTCTTCTTTGGCTTAATTACTTTACCCTGATCTTTGTTCTCAATGGCTTCCAGCACATATTCCTTTATCAACTTTTCGTCAATTTCATCAATAGAATTAAATCTCCACTGCCTCATTGCCGAAGTCTTTCCTTCTTGTGCATTGATCAAAACTTTCTTTTCATCTTTTAATGTAGCTCCTTGAATAAACCACAATCCGAAATAGTTTTTAAATGCAGACATTCCAACGATATTCTTTCCTCCATTTGTATAAAAAGGAGATCCCCATTTTACTGTTTCTTCTACCGGAAGCTGATGCATGATGTTTCTGAGTGTGATTAACTCTTTACTCCAATCCGTTTTCTTCTCTATGTAAGCTGTTACTTTCTCGTTCATTTATGCTCCTGTATGTGGTGTACTAATCATCCATTGAATTCCAAACTTATCTACCAAGCTTCCAAATTTTCCTCCCCAAAATACATTCTGAAAAGGCATTGTGATCTCGGCTCCTTCTGATAAACCATTAAAAAACGCTTCTCCTTGCTCGTCACTATCTGATCCCATAGAAACATGGTAGGCATTTCCTTTTACTACAGGTTGATGAAATACATCTGATCCTTTTAATTCTGCACCATCACTGAACGAAAGTGTCATGTGCATAATCTTATCTTCAGTTCCTTCAGACATGTATTCCGGTGGTCCGTCTGAGTATCGCATGACTACAGAAAACTCTCCTCCAAAAACACTTTGGTAAAAATTCATTGCTTCTTCACAATTTCCATCAAATGATAGGTAAACATCGCATTTCATAGTTCTAAAATTTAAGTTTGCTTATAAAGTTACACAAATTAAGAGTTGGTTTGTAAATAATGATTTTTGATCTTATCTACATTCTTAATTGATTTCTCTATCCATTCATAATATAATTCTTCTCGCTCTTTTTCTGTTAATCTCCAATTCAATTCCGATTTTCTCAAGCGTGTCGTTAGGTTTTCCAAAATAATTGCAGCAGCAACAGAGATATTTAAACTCTCTGTAAATCCAACCATAGGAATCTTTAAAAAACCATCTGCATTCTCTTTTACATATTCAGAAACTCCTTCTTTTTCTACACCAAAAACAAAAGCAGATTTTTTGGAAATATCAAAATCGTGTAAATAACAGGAATCATTATGAGGTGTGGTTGCTATGATCTGATATCCCTTCTCTTTTAAGTCTTTAAAACAGTCTGCAGTATTGTTTGTGTCTTTTTTGTACCGATGAAAGGTTAGCCATTTTTGTGACCCTCTGGCAACATGTCTTGATACTTTACTGGAATATGTATTCTCAATAACGTGTAGATCTTGAACTCCAAAGATATCACAGCTTCTCACTACTGCACTTGAATTGTGTTCTTGATAAATATTCTCTAATACAACTGAAAAGTGACGTGTTCTTTCTGCTAAGACCTTTTGAAACAGGTTACGTCTTTTTTCCGTCACATATCCTTCTAAGTATTCCAGTAAATCTCCATTCATATTTTCTCTATTCTTCCTTTTTTACCAGCAAAAAAAATGCTTTCGCCAAGTTAAGATTTTCCCGCATTTTTAGGCTAATTCCATTCTTTTTTTATTTTTGATTCTAAACTCATCCATTATGAAGACATTCAAATCACTCATTTTCACGGCTTTTATTCTTATTTCTCAATTACAATACGCACAAATAAAAGTAGGTGGAAAAGCGGGTTTTAGTTTGGGAAACCTCTCAGAAAACAGTAGTAATTTATACAGTAAAGACTTTGAATCTATCACAGGATATGATTTTGGGGTTTTTACAGAGTTTTCTGTTTCAGACCAGTTTGCTGTACGTTTAGAAGTATTATCAACAAGAAAAGGAGGACGAAGAGATGGAATTCAACCTATTCCTTTAGAAGGGATACTTAGCAGTGGTCAGGATATTAACTTTTTAAATCAATTGGCTATACTTTCAGGAGGAACCACTATAACTGATCAAACTCCATTGTTTGCTAATTATAGTAATAAATCTGAATTGACGTATCTAGAAATCCCTCTCTTAGGAAGATACAGTTGGGGAAATCAGGAACGCTTTTATGTAGAAGCCGGACCTTATATTGGAATCTTGATTAAAGCAGAGCAAATTACAATAGGTAACAGTACTTTTTATGCAGATGAAGCAGGGAATTTACCTTTGATCATTCCCAATCCTCTTGGAGGAACTCCTTTTAGTTTCCCGGAGCAAACCTTTAGTGAACGAACTGATGTTATTGATAATCTTGAACGTACCAACTACGGGGTTCAGTTTGGACTTGGTTTTTTTCGAGATTATGACAATAAACACGAGATCTCTTTTGGTGTGAGAGCTACATATGGTTTTGTTCCTATTCAGAAAAATGAAACTTTTGGTAATAATAAAATAGGATCTATCACTTTTAATTTTTCATACGCTCGTATATTTGGAAAAAGTAATTAGATCTTAATTCACCCCCTACATATGAAGAAATTGGTTGTGCTCACTGGAGCAGGTATGAGTGCCGAAAGCGGCATTAAAACATTTAGAGATGCAGATGGTCTTTGGGAAGGTCATGATGTTATGGAAGTAGCAACTCCTGAAGGGTTTGACAGAAACCCTGAATTGGTATTAGAATTTTATAACCAACGTAGAAGGCAATTAAAAGAAGTTGATCCTAACCAAGGACATAAAAACTTAACCAAACTACAAGAACATTTCGATGTAGAGATCATTACTCAGAATGTAGATGACTTGCACGAAAGAGCCGGTAGTACTAAGGTATTACATCTTCATGGTGAATTAAGAAAAGTGAGAAGTACAATAAATACTTCGCTAATCTACGAATGGGAAGATGATCTAGTTCTTGGTAATACTTGTGAGAAAGGTTATCAATTACGTCCACACATTGTATGGTTTGGAGAAGATGTTCCTATGATAGAAAGAGCGGCAGAAAGTGTAGAAAAAGCAGATATTCTCGTAATTATAGGAACTTCTATGCAAGTGTATCCGGCTGCAGGTTTGATCAACTTTTGTCAACCCAACACTCCTATCTACTTTATTGATCCCAGACCAAACATTGAAGAGAGCTATTATAGAAATCTTACCGTTATTGAAGATACTGCAGTGGGCGGTACAGAAAAGTTACTTATGAAGTTAATCGATTAAAGTATTCAAACAATTCTCCTTTAGATATTTGACTTCCCTTTTCTATCAAGTCAAAAACTTCAGGATTTCTTTCGCCTGCATACTTTTTTTCTCCTTTAAAATACTCTACAGTTGTGTCTTTAGGGTTTTTAAGCAACCACTCATAGCCTTCTTGACTTAAAAGGTTGATATCTTTTTGTACTTGTACTACAATTCTGGAAACAGACTCTTTATCGGTTTTAAACAGATTCCAAGAGTTTGGAGAAAAGTGTTCTAAGTATTGAACTTTATTCAAAACATCTTCCCATACTAAATCGCTAAAAAGGTTTAACTCTTCTTCTGCTAATGTTGGATTCTCTTCTTTGATCTTTTTCCATTCATTTACATCTATTTTCTGAGTTGCCAAAAATTGCGCAAACTCATGATGTAATGATTCAAATTGCTCTTTGGTAAGTTGTCTGTATTTCATAATTGGGTAAAAAAAATCCCGCCTAAAAAGGCGGGACAAATATCATCATTTCAAATAGATTTAGAAAATATATCTAATTCCAATTTGAGCTTGCCATCTAGACAAAAGATTTGAATTTACTGTAAATGTATCAGTTAAATTAGGATCAAATGTATAGGTTGGTGTTAATGTATTAGGATCTACTGTTACTCCTACTGGTTGTAAGTTTCTTGGTTGTTCTACCAATCCCCAATCTGAGCTGATTAAGTTTCCTACGTTTAAAACATCTAAACTTAATTGTAGTGTGTTTGTTCCTGTTACTCTGATGTCTTGTAAGATCTTAAGATCCCAACGTCCTCTCCACGGTGCTAAGGCTCCGTAACGCTCAACATACTGCCCTCTTCTTCCGCTTAAGTAATCGTCTTGTGCGATATAAGCATTGAAAGCCTCTGCTTGTCCTGGCCCTGAGAATTGCATTTGACCAATCTCAGTTGTTGTTGGTACGTATAAAAGGTCATTTAAGTTAGAACCATCTCCGTTGATGTCTCCACCATACGTGTAGTTAAATCTTCCTCCTCTTGCATACTCAAAGAATGTAGTAATAGTAGTTGGTGCATTTTCTCCAAAGAACGAGAATTTCTTAGATGCCACACCAATAACTCTATGCGTATCACCATATCTCGAGTGAGAAAGCACATCGTTATTTGCATTTCCAACAACCGGGTTAAAAGCAAAAGCATCACCTGTAATCTCAGCTTCAATAGAGTTTACATCTTTAGAGTTTAAGTAACTATAAGCCACGTTTGCGTACAATCCGTTATCAAAAGTCTTTTCAACTTTTGTAGAGAAGTTATATGTTCTTCCTTTATCTGAGTTTGTAAATACGTAAGCATTGTTAATTACATCAGTTGGCAAATAGTATTCTCTGTTATCTACTCCTGATAATCTCCCTGAAGGTGTTGTTAATCCCCAGTTTTGTACGTGAGCTCCATTGATGTCTTTTGTATAAGCAACATCAGCAGTAATTACATAACCAGACTCTAATTTATAGTCAGCTCCAATATTTGTTCTCCAAACTTGTGGAAATTTGAAATCAGGGTCTACCATTTGTAAGAAGAATACATTTGGGTTTGCAATTTGGTTTCCAATCCATACGAAAGGTAATCTACCGGTAAATAATCCTGACCCTCCTCTTAATTGGAAGGTTTGATCTCCTCTTACATCCCAGTTGAAACCAACTCTTGGAGAGATTAACCACTCGTTTGTAGGAAGGTCTCTTGTATCTAACAATACAGTTTCTCCGGTATTTGGATTTACGTAAGGAATATCAAAAGCGGTACAACAAGCTAAATCTATAACTTCTTGTGCTTTTTGAGCAGAATCGAAGTACATAGGCTTATCAAAACGCACACCGTATGTCAATTTGAAATCATCATTTACTTCCCATTCATCTTGTAAATAGAAAGCTAACTGCCCTACATTTGTTTCTGCTAAAGCAAATCCTCCTGCAGTTCCTTCCGGATTTCCAGAAAGCGCAGCGTGAGTAGCAATTGCAGCATCGAACTGAGCTTGGTAGTTAGCTACTAAAGCAGCTTCAGCCGCAGGGTTTCCAACGGTATTTCTAAAGTCGTTGATATCTCCAGAAGGGAAGAAAACTCCTTGTGCTCCATAAACTCCTAAGTTAAAAGAGTTGTCAAACATAAATTTCTCGAAAGAGAAACCAACTGTGATTGTATGATCTCCTTGGTAGAAGTTCATATTGTTTGTCAATTGAATTACTTTCTGATCTAATTTATTGTTGATAGAGAATGGCTCGTGTCCTGCAATGATGTAGTTAGCTCCATTGTTTTGAATGGTAATAGAAGGTGCCGGTGTAGACAACGCATTTCTAAAGTCATCAAAATGAGTATATCCAATTTGGAATTTATTGGTTGTTGTTTCATTGAAGGTAGAGTTAAGTTCCATTAAGAACGAGTCTAGGTTATTGTTGATCTCGTACCCTGCATTTTCAAATTGTAAAATTGAAGCGTTAGGCCCTCTAAATCCTAATGCAGTTGGGTGTGCAGGCTTTTCTTTTGAAGCTCTTAAGAAGTTGTAAATAAACGCTAATCTGTGCTTCTTATTAATGTTCCAATCAAACTTCAAGATACCTTTTGTAGATTCGGCACCAAATGTAAAGCCTTCATAAGCTCCCGGGTTGTAGGTGTTTCCTCCTCCTATGTCTACTTGAGATAAAATGTTTGCTACCAAATCTAAATCAGAAGCTAAAACGCTAGATTCATTAATAGCTCCTGTTCCTCTGTTTGGTAAGAAAGCAGAACCTAACTCAGTAACATCATCTTTTTCAAAGTTTGCAAATACAAATAATTTATCTTTAATGATAGGTCCTCCAACACTAGCTCCGTATTGGTTTTGCGTTAATTTAGGTTTGAACACATCTTGACCTCTAATCTTACCTCCTGTTAGATCTTCATTTCTAAAGAATCCATAAACAGTTCCTGCCCATGTGTTTGTTCCACTTTTTGTTACGGCATTTACCGAAGCTCCTGTAAATCCTGATAATGTTACATCATAAGGCGCTACAGAAACAGACACCTGATCAATTGCATCCAAAGAAATTGGTTGTGCATTTGTTTGCCCTCCAGGAGTTGCAGCATCTAATCCAAATGGGTTGTTAAAGATAGAACCATCTAAAGAAAAGTTGTTAAACTGATCGTTTCTACCTCCAAAAGAACCATTACTTGCAGTAGGTTCTAATCTGGTAAAATCAGCTTGTGATCTCGAAATGGTAGGTAATGTTTTTAATTGTTGAGAACTGATACTCGTTTGAGCTCCAGTTCTGTCATTATTAAAGATTTTACTTTTAGACGAAGTAATTACGATCTCATCTAATTTTGTTCCTTCTTCAGCTAGTTTTGCGTCAACATTTGTTGTTTTTCCTAAAACTAGGAAGATACTGTTAACTTCTTGAGAAGCGTACCCTAAGTAACTGAATGTTACTTTGTATGGCCCACCTACTCTTAAGTTAGGTACGGTATACTTACCGTTCTCTTGAGTGATTGTACCGGAAACAGTTCCTGTTGGTACGTGTAAGACAACTACGTTAGCACCAAATAATGCTTCCCCCTTGTCGTCAGTTACCGTTCCTTTGATCTTTGAAGTTGTTACCTGAGCATTGGCAACAACACCAACAAAAAAAAGAAAAGTAAAAAGTGATAATAATTTTTTTACCATCATATAAAGTTTATGTTAATGTCTACCAAATTTAACGCATAAAGAAAGCCCACGCTAGGCGTGGGCTTTCTATTTATTAACATGAAGTTAACAAGTATCTTACTTCTCAGCTACTACTTCAAAAGTAATATCTACAATAACATCTCTGTGTAATCTTACAGAAGCATTGTATTTTCCTAATCTTTTTACAGAACCTCCAACAACTTTGATAAATTTCTTGTCGATCTCTGTACCAGATTTAGCAATTGCTTCAGCAACATTAATGTTGTTTACAGATCCAAATAATTTGTCTCCAGTTCCAACCTTAGATGCAATCTTAATTTCTAATCCTTTGATTGCTTCAGCTAACTTGTTAGCATCCTCAACCAATTTAGCTTCTTTAAAGGCTCTTTGCTTTAAGTTTTCAGCTAATACTTTCTTTGCAGAAGAAGTAGCTAAAACAGCATATCCTTGAGGAATTAAGTAGTTTCTTCCATAACCGTTCTTAACAGTTACCACGTCGTCCTTAAATCCTAAATTTTCTACGTCTTGTTTTAATATCAATTCCATAATTCTACTTCTTTAATTATTTCAACATATCACCAACGTATGGCATTAATGCTAAATGACGTGCTCTTTTAATAGCTTGCGCCACTTTACGTTGGTATTTTAATGAAGTTCCTGTTAAACGTCTTGGTAAAATTTTACCTTGCTCGTTTACTAAGTACATTAAGAAGTCAGCATCTTTGTAATCGATATACTTGATACCGTTCTTTTTAAAACGACAGTACTTCGCTTCTTTTTTAGTTTCGATGTCAAGCGGAGTCAAGTATCTTACTTCACCTTGCTTGTTTCCTTTTGCTTGTTGTTCAATAGATGATGCCATGTCTTACTTTTTTTCTGATTTAACACGTTCTCTTCTTTTCTCAGCCCAAGCTGCAGCATGCTTGTCTAACTTTACAGTTAAATAACGCATAACGCTGTCATCTCTTCTGAATTCTAACTCGAATGACGAAATAGCTTCTCCAGCTACTTTGTACTCAAATAAGTGATAAAAACCACTTTTCTTCTTTTGGATTGGGTAAGCTAATTTTTTTAGACCCCAGTCCTCTTTAGAAATCATTTCGGCACCTCTAGAAACCAAATAGTCCTCAAACTTTTGTACTGTTTCCTTTATCTGAGTATCAGATAAAACGGGATTCAAAATGAAAACAGTTTCGTAATGATTCATAATAGTTATTAATTAATGTTTATTTTGAGGCAGCAAATATAGTGACTTTTTTAATTCTGACAATGCATAATTTGAGTAGAAAACGAATATTTGTAAGTATTAGAGTTTAGACCGCTTTTGCTTTTAGAATAAAGACAGGGTCTTCTGAAAATCAAAATCTTAAGTCAAAAAAGATTAGGCTCGTATAAAAATCAAAATAAGTAAACACTTAACTCTAAAAATCTAAGAGTCTTTCATCTAAATATCTGATATAAAAACAAAAGGAATCAAAAAGCATATTTTCTTGATTCCCAGTGTTTTTATTTACAAGTAATTATTACTTAACAGGCGTTACTGTATATCCTGCTTTTCTAAGTAATAAGATCACTCCATTTTTTCCTGCCAAATGCCCTGCTCCTACACCAAAGAATGTAGGTTTTTCTTTTGCGTACACTCCAATCTTAGAGATCCAATTTTTATTTCTGTTGTCAAGGAGTATATTTTGGTAATCTGACGTTACTTCAGAACTCTCTTCCGACATCATGTCTAGCATAGCTTCGATATTCTCTTCCTTGTATATTTTCAACATCTTTTTGATAGTCTCTTTCTCATGTGCCAGATTATCTTTTGCTGTTTTAATCAAATCCTTTACTTGAACATCATAAGGGATATCATCAAATACTTGCAATTGATCTTCTACAGTTTCTAAACCTTTGATCTCTTCTTTTTGTTTTTGAGCTACTTTCATGAGTTCAAGCTCAAAAGATTGCATCGGGCAATCGATCATTTTAGGGTAAAAAGCTGCTAATAAAAAGAAAGGTTTTACATTTTGCATCAAGGATACAGACATTCCTAAATGTTCTTTAAATAACTTATCAATCGTTTGAAAATCTTCTTCTGAGACTAGGTCTTTTAATGTCTTTCCTTCTTTCATTGCCATTCCTTGCATCATTTTTCCTTGCATTGTTGGATCGTCCATATCTATTTCAAGAACTAGCTGATCTGTTTGATCTAGAGCTTCTTTTACTTTATCGCTAAGAGTAGCATCGCAGGTTACGTGAATAGTCCCAAACAAATAAGAAGGTTTTTCTAATCCTTTTCCGGTAATCTTCCACAAGGTTGTGCTTTCTAGTTTCTGTCCGAATGCCGTTGAGACAGTGATCAACAAAAAGGCTATAATGGCTGTAATTTTTTTCATAATGACTTCAAAAATTTAATTCGAGTTATCAGTAGTTCAAATTTTGAATTTGTTACAAAAAAAATGAAGTGAGCATAAAAAAACCGAATCAAACGATTCGGTTTCAGTTTTATTAGTCTAGGTCAAATCTGACTCCCATAGAAATGTTTCGGGTTTCGGTTCCCTTAAACAAAGGATTCAGATCGTATTTTAGATACAGTCCGCAACTTCTGTAAGCAAAGTAAGTACTGATACCGTAGTTGTAAATGTTGGTGTTAAAACTTCCTTTCTGTAGTTCTTCTACTTTTGTTCCTGAAGCATTTCTGTATTCTAAGTACTGTCGAGTTCCTAATTTGAATCCTGCGAATCCACCTATTCCAAATCGGAATGATCTGTTTCTGTAATCTCTAAACGTTCCATCATCATATTTTCTGTCTCTTGAGAAATCGAATTCTAAATGCAATGGAAAGATCATTTGTACATGCCTTAGCCTACTTTCTGATGTAGAGAACGGAAATACTTCTAAGTTTGTTTGCTGACCGTTTACTACGTGATATTGGTTTCCGTCAGGTCTTAGATTGTTCCATAAGAATGATAGTCCGTACTTCAAATAAGTTTTTGATGCTTCTTTTTGCAATCTGTATTTGAACGTAAATCCTACTTCATAGAATCTCGATTTCCAAAACTTATATGGGTTTCCTTCTAAAGACGATAATTTATGATCTACCAGAACATTGTTTACTCCCATAGCAAAGACAAACTGACTGGTAGTTCTGCGAGTCCACCTTCTTTGCCAACGTCTTTTTCTTCGTTCCTGACGATCGTAATAATCTTCGTCTGTTAATCGAAGCTGAAAGGTTCTACTTCCTATAGAGAAGGTACTTTCTTCATAGTATCTGTCTTCTCCCAGAATCTTACCGTCTACTTTATCCTGAACCAATTGCTGCAATTTTCTTTCTTGAACAGCTACCAAATATTCAATTCGCTTTGCATGGTATTGAGCTGCTTCTCTTTTTAATTCATCAGCTTTGGTTTTAGAGATCTTCCCGTCTTCTAACTGAAGATTGATCTCTTTGACTTTCATTTTTAATGAGTCCTTTTGTTGTTTGGTGATTCTATCGATCTTCTTTGAGATTCGTTTCACCTCACTTTCAAAGGTTCTTTCTTGCGCCATGGCAATAGTTGTACAAAACAACACTAGTATGATTAGTATTCTTTTCATCTTAATTCTCTTCTAAATTTTGTTTAATTAATTGTTTCTGTTCGCAATGGCGGTAGCTACACCTGAAACTCTTTTTTTGATGAATTGATAAAAATTATTCTGAAAGCTTTCTTCATTGACATCTCGTTCTACTTCTGCCAAAATTGTTTTGGGATCGATTTGTAAGCTTGATTTTTTTAATTGCTTTTCTATGGCTAGTAAAACTTCTTGTCTGTCTATTTTGTATTTCTTGTAATATGCTCTAATATCTTCTCTTGTATTGGTAACAGAGAATAACAATGCTTCACTGTCTACAGAAATACTATTGGTATTAATTTTCTTTGTTTCTGAGTTGATTGTATTGGTTTTATCCTTAGAAAGGTCTGCAACAACAGTTTTATCATCATTAACAATCTCTTTGATTGTTTTTTGTACATCCGAAAGCTTCTCTGTTTTCTCTAACTTCACTTTTGGCTTTTCTTGTTGTGCTATAACCGTTTTAGGATCTGTAATTGTTTTCTTAAACGTTGGTACTACCTTCTTCTGAACTCCTTTTTCTTTCTTCTGTTCTTCAACACTCTCTACCTTGTTCTCTACAATCGCATCATTCTCAACAGGTAATGTATTGAACTCCTTGGTTTTGTCAATTTTTGGTTCTTCTACTGTTTCTTCTACAATCACATTCTCAGGAATGTCTGATTCATTTTGATCTTTCTTCTGTAAAATGAAGAACAAAGAAACAATCAATGCAATAGATGCTGCATATCCTATATATAAAAACCAATTTTTCTTTTTCTTTTCTTCAACAGCATCTAGTTGAGCTGATAAACGCTCCCATGCAGATGCGGATGGTTGAATTTCTCTGTGCTGCAATTTTTCTCTAATCTCTCTATCCAAATTATTTTCCATCGTTACTACGTATCTGATTCATCTTTCTATAATTCTCCTGCAACCATTTTCTGGCTTTGAACAATTGCGATTTCGAAGTACTTACAGTGATTCCCAATTCCTCAGCAATCTCTGCGTGCTTAAATCCTTCAATAGCATATAAATTAAATACCACTTTATATCCTTCCGGTAATTGATCTATAAGCTTTTGTATATCTTCAACAGATGTATTCTCTAAACTTTCTGTTGCGTGGTCATTGTAAACATATTCTTCGTCAGTGGTTCTGATCGGATTTTTTTTTCGCAAGTACGATAAACAGGTGTTTACCATAATTCTACGAATCCATCCTTCAAAACTACCTTCGTGTTTGAACTTGTGTAAGTGGGTAAATACTTTTAAAAATCCAGACAGCATCAATTCTTCTGCGTGATGATTATCCTTTACATACTGTCTGCAGACACCCAGCATCTTAGGTGAGAACTCATCAAAGATACTTTGCTGAGCTTCCCTGTTCTGTTGAATCGCTTTCTTAATGATCGATTTTTGCGATGTATGTAATGGAATAATTTTCAATCCAGATATATTGTTTTTACCGCCTTACAAATATAGAGACTACAAGTCTACAAAAAGGGTTGTATCTGTATGCATATTTTTTTTATTAGTTTAGCTATCATATTGAAATCAAAACTTTTGTCTCTATGAAAAAACCAAACACTTCCAGAAGAAAATTTATCAAGAACTCACTATTAGTAGGTGTTGGGTTGCCTCTCATAAGTCAAGGTTTGTATTCTTGTGTTAGCAATTCTCATTCCAAAAAATTAAACATTCTTATCTTAGGAGGAACCAGTTTTTTGGGACCACACCAAATAGCTTATGCTCTTGAAAGAGGGCATTCTGTGAGTATTTTTACTAGAGGGAAAACAAAACCGAAGATTCATACTGAGGCTTTTGATAAAGTAGAACATTTGATCGGAGACCGAGAAGACAACTTAAAAGCATTAGAAAACAGAAGTTGGGATGTGGTAATCGATAACTCCGGAAGACGCGTACATTGGACAGAAAAAACAGCTAAATTGTTAAAAGACACTTGTGGTTTGTACTTGTATATCTCATCAACAGGAGTCTTTTTCCCTTATGAGAAAGGAGATTTAAAAGAAACAGATAAAGTGCTTTTAAAAACTCCCGAAGATGCTGCTGAAGGTGGTGTGAAAATGAGTTATGACTACGGAGTGATGAAAGCCAATTCTGAAGTAGCTGCCAAAAAAATCTTTGGAGAAGACAGATCTATTATTGTAAGACCAACCTATATGTATGGTCCCGGTGATAGAACTGACCGCTTTTTGCATTGGTCGTTACGACTGCCTAAAGGTGGTGATGTAATGGTGCCCGGAAAGCAAGACGATCCTGTTCAATTTATTGATGTTAGAGATATTGCTGAGTTTTGTATACATCTTGCAGAAAACAAATCGGCAGGAACATACAATGGAGCGGGTCCATCAGAATCTATGACCATCGCTGGTTTTGCCAACAAAGCGAAAACCACTTTCAAGAATGAAGTTAATTTAATTCATGTAGATGACGAGAATTTCCTAAAAGAGAATAACATCTACTATATCTTACCTTGGATGTTACCAGACGAATACAACTACGGTTCTGCTAGAGTAAACAATCAAAAAGCCAAAGAAAAAGGCTTGAAGTTTAGAGATATTCAAACTTCATTAAAAGATATTCACGATTGGTGGTATTCTGATGCAGTAAGCGAGGAAAGACGTTTACGTGTAGCTGAAAATGCCAATTCTCCATTGAATAGAGAGACTGCTATTTTACAGAAATGGAAAGCTTTTAAAGAGCAATCTTAATACGCATCTACATCAATAATAAAACGGATGGGCCTAAAATCTGCAACCGCTTGAAACGTGTTTTTGATCTTATTGATCTGCTGTTTGGTTTTTCCTAAAGATTGTTTTGGTGGAATCTTGACCACCAGGTTTTTGATGTACTGATTTCGTATTCTGGAAACAGCCGGAGCAGAAGGCCCCAATACATGCTCATGAAAGATATTTTGTAAAGCTTTGGCCATCCAATTGATTCCTGCATCTACTTTCTGGTAATCTTTGTGTTTTAATGTAATCTTGATCAAACGATAATACGGTGGATAATGAAACTGCCAACGATCTTGTAATTGCTCTTTATACATTGCTGTATAATCTGTAGTAGATACTTGTTGTAAGATCTGATGATACGGATTGTAGGTTTGAATCATTACCCTTCCTCTTTTTTGTGAACGTCCTGCCCTACCCGATACTTGCACCATTAGTTGAAATGCACGTTCATGGGCTCTAAAATCAGGAAAATTTAACATAGTATCAGCATTCAAAATTCCTACTAATGAAACATTATCAAAATCCAGTCCTTTAGAAAGCATTTGTGTTCCTACCAAAATATCGATCTCACGTGCTTCAAAAGCTCCAATGATCTTTTGATATCCATATTTCCCACGAGTAGTGTCTAAGTCCATTCTTCCTATTACGTGATCCGGGAAGAGTTCTTTTAATTCCAGTTCTATTTGTTCAGTTCCAAAGCCTTTTGTATCCAATTGATTGCTTCCGCAGGCTCCACAACTGTTAGGCATGGCACGCTGATAGTTACAATAATGACATCGTAACTCGTTCTTGAACTTATGAAATGTTAAGCTTACATCGCAATTTGGGCATTGCGGAGAAACACCACAGGTTTTACATTCTACAATAGGTGAAAAACCACGACGGTTTTGAAATAGAATTACTTGTTCTTTTTCATCTAACGCTTCTCGAATTTGCTTTAACAACACATCAGAAAAGTGTCCGTTCATTTCACGTTTGCGATGTTTTTCTTTGATATCTACCAATTCAATAGTAGGTAATTGCACATTACCAAAACGTCGTTTTAGCTCTACAAACCCGTATTTATTCTCTTGTGCATTAAAATAGCTTTCTAAAGACGGCGTAGCAGAACCCAATAAGATCTTAGATTTGTGCATATGTGCCAGTACAATGGCTGCATCGCGTGCGTTGTATCTTGGTGATGGCTCAAACTGTTTGTAGGAGGTTTCATGCTCTTCATCAACTACAATGAGTCCTAGGTTAGAAAATGGCAAAAATATTGATGAGCGTGCTCCTAAAATAATCTGTGCTTTGGGTTTGTAGTCCAACACATTATTCCACACTTCTACTCTTTCGTTGATCGAGTACTTGGAATGGAATACAGAAATCTGATTTCCAAAGTAATTCTGCAATCGTGTAATGATCTGAGTGGTCAACGCAATTTCCGGCAGTAAAAACAGCACTTGCTTTCCTGAGTCTAAAACTTCCTGAATGAGCTTGGTATATACTTCTGTTTTCCCGGAACTGGTTATTCCATGAATCAAGGTTACATCTTTCTCTTCAAATGATGTTTTGATCTCTTCTAAGGCTTTCTCTTGATACTCATTTAATTCCTTAAGAGCATTGGTATCGCCTTGATATGAAATACGATCTGTTTGAATATGATAAAATTCAAATATCTCTTTATCTACTAAAGCTTTAATTACAGCTGCTGAAACTTCGGATTTTTCTTCTAAATCCTTTGCTTTGATAGGCTTCTTACTAGTTGTAAGTTGAAAATAGCTCAATACAGCTTCACGCTGCTTTTTTGCACGAGACAGTTCCTCTAATAGGGGTTCTAAATAACTCTCATCATTGTATTGAGCACTTAATCGTACATATTTTACCAGTTTGGGTTTATACTGCTCGTAGATCTCTTCTTTGATATAAATCGCAGCCTTTTGAATCAATTCATTGATAATGGGCAGTACTTTCTTCTTTCCAAGTATATCTGAGATTTGAAATACAGTTAATTGAGACTGATGTTGTAATGCTTCAAAGATCAAAAACTCTTCATCATCCAATATCTCTTCATTTTGAAATGCTTGGTTCTTATAAATAACCGTTTCACTTTCCAATAAGAATGCTGATGGTAAAGCTGCTCTGTACACATCACCTAAAGCGCACATGTAGTAATTAGAAATCCATTCCCAATGTTTCAACTGTTGTTCATTTACAATGGGTTTTTCATCTAGAATTTGAAGGATTTCTTTGGCCTCATACAATTCAGGTGGGTTTTGATGAATTCTAAAAACCAATCCGGTATACATTTTGGTTTTTCCGAAAGAAACAGCTACTCGCATTCCTCTTTTCAGAAACTCATACTCGGCTTCTGTTACCGAATAGGTAAAGGTTTTCTGGATGGGAATGGGTAATATGAGATCTATAAAGTGCTGCAAAAGTTTTGTCAAAATAAAATGTCATTCCGAAATGAGCCTTTCAACTGCCTCACAAGACAGGCTAAAGCTTCAGCGACACGCGTGCGCTCGAAATGACAGTTAGCATTCAAAACTACTGAATTTTCACTACATTGTAGCATCAAATCAACTAAACCAAAAAATCATGAGAAGGATATCATTTTTGCTGATGTTCTTATTCAGCCTAACAGCCTTTACTCAAACTGATTCCGGTGATCTGGAAGTTTATTTAAATAACATTATTTCTAATATGCCCGGTGATTCGGGAGACGATTATACAATTCCCAGCAATGCACAATTAACATCTTGGGAAAACTGTATTACCAACTTACTTTCCGGTGATCTAACTACTGCCAGAACGCATGCAGATGCTGTAAACTATGAGATTGTTTTATATACAGATACAGCTTTTTCTCCTAGTACTAATAATTATTATGTTTTAAAAGAAAAAAGCAGCCCTACAAATTATTGGGGAACTTATGTATTCATTCAAGGAGGAGGTTCTAATGAAATGGTGCTGCAAGCTCCGCATTCTGATCACGATTTCAATACAGGAAAGCAAGCCATTTATTCTTTTGTAAGACTACAAAATTTCGCTTTGTTCTTAAACGGAACACATCGTTGTAATCACAGTCAAGCATCTACTTGTAGCGGAACAACCTCTGTATGTAGTGGTTCTTCGGAAGCTTTTAAAGTTTCGGATCTGGCTCATAATACCAATTCTGTTTTTCAAAAAACCACTGAGGTTATATACAATACTTATGCAACTTCTGTTTTTGTACAGCTACACGGGTTTACCAAGCTGGCTTCAGATCCTTATGTGATCTTGAGTAATGGAACAGATCAAATGCCTTCAGGAACTGATTATGCTGTAGAATTAAAGAATGCTTTATCTAATGAAGATGCTACCTTGACTTTTCAAATTGCTCATATAGACAATTGGACGCGCTTGGTTGGCTTTACCAATACACAAGGAAGGTATATCAATCAAAGTGCAAATGTGTGTAATCTTTCGGCTACAAGTGCTACAGGTCGATTTGTACATGTAGAACAAGAAAAAACAAAATTGCGTGATGATGCAACGGGTTGGGAGAAATTGCATCAGGCATTAAATTCTGTTTTTACAGGAACAGTAAGTGTTGAAGATGTGGTTAAAATTGATTTTAAAAGTGAGAACCCTTTTCAAAATTCTATAGAGTTTTCTGCTGAAGGTGTAAAGCGTGTTGCTCTTTATTCCTTAATTGGAAAAGAAGTCTATAGTGAGATCAATACAACAAATATTACTGATTTTAGTATTGATACACATTCACTTACTCATGGTATTTATATTTTAAAAGTGACTACTGATCAAGGAGTGGCTTCTAAAAAACTGATACGTGAATAGTGCTTCGATTAGGCTCAACAACCAAAAAGTAAATTCAATTTATGATGAAAAGTAGTGATTGGAAAAAGCTAGGAACGCTTCGTTCTGTAAAGAGTCATCAGCTTTTTGTCATTGATACAGATAAGATGAGGAAGCTTTTAGCCATGCATCATGAAGAAGCTCGGAAAGAACTTCCTACGATGGTATTTTTACATGGCTACCCTACTTCTACTTTCGATTATTACAAAGTTTTTGAAGAACTCTCTATTCATTATCGACTGGTAATGCATGATCACTTAGGTTTTGGTTTTTCTGACAAATCTACAGACTATTCTTATTCTTTGATAGAGCAAGCTGATATGGCTTTGGCTCTATGGAAAGATCTGGGACTTAAGAAAGTAATCCTATTTGCACATGATTACGGAACTTCTGTGGCAACTGAGATCTTGGCTCGTGACAATGCCAATGAATTGGATATTGAAATAGAAAAATTAATTCTCTGCAATGGTAGTATGCATATCGAATTATCACAATTACGTACCATTCAGAAACTCTTAAAGCATCCTTTCTGGGGAAAATATGTAGCGAAGTTGACCAACTACCCTATTTTCAAGAAAAATCTTCGTAACGTTTATTATGATAAGTCGAAAGTAACTGATGAAGAACTAAAAAGTATGTGGTATCAAATCGAATATAACAACGGTCGAAAGGTGATCCATAAACTGAGTCAGTATATCAATGAACGTTATGAATATTGGGATAGATGGATTGGTGCTTTAAAAGTCACACAAATTCCAACAAAGATTGTTTGGGCTCAAAACGATCCTGTGGCTGTGGCTGCAATTGCCGAATTATTAACTACTGAAATTCCGAACAACGAATTGTTTTGGGTTGAACATACGGGGCATTTTCCAATGTTGGAGAATCCTGAAGAATGGATAAAACATATTGTACCATGAGAAAAATATTGATTTTAATGGCTTTTTTCACATTAGTCAACACTTATAGTCAAAGCAGAAAAAATATTGAAGATAGTGGAGATGTTATTCAAATTATATTGCCTTCGGCTGCAGGGCTTTCTACATTAATTTGGAATGATGATAGCAAACCTATTTGGCAATTTGCCAAAGCTTACGGATTGTCTTTCCTAACTACCTATAGTTTTAAAAGAATTATAAACAAGAGACGCCCAAATGGAGGAATTCATGCTTTTCCTTCAGGACATACTTCTACTTCATTTACAGGTGCTGCCTTTTTAGAAAGACGCTTTGGTTGGAAAGTGGGAATTCCTGCTTATATATTGGCGGGATATGTGGGTTGGACACGTATTCACGCAAAAAAGCACGATGGTTGGGATGTTTTTGCCGGAGCCATAGTGGGTATTGGTAGCTCTTATTTATTTGCAAAACCCTACCAAAAACGATCGGTTGATGTTACATTTCAGAAAAACTCTGAAGGAACGAGTGTAGGTCTTCTTTATTCCTTCTGATCGTTGATCACTTTCTTTATTTTTCGAGAACCTTCGTATAATTCATACTTTACAAAACGACAATCTAAATCGGCATTCTTCAAAGGAATTCGCTTAGAAGTACGCAAGCCAACATGTTTTAAGGCACCCATATCTGAAGTAATGATCCACGCAGTAGAATTTGGATAGTTATGTTTTAAAGTGTCTCCTATCTTTCTATAAAACTCTTCTACATCAATATTCAAACGCTCTCCATAAGGTGGATTGAATAAGATGGTGGTGTTACCAAATACTTCTTTGGTAGAATTGAAAAAATTGACATGATGCACACCTATAAACTCTTCTAAATTGGCATTGATAATGTTCTGTTTGGCTTTTCTTACCGCAGATGGTGCCTTATCGAATCCCATAATCTTAAAATGAGAGCTCTTGATCTTTTTTAATAAAGAGTCTTGAATGATAAAATACAAGTCTTCATCATAGTCTTTCCAGTTCTCAAAAGCAAAGTGCTTACGATTGATATTGGCAGGAATATGATTGGCAATCATAGCAGCTTCTATCAAAATGGTTCCGGAACCACACATCGGATCAATAAAGTTCTCATCTCCTGTATAACCGGACAATAAAACCAGTCCTGCAGCCAGTACTTCATTAATTGGAGCAATATTCGTTGCGCTTCTATATCCTCTTTTGTGTAAAGATTCTCCTGAAGAGTCTAACGAAATGGTACACCAATCTTTTTGAATGTGTACGTGTATTTTTACATCAGGGTATTTCAAATCTACATTAGGACGCTTGCTGTATTTATGGCGAAAATAATCTGCAATGGCGTCTTTAGATTTTAAAGAGATATAGTGTGAATTGGATGTGAAATTTTTAGAGTTTACAACTGCACCAATAGCAAAGGTTCCATTTACATCTAAATATTTTTCCCATTTGATCTTCTGAATGGCTTCGTACAAATCTTCTTCGTCGTAGATTTTACAGGTTTTAATGGGTTTTAAGATACGAATGGCAGTACGCAAAGCTATATTGGCTTTGTATAAAAAACCTTTGTCTCCACGAAAAGAAACGCTTCTGATAGATTCTTTAATATCTTTTGCTCCTAGTTTTAGTAATTCATCTGCCAACACACCTTCTAATCCTTTCAAGGTGGTAGCCGTCATTTTAAAATCCTGATTCATGTACTGTGATTTGCTCTGCAAAAGTACATTTAAAAAGAAGAAAAGCGAGGGCTGAATGCATAAATGCGTTGTTTGTAAATATATTTACGCTTTTGTTATTGAAATTTCATTGCATGTTTCATTTTAACATCTGTAAGAAAAGCGTAATTTTGCGTACTTACATCTATGGAAAAAACAGACTGGTTTACATCTTGGTTCAATACTCCGTACTATCATATTCTATACAAACATAGAAATGAGCAGGATGCACAGCTGTTTATGCAAAACATTACTCAGTTTCTAAAGTTGCCTAAAGAGTCTCATATTGTTGATCTGCCTTGCGGAAAGGGACGTCATTCTGTGTACTTGAATTCTTTAGGATACCAAGTAACAGGCGGAGACTTGTCTGAGAACAGTATTGCATTTGCCAAGCAATTTGAAAACGATCGACTAAAGTTCAAAGTAAAAGATATGCGTCAGTCGTTTACGCATCAGTATGATGCTGTTTTTAATTTGTTTACGAGTTTTGGTTATTTTGATAGTGATGCGGATGAGATCTTAGTATTGCAAAACATGAAGAATGGTTTGAGTAAACATGGTGTACTGGTCTTGGATTTTCTGAATGTTGTGTATGTTAAGGATCATTTGGTTCAAAAAGAGATCAAAACAGTGGATGGAATTGATTTTCATATTGAGCGTGAGATCAAAGATGGTTTTATCTTAAAACATATTTCTTTTTCTGACAAGGGTGTTGATCATTCATATACGGAACAGGTAAAGTATTTGGACTTGGCTAAGTTTCAAGAGTATTTTGCTGCTGCGGGATTGGAGATACAACATGTATTTGGCGATTATCAACTCTCGGAATACAATGAACAAATGTCTGACCGATTAATTCTAGTTGCCCAATGATACATTTGTTTTTAATAGGATCGGTAGTACTTGGAATTCTGTTAGTGTTTGCTTTAAAGCCTAACAAACAGATTACGCAACTGCTTTTGGCATTTAGTGGGGCTTACCTCCTATCGGTAACTATCATGCATTTGTTACCGGATGTATACGGACATGCTGAGGATACAAAAATGATTGGTATCTGTATTCTTGCCGGTATTATACTTCAATCGGTTTTAGAATCTCTGTCTAAAGGCGCAGAACACGGGCATATTCATATGCATACGGATGGAAGTACTTTTCCTACGGTCCTATTTGTGAGTTTGAGTTTGCATGCTTTTTCTGAAGGATTGCCTATTCACCATGCTGGAGAGAATTTGTTATGGGCAATTGTGGTGCACAAGGTTCCGATTGCAGTGGTATTGACTTCTTTCTTGGTGACTGCCAAGTTCTCTAAAACCAAGATCATCATCTTCTTATCTGTCTTTGCTTTGATGAGTCCGTTGGGTGTTTTACTCTCTGAGCAGATGGAGGTCTTTGAAGATTACATCATGGAAATCACGGCTGTGATCATTGGTGTCTTCTTACACATTTCTACTATTATCTTATTTGAAAGTACAGAGAATCACAAATTCAATTTAAAGAAGTTCTTAGCGATTTTATTAGGTGTTTTGCTGACTATCTTTACTTTGTAAAAACTCTCCTTACTTCTTACTTCTTTCTCTTTCTTTAAAACAACTACCTACTGTTAAGGATTTGTAAATACCTAGTTGTAGGTATAGTACTACCTATCCAAATGTTTGAGTTTTGGAATAAACAATTCAACTATGAGTAATCTTAAAATACCTGAGAAACATTTTCATTTATTGCTCAACACATTAGCAGATAAATTATTTAAAAATGAAGGATTTAGATATGTATCTAAAATTAAATGCGATGGCAATGGCCCTACAGATTATACTTACGAAGTAGGATACGATCCAAATGACCTTGAATTTAAAGATAAAGTACCTGAAAAAGTTTATTTTAAAGAAATTGATGATTCATATGATGATAATTTATTCGTTTGTACTAAACTATTAGAAGTTAATAAAATTATTCCTGATTCAACATGTTCAAAAATTGATAATGAAATATCAGGTGAAAAAATTTTAGGAGGAGGAGGTATAAAAATTAACCCTCAAACTATAGGAATCACTACACTAGCTGTTGTTTTTAAAGATGACTTAACTGATAGATTATTTGGTTTAACCTGTAGCCATGGTCTAAGAGATGAATCACCTATTTTTTATTCACAAAAAACTAAGACTAAGTACAAACATATAGGGAAAGTATATTATAAAAATCCAAGTACTAATATGGATTATGCTATAATAGAAATTTTTCCAAATTCTATTGGTGACGTAAATGAAGGGGTTTTGTTATATACTAATAATGATGAGATCCAACAAAATATTATTCATCATAAAGAAGGTACTCCAGTTAGAAAATACGGGGTTATAACCCAAGGAACCTCAGGCACTATTGATTCAGAAGATGTAAGCTATAAGTATAAAGGAAAGTTACTTAAAGGGAATTATATGGTGAAGGGTAACTCTCCGTGTCATTTTTTTGCAGATGAAGGTGACTCAGGCTCATTAGTTATTAATGATGAACTTAAGCCTGTAGGTATAATAGTCCAAATACAAGCAAATAAATCTATAGTACTACCTCTAATAAATATTATTGAACATATAAATGAGAATACTTCTCAAAAAATCGAATTAATTTTTAATCATTAAAGCCATGAAACTACAAGACCTATTAACTGTAGAGTTAAACTCTAAATTATTTCAACCAATGACTTTTGAAGATAAATATGGGACCAGTTTTGTCATTTCCGGAAAATTATCTACAAGAAAAAAAGGATCAAAAACATTTTTGGATTATATTGAGCTTAAATATATTAGACAATTTGGGTTAATAAATTATTCATTAAATGATATTACTAATATTGAAAGAGGTGATGATCCTGAATTCCCTATTGAAGTCATTTTAATAGACCTTGAATTAAGATCATTCACTGACAAATCAACAGTAATAAAAAGAAAAGTCAAAAAAGATATACCTGTAAAAAAAGGTGATATTATTCATTTAAGAATAAATAGAGATATTCTTGATCTTGATCTCGAAGATGATATAAATCCAATAGGCTATAATGCAGATTTAACTGTAATCTGCAGATCAAAAATAGGTGGATGAAATTAAACACAACAATTACCTTTCTAATAATTATTGCTATTTTTTTTTCATGTAAGCAGAAAAATATACAAATTAAAAATGATAAGAGGTACATAGATAGTTTAACGATATATTTAGACCGATTTCAGTTAGATAAAATAGAAAGAGTAAAAAAAGAATACAACTTGTCATCTGATTTGCAAAACTTAATCAGGTGGCATTTGTCATATATTAAATATGGTGAAATCAATTTACCCCCAGATTCTATTACAAAAAAAATAATTAGCAATAATCATTTATATTTCTTAAAAAATTTAACACTAGGAGAGTATTATCAAAACAAATCCAGTTCAGATAGTTTGGCTCATAAATATTTTTCTGAAGCTAAGAAATTTGCTTTACGAAATAAGAATAAGATTCAATCAAACTTGGCTACAAAAAAGATAATAGAGTTACACTTGGGAAAAGATAATGATAAAGCTCGAAATATTTTAAGTTACCAAATAAAAGACTTAAAAAAGTATAGTTTTGATAATACCGAAAAGTTGTGGCAATGTTATTATGAACTAAGATTTATATCTTCTGTAAAAAAAATAAATTATATAGATGAATTATTACAGTTAGAAGAATTGATTGGTGATTCCAATCATTTTCTTAAAGGAAGATGCCAACAATTTATAGGAGTATCATATTTTTTCTTCCTCAAGAATCTAAAAAAATCAAATGAATATTATTTAAAAGCAAATTTGAATTATGAAAAAACAAAACTACTTTTTCCTAATAGCTTCTCTTTCGGTATAAAAGTTAATATTGGTGTAAATTATTATAAGCTCAATCAACAGAATGAATCTATAAAGTATTATAAAGAAGGGGTATCTGTACCTATAATATTGGGAAGACAAAGGTATAAGAAATCTATCGCTTACGATTGGATTATTAAGTATTATAAAAATATAAATAAACTAGATTCTGCCTTAATATACATTGATAAAAAAAATAAATTAGATAGTCTAATTTCTTATGGAAATAACCTTGAATTTTCAACTATATATAATAACCAAAAATTAAGAGATGAAAGTGAAGAACAGAAAAAAACGTACGATAACTATCTTATTGTAGGAATTTCATTTTTTTTATTTCTGATCACTATAAGTTCATTAACAATAAAAAACTCCCGTCGTAAACGCCTCTTAGCAATTCAAGAAAAAGAATTAGAGATTCAGAAAAATATTGCGCTAGCACAAGAAAAAGAGCTAGAAACTCAAAAAAATCTTACCCTTTTAAAAGAACAAGAAATTACGACCATCAACGCTATGATAGAAGGCCAAGAAAAAGAACGAAAGCGTGTGGCTGAAGATCTTCATGACAATTTAGGATCTGTGATAGCTACTTTAAAATTGCATTTTGATAATCTACGGATCAATAGAGAAAAGAAAAAAATCGATCAGGAAACTTTATTTGATAAAACCGAAAGTCTGATCGATGAGGCTTATAAAAAAGTACGTAGTATTGCCCATGCTAAAAATGCTGGGGTTATAGCAAATCAAGGACTCTTAACCGCCGTAGAAATAATGGCAGAAAAAATCTCTTCTGCTACCAATAACTTTGAAATTCAAGTCGTATACAGTGGTTTGGATACTCCTTTAGACAATAGTTTGGAAATTGCCTTGTTCCGTATCATTCAAGAATTGACTACCAATATTATCAAACATGCAGAGGCTTCTTTTGTTACCATTGGACTGAATGAACATCAAGACGGAATCAACATCATGATTGAAGATAATGGGAAAGGAATGGATGCTTCTCAAATTAATCTAAAAAAAGGAATGGGGCTGCATTCTATTCAAACTCGTGTAGAACATTTAAAAGGTGATTTTACCATCGACTCTACTCCTACCAAAGGAACCACGATCATTATTAATGTGCCTACTTAATTCGGACACTGAGGCTCTCGAAGTGTCTAGATAGCTACTTCTTACCAAATACTTCGATACTTCAACTAGCTCAATACAGACAACCCTTACGTCAAAAGAGAATACCTAATCGAAGGGATTCTGTAAAAGAAATTCTTTTATAACTTTAGCTTACCTAACTGAAAAGAAAAAGTAATATGATTACCCTCGCTATAGCTGAAGACCATCAGATGCTTATTGATGGTGTAAAAGCCTTCTTTGAATATGATGAAGATGTCAATATTATAGGAACTGTCAACAACGGACAGGACCTTGTTAAACTGGTTTCCTTAAAACAACCCAAACTAGTGATTACCGATATTCGTATGCCGATCATGGACGGTATTCAAGCAACCAAACTCATTAAACAACAATTTCCTCATATTCGAGTCTTGGCCATGACCATGTTTGATCAACCGGAAGCTATCAAGCAAATGTTAGATGCCGGTGCTACAGGGTATATCTTAAAGAATTCAGGGATTAAAATGCTATCCAAAGCCATTGTCACAGTTGCTGGCGGAGAAACCTTCTTTGACCCTAATGTTGCCTTTAATTTTATGAATGACTACATTGAAGATAATGTAAAGATTGGCAAAACTGATAAAGTAGTACTCTCAAATCGTGAAAAGGAGATTCTACATTTAATTGCCAATGGCAAGACTTCTAAAGAAATTGCAGAAAGCTTATTTATCGCAAAAACTACCGTAGATACGCACCGTAAGAATATGATTCGAAAACTACAACTAAACAGCGGTACAGAGCTAATCAAATACGCTGTGGATAAGAAATATCAGTTCTGATTTTACCTATTTATAGGTATTAATCTTTCTAAAAGTAGCTTTTAAATTTGATTAAAATTCTAAAAACAAATAATCATGAAAGGCTATTCATTACATATTGGATTAAATTATATAGATCCAATGCACTATGGTGGGTGGGATGGTAAATTAAACGCATGTGAATACGATGCACATGACATGGAAAGTATTGCTAAATCATTAGGGTATTCAACAAAAACATTAATTAGAGAAGAAGCTACTCGTAAGAATGTTATTGAAAAAATAGAAAATTACTCTAAACTATTAAAATCTGGAGATATACTTTATATTTCATATTCTGGTCATGGAGGGCAAACACCAGACTTAGATAATGATGAAATGGATGCTCAAGATGAAACTTGGTGTTTATATGATGGGCAATTAATTGATGATGAATTACACTATCTATGGTCTTTATTCAAAGAAAATGTTAGGGTATTAGTAACATCTGATAGTTGTCATAGTGGTACCATTTTAAAATCTAGGAATTCAATTTCAAAAGCTAATAAATCAGAGGAGTATTTATCAAAAAATCTCCCTTCAGAAATTACTACTAGAACTTACTACAAAAATATTGATTTTTATAGTAAGGTTTTATTAAGATTAAAAAACAAATCAAAATTTAAAATCAAAGCTTCTATTAAGCTGATTTCAGGTTGTCAAGAAGATCAACTCTCATATGATGGTACATTCAATGGTGTATTTACTGCGCATCTAAAAAAAGTTTGGAATGGTGGTAAGTTTAAAAATAATTACGAAATGTTTTGTAATAAAATTCGAAAATCAATAAATGATCCTGAACAGATTCCTAAGTTGACAAATCTAGGAAAGAGAATGACAAAATTTGATAAACAAACACCTTTTCAAATCGTTTAATCTAAAACATATTCAGTATGGACAAACTTATTATTATTGCCTTTTTAGGGGCACTTACAAATGAAGTTCTACATTGGTACAACTTAAAAAAAGAATTAAAGGGAGATGTAAAGGTTACTAACTCTAAAAGCTACTGGATAATAACTATTATTTCAATGATTACTTTTACGATAGCCACCCAATGGGTTTATCAATTTATTTTACCTAATACTAGTTTGAGCGAAGAAGCTAGAGTATTTTTAACTGCTCTTTCCTTTCCTTTTATTATAAAAGATATTTTTAAAGTTATAATTAAGTCATTTACTTCTTTTCTCCCTTCTCAAGGAGAACGTGAAGGACATCCTAGAGGGAGGCCAGAAAACGATATCAAAAAGAAAGGCTCTTTTACAATTCTAGAGTATTTGAAATAAAAATTAAAAAAAGACGGTTAAACCGTCTTTTTTTTAATTCGCTACCTCAGAGATAAACTTGATTCGCATGAGTCGGAGTTCCTCGTCATCATAATCGCCATCAAATTCATCCATGGCATCTTGTATTTTGTCAGATTCTGCTTCCATAAAATATTCGTAGATCTCTTCTTGCTGATCTTCATCTACCAAATCTTCTATGGCATAATTGATATTCAATTTGGTTCCGGAATATACAATGGCTTCCATTTCTTTGATCAACTCAGCCATTTCTAATCCTTTAGAGCTAGCAATATCTATCAATGGAAGTTTTCTATCGGTATTCTGAATGATATATAATTTTAGCCCTGAATTAACTCCCGTACTCTTTACGATCAAATCATCCGGTCGAGTAATATCATTATCTGCTACATATTTTTCTATCAAGGTTAAGAACTGCCTTCCAAATTTTCTTGCCTTCCCTTCTCCTACTCCATGTACTTTAGACAATTCTTCCATAGTGATCGGATATTTTAAAGCCATATCATCTAAAGAAGGATCTTGGAAAACCGCAAAAGGTGGTACTTCTTGTTGTACAGCAACCTTTTTACGCAGGTCTTTCAACATTTTCACCAGCTTCTCATCTGCAGCCCCACCGGAACTTTTTGTATTGGTAATAATATCTCCGGTATCTTCTTGCGAATACACATGATCTTCCGTCATCATAAAAGATTGAGGATTTGCTATAAAATCCTTTCCTTCTTCTGTGAGTTTGATCACTCCATATTGTTCGATCTCTTTTCGGATGAGATTTACCACCAAAACTTGTCGTAATAAAGCCATCCAATAAGCACCATCTCTTTCTTTACCACATCCAAAGAATGGTTGCAAATGCGTTTTGTGAGAATTCAACATTGCATTTTCTTTACCTATCAGGGTATTGACAATCTCTTTGGATTTGTATTTTTCTTTGGTATCTCGTACAATAGAAAGTAACTTGACTACTTCTTCTTGTGCTTCGTGTTTTTTCTTTGGATTACGAGTATTGTCATCCATGTCGGCTCCTTCTCCATTCACTTCATCAAACTCTTCTCCGAAATAATGCAACAAGTATTTTCTTCGCGACATAGAAGTTTCTGCATATCCTACTACTTCTTGTAGCAAAGCATGTCCTATCTCCTGTTCAGCTACAGGCTTGCTAGCCATAAACTTCTCCAGCTTTTCTATATCCTTATATGCATAGAATGCCAGGCAATATCCTTCACCATCGTCACGCCCTGCTCTTCCCGTTTCTTGGTAGTAACTTTCCAAACTCTTAGGAATGTCATGGTGAATCACATAACGTACATCGGGCTTATCGATTCCCATTCCAAATGCAATGGTAGCCACAACTACATCACAGTCTTCCATCAAGAACATATCTTGATGCTTTGCTCGAGTTTTTGCATCTAAACCTGCGTGGTAAGGAACAGCTTTGACTCCATTTACTTGTAAAACCTGAGCAATTTCTTCAACCTTTTTTCGGCTTAAGCAATAGATAATTCCAGATTTGCCTGTTCTTTGGCGTACAAAACGAATGATATCTTTTTCTACTTCTTTCGTTTTTGGACGTACTTCATAGAACAAATTGGGTCTATTAAAGGAAGCTTTAAAGGTTTGAGCTCCTGTAATACCTAAGGTTTTTAGAATATCTTCTTGCACTTTTTCTGTAGCCGTAGCCGTAAGACCAATCACAGGCACATTATCTATTTGCTTGATAATATGTTTAAGGTTTCGGTACTCTGGTCTAAAATCATGTCCCCACTCAGAGATACAATGTGCTTCATCAATAGCTACAAAAGATATCTTTTGTCCTTTTAGAAATTCCACATATTCCTCTTTGATAAGAGATTCGGGTGCTACATATAATAGTTTGGTAACGCCATTTGCAATGTCTGACATTACTTGAGTAACTTCTGATTTATTAAGGGAAGAATTCAGTACATGCGCAATTCCATGCGTTTCTGAAATACCTCTTAAAGCGTCAACTTGATTTTTCATTAAAGCGATCAGGGGCGAAATTACGATCGCTGTTCCGTCTTTCATCAGTGCGGGCAACTGATAACATAGTGACTTACCTCCTCCTGTAGGCATAATCACAAATGTATCGTTATTGTCTAGTATGCTTTTTATAACATCCTCTTGCAAGCCTTTAAACTGACTAAAGCCGAAAAACTTTTTTAAAGAAGCGTAAATATCCATTTATAAATTTTTCATCTTATAACTTGCCATCATTTACACAGATTGACAATCCGTTTACAAATGTTTGGGGTCTCTGAATTTTGTAGTAAGTTTGTCTAATATTTTTATTACTTAAATATATAACTTTTTTTATTACGTATAAAAATAAATCAGTCCTTGGAAGATTTACAAAATATCACTGCTATTGCCAAAGAAACCATCCTTTTAGAGAGCAATGCAATAGCTAATTTAACGAATTTAATTAATTCTGATTTTGAAGAAGCTGTTAAATTCATCCTAAACTCAAACGGAAGAGTTGTTGTAACGGGTATTGGGAAAAGCGCAAACATTGCTACAAAGATTGTAGCAACTTTAAATTCAACCGGAACGCCTGCCATTTTTATGCATGCTGCCGATGCCATTCATGGCGACCTCGGGATCATTCAAAAAGATGATGTGGTGATCTGTATCTCTAAAAGTGGAAACACTCCGGAGATTAAAGTACTTGTTCCGCTGATCAAAAACTCAAACAACAAAATTATTGCCATTACCGGAAATGCAGATTCCTTTTTAGGAACTCAAGCAGATTTCACCTTAAATACTTTTGTAGAAAAAGAGGCTTGTCCTAACAACCTTGCTCCTACAACCAGTACAACTGCACAATTAGTAATGGGTGATGCTCTAGCTGTTTGCCTATTAAAGATGAAAGGGTTTACCAGCAAAGATTTTGCAAAATACCATCCGGGAGGTGCTTTAGGAAAGCGCTTATACCTGCGAGTTTCTGACTTGATCAAGAACAACCAAAAACCAGAAGTATCTACAACCACACCTGTAGCTGAAGTTATTGTAGAAATTACAGAAAAAAGATTAGGGGTTACTGCTGTTGTTAAAGACGAGCAATTGGTAGGAATTATTACTGATGGTGATATTCGTAGAATGCTGAATAAATCTACCGAGATCAGTAAATTTACTGCTCAAGATATCATGAGCACAAACCCAAAAACAATCTCTACTAATGCCATGGCTGTTCAAGCTTTAGACACTTTAGAGAACAATAATATTACGCAGATATTGGTTACTGATGAAGATCAACAATATATTGGTGTTGTTCATTTACATGATCTGCTTAAAGAAGGCATATTTTAGATGGTACAGGAAAAAGAAATGTCCTTTTTAGATCACCTTGAAGAACTAAGGTGGCATTTGGTAAGAAGTGTGGTAGCTATACTAGTAGTGGCTATTGCCCTATTTAGCTTCATTGGAATTGTCTATGAAGATTTTCTTTTAGCGCACTTAAAACCGGATTTTATTACTTACCGATTGTTTTGTGATTTCTTCACTTACTTTGGTATGGAAAGTAGTTTCTGTAATGTAAATCTAGATAACAATCTAATAGCCATTAAAGTAACCCAACAGTTGATGGATTCTATTTGGACATCTTTCATCTTAGGGCTTATTATTAGCTTTCCTTATATTTTATGGGAGATGTGGCGATTTATTTCTCCTGGATTACACGAAACAGAACTAAAGAAATCCAGAGGATTTATCTTTATAGCTTCTTTCTTATTCTTTTTAGGAGTACTATTTAGCTATTTTGTAATTGCTCCTGTTTCTATTAATTTCTTATACAATTATCAGATCACTCCTTTAATTGAGAACCAATTTACTATGGATTCCCATGTAGGCTTGGTTACCAACATGCTTTTAGGAGTTTCTATTATGTTTGAATTGCCCGTGATTATCTATTTCTTGTCTAAAATAGGATTGGTTACTCCGCAATTTCTAAAGCGATATAGAAAACACGCATTGGTAGTTGTATTGATCTTAGCTGCTATTATTACACCACCAGATGTTGCCAGTCAGGTTATTGTAGCAATTCCTGTATTAGTTTTATACGAAATCAGTATCAAAGTATCTCAAAGAGTTTACAAAAGACAAGAAAAAAATGCCAACAAATAAAGTACAAGAGTTTAACGATTATCGTTCTAAAATGAATGATAAGATCTTAGGTGGAGATCATAAGATCATCAAAAGAATTTTCAATCTAGATACCAACGCTTATAAAGAAGGACATTTGTCTGTTAAAACTAAAGAGTTGCTAGGCTTGGTAGCTTCTGCAGTACTTCGTTGTGATGATTGTATTGCTTATCACCTAGAAACCTGTTATAAAGAAGGTATCACAAAAGAAGAAATGATGGAAACCATGTCTATCGCTACATTGGTTGGCGGTACTATTGTGATTCCTCATTTACGTAGGGCTTATGAGTTTTGGGAAGCTCTGGAAGAAAACGATTTATAAGTATTTTAAGAGAATAGAAGCTTTCAATTCCTATATTTGACACATGATTTTAAGAGCGGATAACATTCAAAAAACTTACGGTAGCAGACAAGTAGTTAAAGGTATCTCCTTAGAAGTAGAGCAAGGAGAGATCATTGGACTATTGGGGCCTAATGGTGCCGGAAAAACTACTTCGTTCTATATGATCGTAGGAATGATTAAACCCAACGGTGGTAAGATCATTTTGGATGATGAGGATATCACTTCTTATCCTATGTATAAAAGAGCTCAAAAAGGAATAGGATACTTGGCTCAAGAAGCATCTGTTTTTAGAAAGTTATCTGTAGAAGATAATATCATGTCGGTACTTCAGTTTACAGACCTTTCTAAAAAGGAACAAAAGATGAAATTGGAATCTCTTATTGAAGAGTTCAATATCGGACATGTTCGTAAAAACAGAGGTGATCTACTTTCCGGAGGTGAGCGAAGAAGAACAGAAATTGCTCGTTGTTTGGCTTCTGATCCAAATTTTATCTTACTGGATGAACCTTTTGCCGGTGTAGATCCAATTGCTGTAGAAGATATTCAAAGTATTGTTGCCCATTTAAAAGACCGTAATATTGGAATCTTGATTACTGATCACGATGTACAAGCAACCCTAGCCATTACTGATAGAACATACTTAATGTATCAAGGTGGAATCTTAAAAGAAGGAGTTCCTAAAGATCTTGCTGAAGATGAATTGGTACGTAAAGTATATCTTGGAAAAGATTTCGAATTGAAAGAAAAGACTTTCTAATATCAACCTACTTTTTGCTTTGCGTTACTGTTGTTAATGATAGACAGTATAATGTAAACTACTATAATTAAAGGTACTGCCAAAAACTTTAGTGTAATCAATAATACTCCAGAGGTTATTATCAGCAGATACTTCATCATATTTTCTTTAAACCCAAAAGTTTTGAATTTTAACGAAAGTAACGGCAAGTTGGCATTCATTAAATAACTTAACATCAAAGTAATTGCTATTAACACATAATTATTTGATAGTAAATCTTTTACAAAATCGATATCAATTAATGGTAATGCTACCACAAATAAACTCATAGCCGGTGTTGGCAAACCTATAAAACTCTCTGCTTGTCTTGTATCTATGTTAAACTTTGCCAAACGATAACAAGCGGCAAGAGTAACGAGAAAACCAATAAAAGAAAGGTAAAATTCAGAATTATCAACACTGTTAAAAGCATTTATATTGATTGTTTCTTCAAAAAAAGTTTTTACTGCAAAACTATTTTGATTGAGTAAAGAAAACATTACCACACCCGGTGCTACTCCACTGGTAACCATATCGGCTAAAGAATCTAATTGTTTTCCTAGTTCTCCTTGTACATTAAGAATTCTAGCTAGAAAACCATCAAAGAAATCTAATACGATTCCAATTACAACAAATAAAAAAACGTATTCATATACGCCAACTACTGCATATATTGTTGCTAAAATTCCGAAAAAGAGATTTCCGAGTGTAAATAAATTGGGAATGTGTTTTTTGATATTCATCCTTTTTAAATTCGCCACTAAAATAGTAAATCCTTTGAGTGCACTTTTAAAATCCTGAATTTTTCAGCATATTTGTTGATACAATTGCTGGAAAACACTTAGAATGCCAATACTAGAATCTGACTTCATCCCTTCTCTGCCGTTCAGAAATGGTCATGTTAATACCGTATTCAGACCTTTATTTATGAAAGAAATTCATAATTACAAGCGTATACGAGTTGAGACTTGGGATCATGATTTTATCGATCTTGATTTTTCTACAACAGGTTCAAATACGTTAGTGCTTTTGATCCATGGTTTGGAAGGAAGCTCTGAGTCTAAGTATATGATCTCTGCTGCCAACGAGTTGAATGCTATTGGATACGATACTGTTTCTTTTAATCTACGCGGATGTAGTGGTGAAGACAATAGACTACTACAAACCTATCATAGTGGAAAAACAGAAGATGTAGATTTTATAGTCAATTATTTATTGGAGCATTACGATTATGAAAAGCTTATGATCGTAGGGTATAGTTTGGGCGGAAATCTAACTTTGAAGTATTTGGGAGAATATGCCGATCGTGTTCCTGATAAAGTTGTAAGTGGAATAGCTGTTTCGGTTCCTGTTGACCTTGCTTCTTCTGGAAAACTAATGGCAACACTTAAGAATAAGATCTACATGGAAGAGTTCTTAAAAACACTTCGACAAAAGGTCTTGTTAAAAGCCGAAAAGTTCCCCGAATTCAATATAAATAAAGACAAATTATTTAAAGCTAAGGCATTCAAAGATTTTGATGAGCTCTATACAGCGCCTGTCTTTGGTTTTGACAGTCCAGAAGATTATTGGGTCAAGGCAAGCTCTAAACCTTATCTACTAAAGATCAAAAAGCCTTGTCTTCTCATTACCTCTTTAGATGATCCTTTTCTCCCAGAAGAATGCTATCCATACAAAGAAGCCGAGTCTTCTGATTTCTTTCATTTGCTTGTTACAAAATATGGAGGTCATGTAGGTTTCATTTCTGGCTTCAGACAACAAGACAATCGTTGGTTAGAGCAAAGAATGATTCAATTTTTTAAAGACAATACTTAAACCGTACAATATCTCTCGTTTTCTCAAGTTATTTCAATATTATATTTAGATATTTGCGTAAAGATCTCATAGTTCCATTGAAAAGAAAACTGCTTATATTTTCTCTTATCTTTCCAATACTGATGAATGCTCAGGCGGTAAGAAACTATTCTAATGAATTTTTGAATATTGGTGTAGATGCTGCTGCATTGGGAATGAGTCGATCTGTGGTTGCCACCACCAATGATGTCAATGCTGTTTATTGGAATCCGGCAGGACTTGTTAATATTGAAGATTATCAAGGGTCTATTATGTACGCTTCTTATTTTGCAGGAATAGCCAATTATAATTATGCCGCTTTTGCCATGCCTATTGATAAGCAAAGTGCTTTAGGAGTGTCTTTGATACGTTTTGGTGTAGATGATATTTTAAATACAACTGAGCTTATTGACAGTCAAGGAAATATTGATTTTAACAGGGTCAGTCTCTTTTCTGCTGCAGATTACGCTTTGACAGTGTCCTATGCTAAAAACCTTATTTTTAAAGATCTGTATTTTGGTGTAAATGCCAAAGTTGTAAGAAGAACAATCGGAAAGTTTGCAAATTCATGGGGGTTTGGTTTTGATGCTGGGATTCAATACGAAAGAGATGATTGGAAGTTTGGTTTGATGGTAAGAGATATCACCACTACTTTCAATATTTGGAATATAGATGAAGATGCTTTTGCCACTATTCAAGGAGCAATTCCGGGGCAAAATCAGGAACTGCCTGAAACTACAGAGATCACAAAGCCAAAAGTACAATTTGGAATGGCTAGAAAATTTGACATCGGACGTACATTTCATTTATTAACTGAAGTTGATTTGAATTTACGTTTTGCAAGAACCAATGATATTATCTCAACAGGATTGGGAAGCATTGATCCTGCAATAGGTTTTCAGCTAGATTATGAGAATTTTGTATTCTTACGTGCAGGTGTTGGGAATTTTCAGAAAACCACAGAGTTTGACGGTAGTAAAAGTTTATCTGTACAGCCTAATTTTGGAGTAGGTTTTACATACAAAGGAATTCAGGTAGATTATGCTTTAACTAACATTGGAAGCATAGGAAATGCTTTATTTTCCAATATTTTTTCAGTAAAAATCGATTATAGTTTTTTTAGAAGATAGCGTATGAGAAAAATCTACTTTATCCTTTTGTTTCTTATTGGTTCTTTTCAAAGTGTTTCTGCTCAGCTACAGGTATCAGTATATTCTGAAGTGAGTATTATTACTGTTGGACCGGGTAATGATTTCTTTGAAACTTTTGGTCACAGTGCTATCCGTATTAAAGATCCGGTGTTGAATTTTGATCTGGTATACAACTACGGTGTCTTCGATTTTAATCAGCCTAATTTTTATGCAAATTTTGCTAAAGGACGATTGTTGTATAAACTAGGTAGATATCCTTTCCATTATTTTGTTCGTAGCAATAATGATGATAAAAGATGGATGAAAGAGCAGATCCTAAATCTTACCCATCAAGAAAAGCAAGCTTTCTTCGAATATTTGGAAGACAATGCTAAGCCACAAAACGCATCTTACTATTACGATCCTTATTTCGACAATTGTGCGACCAAATTAAGAGACATCACTCAGACAATTCTTGGTAAAAAAGTTGAGTTTCCTGATGAGTATGCAAAAGATGAATTTACCTTAAGACAATTGATGAACAAAGAGTTAGCTTGGAATCATTGGGGTAGTTTTGGTATTAATTTAGCTTTAGGAACTAAACTGGATCAGAAAGCAACTCCGGCTCAATATATGTATTTACCTGATTTTGTATATGTTGCTTTTAAAGACGCTAAAAAAACAGAAAACGGAACTACTACTCCATTGGTAAAAAAAGAGACAGATGTTCTTAGTTATCCTGAAAAAACTCCGGCTACTGTTTGGTACAATCCTCTTTTGGTCTTTTCTATTTTATTCTTGATTAGCGTTTATGTTACTTTTAAAGATATAAGAAAGCAAAAGAGATCTAAATGGTTTGATTTCTTTGTGTTTTTCTTTACCGGTATTTTGGGAACCCTAATCGTGTTTTTATGGTTCTTTACAGATCATAGAACTACTCCAAACAATTTTAATTTCTTATGGGCCTTTGCTCCTAACCTAATTGTTGCTTTTGTACTATTGAAAAAGAACATTCCAAATTGGGTCAGCTATTATGTGAAAGTTTGCTTGGTTTTCTTAGTTGTATTGGGAATTCTGTGGATTGTACAAGTACAGTTGTTCTCTCTAACCATACTTCCTATTCTAGGAATGTTACTTTACAGGTATTATTATTTAAATAAGCTATTGTCCTCTAAAGAATAGAACTGTGGTCATAGTCTTGATGATAATCTTAAAATCAAGATAAGCACTTTGTTCTTTTATGTAGAAGAGGTCGTAACGCAATTTTTTCTCTTGTTCGTCTAAATTTCCTGCATAAGGATAATTTACTTGCGCCCAACCTGTAAGTCCGGGTTTTACAACGTGTCTAATTGCATAAAACGGAATCTTTTCTTCTAGGTCTTGCACAAATTCTGGCCTTTCTGGCCTTGGGCCTATCAAACTCATATCTCCTTTAAGAATATTAAAGAACTGAGGAGCTTCGTCTAACCTTGTATTTCGTAAGAATTTTCCGAACATCGTAATCCTTTTGTCATTCTTTTGCGCATATTGTGCTCCTTGAGATTCGGCATTCACCACCATAGACCTCAATTTATAGATGGTAAATAGTTTTCCTTTTTTTCCTACTCTTTTTTGAGTATAA
The DNA here is from genome assembly GCF_042684245.1 of Pseudotenacibaculum haliotis. Taxonomy (NCBI): domain Bacteria; kingdom Pseudomonadati; phylum Bacteroidota; class Flavobacteriia; order Flavobacteriales; family Flavobacteriaceae; genus Pseudotenacibaculum; species Pseudotenacibaculum haliotis. Next base: position 498,738 of record NZ_JBHULH010000004.1, read on the forward strand.
AATATAGGTCCTCTATTTCCTATAAGGTTGAATAATAAAATTAGAGGAATCATGGGAACAAAGATCAACAAGCCTAACGAAGAAACCACAATGTCAATAAAACGATGGTAAAATTGATAAATCTTCTTTTCACTATGACTACTTAAGTTGATATTGTTGTAAAAATGATGATCTAAATATTCTTTTGGCACTCTGTCTGTAATCTCTTCGTAAAAGCTTTCAAAGCTCTTGATATTAATTCCCTCCTCAAAGAGTGTAATAATGCTGTTGTTAAGTTTAGAGATTACATTGCTTGAAAATCCGCGAGTGCTTAAGATAACTTCCTTAGCATTTTTTTCTTTTACCAGTTTGTATACATCTACATTATTAACATCAAAGAACTGCCCATAGTTTTTATTTTCTTCGTCTGAAATGTAACAGATAACATTATGAAACCCTCTTTCTTTTATGAGATCTAGCATAGTACCCATTCTTGTAGCGTGAGAGATTACAATGATATCTTTGAAATATTTAGGTGAAAAGAGCACCCACATATATATAAATCTCCATAACAGAACTGGCCCAAACATCAGAAGGAACAAATAAATAACCTGTATCCTTTTTTCTGGTAATGATGGAGAAAAATAAGGTGTAAATGTGAAAAATAAGGTTGTGATAAAAGCTGTTAAAAACAAACTCCTTGATACTTTAAACCTGTTACTGGATACATTAAGGTCGTATAACTGAAAGATCTCTCCAAATAAGAAATAGTAGAAGATCAATAAGGTTAGCCACATGTAAACAGAGTCAGAGCCAAAGGTAATGTAGTCCTGAATTGAAAACTTAGAGGATAGCCAGACACTTAAAATAATAACAACGACATCAAAAGATCTAAGTAAAACTTTTCTTTCTGATAAGTCTATGTGGGAAACTTTCAAACTCATAATTGCATATTATGCCATCACAATATCAGGGGAACATTACGAATATGACCAAAATTATAAAAAAAAACCATCTGAGGAATTACTAATCGAATAATTTAATATATAAATTACTTAGATAGCTAAAGTTATGGTATTTCTTAACGTAATTTAATCCTTTTGTTCCTAAATTGTTTCTTTCTTCTTCAGTCATCGCTTGTAATTTTAATACAGCTTCTTTGATCGATTCTGCACTTTCAGGCTCTACAACATAACCACAACCTGATAATTCTACAGGGTCTTTTATTTTGTTTGAAGAAGAGATTACCGGCTTACCTGCCAACATATAATCGAAGAATTTGTTTGAGGAAACACCATAATCAAACAATGGCGTATTATTTCTTCCTACAAAACAAACAGAAAAATTCTTCAACATTTCCTGTACTTGATCTTTATTGATCTTATCAATAAAAGTTACGTTGTTATTTCCTGAAACTTTATTTTTTAATTCTTCTTTTAAATATCCATCACCTACCAACACAAAGTGTATATCATCATTTTCTTTTAAAAGAATAGAGCAATCGATCAAATACTCTAACGCATTTGCCATTCCCATGGTACCTGTATAGCCTATTACAAACTTGTCTTTCGGAATTTGCTGAGTTATTTCTGCCGGTAATAGTTCTTTATTCAAAAGAGATTCGTCTATTCCGTTCGGAATCCAAAAGAATTTAGAAGGGTCTTTAGAAATCTTATCGATATACATGTGTGCGTTGGGTAGCAACGATACAATAGCATCTGATTTTCTGTAACCAAACTTTTCTATCCAAGCCATTACAAGAACAATAGGGTGCCATTTAGGATACCCCTTCAAATACATTGGCGTTAACGGCCATAAATCTCTAATTTCAAAGAACAGTTTTTTGGCTTTTAGTTTTTTCTTCAAATACCATCCTGTAACAATCGGGAAAATAGGCATTGACGAAACCAAAATATAGTCTGGTTTCCCTAATAGATCTGCATTAAGCTTACGCGTTCTAAAAGCAAATCTGATCATACTCCAGAGCTTAAAAACACTTCCTCCATCATATTTAGGAACCTTAACCCAACAGAAGGTAATTCCTTCTTCAACTTCTTCCAGAGTAAACTTCTTAGTTTCATCTATGGTTGGTTGATTCTTGAAAAGGTGATTATAAGATCCAGAAATGATCTTGACCTCGTATCCATTTTTCACCCAATACTTGCTAAAATAATAATGGCGTTCTCCCCATCCGGAATCAGGTTTCCCTGATGTCATATTCAATACCCAAATTATTTTTTTACTCATTTCTTTATCCTAGATTCTATGATTTGAGGTTTTCCTGATTTTGTGGGAGCAATATAGTCTACTTCTTTGAACTCAATAGAAAAATTAGTGTCTTTTATATATTCTCTGAGCTCATTTTCTGCTCTAGTAATTGCTTTGTCTGAAAATTTTTCTGCTTTGATATATTCTATCGTAATTCCGGTTACATTTTCTTGTATCACTCTAAATTGCTTGATCTCAGGAATGTATTCAAAGATTCCTGTAAAAGAATGTACAACTAGCTTTGTACTATCCGGTAAAAGAACAATATCTGTTTCTCTTCCTACTACTTGTTTTAATAAAGGGTATCCGTATTTTCTATTCTCAGGATAAGCTTCTTTTGGTAATTTGATTCCTAGGTCACCTATTTTATATCGAATCAACGGCATTGAGAAACAATCTAATCGAGTCACAACAATGTGTCCCATTTCTCCGTCTTTAACCGGTTTGTTATCATCATCCAGAATTTCAACAAAAACATGCGGACTTAGAATATAGTAATGATCCAGATCGTCTTGAGCAGCAATCATAAAGCCTTCATTGCTTCCGTAGGTATCAAAAACATTCGTTTTAAAGGCTTTTTGTATATTCTTTCTATAATGAGCAAACATTTTATCTCCCAGGCTTATAACTCCCTTTAATTGTATCTTATAGTCATTCTTTAAGGCGTATTCTGCAATAACATTCAGTGAAGAAGCATATCCTGCGAAAAAATATTGTCCATTTTTTCTTGCCACCTTATCGCATAACAACCTCAATTGCTCTTCTGTGTGCGAAAAAGCGTTAATATAGATCGTTTTAAACAAACGGTCTTTGATACTTTTTACAGCTCCTCTATTGGGAGTAATTCCGGTTTGTACCAAAGGCTTTCCAATCTTATAGCCAGACCATTCCCACCAATGTGTAAGAATTCCTCTTAAAGTAGATTGCTCTTTTTTGGTCATATAAACCGTGGTTTGTATTCCGCTAGATCCGCTACTTGAATAAGGAATTAGGTCTTTTTTACTGTATTCAGTTGATATTAGAGCGTCTAATTGTTCTCTAATCACCATTTTATCTATTACAGGAAAAGACGTTAAGTTTTCGTAATCTTTACCTTGATAATAAGGTACATGTGTACTAGCATAGTTTAAAATTGTTGCTAAGTTCTCTTTCTGTAATGCGTTCAGTTCTTCAGAAGAAAGTAAGTCGATCTTTCTCCAATAGTTGAGTTGTTTGATATAAGATGATCCGTTTACCACATCACCTATAGGCATTATTATTTTCTCTAATAAGAAACTGTACATGGGATCAATCTAAAATTTCAAACCATTTTGTTTTTACTTGTTCCCAACCAAAAGATTCTGCTTTTGATCGAGCTTTATCTACTAAAGCGGTGCTGTCTGTTTTGAGTAACTTTTTTATCGCGTTGGTCATTTCTTCTGCATTCTCTTTTTCTACCAACATACCATCAACGTTGTTTTCAATCAGAAATGGCATCCCTCCTACGTTGGTACTAACAACAGGAAGCCCTAAAGCCATTGCCTCCATAACACTTACAGGTGTATTATCGAAATTGGTTGTATTGATGAATATATCAAATTCTTCTGATCGTTTGACCCATACTTCTTTTGATAGAGTTCCGGTATACTCAACATCATCTGTCATTCCATACTCTTTTACTTTCTGTTGTGTTTTTTTAAAAGAATCGTCAATAACAGGGCCTACCATACAAAGTTTTACTTCAGAAAATTCCTTTTTCAAGTTATTAATTACTTCTATTGCCAGTAACGGATTGTATAAATGCTTAAAAGCCCTTACCCACAACAATCTAGGCTTTAAATCTTCTCTTTTTTTGAATTTATATTGATCTATTTCAAGAACGTTAGGAATGTGACCTACTTCGTACCCTTGTTCTTCAAAAGCTTGCTTCAAGTAATTAGAAGGAGAAATATTCTTGTATGAGTTTTTGAATATCATATTCGACATCCTTTTTGACCTCTTGATCCTACTAGGCAAGTTTCCTCCGTGTAGGATAGGAATGTATTTAATTGAAAATAATCTTGCTAACTGGGAAATTGTAAAAGCAAAATAAAAGTTCAGGCTGCTAAATGTATCTATAAAAATATAGTCTGATTTACGACCATGTTTTATGGTAGCACCACACATATCTAGCAAACGTAATGCCTTGTTTACTTTTGTTGATGATCGAGTTATCTTATAGCCTTCCTTAGTTAGTAAAGACGATAAGGTTTCCATTGTATTTACATATCCTGTTCTCGCCGAATTATCGTTTCCTATGTAAAGAATCTTTTTATTCTTCTTCATACCTAAGGTTTATGAGAGATAATGCATACATAAACCCTGGAAAGGCAATACGCATGGCTGAGTGGTTTATGGTAAAAAACCAAAAGAGGTAAAAGGAAATTAAAATTGCCCGTTGGAAAAAATCGAGTCTAAAAAAGTGAAAAATGGGTATGAAAATTAACATTGTGAGCGCAAAAAGCCCTATTAGTCCGTGTTCTTCAATAAGTCTTGCTACTTCATTATGAGAAGTACCTTTTGCATCTCCTTCTGCAAATCTTTTGTACTTACCATTTCCTACTCCAATACCAAAAATTGGAGTGTCTGTAAATCCTGACAATTGGGAAGTAAATAGTTCTAACCTTCCGGCTGTTACGTCTTTCTTCTTAATACCTCTTGCATTTCTTCCTGAATATCTATTATCAATCATACCTCCTGTTACATCTGAGGTATATAACCAAACACCTGCCAGAAAGACTCCACCTACAATAGCATATTGGAATATTTTAGCATAATCTCTTTTGTGAATAATATATAAAAAAGCAAATACCAAAAAACAAATACCTGCAGCTAGAATTCCTCCCCGCGAAAAAGTTAAAAGTCCCCGATAGGTAAAATACATCAGGATAATGGCATCTAGGATAAAAAAGCCTGTCAAGCTCCGTTTGGTTAGCATAAAGAATCCTATAACAAAAGCTGCAAACCCAATAATTGTTGCTACTTGGTTAGGACCGAAACCTCCTGATGTTTCTCCAATAGATACCCCTCCAAAAGCAATCTCGCTAAAACTAGGTGTTCTAAAGTAAATGAAGGTGATCATCGCAAAGACCGGTAGTAAAAAGAAGAACAATGCATTATAGACTTCTTTAAGTTTGATGCTTCTCTTGTAAAAATAAATAGCACTTACTCCAAGCATGAACGGACCACTTAAGTTAAATGCTACTGCTTTTCTAATGGATTCTCCATCCGGAACTTTGGTAAATACGATACCTAGTAATAACAGCATCAAATAAACAGGGAAACTCAAGGTAAGTTTCTGTTTTGTTGGACCATTTACCATCCCTAAAAACAGGATTACAATTGTTGTATATTTTCCTGTTTCAAACAAAGGTGCTCCTTTTATCATCCGCAGAAAAACTTCTAATCCAACAACATATGCAGCAATAATGAATGCTTCTTCATTTCTATTGTCTGAAAAGAGTACAGCAGCAACACAAGCGATAATTATGATATAACCAAAAAGTGACGGGAAAAAAGGAAGCGTAGCAAGAAATCCAATAAAAACATGGATTGCTATAAATGCAAGCTTATTATCTGTCACAAACTTAATCATAAACTAAAGTACGTACTTTTTAATTTACTAATAAAATGCTCTTCCGAAAAATAATCTACTACTTGTTTGTGTAGACTATTAGCTACTTCTTTGCTTATATCTTCATTTTCTGCCATCATTGTCATGCAATTAGCCAGTTCTTCAGGATCATTAGGAGGAACAATGGCGCGTTGATCTTTTACAACAGCTTTATTATTTCCTACATTGGTAAGAATAACAGGGAGTTTAGCCAATCCATACTCAAGAACAGAAATAGGAAAGCCTTCTTTTTTTGATGTTAACGTTCCAACAGTTGCCTGATTTAAAATATGTTTGATGTCACTTCGTACACCATAAAAGAATATTTTCTTTTCCAGGTTTTTATCTAAGATCATTTCTATAACATGATCTGCATAGTCATCTCCATAGTTTTTTCCTATAAGGTGTAAAGTCCAATCAGGATGCTTTTCTAAGAAAATCTCAAAAGCATTGATCAAATTAGGGTGATCTTTTACAGGTCGAAGTCCCGCTAAACAGACAATTCTTTTGCCCGGAAGCCCGGTTAGTTTGGTAATTTCTTTTTTGTTTGTAAAAGCTGCAAAATTGTTCAATACAATATTCTTCTTGGCTTTTAACTTTTTAGCAGACCATTCGTTCAGACCTACATTAACATTTAGAATAGCATCGAATAATCTGGAAAACAGTTTTAGAATTATAAATTTAATTCCTTTAAGGTTTACATAAGCTCCTGTATGATTATGCCAAATTAATTTTACTTTTCTCTTCAAAAGAAATTTAACAATTGTACTGGAAAAATATGAGGTATTGTGAGCATGTATAATATCTATCTCGTTTTCATTGATATAATCATGCAATGCTTTATAAAATTTCTTATCTACAGTTTTTCTTTTCTTTAGAAATATGTATTTGACTCTTTTGTCTATACTCTCTTTTAAAGAACTCTCTTTTCTGGCAACACATAGATGAACTTCTATATCTGGCTGTGCTGCAAGTAAGTTTACAACGTTGACTGTTAAAACTTCTGCTCCTCCAACAGTTAATTGATCAATAACATGCAGAACTTTCATTTTAGGAATATTTAAAAAGGTCTAAATAGTATTCTTCTTCTTTTTCTACATACTCTTCTTTTAGGATAGAATACAAGACATTATCGTGGTATGCATTGTTCATGTAAATAGATTTTCTTTCTGCACCTTCTTGCACCCAAAAACACTTTTCAAATAGTTTTTGTGATGCTGAGTTAAAATCTACAATATGTGTATGTAATCGTCTTACATTGATCTTGTTGAACAAAAAAGACATTGCTGTTTTAAGGGTATCTGTTCCGATCTTTTTTCCTCTCGACTCTTGTACTAGTTTTATAGCTACTAAGCCGTTGTTGGATATTGTATTGGTGAATTTAAAAGAAAAATACCCCAATCTTTCATTAGTTTCTTGATCACATACAATAAAGCGATGTCCTGTGTCTTTAAAGGATTCGAACCACTTTTTTTGTTTTTCTTCAGATACTAAAAATTCATTTCTTCCTTCCCAATAGGCTAATTCCTGATCGTTGACCAAAGTCAACATAAAATCAATGTCTGAATTTTCTAAAGACCTTAAATAGATTTTTTTTCCTCGAATCATAAAACAGATTTAATGATTTTCTTCAACTCTTCTTGAAAACTTTCCAAAGAATAGTTTTCGGCATATGCTATAAAATTAGGGCTTTCATTTTTACTAGAAAGGTAGTCGTGGGCATTTTTAATAGACTTTACCAATTCTTCTTTCGTAGGTGTAAAAGCAATTCCCTTATTTGGATCGTCAATAATGTCCGGTACATTTCCTTTATTGGCACCTAACGGAAATACATTATGAGCCCAAGCTTCTGCTATAGGCTTTGGCCAGCCTTCTTTTTCGCCGGGCATGATCAAAACATGACTCTTGGCTAAAAGCGATTGTGCTTTTTGAAATGGTAAACCTCCGTAAAATGTTACTCTTTCTTGTAAGCTATAATCACTTACCATTTGTTCTAGCTTCCCTCTTAGATCTCCATCTCCAATCATGTGAAAATGCCAGTTAAAGTCTACACTTGTATCTTGTTGTAAAAGGTTTAGGGCTTCAAAAATGAGCTCAAAGTTCTTTGCCCAATACATTCTTCCAATAGCAATAATTTCTACTCTTTCAGAGATTGGTGGCTTTGTCTCTGCTAATTTTTTTGCTTCATTGATTTCTGCTTTGCTCATCAAAGCCGGTATAAAATTCACAAAGTGTTTTTTATACACTTTATCATAGATCAATACTTTGTGTCTCTTATGGTACCAGTTTATAACTCTTCTGTCAATTTTTGTAATTAAGTTTTCACCTTCATAAGGCATATAGCTTCCCGCCCATTTTGTAATGGTGGGTTTAGGGAATATTCTTGTGATTATTCCTAGAATTGCACTAAAGAAGCCTGAATTTCGAATGTTAATCACATCGTATTTCCTCAATGAGAATAACAATTGAAGAGAGACAATAGGGAGAGATAACAGAAGTCCTATCTTATATAAAATTCCTCTGGAAGCATCAAAACTTGCTAATGAAATCAATTTGACATTGGTGTCTTTAAATCTGGCAAATTTGTGACGTTGACTTTCGTCATAAGGTCTTAGAATGGTATAAATATGAACTTCATCAAACATTTCTGTCCATAAGTTCATTTCTCTAACATAAGGTTCATAAGAAACAGGTTTCGCATCCTTATCATAAGAATGTGGTGCTGCCGACAGAACCAGTAACCGTTTTCCTAGCTTTTCCATTCTGTAAAAATAAGCTCTCTCGTTTTCTTTGCTCCAATATTAAAGAGTGCATCAATTACCGATAAGCCCATGATAAAATCGTTTCCTCTCTGTGAATATTGAATATCTTGTACGGGGAATTTTTGCCATAAAATATTGACATTGTTCTCTTCAAAAAGAGATTCATCCATATAGTTAGCTCCTCCTTTTCCTGCAATATAATCTGTAGCATTCAATTTTACACAGAGTTCTACCAAACGATTGTTTGGGTCTTCATTTTGTAAATTGAGTTCTGTAGATCTGATTACTTGAGTTTCTATTTCAAGCACCTTCAGTAAATACATGAATAACTGATAATTGATCTCGTTAAGAGAATTACTATCTGAGTTGATAATATTTTCTATTTCAGGGAAAAAATCAGCATAAAAAGGCGCTTTAGAATAGGTGTTAACTATGGTCTTAGCAATCTTCTTATAATCTTTAGACCTTACAATTTCTATATCAGCAATATGCGTTTCTAAACTTGCTTTCTTTACAGGAACAGTAAGCCAAAACTCTTTTTCTCCTACTTTGATCTTTGTTCTGTTCTGAAAATAATTCTTTCGAAATTGAACATTTTCTAACCAAACAAAAACATCTGATTTAGCTGCTTTGTTAAAATAGCCCATCCAGGGTAAGAAATGTGGTTGATGTGCAGAAACTATCAAATGAAATATAGATTAAATGATAATACGAGTAAGTTCAAAACATTCTGCAAAATCTTTTCCTATTTGCTTTCCTCTTAGTTTTGCCAAATCTGTAATGATGTCATTACTAAAAAACATTCTGTGCTTTTGAGTTTCAAAAGAGTTGATAGATGCTTGTTTTGCTTTTACATCTTCTTTAGAGATTTCAATAAAAACATCCATATCAAAAGTCATACTATTCCAAGGAAGTTCGTAACCAAGAATGGTTGAGTATTTGAATGCTCTTCTCGCCTCTTGATAAGCTACCTGATGTGACTGGTGTATATCTTTACTATTGGGTACAAATACAATATCTGGTTTTATAGCTTTGTTGGTATCATAGAACAATTGTAAAATATCCATTCTGTCTTTGAACAGGTCTCTTGGGTTATAATCTTTAAGAACCATACGTTCTTTAGACAGTTTAAGATGCTTACAGCTCTCCCAAAATTCTTTCATAAAAACGTCCTTCTCTACCAGTGGTGGCATAGACAATCCTAAATAATGAATTGTGTTGTCTTTACTTAATTTATGAATTGTAGCACCTAATCCTAATTCGATATCATCTAAATGAGGAGCGATGGCTAATATGACTTTATTCTTTATTTCCATTAGTATTGCACTTTTGGTTTGTTAAATATCAATGTTAGTAATCCGTAGAATCTTCCTGTAGATTCTGTGAATGCAGCTTTTTTATCTGAAGCTCTTAATACGTTTGTAAATCTAATTATTGCTAGCAAAACAGCAATAACATTCCATTTAATTTTTGCTTTAAAAGATGGCTTAGGATGCCTTACTTTCCATACATACCAACCATTTCTTGTAACCATTTTTCCATAGCTGAATTGATTGGGTCTTCCTGAAGGTTCATGGAAGTGAGCCAACTTAGCTCCGGTATTTACGTATAGATCGTATTTTTTTGAAACTCGTAAACAGAAATCTGAATCTTCATACAATCCGTATCCTTCAAAATATGTAGAGAACTTGATCTCATCTACAACTTGTTTTCTAAAAGATGATACCCCTCCCATGAAATGTTCTACTTTGTAAACCTTATCTATTGGCGGGAAAAAGCCAATTGAGAATCCGTTAGAGAATTCAGGCATAATGCAGGGAGGTTTGTCTGACAAAAGTCCTAATTTCTTTCTTATAACATTTCTTGATCCGATGGATCTTACCCAGCCTTCAGCTTCGTACTCACCATAAGAAGGTATTTCTCCTTCATTTAGCTTTCTCCAGTTAACTTCGTTTGTGATATAACCTCCTACTCCTCCTGCATTTGGGTATTGACTGTAAGTGGCTATTAAATTCTCAAAGTATGTTTCAGTTAGAATAATATCATCATCCAAGAAACAAACAACTTCAATGTTTTCTGATAGTTTTCCTATTCCAAAATTTCGTTGTCTGGTAAGTCCTCTGTCTTCATCATCAACTTTATAGTATTCAAGGTTTTGATAGCTCTTTTTGCTAAGAGCTTCCTTTGTTAAATCGTTTCTTGACCCGTCTACAATAACAATCTGGTTAGGATACAAGGTTTGCAGCTTAACTGATTCTAGCAAATCAGTCAACGCTTTTGGGCGCATGTATGTACAAACTATTAAACTAAACTTCATCTCTCTATGCTAAGTGTTTCCACATTCTCTCGATGGTTCCTTTTATGGGGAGTTGGGTTGCTCTATTGATCCATTGTTCTCTTCCTTCTTTCTTACTTTCACTATGGGTAAGAGCTTCTCTTAGAACTTCTAAACGTGTTTTTCTGTTGTTGATCCAAAATACAGGGTCTATGTCTTTGATCATTTTGAAATGTATGAACTTATAGGTTCTTTCTACTGACCAATCAAATGTACTTTCTACATCGTAATTGATATAGCATGATGGTTTTCCTAAAATAGCTGCATCCAGTGCCATTGTAGACCCCATATTTACAATCAAATCTGAATGAATAATGGTATTGATCAACAAAGAAACATCTTTTTTGCTTGGTCCTCCTTTGTTCCATAAAAAAACATCGGTCCCAAACCAATCTGGTTTGATCTCTGTTGCAACGTCTGAAAATTCATCTAACACTGTATCAAAACCTTCATTACGATCGATAGGATTAGGTCTGAATAAGACTCTGTATATATCTTCTTCTTTATTCAACTCTTTTACAGATTTACACAGGTCAGATAAATACACCGGGTCATTAGGAGATGTTGTCTTATCATTTCCTGAAAACAAAATGTATCTTTTTTCTGTGTCTAGCTTGAACTGATTCAAAAATTCAGAACGTTCCAATCTATATTCATCTTCAAAATAATAGGTAAACTGTGGAGTTCCTGTAACCTTGATGTTGTTTTCGTTTATAAACGGATAATGCTCGATCATCTCGTCTTTCATATACAAACTCCAAACAAAATACTCATCGGCTTTTACCAACTGTACTCCTTTAGGAATATTATCCCAAGAGTGAATAAAACAAATTGTTTTGATTCCTAAATCTCTTGCAGCCAACATAGGGGCCAATGCATTACTTGCTCTTTGATGGGTACAGTATACTACATCCGGAGCTTCTTTTTTTAATTGGTCTTTACACTTAGTGTAATAATTGGTCTTTCTAATCCTTTTGTACAAAGGTTTGTCTAGGTTTTCTATCCCTTTTTCATTTGCATAAAAACCTGCTATAGAGCTAATCAAATTATTTCTTAGCCTGCTTCGTAAGGGCTGATTTTTATAAATCCCTATCAAGTAGCTTAAATAGTTCTTATTTCCTGTTCTTTTAACATTGAAGTACAATTCTGCCCTATTCTTGATCTTAAGTAGGAGATTTACTTTAGAATTGTACTCGTACTCAGGAAGCTTTACAAATTGGTTTTCAATTCCGTATTGTTCTATGTAATCTTGGTCTGACCAAAAAACAAAATCAAAATTGGAGTGGTTTAAAAAACCAGATAATATGAAGTTTCTGGCGCTATAACCAGACTGAATCAACAATAAAACTTTCTTCTTTTTACTCATTCTCTTTTAATACATAGAAATCAAAACCAAACTTTTGCTCTTTTAAAACATAGTCAGCCTTAATGATCCTTAGAAACTCTTTTAAATTTCTTTTCTGTCCTTCATCTATTTCAGAAGCATTTGCTCCATCCAAATGTATCATTCCGTTTCTTTTTGTGTCTAGAATCAAAGCGGGCTTTTTTTCTACTACTTGTTGATTGAATTCTTCAATTTTTTTTCTGATGAATTCTGTATCGTATTTAAAGGTTGAATGGTAGAAAAATACAGTAGGAGAAAACTTATTTGTTTGATTGTATATTTCGCTTGAGTTTCCCCAAACAAGAAGTGTATCATCTTTGTAGTTATCCGATATGTGTGTAGCTACATTCTCAGATTGGTTCCCTGATTTTAACAGTATCCATTCCCAATTCTTAAGTGTCATATATGTCGGAACATAAAAACTCCCTACAAAAACAACACCTGCAACAATAACCACCAACAGATTAGACATCTGTATTCTTTCGCGTACTTCAGAAATAATAATAGCTGTAGAGAAAATAACCAAAGGCACCCACATCATGTAATAGTGTGCGTACAATCTATCAGATATATTTCCAAAGTATAATTCGATAGGAATCCAAAAAATTAAAAACAATTCTAACTTTCTGTTCTTGTCTTTTAAGAATCTTAAAATAGCAACAATGAATCCTGCTATGAAAATTACCCCGAGGTGGTATTTTTTTACCGAAGCTAAAATGGTAGAAATTGCTGATGATTTCCCAGTACCGGAATATGAGAAATTAAATGTAAAAGCGGCATCTATAAATTCATGCAAGCTATTAGTGCTTAACAAGTAGATTCCTAAAATCAATACAATTGTAACAGCACCATATCCCATCTTTACAAACTTCATCAAAACATCTTTGAAGCTTTCTTTCTTAAGGATCAGTTGCACTAAGTATACACAGAATAATGCCACCCAAAAAGCTATCAAATTGGCTCGTAGTGTAAAATTGAGTACAAAGAATGCTCCTATGAGAGCATAGTCTATTGTTCGTACTTGTTTTTTAAGCAATAGCAATAGTGATAAAAGACTAAAAAGAGCTCCGTATTCTTCTGTCATATTTCCTCCATCAAAGAAGTACTTCAATGTAAACAGTCCGAAACTTCCTGCTATAACTGCAATGAGTAGTGAGTATTCTTTCTTTAAAAAGTTGAAAACCCTCATAAAGGTGTACAGTATAAGTAACATCTCTATGATCTTTATTCCTATGATAGATTTTAATCCTATTCCGTAACCTATTGCATTTATTAAATACAGAGAAACACCCTTATGATCCCATCCATCTACGTAAGGAACATATCCGCTTACCAAAAGCCTTCCCATGTATACAAAAACATTTGCATCAGTATAAAAGGGCATAAAGAAAATAGGTGCAAAAAGTACCAATGCAAGTAATACAAAAAGCTTTTTCATCTTACTTAAATCTAAATGTAATGGTTTGTATCAACGATTTAAATGCGGCTTTAAAAAGCTTCCATTTTTTAATTGATACTTCTCCTGTTTCTCTATTATGATGAGTTACCGGAAACTGTTGTATACGCAGCTTCCTTAAGTTGGCAATTCCGGAAACAATTAAATTGGGGGCGAAAGTATTATCCGGTATTCTCAAGATATCATCATGAAATTTGCTCGACCTCATCAAACGGAAAGGAGCATTCACATCTTTTACTCTATTACCATAGAAAAAGCCTACTGTTAATTTAGAAATTAAGGTTGTAACTACTCTAGGAAGAGGACTGTTACGATGAATTCTGTAACCGATCAAAAAGTCAAAGTCGTGTCTGGCTTTCCAAAACTTCTCAAATTCATTTGCCTTTAGCTCATTATCAGAGTCGATCTGAAACAACCATTGCGCATCCAAATTCTCTTTGTATCCTTTTAAAATAGTTGGTCCATGACCGGAATTTGGCTTATCTACAACTTGAAGTCTATCATTTTCTTCTGCTAGTTTGTTTAAAATTTGCAGTGTTTGATCTTTGGACCCGTCATTAAATGTATAGATTGTATAATCTATATTCAATGAACTCAAAGTTTGTGTCCAATCGTGAATGACGTCGGAGATGGCTCCTTCTTCATTGTATACCGGGATAATAATTTTTAATTCTGACAAGGGGGATTTGTTTTAAATTGATTTTCTATCTTTTCAATATCTTCATATGAATCTACATCAAAACTTTTTGATGTTGGCATGACATATTCAATAGTTCTGTCAGTGAAAAATGTCTTTCTCTTCAAGAATTCTTTAATTTCTATAATATAAATGGCTCCATTAGGCTGATATGCTACCGGAAGCTCTTGTCTTGGCATGAAAGGGAAATCGTTATTAACAATACCTTCCAAATAACCTTCTTTGTTCTTTTTAAAACTCTTTAGCGGATGATGGTCGGGCTTTACAACACTAATTAAAGAGTTAGCATTGGCTTCTTTCATCAAAGCTAAAGCATCATCAATATCATCAGCTGTTCTCAAAGGTGATGTTGGCTGAAGTAAGACTAAATATTTGTATTCTTCTCCTGTGATATGAAACTGCTCTAAAGCATGTTCTACTACAGGTGCTGTAGGTGTATTATCTTGAGCTAAATGATCAGGTCTGTCAAGTGTTTCTACAGTTTTGTATTGAGAAGAGAACTCCAGGATATCGTTTCCATCTGAGGTTACAATAATCTTATCAATTCTCTCAGCTTTTTCTGCAGCTTCTATAGACCAACCAATCAAAGGCTTTCCTCCTACTTCTGTGAGGTTTTTGTTAGGTATTCCTTTTGATCCTGATCTTGCTGGTATGATTGCTACAACACTCATTATAAATCCTGAAACTGTTTTTGGCAGTTAACTTCCCAAATTTTATCGGATAGCAGTAAATCTAAGAATATTTGATCGCTATTTCCTGATCCAAATTCAGAAAAATCGATTTCTTCATGTTTCTTTGTTTGAATCTCCCGAATAGCATTCATGATCATTGCCTTGTCATGAGGTACATTTACAATGGTTTTCGCCTGAGATCTATTGTGCTGCCTAGTTCCTACATCTACAGTAGGTACTTGGTAATATGGTGCTTCTCTTACACCTGCACTTGAATTTCCTATAACAAATTCTGCATCCTTTAGTAAAGACAGGAAATATTCGAATCGTAAAGATGGAAAAATCCTGAAACGTTCATTGTTTTCCAGTCTTTTATATTCTTCTAAAATCTCATTTGTTCCTAAATCATTATTAGGGTAAATGAGAATGTAATTTTCTTCAGATTCAAGCATGGCATCTACAAATACATTGATATGATCTTTAATCATATCATACTCTGTAGTTACCGGGTGATACATTGCAATTCCATATTTTTCAAAAGGAATCTCATAATATTCTTTGACAAAATTCAGTTCAGGAAGTGTTTTTGGATTCATTAAATCCAAATCCGGCGACCCAATAGTATAAATTGATGAGTCGAGTTCTCCCATTTGCACCAATCGCTTTTTAGCCAAGTCATTTGATACCAAATGAATATGAGAAAGTTTACTTACCGAATGTCTTATTAGTTCATCAACCGTTCCTGAGATTTCCCCTCCCTCTACATGAGCTACCAAAACATTATTTAAACTACCTACAATAGCTCCTGCCAACGCTTCTACTCTATCTCCATGAACTACAATCAAATCCGGTTTTTGTTCTGCGATAAAACTCGAAAAACCTTCAATGGTCTTTGCCAGAGTTCTATCCATATGTTCTGCTTCTTTGTAATTTTTGAATGTAGCTATATTCTTAAAACCACTTTTGTAGATCTCGTTTACAGTAGATCCATACTGAGCATCCATATGCATTCCGGTAACAAAAATCTGAACATCAAATTCTTGGTGTTCTTGTGTGATCTTCATCAACGATTTTAGTTTTCCAAAATCGGCTCTTGTTCCTGTTAGGAATACTATGTTTCTTCTTTTACTCAATATCGTCCCAGTTTAGATGCTCATCTGATGCTATATCTCTTGTTGCTGATTTTCCAAGAATATCATTGTATTTATCAGCTAATATTTTTCCTGTTCCCGGTCTTTTTACCCATAAGTTCTCTTTTGAAAAAAGTTCTCCTTTTTGAATGGGTTTGATGGTTACTACCGTAGCAAAGGCAAAGTCTATGGTTACTTGCTCTTCTTTAGCGGGTTCTTTTTTACCGCCTCTCATTTTCCAGATCAATTCACTTCCTTCAATCAATTCTTTGCATGCCGTTTCATCCATAGAACAAACAATATCCGGACCTGTTCGGTTCATATGGTCTGTAAAGTGCCTTTCTAAAACGGAAGCCCCTAAAGCTACGGCTCCCAAACATGCGTGATTGGTAATGGTATGATCTGATAAGCCGAAAACATGCTTAGGAAAGGCATCTGCCATTTCTTTCATAGCTCCGTAGCGTACCAATTCCGGTGGTGTTGGATATAAATTTGTTGTATGCAACAATGCCAAAGGCACATTGGCTTTATCAAAGATTTCTACGGCTTTGGAAACGCTTTCAATAGTATTCATTCCTGTGCTTAAGATCACTGGCTTTCCAAAAGAAGCTATATGTTCCAGTAACGGATAGTTGTTACATTCTCCTGAGCCTATCTTATATCCGGAAACATCCATACGTTGCAATCTGTCTGCCGCAGCTCTTGAGAATGGTGTAGAAATAAAGATCATTCCTTTACTTTCTACATACTCTTTTAGCTCGGTTTCCTCTTCTTCATTCAAAGCGCAACGTTCCATGATCTCATAAATAGAAACATCGGCATTTCCCGGAATTACTTTTTTAGCAGCTCCACTCATCTCATCCTCTACTATATGTGTTTGATGTTTCACACATTCTGCTCCTGCTCTGTACGCTGCATCAACCATCTCTTTGGCTATCTTCAAGGAACCTTCATGATTGATTCCGATTTCTGCAATTACCAATGGTGGAAAATCAGGTCCAATTTTTCTTCCCTTTATTTCTATAGTATTTCTCACGAATGAATTGTTTTTAAAAAGTCTTCAAGTCTGCTCAGTTGGCTCTGAACAGTATAATTATCTAGGAATGTTTGTTTTCCTTTAGTTGCTAACAAATGTAACTTTTCTCTATCAGAGTACAAATGAATTATTTGCTCTTTCATCTCTTCTAGGCTATCACATAAAATGGCATTTTCGTCTGTAATTTCAGGGTAACATCTTACAGATTCTCTTGTTGCCACTAATACTTGTTGATGGTTTAAAGCTACAGGGATTCTGGTTCTTGTTCCTGTATTGTATTCCCAAGGAACTATATGAATATCTTCCGGATACAATACTGATTCTAAGTCTTCTACAAAACCTAATGCTTGTATCTGTTTGTCATTTAATTTTTCTTGTAGTGATGCATGTGCCCTTTTGACACTTCCCACTACTTTTAATTGCACATTGGATACTTTTGATTTTAACGAGCTCCAACATACTTCTAAAAAGCGATCTAAGCCCAAACGATTGGCCGTTGTTCCCATACCTCCTAAATGTACAATTGACACTTCTTTTTTTGGTGTCAAAGAGGTTGTAATGGCTTTGTATGTTGTTGGTAAATACAACACTGGTTTGTATGATATGGCTTTTATCTCTTCTGATTCTGTCATTGATCCTGAAATACAGGCTTCGAATGTTCTAACCATTTTGAGCTCGACTCTTTTCTTCTGAAAAGAATGAAATCTTTTGTTCAAAGATGGTTTTACACGTAATAAAGAAAGTTTGTATTCCCAATCGTGATGAGAATATATTCTAGGAACAGGCAATTGGGTTTTCATTGCCCAAATGGCTGCCCATCTCCATTCACACCAAACTAAATCTATTGACTTTTCTTTGACCAATGTTTGTAGATAGCTTTTATTTTTCTCGTTAACAAAGAAATATTCAAACTCCGTAGGTTTCACAATTGCATGATAAATCCAATCCAGCCCTCTTTTTCTTTTTCCTTCATCTGCTTTGTAATGAACAATCTCTTTTACAAAAGACGCAACTTCTTTATAGTCTGCTTTTTTGAAAGAATAAGAAGCATTCCATTCAACTGTCAATAAGGTTATGTGATAGTTCAAATTAGATAAAAGCTCTAAATGACTGTATAAGACAGCAGCTCCACCATTGGCATTAGGTGAGATCTCTTCAGCATTTACTATGAACAGTATATTTTTCATAACTCTTCTTCTATCTTCTTATACGTTTCTAAAACTTTCTTTTGTATGCTTGTACAAGCCAGCTCTTTTGCTTTTTCTTGGTTTATCTCAAATGCTTTCTCCAACAAAGCCTCATTCTTTAAAGCTTCTAGGATTTTATCAGCGATATTTCTACTATTTTCAGGATCGTCTATCAACAAACCATTAATCCCGTTTTCTATATAATCTTCTGTTACGTTTCCAGGGTTTGATTGTATTGGAAATGCTCCACAAAGCATAGATTCTAATAGTGTATTAGGTATTCCGTCTGTAACACTATTTCCAATGGCAATTTTTGCTTTGCCAAACTTCTTCAGTAGATCTTCATGAGTCAACTCATCACTTCTTGATGAATAGTGAATATTCAGGTTGTACTCGGTATTTAACTCTTCTATCTTATCAATCACTATTTGATGAGCAGAATATACATACAAGTCATAGGCTTTTATCACATCTATGATAAACTTTAATGCTTCTAATACATGTAACGCTCTTCCAGCCCAATGATGGTAGCCTTTTATAAGGATTGTTTTTCTTTGTTTGACTGGCTGTATGTGTTCTTGGTACTTCATGAGATCATAGCCTCCTCCTCCAGGGAATATCGGCATAGAATCTCCTGAAAAACCGTTTTCTTTTGCTAAGGAAATATCTCGAGAATTGTCTGAGAAAAAATAATTCACTTGATTTAAAACACTTCTTATTTTCTTTAGGTGTTTAGCATCGTTTTGATAGTGATAAATATCGCTTCCCCATGAAGAATATGCCCATACAAATGGCAGTTTTTGTCTAACTTTTACTAACGGATAGGTTTCTGACTGCATTTCCATTGAATGTACCAAGTCCGGTTTAATTTCTTCTATGAGTTCTTTTAATTTCTCTGAAGCAGTTACTTGAAGAATATTTTCAATCTTTTCGTAGAAAGCAGGTTTCTTCTTCTTTAGTCTCTCTTCTCCTTTGATATACGGGATCTTTCTCTTAGACCAATTCTCTATGTAGTTTGTCCATTTAAGATCTGGATGAATTTCTCTGTCTAAACAGTCAAATACATATACCTCGTGATGGGAATCTTTCAACTGATTGATCCATCTCGCTGAGTGTATATATTGCTGACAAACGAAGAGAATTTTCATATTATCTTTTTCTCAAAACTACTATAACAGCTTCTCCCTTCTTATTTTGGGTATTTGATCTCTTTCCGGTGATGTTTATAAACTTCTTTACAAGTTTCTTTACAAATCTAAATCTAGAAGTATTGGAAATAATGATTCCTTTCTTAGAAAACAGTTTGTATACGTTGTTTGTTAACAGATTTAGCGTGTAACTTTTCTTTAATCGATCTGATACAGGCTCATTATTTACAGAAACCACTTCTACATCAAATATCTTTTCAAAGTTTTTAAAGGTTTCGTTATACCATCTTGTAATATGGTGGGGAGGGAAATTTAAGGTATGATTGATATTATCTGTTAAGATAGAATCTGCAGATGGTACTCCAAAAATGATCAATCCGCCTTTTTTCAAGACTTTCAATGAGGATTGGATGTAGTCGTGTGGACTCACTACATGTTCTAGAACTTGAAAGCTACACACAACATCAAACTCATTTTCATGTTCTAAAGCGTAATCTTCAATAGATTTTTTAATGAGTTGAATTCCTTTCTCTTTTGCATCTGCTATTGCTTTATCATTATACTCTAATCCGGTATAATCATCTACATTGATGATTTGTGAGAAATGACCACTTCCTGAACCTATTTCTAGTACTTTGTCTGTTTTCTTGATGTGCTTTTTAGCCAAGAAAAACTCATAGCGATCATCTTTATAGTAAAACTCTTCCGGCTTTAGTAAAGATTCGTAAAACTTAGGACTTCCGGTAAGAATAGGCGAGAAAAAGTGAAGCTTACAGTTTGAGCACTTTTGATACTCAATATATTCGTTTCCTTTAAACTCTGATAATACATCAACATTCAGATCTCTAACATATAAATCGTTAATGTCTGAGGCCTTGATCTTTTGTACCGTCTTGAGGTCATTACTTTTACATAAAATACACGTATCACTCATTTTCAATATCTCCATTTTGTCTCTAAATACAGAGACCCAAATTCTTTTAAAGGGGGTTTCTTATCTGTTTCTGTATCCCAAAACACCATAAATGTAATGGCATCTTCTATAATATCTATATCTAATTTACCATTACCTAAATACAAGGAAAGACTATACGACCCCGGCGATAATGCTAAGTTTTGGAATGTTATTTCAAATTGTTTCTTTTCTTTGATCACTTTCATTGAGTTCTCTTTTTGATAAGAGTTTTCGGCAAAAAGGATCTGATTTTTTTCGTTTTTTAATACATAACCGAATGATAGATCATCAATTTTTGAAGTATCAAAATCAACGAATACATTCAAGTTCTGTCCGGAATACACATTAGAAATTCCGTCTCCTATTGTAATTTTTTCTAATACTTGAGTACTGCTGCTTTTTCTATGTTTATGGTCTTTTAGATCCATCACATAGCTTTCTTTACTGTCACTTAAGTATTGTCTTACTATTTCATTTGTTTCTCCGTAAGACTTTAGTGTACCATTTTCTAGCAGAATAGAATGGTCACATAAGTTTTCTATGGCAGTCATATCATGACTTACAAAAAGGACAGTTCTTCCATCTGCATTGGAGATGTCCTTCATTTTTCCAATAGCTTTCTTTTGAAATTCAGCATCCCCCACGGCTAATACTTCATCTACTACCAAAATATCAGGCTCTAAATGTGCAGCAACAGCAAAAGCAAGTCGTACTTTCATTCCGCTGGAGTATCTCTTTACCGGAGTATCGATATAGCGCTCACAACCGGAGAACTCTACAATTTCATCGAGCTTTGATTTGATTTCTTTTTTGGTCATTCCCAAAATAGCTCCGTTTAAGAAGATATTTTCTTTTCCTGTCATTTCAGGGTGAAATCCGGTTCCTACTTCTAAAAGTGAAGCGATTCTTCCTTTTGATTTGATTGAACCTGTTGTTGGACTAGTTACCTGAGATAGTATTTTAAGAAGCGTAGATTTTCCTGCTCCGTTCTTTCCTATAATTCCAAGGACTTCTCCTCTTTTTACTTCAAAATTGATATCTCTTAACGCCCATACATATTGTGAGCTTCCTTTAGAAGACCTATCATTAGCTTCTCCAATCTTTAAAAAGGGATCTTGTTTCCCTCTAATTCGATGCCACCAACGATTTAGATCATGACTTATAGTACCTGAACCAATAAGTCCAAGTCTGTATTGTTTAGATAAACCTTCTACTTTTAAGATCGTGTCAGACATAATTAAATCGTATCTATAAAGCTCTTTTCTGTTTTATTAAAAATCAAAATCCCAATTAGTAGAGTAATTACACAAAACAGTCCTGTATATATTAGACCGAATTGGGTAACATCTCCAGAACCAATCAGCATTAACCTACTTGTTTCTATCAAATAAGCTAAAGGGTTGTACTCTACCAGCCATGCATAATCCGGTAATTTTTCTTTTGCCAATCCTATAGAGAAAACAACGGCAGAAATATACATGAGTAACTGAACTCCAAAAGCTACCAAAAAGCTTAGATCTCTATATTTTGTAACCATGGATGAAATAATCATTCCCAATCCTAAGCCTAGCATTCCCATGAAAATAATGATTAACGGATAAAAGAATACCCATGTTGCATTGGGTGCTATTTGATCTCCTTCTACAAAAACGAAATAGAGATAAAATGCTATGAAGATTCCGAATTGTATTCCAAATTTCAACAAGTTGGAAATAACTATAGATAAAGGCATGATGATTCTTGGGAAATATACTTTTCCAAAGATCTGCTCATTCTTTTTAAAGGTGTCAGACGTAGCTGTTAAACACTCCTTAAAATAATTCCAAGTGGTTACCCCTGCTAAGTTGAATAAGAAAGGGTTAATTCCATCAGCAGGTTCTATACCCGCTATGTTATTAAAGATCAATGTTAATATTACAGATGTCAACAAAGGTTGAATCAAATACCATAAAGGTCCCAATATGGTTTGTTTATATAAGGTAATGACATCTCTTTTCACAAAGAGCATCAATAAATCCCGATACTTCCATATCTCTTTAAAATTGAACTCTAACAGGTTAGATTTCGGTGTGATTTCTACGATCCATTTATCTTCTTTCATACAACTAAAATGGGATAATTTCTTTAAAGTTTGTTATCACATATTTCGCATTCATAGCTATAAAGGCCAATAAAGCTGCATTGATCATTAAAAAGCTAAGAACTTCTTTATTTTTATTCTTCTCTATACTTTTTTCTAACAATTTTAAAATAGGTAAAGGCATCAGCACTAAAACACTTACATACCATCTAGGTTCTACATAACTGATCACTATAAAACACAGCGATAGTATATATACAAAGCTAAAGATCAAAATATACTGTTTATTTGGAAGTTTCAGCTTTACCTTATTTCTCAAGTTAAATAGTAATGCCAATACAATAAACATCAGTAATATTCCTGTAAGCCTGGTAATAGGAACGGTTTGAGTTAACACATTTCTAAAGGATTGTTTTATTGTAAATCCTAGATCAAAAAATATAGAACTAACCATAGAGTTTTCAGGTAGTGAGTCTTCACCGTTCTCTTTTATGTACTGTTTTACATCTTCTACACTTACGTGTTTTCCATAGGCCAACTCTCCTTGGCTGTTCTTTAAAGCTGTTAGGTATTGTAATTGTATCCAGTTGATCTCATCATCTAATTCTTTTTCATTAAAAGAAAGTCCTTTTCCTTGGGTTAGATTATTGAAGTTTGCTGCTGCTACAATTAGAATAGAGCTTAAAAACAGTATGCTTGCGTTTTTTATGACTTGTTTCCATTGAAGTCTTTCATTCCTAAAGAATAAGAATAAAACCACTAGAATTGGCAGTAAGTAGATGATTCCAAACTTACGGGTAATAAGCATGAGCCCATAAATGATTCCTAAATAGATATAGTACTTTACTGCAGTTGTATTTTGAATCAAATGCAAAAAGTAATAGAAAAACAGTGCTGTTAAGAAATAGAGAATTGTATCATTGATCCCCAAAAATAGAATACTGCTTACAATCAATACATTTACAGAGGTAATCCAAGCAAGGTTTCTATAACTTTTATTGTCAAACGAGAAAAACTTCTTTTGAATTTTCAGAACCATATAGATCGTTAAAATTCCAAAAAGAAGGCTTGTAATTCTGAGAGAAAACAGAGGGTTTGATGCAAAAAAGTCTACAAACGAAGCTACTAAATTGAAAAGAATGGAGTTTCCTTTTGCCAGTGCTTCTGAATATCCGTTTTCCGAGAAAAAATTAAACATCTTTAAGAAACTATTTTCATCACCTTTTGCTTCGGGTCTTAAAAAAGCTACTTTATATCTAATAATTCCATAACACAGGAGCAGTATACTTGTTACTGCAAAGTTTGCTTTGGTTAGTATTTTTAGCAAGTTAGTTTTCATAAAATGCTCTAATCTTATCAATCACAAAATCCATCTGCTCTTTGCTTAG
This sequence comes from Pseudotenacibaculum haliotis, assembly GCF_042684245.1. Taxonomy (NCBI): domain Bacteria; kingdom Pseudomonadati; phylum Bacteroidota; class Flavobacteriia; order Flavobacteriales; family Flavobacteriaceae; genus Pseudotenacibaculum; species Pseudotenacibaculum haliotis. Next base: position 522,845 of record NZ_JBHULH010000004.1, read on the forward strand.
CTCATAAAAAAGAGGCAATCTAAGCAAGGTAGAAGTAAAACGATCTGAACTTTCTAACTCGTTTCCTTCATATTGATCTTTGTAAAAAGGGCTCTTATGTAGGCTCAAATAATGAAATACTGAGCTTACATCATGTTCTTTTAATTTAGCAATAATTCCTGAGCGCTCTTCAATGGAATTACAAACTAAATAGAACATGTGTGCATTGTTGGTTGCATATTCCGGTGTTATGGGCAACTTAACACCATAAGCTTCTAAAAACTGTAAATTTTCCTTGTAGTAATTCCAACTTGACTTTCTTTTTGCCTGAATAGATTCAAGGCTTTCTAATTGTGCCCATAAGAAGGCAGCAGTGACATCTGAAGGTAAAAATGAAGAACCAATGTCTACCCATCCATATTTATCAATCTCTCCTCTAAAGAAAGCAGATCTGTTGGTTCCTTTCTCCCAAATGATCTCTGCTCTTTCTACAAAACGATCGTCATTAATTGCCAACAAACCTCCTTCTCCACATTGAATATTCTTTGTTTCGTGAAAAGAGAACGTAGATAAATGACCTATTCCTCCTAAAGGTTTGCCTTTGTAGAAAGAATCGATAGCCTGAGCGGCATCTTCTACAACAAATAGATTGTATTTATCTGCCAAATCCATAATCGTATCCATCTCACAAGCAACGCCAGCATAATGCACTACAACAATTGCTTTTGTTTTGGGAGTGATTAATGATTCTAACTTGGTTTCATCAATATTCGGATGATTGGGTTTTGAATCGGCAAAGATGACTTTTGCTCCTCTCAATACAAATGCATTGGCTGTTGAAACAAAAGTGTACGAAGGGATAATGACTTCATCTCCTTCTTTGATATTGAGTAATATGGCCGACATTTCTAAAGCATCTGTGCAAGATGTAGTCAGCAGTGTTTTCTTAAAACCATATTCTTTCTCAAAAAAGGCCTGACATTTTTGCGTAAACATTCCGTTTCCGGATATTTTCCCGCTCTTTACAGCCTCTTCGATATAGAATGTTTCTTTTCCTGTTAAGTATGGTTTGTTAAAGGGGGTGTACATAAACTATACTTTTGTATTTGTGCTATCGCTATTATATAATTCGGTTCTTGTTGCCGAATAAACTCCGTCTTTCTCTGTATCTTTTTTAATAACCGCTCCTCCTCCTACAATTGTCTTTTCTGCAACCACAACATTATCTCTTACGGTTGAATTAATTCCAATGAAACAGTTGTTTTTTACAACAGTTCTACCTGAAACTGCTGCTCCGGGAGCCATAAAACAATGATCTTCTAATGTTGAGTGATGCGCTAAAATAGCTCCGCTCCACATAATGCAATTGTTTCCTACTTCTGCAAAGGGCTCTACGGTAACGTTAGGAAAAATAAAAGAGTTTTCTCCTACTTTACTGTGATCCCACACATAAGCATCGGGATGAATATAACTAATACATTCGTATCCTTTTTGTTTTACTTCTTCATAAAGTCGCTGTCTAACTGTATTTACTTTATTAGGACCAACAGCAACCAAAATTTTAATCTCTTCAGATTTAAAAACCTGAGTTAATTCTTCAAAATCATAATTGGCAATCCCTAAGATCTCCTCTTTCTTTTTGTAGGCAGCTTCTTCAGAGAAACCAACTATATCATAAGCTTCTTTTAAGTAAAAGTGAGCCATGAGAGCATAATCTCCTGTACCAACTATGATTAATTTTTCTTGTTTATTTTGAGACATATACAGTCATTTCATAAAGGTCATAAGAATGATCGATCACAAAATCTCTTGATAGATTTTTAACGATAAAACTTGTTAGGTCAGATAAACTAGGGTAAAAAAGTCGATCGTAAGTCCAATCTACATGTTCTGTCATGCAGTTAAACACAATTCCTTTCTTACTTCTTTCAAACATTTTGATCAGGTTCCCGTAAAAGAAATCTTTCCAAGCTTCTTCTGTTTGCTCTAATTTTAAGTTGAATGTACCACTTACGATGGCGTAATCAAATTGTTGACCTTCTTCTAAGTTACTAATATCTCCTAAAATAGCAGTACCTTCTCCAAATCGAGTGTTGGATTCATTAACCATTTCTTCAACTACATCAACGCCTTGATATTGGCAAGAAAGTTTGTTGGAATGGCAAAAATTTAAAAACTCACTGCTACCACAACCTACATCAAGGATTGAGGGAGAATCTTTAAAATCGATGTACTTTGCCAACATTTCGAACCTGAGGTATTGAGAATCTTTATTTTTCCAATCCATTCCCTCTGCTCCGGTTCCATGAGCTTTGATTTTATCTTTATAATAACCTCTTATATTTTCTAAATCCATTTTCATTGTCTAAAACTCTCATTCTTTTTCATAAACTTCTCTCACAATTGCATTGGGTCTACCTTGTACTTGAATAAAGACTTTGTATAGATAAATACCTACAACTCCTAAGAAGGTGGATAATATTCCTAGTATAAATATACTTACCGCCACCAATGAAGTCCATCCAATTTGAACTTCATCCATGTAAATCAATTTTCTTACGATCAGATATATGATAAAGATTACACTGAAAATAGAAATTGAAATACCGAAGTAAAACAAGTAAACTAGCGGTTTTCCTGAGAAAGACGTGATGGCTTGTAACATCAACTCTGCTCTTTTTCTAAAAGAATAGGTACTTTGCCCTTGGCGTTGCCTTTTCTTAATAGGAACTCCTTTTTGTTCAAACCCTACCCAATGCATCATTCCTCCTAAGAAAAGATTGGCATCGTTTAAACTAAGCAAAGCATCAACATACTTTCTTGTCATTAAACGTTCGGTTAGAATATTATGTGGAATCTTAGTATCTGATAATTTATTGATCAAGACCCAAAAGATCTTTCCTAGATATTTTTCTAAAAAATTTCCTTTTCTGTTCTCTTGATACCCATAGACTACATCTAGACGATCGTCCTTTTTTATTTCTTCAAAAAAGTGGATCAATACGTCGGGAGAAACTTCTAAATCATTGTCTATTAAAAACACGTAGTCTCCTTTGGAGTGTTGTAATCCAGCTTGGATTGCATAATGATGGCCAAAGTTTCTAGATAGATCAAGTACTTTTATATTCTTGTTCTTCTCTTGTAATTTTAGCAGATAATCTACCGAATCATCGGGAGATCCATCATTTACAAAAACCAATTCATATTGCTCAATAGCTAGTTGATCTATTGACTTTTCTACAATCGAAATAAATTCCTCAAGGAAGCTTCTCGATTTATACAATGTAGATACAACAGATAAGGTCATACTGATATTTTGGTTAGTAATTTAAAAACTCTCGTGCTTTCTCTCCCTCGTTAAAAATCAGGTCTAATATAGTAACTTCATGGACAAATGGTAGTGATAATTGGTTGTATACTTTATATCCATCATAATTCATCCAATCTACAGCAATTCCTAATTCAGCAAATCTTTGTTCATCTAAATACGATTTCGCAGCACTTCCACTTAAATATCGATCTGCTTTTAACTTGGTACAAGCATCCTCTAAACGCTCTTGTCTACCTCCTTGTAAATCGAGTTCTCTAGAGTCTACAATTCTTGTATTTATGTTTAAAATACCGCAGATAGCTTCTATAAAATGTTTATTTATAGTACTTAGATTTGTTTCTCCTCTTTCGTAAACAGGCTTTAATACCTCCATATATTGTTTGAAATAAGGAGCTTTTCCATAATTGGTCTGTAGTGCATTGATATGTTTCTTATACCAGTTTGTCTTTAGCACTTCTGTTTCATATATTTTTTGATCTAAAGAACTTTGCTTTACCGGAATGGTCAACCATTGTGGACCGTTACTGGTTTTGATCTTATTTCTGTTCCTCCAATCATTCTTGGTATACTGTACTTCGTCATAGATAACAAAAACATCTGACCTTGCAATAAGGTCAAAATACCCTTTCCACGGTATATAATTCGATTGAAGTATAGATACTGTCATTTCTTAATATAAAATCAAACTAGCTTTGTTGTCTTTCCAAACCAACTTCCCTATTTTCTTCCAAGGCTTGGCTAAATTGTTCTTTAATCGGTCTTTCTCCCATTCAAAGGCTACTTTTACATTCTTTCTTATCAAATCAAATTCTGCATTCTGGGTTCCTAAACCATTCTTATGCAACCAAAAAGCACTATAACGTATCAACCCTTTTTCTAAATCAGGGCTGTCTGATTTTCCAAAAGGTCTGTCTACTCTAAAAACATAATTCACCCAAGACCCTCCTCTGAGGTATTTACCCGGTTGACCGTTTTCCTGAATCATTGGCAACATGTCTCCGTTGTAGGTAAGTGTATGTATATAATCTTGCCCTTGGAAATGCCCATCAACAAAAACTCCATGCGGAGTAATTCCCAATAGTTTTGTTGCGTAACCATGTGTAGCGATCTGTACGGGTTCAATAGCTTTACCAAAAGATTCTGACACATTAGTTATTTTACCAACTGTTGCAGGACCAAATCGCCCGTTTAATTGTAATATGACTACTACCAATAGCAGAAACTTTAGTCCAAAAACTCGTAGATCCTGAACTTTTAAGTTTTTCAATAAAAGTATGTCATCAGAAGCTATCGGGAAATTTGGTGGTGTATATCCACAACTTTCTTCTGTACAACGTTCTAGTTCTCTATTCTTAGCTACATATTGATACACTCTTTTTGCCAAGTGATAAATTCCCGGAACATACAAAAGAAGCCCTAGAACAAAGAATAAAGGAATATACATGAAAGCTTTTCTGTATGAATCTACTCCTACTCTTACCGTTCCTTTACCATCAACAGTATGCATATCTGCCAACAGTTTATCTTTAGAAATATCTTGTAAAGCTTCATGTTCAAAGCCATACACCTGTACACTCTTAAAGTCTACTGCTCCGAAGAAGTCAAAAAACTGAATAATGGTTTTCGTACGGGCACAAAGCGGACATTCATTATCATAAAAGAAAACAAGTTTTGGTTGCTTGAATTTTAGTTTCTGTGTAACCCATTCCCAGTATCTGTTTGGTAAAAGCAACACATATAAAGCCGTAACACCAAGACCGAAGTATGGTATTGGGAAAATTAAAAAGATTCCTATATGTAATCCCACTCCTATGATGGCAAAAAGAATTCTCAATCTTTTTACCCAAAAGAAGAGAGGAAAGATAATTTCAAAGACAAATGTCAGATACCCCAAGAATAAAACTAAGTACTTCTGATTTAGCAACCAGTGTGGCGCTATTAAAGTAACCTGTGGTAAAGATGCCGGCATCCATAAACCTAAACCATTCATCCAAGATTCTGAATTTACCTTAGCGTAAATAGAATCTAAGTATACAATTCCTATACCTAGGAAAATCAATATGTAATAATACAAAACACTTACTTTATCTTCAGGTTTGTAAAACTGTTTTGTATTGGAGTATTTTAATCGTTTACCCAGATTGTCTAACGAATAGGATTGTGCTATTGGAAAAAGAATCATTAAAAACCCAATTCCTGCATAGGCATAATCCATATGATATTCGAAATATACGTGTGGTGAAAGGAAAAATACAATGAAGATATAATTTAGGATCGCTGAAACTCTGGTGTATTTACCTACAATTAAAAATACCAAAACGCACATCCAAACAACAAGAGGGATTCCGAAATCTATGTAGTTTCTTTCCAAAAACGGAATTGGATCGTAATACAACTCCTTGTGTTTGAATATGTGTAGTACTTCAAAGAATAAGTTCAGCGAGAATAAAATCCTAAAAATCGCCAATCCTTTTGATGAAATTTTCTTTGCGTAAAGTCTATTTACAAAACGGAACATAGTTTAGGGTAGTTGTTGATTACAAAGGGGGATTACTTCCCATATCTCTTGTAAACAAATATAGATTATTTTACCTCATTTTAACATTTTGAATCAAGTTTTATATCAACTACATTTACACCAAATTATCAAACCAAATGAATCAACAAATTATCGAGTGCGTTCCAAATATTAGTGAAGGACGTGACATTCAAAAAATCAATGAAATAGCCCATGTCGTTAAAGAAGTAGAAGGAGTACAATTGTTGGATATTGATCCCGGTAAAGCAACCAACAGAACCGTAATTACATTTGTTGGTGAGCCTCAAAAAGTGATCGATGCTGCCTTTTTGTTGATAAAAAAAGCTTCTGAATTGATTGATATGAGCAAACACTCTGGTGAGCATCCTAGGTTTGGAGCTACAGATGTTTGTCCTTTAATTCCTATCGCAAACATTTCTATGGAAGAAGTTGCCAAATATGCTCACAAATTAGGAGAAAGAGTTGGTAGAGAATTAGGTATTTCTGGTTATTTCTACGAAAATGCTGCCACAAAAGATGATAGAAAGAATTTAGCAACTGTGAGATCGGGTGAATACGAAGGATTAGAACAAAAATTCTCTAACAGTAATTGGCAACCTGATTTTGGGCCAAGTGAATACAATGATCAAGTAAAGAGATCCGGAGTTACTGCAATTTCAGCTAGAGATTTCCTTATTGCTTATAACATTAACCTTAACTCTACTTCTACGCGTCGTGCCAATGCAATAGCATTTGATGTTCGTGAAGCTGGAAGAGTAAAAAGAGAAGGAAACCCTATTACAGGAAAAAAAGTATTGGACGAGAATGGTGACCCAGTGAGAGTTCCTGGAAAATTGAAAGCTGTAAAAGGAATTGGTTGGTATATCGAAGAGTACGGAATTGCTCAAATTTCTTACAATTTGACCAATATTAGCATTACTTCTATGCACCAAGCTTTTGATGAAACTGTAAAATCTGCTACCGATAGAGGTTTAAGAGTAACTGGTTCTGAATTAGTTGGATTGGTTCCTTTACAGGCAATGTTGGATGCTGCAGATTATTTCTTGGTAAAGCAACAACGTTCTTTAGGAATTAGTGAAGATGAGAAAATTAAAATCGCTATCAAATCTTTAGGATTAGATGATTTAAAACCTTTCAATCCTCAAGAAAGAATTATAGAGTATGTTATGAATGCCAATGCCGATAAAAAATTGATCGACTTTACGGTAAAAGGGTTTGCAGAAGAAACAGCTTCTGAATCTATGGCTCCGGGTGGTGGATCAATCTCTGCTTATGTAGGTGCTTTAGGTGTTTCGTTAGGAACCATGGTTGCAAACTTATCTGCACACAAACCAGGTTGGGATGACAAGTGGGAATACTACTCAGAATGGGCTGTAAAAGGCCAAAAATATAAAAACGAACTTCTTTTCTTAGTAGATGAAGACACCAACGCCTTCAATAAAATTATAGATGGTTTTAGAATGCCTAAATCTAACGAAGAAGAGGTTGCCGCCAGAAAGCAAGCCATTGAAGATGCTACAAAATATGCAACAGAAATTCCTTTCAGAGTTATGAAAACTGCGTGCAACTCTATGGAAGTTATGAAAGAAATGGCTGAGAAAGGATTGCAAAATTCTTTATCTGATGCCGGCGTAGGTGCTTTGTGTGCCAGAACGGCTGTGATTGGGGCTTACTTTAACGTACGAATCAACGCAAAAGATATTAAAGACAGAGAATTTGCCAATCAGATTCTTTCTGATGCAAAATCTGTTTATGAAAAGGCTATCGCTCTAGAAAGTGATATGATCGCCTTGATAGATTCTAAAATTTAATTATATCAAACTCTTGTTATTTTTCAAGAGTTTTGTAAATTTGCATAAGTACTTATATAAATAACTATGGATAAGTTTTTAGAATTAAAGGAATTAGGTTTTGGATCACGAATGAAAAGGCTTAGTGATACATTAATGAGAGATGTAAAAAAAGTTTACAAAAGTTTGTATATCGATTTTGATCCTTATCTCTTCCCTATTTATAAAACTATTAGTGATCAGGATTTTATTAGCGTTGGGGAGATCTCTGAAACATTACAGATCACTCAGCCGGCAGTTACTCAATTCATCAATATATTGACTAAAAAAGAATTGATCATCGTCTCTCCGGATGAAAATGACAAAAGAAAAAAACTTATCTCATTATCTGATAAAGGAAAGGCTCTAAAGGATCGTTTGAATCCTGTGTGGAAGATCATGCAGGAAGAACTTACTTCTTTTATTGATAGAGAGCCAACTTCTTTTATGAATCATATTAGACTTACAGAACAAGAGCAACAGGAAAAAAGCTTGTATGAAAGAATTATGACACGAATAAGAGAGAACGTAGAAATTATAGAGTATTCCTCTGAATACGATCATATTTTTCATGATTTGAATATTGAATGGTTGGAAAAATACTTCTATGTTGAGCCACATGACAAAGAAGTACTGGAAAATCCAAAGACTTATATCATTGACAACAAAGGGTATATTTTCTTTGCAAGATTCAATGGTGAAATTGTAGGCACTGTAGCTCTTATTAATGAAAAAGAGTGTTATGAGCTTAGTAAAATGGCTGTATCACCAAAATACCAGGGTTTAAAGATTGGTCAAAAGCTTATGGATAAGTGCATTCAATTCTCTAAGGAACAAGGTTGGGAAAAGATTATGTTGTATTCTAACAGAAAACTAACACCGGCAATCAATTTATACAGAAAAGTTGGCTTTGCAGAAGTAGAACTAGAGCAAGATGTTTATTATGAAAGAGCCGATATAAAAATGGTTCTTACTTTATAAGAAACTTTGGATAGCTAATTCATAGCCTTTTAAACCAAAACCAAAGATCACCCCTTTGGCGTTTGCAGCTATATAGCTTTTATGTCTGAAGTCTTCTCTAGAATGCACATTCGAAATATGAATTTCTACCACAGGAGTTTCTATAGCTTTTACAGCATCACCTATTCCTACAGAAGTATGCGTATAGGCCGCTGCATTTAAAACCACACCGTCATAATCAAAACCTACCTCATGAAGCTTATCTATCAACTCTCCTTCAATATTAGATTGGTAGTATTCTAAATGAATGTCAGAGAACTTCTCTTGTAGTTGCTTGAAAAAGTCTTCAAAAGAATCAGAACCATATACTTCAGGTTCTCTCTTTCCTAATAGATTTAAATTGGGTCCGTTTATGATTATCAACTTCATGTCACGAATGTAGGAATAATTTCACAAAAAAAGGGAAGCTTTTAAGCTTCCCTCCTATCATATACTATACTTCTCTTATAAAGAGAATAATACTCCAATATTGAAACTGCTTCTTGCATTTCTGATTGTTTCTCCTGAATTGTTAGCAAAAATCTCTGTCAAACCGGATTGTCCGTCATACTCTACGAAGAAGTTTGTGTTTTCTGCAATAGGAAATTTGTATCCAATACCAAAAGCCAAACCAAAATCTGTGCTTTCCAAACTATCTTTCACATCTATTCCAAGCTCAGAATCTTCAGCTTTTAATAAGATTCCTACATAAGGACCAAAGTGTAAATACCACTTTCTAGTTGATCCAAAATGCCAGTTAGCCATTACAGGAATAGTAAGGTAGTTCAATTGAAAATCTGTAGTTACAGTGTTTAAACTTGGACCAGTAATAAAACCGTCAGCCCATCCTTTTTGATCACTAATCATCTTTACTTTCAATCCCCATCTGTCTGAAAAGTAATATTCAGCAGTAGCTCCGAAATTAAATGAAGTTAATGTGTTGGTGGAGTTTTGCGCATCAATGTCTGAAACAACAGAAAAGTTAACACCTAATCCACCCCCAAGTTCAAATCCTGAAGTTTTTTGCGCATTTGCTGTAATAACACCAGCAATTGCAATCATAGCAATAAATAAAAATTTTCTCATTTGTAATTTTTTTTTAGAATTTCTGCGAATATAGTGTAAACTGAAACGATAGAAGTATGGATTTGACATAAAAAAAGGAAGGCAAATCCTTTCTCTTACTTTCTAAGGTTTTATTACTAATTATTTGACATAAAAAAAAGGAGCTTTTAAAGCTCCTTTCTAAATCTATTTCTATTCTGAACTATTTACAGTCCAAACATAATTCCTAATCCAATATTAGAGAATGTTCCCCCATTAACACTAACTCCTGAGTATGACAGATTTATTGCCGTATTCTCACCTACTCCATATGCCACCATCGGCCTGTAATAAAACCCTCCATCATTTCCACTTGGCGCTAATCCAATTCCATAACCTAAGTCGGTTCCTATGGTAAATTTATCAGAAACTGCATAACGAACAACTCCTGCCAAAGGAAGGAAAGATGCATTGTCTATATCAACACCACCTATTTCGTCACCAAAATAAGTAAGATAGCTAGCAGCCAATCCAAAAGCAATTTCACTTTCAGAATCGAACATGTAATTTGCATCAATACTAAGAGCAAATGTGTACCCTGTATCAGCATCCCCCGTTGGAAGACCAAAAGAAGCTCCCAAACTAAATTGTGCACTAGCAGCAAAAGAAGTTAATGCTAATGCAAGTACTAAAATTAATTTTTTCATAATATTATTTGTTTGATTATCAATACAATATACTAAATTATAATAAACTCGCAGAATTTCTCTTTTTAATAATTATTAAAAACTTAATATTAATTTTTGATCTTGCTTTTTCTTTTTCATTATTTTCATCAGGTGAAATGGAATCATGCCATAAAAGACTACAAGTTGTATCTCAAAATAGAGAGAGGTCTTTCTGAGAATACGATTGAGAATTATGGCAGGGATATCAAAAAGCTTTTAACCTTCCTTGAAAGCAATGATATTTCACTTTCTCCCATCAAAATTAACGACGAAACAATTCAAAAGTTTGTCTACGAAACTGCCAAAAAGGTAAATCCAAGAAGTCAAGCCCGAATCATTTCTGGATTACGAAGTTTCTTTGATTACCTGGTTTTTGAAAACTACAGAGAAACCAATCCGACAGACCTGATAGAAACGCCTAAAGTAGGTAGAAAGCTCCCTGACACATTATCTGAAGATGAGATCAATCAACTTATCAGTGCTATTGATCTAAGTAAATCACAAGGAGAAAGAAACAGAACTATTATAGAAACCATGTACAGTTGCGGTTTACGTGTAAGCGAAGCCGTTACCTTAAGAATTTCTGATCTCTTCTTTGAAGAAGGTTTTATACGGATTTTGGGAAAAGGAAATAAAGAACGTTTTGTTCCTATACATCAACAAGCTCAAAAGTATATTTTGTTTTACATCAAAGACATTCGTTCTCACATTGATGTAGATAAAAAGTTTGAGGATACGTTGTTTTTAAACAGACGCGGAAAAGGTCTCAGCAGGCAAATGATCTTTATGATCTTAAAAGATTTGGCTGTAAAAATAAGTCTAAATAAAAAGATAAGCCCTCATACCTTACGACATTCGTTTGCCACTCATTTATTAAAACGAGGGGCAGATCTAAGAGCCATTCAACAAATGCTAGGCCATGAAAGTATTACAACAACAGAAGTGTATGTTCATTTAGACAATAGTTACTTAAAAGAGGTTGTAGAAAAATACCATCCTAGAAGAAGTTCATAAAAAAATCCCGCATGAGCGGGATTCTTATCTATTATTTTGCAACGTTTACGGCTCTTGTTTCCCGTATCACTGTGACTTTTACTTGTCCTGGATAGGTCATGTCATTTTGTATCTTCTGACTGATGTTAAATGACAGCTCTGCTGCTTTGGTATCATTTACTTTCGTGCTTTCAACCATTACACGTAATTCACGTCCTGCCTGAATAGCATAAGCTTTTTGAACTCCTGTAAATCCAAATGCAATATCTTCTAAATCTTTCAAACGCTGGATATAAGAATCTAACACTTGTCTTCTTGCTCCGGGTCTAGCACCTGAGATTGCATCACAAACCTGAACAATAGGTGCAAGTAAGCTCTTCATCTCTATCTCATCATGGTGAGCTCCAATGGCATTACATACATCTTTCTTTTCTCCGTATTTTTCTGCCCATTGCATTCCTAATAATGCGTGTGGTAATTCGCTTTCTGTTTCAGGCACTTTTCCTATATCGTGCAACAATCCTGCTCTCTTAGCTAACTTAGGGTTCAATCCTAATTCAGATGCCATGATCGCACACAAGTTTGCAACTTCTCTTGAGTGTTGTAATAAGTTTTGCCCATAAGACGAACGATATTTCATTCTTCCCACAGTTTTGATCAACTCAGGGTGTAATCCATGAATTCCTAAATCGATCACAGTACGTTTACCAACCTCAATGATCTCTTGCTGAATTTGCTTTTCGGTTTTCTTAACAACTTCTTCAATTCGAGCCGGATGAATACGTCCATCTGTTACCAACTTGTGCATAGACAATCTGGCAACTTCTCTACGTACAGGATCAAAACAAGAAAGAATAATTGCTTCTGGTGTATCATCTACAATGATCTCAACTCCAGTGGCAGATTCTAGAGCTCTAATGTTTCTACCTTCTCTACCAATAATTCTACCTTTTACATCATCAGATTCAAGGTTAAATACAGAAACACAGTTCTCTACAGCTTGTTCTACTCCTACTCGTTGAATAGTATTTAAAACTACTTTTCTAGCTTCTTGTTGTGCCGTTAATTTCGCTTCTTCAATAGTATCTTGAATAAAAGCCATAGCATCCGATTTGGCCTCATCTTTTAAAGATGCCACCAATTCTTTTTTCGCTTCATCTGCTGAAAAACCTGAAATTTGTTCCAAAAGATCTACATGTCTTTTGTGTAGTTTTTCAATCTCATTTTCCTTTTTATCTAGGAATTCTAGTTTGTAGGTAAGGTCGTTTTCTTTTTGCTCTAAAGACCTGTTGAGCTTTTTGTTTTTATCAATCTCAGACTGAATTTGAGACTCTTTATCTCTAGCTCTTTTTTCTACTTCTGAGACCTTCTTTTCTCTACTTAAAATTACTTTTTCGTGCTCGGCTTTTAGCTCAATAAACTTCTCTTTTGCTTGTAAGATCTTATCTTTTTTAATTGCTTCTGCCTCTACACGAGCTTCTTTTAGTAATGTTTCTGTTTCTTTTTTTGTACTTGATATTAATTTGTTAGCTTTTGACTTCTCCAAGGACTTTATAATGACGATGCCAATTATAAGTCCACTTATGACTCCCACTATTGCGGGAAGTATCATTCCTTCCATAATTTTGATTTAATTGTATAAAAAAAGCCTACATCAGCAGGGTTTATATAAACTCCATTATGACAAGTTTAGGACTAACTAGCTGATCAAGGATCCCCTCAAGGAGGCTTGCTTTAGCAACTAAGACTTATCCTTCATAATAGATTAGTGTTGAGTTTATCAAACAAATTACTAATGTAGGCAGTATGATCTGATATTTTAAAGAACTTATTTTAAATGCTCACTCAACAATTTAGTGAGCTCATTTATTTTATCTAATGCTTCTGTATCTGTAGACTCTTTATGTAAGTTAGATATTTCTAACTTGGATGCAAATTGTAATGCGCACATGGCCAGTACATCTTGCTTATCACTTACCGCATAATTTTGTTCGTATCTGCTAATAAGTTCGTTGATATTGGCTGCGGCTTTTCGCATTCCTTCTTCTTCTTGAGTGCTATTTACACTTAAAGGATAGGTTCTACCCGCAATTACCAAATTAATTTTCAACTTTGTCACTATACAATGAACCTAATTTATTCGTTCAATTGAACAATACATTTATCGATTTCTCGAATTAAAGCATTTATTTTGAGTTTTGTATCTCTTGTACTATTATTACTGCCTTCTATAGTTTTGGCAATTTTAAGCAGCTCATATTCTTTTTGCTGCTGTTCAATGAATTGCTCTTTTTCTAAAAGCTGACGCTGTAATTTCGATGCATTCTGGAGCAAAATCTCATTTTCTTTCATTAAAAATTCATAGTTAGAGAGTAAGGTTTTTAACTTATCTTCCAGTAAATGAATTGCTTCTATCGTTTTACTCATCGAGCTTTTGTCAATAAAACTATACGAACAAAGTTAGTGTTCTGTTTTTTAAAACACAACTGTTTTTTAGGTTTTCCAAAGTAATCAACAAAACATTGGCTAAGTTCTTAACAGAATTGTTACAATAGTTTTCCTATTTTCGTTGAAAATTTCTAGGATTGAAAAAATGTTTTCTACTCTTATTACTTCTAACATGCTTTGTAGGAGCTTCTCAAAAGAAATATCCTACAGATTACTTTAGAAGTCCGCTCGATATTCCCATCGTACTCTCAGGAACTTTTGGTGAGCTGCGTAGCAATCATTTTCACGCCGGTATGGATATTAAAACCCAGCGTAGAAATGGTTTGAAAGTATATGCAACCGCAGATGGTTATGTATCTCGTATTAAAGTAGCTCTTTGGGGTTACGGAAAAGTAATTTATGTAACTCACCCTAACGGATATACTACTGTTTATGCACATTTGAGCAAATTTGGAGACGGAATTCAAGAGTACATAAAAAACATACAGTACAAGAAAAAAAGCTATGAAACCGGGAACATTTTTCCAAAAGAAGGTGAACTTCCTGTAAAAAAAGGACAAGTAATTGCCTATTCCGGCAGTACCGGAGGTTTTGTAGCCCCTCACTTACACTACGAGATAAGAGATACAAAAACCGAACATATTATTAATCCAATGCTTTTTGGACTTCGAGTTCAAGATAGCATCTCTCCTACTGTAAATAAGTTAATGGCTTATCCTATTGAGCCTAGTGCAAGGATTAGCGGGAATAACAAAAAATTAATACTACCATTAAAGCGATCCGGAAACACCTACACAACAAACAGAATTAGTGCCAGTGGAAAAATTGGGTTTGGAGTAAATACTTTTGACAGATTAGGGAAAGCTTTGAATAAAAATGGTGTGTATAGTATTGAAATGAAAGTAAACGGGAAGCGTCACTACTATCACGATGTTGAAACCTTTTCTTTTGCTGAAAGTAAATTCATCAACCTTCTAATAGATTACCCTCATTTTGCTAAATACAAAAGTAGAGTTCAAAAGACCTATCGAGAAAAAGCAAATAAGTTGAGTATCTATGAAAACTTGATCAACGATGGTATGCTTGATATTCAAGAAGGATTAAATTACAACATCCAAATCATTATCAAGGATTTTGACGAAAATACTACAGAAATAAAAATTCCGGTTATTGGTAAAAAGAGTGAAGTTATTTTTACAAAAAAACCAGATACTACAGCATATAAGATCGTTGCCAATAAATTTCAGAAATTCTCAAAGGATGGTATTACCATTGCCTTCCCTAAAAATACATTTTATGAAGATGTGTATTTAGATTTTGAAGTGACTAATGGAGTAGCAAAAATACATCGTCCTAACATTCCTCTTGATAAAAGATACACGATTACTTTTGACTCTACACGATACGATCAAAAAGACTTAGATCATTTGTATATTGCTAATGTCAACAATAAAAAGTATGCAAACTATCAGAATACTCGAAAGAAAAAGAATAAAGTTTACACTACAACAAAAACTTTAGGGAAATACAAGTTACTTACTGACAAACAGAAACCTAGAATCTACAACCCTAACTTCAAAAATGGAAGTTGGATGTCTAATCATAACTATTTAACGATTCGAATTTCTGATGCTCAATCCGGTATCAAGACATACGATGCTTTTATTGATGATGAGTGGGTCTTGATGGAATATGATCTTAAACGGAAAAAATTATCGTACGATTTTCGTGATAAAAAATTGGTAGGTAGCAAACATATCTTTAAACTTGTAGTTTCTGATAATGTTGGAAATACGAATACGTATACAGCAACGTTTTATAGAAAGTAAGGATCCAATATTTACGTGAGAAAACTAGTACTCTTATTATTGTTATTTCCAGCTTTGGTCTGGGCTCAAAAAACCACTGTTGTCAAAGGTTTTGTTAAGAACAAACAGAATGAATCTTTAGAAAAAGTTTCTGTTAGATATGGAGATGTAGGTACCACTACCAACAAAAGAGGCTACTATGAAATACGAATTCCTTTAGACCAAACTATCACGCTTACTTTTAGTTATGTAGGTTATAGAACACTCACCAAAGAGTTTACTGCAAAGAAAAGAACGGTCATTCGTTTTTCTCCTGTCATGATCTCAAAAAATGAAGTTCTAGATGAAGTTATCATCAAAAATGATAGGAATAATGCAGAAGGTGTAACTACCTTAGATGCAAAACTTATTGATAAGATCCCCTCTCCTACAGCTAGTATAGAAACCTTATTAATGACTTTACCAGGAGTTAGTAACAACAATGAATTAAGTACACAATACAATGTACGTGGAGGTAATTTTGATGAAAATCTTGTCTATGTAAATGGAATTGAAGTTTACAGACCTTTTCTTATTCGTTCCGGTCAACAAGAAGGATTAAGCTTTGTCAATACAAACATGGTACAGAACATCAAGTTCTCTGCCGGAGGGTTTCAAGCTAAATATGGCGATCGTCTTTCTTCGGTTTTAGACATTACCTACAGAAAACCTAAAGAGTTTTCTTTAGCTGTTGATGGAAGTTTGTTGGGAGGAAGCATTACTATTGAAGATCTTTTATGGAATGATAAATTAAGTGCCATTGTAGGAATTCGTTATCGCGATAATAGTTTGTTTGTAAACAGTAAGCAGATAGAAACCAACTTTAGACCTCGATTTACAGATATACAAAGTTTTTTATCCTATAAGCACGATGAGCAATGGACCTTTAATTTCTTAGGAAACTTCTCATTAAACAACTATGATTATCAGCCTGTGACCAGACGTACTCGTTTTGGTACATTGAATGATCCATTGGAATTGATCGTTTTTTACGAAGGTCAGGAACAAGATAAATATCTAACAATGTTTGGTGCATTGAGTGCAGAATATCAAGTAAATGATGATTTCAAGTTAACAGCAACAGCATCTGCATACAACACACAAGAAGAAGAGTATTTTGACATTGCCGCAAATTATAATTTAGGAGAAGTTGATTCTAATATAGGTTCTGAGAATTTTGGAGAGGTTACTTTCTCTCAAGGAATCGGCTCTCAATTAAATCACTCTCGTAACGATTTAGATGCTTTAATTGCCAATCTTCAAATACGAGGTAGTTATCAAAAAGATGATCATCAAATTGACTTTGGGTTAAAATATCAAACAGAAGATATTAAAGATCGTATCAGAGAATTTGAAGTAGTTAACTTCCTTGGTTTTTCTATCAACCCTGATGGATTAGGCTTTATCAACGATCAACCTTATACTCCATATATCGGTCCTATCGTTCCTTTTCAAAGTATCAGAACAGAAAACGAATTGACCATCAACCGTATTCTTGGATTTTTACAGTACAGTAAAAAAGGTTTTTTGGGAGAACACCAAATATGGTGGAATGTAGGTGTACGCGGACAGTCTTGGTCTGTTAAAGCAAATAATGGAAATGCTGTAAATCAATTTATCTTTAGCCCTAGAGCACAATTCGCCATCAAACCGGATTGGGACAAAGACATGTTGTTTAGAGTATCTGGAGGGCTTTATGCACAACCTCCGTTTTATAAAGAATTAAGAGGTTTTGATGGAAATATCAATCCAAATGTAAAAGCGCAAAAATCTGTTCATGCAGTAGCCGGTATGGACTATAGTTTTGAAATGTGGGACAGACCTTTTAAGCTAACTACAGAGGTTTACTACAAAAGCTTATCTGATGTGAATTCTTATGTAGTAGACAACGTTAGAATTCGCTATCAAGCCAATAACAATGCAAAAGCCTATGCTACTGGAATTGATGTACGTTTGAATGGTGAGTTTGTTCCCGGGAATGAAAGTTGGATCAGCTTAGGAATTTTAAAAACTGAAGAAAATATAGACAATAGAGGGTATATAGCTAGACCAACGGACCAGCGTGTAAAACTTGGAATCTTGTTCCAAGATTACGTTCCTAACTTACCGGATTTAAAAGCTTACCTAAACCTTGTATACAATACCGGAGTTCCCGGTGGAGCTCCTGCTTATGCAGATCCTTATGATTTCCAATTCCGCTTACGCGACTACCGTAGAGCAGATTTAGGGGTTTTATATGTATTTGCTGATGCGAATAAGAAACATGAAACAGGTTGGTTGAGTCAATTTAAAGAACTAACTGCCGGGCTGGAATTGTTTAACATGTTTGATATTCAAAACTCCATTACCAACACTTGGGTACGTGATGCTGCTACTCAAAATCAATTTGGTGTTCCTAACTTCTTATCAGGTCGTATTTTGAATTTCCGCCTGAGTATGAGATTTTAATTGATACTCTTTACTCATTTATAAGTAGTTTTAACTCATTATTAATAGTTTACCATTCAATTTTCATTTAGTTTTAAAGTGATTTATACAATCATGGTATAAGGTTTGATGTCAACTTTATAACTATGAAATAAATTCTTGAACTATGAAAACAAAATTGCTGTTAACCTTCATTCTTGTAGGTATCGTACATACTATTTCTGCCAATACCTACCCTATTACTCCTAGACCTTTAAGGAAACTTGTAAAAGAGGCCAAGTATATTGTATTTGCCTCTGTAATAAAAATCGAAAAAAATGTTACTGGTGAAGACTGGCATAGCGCTAAAGCAACATTGGTCGTAAAAAAAACATTACAAGGAAAAATTAAACATGATACTATTAGCGTTTTTTTTGCTTCAAACATGATTTGTCCTGCTCCAGCAAATTACACTAAAAATTCTACTGTTCTAGCATTTCTTAATAAAAAACAAGATGGAAAAGGTTATTTTACCCATGCTTTATCCTATGGATCAAAAACAATAAATCAAGAAGCATTTTTAGTATATAAAAAGCGTATCCAAGAAATGCAATCTATACTAAAGATTAAAAAAAAAGTGGAGAGAGATTTAAAAACAGTTGATTGGTTAGTTGCTTGCGCTTCTAATAAATATACACGCTGGGAAGGGACTTACGAATTATCTCCAACAAGTGATTTTATGTCTTCTTATGATAGAGACAAAGAAACATTTACTAGAAAAATATTTTTAGATAGGAAACATATTCAATCACTGACAAAAGCTTTTCTTGAGGTAGATAAGGTAACATATCAAGATATGGGGCTTATTGACATCATAGCTAGTGTCGATGATGAAATAGTATTGTCATTTCTTACTGATCAATTGAAGAAAGCAAACCTAGAAGAAATTTGGTTTTCAGAGTTCTTATTAGAAAGAGTTGTCTATTTATCAGGAAGAGAAGATCTTAAAAGCATTTTACAAGAAATAAATTCTATAGACTTTTTTGATAAAGAGAAAAGTAAAAAAGCATCCGTGCTAATTAAAAGATTTATAGACGAGCTATAAATGTTATTTTCTCTCTAACAAATCTATTTCTTGTTAAACTCTACCTAGTTTTTTTCAATCTATTTTTCAGATGATTATCTTTAACATCTAACAAAACCAATCATCATGAAAATTCGTATTTGGAAACTCAGTTTCTTACTGTGTTTTTTATTTGTTTCTCACTCTTTTTATAGTCAATCTACTTACTACCCAGGTTCCTCTTGGCAAACCAAAACAGCCACTGAAGTTGGAATGAGCTCAGAGAAGTTAAAATCTGCTGTTAGCTTTGCTTTAAACAATGAAAACAAAGTAGAACGAGATCTTCGAATTGCTAATATCAAAGCTTTTGGCCGAGAGCCTAACTATCGAATTTTAGGCCCTATGAAAAAACGTGGAAAGCCTGCCGGACTTATCATCAAAAACGGATATATCGTAGCACAATGGGGAGATATCAATCGTGTAGACATGACTTTTAGCGTTACCAAAAGTTATTTATCAACTGTAGCAGGATTGGCCGTTGATGAGAAATTGATCAAAAATGTAGATGATGCTGTAAAAAACTATGTAACCGACGATACTTTTGAAGGTCCACACAATTCAAAAGTAACATGGAGGCACTTATTAAATCAATCTTCAGATTGGTCGGGTTGTCAGTTTGATATTTGTGACTGGGCAGACAGACCTCCAAGAAGAGGAACCATTGATGATTGGAAAAACAGAAAATTATACGAACCCGGTACACATTATAAATACAATGATGTACGTGTAAACCTCCTTGCCTATTCTCTATTACAAGTTTGGAGAAAACCTTTGCCTATGATCTTAAAAGAAAAGATCATGGATCCTATTGGGGCTTCTACAACGTGGCGCTGGCATGGTTATAAAAATTCTTTTGTAAATGTTGACGGAATCATGATGCAGTCTGTAAGTGGTGGTGGTCATTTTGGTGGCGGAATCTTTATCAACACTTTAGATCATGCACGTTTTGGTCTTTTGTTTCTGAGAAAAGGAAAATGGAACGGAAAACAATTGATTTCTGAAGACTGGATCACTGCTGCAAGAAAACCTTCTTTTGCTAATAAGAATTACGGTTTCATGTGGTGGTTAAATGAGAAACAAAGCCTAAAAGGTCTTTCTAAGAACATTTATTCTGCTAGAGGTTTTGGTGGTAATTTTATTGTTATTGATGAAGAGCACGATTTGGTTGTGGTTACTCGCTGGTTAGACAGTTCTAAATTGGGAGATTTTATGAAGAAAGTAATCGATGCAGTGAATTAACAAAAAGTCTTGTTAAAACACGAAAAGATCAGCTAGTAAGCTTTATTCTTACGTACATTTACTATTTACAAAACAACTTTATGAAATCTATATACACTCTGGTTATCTTATTCCTTTTTTCGGTAACTGTTTCTGCTCAAGATCTAACTTTTGAAGAATATAACCCGAAATCTACTTTGGTTGTTCCCGGTAAAGTGATCAAAAGAGCTAAGTTCCCTTTTATCGATATTCACGGACATCAATATAGAATGCCTACTCAAGACTTAGCTCCAGTAATAGCGGCTATGGATACTTTGAATATGGCTATTATGGTGAATTTAAGCGGGCGTTCTGGTGCTGATTTGCAAAGATCTGTTAAAAACATTGCAGATAATTACCCGAATCGTTTTGTTGTTTTCGCTAATATTCGTTTTCACAATAATGTAGGAAAATCGGGATGGACAGCAGCAACAGTAAAACAGTTAGAACAAGATGTTAAAAATGGAGCTCGTGGTTTAAAGATCTACAAAGGATTAGGATTACGTGATTTGGATGTAAATGGACAACGAGTAAAGGTAGATGACCCTAGATTAGATCCTATTTGGGCTAAATGCGGAGAGTTGGGAATTCCGGTATTGATTCATTCTGCCGACCCTAAGCCTTTTTGGGATGATTTCAATGCTGATAATGAGCGTTGGTTAGAGTTAAAAACACGACCAAGAAGAAAAAGAGGAGCTAACAACCCTGCTCCATGGGAAACCATCATGCAAGAGCAACACAATATGTTTAAAAAGCACCCAAAGACCACATTCGTCAGTGCGCACATGAGCTGGTTGGCCAATGATCTTGGTAAACTTGGAGAATTGCTGGATGAAATTCCTAATATGAATGTAGGAATCGGTGCTATTATTGCTGAATTAGGTCGCCAACCTCGCTTTGCCAGAAAGTTCTTCATCAAGTATCAAGATCGAATTCTATTCGGAAAAGATAGCTGGCAACCTAAAGAATTTCCAACCTATTTTAGAGTTTTGGAAAGTGATGATGAGTATTTCCCTTATCATAAAAAATACCATGCTTTTTGGGCCATGTATGGACTTGACCTTCCTGATGAAGTGCTAAAAAAAGTCTACTATAAGAATGCATTACGAATCGTTCCCGGATTGGATAAAAGTTTGTTTTCAAAATAATTTGTAACAAAAATAAGATTGCTTTGTCTAACAGAGCGTAAACGAATAACTATGGAAATTAAAGAATTGAAAAGAAGAAGAGCTTTTAGAGATAAAAAAGCAGAAACTTGCTACCAAAATTTTGAAGCACTAATTGCAGAACTCAATTCTCGAAACTTATCTCATGATACCGTTCAATTTATAAATGAAAAAATTGAACTCATCAACACTTCAAATGATGATAAAACCTTGAGAAAGAATACTAGGACAGTAAAGCACCAAATCATCAAGCATATTGAAAAAAAGCATAAGATCGTTCCCAAAAATTACTATCGTTCTACTTGGTTAGCTTTAGGAATGACTACTTTCGGAATTCCTTTTGGCGTTGGTATTGGGACTTCTATGAATAATATGGCATTTATAAGCATAGGAATTCCGATAGGAATGATGGTAGGAATAGCCATTGGAACTGCTAAAGATAAACAAGCAGAGAAAAAAGGTCTTCAGCTGAGTTTCAAAATGTCTTCTTAAAAACGTCATCTTTTTCAGGCAAAAAAAACACAAACAACTACAGATCAGTCGGTTAAAAAATTTCACCGTATCTTTATAGGTCAAATCTAAAAATCGATGTATCATGGCCGATAAAGATCAAGAAATGCTAGATTACATCGACGAATATATTGTTCGTGGACGTACTAGCGATGCTGCAGAAGATAGTGCCGGTGCTGCTTGGGCAGCTTATCAAAGAGGAGAATTTGATGTTCCTGATTGGTATACCAAAGAACGAAGAAGCAGAAAACGTGGAAAAAAGATGGAAAGTTCTACTTATAAAAAAGGGCTTTCAATTACATGGGATTCTTTTCTACGTTCAATGGGAATTCTCTTCTTAATTCTAATTATACTTGTTTTTTTCGTTACAATTTTAAGCTAAAAAAGGCCGAATATAAATTCGACCTCATTTTTATTTTATTCTATTGGAATTATAAAATCTGTGCAGTATGATCTTTTGTCTTTACTTTCAGAATTACATCTTCTAATACTCCATTTTCATCAATTACAAAAGTAGTTCTGTGAATACCATCATACTCACGTCCCATAAACTTCTTTGGCCCCCAAACACCAAACGCATTGATTACAGCATGATCTTCATCTGCCAATAATGGAAATGGTAAATCATATTTATCAATAAAGTTTTGTTGTCTTTTCGCAGAATCTGCACTTACACCTAAGATTTCATATCCTTGAGCTTGAAATGTGTGATAATTGTCACGTAAGTTACATGCTTCAGCTGTACAACCAGGTGTACTAGCCTTTGGATAGAAGAATACCACTAGTTTCTTTCCTGCATAATCTCCTAATTTTCTGGTAATTCCCTGATTATCTTTTGCTTCAAAATTTGGGGCTTTATCGCCAACTTTTAGTGTGGTCATAATTTGTATTTTTGTCATTGTAAAGATACTGAAAATGACTAAAGCTGAAAAGGTTCAATTTGTGATTGACACACTTGAAGAACTCTACCCTGAAACTCCCATTCCATTAGACCATAAAGATCCGTACACACTGTTAATTGCAGTTTTAATGTCTGCGCAAAGTACAGATGCACGCGTAAATATTATTACTCCTCTCCTTTTTGAGAAAGCAGATAATCCCTACGATATGGTTAAACTAACCGTAGAAGAGATTCGTGAGATCATTAAACCTGTTGGGTTGTCGCCAATGAAATCCAAAGGTATTCACGGATTATCTCAAATCTTAATTGATAAGCACAATGGAGAAGTACCACAGAGTTTTGAAGCTTTAGAAGCCTTGCCGGCTGTAGGTCATAAAACAGCTAGTGTAGTTATGAGCCAGGCATTTGGAGTTCCTGCCTTTCCTGTAGATACTCATATTCATCGCTTGATGTATCGCTGGAATCTAAGCAATGGCAAAAGTGTAGATCAGACTGAAAAAGATGCCAAGCGTCTTTTCCCCAGAGAGATTTGGAACAAACTACATTTGCAAATCATTTACTACGGAAGAGAATACAGCCCTGCTCGTGGTTGGAAATTGGAAAACGATGTGATTACAAGCACAGTTGGCCGAAAAACAGTTTTAGACGATTACAAGAAGGGGAAGAAAAAATAATGATATCTGAACGGAGTCTAAGATACCTTCAATAAAAAAAGCCTTGACTCCTGTCAAGACTTTTTCCACTCTTAATTCAAATTCAATTCAATGAGAAAATTTGATTTCGTTTTAACAACTGATAGCGATTTGGAAAAATTAATCAAAAATTGAACTGTTTCTTGTTTGGGTTGCTCCTGAAATTCAGAAGGCTTTCTAGTGTAAAGTTGCTTCATACATACAAGTTTATTTGTTGGCTTTCAATATGCTAACGCAGCTACTTTACATTTATTGTCAATTTACTAAAATTATTTTATTTTTTTCTATGATCTTTCTCAAATTAATCAAAGCATAACGCATTCTACCCAATGCAGTATTGATACTTACATCTGTATTTTCACTTATTTCTTTAAAGCTCATATCCTTGTAAATACGCATCACAAGCACTTCTTTTTGCTCTTCTGGTAGCTCATGTATTAACTCACGAACATCCGATAAAATCTGCTCTTTGATAATCTTTTTTTCTGCATTCAAATCACCATCACTAATAATTGAGAAGATATCAAATTCGTCTGTATTCTTAAAAGCCGGCATACGATTCGACTTTCTGAAATAATCAATAATTAAATTTTGGGCGATTCTCATAACCCAAGGTAAAAACTTACCTTCTTCATTATAATTCCCCAATTTAAGGGTACGGATTACTTTAATGAATGTATCTTGAAAAATATCTTCTGCAATATCTCTATCCTGAACTTTGCTGTAAATAAAGCTATAGAGACGTTGTTGATGTCTTTTAATCAGTATTTCAAGGCATGTTTCACTTCCTTGAATATAATTGCTCACTAAAGTACTGTCTGGTGTGGAATTTCTATACATCATATCACTACTTTTAGGAAAAGCTAAGGGGCTTTTCGATTATTAATTTTGTTAATCTATTAAAAGTAGTTTTTTACTATATGCGTATAATTTTCTGATTATTAGAGAACCAAAGATGAAGATTATTTTTTTGAAAGACAAATTTTTTAACAAATTTCAATTCAATTCATTTATTCATCAGACGAAAATTGATTATTTTTAGGGCTTGTTTTTCGAGCCCAATGAACACAGATATTTCTAAAGTAAATCCCAAGCAAAACATCATCATAAAAGGAGCAAAACTCCACAATTTAAAAGATATTGATGTTGTTATTCCCAGAAACAAATTAGTCGTTATAACAGGATTGTCCGGTTCCGGAAAATCTTCTTTGGCATTTGATACATTGTATGCAGAAGGGCAAAGGCGTTATGTAGAAAGTCTGTCTTCTTATGCTCGTCAGTTCTTAGGGAAACTACACAAACCTAAGGTAGATTATATTAAAGGGATTGCTCCGGCAATTGCCATAGAACAAAAGGTTAATTCTACAAACCCTCGTTCTACAGTAGGTACATCTACAGAGATTTACGATTATATCAAGCTTTTATACGCAAGAATTGGTAAGACCTACTCTCCTATCTCAGGAGATTTGGTAAAAAAGCATACTGTTACCGATGTGATCGATTTTATCAAAGGCTTTAAAGAACGTACTAAGCTATTGTTGCTAAGCCCTATTGAAATAAGTGAAAAAAGAGATATTGCTACAGTCTTAAAAGTTTTGTCACAACAAGGATATGCCAGATTGCAATATCAAGGTAAAATATTTCGTATTGACGATCTTCCTACTGATCAATCAGATTATAGCGATCTAAAGTTAGTTGTTGATCGTATTGTTGTTCAAGATGATGAAGATTTTTACAATCGCTTGGCAGATGCTGTGCAAACTGCTTATTTTGAAGGAAAAGGTGTTTGCTATATCGAAAGTCTCGAGGATAATTCTGTAACTGAATTCAACAACAAATTTGAATTAGACGGGATGAGTTTTTTGGAACCGAATACACATTTGTTCAGTTTCAACAATCCTTACGGAGCATGTCCTAAATGTGAAGGATACGGAAATGTAATTGGAATTGATGAAGATTTGGTTATTCCTAATACAGGACTATCTATTTACGATGATGCCATTTTCCCTTTCCGATCAGATTCTTACAAGCATTATAAAGAAGATTTAGTAACCGCCGCTTATAAATATGACATTCCTATTCATAAGCCATGGTTTGAGCTAACGGAAAAACAAAAAGAGTTAGTCTGGAACGGTAATAGCGATTTTAAAGGAATACATCACTTTTTTAATGCACTGGAAGAAAAGAGTTACAAGATCCAAAATCGAGTGATGCTTTCTCGCTATAGGGGAAAAACAACATGTACAGAATGTAATGGGAAGCGCTTAAGAAAAGAAGCTGATTATGTAAAAGTATATGGTAAAACCATCTCTGAGCTTATTACAATGCCTTTGGATGAGCTTTACGTTTTCTTTCAGGAAATAAACTTAAATACATACGAAGAGAAAATTGGGAAGCGCTTATTAACCGAGATCAACAATCGTTTGCGTTTTCTAAAAGATGTTGGATTGAGTTATCTGACTTTGAACAGAACTTCCAATACATTATCCGGAGGAGAAAGTCAGCGTATCAACCTGGCAACTTCTTTAGGGAGTAGTTTAGTAGGTTCTATGTACATCTTAGATGAACCTAGTATTGGATTACATCCAAAAGATACTGAACGTCTGATTGGCGTATTGAAAGACTTAAGAGATTTAGGAAATACTGTAATTGTTGTTGAACATGATGAAGATATTATGAAGGCTGCCGATTACATCATAGATATAGGTCCAGAAGCCGGAACTTATGGAGGAAAAGTAGTAGCTACAGGTGATTTTGAGCAAATATTAAGTTCAAACTCACTTACAGCACAATACTTAAATGAAGATTTGAAAATTGAAGTTCCTGATCACCGAAGAAACTCGAAGAATTATATACAAGTTGTAGGTGCCAGAGAAAATAATCTAAAGAATATTACAGCTACTTTTCCTTTAAATGCGCTTACGGTTATTACCGGAGTATCTGGAAGTGGTAAAAGTACTTTGGTTAAGAAGATCTTGTATCCTGCAATGCAGAAGAAATTGATTGGTTATGGAGAAAAGATCGGGCAACATACAGAAGTAAAAGGAAGTTTTGACCATCTGAAGCATGTAGAATTTATTGATCAAAACCCTATTGGGCGTTCTTCTCGTTCCAATCCTGTAACCTATATCAAAGCTTACGATGATATTAGAGCATTGTTATCCTCACAGAAACTTTCGAAGATTAGAAATTATAAACCTAAGCACTTTTCTTTTAATGTAGAAGGCGGACGATGTGAAGTTTGTAAAGGAGAAGGAGAAGTAACTATTGAAATGCAATTTATGGCCGATGTTCATCTTCAGTGTGAAACCTGTGGAGGAAAACGATTTAAGAAAGAAGTTTTAGAAGTTGCTTTTGAAGGCAAGAATATCGATGATGTTCTTAACATGACCATAGACGACGCTGTAGCATTCTTTACTGAACACAAGCAAACCAAAGTAGCTCAGAAATTAAAGCCGTTGCAAGATGTTGGTTTAGGGTATGTACAATTGGGACAATCCTCTTCTACTCTATCCGGAGGAGAAGCACAACGTATCAAACTAGCTTCATTCTTGGTGAAAGGAAATACTAAAGACAAAGCACTTTTTATATTTGATGAGCCTACAACAGGATTGCATTTTCACGATATCAAAAAACTATTAGCCTCATTCAATGCTCTTATTGAAAAAGGGCATTCTATCATTGTAATAGAGCATAATATTGAGTTGATCAAATGTGCCGATTATATTTTAGATCTAGGTTTAGAAGGTGGTAAAAAAGGAGGAGAATTGGTTTTTGAAGGGACTCCTGAAGAACTGATCAAGAACAAAAAATCGTACACATCTCAATACTTAAAAGAAAAGTTGTAAGCATTTCATTTTTTAAGTTCTCTGTACTATCTTCGCTATCATGATATTCAATCTGACAGATGAACAAAGAGTAAACTGGACGCGAATTGCTGCAGTTACCTCAACACTCATTTTGATGTTGTACGCGCCAAAACTTTGGCTAACTACCAAAACATTCCCTGTATTTCCTTTA
Source organism: Pseudotenacibaculum haliotis (assembly GCF_042684245.1). Taxonomy (NCBI): domain Bacteria; kingdom Pseudomonadati; phylum Bacteroidota; class Flavobacteriia; order Flavobacteriales; family Flavobacteriaceae; genus Pseudotenacibaculum; species Pseudotenacibaculum haliotis. The sequence continues at coordinate 550,657 of NZ_JBHULH010000004.1, forward strand.
TTTGATTGGATTCCTATTCCTGTTGGGTTTATGGAATATGTTTTTTGGGGAATTCTATTTGGGGGTCAGTTGATCTATATCTTCTACAACAAGCGTTGGTTGGGCTGGTTGGTACTTCTTACCTATGTCTACCTAGCTCTAGTCGATCAAAACCGACTGCAACCTTATTTTTATCAATCTGCATTAACATTGCTTGCTATTGTTCTTTTTCCAAAGAAAACGGATGCTAAAAAAGTATTATATACAGTAATTCTCATCTTTTTTGCTACGTACTTTTGGAGTGGAGTTCAAAAACTAAATGAAGCTTTTTACATCCAATGGATGAGTGCTTTGAACAAACATTTTAGTTGTATAGATCCAAACAATACAGCATTACTTTGCTTGCCACAATGGTTTTTAGAAGCATTTACCTATGCTGTTCCTTGGCTCGAAGCTTCTATGGGAGTTTTTCTACTCTTTAACAAAACCAGAAAATTTGGTATTGCCTTTATTCTGGGAATGCATGCTATGATCGTGTTCTTACTATTTTATCTCGGATACGGTTATAATGTAGTTCCATGGAATTTTCAAAACATGTTTAGTGTGGTTGTTTTATTCTATGGACTTCAAACATTCAAGCCTTTGGATTTCTTTGTTTCCAAGTTTGATTTACAGCGTGGGGTTCTCATCTTCATGGTTATGGTATTACCTCTTTCCAACACCTTCTTTGGATTCTATGACAATCTATTATCGTTCCATTTTTTTACTGCTGATTTGCATTATTACAACGTCACTATTCATCAAGATCTGGAAGATAAGTTACCGGAACATGTTCAATCTTTCTATCGTTATCATAACGAGCAGCCTTATCTAAATGTGAACGAATGGGCTCAATACGATAATAAGGTTCTTTTTTATCCTGAGGAAAGAATGATTCAAGATTTAGACCAGTATCTACGCTCTTTTGCTGATGATCCAAGCCAAAAAAACCTCACAATTCTATTCGATTACAACAAGGTAACAGAATAGTTTTCTACGAATTCTAGTTTATCCTTTACGAATTCTAATTCCTATCCTATTTAGCAAATACCTCGTACTACATTTGAAATGTAAATCACGAGAAATAGTTAGTTAATGGGTTTAGGCAGCTTATCAAACATCGCCAAAAATTACACAAAGATTAATGTACGTATTAGTAATGATGGGGAAATTGTAACTATTGAAAAAGAAAGAGATGGTTTATGGAAAACAAATCCAAACTTATCACATTGTTTGAAAGCTGCCTTAAATTCTTAAAGTAGAAAAAAAGAAACCGCTTGTATAAGACAAGTAATTATCACAATCATTCAATAATAAACACAGCGTCAAGAAAGTAGTAACCAGTTAAATTTAGAAAGTATGAGAAAAGGGATCGTTAAAGTAAGTGCAGTAATGGGATTACTCCTACTAGCAGGACAGTTTGTAAGCTGTGACAAGAAGGCACCTGTAAAAACCAATGAGGTAATTGCAGATAATATTGAGAATACAGAAACCACAACAGTAAAAGAAGAGATTTTCTATAGAAAGCCTGTGGTTTTTATTACTGGGATCGATAGTAGTGAAAAGAACTTTTATAAAAGTGCTCGCTCCTATTTTATCGACAAACAGTTTGAAGTGGTAGATCATGCTTACTCAATGCAAGAGATCTTTAACTGGCTGAATAAGAATTATGATGGGAATTTGTATGGTGAAATCCATATTGTAGCTAGTCACAATCCATGGGAAGGAATGGGTTTGGAAACATTGGTTAAGGGAGATAAAGTAACAACAGAAAGTTTACGTAAAGCTATAACTTTAGGTACATTGCCTTCTCTAAAAGAAGGCATTAGTAAAGGAACCAAAGTTATTTTCCATTCAGAAGCTTTAGGAGACAATGTAGAATTAATGAAAACTTTAAAAGATGCTTTTGTTGGTGATGAAGTTCCTAACGTAATTGCTTCTCCTTATGTGGCTGTTTTTGGAGGTGAGTTTTCTAGTCACTACTTAGCAAAGCCTTATTATGTATTCTTTCCATACTCACAATCACCGGGAAAAGTTGACTTGTCTAAAGAGATTGCAAGAAAATACCCTGAAGAAAAAGATATCGATTGGTATGATGCTTTAAACAATGTAAAAGAGCGTTATGTTGGAGATCCTTATACAAATCGATTCAGTATCCCTGTAAAATGGGAGTTTGATTACACCAATTCTGATGATGAAATGCCAAAATTAAAATCACCGGAAGCTATTATGGATTGGATCGAACAAGATGAAAAACTATCACAAGCTATGAAAAAGTATAACATTCCGTTGGAGAAGTTCAGATGGAGATCTACTGTAAAAGGAAATAAGTTAATTATTAAAGGAAAGGTAACTGTGCTGTGCGTTTTGAAACCTTTGATTAAACCTTATGGAGACCTACAACATGTAGAACCTGATACAGAGAATTTACGTCTGTACGCAATGAAGTAGATTTTGGAATGCTATTTGTTTGGTTGGAAAAGTAGCTGCTTGTTAAGAGCAGTTACTTTTTGCGTAAGTTTGTTCTCCAAGAAAAAATGATCAAAGTAAAAATATATAGAATGTCGCTTCGAGTAATTTTGAATTTGTTTCAACAAAAATGTAAATTCATTCGAACAGACATTTTTGTTTTTATTCTTTTCTCATTATTCCTTAGTTCCTACTCTTTTTCACAGAACAGTCAAATACAAAATTTCAACACCAAAGAAGGGTTACCACAATCTCAGGTATATGATATTGTGCAAGATTCTATCGGTTATCTGTGGTTGGCAACACAAGGAGGTGGGCTTGCTAGGTTTGACGGAGATAAATTCACTGTTTTTAATGAAAAAACTGGGTTAAAATCCAACTTCGTAAATTCATTATTGGTCAAAGATGATAGTCTTTTTATTGGAACCTTTTCCGGACTTTCTATATATGCCAAAGGTCGTTTTAAGAATTTTGAAACGCCAAAAGTAAATCGGGTTATCTCTTTAGATCAATCAACTTACCTTGCCACAGACAAAGGTATTTTCTTATTTCAAAAAGACTCTTTACAGCCTTTGAGCTCTGTCTTACGAGTAGATCAAAACATTGTTACAGATCTTATTAAGGATGGAAAAAACTATTTGATTGCTACCAAAAAAGGATTGTGGCGCTTTGATCAGTTAAACAAGCCTAAGAAAACAGACAAACTAGATAGTTCGGATTATACTTCATTTCTGAAAGTAAACAACCTAATCTTTGCTTCTACTTTTGATAACGGGATCAAAGTTCTTCAAAACGGAAAAATCGTCAAAGAGATCAAAGAAATAGACAGGGTTAATAAAGTTCACTGGATTGATGGACAATATTGGATTGCAACGGATTCTGATGGCATTATAATTCTTGACACACAATTTAAGGTGCAACAACGTATCAACCAGAGTAATGGTTTGGCTATTAACCAAATTCGATCTATTCTAAAAGATACACAAGACAACATTTGGATTGCTACCTCAGGAGGTGGTTTATACAAGCTTACACAAAACAACTTTCAACATTTCGACAGGAATTCCGGACTTAAAGGAAATAGGATTTATGCAGTACATAGAAAGGATAAAGAAATATGGATATCCAATTCTGAGAAAGGAATTATTAAGATAGATAGCTTAGGAATAGAGCCTATTCTAAATGATAACGGGTATTTAAACAATGTGAAGGTGAAAACCATTGCTTCAGATCGTAAGGATAATATTTGGGTAGGAACTGATGGCAAAGGAATCCTTCTTTTCAAACGAAAGTATATTGAATTGGATTCTCTTCAAAAAGAGTCAAAATTTGATGTAATCGATAAGAAACTATTCCCTGAATACACATTGGTAACTGACACCATTAGTATGGAAGATGGATTGACTTCTAATTGGATCAAAAAAATTCAAACACAATTTTACACTACTTGGATTGCCACATATTCTTCAGGAATTGTTCAAATGCAATACGACAAAAATGGTGATAGTCCTAGTATTAGCAACATCTATGGAACCAAAAAAGGAATCAAAGATCTTTTGATCAATGATATGATCATTGGTCCACAAGGAAAAGTTTGGTATGCTACCAATAGCGGAAACCTTGGATATATACAAAGAGGTCAGGTTCGAGATTTTTATAGAATACTAGAAAAAGAAATAGCCATTACCAGTCTTTTAATCAAAGATGAAAATATTTATCTAGGAACTTTAGGCGATGGTATTTGGATTGCCAACACACAAAACCCAAGAGAGATCAAACAACTGAAAGGGGTTAAAAATCTAAACTCCAATAATATCTACCAACTCATCTTTGACAATGAAAACAATCTTTGGGCAGGAACAGAAAAAGGAGTCAATAAAATTGTCTTGGATGCAAACAATTCTATTAGTGATGTTTTTTACTTTGATAGAAGTGACGGTTTTTTAGGGATTGAAACTTGTAGAAATGCTGTAGACAAAGATGTAAATGGAAACATTTGGTTTGGTACCATGAATGGGCTCACCAAATATGTTCCTACTAACAATCAATTAAAAAAGCCTAAACCAAATATTTATTTTGATAATATAGAAGTCGCCTACCAACCTGTAGATAGTTTGAATATCAACGCATATTCTGAGGTATTGCAATTGAAGACCGATGAGAATCATCTTTCGTTTCACTATAAGTCTATAGATATCAATCACCCACAAGGAATTGAGTATCGTTGGAAATTAAATCGTGATGGTATTGATGGAGAGTATGGTCCTTGGAGTTCAAAAGAATCTATTGATTTTGCCAACTTAAAAGACGGTACTTATGAGTTTACCGTACAGGCAAGAAATATCGATTGGGTGCAAAGTAGTCCTATCAGTTTTCAATTTTTAATACAAAAACCATGGTATGAAGAATCGACTTTCTTATGGTCGGTTTATTCCGGTTTGTCTTTTATTGCACTGTTGATCATTCTTCTTATTGTTAGAAGAGTTAAACTAAAAAACAGACGAAAGTTTGAACAGCTACAGTTGGAAAATCATCTCTTATCTCTAGAACAAAAGGCTTTGCAGTTACAGATGAATCCTCACTTTATCTTTAATGTATTGAACGGTATCAAGTCTATGGGGTCTGAAGGTGAAACTGAGCAAATGAATTCTACCATCAATACATTTGCAACTCTGCTTAGAAATATCCTCAACAGTTCTAGACAAGAAGAAATCTCATTGAAAGACGAGATCAAAACACTTGATAATTATTTGACTTTAGAGCAACAAATGGCTTCTAAGCAGTTTGATTATGAAATACATACACAAACTCAAGGAATAGATGTAGAAGAAATCCTCATCCCTCCTATGCTCATTCAACCTTTTGTAGAGAATAGTGTAAAGCATGGCTTTAAACACATCAATCGAAAAGGAAAGATTGATATTGAGTTTATCGTTAAGGGTGATTATCTAGAATGTAAGATCAAAGACAATGGAATTGGAATAGAGCAATCTAAACAAATGAAGAAGAGTCACCACCCCTCTACAGCTTTAAAAGTAACTCAAGAACGAATTCAAAGTTTAACACAAGAACATTCTTTAATTATCAAAGAAGATAATGGGACAATTGTTTCTTTTCGTTTACCTTTAAAAACTGATTTTTAACCGTGAGTCAACACACCGCCATACTCGTAGATGATCTACCGGCAGCTTTAAAGTTGTTGGAGAATGATATTCTGCAAAAACACCCTTCTATCTCTATCATTGGGAAAGCTGCAGGTGTTGTAGAAGCTGCTAAATTATTACGTAAACAACAACCTGACATTTTGTTTTTGGATATTATGCTAGGTGATGGTACCGGGTTTGATGTTCTGGAAATTTTCCCTGATCTAAGATCTAAGATCATCTTTGTAACGGCTAGTGATGAATTTGCAATCCGTGCTTTTAAGTTTGCCGCAATCGATTATGTTTTAAAGCCTTATTCTGATGAAGATTTGGCTCAGGCAATAGAAAAGGCCAAACAGCATATTCAACCGGATAGTGAGCAATTGAATGTTTTAAAAGATTCTATCTCTGCTCCTAATCAACGACCTAAAAAGATCTCATTGCATACTTTGGATAAGATTGTAGTGGTAGATTTGGATGATATTGTTCGTTGTGAATCGGATAATAATTACACTCAGTTCTTCTTTCAGGACGGAAGTAAGATCTTAGTAACAAAAACCTTGAAATCTTTTTCGGATATGTTGAAGAACTACCAATTCTTACGTGTTCACCAAAGTCACTTGGTAAATATCAAATACGTTAAGGCTTTTATCAAGTCTGATGGAGGGTATTTAATCTTAAAAAATAAAAATACAGTTCCTGTTTCTGTTCGAAAACGTGCTGAAGTAATTGAGGCTTTGAATACGATTTAACACCTCCCTTAATCCCTCCTACTAGGAGGGAAATTGAAATCGTCCTCTCGAGGAGACTACAGGGGTGTTGGTGTTAAAAAGGCAAATTCTCTAAATCTACATTACCTCCGGAGATAATTACCCCTACTTTTTTTCCTTGGAAAACATCTTGATTGTATAATACTGCGGCTACTGCTACTGCGCTAGAAGGTTCTATGATTACTTTCATACGTTCCCATACCAATCTCATGGCTGCAACGATCTGATCTTCTGACACTCGAATGATCTGATCTACATGTTTCTGAATAATTGGGAAATTGTGATTCCCTAAATTCGTACGCAATCCGTCTGCTATGGTGTTTGTAGTTTCATTGGTTTCTATTTTACCGCTGATCAATGAACGATATGCATCGTCTACATTTTCCGGTTCTGCACCAATTACTTTGGTTTTTGGAGAAAAGGTATTGGCAAATAAACAGGTACCTGCAATCAATCCTCCACCACCAACAGGTGTTACAATATAATCGAAGTCAATTCCCTCTTGTAACAACTCATAACAAGCTGTTCCCTGTCCGTGAATCACTTCCAACTGATTGGATGGGTGCAAAAAAGAAGCTCCTGTCTCTTCCTGAATCTTTTGAGATGCCTTTTCTCTAGCTTCAATAGTGGGCTCACATTCTGTAATGATCCCTTCGTAAGCAATTGTTCCTGCTTTTTTGGCTTTGGGCGCATTGGTTGGCATTACTATATAAGCCGGAACACCTAAATTCTTTGCAGACAAAGAAACTGCTTGTGCAAAATTCCCTGAAGAATGCGTTACTACTCCTCTACTTCGTTCTTCATCTGTCAATTGTAAAATAGCATTCGTAGCTCCACGAATCTTATAAGCGCCTCCTTTTTGGAAGTTTTCACACTTTAAGTACAGTTCACATTTTGCAAGATCATCAATCAATCGCGAGTGATGAACTGGTGTATTATGTACATAAGGCTTGATTCTTTGATAAACGGAAAGTAGATCGCTTTTTTGCATGAAATGAAGTTTCAACAAAAATATTCCAAAAATTTATTTTTTTAAAATTCAATTTGTAGTTTTAACGAGTCCTCTTATTAACTTATTTAAACTTCAAATTGTTTGAGGATGATTGCTAGAATTTTAAAAAACCTGTCTCTTTTATATGCCTTCTTATTAATATTAGGTTACATTTATTTACATACATATTATGAGAGTTTTAATATTGAAATATATAGTTATCTAACTACCAATGAGATACTTTTAATCTTTTTAAATTTAATATACCCCGTACTTTCAATTTTAGCTCTTTTTTTAATTACCATAATCGTTTGTTTAATTACATATTGGATTATAGAAACATTCATAAAAATAATCTTTAAACTTCTAAGAGCTCTTAAAAAAACTCCCTTAGAACAAATAAAGCAGCAGAATAAAAGCAATATTCAAATAAACCTATCTCTAATTATTAGTCTTTTTATTAGCTCAGGATTTATTTTTTATGCTTTATTTAAATTAACTAGGTTTTGGGGGATTGGTTCTATTATTATTCCTGTAATATATTTTCTAATTCACTCAAAAGTATCTAAAATTAAAATTTCAAATAATTCATTTATAAGCTTTAAGACCTCTAAGTTTAGGTTTGATATATTCAGTTTAGCATTCTTTTTTATTGTCATGTCTTGGTATTATGGTTATGCCAAAGCTGAATTAATTCAAAAAAATTCCTATTTCTTATCTTTTAGTAACATTAGTTTTATATATGACCATAAAAGAATTATACCAAATGATTCTTTAATATATTTAGGAAGCACTAATAAGTATTTCTTTTATAGAGATAAGAAAAATTCTATTTCTAAAATCTATCCTATTGATAAAGTAGAAAATATTCTTTCTGGCGATGAATATGATATGCTGCCAATTCGATTTGATGAGTTTAGCAATAACTGGATAAAAAATTTAAAATTGAGCTTTCCAAAACGAGAGCATCACTATAAAGTTACTACTAGTTTAAATGATTGTAAGAATATTCAAGTAGGCAAATTTAGTCTCGGTAACTTTTTAATTGAAAGAAGTAAAACTACTCAAACAGAGTTTAATGGGTATTATGGAGGGAAAATAAAACAATACCGAATTGTTTGGAAATCAAGTTGTGAATATTTCATATACAACTCGAATGACAGCTTAATAGACAGAAGAGTAATTACCAAAATAACGGATTCTACTTATACTCGTCTATCCGCAAGAGATTCCTCTAGCTACACCTTAAGAAAATTACGATATTAACCTTAATGACAAGGGTTTATAATTGTTAAAGTATTAAACATTTTAATTTTTATTCCAAAATGTTACTTTCTTTAAAATTTTCCGTCTTCTATAATATGAAAAGCAAATTAAATTTTACCAAAGCGTCTACAATTCTCGCACTTGTTGCCAGTTTAGGCTCATTATACATTGTCTATTATCAAACGAATTTAATGGGAAAACAGTTTGAGCTTCAAAGACAACAGCAATACACAAGTGTTTTTCCTTATATTTCTTTGGCCAATACAGGAAATCAAAAGCGTTATGGTTATTTAATTTCGAATACAGGAATTGGTCCAGCATTGATAGACGAGATCAATATACACTACAAAGATTCGGTTTATAAGAATCATGATCTAAGAGCTGCTTTTGTCAACATTATTACCAAAGAAGACTCTTTGTTTTCTAGCTATAAAGACATTGGTCATAGCACCGTAAGAACGGGAACTCTTATTCCTGCTGATAAAATAATAGAGGCCATTACATTTTCATCTGAACTAGACAAGATAGGTGTAGAAAGAAGAAGAGCTTTGAGAGGTTGGTTTAATCGCAAATTGGTTATCGAAGTTATATATTCTTCAATTTATGGGGAACAATGGAGAGTAACATCTGTATCTACTGCTCCGGAAAAGATCAAAAGTCTTACGGATTGATCACCACTCTTATAAGGTCTTTCCTTCTTTGATATATTCTTTTCTAATCCCTTCGACCAAATGCTTTTCCTTGATCTCTTTTTCGTCATCAGCTAAAGTTTTTAAACAGGCATACTGAATGATATTGACAATATTAGCTCCGGTAATGCTATACTTTCTGGAAAGCTCTTCTAAAGAGAGACTTTTCTCTAACGGAATCTTTTTGGGCAAGTTGTTCTTCCACAAACGTAAGCGTTCTGTGTGAGTAGGAATCTCAAATTCAATAATGGATTGAAAACGACGTGTAAAGGCTGTATCTATATTATTCTTGAGGTTGGATGCTAAGATTACCAAGCCCGGATGTGCTTCTATCCGTTGTAATAAATAGGAAACTTCCTGATTTGCGTACTTATCGTGAGCATCTCTCACATTAGTTCGTTTTCCAAAGATAGAATCGGCTTCGTCAAAGAACAGAATCCAATCTTTGTTGATGGCTTTATCGAACAAGCTAGATAGATTCTTTTCGGTTTCTCCAATGTATTTGGAAACAACCATAGACAAATCGATGCGATAGACATCTTTGTTCGTGTATTTCCCCAATAAAGAAGCCGTTAAGGTCTTTCCGGTTCCCGGTGCGCCATAGAACATGACACGATATCCCGGTTTGATGATTCCTTTCATATTCCAATCGTTCAGTAAGGTCTGATTGTGTTGCAACCATACTTCTATTTCTTTGATCTCGTCCATGGTTTTCGGCTTTAAGATCAAATCATCCCAATCCAAATTGGTTTCGATCAAACTAGCCGGGAAATTCTGACTCAATTGTGGCTTGATGATCTTACCTAAAGTGACTCGTGCCAGACACTCTTCGTCTAACACCAAGCGTCCACTCATTTTGGGCTCTCCTTTGGCTACAGATTCTAAAGATAGATATCGATGTTTGATCAATTGGGAATGACTCTGAATGAAATCGATTCCCTGCAAACGGGCTTCCGGATCGTTTCCATAGAGAATGTACAAGAAGGTTTCTCCTGTAGGAATAATTCCTCGATGATTTTTTCCTTTGATGCCACCAAACTCGGCAAACTCACCTCCATTGGGTAAGTAATCTGAGATAATTCCGCTTAAAAACCCGGGATGTAGTTCAGGAACCAATGCCAATAGTAGTAGAATGATATCTTCTTTGTACAATTGCTCTTCTTTTATAAAGGCTGCTAAATGAGATTGGTTGTGTTCTAATTCCGGTTCTGAGACCAAAGAGATCTCTTGTCCAAATTCTAGGGACAAACGGTGTTTGATAATTGACTCCAAATACGCCAATAAAGGCAATATAGATGGAGTTTGTTGAATGTTAATTATAGGTGTTGGTTTCATTTTAATCTGGTGTTAAATCTATGTGCTTTGCAAGTCTATCTTTTCTCATCTTAGTACCATCAACATTGGAGTTTTCAGATACTTCCTTTAGAGCTGCTTGTTGTAACTCTAGATGATCTTTCCATATTTTTTCCGGGTTATGATCTCTTACTTTTATTATGGCATCTACAGCTTCAGGATCCATCCATTTTTTTAAGAATGCTGCTGTAACCTTTTTTAGCTTCATAATCACAGTAAGAGGTTTGTCTCCAATATTATAAGCAGCTGGTGATGATTGGTCAATATCATTAACAATTCTATTATCAAATAATGGTTTATCATCTACCCATTTTCCATCTTTCTCTTTTAATTCTACTGCCTTAATTTCTAAATGTCTAGGTACATGTGCTTCTGCATCAACAATACTGTTGATTTTAGTTTTCTCTTCATCAGAATGATCCAGAGATTTTTCAACTTTATCTTTTAGAGCAGTATTGACAGCTCTACCATATTGAGCTAAAACAATGTATTTAAAAACTCTCTTTTTATTTTTCTTCTTTGGTTTTCCATGCTTAAGATGTTTTGTCAGCTCTTTTTCTATTTTCTCTTTATGATTACTATTTGCTGTATATGTTAATGGTGTTAAATTTTTCCACTCATTTGGTCCATGCAAATCAGCATTCAATAAATGCCCCCTCAAATAATAAGGCCTCTTACCTGAATCTCCTCTTCTCAGGTCTAATACACCATGTTTGTCATACTTAATCCCTGTTGAATCTTTTCCTGTTGTTTTACTTGATAAATAATTAATTGACACTGAAGATCCAAAAGCACCATTATATTTAGGTCCAAACTTCTTTTGGTTTTTGGGAGTTTCTCCACCATAAACTGCGTTCATTAATTGTTCAGTTAGATCGGCTAATTCATCTGTCCATTTATCAAATTCTTGTACAAGTTTATCATTGTCTTTTCCTGTTTGTTCTGTATTTCCTAAACCATTACTCTTTTCTAGCCTATCCAGTTCTAAATCTATTTTCTTCGCTAATTCTACAGCTTTGTTTTTTAAATCTTTTTGTTCTTGAGTAGCATCTGCCGGCAAACTGAATTTATTAATGAACCTTTCATATACTACTGGAGTACTTTCCATTATTAAATCATATCCCCCTTTGCCATTTGGCTTTAAATATAATTTGTGTTTCTCCCCGTTTTTCAGCTTAAAATTGTCTTTTACTTTTTCATGTTTAAAGCCTTTTCCGGATTTTTTCTTCCCTTTTTCAATTCCTTTTTTCTCTCCTGTATTGATCTCATAATCCCAGGTGGTTTTACCATCCACAACTTTGGCAGATTCGATAACCGGATGCGCTTTCTTCCAAGCAACTATCATTTCTTTTGCTTTAGCCTCTACTATAGTTCCTTTTTTATCTGCAATCTTGGTTTCTCGTTTACGTAAGTCATTCATGGCCGCAGTTAGTAACTTCATACGTTCTGCACTACTCATCATTTTGATATTCAGCAAGCGCTTACCGTTATTCTGTTTTTTGTGTTTTACATAAATGCTAACCTCTCCGTCTTTTTGCTTCTTGATATTGACTGTCTCTAAACCATATTTTTGCTTTACCTGCTGCATTTTTGTTTTAACAACTCCAATGCTTGGCTTTGGATTCGCTTTTTCCAGTTTAGACAACTCACCTAACCCTTGTAAATACTTCTTATCATCGGAAAGTTTTTTCGGATCTCGTTTTTTTCCTTTTGGCTGTGCTTTTCCGCTCTTGTCTAGTTTTGGATCTTTTTGTTTTTTACCTCCACCTGTCTTATCGTTGAACTTTCCTTTGGGTTTTGCTTGTGATTCACCTTGTTTTTTCTTTGGTGGATCAGCCATCATATCGGCAGTAAACTTACCGGGATCAAACTTCACAGGCTTGAATTTTAATTCCGGTGGTTTTTCAGAACCTACCAACCAATCTACATCGGCTCCAATTCCCATTTGATCTAATGGATACTGTACTTCTCCTAATGGATGATCGGTTCTTCCATCAGGTGCTGGTGACCACCATGGACTGTCTAATTCATAGAATAAAGATCCTCCTAATTGTAAGAACAGTTGAGCTGCCGCTTCAAAGTTTCCTTTTAATCGGGTTTCTCCTACTTTTCCTCCTTTTGGATTCTTTTTCTCTTTGTATTCAAATGTAGGTGTGGCTTCTGCATAGGCTTGGATTCCCGCTGCGGCTGTGGCACTGATTCCTGCTTTTACATCGTGACCTAGTAAGGTGACTCCTACTCCGGCTTCGATCTTCAGTCCTAACAACGCAAAAGCATTGATATTTAAAGTTCCTGTAATACTAAAGTTTTGTAGTACAGCCGGGTCTGTAGAATATGTTCCGGTAAAGCCTACATTCTTTAACACAAGTGGACCAAATCCTGCATTGATAAACATACCAACTCCAGCAAATAAGAATACCTGACCTACCAATGGAATTCCGTATCCAGCTTTGATCTCGACATCAAACAGGGTTTGCTTCTTCCCTTTTTGCTCCATGAGTTTCACCTCATTCGGAACGGTAATACTTCCTACAATGGTTACCTGTCCTTTATGATCTAATCCTACTGTGGCTTTTCCTTGTAACCAAGGAGTAATGGTGGCTTCTACAGTTCCCCAGCCTACCAATACTTGATTCTTTGGTGTTTTGGGTTTCTTCTTATTGGGTTTGACAGGCGTTTTTGCTTTCTTTTTATCGCCTTCTAAAGTTTGTACACCTAAGGCGGCGTGCATCATTTGTTTGGATTTTGCTTCATCAGTGACTAAGAAGTTTAGTTCTCCTGAGAATTTTTCTGATTGAATACGCCCTGAACCTTGAATGGTAACTTCACCTTTGATGTATTCTACCTTCATCTTAGCGTTTACATTCGCTATATTGGCATCGATCTCTACTGAACCATCAAGATTTCCATCTTGTTTTCGTTTGATATTCAACTCACCAGAAGCAACTCCGGACACGTCTACTTTCCCCATAAAGTTGATCGTGAAACCATCGTTTACAATACCAATACCACCGCCTGCTTGGATATATCCGGCAATTGTGGTACTCAAAGCATTAACCTGAAAATCTAATTTTCCTTTTTCAAATTTATTTTTGAGCCCATCTGCATTCACACTGATCTTAGCAATTCCATGCATCTTCATTTTTTCCAGATTGGAATTCAATCCTTTCATAAAGCCCATGGCATCTGCAATGAGAGGAGCTCCTTTCATCTTTACACTCAGAAAACCAGTTGTGATCTGATTATCTCCAAAGTTGTTTAGTACCAAAATAGGCTCTACTCCTGAGTTTCTTAATGGATCCATAAAGTTCCATCCCGAGACATTCAAATAGCGAGCAAAGCCTTTTTTATGCAGTTCATACTTTGCTTTTTTCCCTGTAACGGTACTAGTTTTCTTGGTTACCTTGATGGTTCCGCTATAGCGTTTTCCAATCTTTACATCTACTTCGAAAATGCGTTCTCCTTTGGCATACAGTTCATCTAAATATTTAGCCCAGGCATCGTTTAGAGCAAATCGTTGCGAGATATCTAAGGGTGACGCAGGTCTTCCCGGGTCATGTTTTGCTGTTTTGTTTTCTTTCTTTTGAACTGTATCTGATGATGGAGAAGCTCCTTGTTGTACGGTGTGAGTTAACTCATGTGCTAGAAGATGTTTGCCAGAGTCTGAACTCGGATCATACTTTCCTTCATTGAAATAGATATCGCTTCCATTGGTGAATGCTTGCGAGCCTAACTCCTGATTCATTTGTACAGCATTGGAATCGTTGTGGACACGCACATCGCTAAAATCAGCACCAAACCCGGATTCCATTTCTGAACGAGTTCCTGTATCTAAAGGGCTTCCGCCTCCTTTAGAGTTGCTTAGTGAATTTTCTATTCCTGATGTATCTCCGGCTCCTGAAGATTGCTTTTGCACATTATTCTCTTCTTTTTCCTGTACCTCTTCTTCTTTCTGTTGAACCTCTTCTTCCTGATTCTTTTGAAGAATAGAATTCTCTTTTAATTGAACTCCGGGTGTGATCTTGTCTACAACAGGTTTTTGTTGGATTTCTTGTTCATTTTCTTGCTTTTGAATGTCTTCTTCGGATTGCTTTTGAACAGTTTGACTGGGTGCAATAAAAGAGTTCGGAGATGCTTTGCTGTTTGCAACAATACTATCTGCAGCTTTGTCTGCTTCTACTTCGTATTTATCACCAGGCTGACCTACCTTCAGTTTAGGCTGAATAAAACTCTCATTCTTCCCCTGATTGAAAAGAGCGTTGTTTCCTGAGCTTGTATGTTGGTCTGTTTTGGTGAACATTTAATTATCATCTGGGAAATATTCCTTTCTTTTTTCTTCTGCTTTAGCTAAAACCTCTGGTAATGGCGCAGCATCACCTTTTTTATATTTATAATATTGAGTTTTCCCAATGTCCAGAAGCTTCCATGGATCTTTTTTGATCGAATTATCTTTTCTATACTGCAAAATATCATTTATGATTTCTTGCATACGGTCTAATCTGGCTTGTTCTGCAGGGTTGAATTTTCTAGTTGACCATATATCTATGTGTTTTTGTAAAGCGTTCTTTTCTTCTTCAGTATTTCCTTTGTCAAAAAGAGTAATTTTTTCAGTCTCACTGGATTGATCTAAAGCATTTATTATTGCTTCTAAAAACCCGACTAAAGTAGTTGGTTTTCCACTAGGGTTTTCAACGAAAAAATTATCTACTAATTCATCCACATTATTTGAAACCCCTCTCTGACTCTTTAAATAAATCCGATGCATGGAATTCGTGAAATAGCTACTTCCAGAATACAACAAGACAACAATCTTAGTCCCTTTAGGTAATGTTACATCAATATTCTCAGTAAATTCAAAAGTCTGATTTTTCTCTCCTATTCTTCCTTCATCATTCTCTGGTATCTGATATTCTCCATCATCATTCAATTCTAATTTCCCTGCGTTTAATTGTAATTTTTTTGGAATCTCGCCATATAGTCTTATAATTTCTTTTCTTTCTTCAGGTTTCTCAACACTTTCATGAACATGGTCTTCAGTAATCTTTCCATCACTATTTCTATACTCCACAACATTAATATGAAAATAGAAAGGTTCTAACCCTTTTTTATTGACTTCTTTTTTTACAGGTTCTTCAATATCTGTATTATAATTTCTATTATCTACTTTAGGCGCGCTTAACAAATTCCAGAATACCCCTGGTCCATGTAAATTATCATTCAAAATATGGAAGCGAACCCAGTTTGTTGTTGAATAAATTGGGAAATTATGTTCTTTAGCATACTCTTCCGTTTCCTCGAATTTCACATCATCATTTGGATTATTAGGGTCTTTCTTTTTTATTTTTGTTTCTCTTCCACTCCCTTCCGGTTTTTTCGTATCAATAAATGCCTCAAAGTATTTATACCTTTCTACCAACCCCCATCCTGCAGGATCTTCTTTCGGTTCTGAACCTACTGTATTTCCTGGCCTGAACGTTAATGGATTTGCTTTTACAAATAAGGGCTTTCCGCTTGACATTCCATAAGTTACAAGCGTTGGAGGAATCTCAGGGAAATAATCTACTCCTCCGTTTCGTAAATATTCACCTAATTTTTCAAGCTCTTCTTTAATCTCATCTGCAATTTCCTCTATCTCTTCCTCTCCTGGATCAAGTTTTTTTAGATGCAGCTCTACCAATTTATCTATAGTCTGTCTGTGAGATTCTGCAATTTCTAAGTAGCCTTGTTCCTCTTCGGTAGGATTACTACTTTCTTTTTCATCTATTGCTTCTTCAACCTCTACTTCATCACTTTGCATCATGATCTCAGCTTCTCCATTCTCTATTACTATAAAAAGTCGATGCTTTTCTGGATCTTTGTCAAAGAAATAAACATTGATCGCTTCAATCTTTGCTTCTAATTCACTATCAGCTTCATTTTCTGAATCTCCTAGTTTTCGAACACTTTCTGCAAAATACATTCGTCCTTGACTAGGCGGACCTCCAAAAATCCACGACACGCAATTTCCAAAAGGATAGGTACACATACACTCGAAATTTGCTAACGTGTGATAGTCTCCTAAGAAGATATCTAAAGGCCCTGTTTCTCCGTGTTCTATCAAAGCTTTGTCAAATCCAGCATCGTGCTGTTGGCAACCTTCGTGAGTGCTACAGTCTTCAAAATTGGTGTATTCCCAAACGTCTCCGGTTTCTTCATCTGTATACCTATAGGTTTCGTGACTATTACACGTTTTACAGTTAGGCCCACAAGCACCTCTACACAAAGGAGCGTCTTCATCATCTAGCTCACCTCTTTCATCATTAGGTCTTCTATTGAATACAGGCGCCCCTTCTACATTTCCTTCTAATCTTCCTCCTGCACCATATTTCCCATCGACTTCCCATTTACCTCCATTATTTGAAGGATATAGATCAAAAGTGTCCATAATCCAACAGATGATGTCTTCTAAAACACAATCGTCTTCAAATCCTCCCCGGTTGAGTAACAATTCATAATCTTCAAAAGGAAACTCGCCAATACTAGCTGTAACATTCTTTGTAAAGCTTGGATTTGGTCCAATTACAACTCTTGTTGAATTGCTAAACATCGCTCCTATATCACCATTCCAAGCATAGGGTTCCCAATAAACTCGGCAGAAATTAAAACCACCAATACTTAATTCGCCATAAGCTCCTAAAAACAAATCTGCTGCTAAGCCAACTTCTAATTGATCATTAGATTCCATCACTAAAGAACCATTGTTATAGCCCAATCCTCCTTCTAAGGTTTTTCTTCCCATACCAATTCCTCTTCCCAATCCAGCCACTCCCGCTTCTACCGCGATTAATGAAATGTCTAATGGAATAGGAATTTCTCCTGCCAAAATGATTCCTGTAAACCCTAAACCTGCCTTAAGACCTGCTCTCACCTCTGCTCCTAATGAAACAGCTGCAGTTGCACTAACACCTCCACTCACAGAGAAATTTCCTGTAAGCGGATTGATGACCATTCTGGCTCCTTCTAAACAGAAAGGACCTAATTGCATGCTAAGCTGTGGGTCTATTGTGGCTGTACCTCCTAACTCTCCTGTAATGACACCATCGATGATTCCTGCAATGACCGGGATTACGAATACCGGAGCCATTAAGTCTTGTGAAATTTCAGGAATATCAATTTCAAAATCTTCTGCAGGAACTGGACATGTCTCGGGAAATGTAATGATGATCCCCTCTTCTGTAACATCCATGGTTCCTCCTAAAGCTTCTACGAGCGCTCTTGCTGCTTGACCTGCCGTAGTAACCAACCAATCTCTTGCTTTAACTAAATATTCTGTAGCCGCATCGTAAACATCTTCTGCCATTTCATAGGCTTCTAAAACCTCATCTGTAACTCCTAAGGCTTCTGTAACATCGTAAATACCATCTGCCACTGTATCTACTGCTCCATCATACAAATCACCGGCAACATCCAAACCATCTTGTACAAAACCTGGTAATTCAAACTTTTGAACCTGGTTTGTTGCACTTGCTCCTTGGTGAATGGTATGTGTTAACTCATGCGCTAGTAAATGTTTTCCTTGATCTGAGTTGGGATCGTACTTTCCTTGATTGAAATAAATATCACTTCCATTGGTAAAAGCTTGAGCCCCTAATTCTTGACTCATCCCTACCGCTTCACTATCTGTATGTACACGAACATTACTGAAATCGGCTCCAAACCCGGATTCCATTTCTGTTCTTGTATGCTCATCTAATTTTGATCCTTTTCCTTTTGAACTAGCTAATCTTGATTCAATGCTCCCATTTCCTTTTAAATGTTCATATGCTTTGGTCAAATGTTTTTTTCCTTCTTTTGTATTCCCTTCTTTCTTTTGAATGGAGTTCTCTTCTTGGCAGTTGCACTTTTTCTGAACAAAAAAACTAGGAGTTTGAGTTCCTGAGAAAAAAGTATTATTCGCTTTCTTTTGTATGACTTCTTCCTTAGCTCCTCCACAGGCAGCACACTTTAACTGTAGTTGATCTTCACTTCCACATTCTTTTCGTTGTATCAAGGGAGAGATAGTATCTACTACAGGTTTTTCTTGAATTACTTCTTCAGTTTCTGATTCTTCGGTTTCTTTCTTTTGTACTTCACCTTCAGGTTGTTTTTGTATGGTAGGTTGAGGGGGGACAAATGATGTTTCTGGTTGTTTGCTCTTGGCAACGATTTGATCGGCAGCTCTGTCTGCTTCTACTTCATATTTATCTCCGGCTTGTCCTATATTCAGTTTGGGTTGAATAAAAGAGGTACCCGTCGACGTATGTGACGGGTGGTAAGATGAAGTCGCTGTGTTCTTTGCTGCAAACATTTATATTGATTGGGTTAATATCTTTCTACTTTTCCTGATACTTTAAGCGGTGTATAATATCCCTCATATTTTGTACAGGGTATCGTAAGGATTAAATGATGCTTTGTAGCGTTTTTCATTTCAAAATGAAGTGTTTTTCTAGTGATTTTCTTTGTAGGATGAACCTTTACTGTACGTTTTGTTCTTCCTACACCATCAATACTCACATTTAAACTTGTACAAGCTCCGATATGACCTTCAGATACATCCTGAATTTTTAGTACCACCTTTATCTTGCTACAATCTGAGGTGCTAAAAAACGGGATTTTTACTTGATTTTCGAAAGTAGCATTGAAAGGTACTTTTCCTTTGCATCCTTTGTTTTTACATTGTACCTTAAACTGTGACGTAGACTCATTAAATCCTTTTTGTTGAATGGTATGTGTTAACTCATGAGCCAATAGATGCTTTCCTTCTTTTGAATTGGGATCGTATTTTCCTTTGTTAAAGTAAATGTCATTTCCGTGAGTAAAAGCTTGCGCCCCGATATCCTGACTCATTTGTACCGCTTCACTATCGGTATGGATTCTAACATTACTAAAATCGGCTCCAAATCCAGACTCCATTTCTGCTTGGGTACCTGCATCCATTTGCTGTCCTCCTTTTCCTTTTCGCAACTGCGATTCCAATGAAGGCTTTTGCACTTTCTGTTGATTGGACTTGGCTTGTACTTCTTCATCTTCTTTCTTTTGTAGTCCTTCTTCTTGACAAGCAGCACATTTTGCTTGTACTTCTTCGTCTTCTTTTTGCTGTACCGTTTCCTCTTCTTCTTGCTTTTGAACTTCTTCCTCCTCCATTTTCTGCACAGGCTCTTCCTCTTCCATTCGTTGAATCGATTCTTGCTTAGATTGTACGCTTTCGTCTTCTGTGGCTTCCATACGTTGTACAAGAGGTGTAATGGAGTTGGCTAATGGTTTTTGTTGTACTTCTTCTTCTCCTTCTTTCTTTTGAATAGTTCCATCTTTTCCTGAGTTATTTACAACTTTGTCTGCCATTTTATCTGCTTCCACCTCGTACTTATCTCCAGGTTTGCCAACATTTAGTTTTGTTTGTACAGTAGGTTTTAAGAACAATTCATTTCCTGATTGTTGCTTCTGAACAGGTTGCTTTCTATGTCTTCTTCTTTTCATTTTCTAAATTTTACATTACCAGTCTGTAAATAATAAGTGGTCTATCCATGGTAGTTTGCATATGCCAATGCTCCATGGTAATCGGTCTAAAAGGATATCTTGTACTTTTCTTTCGACAACAATCTTTGGATTGATTTCTTTAAAATTGATCTTTCCTGAGCGTTGTAAGAATTCATTTCTCAACAAATCCGGAGATGCATTTTTTAATGCTCCCCAGTTGGTAAGAACTGCTTCTAAAAGCTCTTCTGAGTTTGATTTAAGTTCTTCTGACAGTTCTCTATTTCTTTGAATTGGACTATGTATAGGCAAACCACAAAGCACTTTTTCAAAGAGCATATTACTTTCGTACTGTTTTTCTTTTTTGGTAGCCAAATAGTGCAATACGTGTACTGCCAGATCAGGATCGGTCAGTTTGTTATCATCGTTTAGTAAATCACAGTTTGCGAAGAAATGCTGTAAATAAGGATGCAATAAGATGAGTCCGGCGTTGGAAACAATGTATTCTTTGCGTAAATTTTCTTCTTCTCTTTCATATGTCATTTGCTCATTGAGCAACTCCAATATTGCTTTCTTTTCTCCTTCTTTGGTTTGTTGATGAATAAGAGCATTGACTTTATCGTGAAGCTTTTCTGTATCTATTGTTAGCTTACTTTCTTTGGACTTACTTGACAAGAGCTTTTTATAAGCTTCCCATTTCTTAACAACCTGTTCTTTAGAGTTAAACTGTTTGTTTTGTTTTGAATTTGCTACAGAGCTTTTAGCTATTTCTGGTTGATCCTTTTTTGTTGAATGATCTTCATTAGAATCATTTATAAATTTCGAATCAACAACCTGTTTCGACTCTATATCAACACTCTCCTTTCTCGTTGCTAGATTTCTTTTTATTGAAAGAGGTTCTTGAGTTGTTTCAGTATCATCATCTTGTTTTGTATACTTTCCTTTTATTGATTCAGTAGCATTTTCACTAGATTCTGTTCTGCTTATAACTCTCTTATTACCTCGTTTGTTCTCTGTTTCTTCTTCTACAGAAAGCTTACTCGGTTCACTACCATCATTTGTAAGTAAAATTCCCTCTTTCTCCTGATGATCTTTAACAATCTCTTCTCCATATATTTCTGATGCAACAACTTCAATATGATTTGCCTCCTCATTATCTTCTGAAGCTATTGTTTGCTGTTCAATCAATTTTGAAGTGTTTTCTAAGGTTTCATCTAAAAGCACTACTAAACTTTTAAAAAGTGCTTCGTTTTCATCCTTAAACTCTTCAAAAACTTCTAATGCAAATTGTAATACAGTTATATTTTCTCTGCTTTTCTGCGAAGTATTTTTCTCGAATTTTTCAGACAAGAATGTTAGTAGCTGAAAAGGAATGTCTTTTTGTTTTCCTGTAATGAGATATTGAAGTATCGTCTTCCATGCAATTAATCTGTTTTCTTCTCTCATCTCAGTAATTACATCAACGATCTTATTTTTCAAGATTTTTGAAGAAACTTCACCAAAGACTGCCTTTAGTATTTCTACAATCTGTTGATCTGAAAATTGATATACAAAACGTTGCTGCACATGTGCTTGTACAATGATCTTTTGAAATTGCTGCTGGAAATTTGGAGAGCTGTATATTTTTACCAATTCTTCATCAGTAAAAGAGATTGTTTGCTCTGTTGTACTCCACCAAGGCTTGGTTCCAAACTTTAGAAAATAGATCAATGATTGTCCATTGCTTTCTCCAGATGATAAAACTGTAACATTATCACCGCTTTGTACCGGTTTCTCAATGGCTTGTTTTACCTCTTTTACAATTTGTCTTTTGAGATCTTCTTTTAGCTCGTTATAATTGAGAGAAGAAGAACTATTGAGATCTATTGACAGCTGAGATATTTGTATGGATTGCCATTTTATATCTTCTTCTATAGAGTGGAAATAACTCTCTAAATAAGGGAAGATCTCTTGTTTTAAAAATGCATCAATATTATCTTTCAACTCAAAAGCTGCTCTTGGGTTTGTAGTTTCTACGTCTACTGTGAGTTTATTGATAATATGTTGTTGATGCATTTGCATTACAGAATTTGTACAATTAATTTTTTAACTCCTGCTCTCATATAAGTTACTACTTGATTGTCTCTACTGTATTCTATGAAGAAGTTCTTTAGATCATTCTCCATGTCAAATTGGATGTCTGATGCTTTTATTCTTACCAAACTGGCTCTTAAACTGCTTGTAATTGTTGAAATAACTCGTTTGTCGTTTTCTAAAACGGTGTGAGGTTGACAGTGAATCATATTCAAGAATAGCTTGGCCTGCGCTATGTACAGTTTAGATAATACTCCTAGTATGTAGGTGTTATTTCTGTTTTTAATTATTTCTGCAGCTGTACCTGAGAATAGTTTGGTAAATCCTTTTAAAGAATTGTTGTCTCCTCCGTTTAAAACACTTGGTGGAGCTGCTAAGACAGTATCATATAGTCTTACTGTAGGAATCACAATCTTATTTCTTGTGTTAGTAGATACATCAACATTCATAGAGATTTTTGAACGATCTTCTTCTATTCTTCCTAATGTTTCTGAAATACAATTGGTATTAACTTCTACTTCTTCACGTACTTTGATTCCGGTAATGGTAAATGTATCTTCTCCACAAGAACTCATTGACGTTAAAGAAACATCTATTACAGATTCTTGGAAAGTATCTACTTTGAACTTTAATGCTGCTCTGTTTGTTCTTATAATTTCTTGCCCTGCTACATTCCATATGTATTTATCAGCTACTTCTGACGTATTGGTTAGGAATAGTTGTTTTTGCTCTACTTTCCATTCAAAACGAGCTTTTGAGGCTGCTTTTAGTTTTAAGGTAAGCAATGTATCTCCTGCAATACCTAGATTAGCTGCTCCCGGCGCTGTCATATTAGTTCTAATCGGTGTAAACTTCACTTGCCCGTTTGCATCAACATAAATTCCATTTCCTGTGTAAGGTGTTTTGTCAATCAGAGGGTTTACAAGTACGGAGTAATTACGATCGTCATTCAAACAGAAGCTTGAGATATTATCTTCCATTTTCATTGTAAACTTCGGATAAGGAATCTTTACTTTTCTCTTCTTTGTTGATACACATCCATTCGGATCTGTAATAGTAACCATGATTTCATAAGAGTTAGAAGCTTCTTTTTTTAGTAAGAATCCATGTTCTATATTCTTCTTCTTACCTGCTTCATCTCCATTGATCTTCCATATGTATTTGGATTGACCATTATCTCCTCCTTGCATTTTTACTGTTAAGTATACAAGTTGATACAGATTATTTCCTTCCCAATAGTATTGACCTTCATCACCAATAATTGAGAATTCTTTAATGGCTCCAATCGTAATAATTGCGTTGGTGATCTGTCTTTCTAAGGTAAATCGGATAGGCTTGTCAAAGTCTTTGAATTTCTGCGGATCGACAATTAAATTATCGTTCTCTATATTCAATCCATTAATTGCGCCTCCGGCAATTTCAATTGTACCTGTTGATGGATTCTTATCTGTAAAAGGTATCTTGATCTTGCTGGTAGCTCTAGTGTTTAAGCAATAGGTTTTTACGATGTTTAAAGAAACATCAACAGGGCTTTCAAAAACTATTGGTTCAATAGGGATCACCTTTTCGCAGAATCCATTGCTAATGCGTAAACTTGGTTTTACAATGTTATCGGCATTGACAGGTAGGGCATATTTTTCTTTTACTTCTCCAGATGAAGAAGGTGTTATTTCTACCGTGGTTCCATTTCCAAAATCCCATTGATGTTTCAAATTTGCATATACTTCTGAGACCTTGTAGGTAACAATAGCCACAGTATTCAACTCATGGTATTCTACAGATGTTGTAACTGAAAGTGCTACATCCGGATATACCGTAATTGCACAATCTGTCTCTTCATCATTAGCTGTAAAAGCAATTACTTTTCCATGCAAACTAGGATCGGTTAATGAGGCATCAAATACTGGTTTGTTGTTGGCATCGTATGTCAAGCCGCTTTCTTTACCTTCAGGTACATTTGCTTTGATCTTTGCATCAGAAGGAGAAACATCAAACGGAATAGGAATCACTTCCACTCCTTCTTCCAAACAAATATATTTCTTAGGCAAGCTTAATTTTACCGGTTCTTTAGGTATGATAAAGTTAACAGGCGCACAGTCTGTACAACACATGTATGGTAAGTAAAAATCTGCTACTACAGTATTTTTAGTAGTCGTATTTGTTGCAACAATGGTGTTTTCTTCAAAATATATTTTGGTGTTTTTTCCAACAATAGCAGGGTTGAAGAATTGTATAAAATTGGCTTTTTTTCTTATAGATCGATCTTTTATTTCTATGATCAATTTTTTCTTTTCTGTTCTAGAACTAATTTCGTTAATAGCTCCGGCTCTTCTCCAAAGAACATTTAAAAAGGTAGATAGATTGGAAACAGTTTCTTCAATATCTTTTCCAATAAAAACCACTTCTTCCATTGGGTTTTGGGTTTCTTTGGTTACTCTGTGCAAAAAGGCAAATTTTGTACTGAGTTTAGAGTTCCATAATTGAATTTGTCCTTTGTCTCCATCCAAACCATCATCGTCTATATTAGGTTGTTCTAAGAACTCTAGTTCAAGAGTTACATTTTGATAGGTTGCTTTGTTATCGGCATCTTCTTTTACATAGGCCATCACAAAAGTACCTCCCGGAACTACTCCGGCTCTATGTTCTAAACCTGGGTGTTTTTTTACAAATTCTGAGAGTTGTGTTTGAATAAGAATCTCTTTTTTACGTGTTTCAATCTCTTTTAATAAGATCTCTAACTTTTTAGCAGAACAGCATACTGTTGATAGCTGATTGATCAATAATCCTATGATCTGTTTTGATCCATCATTAAGTTCTACTTTTTTGTACTTCATTTGTAGGTTTTTCACATAAGTACATAGTTGATCTATAGTTAATTTGTACTTAACTAATGAAGCTTCATTGATCTCTAAAATACTAGTTGGAATTTCATTATCAAGAATGTAAGAGTGCACCAATACTTCTGTTATGTCTTTTAGAACAAATTCTTTTAATTCTGCTTTTTCTTTCCAGGTATCAGTGTTAGAAACGGCTGTTAAATCTCTTGTAATGGCAGCCATGATATCATTGGCAGATCCTCCTTTGTTTTCTTTAAAGGCTTTTTTTACATAAACTCCTAAGGCTCCTTCGTCATGAGTTAGTTTTTCTTCTACGATGTTCTTTCTTCTTCCGTATGCCATTCTTTTCTCGTACATCTTCTTTCTGGCATCAGATTTCAACTCTTCTTCATAGCTATGAATTCTTTCCATTCCTGTAGCGCTGGCTGCAACCACCATTCTGTCATAACCTTTCTTTTTTGAGATGAGATTGTCTCCGGCTTTTTTGGTATCGAATCCCGATAAAAACTGACTTACTTCTGAAAGTACACAGTCTTGCTCTGCTCTCCAAGCTGCCAATAAGATCTTAAGGTCTTCAAATTGACATTTGTATTCTTTGATATCAACGGATTTATTGGCTGTTTCTACCGAGAGTACTTTTACATCAAAGCTCAACCCTTTATCCTTCTTAATTTTTAAGATCTGATCCAATGCATCTCTATACATTTTCCCCTGAATCCCTTCAATTCTGTAAAAGTTAAAGTGATCTAAATTGTAATCTAATGGATGTTGAATAGCGGGAGCGCTTACCAAATTCTGACGGTGATAGCTCAAATTGAAACGTGATCTGAGCTCTTTGGTTTTCTCATAACTCCACTGTTTTAAAATAGGGTCGTCTACTTTGTAATAGAAAGGAATTGTTTTTTTTGAAAGTTCACTAACATCTAATGATGGTGTGATCTTGATCTCACTTCCTTTGTTTATGAATAAGAAGTTGATACATAGTTCTTTTACCTTTTGAAGTAAGTGAAGTGCTTTTTGATATTCCTTATTTTCACAACCAATGATAGGCGATTTATAGAACTCGTGTCGTAAGCTTAGGTAAGGTTTGATTTCTTCTATTCTACCTAGCATTAAATGCTTTGGAAATGCTCCTATGGTAGGACAACAGTGTACGTTTAGATTCAGAAGAGTTGATTTGATCTCGTTGTAGGTGTCTATCAAATCTTTAAGTACATCGTATCGGTATTGAAAGTCTACGGGAATAGCATTTTCATTGAAGTTAAAGAGCCTGTTGATATATGATGAAACACTTGTTTGATTGAATTTCGCTAAAATAGCATCTAGGCCTTCTCCAAGCTTGGTAACTGTATTATTACTCTTGATGGCATTGTAATAATTTGATTTGAGTTGTTTATACGTTTTTGTATTGTCACAGTTTAACACTACTCGTTTTGCACTTACTTCGGGTAGAGTAATGTAGGTTTCGTACCAATCGTGTTTCTTATAAATTGAGTCTTTACTTAAAATGTATTTAGCGTTTTTAACGGAAGTCAACAGAACTCTTAAGCGCGATACTTGCTCTATACCTTGATTATCGCAAGAAAGTTTGGTACACAAATCTCCTTCTTTGGAATAACTTTCAAGGTAGAGCAAGACAACCATGTTCTTAAGGTTGGGAAACGAAGACAAACTCGTGTGGGCATTATCATCTTCTTCATGAAGCTCCCATAATTCTATTTGTTTTTTATCAGCACCAATAAAGCGATCGTACTTTGCAGTATCGTCTAGGAATTTTTTATAGAACTTAAATGTTTTAGAAGACAGCTCAATAGACTTTAAGGTAGTATCTTTTTTACCTTGTTCTGTTTGTGATGGGTTTTGCAATGCAACTAAATCTCCATCGGTAGTAACACCTCTACCTTGTGTGATCTTTATGCTCTTTAGTGTAGTATCATAACTCACCTGAAAACCACAAACAATGCCTACTCCACTCAGGCTAGTTCTGCTTAATCTATCTTGATCATCAAAATAGTCTAGAAACCCGTTCAGTTGTGTTTCTGTAAGAACCTGATTTTTATTGAATTTGCTGTATTGGGTAGATATATCTACCAGTTTTGTGCTGCTGTGTTTTGATTTAGTTTCCATCGCTGTCTATTTTTAGTGTTCCCAGGTTTGTTTGTCCTAAAATGACTCTTCCTTCTATATCGTTACTATCATCGGTACAATCCAATAATCGTCCTTCTGGATAGATCGTATTTAGTTGGGTCATTGCTTCTATTAATTTTTTGTGCTCGTTATTCCCTTTTATGGGCTGTTCTTGATCTAGATTGGTTTTTGCTTCTAAGTAAGCTTTGTAAGCGTATTCAAAACCCCATAGATCATTGTCCTTATCGTCTACAACTCCTCTCCTATCTCCTACCCAGCAAATTCTTGGAATGATGTGTGCCGGTAGTTCTTCTCTAATGATGTTTTCCATATAGTGTCTGAAATCAGGGTTTGAAAAACGGAAAGTATATCCGGGCAGAACAATGCTTACTTTAAAGGAATAAGGGTCTATACTGCAAGCATCGCATTCATCTGCACAAATAGGCATGAATTCTTCTTTTTTTGCTAAACTATTGGTAACATCGGGTCTCAGTAGAATATGCTCTACTAAGAACATTCCTTCTTCTGTAAAGTCACATTTGATAAAGTTGATAAGGTCTAGAATTGCCTTCTTTAAGTCTTCTAGCGTATCATAAGACGTGTTGTGTTTTCCTAATTCGTACTTATTATGAGATTCGGGCAATAGAAGATCTACAATCTTAAAAGAATACTTTCCGGAAGTAACTTCATAAGGAGCTATATTGGTTTTGATCTGATCATTGATTGTTCCGTTTTCGAACTTTTGCTCGATCTTCTCTTCTGGTGTTTGTATGATCAGTAATACTGCATTGTACAGGTCTTGGGTAGCCAAAGCAACAGATTTGTATTTTTTTACTGATACTAGTAAAACACTAGTTTTCCCATCTGTTATTTCCCATTCGTATTGATCTTTCCCTTCATCATCTTTAGATTTAATGATGCTGATAAATGATGAGGTAAGGTGTCTTCTGGTATAGTCTTTTAATCCTAATAATCTGGATACTCTCTTTTGAAAACCTGATATATTATCTGTATCCCACAGGCTTTCTTTGGGCTGCTTGTAATAATTAAAAGCTGCTCCTCTTTGAGAACTTATTGCTACATAGTCCTTAAGAAATGCTTTCTTATTTGCCAATGCGATCTCTTCGGCCACATTGCCATAAAGCATCTTCATTAAGAACACATAGTCTCCGAATTTTTCAGCAAATCTTGATAATAGATGATCTAATATCTGATGACGTCGTTCTAAACTGTTGTCAAATCGTTCAAATAGATAAGAAGTCAGTGCTTCTTCATCGTTTTTCGGATAATCATCAACTAAGTCATCAAATCCTTTGATATTTGTGAGCTCTTGGGCAAAATAAGTTCTAGTTTCGTTTCCGTTGATAGAGAGTAATTCTCTTACTTTTCCTAAGTGTTGAAAGTAACTGGCTAGAATTTTATCGAAGAACAATAGGTACGATTTTAATTGCTTGGCTTGCGACCTTCTTTGGGTTGTTGCGTAAGCACTTAGTCCTTCTTGTCCGATTCCGTAGGTATCAGGAAAATCGTTTTGAATGGTATCGTATGAATGTGCTTGTAAATGATTCCCTTGCGGAATCTCAAGTTTCATATCTTCTTTGGCCATTAATTTTGACTCCAAAGCATCTTCTTTTAACAATCGCGTATAGTATGCTACTTCATTGTCATTAAGATTGAGAGGCAATACTCCTTTGTGATAGTTTAATTTGCTTTTTGCACATAAAGCAGGCTTTTTATCAGGGTCTATACAGATAAGCCATTCGTTCTTTTGTTCTTTGTTATCATCACAATGAGCAATAGAAATGTCTTTGATCAGTTTTACGCCTTCAATATTCATGATGATCTTCATCAGATCGGAAAGCCTGACTTCTTTTCTAAGATCGGCTTCACTTAATTCTTCTGTATCAATAAAACCGTGTTCTAATAATGGTCCTTCAAAGATCTCGTCTGGAGTATATGATCTTGATAGCATTTCTTTTAAGCTATGAAAGCTAACTGTTGGCGATAGGTAATTATGAAGTTCGAAAAGTACGTTTGCATGCACTTCTTCTTCATTTGCCTCCGGTTCTATTTCTATGTTGGCGCAAATAGAAATAGGTTGTTCTTCTACCTCTTTGATCTCAACTAAATCTTCGCATAGGTTTCTATTGGCGTGATACTTAGCTCGAATCGTTTCTTTGACCTCTTTTATTTTTTCTTTTTTCTTTTCCTCATCTAATTGCTTGTAGTCTTCAAACTCAACCAATAGGGTGTACAATCCTTTTAATGTAAAATCGTCTAGCTGTGTATCGTCTACATCTTTAAATGTTTCCTTCTTGTAGGATAATTCGCTATCTCTACAGTTTACATGTACCTCTTTCTTATATTTTCTCAACCAACAATTTCGTACTCCTTTCAAATCAATAAACATCTTTCTATAATCCAATTCTGTTACCGGATTGTTAGGAAAAACTTCTTCTGCTTTGTAAAACTGATGGTGAATATTTTCTGAAGCATCTTCTGATGTTAGCAAATCTTTGATGGGGGCATCAATTCGATAGCTCAAGTCTGTGATTGCATAGGACAACATTTCTAAGATCGTAATGCCTGGATCATGCGAGTTCAAATCTGTCCATAACTCTCCTCCTAGTTCTTCAATATACTCGACCCCTTTATCTCTTAGGAAATAAAAGTCTAGATCGTCCTTAGAGGAAACGTTTTTAGGTATGCTGGTATGTTTGGTTATACTTGACATGTTTTGGGTTCTTCAAATTTTTCTCCTTTACAATTGCTTAGTACTGTACTTACATCGTGGTCTTTTGCTGATACCAAGATGGATTTTGGATCGGATGGTGAGATGTTGTTTGTTTTTTCTGAGCTTCCTACTTTGCTTATTTCTACATTCTGTAGGTAGTCTACATATTCTAACTTCTCCAGGTAATCGATCAAAACACTTTTGTGGAGTGTGACTCCGAAAGTGATCTCTTTGGTATCGTCATAAGCCCAAGGAGAGAGAAATTTTGTAATATCTTCTTCTAGTTTCTTGCTGTAGAAATTTTTATCTAATCCTTCATAGAACTGGGCTTGTAGTTTTACAAAGACTTGTTCGTAATTTGGATTGATCACTTTAGCTTCTACATGCTTGGTATTAAGTGTATTGATGTACTTTTCTACTTTAGCCAGTAAGCCTTTGCTAACTCTTGGCTCGTAGATATCAAACACATTTTTATTTACGGTATCGGGAATAACCACTAAGCTTACTTCTCCGGCAGCTGTAAAGCTTTTTTCTGAAGTATGATTCAAGCATTTTACTTTATAGATTTCCGGAAATTTTTGTAAGATCAAATGTTCATAATCCCAAAGTGTAATGGCTCTGTTTTTGTGGCGAAGTCGCTCACTAATTCTTCTGTAAAAATCAAGGTCTGATTCTTCCGGAAGCCCATTGAATGAGCTGTATGGCTGTGAAACAGATCTAATTTGTGGCACGCGATCTATCAGCTTTTTAATCGTTTCTGATTCGAGTCCTTTTTCTAAATGAGAAAGTTCGTTCTCTGAGTTTTTAAACTCTGCCAATACTGCCTGAGTATGTATGTTGATTACCTTACATACAGCATCATAACTCTTGTGTAATTTTGCTCTTAGCCATATATAATTTTCCGGAAGCAAAGTATTGTCTAAAGAAGCTTCATTGGGTAAACCAATCTTGATGATTCCTGAAGACAGCATGTTTTCTGTACTATCTGAAATGATATGCTCTTTGAGGCTTTTCCAACCGTTGCTACACAGTACAGACCACTCTATTTGTTCTTCGTTCTCAAAAGATTTTACCAAAGGGTTCTCACTTCCTTCCAGTACTTGAATCAGTAAAGAGATATTTTGAAGCGGTTCTGCTTCTTCTAAACCAATTAATAGCTCTCCTCCTTTACAGTATTTGGGCACTAAAAAGGCTTCAATAGTTTCTGAATCGTATAGATCTCTAATTCCTTTTTCTCTTCTAAAGAGTTTTAAATAATTGTGTTCTTCATTTTGTCCGAAAGGATGTTCATGAAATAGCTTTATTCTATTTTTCTCGTATGACTCTTTCGAGTTTTGAGTCTGTAAAGGATTGTCTTTTGATATTGGAGTTTCTTGCGATTTTACAAGTAGGCTCTCTTGAGCTACATAACTAATGCTTAGTTCTTCTGCTATGGGTGTATAAGGTTCGTTGGGTACCAAAGGTGCTCCTTTGCTTGTGAGAGCCATGGCATAGATTCTTGGATATAAACTATGCAAAAAAGTATTTTCTAAAGAAAGACGTAAAGGTCCTGAAGTATCTGCTGCAAAAGATTCAGAATTGGTATACTCAACAGTACATTCAAAATCGTCGGTAGCCAGCTGTGTATTGGGATCAACAATTTTTGTAAATAAAGTCTGTTTGTCACTTTTTACTTTCCAAATCTCGTTGTGTTTGATAGCTTTTTCTGCCTTAAAATGACTATCGCTTTTTACAATCAGTTCATTGTCTGTAGCCGACGTCATCTGCTGTAAAAACGTAGTTTTATTGGTAGCCAATCGTTGTGAATCTAAATAGGCCTTGTACCAATCTTTAAAGCTCTTAGGTGTGTTTTTCCATTTGAAGTTAACTTTAATACTTGTCCATTTTTTTGAAAAAGCTTCTGGAAAATCTATATAAAAGTTAGAATTCAATACAGGTTGAGTA
Source organism: Pseudotenacibaculum haliotis (assembly GCF_042684245.1). Taxonomy (NCBI): domain Bacteria; kingdom Pseudomonadati; phylum Bacteroidota; class Flavobacteriia; order Flavobacteriales; family Flavobacteriaceae; genus Pseudotenacibaculum; species Pseudotenacibaculum haliotis. The sequence goes on from NZ_JBHULH010000004.1 coordinate 582,563, forward strand.
GAAAACGGATAAAAAGGTTTTGCTGTCTTTAAAATTCCGTTGTCGTTCTCTGTAATGATGGTTGTAGCTTCTTTTACATCTACTTTTACTGTTACATTAGTGACTACTTTCTCACTTAATATCTTATAAAATTCATAGCCTTTCTTTTCGCTTGTATCAATTAAAAATCGAACCAAAGGGAAATCTGTAGCATATTTTTTAAGTAAAAACTCATCGTTGTAATGAACCAATGCATCTTCGTCTTTAGTCAGTTGAAAAACCAATTTTAATTGTTTTTCTGTAGCATCCTTGGTTATTAGTTCTTCACTGGCTTTGTCTGCTTCGTTTGCTGTAATTTTCAATTGCAAAGGGCCAATCCAATCTTCTGCTCCACTACCATAAATGCTAATAATATCTTCTAATACATCTGCTTTGAAATCTGATAATTTTAGATCATCTTCTGTTGTTTCTTCTTCAAAGTCTATGGTGATTTCTATAGTTCTTAAGCCTTCTTCCAGTAGTAGCATTGGCGAACTGATAGCAAATCCTATATTGGCATTCTCAAGCTCTTTATACGTTCCTTGTTCTGAAATTTCGGAAGTATATCCAAAAGGAAACCAATAAGGTGCGTCTTCCGGTAAAGGTTCTTCTTTGCCATCTAAAGTATTTGCTACTTCATTTGCAACAAATTCTAATGGGTTGTCTCCTTTGTGTTTAGGGTCTGAAAATTTTTCTCCGTTATAAATAGATCGTACACTGGCTACTTGTGCTTTATTGGCAATTAGTTCTTCTGTAGTGTTGTAAATTCTTTGTACACCATTATCATCCTTTCCTGCATCTAACTCTGTAGCTTCAACTACTTGCTCTTCACTACTTCTTCTGGCAATTTCAAAAAGAATATGTACTTGGTCAGAAATAGCTGCTCTTTGATTTACCTGAAGAACTTCTTTGTAATAGAAATCTAAATGTCTTTTGGTTAGCTTATTAAATCTTTCTTTAGAAAATTCTAATAGTTGTAAAAAGCATACAAATAGGGTTAGATGAGGCGTTAATTCGCTATTCTCTTTGTATTCTGAAAGGGTTTTGTCTATGGCTTGTTTAAGCTTGCCATATTCTCTTGTGGTTCTTGAAACAATTTCCTGATTGTTCGGGTTGAATTCTTGAAAGAAACTCTGCCAATCGTCAGATGGTTTCTTATCATCACTTATATCAAAGTAATTGACTCTTTTGGCAAAGTTATAGGCAAATAAGATCCAATCTTCTAAGGTGAAATCATGAAGCTCGAAATTCTCCGGTTTGAGCGCTTCAATAAATCGATCGTTCTGATCGGTTCCGCTTCTTTTTAATATTTTATCTATTTCTTGCCCCATTTTCTTTTTCAGTTAAGGTCTGTTCCCTCCTCTTTGTAGAATGGGAAGACCATATTTCTTCTTGAGTTTGTTGCTCTAATTCTATAATCGATCTCTATGATCAATTTTCCTTCTAAAGGTTCAGTTTCAGAGATGTCTATCTTGATCACATCTATTCTTGGCTCATGATATAGGATGGCTGTTTCAATAAGCTCTACCACATAGGTTATGAGTGTTCTGTTCAAGCCTTCAAACAACAGTTCATCTAAGTTGCAACCATAATCAGGTACCATAACTCTCTCTCCTAATCGAGTAGATAATAGGATGGATAAGCTGCTTTCTATGTCTTCTTCATCAGATAGCATCTTAATGCACTTTTGTTTGATCTGAAACTCAGGAGGGAATCCCCATCCTGTTCCTAAAAATGGAATCTTACTTTTCATCTTATCCTATTAATACGGTTGGTAATCCTGCTACAATTGTTCCTCCGTGTGCTGTAGAATCTCCCATTCTGGCTGCCGGCATACCGCCAATAAGTACGGTAGGCGACCCCATGATTATAGAATCCGGTGGTCCAACACAGGTGGCCATATCTCCAAGCCTGGCTGCCGGTAGTCCTCCTATCAAAACTGTTGGTGATCCTGCCGGTAGAATAGGTCCTCCTACATGAGGTACCAATCCGGTTACCATCGGACAAACGTGCATGTCGGTAATTCTTGCTGCCGGTTTACCCATAACTTTCGCTTTATTGATTTTCTATGATAGCTTTCGCATATAGTTTGTTAAACTCATCCGGTAATTCGTTTTGAATGACTTGTAAATACTCTTTGAAAGCATCGTGATTCTTATCTCTATCCAATCGGTCACAGGTATTTGTTGCGATATAATTTGATGATCCTTTTAAGATGTTAGCCAATACTTTCTGAACTTCTTTTAAAGCTGTTTCTTTCATTTGTTGACTCTCTGCTTTTACAAAGTCCATAGCGTGTAATAAGATTAAAATACCTCGAGGTTCGCCATACCAAGACATCTTATCAATTGAGTTATGACAGTATTTGATACAATTGTCTTTGTACCTCTTTGTGCCTTCCATATTGTAGTATTCAACACTAAGAATAGCAGCGTTCATACAAGTTGTAGCTTTCAAATTGTAATTCCTCTCATAGGTTCTGATCAATAGATCTAGTTCATCGATATGACGTTCGGAAAATATGATGCATCCTAAAAAGTCGACTACTTCCGGAATCAGGCTATCAAATTTGATATGTACACACTCTTCCAACAGTAAGTATGTATCTGACTTGAGTGTTGGTTGATTCGGGTTTAACTTGTGGTCTTCTTTTAGCACTTCAAAATCCATTCTAAGCTTGTTCATCTTCGACTCGATCATCATCTTATCCAAACTCTCAAGCAATTCAGCATTCTTACTTTCAATTTCGTTGTGAACAACTTGCTTGATCTTTAGGTTGAATGCAAAGGCGGCTACACCTCCAGAGACAGCAATAATTACACTTATCAAGGTCATCCAGTAAGTCAATCCACTTTTTACTTTAGTATCGATCTCGTTTTGAAGGATTTTATCAAAATCTGTATTCGGAATACGCGTATAATTCTTTTCTGAAAGGTATTCCTGTATTTCTTTCTGAATCTTTTGCTGTTGAATAGAATCTGTTTGTGCAGAAACTATCGATAGACTTACCAGACATACGATCAAAAAACTATATACTGTTTTCATATTCTTTTGATTAATTGATTTGTACTAACGATCCTTTTAATACTGCAATAGCACTTGTAGAAACTTCAGCTCCTGCCGATCCTTCGGCTTTGAATTGTGCGTTGGCTTTTACATTTACATTCATCCCTTCAATGTTTACATCTTTGGTTGCTTTCAGTTCAATATTGTTGGGGGATTCCATCTTAATACCGTCGCCGTTCATTGTGATCTTGTTCTTATGATCGTCTTCGATAACAATGTACTTTTGATCTTCATCTAAAGTGATCTTCTTCCCTATGGGTGTTGAGATTTCAATACTTTTCTTCTCATCGTTGAAAAGAATCTTCATCTTACTTCTGGTTGTCAACCCTTTTTCATGATTGTTGTCATCTGCTTTGATGGGTGCCGGTTTGGCACTACTGTGTAACATTCCTAGAACAACAGCATCATTGGGATCTTCATTAATGAATCCGATGATTACTTCATCTCCTATTTCTGGACGAAAGAAATAGCCTCTTTCTTTTCCGGCATCTAGCGATGCTACTCTACACCAAATACCTTGTTCTTTATGATCTATAATTGGAATCTGAACAAGTATTCTGTCTTCTTTATCGGGATCGTCTTGTAATTGAGAAACTACACCTACTTGCAAGCCGTTAATAGCCGGTAATAAGCCGGATGCCGGTTCTGAATGTACAGGGTAGTTTTCTGAAAACCATTTGGGATCTAATCCAAATTGAGCATTCACTGTCCAGTTTCCTTCTGATATGTTATGACTTACACCGGTTACATAGACTTTACCATTGAATCTATCTCCAACACCTTCTAGTTTTAAGATGGTATTAGGTTTTACAGAAGGGATTCCCTGAAACCTAGCTCTTCCTCTAACTTTTGCTAATTGCTGAAATAACCACTTGGCATCTGCCCAATTTTGGAGCTCGGCATTTGTTATGGCACCTCCATGTTTTAATTGGAGATTATCTAGAGCAATGGTCTTGCTTAAGTCTGAAGAAGATAGATTTCCATTTAAAGACACAGAAGGGTCTTTCCCAGCGATTTCCAGCAATTCTTGATCTGCATGGTTCCAAGCGTAAGAAGAGACTTTTTTCATTTGATGTTTTGCATCTATTTCGGCATCAAAATCCAAGAGTGTAGCTCCAAACGTTATGGTTTCTACTTCTGATTGACTTACGTTGGGTTTGGATACTGTGATCTTACCATCATCAATAAAACAAAGCTTTCCGTTTGCCTGTGCTCTCATTACCATAAAATCCCAATCACTGGCATTGTATTGTACCAATTCTTTGTGTTTTACACTGGTAGATTCTACGTCTTTTGAGAGTTTATAGGTACCAATAAGCTTTTCTATGATCTCGCTGTCTTTGCTGTCATAGAAATACTTGCTTTTTCTTCCAACAGTCATCTTTACAGCTTCATCTTTACACTCTACTATTAATTGAGAGCTATTCTCTCTAATCTTTATATTGTGCTTCAAGACAATGCCTTTAAAGATGGTCTCTTCATCTGAGTGATATCCGGCAGTGATCTCAATTTTTTTCCCTGGAATCAACAGCTGTTCTTCGCTTAGTACAAAAGATCTTTGCGAAGCTTCTCCATCTAGCAAAATGATCTTTGCTATGGGAACTTTGTTCACTTCTTTAGAAACAGAGATACTTTTCACTTCATAAACTTTTGATAGTTCTTTACCGTCTATCAATACTTTAAAAGTGACTAGGTCTGCACTTTTTGAGGTTTTTATGACTCCGCTGTTATTCATACTAGGATTGTTTTGCTAAAGGCGGGAAAAATAATTGTTGTCCGGGTGTTAGTTTTCTAAACTTGTAGAGCTTGTTCACTTTCGCTACTTCTAGGTAATACTTAGAATCACCATAGATCTGATGTGTCATCAACGGTAATGTATCTCCGTCTTTCACAACACGATAGTGTGTGAGATCCGGCGATTTGTTGTTTTCTGCTGCCGCTCTTTTCTCTGCTTCGATATGAGAGATGAACTTTACTTTTGCAATGGCTCGTAACGGGGTTCCGTCTGACTTGAATAGTTTGTATTCTATAGACAGATCCGTTAGAATGCCTTTAAACAACAGTGCGCCCCAGCTAATGATCAAATAATTGGGTTTGTGTTGATCTCCGTTATAATCAAAAACTGCTTTTTTGAAATTGGCTAGATCATCAATAATTCCCTTTCCTTGATCTTTATATACTGTATCGTCACTACTGGCTTGTTTGTCATCTCCATAATGAACCAACACTCCTGTTCGATCAAACAAAAACTCCAGATCTAGGTCGGAAGGCAATGATCTTGTGAACTTAGGAGCTGTAGAACTGGTTCCTGTTCCTCCTTCTTTCTTATACTCTGTTTTGTAAGACTGCGTATATTTTTCGGGATTCAAAAGCGCTGTATACTTCAGCCCTTTGATCTCGTTCTTATACTTTTCATCCTTAAAACAGCGAATGATCAACTTTTGTAATTTACCTCCACTCATGGATTATCTTTCTTTTTGTTTTTCTAAAATTTCCATGACCGCCTCAACACAAGTGTTGATGATGGCTTCTGTACCTTTTAAAGATTCTTGGTTGTCTTGGGTTGAATTGCCTTTGTTGGCTCCTTCATCTAAGTGAATCTTGATATGCATTTCTTTGATCTCTATAGGCATGGTTACACAGTTTTAAAATGATTGTAGGATAACTCTAAGGTTTCTATAACCAATTTGTTGTCTTCGGCATTAAAGTCGCTCACATTCCATTTTACCGGATATGCGTGAGCAATGTTCCAGGTTTGTAAAGGCACCGCATCACCTTGACTATTTTCTCCTCCATCTTTTACCAGTAAACTCACGGTAATATCAATGGGTTTGAACTCAAAGTTCTCGAGTGCTTTCTTACACCATTTGATTACTCCGGAATCTAATAGCATCCCTCTTTTTAAAACCAAATTGGGAAACTTGGTACGTACCGGAATTTTGTGCTTGAACCTGTTCTCTCCTCCTTCTGCAACTTCTTCGGTTTCCAGATCTATTGAAAGACCTGAAACCGACTGAAATCGATGATCATTTTTTTTGGTTTCAATTCCTGAGAACTCAACCTTAAAATGAAAACCTACGGGTATAGGAGGTTTGTACTGCGACTTTAATTTCTTTGGCTTTGCCATTATTGTAAGATCAATTTCTCAATAACAAATACTGCCGTTTCTATAGCGATCTCATTTCCATCTGCTTTTAGATCTGTTGACTGTACTTTGGTGATGTAAGCATTGCTTCCTACCCAAGTAACTGCAGGTTCTCCTTTTTCATCTAAAAGACTTACTGTTAGATCTCCTCTGTATTGTTCTTCTCCTTCTTGGAAGTAAACTGTTTTTACCCATTGGGTATAAAACTCCTTGCTTTTATCTACAAAGGTTCCTCTTTTAATAGTGATGTCGTTGTATTTGAACATACCAGGCTGTTTCGTTTTATGAAATTCACTATCGGCTCCGGCTCTATATTCAATTTTTTCATTTTCAAAATCCAACCCAGATACTTCTGTACAATTGAATTCTGTATCCCCAAATGACACCTTGAAGCTAAACTTGGGTAATGCATAAGTTGTTGCCATGATTTTATGTTTTTATGTATTAATTATCAGTTATTAATTATGCTTCTTGCATCTTGTGTGAGAATCGTAAAATGATAAATTCAGCTGGTCTTACTACTGCCATACCAATCTCTACGATCATATTCCCTTCTAAGATGTCTTGTGCAGTCATGGTTTCTCCTAAACCAATGTTTACGTAGAATGCTTTTTCTGGCGTAGGCCCTGCCAAAGCTCCTGCTCTCCACTGTGAGGTTAAGAAGTTATTGATCATTGCTTTTACTCGAACCCAAGTATTCTTGTCATTCGGTTCAAAAACAAATTGCTCTGTAGCTTTTTTGATCGATTCTTCAGCCATGTTGAAGAAACGTCTTACTGAAATGTAGCGCCATTCGTTGTCGTTTCCGGCTAAGGTTCTTCCTCCCCATACCAAAACTCCTTTTCCTGTAAAAGATCGAATTGCATTGATAGATTTTCCTGCAACTGTATCTACATTCAAACTTTTTTGCTCTTCATGAGAAATCTGTAAAGTAGGCTTGATCACATAGTTTAAGCTCACATTTGCCGGAGCTTTCCACACTCCGCGGTCACTATCAACTCTCGCATATACTCCTGCCATTGTAGAAGATGGAGGCAATACCATTGGCATCGCATTGATCTCTGCTTTGATCTTATTGTAAGCGGCATTGTCTATGGCTTCAACTTCATTTAACTTCTTACCATTTAAAGAAGGATTGGATGCTGAATTAGCTGATGAAATTGTTGTTACAATTGCATCTATCAATGCATCTACTGCTTGAATTTTTGCAACTGTAGTATCAGCATCAGTAACAATACTTGCCAAATCTGTTTTTACTGCTCCTCCTGTTTTTCCAGCTAAAGCAGCATTTTTGGTTTCTAAGTCAGTTTTTAATTTCAATAGATCTTTAGAACTATCTGTGATTGCTGTGTTTAATGCAGTCGCTTCTGTTGTAGATCCGGCATCATTTCCTGCAGTAACTGCTGGTGTAGCTGCTGTAACAACAGTACCAATAGCATTTATGATCTCTTGCACTTTAGCAATAGCTGTATCACGTTTGCTGGTAGCATTTGCAGCATTATTATTTTGAATGTCTGTGTTAATTGTACCTAACTCAGATACCAAAGTGCCTGTGCTGGTTACCAATGCCTCAACTGCTGTTGTTGCATTCTTGGCAGCCGCCAATTCATCTTCTAATGTTGTTTCTGCTTCCTGAGCATGAGTAATGTTTACTTTGCTCTCATCGTAATGATAATCTAGAATGGTTTCTAAGAACGGATAATAAGCTGCACCGTACTTCACATAATCTTTATCATTTGAGATCTTACCTCTTAGGTCATCTACAGGTTCATCATTTTCTTCATCATCGTTTTCTGTATCAATGATCGTAAAACGGTCTTGTAATTCATTACACTGAGTTAACGCATCATTATACAAAGCATAAAAATCATCTGTATTTCCTAGTTTGGTAGCATCTGGAAATAGAATTAACGTAGGCTCATCTTCTTTTCTAAGTTTTGCCAATCCTTTGTCTAAATCTGTTTTACTTACCAAAGTAGCCGGCGAACTGGCTTGTGCACCGTATTCTTTTACCGAAACTATATAACAAGGCCCTCCTCCATTCGCAAAATACATTTGCAATGAATAGTACATAAGAAATGGTTTTGGACTTGTTGGTTTACTAACCGTGTAAGTTCTTTCTACATTACCATCGATCATTTTATCATTGATCGCAACAGTAATGCTGTCTTCTTTTAAAGCTGATCCAAATAAGGTCTCATACTCTAAAAGTGAGCTGATTCTCGTTGGAACTAGCACTAAAGAATCGCCGTTCTTTTTTTCTGCCTTTTCGGTATAACCAATAAAGGCAGGGATAGCTGTCTCTACTTGGGCTACTGATGGAGGAAATTTTACGATCTCCTCTATGTAAACACCCGGTGTTTTGTAAGCTGCCATAATAATTAATGTTTAGTTTTAAATGAATATTTCTGAATAGTAATTGCTATTCTCTTTTTTAATTAGATCTATTGCTGGATTAGGGAACTTGTAATCATCAGGATCAGTAGATGGGGGATCCAGTCCAGCGTTGTCAAAATCAGCGCTGGTTATTTCAACAAAACCATTCTTGGAAAGCCATTTCGTTGCTTTTGTGGTCAAAGTTGCCTCGTCCTTTAGGCTTATGTATTTCCAAAAGGTTTTTAAATTGATAAAGCTGATAGTAAATTGGGGAACAGCTTGCTTGATATATTGGGTATCGGAATCAAACTCTAAGAGATGTCTTGAAGCATTATCTCCTTTGATACGTAGTCTGATATAGCCAAGTATTTGTTTTTGCTTTTTCTTTTGAATAGAATCATTCAGTAATGCAGTAATTTCTTCATCTTTTTCATTCGCTGTTAAATTCTCATCGTTTTGAATAGATCGAATGCTTTTTCCCAACGAGAATTTTTCTGAAATATCTTCGTACTTCTCATCTTCCAACGCAATTGCTTTTAAAAGCTCTCTGCTAGCTTCTTCCTTTAGCTGAAAACGACTATCGATCAATCCACCATTATTCTCAAAAAGATTTTCAAAAGAGTTCTCTTGATCAGCAGGTTCTACATTTGTAAACAAATACATGTTTTTCTCTGTGGTTCCTGTAACATTGGTGTAATTGTAAAAAAGATTGTCTGTTGCCTGAATCTGAAAAGTAAAGTAGACTTCATCATCAATAGGAATGATGGGTTTATACTTCTTCTTGTTATTCACTTTTTTTTCTAATGTACTTCCCATTACTCGAAATCCTTCTTTGTTGAGTCTCATTACCAAACGGTAATTCTTGAATTGTGCTCTAGTGAATCTTGTTGGTGTAATGCTTAGAAAATCTGTGAGATTGTATTCTTTTAACGCTTCCTTTTTTTCGTCGGTTGTCATAGGCGCATCGCTATTGTCGACCTTTAAAAACTTCTTCTCTCCTTTGTCTAAAAAGTAGCCATGATGAATATTGATATGGAAAAGCGACTTGTAATACATCTTAGTTTCCGTTGAAGTTTGAGCCTAAACCTGTAATTACTTCTCCTTGTCTGAGTACTGCGTCGCGTTCTATTTCTACTAAGGATATCTTATAGATCACCGAAGGATATTGTTTCCCTCCTAAGGTTCCCCAAATGAAATTGAGCTCTTCAAAAGAAGGTGTAAAAAGATCTGCTATGAATTTGAAGTTCTTCACATTTAGCATATCTCCTTCTCTCAAAAAATTTGTATTGTCTTGAGTGAAAATTCTTTTTCCTTGAAAAAATTGAATGATCTTAGATATACTCTTTAATGATTCCTTATAGCTGGTATTGTTGGCACTAAAAAGAGCATACAAGTTTAAACTAACCTTTGGATTTTTGTAATGAACTGTAGTTCCGGTTATCTGATGATTTGTACGATTTTTTAGCGTGTATTCTTCCTTCATATTTAATAAGGTGAGAAAAACTCCTTGAGAATCGGAATCACCATCCTGATCTACATTGGCAATATTCTCTAAAGAAACTGCTGTAGAACCAAAATATCCGTTAACCTCTTCGGTAATTACCTGTAGGATTTCAAAAATCATTGCTCTTAGATTAGGGTGAATTATAGTGCGATTTACGAGTACTAAAATTATTCTAACCTATTGTTTTGCAAGAAGGTAAACAACTGATTTACAGAAAGATTAATCCCTATTTCTTTTTCGGGGAAAAAACCTGTTTGAAATAGGGTTAAAGTATACCGATGGTTTGAAAAAAAAATTATTTTATAGAATAGTATATGTATGGGAAAGAAAAAAGCTTCCTCATTCCTGAAGAAGCTTTTGGGTGAAAGATCCGCCTTCATTTTATTTCAGACGGACAAGCCGGGTTCCTCTCGACTATGCTCGAGATAAACTTCTCACCCTATATTATTGACTGCTTTCGAACTTTTATAAAAAAGAAAAGCTTCCTCATTCCTGAAGAAGCTTTTGGGTGAAAGACCGGGTTCGAACCGGCGACCTCCGGAACCACAATCCGGCGCTCTAACCAGCTGAGCTACAATCACCATGTAACTTGCGGGTGCAAATGTACTTTATTTTTTCATTTCTAGAAAAGAAAAATTTAAATTAATTTATCTAAAGAATCTACAGCTACATAACGTTCTACTGTAAATCCTTCTGCGTGATCAGCACCTATCAACCGCCCTAAATCTCTGGCTCTGTATACAATACTGTCTGTAAAGTTCTTACTGGTAATAGGTGTTTCCGGCTCTTTACTGTCAGGATCAAAGAATTGTGAACTGTATGCCATCACAGCATCTATCTTTTTATCTATAAACCCGGTTACATCAACCACAAAATCAGGCTCAATATTCTTCCATTGAATATAATGATAGACAAATTTGGGTCTCCATTTCTCCTGAGATTGACCATCCATTTCTGTTTCAATCTTTTGCAAACCGCTTAAGAAACATGCATCTGATACCAATTTACTTCCTTTTCCATGATCAATATGTCTATCATCAATCGCATTACACAATACAATATCGGGTTGATATTTACGGATCATTTTAATGATCTCCAATTGATGCTCTTTATCGTTTGTAAAGAAGCCATCAGCAAAACCTAAATTTTCACGCACAACAGCTCCTAAAATCTTGGCTGCATTGGTAGCTTCAATCTTTCTTAACTCTGCTGAGCCTCTTGTTCCTAATTCTCCTCTGGTCAAATCGATGATTCCTACTTTCTTTCCTAAGGAAACTTCTTTAGCAATGGTTGCAGCACTTCCCAATTCCACATCATCTGGATGTGCTCCAAAGGCTAAAATATCTAACTTCATACAAGTTCTTTTTTTGTTTTTTGAATGGCTTGTTCTATATCTGCTATCAGATCTTCCGGTTCTTCTATTCCTGTAGAAAAACGAATCAAACCTTGTTTTATTCCTCTTTCCAAACGTTCTTCTTCAGTAAGCAAAGCGTGTGTTGTCTGTGCCGGACTAACTGTAGTGCTTTCTAATCCTGCTAAACTCATTGAGGGTTTGATAAGTTCTAATGCATTTTGAAACTCCATAGCATCAATCCCTTCTGTCAGTTCAAAAGCCATCATCGCTCCAAATCCTTTCATTTGTATCTTGGCCAACTCATGGTCTGGATGGGATGTCAATCCCGGATAATACACACGATCGATATGAGGGCTTTCTTCTAAATATTCTGCAACTACCTGAGCATTCTTGGTTTGTTCCTTTACTCGCAGGTTTAGCGTTTTCATGCTACGCTCTAGCATCCAAACCATAAAGTCGCTTAAATTCCCTCCATAGTTTATAGCTGTTTCCCAAATCTTAGCGATATGTTCTTTGGAACCGGCTACAGCTCCTGCTGAGATATCGGAATGCCCGCCCATATATTTTGTTCCAGAATGAATCATGATATCTATACCATAAGCCACAGGGTTTTGATTGATGGGAGATGCAAAAGTATTATCGATCATTGTTATAATTCCTTTAGCCTTTGCTAGGTCTGAAATTGCCTTCATGTCTGTAATTCCTAACAACGGGTTTGAAGGTGTCTCTATATAAATGATCTTCGTATTCGATTGTATCAATGCTTCAAAGTCATTTACCGAATTGCTTTCTGTATAAGAATATTCAATTCCGTATTTCTCAAACTCTTTTGCAACAAAATTGTAGGTTCCTCCGTAAATCACTTGTTGTAAGATCACATGATCTCCTTTTTGTAAGAATGCAAACAATGCAGCACTAATTGCTGCCATTCCTGAACTAAAGACCAAAGCATCTTCTGTTTTTTCTAAAGCAGCGATCTTTCGGCACATCCCTTCCTGATTTGGAGTATTAAAATACCTCGGATATCGTTTTACATCTACATTATCAAAAGCATAAGAAGTAGCCATATAAACAGGAGAAACAGCTCCTTTGAACTGCTTATCCTCTATCTCACCTACGTGAGTACATATGGTATTTATGCCTAATTTTTTAGGGTCTTTCATGGTAAAAGCATTATCCTACGAATTTACAAAAGAAAGCCTAAACCTGTACGGTTTTCCATTTTCCTTTGCGGAACCAAATAACTCCAATGATTGCGATTAAAACTTCAGCTAAAGTAATTGCCCAGAAAACACCTGAAGGACCAAAATCTAATTCTACTGCCATCAAGTAGGCAAAAGGTAATTGGAATAACCAAAAACAAACAAAGTTGATGATTGTAGGTGTTTTTGTATCTCCTGATCCATTAAATGATTGGATGACTACCATTCCGTAAGCGTAAGCAATATAACCAGCAGCAATAACCTGTAAGCACAATGCTCCATACTTTACCACATTAGGATTATCGCTAAACCAGCCTAAGAATGTTGGTGCTAAGAATACATAAATCAATGAGACTATTCCCATAAAAATAGCACAATACTTACTTGTTTTCCATACGGATGCTTCAGCTCTGTCAGGTTGTTGAGCTCCTAAATTTTGTCCTACCAATGTTGCTGCAGCATTACTCATACCCCAAGCGGGCATTAATGTGAACATCATGATACGAATAGCAATGGTATAACCTGCTAACACTTCGCTACCAAAGGTTGCCATGATCAACATTAAGATTACCCAACTGGATGTACCTATGATAAACTGACCAATTCCTCCTAAAGAAACTTTGATCAAATTGATCATTACCTGAGCTCTAATTACCAAATCTTTGAAAGCTATTTTTATATAGGAATTCCCTTTGAATAGTATGATCAACTGTGCCAATACAGCAACTCCTCTACCTGTTGTTGTTGCTATAGCTGCTCCTTCTACTCCATAAGCCGGAATAGGACCTAAACCAAAGATAAAAATTGGGTCTAAAATTATATTCAATCCGTTGGAAAGAATTAAAGTCCACATGGCTATGGAAGCATTTCCTGCTCCTCTAAAAATTGCATTGATTAAAAAGAGAAGCATTACAGTTACATTTCCTCCTAAAAGTACTTGGGTGTATCCATAACCTTCTTCGATCAGTTCAGGTTCTCCTCCCATAAACCTTAAGATCTCTTTTGGGAAAAGAATTCCGATAGCACTGATTATTACTGCTATAAAAACTCCTAAGAAAATTACTTGAACTGCTGCTTGACTGGCTCCTTCTCTATCTTTTTCTCCTGTTCTTCTGGCCACAATTGCTGTAGCCCCCATACTCAATCCAATAGCTACGGCATAGACTAATGTTAGAACAGATTCTGTAAGCCCTACTGTTGCTACAGCATTTACACTTACTCTGGAGACAAAGATGATGTCTACTAAAGCAAATATCGATTCCATGAGCATTTCTAAGATCATAGGAATGGATAGCATGAAAACGGCTTTACGAATACTTCCTGTTGTAAAGTCGTGCTGCTTGCCTCTTACAGCTTGCATAAAAAGTGAAAAGATGTTTTGTCTGGTTTGTTGGTTTTCAGATGTCATTATGATATGGTTATAAATTATAAACTACAGCTAACCGGACAAATCCAGTACAGCTGAAAATTGGGTGTCTTTTTAGGGAAAGACAAAAACGGAAGGTGGAATTACTCTATCATAATGACACAAATATGCAAAACTTTTGACAATATTTGCAGAAATAATTTCAATATCTTCGTGATATGATATCTGTAGTCGTTGTAGGAAGTGGAAATGTAGCCACACATTTAATTCAAGCGTTTTCTCAAGTAGATACAATCTGTTTAAAACAGGTATATACCAGAAATTTAGATGACCTTGAAACTTTTAAGATTACAATTCCTGTAACCAATAGTTTGGACTTATTAGAAGAAGCTGATGTAACAATTATAGCTGTTTCTGATGATGCTATTTCTGAAGTATCTTCTCAAATTCAAAATTCCTTTGTGGTTCATACTTCCGGAAATACTGGAATGCAGCAGTTGAGAAATTCAACTCGCAAAGGTGTTTTCTACCCTCTGCAATCGTTCTCTAAAGAAAAGCCCGTAGATTTTCATCATATTCCTTTTTGCTTGGAAGTTGAAAATTCTAAAGACATGGCTATGTTAGAGATATTGGCAAACGCTCTTGGTGGCTCGATATATCATATAAGTTCTGATCAACGAAAGAACATTCATGTTGCTGCCGTGTTTGCAAATAACTTTACCAATCATATGTATCAAATGGCAAAAGATATTTGTGATACACATCAAATTCCTTTTGATATTCTGCAACCTCTTATTGAAGAAACTGCTGATAAGGTAAAGCGATTATCTCCAAAAGATGCTCAAACAGGACCGGCTATCAGAAAAGATGAAAAAACCATTAAAAATCACTTAAATTTGCTCGACTCTTCACAGAAAGAGTTGTACAAACACCTGACAGAATCAATACAAAAGCATGGAAAAAAGTTATAAGCAATATTTAGCCAATATCAATACATTAATCTTTGATGTAGACGGAGTTCTTACCAATGGTATTGTTACTATTATGCCAGATGGGCAATTGGTACGTCAAATGAATATCAAAGATGGTTATGCTTTGAAAACTGCTGTTGATGCCGGATTGAATGTTTGTATTATTTCAGGAGGAAAAAATGAAGGCGTTCGAATTCGTCTACAAAATCTTGGGATCAAGGATATTTATTTGGGTGCTCATGATAAAATTGAGAAATACCATGAGTTAACAGATATGTACAATTTACAACCTGAGAATGTGTTGTATATGGGTGATGATATTCCTGATGTTCCTGTAATGAAGCTTGTAGGACTGCCTTGTTGCCCTAATGATGCTGTTTCTGAAATACAGCATATCTCAAAATATATCTCTGATAAAAAAGGAGGCGAAGGTTGTGTAAGAGATATTATTGAGCAAATTTTACGTGTACAAGGAAAATGGGATGGCAATTTTGATGCGAAATACGATTAATTCTTTGTGATACGTTTAACTTGATTTCTTTACATGAAAAAATTCTTTCTTTTCACTTTTGCTCTATTACTCTCTTTAACAATTCATTCTCAAACCATTTTTGGAAAATGGAACTCTTTTGACGAAGAAACCAACAAAGTAGAATCTGTGATCGAGGTGTATGAAAAAGATGGAAAAGCTTATGCTAAAATCATAGAGATTACCGATCCTGAAAGGAAGAACGCAACTTGTTTCAAATGTAAAGGAAAGCGAAAAGATCAACCAATCGTAGGTATGAACATTTTAACTGGGCTTAAGAAGAAAGATGATGAATGGTCCGGAGGAAAAATCTTAGACCCCAAAAACGGAAAAGAGTACAAATGCTACATAAAACTTCTTGATGACAACACCTTAAAAATAAGAGGCTACATCGGAATTTCTCTTTTAGGAAGAACAGCTATCTGGAAAAGAGTTCAGAGCTAACTTCACAGTCCTTTTTACATCCTTATTTCTATTGAGGTCAATTCTTTGAACCTCTCCTCTCTTATTCTTCTCTTTTAAGATGTCTACAAATATTCCCAACGTTGGGAATTGATTGCCATTAGATCTGCAAATAATTTTGGAGTGTACAATTTATTCAAATGATCATTTGAGTTGGGAGATGCCGAAAACCCAATTCAATAGAGTAGGCTCAACTTAAATATTTTACACAATGTCAACAAATATACCTGCCGAAAAAGCGGCATTGGTCTTGACTAAATTAAAAGATCAAGCAAATGAACTTTTATCTGCTGCGCACAATGTGCAACTGGATATGTATCATGCTCAAGGATCAGGAAATTTTCCTTATTACTATAAAGATCCTGCTACCAGGCGTTTTAATGAAAAAACATACGTGTGGTTAAATCAATGTCTTGAAAAGAGAAAAAACGGAGAACCTGTTTCTTTTGAGGGTGATTACAATGGAAAATTCTTAAGAGCAGTTACAAATGTGAGCTACACATTATCTCGTAAAGATCAAGCTAGATTAAATGAGGTTAAAAGAAATGCCTTAAATCAACAAGGGGCTTTATTAGATGCTTGGGAAGAAGCTTTTGGGGAAATCCCTTCCGGGAAAGCTCCTATTAATGGAGTCTTTGAGATTATTTTAAAAGATTGGGTAACCAAAGAAGGAACTACTTTACAAGATCTTTTAGTTGCTCCCGATTTATTTGAAGCTTTAGGGAAAGCTCCAGCTGCAGCCATGCCCGTAATTCCTGTAGTAGGAAATTACCTGAATGCTATTGAAGCTGGGATTCCACTTCAGAATGCAATTTCATTAAATAACGGAATTTTAAAGAGTGTTAGAAGTTCTATTAATTTTCCTTCAGAAGCCAATGGAGGAGTCCAATTAAACGATGGTACAGACGATTTTTTTCCTGAGTATCCATTCTCTACCACACAAGCGAAAATTTTAGACGGATTAAAGTCTGATAATTCGGTTGATATCCAAATGAAGTTAAGCAATTTTAACTCAAGTGATGTTTCATTGTCCGTAAGTGGAGAAGCAAGTTTTAAAATGCCTTTAGGCTTTTTTGATATCGACTTAGGTGCTAGTGCTAATTACTTTACCAACATCGTTACTAAAAACTCTAGAACGATTGAAATCGACATGAAGTTTACCGGAGTTACTGTAGCTAAATTCGGGCCTGAGCCTTTTAGAGTTTCTGGAAGAAAAGGGTGGCATTTTGCTGATGGTATCAAAGAATCAATTGCCAATGGAGAAAAAGATATTAGTGGCTTTAAATTTTCGCCAAAGCCTAATATTGATTTTACTGAAGGCGGAGATTTTGGGGTGGTAAATGCTGTTGCATTTAGTCAATACCCAACCATGAAAATCAAAGTTTTTTCTTCTGATTACAAAAAGATCAAAACAGATTTTGATGCAGCAGCCAATGCAGGATTAAAAATTGACTTTTTAGGTATGCCATTAGGTGTTGGTTTAAAAGGATCTTACAAGCAAGGTGATGTTTCTATTAATGAAGCTGAAGGAAGCATTACCATAAATGTAAATCCTCCAATAGAAGCCGTAGCCGAAAAAGCAGTAGAAGCAACAGCTTTTATCCTTGGAGTTCAAACAGAATATTCTGCTATTGAATAGTAACAATAATTATTAACCATAAAATTTAGAAATCATGACAGAAAAACAATTTGCAAAACATAAAGAACTTATGATCGAGTCTATTGAAATGACTAGAGGAGTTCAACAATTATTAGAAAGATTGATAGATATTTCAAACACCAACTTAAATGAAAACGGTCAATCTAAGCAGATTCTTGACGATATTCTTAATGAATTAAGCAAGAAATAAAGTTGATAAGCTCTATGGGAATCCCATAGGGCTTATATTTATATACAAAATTGTCTATTTTAATAATAAAAAATCACTTTAATACTTACACTATGGATTTTAGCACAACAATTTTATTGACTCCGAAGGAGAACAATAGATATCAAGCTATTTATGCAAGTCAACAATACGGAACATTTTACGGGCTGTATGGAAAGTTTGATATTGAGAAAAAGGGAAAGAAAACATTTCTAAAGAGAATTGATTTTAAACTACTGAACTACAAAGGCGTTTTAAACATGAGTTTAGAAGGTAAAGCAGATAGCATTATTGTAGATGAAAAAGCAAAAGAAACAATTAGAGAAATTCCCGTTGTTTTAGTAAAGGTTCAACTACGAGCAAAAGTTCAAGAGCCTAAATATGATGATTTTATTGAATTTACAAATCCCATAAGAATCAAAAAAAACATGTATTTTTCTGTATTGGGAGAAGTACTCCCTCTAAATGGAAATGATACTACCGAAGAAGCAGATCCTGCTTTTTGTGGAGGAGTTTTTGATGATGAATTTTATTTCAGGGATGGAATGGTTCATAAAAAAAGAAAGATTACTAAAATTCCTTTGGATCATGGAGATTCTAAATCAGGAGATAAAGGATATAAGTTTGAATCAGAAATTATTGAAATAAGCAACTCAAGATTTGGATCTATTCGATGCAGAGTAGGAAATTCTAAGATAATTGTTTAAAAAGATCAAGAAGAAGTTAATTTTTATAGGAGTTTGTATACTCTCTTTAAGCAGTGTTTTTTCTCAGAAAGAAACAACTGAAAAGCTTATCATTGGTCAATATTTTGAGGATGTAAAAGCTCAAAAAGAGCTTTCAAGAGACATACAAGTACTCAATCAAATTCTATATCACAAAGGTCAAAACAAGCTGATTGATTCTTTGAGTATAGAGAGTTTAGCACAAAAAAACACACTTCTTTTTCATCTCTGCAAAGGTTTTTACAACCTATACAATCAAAAAGGAACCAGTAAAAGTTTTCCTAATTTTAATCAAGCTTACCTCCTATCAAAAGAAGCACAAGATGTTGCTAATTTGAAGTTGTGTCTTTTGGGTTTTTTAGAATTATACAGCAGAGAAATTGTTCAAAGCAATACACAGTTTAAATCCTATTTGGATGAGTTTGCTTTGTTAAGTAAGACAATAGAAGACAAAGCTTGGTTATTGTACTATACCAATTTCTTTAATAGTACATCTATTTTTCGCCCGGAAGCTTATTACGAATCTTCAAAACAATTGATTCCTTTTGTTAAAAAAAACTCACTAAGCAATGCCATGAAAGCTAGATTTTACGAAGACATAGGATTGTATTACAATAGAATCAATAAGGCAGATAGCGCTCAGTTTTATTATGAAAAAGTAATACAATTACCCAAAGCTCCGTATGTGAGAATGCACAAGTTTAATTCTTATTTGGATTTGGCTGAATTGAGTTCTAAAAGTAAAAGGTTTCTTGAGGCTAAAAAACACTTTCAAGAAGCTCAAAAATATTACAATCGAGTAGATTCTTTACGATCGGCTTTTACTTTAGAAAGGTTTAAAGCAATTTATTTCTTTGAAAAAATTCCCAGGTACGACAGTGCTTATCATTACTTAAAAGCATCTATTTTAAAAGAACAGGAAATAGGATACAGAGAAAACTCTCTTCAAATTTCTGAATTGAATGTACAATTAGGAACGGCTCAAAAAGAGAAAGAAATCTTGGAACAAAAACATGAAATAGATAAAAAGCAACGACAGAAGACAAATATTTTAATAGGCTCATTTGTAGTTTTTTTGCTTGGTAGTATTATCGTCTATATCATTTATAAGAATGTAAAAAGAAAACAGCTCATTGCAGAGCAAGAAAAAGAGATACAGTCCCAAAAAGCCGAAAAGATCCTGAAAGATCAAGAGCTCAGTATTATCAATGCTATGATTGAAGGTCAAGAAAAAGAACGGAAAGAACTGGCTGAAGAGTTACATGATAATGTGGCTTCTACACTAGCCTCTGCAAATATGCAACTGGATTATTTTATCAAAAATAAAAATCGATTAGATAATGCCGGTGAAATTTTAGAAAAAGCAGCATTGTTAATAGGAAATGCTTACAACGACGTTCATGATATGGCACATAAGAAAAATAGTGGTGTTATTGCCCAAAAGGGATTACTATCTGCTATTCGGGATCTTGCAAATAATGTTTCCGTTACCAACAAGATTCATATAGATATTAAAAGCTCAGACATTAAAGAACGTATTAACAATGCTCTAGAAATCACCATTTTTAGAATTATACAAGAGTTGGTTAACAATATAGTAAAGCACGCCAATGCAAAAGAAGTACTGATATCTGTTACTTTTTATGATGGTATTCTGGGATTGATCATTGAAGATAATGGAATTGGATTTCATCCAAATAACATCTCAAAAGGTATGGGACTCAATAGCATTGAAACGAGAGTTGAAGCTTTGGAAGGATCGTTTGAAATTGATTCTACCGAAGGAAGAGGAACAACAGTATTAATTGATATTCCAATCACATGAAAAAGATAAAGCTAATTATTGTAGAAGATCATCAATCTATGATTGACGGTATCGATCTTTTATTAAAATATGAAGAGCAAATTGAAGTACTTGGATACTTCAGTAATGGAAACTCGGTATTAGAGTTTATTAGAGAATCTCATAAAAACTTGCCGGATGTTATTCTTACTGACGTAAAGATGCCGGAAATGAACGGAGTAGAATTAACAAAGAGCTTGAAAAAAGAATTCTCCTATATCAAGGTGATTGCTTTTTCTATGCTCTCAAAGGAATCTGTTGTACAGCAAATGCTTCATGCAGGTGTATCTGGTTATCTTCTTAAAAATTCTTCTTTAGATTTTATTCTAAAAGCTATTCATGAAGTTCATAAGGATCGCTCTTTCTTTGATCCAGCTCTTAAAGAGATTGTAACCGATTATCAACGTAATCCTCAAAAAGAAAAAGGGAATGATGAGACAGTACTCACCAAAAGCGAGCGAGAAATTTTAAAACTTATTGGAGAAGGTAAAATTTCAAGTGAAATTGCCAACATACGTTTTACTGCTGTTTCTACAATTGAAAAACATCGAAAAAACATGATTCGTAAGTTAGGATTGAAAGGGAAAAATGATTTACTAAGGTATGCTGTTGAGAAAAAGTTTGATGATCTTTCTTAGTTAATTCTTCTTTTGAAGCATCGGAACAAAAGCAAAGTCGCCCAATTCATGTTTCTCAAATTCTTTTGGAGATTTACGAATCAATAAGGTCATGATCTGTGTTTTATCTCCTACAGGAATCAATAGCATTCCTCCTACTTTCAATTGTGCCAACAATGCTTTCGGAACAAAAGGAGCACCGGCTGTTACTATGATCTTGTCAAAAGGAGCTTTCTCTTTATAGCCTTGATATCCATCTCCAAAAATAAATTTCTTGGCCCTATAACCTATTTTAGGTAAGAATAGAGACGTTCTTTTAAACAATTCGTGTTGACGCTCTATGGAATATACTTCTGCACCCAACTCTAATAAAACAGCAGTTTGATAACCGGAACCTGTGCCTATTTCCAAGACTTTATCTTCAGGTTTGATTTGTAGTGTTTGAGATTGAAAAGCTACTGTGTAAGGTTGTGAAATCGTTTGATCTGCCGCAATAGGAAATGCCTTATCTTGATAGGCATGATCTTCAAAAGAAGAGTCTATGAAGAGATGTCGTGGAATTTTTCGCACAGCATTCAATACATTTTCGTCATGAATCCCCTTTTGTTTTAAAACATTTGCTAACTGATTTCTAAGCCCTTGATGTTTGGAAGTATCTTTCAAATTTCAATTGATTAAAGCGATCTAAAAGTAGAATAAATTCCCTAAAACTCCTATAAAATTGTATCTTTGTTGACGTTGAAAAATCGACACTTAAAAATTCGAACCTTATGTTAAAAGCTGGGGTATTAGGCGCGGGTCATTTAGGAAAGATCCACCTTAAATTACTGCAACAATCGGAACGCTACGAATTAGTAGGTTTCTACGATCCATCTATTGAAAACGCAAAAAAAGTATCTGAAGAATTTGGTTACCATTCTTTTAATTCTGTTGAAGAATTAATAGCATCTGTAGATGTTGTAGATATTGTAACTCCTACTCTTTCGCATTTTGAATGTGCTAAAATGGCTATTGATAAAGGGTGCCACATTTTTATTGAAAAGCCTATTACCAATACTGTTTTGGAAGCTGAAGCTATTAGAACATTGGCCAGTCAGAAACACATTAGAGGACAAGTAGGGCATGTAGAAAGATTCAATCCTGCGTTTACCGCTGTTAAAGAAATGATTGGAACACCTATGTTTATTGAAACTCACCGTTTGGCAGAGTTCAACCCAAGAGGTACAGATGTTCCTGTGGTATTGGATCTTATGATTCATGATATCGATATCATTTTAAGTGTTGTACAATCTCCGGTAAAAAATGTTCATGCAAGTGGTGTTTCTGTAATTTCTGAAACTCCTGATATTGCCAATGCTCGTATTGAGTTTGAAAATGGTTGCGTAGCAAATTTAACTGCCAGTAGAATCTCAATGAAAAACATGAGGAAATCTCGTTTTTTCCAACGAGATGCTTATATCTCGGTAGATTTCTTAGACAAAAAGTCTGAAGTGGTACGAATGAAGGATGCTCCTGAAAGCCCGGATGAGTTTGCTATGATCTTGCAAAACGCAGAGGGTGTTAGAAAACAGATTTATTTTGACAACCCTGAAGTAACTCCAAACAATGCTATTCTAGACGAATTGGAATCCTTTGCTGATGCTATTGAAAACGATACAACTCCTGTTGTTTCTTTAGAGCAGGGTACAAATGCATTACGAGTGGCACAACAAATTATCGATTGTTTCGACAAGGAAAACTAAAACAAATCAAAATACATGAAGAATATAGCTGTAATCGGAGCGGGAACAATGGGAAATGGTATTGCCCATACGTTTGCTCAATTTAATTATAACGTTCAACTAATCGATATTTCTCAAGACGCTCTAGATAGAGGATTGGCAACTATTGCTAAGAATTTAGACCGAATGGTGGCTAAAGAAAAGATTACTGAAGCAGATAAAGAACAAACCTTATCAAACATCACTACTTATACGTCTATCAAAGAAGGAACTCAATATGCTAGCCTTGTAATAGAAGCTGCAACTGAGAACTTAGATTTGAAACTAAAGATCTTTCAAGAGCTTGATGAAGTTTGCCCGGATGACACGATTTTAGCTACCAATACTTCTTCAATTTCTATTACGCAAATTGCTTCTGCAACCAAACGTCCTGAAATGGTTATTGGTATGCACTTTATGAACCCTGTACCTATCATGAAGTTGGTAGAGATCATTAGAGGATACAATACTTCTGATGAGGTTATGGAGTTTACTGTAGAGCTTACTAAGCAAATCAACAAGATTCCTGTTGAAGTTAATGATTACCCTGGTTTTGTTGCGAATAGAATCTTAATGCCAATGATTAATGAATCTATTGAGACTTTATACAATGGTGTTGCCGGAGTAAAAGAAATCGATACTGTGATGAAATTAGGAATGGCACACCCAATGGGGCCTTTACAATTGGCAGATTTTATTGGTTTAGATGTATGCTTGTCTATCTTAGAAGTAATGTATGATGGATTTAAGAATCCAAAATATGCTCCTTGTCCTTTGTTAGTAAACATGGTAAGAGCTGGTAAATTAGGAGTAAAATCCGGTGAAGGTTTTTACGATTATTCTGAGAGTAGAAAAGCAGAGCATGTCTCTAAACAGTTCGCTTAAACGTTTATCTATATTCTTTTTATTTCTATCATCTTTTGCTTTTGGGCAAGAGAAAGAAGATGACACTCGAAAGCTAAAAAAGGTTGGAGTCTTATTTAACAACGCTAAGCAGAATAATTTTTTGTTTAGCGATAAAGACTATGATTACAAAACAAATACTTTTAAGGCTCAGCTATTCTATTCACTAAGGAAAGGAGAAAACTGGGATATCAATTTAATTGTACAACCACAGTTTCAAATTGCAGAGCATCAGCTTTTGAATATTTTCTTTGTCACTCCTGATGAGCCTAATTTTGAAGATTTACGAGATAGATACAGCCAAAAGAAAACTATTTCTTTGTATGCTTTTGAGTTAGGTTTTCAATTGAGAAAAGAACTTTTAGACAGTCTTTTCTTTGAATCAACATTAGGTTTAGGAGTAGCGTATATTGATGTAGAAACAGAACGATTAGCGCAAGGATTTACTTTCCTTGAAAATTTATCGGTTGGTTTAGCTTATCAATTGAAAAACACTGAATTCTATTTAGGAACCAATGTAGGTCATGTTTCCAATTTTAATATTCAGAAACCAAATAGCGGCTATGATCTTTTAGGTTTTGAAATTGGATATCGAATATATATCAACTAAAAAAGGGAGCTTATCAGCTCCCTTTTTTTTATACTTACAACTTTCTTATTAGTTGTTGTTATTATCATCTTTCTTAGCCTTGTTCCAGATCTTTAATTCATCATCAGCAGTAATTCCTGATAATACTTGGATGTTTACTCCGTCTGAAACTCCTAATTCTAATTCTTTCTTTTCAAATTGCCCTTCTCCTACTTTTACTTCAACATAAGGCTTTTCAGTTTTCTTGTCGAAACGTAATAAAGCTTCTTTGATAGAAAGTACACTATCTTTCTTTTCTAGAACAATATCAGCATTTGCACTATAATTTGCTCTTACAAAGTAGTTGTCATCTAAAGTAATGGTAGCTTTGATTGTAAACTGTACAGCTCCTCCTTCTTCAGTTCCTTTTGGTGCAATAAAGTCTAACTTTGCAGGGAACTTCTTCTCTTCAATAGCTCCTAAAGAAACTTGAATATCTGTTCCACTAACTAATTTACTTACTTCAGACTCGTCTACTTTTCCTTCGAAGATCATTTTGCTCATATCTGCAATAGAAGCAATTGTTGTACCGGCATTAAAGTTGTTACTTTGAATTACCTGGTCTCCTTCTTTTACAGGAATCTCTAAGATTGTTCCAGAGATTTGTGCTCTAATATCTGTGTTTGCAAAACCTCCTGATCCAGAAGATCCACTTTTGATAATTTTATAATCGTTCTCAGCATTGATCAAATCTTGCTTCGCTTGATCGAAAGTCAATTCTATTTGCTCAAAATCTGCCGCAGATACTACTCCTTTATCATAAAGAGCTTTATTTCTCTTGTAGGCAATCTCAGCATTTTTTAATCTGATCTTTACGTTATCTACACGCCCTTTAGCACTGATTAAAGATTGCTCGTTTGGCACTACTCTTACAGTAGCGATCAAATCTCCTTTTTTCACTTTTGTTCCTTCTAAAAGGTAGATCTTGTCAATAATCCCTGTGATTTGAGGTTTGATCTCAATCTCTTCTAAAGGAATTACTTTACCTGTAGCAACTGTCTTTTTAACAATGTTAGCTTTGAAAGCTGTTTCTGTTTTGAAAACTTCAATACTAGTTTCATTCTTTTTCTTCAACCATATTACAATGATTACGAAAAGGACTACTACAATACCTAATATGATTTTTGCTCTTTTACTCATTTTGATTGTTTATATAAAACGTTTGGTTAATTACTATCTATTTAAATTTTGATTTTATTCGTCTCTCAGGGCTTCAATAGGTTTTACTAATGTTGCCATATAAGCGGGAATCATCCCAATTAATGTTCCTAAAACTATTAAAATTAGGAAAGCTATTAATATGATCGGTACACTTACCGTAGGATTCAACAAGGTCGGATCAGGTCCGGAACCTATTGTAGAATCCATAATATACAGGATGGTTCCTCCAAATACAATTCCTAACATTCCGGCAATCGTAGTTAAGAAAACAGATTCTAAAATAACCTGCTGACGAACACTTGAAGGCGTTGCTCCGATTGCACGACGAATCCCTATTTCTTTAGTTCTTTCTTTTACCGTGATCAGTAAGATATTACCAATTGCAAATACTCCGGCGATCAAAGTTGCGATTCCTACAAACCATGTTAAGAACTGCATTCCTGTTAAAAATCCTGTGATCTTCCCTATCTCTACAGCTAGGTTAAAGCTTCCAAAGGCTCTTTCGTCTTCCGGGTCTACTTTGTGTAAGTTTTTCAATGTTAACTTAACATCTGCCTCTAATTGCTTGATATCGTATCCTTCTTGAGCTGTAATCATCATCCAACTAATACGGTTTGCTCTGTTATATACTTGTTGGTAGGTTGTAAACGGAATGTATGTAGCAGTTCCGTCAATTCCTATATTTCCTCTTTTGTATACTCCTACAACTTTGTAGTTGATGTTATTGATAATTACGTATTGACCAATTGGGTTTTCATTCTTTTCAAACAACTGTTTGTAGGTTTCTTCTTCAATAACACAAACTTTGGTCTTGTTTTTTATGTCATTTCCATTTAAGAATCTACCGTAGATTAAATCTTTCTTCTGTACTTTATCTAATACAGGGTAATCTCCACTGATGTTAAAATCTCCAGATTTAAATCCGTTAATGATTGTACTGGACGTCTGACTTCTTGGGGCTAAATATTTAATTTGTTCGAATTCACTTTCTAAAACCGAAACATCTTTTGTTGTTAGCTGAATTCTTCTCCCTTTTTGAAAACCTTTGAATGGCTTTTCGGTACGTTGCGCCCAAACAAATACACTATTGGTAGCAAAATCACCGAACAGGTTTTTAAAGTTATTCTCCATTCCTCTGGCAGCACCTAAAAGAACAACTAATAAGAAGATTCCCCATAGTACTCCAATAATCGTAATAATGGTACGTGTCTTGTTTTTACGAATTCCTCCGTAAATTTCTTGCCAAGTATCTGAGTCAAATAAAAATTTCATGATTAGTCAGCTCTTAATGCAACAATTGGTTTAATTCTAGCAGCTTTCTTCGCCGGTAAATATCCTGCGATCAAACCTGCTATGATCAAGGTGATGGTAGCTCCCACTACAATCCCTGTATCTACACTTGGATCTTTAATAAAGTATTCTTCTAAGCCATCTCCTATTTGATCTAGAATAAAAGTACCTAAGGAAAGTCCTAAATAACCTGCCAATGTGGTAATTAAAATAGATTCTTGCACTACCATTCCAATAATAGAAGAAGGTTTAGCACCCAAAGCTTTTCGTATTCCAAACTCTTTGGTTCTCTCTTTAATTACGAAAATCATAATATTACTAATACCAATGATTCCGGCGATCAAGGTTCCTGATCCAATTACAATTACGATCAAATACAACACAAACATAAAAGTGTTTACATTTTTATTAGCTTCTGCCATATTCCTTACAAATAAGGCATTCTGATCGTCTGGATGTATATCTAATTTGTCTTTCAGATCTCTTTCCAGTTTATTTCCAAAAGCTACTGCAGCATCCAAACTTAAATTGGGATTGTAACCAATATTGATCTGATTTATATAATCGTTGTTTCCATAGAGTCGCTGGGCAGTTGTTACAGGTATATAACACTGTCGTTCTTCATTATCTCCTCCGTCATCTGAAAAAATTCCAATAATCTTATAAGAGATTCCACTTACATTCACTCTCTTTCCTAATGCCGGTTTTTCTCCAAAAAGGTCAGATTTTACCAGCCTACCAATTACAATTACTTTAGAGGCTTCTTCTACATCAATTTTGTTGATATACCTCCCTTCATCCATGTTGGTCTTTTCTAAGAACTGATGATCCGGGTGTACGGCTCTAAAATTATAATTGTCTTGGTTATTTTTATAAGCTACATTGAAGTTTTTATAAATACGAGCCGTAAGATACTGGATGTTAGAGTCGTATTTATCATCAACATAGTTGTAGTCTTTATTCTTTAATTGAATTCTTCTTCCTGATTGTAACCCCCTATATGGCTTACTTGTTTTCCATACTCTTACAAATATGGTATTGGCAGCATCATCTACAAATGCATCTGCAAAAGTGTTTCTAAGACCACTTACAATTCCAAACAGAAGTGTAAATAGTAAGATGGCAAATGCAATGGTAAATCCTGAAAGGACAGAACGCAGTTTGTTCTTGTTGATACTTTGAAATATTTCTCGCCAACGATCTAAGTCAAACATAATTAACCGGCTTGATATTTAACGGCAACTGAAGCATCAGCTGTATCACTCATAATAACACCATCCTTAAGGCGCACAATTCTCTTTGTCTGAGCAGCAACTTCTTCCTCGTGAGTAATTACAAAAACAGTCATTCCTTCGTCATTAATGTCTTTCAACAGATCCATTACCGAATCGGTGGTTGTTGAATCTAATGCTCCCGTAGGTTCATCTGCTAATACTACTTTAGGCTTAGTAACCAAAGCTCTTGCAATGGCAACACGTTGCTTTTGTCCTCCAGACAATTCATTAGGCAAGTGAGATGCCCAATCTTTTAATCCAACTTTGTCTAAATATTCCAATGCAATTTTTTGACGCTCTTTTCTTCCAACACCTGCATAATATAAAGGCAAGGCTACATTTTCTAATGCCGATTTATAGGATATTAAATTAAATGATTGGAAAACGAAGCCTAAGAATTTGTTTCTTAAAATAGCTGCTTTCTTTTCATTTAGATCTTTAATCAATTGATCATTTAGGTAATAATCTCCTTCGTCATGTACATCCAATAATCCAACTATATTTAGAAGTGTTGACTTACCAGACCCTGAAGATCCCATAATGGAGACAAATTCTCCTTCTTTGATATGCAGGTCTATTCCTTTTAAAACATGAAGAGAATCTTTCCCTATAGGATAAGATTTATGAAGGTTCTTAATGCGAATCATCTGTGTTGGTTAATTTTTATATAAAAGTAGATAATGACTACGGTTGCTCTTACTAATTTTATGTTAAAACAAGGTAATAACAGCCTTTTGTTTTTCCTTCTACTTCACATAAGACGGCTCTAAAATTAAATTGTTACAATCTTATTTAAATTTTTAAGTTTTATTTTTGCAGTAGATCATGAATGACAAAAATTTCGATCTTCCGGAAAACAAGAAAATCATCCTTTTTGATGGGGTGTGCAACCTATGTAACAGTTCGGTTACCAAGGTAATTCAGTACGATAAAAAAGATGTATTTAGGTTTGCTTCTTTACAGTCTGATCTAGGAAAAAAGATTTTAGATCATCTTAAAATTGATCCAACTAAAACAGACTCTATCATTCTTTATGAGCCCAATCAGGCTTATTATATAAAGTCTGCTGCTGCTTTACAGATTATGAAAGAATTTTCCGGTTGGTGGAAATTGACTCAGATCTTTACCGTTCTGCCTTCAGGATTTTCCAATATCTTCTATGATTTTGTTGCCAGAAATCGATATAAATGGTATGGAAAGAAAGATAGCTGCATGATCCCTACACCTGAATTAAAAGCCAAATTTTTAGACTAAATGAAATTACCCAAAGAAGTACAATGCGTCATCTTTGATATGGATGGAGTTATTATAGATTCTGAAGAATTACACAAAAGAGCGTATTACGAAACCTTCAAGTCTATTGGTGTTGAAGTTTCTGATGAATTGTACAAAACTCTTACAGGTTCTTCTACCATTAATGCTTTTCAAAAATTAGTAGCTCATTTCAATCTTGATCACGATCCTGAAGCTTTGGTTTTAAATAAAAGGGGGCGTTATGTCGATTTTTTTGAAAACGATCCTACCCTGCATTTGGTTAAAGGTGTTGAAGACATTATCAAGTATTTTTACAACAAAGGAATAACACTGGTATTGGCTTCTTCATCTGCGATGGTTAATATTGATCGTGTGTTCAATCGTTTTGATTTGAATCAATATTTCACAGCTAAGATCAGTGGAGCCGATCTAACAGCATCTAAACCTCACCCGGAGATTTTTGAAAAGGCCGCTGTTTTAGGGAATACTCCTAAAGAACATTGTGTTGTTATTGAAGATTCAGATAATGGTGTAAAGGCTGCAAATGATGCTGGTATTTTTGTTTTTGGATACCACAATCCTTTAGCTGCAGACCAAACTCTTGAAAATGCGGATCGAGTGATACGTGAATTTAGCGAAATGAAAGACCTACTTTAGGTTGTTTAAAATAAACTCTACTCGTTTATTTGTATTGCTGTTTTCGTAGAAAGACTGTGTGTAATGTTTCGGTTTTACTGCATATCCTTTCTCTAACAAGTATTTGATATCTTCACTGTAATCCAAGCATACTTTTCCGGTAAGCAATACACTCAAGTCTTTTCCTTCTTTGTGGTAATTATACACCTTTTTAAGTCCTGATAAATACAGATAATCTTTTGTAAAACCTCCCCCTCTGTGTGCTCTTACGGTAATATAAAAAGCTTCTTCTCTATTGAGATCGTAATTGTTATGAAGCAATCGGAAGGTTTTAGAAAAAGGATATCCTTTTGCCAAACTATCTACTGCTATTACTCTATAAGCCAATTCCTTTAGTCTTTTTATTGTCAAGTTACCCGACATATATTCACTAAACACAGCTAATCCTTCTTGCGTTTCTTCATAATTTGGAAAACCATGAGAGAAGATCTTAAGCGGATGTAAAAGTCCGTTCATTGTAGTTACCATATGAACTCCAATCTCATGATTGGTAAGGATGTTCATTTCAGCTTCAGAGAACGTATGGTTGGAATTGATCACCAATGTTTTGATATTATTCAATACCATTGCAATGGCTCCCATTGTTGAAGAATGTTTGATATCGAAGCTAAAATCATAGTTCTTACCATATTCTCTAAAAATCTGTTCTGCCGATTTGCAATCGTATTTAGGCTCTTCGTTCTCAGCATCTTCATCATCAGAAAAATGTAAAATGAATTTCGCGTTCTCTACATCTTGTTCTGTTGGTGTCCCGAAAGAACGTAAACTGTTGTAATAGAATTTTCTTCCTTCTCCTATTGTTTCAATACATTGAATCAATCCTGAATAGGCATAGGTAATATCTTCGTATAAGTTTCTTAGTCTTTCATCTTCGATCAACTCTAAAGGTTGTGAGAAGAATTCTCTGTGTAGATTGAATTTATCAAAATCCATTTCAGGATAAATAAATTCAGGATCTGTTAGATATTTAGATGCAAAGAACTTCTCTTTTTCAGATTCTATATTGATAGGATTTACATAGCTGAGTAGCTCAATCTTCTTAATCAGATTGTCTAAATAATTATCAATTTCTAAGAGTGCTTTGGTTGCCACAGTGGAATCATTCATCATAAACATCAAACTTAATGGAAATCACAAATTTATACTTTATATGCTTTATAGAAAGTATCTGCGTGATTTTTTAATTCTTTTCTCAAGTACACTTCAACAGCATTTACAACCTCAGGATACATAATCTGTTCTAATTCATCACAATATACTTTTGCGATCTCTGTTGCCAACACCAATGTATTTGAAAAGTTCTGAGTAATGTACTTAAGGAAATACCCATTTCCTTGAAATGTATCGTTAATTTTTGAAGTAGATCTGATTCCGTTTGGCAAGGGCATCTGCTCTAAAATAGCTCTCCAAGATTCGATTGAGTTGGCAAATCTTTCTTCATCAACATTGGCAGTACCTAAATTCCACGTAGGAACTTCTCGCTCCCAACGTTTCCAATTATAGCTATGCATATCATACACCACACACATTCCAAACTTTTCTTCCAACTTACTTATTAACGCATATACTACTTTATAAAAACTATAGTGCTTGGCTAAACTTTTTTCTCTCATCTCTACAGATAAAGGAGTGTGCCATAATTGTTTTCCCCAAGCGTCTTCATAAATAGCAGATTCTGGAGCTCTGTTGAGATCATATTCGAATCGAGAATCCATTCCGGCAATTACTATGGGGTGAGATTTGACCATTTCTTTGGTTTCTGGATCTTCTTCAAACCAACGTTCGTATTCTGTATGAATACAATTCTCCCAAAGCTCTTTTCTAAACTGATGACCATCGTGTACAGCTCCGCAAGCATAGTGTACATATTCATCAATCTTTATAGTGAAGGAGTAATCATCAGAAACCGCGTGAAATGTTTCTTCTTGATTGATTTTTGCTATGATTTGATCTATAGATAACTTTATCATATTCATACTTCTATTGGTAAATCATGTAAACTGCCCCATTCTGTCCATGATCCGTCATATACAGTTAGTTGGTTATACCCTGCAATTGTGGCTCCAAGCGCCAACACACAGGCTGTGATGCCTGATCCACAAGAAAAAACCATGGGTTTATCTTCTTGATTTACTTGTTGATATAATGACTTTAATTCTTCTTTTGATCTTAACTCACTCCCTTTTAACACACTAGCATAAGGTAAACTCTTTGAATTTGGAATATGCCCACTTCGTACTCCTTTGCGCGGTTCTGGAGATTGACCTTGAAACCTTGACAAAGATCTCGCATCTAAAATCTGCTCTTCTAGCTTATTTAAGGAATTTAATACATATGGAGCATCCACAAACAATCTGCTATTGTACTTAGCGGTAAAATTTCCAGTTGTTGGATTCTTATCTTTCTTTTCTTCTGTTTTGTATCCCTCAGAGATCCATTTTGGCAACCCTCCATTCAATACAGCTACATTATCCAAGCCCATCGCTTTAAACATCCACCATACTCTAGGACTAGAATACACTCCGTGAATATCATATACCACAATACCGCTGTCATTATTTACGCCAAGTTCTCTAGCTCTTTGTTCAAACTTTTCAGGTGTAAGAAGGGTGTTGGGAAAAGGAGCATTTTCTTCTGAAAACAGGTTCTTTATATCAAAAAAACGTGCTTTAGGAATCTCAACATCATGTTGAATCTCTTCCTTTCCTTTGTTGGTTACTTTGGGTAAAGTAGCATCTAAGACGATTAAATTCTCATCATCCAGATGCTGATGCAACCAATGACAATCTACCAGTGCATCAGGAATCTTTAACATTAAGCTTCTTGTACTTTCTTTTTTAGGTCTGTTTTTCTCAAGAATGCAGCATTGCGCTCTAGATATTTACTTTCGATAAAATCAATTACTTTTTCTTGAATCTTGGTCTTATATACTTTATTCATATAGGTAATACCTCCCGGACTCATCACATTAACCTCAACCAATTTTCCTCCTATAACATCAATACCTACAAAGTACAATCCATCTTTCACTAGTTTTGGTCCTATTTTCTTACACAATAACTTTTCTTTCGGAGTAAGCTTATGTTTAGCTACAGATCCTCCTGCGGTTATATTAGAACGATGGTCTTTTTCTCCCGGTATACGTCTCATTGCGCCTATAGGCAATCCATTTAAAAGTAAAATTCTTACATCTCCTTGATCTGCTCCTTCTATGTACTCCTGTAAGATTACATATTCGGATGTTCCATCGCTTTTATTGATATAAAAATCTAAAAGCGAATTAATATTACCCATAGCAGATTTCTCTATTAGAATAACACCAGACCCACCAAAGCCATTCAAAGGCTTAAGAATCATCTTATCAGCATTAGATTCTTCTATCATCTCTATTAAGTAGTTCTTATTTTTAGAAACGTGAGTTACCGGAATAATTTCATTACCTGGGTCTTCCATTGCAGCTGTATA
The DNA here is from genome assembly GCF_042684245.1 of Pseudotenacibaculum haliotis. NCBI lineage: Bacteria > Pseudomonadati > Bacteroidota > Flavobacteriia > Flavobacteriales > Flavobacteriaceae > Pseudotenacibaculum > Pseudotenacibaculum haliotis. The sequence continues at coordinate 616,040 of NZ_JBHULH010000004.1, forward strand.
TAACTTATTATTTGCCTCTCTCATTCCTTGAACAGAGTTAATAATAAATACATCTTCTTTTACAGAATCTAAAAAGTTAAGCATTAAAGGATCCAATGGTGGTTCAGCCCTCATAAAAATCACATCAAAGCCTGCTAGAGGTAGCATCTCTTCTCTCGTAGTAGTTTTTTTATAAAAAGAATTGATACTTGATGGCATCTTTTCATGCCTATTTAAAATAGTACAAAAAGCATAAGTAACACTATTACGTACAGTTAAATTTGAAGGCGTACAAATAGCTACTCCGTGTCCTCTTTTAGCACACTCATGAATTAATGTTAAAGAAGTATCCTTCTCTGGAACTATATCTTCCCATGGATACATTAGAAAGCAAACATTCATAGTTATTTTGTTTTTTTATTTCTTAATTCCCTTTTACTTCGTCATAATGGTCGTCCCATTCTTTTGGTTTTGGATCGTGTAACTTTCCAACTGATTTTGCTACTAAGGTAGAAACCGTAGCATCTCCTGTTACATTAATTACTGTTCTACACATATCCAGCGGTCTATCTACTGCAAAAATAAGTGCTAGCCCAATAGCTAGTTTATCTGCAGGGAAACCAACTGCTTCCAATACGATTACTAACATTACCATTCCGGCTCCCGGAACCGCCGCAGAACCTATTGAGGCTAATAATGCGGTAAGAATAATTGTTAGCTGATCTGCGAAAGTGAGATCAAAACCTAAAGCTTGTGCAATAAATACAGCCGCTACAGCCTGATACAAACTGGTACCATCCATATTGATGGTAGCTCCTACAGGTAACACAAAACTACTTACTTCTTTATCTACTCCTACATGTTCTTCAACACGCTCCATAGTTACAGGTAATGTTGCTGCACTTGAACTTGTAGAGAAGGCTAATAATTGTGCAGGGCTAATTTGCTTTAAGAACCAGAAAGGGTTCTTTTTTACAAAAAATCCTACTATGATCATATAGAAAATGACCATCAAAAGAAGCCCTCCTACTACTGTGAGTGAGTATTTTAATAAGGCGTATAATAAATCTGGATCGTTAGACGATACAACTACATTTGCCAATAGAGCAAAAACAGCATACGGAGCTGATAGCATGATGAGATCTACCATCTTTAAAACGACTTCATTAAGCGAATCAAAGAAGTTCTTTAAAGGCTTTGCTTTCTCTTCCCCTATCAACAACATTGAGATTCCTAAGATAATTGCAAAGAAAATCACCTGTAACATTGCCTTATTGTTACCTAGTGCTTGAACAGCATTTTCCGGTACCATATCTTCTACAAACTGTAAAGGACCACTGTTCTTTTGCTTTGTTGCCTCAGCAATTTTTGCTTGTACTCCTCCACTATTAGCATAGGTTTCTGTTAGTTTAGTAATGGTCTCTTCTGAAATTCCATCTCCCGGTTTTACAATATTAACAATGGTTAAACCTATAGTAATTGCAAAAACAGTAGTGATTACGTAAATCACAATTGTACGAAGTCCAATATTTCTAAACTTCGAAATATCTTTTAGATCAGAAATACCTTTGATCAGAGAAGCTAAAATAAGAGGTACAGCAATTAATTTAAGAAGTTTAACAAAAATGGTACCTAATGGTTTGATCCAATCTCCAACGAACTTACTTCCTCCATCAACATAGGTCATTGCCAATCCAAAGACAATACCCAAAACCATTCCTATTAATATCTTCCAGTGCAGTGCTAGTTTCTTCATGTAGTTGTTTTGTATTTTAATTTTTGAAAGGTAAAAAAATTATAGAAATAATTTCAGCCTTTTTTTGGGTTCAAAAAACACTCTTATTCTAAGAGTTAAGAATGTGTCTAGCTAGATAGTCGACAAATTGATAGCTTTCTTATAAATAATTTGTTAAACTTGGTTAGGTGCCATACTTAAGCTCTTAAAGATTTTTCTCTCATTAATTGTTGGTGTAGTTATTATTTCTCACATACAAGTAACCTGAAAATCAGCTTGTAATTTTAACATTGATCAATACAAAAATAGTAATCGACTAATTTTTTTGAGAACTGCGTATGTCGTAATTTTGCTGTAATACAATTCAGATGGAAAAACTCAAAGAACGCTGGGGCATTACTTCTAATTTTCAGATCATTTTAATATTGATCGTTTTTGCTATCAATGGTTCTTTCGCAGCTTGGGTTGCTGAACCTATTACAAACTTTTTTGGTATCACAAAAGGCTCTGTTAGTGGCTGGATCTATTGGCCAATAAGACTTTTACTGGTTTTTCCTGTATATCAACTAACATTACCAATAGTAGGCTTTCTGTTTGGTCAGTTTCGTTTTTTCTGGAATTTTGAAAAAAAGTTCTTGAAAAGAGTTGGTTTTGGATTCTTATTTAAAAAAGAAGAAGAGTCACATGAGGTTTGACGATTTTTTGAGCCATATTGATACGTTAAAATCATCTCCTCTAGGAGGATTGGAAGCTCAATTCAAGTTAGCACCTAAACTACGCTTGAAATATGATTCTGATAAGATAAAAGCCAACAACCCCAGAAGAGCTGCTGTTCTAGCTTTGTTTTATCCTAATGATGACAATGAAACTACTTTCCTTCTAACAGAAAGAGCAAGTTATAAAGGAACACATTCTGCTCAGATTAGTTTTCCGGGAGGCAAAATAGAAGACCAAGATCCTAAGTTATCAGATACTGCTATCAGAGAAGCAAATGAAGAAGTAGGGATCATCAAAGAAGATATTCAGATCATACGAGAAATTACAGATGTGTACATCCCTCCTAGTAATTTTTTGGCAACTCCTTTTATAGCCTATCTCAACTACAAGCCTTCATTTATTATCAATCAAGAAGTAGCATCAACAATTGAAGTGCTATTAAGCGATCTGATGGATGAATCTAATGTAGATACCATTCTTATGGATACATCATATATGAAGAAAATAGATGTTCCTTGTTTTCGCCTAAATGAGCATATTGTTTGGGGGGCAACCGGTATGATGCTTAGCGAAATTAAAGAAATGCTAAAATAATAGACGCATAAGAATACTTTTGTATTTTAGCAGCGACTATTAAAAACCAAGTAAATGCCTCTATTCAAAAGGAATCCTTTTGGACATTACCTGTGGATAAAGAAATGGCTCATTAGAATACTCGGAGTAATTTCTCATGGACGATATAGAAGTTTTAACAAACTTCAAATAGAAGGTTCTGAGATTATAAGACAGATCCCTGATAATAATGTGCTTTTTGTTTCCAATCATCAAACTTATTTTGCAGATGTAGCTGCCATGCTACACGTATTTAACGCCGCTCTCAAAGGAAGAGACGATAATATTAAGAACGTTGGATATATATGGCATCCGAAGCTTAACATTTACTATGTAGCAGCCGGAGAAACGATGAGATCTGGTATTCTCCCAAAAATATTCGCTTATACAGGTTCTATCTCTATTGACAGAACTTGGCGTAGTGCCGGTAAAAATGTGAACAGACAAGTAAAGATGTCTGATATTACCAATATCAGCAAAGCTTTAAATGATGGTTGGGTGATTACTTTCCCACAAGGAACCACAACACCTTTCAAACCTATTAGAAGAGGAACTGCTCACATTATCAAAACCTACAAACCTACAGTTATTCCTATTGTTATTGATGGTTTTAGACGTTCTTTTGATAAAAAAGGTTTGATGATCAAAAAGAGAAATGTTTTACAATCTATGGTGATTAAACCTCCAATGGAAATAGATTATGAAAATGAGTCTATTGATGAGATTGTAACCAAGATCGAATATGCTATAGAGCAACATCCTTCTTTCTTAAAAGTAATTTCTCCTGAAGAATATGCGAAGCAAGAAGAAGAGCTAAATAAAAAAAGAGAGTTTTGGAATTTATAATTCCTTACCTCTCTTTTCAATCTAAATCAACTCAGTTTTTTTTAACCTAACCAGGCATTCATCATCCACAAGGTCTTTTCTTGTTCTGAGATAAAATCACTCATCATAGAGTTTGTTCCTTCATCATCTGCCTTATCTGACAATTCAAGAATTCCTCTTTCTATTTTTAATAATTCTGATAACGATGCTACAATCAAACTAACTGCTTCTACATCGTTAGAAACATTTTTTGCTACCGGTACTACTGCAATATCAGTATAATCTGAAAAAGTATGCAAAGGAGTTCCTTGCAGTGTAAGAATACGCTCTGCAATCATGTCTACTTTTTCTTGAGCGTCTGTATATAACTCTTCAAATTTTAAGTGTAATTCAAAGAAATTCTTTCCTTTAATATTCCAATGTAACCCACGCAAAGTTTGATAATATGTTTGAAAATTTGCCAACAAAGTATTGAGCTCTTTTGTCAATTCTTCTGTTGATTTTTTGTCTAATCCTAATAAAGTTGTTTTCATTTTTTTGCCTTTTTCTACCACAAAATTAGGCTCAAAAAACCAAAATAAACTATAGCTTTTATTGATAGTTTTAATATCTTTATCAAAAATTTTTATCGATGACCATAACTCAACTAAAATATGTGCTGTCTGTAGCAGAATATCAAAATTTCACCATTGCTGCAGAACACAGTTTTGTAACTCAGCCCACGCTGAGTATGCAAATTCAAAAGCTAGAAGAAGAATTAGATGTACAGATTTTTAATCGGTCAAAAAAGCCTATCGAGCTTACCGATGTGGGACGAAAAGTTGTAGAGCAGGCCAAAATTATTGTGAATGAAAGCAACAGAATCACAGATATCGTACATCAACACAAAGGATTTATTGGAGGGGAATTTAAGTTGGGAATCATACCTACTGTAATGCCTACTTTACTTCCCATGTTTTTGAACAATTTTACAAAGCGATACCCAAAAGTAAAATTGATCATTGAAGAATTGACAACTGAGGAGATCATTAGAAAACTAATGGATGGTCATATTGATGCCGGATTGGCTGCTACTCCACTCGAAAATGAAGCCATAAAAGAGCGTCCTTTATACTACGAACCGTTTGTAGGATTAATTCCTGAAGGACATCGTTTGTTCAATCAAAAGCTAATTGAGGTTGACGAACTGGAAATGGACGATATTTTATTGCTAGAAGATGGGCATTGCTTTAAAGACAGTGTAATTAACTTATGCAGAACCTACAGAACAGACAATAAAAAAGGGTTTCAACTGGAAAGTGGAAGTTTTGACACCTTGGTTAAACTTTCTAAAGAAGGATTAGGTATGACACTACTGCCCTACTTACACACTATGGATTTGAGTGATAGTGACAAGAAGCATTTGAGAGAATTCACATCACCTCCACCTGCAAGAGAAGTTAGTTTGATCTTCCATAAATCGCAATTAAAAATGCAAATGATCGATGCTTTGAAAAGTACCATTGATGGAGTTATCAGAGGAGCCATTTCATTTAGTGATGTAAAAATTATTAGTCCTCTTCAAAAAAATTAAACGAAAAGCCGCTCTCTCGAAACTTTGGGAGAACGGCTTTCTTTTTTATAAAGAATATCTCTTTTAACTTAAAACTGATATTTTAAAATTAATTCTAACGAACCATTGTCGTTAATAGCACTTGCATCCATTGTTGTTACATCATAGGCTGCTCCTAGTTTTAGTCTGTCTAATACTTGGAACAATCCGTATGCTGATACTGTTTCATCTACTCTGTAGTTCACCCCTGCAATAAACTTCTTGTTGATCTCTAAAGATGATCCCAGATCGTAACTCGTTGGTGCTCCTTCTACCGTTCTCATCATTACTCTTGGAGTTAAGACTAGGCTACTGTTTAAAGTAATGTTGTATCCTCCTCCTAAGTAGAAGTGTGCTTGGTCTACAGCTGCACTTGGCCTGTTTCCTTGCTTCTCATATCTGTCTCCCTTTAAGAAGTTTGGTGTAGAGATACTGATGTAGAACTTATCATTCTGAATATTGATCCCCGCTCCGATATGTGGATTGAAGAAACTTTGGTTCTGTGTAAACAATGGGTCATTTCCAGGGTTGCTTGCCTTGGTTAGATCGATGTTTACAAATCCTCCTCCAGCTTTTAGTCCAAAGTATAGGTTTGTCTCTTCATCTATCTGTAGTTTATACGATACATCTACTGCAATGTCGGCTTCTGTCAAGACAAAAACTCTATCATTGATGGCCGAGATTCCTATTCCCAGATTCTTTCCCAATGCTTTTGAGTAGGCCATAGAGATGGTTCTTGGGGAATCGTCGATTCCCAAGAACTGATTTCTATACACCAAGTTCAACTCAGGTGTTTCCTTGATCCCTGCAAAAGCCGGGTTAATAATGTTCATATTAAAGTTATACAAGGTAAAGTTTGGGTCTTGTTGTGCTTCTGCCTTGGTTCCTATTAACAAAGCAAAAGTGATCGTGATGAGTGTTATAATTGATTTTTTCATGATTGTTCTCTTTTATAATGTGCTTTGATTAATAATTGATGTATAACCATCCTCTTGTAGGTTTGCTTCCATCTCCTAGATCTATTACGTAGATATAGGGTCCAACAGGTAATCTATTACTGCTTCCACTGTTACTAATCTGATTTGATACAGCTTCCCAGTCATTTTGATACCCTTTCTTCTTAAACACAAGCTTTCCAGATCTGCTATACACACTTACCGTATTATTTGGGAAGGCTGTGATATTCTCGATCACCCATCCATCATTTACTCCATCTCCATTTGGAGAGAATCCGTAGCTTCTGGTTTGTAGAATTTCTGAGGTACATGCACTGTTATCAGTATCTTGACTATCTATGATTCCATCTCCGTCACAATCTTCATCTACATCATCTACTCCGTTTCCATCATCATCCTCATCACAGAAATCTGCAATACCATCACTGTCTGTATCTACTGTGTTGATGGTAATTGTAAATGGTGCTGAAAGATCTCCGGTGTTTCCTGAAACATCAGTAGCTTGTGCTGTAATGCTATAGGTTCCGTCTGCAAGTGTAGTTCCTGTATGATCGAAAGTAAAGAAGCCATTATCATCTGTTATTGTAGTTCCTACAGAAATTGCTTCGATAAACACTTCAACAGTAGACCCTCTTTCTGCAGTTCCTGAGATTTTCAAGGTATTATCACTAGTCATAGTTAAGTTACCACTACAGGTATATTCTGAAATATGAGTTACTTGTGGTGAAACAGGTGCAATCGTATCTTCAATAGTCAACGTTCCTTCAATAAAAGTCAAGTTGTAATTTGGTCCTGCAGTTAAAGTACCTTGGGTGATTGCATAGGTTCCTGCATCTTCTCCGGCTATTCTTGACAAAGTTCCTGAGAACGAATCTCCTGATTCTAAAGAACCACTTGTAAGCACATACGTAAAGGCCGGATCTGCAGTTCCTCTTTCTTTAAGTTGATCATCTGCTGTTACTGTAATGGCCTTTTGAGTAATACTAAAGTCATTAGAAACAAAGCTTAAATTATAGTTTGAGTTTAAAGATAAGGTTCCTTGACTGATAGTATAGTTTCCTACATCTTCTCCGGTTGCTCTTGTTAATGCTCCTGTAAAAGAATCTCCACTAACTAAAGTTCCTGTAGTTATTGCATACGTAAATGAAGGATCTGTATCTCCATATACTTTTGTTTGGCCTGTATCGGCTGTCACAATAATATCTCTTTGGGCAATAGCGAAATCATTAGAAACAAAACTCAGATTGTAGTTAGCTCCTGCGCTTAATGTTCCTTGACTTATTGCATAGGTTCCTACATCTTCTCCAGCAGCTCTATCTAATGTTCCGGTAAAGCTATCTCCACTAACCAAACTTCCTGTGGTTATTGCATAAGTATATGTAGGGTCAGTTTCTCCGTATATTTTTGTTTGTCCTACATCTGCTGTTACAATAATTGCTTTCTGAGCAATACTAAAATCATTGGACACATAGCTTAGATTGTAGTTAGTTCCTGCACTTAATGTTCCTTGATTAATAGCATAATTTCCTACAGCTTCTCCTGTCGCTCTGGTTAATGCTCCGGTAAAAGAATCTCCTGTTTCTAAACTTCCTGAAGTAACAGCGTATGCAAATGTTGGGTCTGCTTCTCCATATATTTTTGTTTGTCCTGCATCTGCTGTTACAGTAATTGCTTTCTGAGCAATACTAAAATCATTGGACACATAGCTTAGATTGTAGTTAGTTCCTGCACTTAATGTTCCTTGATTAATGGCATAATTTCCTACATCTTCTCCAGCTGCTCTAGTTAATGCTCCGGTAAAGCTATCTCCTGTTTCTAAACTTCCAGTAGTAATTGAATATGCAAATGTTGGGTCTGCTTCTCCATATATTTTTGTTTGCCCTGCATCTGCTGTTACAGTGATGGCTTTTTGAGTAATACTAAAATCGTTAGAAACAAAGCTTAAATTGTAGTTAGTTCCTGCACTTAATGTTCCTTGATTGATAGCATAATCTCCTACATCTTCTCCAGCTGCTCTATTTAATGCTCCGGTAAAAGAATCTCCACTTACCAAGCTTCCTGAAGTAACAGCGTATGCAAATGTTGGGTCTATTTCTCCATATACTTTTGTCTGCCCTGCATCTGCTGTTATAGTGATTGCTTTTTGAGTAATACTAAAATCGTTAGAAACAAAGCTTAAATTGTAGTTAGTTCCTGCACTTAATGTTCCTTGATTAATAGCATAATTTCCTACAGCTGCTCCAGCTGCTCTAGTTAATGCTCCGGTAAAAGAATCTCCACTTACCAAGCTTCCTGTAGTTATTGTATAAGTAAACGTTGGATCTGAATCTCCGTATACTTTTGTCTGGTCTACATCAGCAGTTACGGCAATTGACCTTGCTGCTATTGCTAATGTTATGTCTTTTGTTCCTCCTGTATAAATACCATTGGCTACAAGAGTAGCTCTAATTGTAATATTAGCCACATTTCCTAAGTCTACAGTTGCATCATTGCTTCCTGATAAGCTTGTTCCATTTGTTGCTCCAATTATAGAATATGTAATTGTTCCTCCTGAGTTTGATGTAGCTGCCAACGTAAAATCTGCATCACCGTAAGTTTTGTTGATATCTGTAAAACTAATGGTAGGCGCTATTAATGCTAAGGTTGTAAATGTTTTTACGCTTCCGTATACTGTTCCAGAGTTATTTGTAGCATAGGCTCTATATGAATACTGTGTATTAGGTAACAAGCCGGTGATTGATTCGTTAAATGCTCCTGTTCCGGCTCCATTATCATCTTTGGTAACTCCTGTTCCTCCTATTTCCGGATTGTTATTTGCTGAAGTAATTGAGTATACAATTCCTCTATCAGTTACGGTAGATCCTCCACCATCTGTTACATTTCCTCCAAAATCAGCAGATAATTGTGCTATGGAAGCAACATCTGTAGTGGTTACTGTAGGAACTGATGCGTTGATCACAATTGCTTTATTCAGACTCAATGATCCTGAAGTTACTCCATGTGGTACAGTTAGATTAGCATCATTGCCTGCTGCATCTTTGATTGTTCCTGAATTTAATGTCAGAGCCGATGAGTTAATAACATCCAAGTTGGCGTTTTCATCTCCAGATTGAACCGTATAGACAAAACGTAAGGTAGATACACTTCTATCTACATAATTGATTGTTTGATCTGTAGTTCCTGTTTCTAAGGTTAACTGAGGAGTTCCTGTAACAAATACTTCTTCGTCGTATTGTACATAAATATTAATCACGTCACCAACTCCGTAAGTTCCATTGGTTGCATCGGAATTAATTTCTAATACACTTGATGAAGTTTCATCGTTACTCACACTCAATTGAGTTGCTGCTATATTTCCGTTTCCTGCAGTATCATTGGCTTTGTCTATTGCTACATCAACTGTTACTGCTCCATCAGAAGCAGGTGTTATTGTTGCTGTGTAAACACTTGCACTCGTGCTATTAAAGTTACTAGCTGTTCCGTTACCAACTGTAATATCTCCAACTACAAATCCGGTTACATCTTCTGAAAAAGTAAACGTAGCTGTAAATGCTCCGCTTTGTGAACTGGCTGCATTGCTAGTAATAGTTACTGTTGGTTTGCTTGTATCATTGGTAATGCTCAACTGAGTAGCAGCTAAGTTGTCGTTTCCTGCTGCATCAATGGCTTTGTCTGCTGCAACATCAATCGTTACTGCTCCTTCTGCTGCCGGGGTGATTGTTGCTGTATACACATTTGCACTTGTACTGTTAAAGTTACTAGCTGCTCCATTTCCTACAGTAATATCTCCGATCACAAATCCGGTTACATCTTCTGAAAAAGTAAACGTAGCTGTGAAAGCTCCATTTACAGGGTTTGCAGAGCTAGTAATTACAACCGAAGGTTTGGTTTCATCATTGGTTACACTTAATTGTGTTGCTGAATTATTAAAGTTTCCGGCAATGTCTGTAGCTATTGAAAAAGTTACATCAATGGTAACTGCTCCATCAGAGGCAGGAGTAATTGTTGCCGTATATACTTTAGCGCTAGTCGTTTGAAAATTACTGGCTGCTCCGTTTCCTACAGTAATATCTCCAACCACAAATCCGGTTACATCTTCATCAAAAGTAAATGTTGCTGTAAAAGCTCCACTCTGTGGATTTGAAGCATTACTTGTAATGGTTAGTGAAGGTGAGATAATATCATTCTCTATACTAAACTGAGTTGCTGCTGTATTTCCATTTCCTGCTGCATCATTCGCAACATCTGAAGCTACATCAATAGTAACTGTTCCATGATTAGTTCCAGAAATGGTAGCTGTATACGTTGTTCCTGTTCCTGAAAATGTACCTGCTTTTACTGTTCCGTTTGAAAGTGTAATATCTCCTTCAACAAATCCTGTTACACTTTCACTAAAAGTAAAAGTCACTGGAAATTCTGCCAAAGCAACTCCTGAAGTATTTGTACTGGTAATGGTTACCGTTGGCTTTGTTTCATCATTTTCTACACTCAATTGTGTAGCTGCGGTGTTGTTGTTTCCTGCAACATCAATGGCTTTATCTGCAGCCACATCAATCGTTACTGCTCCATCTGCTATAGGAGTGATCGTTGCTGTATAAACGCTTGCGCTTGTACTATTAAAGTTACTCGCTGCTCCATTTCCTACAGTAATATCTCCAACCACAAATCCGGTAACGTCTTCCGAGAAAGTGAATGTAGCAGTAAATGCTCCACTGGTTGGATCTGCCGAGCTTGTAATTGTAACTGTAGGCTTTTGTGTATCAATCGTAAAGTTTCCTGAATCTGTAGTTCCTGCTCCTAAATTTCCAGCATTGTCTGCTACTCCGGATTTATCTATAGTAAATACATTGGTTGCATCCTCAACACTAGAAGTAGGTGTAAATGTAGCTGTATACGTTGTTCCTCCATCTGCAGAACTTACATTTGTTAACGTTCCATTAGGAATTGTAATGTCTGCATTGGTAAATCCTGTTACTACTTCAGAAAACGTAAATGTTACCAGTGTAGTTTCCCCTGATATTAACGCTGAATCAGTAATGACAATCGAATCTACATCCGGTCTGTTTGCATCAATAGCATCTGAACTCTGACTAATAGCCGTACCAAATGTATTACCGGCTTTTCCTCCTGAATCTGAGAGCGTAACACTAACAGGAATATCACTTCCTGCTGCTACATCTGTACCTCCATCAGTTACTGTAAAAGTAGCCGTATATGTGGTAGCATTGGTTCTAGATAAGTTTCCTACCGAAAACCCTCCTATTGTTCCACTAATTCCACCGGATCCTGAAGTATAATTATCTGTATCACTATCTACAGTGATCGTTGCTGTAACAACATCTCCTACCTTCATAGGTGTGTTAGGAATACTTACTCCTGTAATTGTAGGTCCAACTGCACTGGAAATAACTGTCGTATTAGAATCATTACTAACAGTTGTTCCATCATCAATCGTAATGGTAAAAGCGGTTGTTTCTGTAGTAGCAGTACGATTGGCTGTTGGTGTAAACGTCAAAGCTCGTATAGCAGCTTGCATGTCTGCTAGAGATTTGCTTGCTATTGTATAAGGTCCTGAACCTACAAGATCAGCACCGGAAAGTGCTCCTTTTGCATTATTATCTAAAGTAATGGTTGCTGTTACGTTAGGGTTTCCTAGTATTGTTAGTACAACACCTGAAAAAGGATCTATTGTAGTATCATCATTTACCGCTTGATTAGCTGATGTTCCTGTTATAACGGGTACAAGTACGGTAACTCCATACTCTTCTACTTGACCAAAGTCTATATTCTCACATGCACTAGCCACCCCATTGTCAAAGAAGTCAGATAAGACTCTCATTCTTAAGACTGTGTTGTTAACAGCTGTAAGTGGAGCGGTGATTGAACCCGTATGGGATATTTTTTTATCACTGCTAAATGCCAATTCTCCGGCATCATTAAAATCTCCATCGTTGTTATAATCAATGTATACTTTTACATCTTCCTGGTTGTGCGTAAAGTTGGTTACCGTAATCGATTGCGGTACTCCCGCAGTAATGGTAGTTTGTTGAGTACAAGTAAAATCATGTAGTGTAGGGTCTCCTTGACCAGGAACACTTGTAGTGTTATCTATTGTACCAAAAATGACTCTTTTTATTCCTAGCTGAAAAAAGGCTTGATGGCCTGTAAAACCAGGGTTACAATTCACAGCAGTGATTAAGCAAGCTGTAACAGGGCCTTGCAAACTACTCTCTACCGGAGTTCCTGCATCTGTTCCATCATTAGGCGTTACTTCAAAACTGATATATTTTCCAATATCATTGTTAGTTAAGGTATAGTTTTGTCCTGTTGCTCCCGAGATTGCTGTTCTATTAGTTCCTGAGTTATTGTCAGAACGATACCATTGAAAAGTAGTACCGCTTTCTGTATCTCCTGCATCAGTATCATTCCATGTGTAACTACCTGATAATTGCTCTGCTGAAGCTAGTCCTCCTGTAAAATTCACATTAGAAGCTGTAGGTGCTGCATTAGGTAAAACAGGTGCTTCTAAAACAATATTATTAAAAATGAATCCTTCTATACCTGGCACTCCTCCATCGAAAAAACCTGGTGTTTTCTGACGAATTCTCACTTCATCTACATATCGAAACCCTGTATCTGTCATTCTAATATAGTTGTATATACTACTTTTTGCAATTGAAACTTCCTCACTCACTACCAGTGTTCCATCCCTAAACCCTAATACTTCTATTGTTTGTATATAGTCATAGGTTTCAAAAGCATCAAAACCAGAAAAGTTGAATTCACTTCCATTATCTGTAGAAAAAACAAACCAAACTCCATTAGCTCCATCTCCTGCATTGGAAACATAGCCTAATCCATCTACAATTGAATTTCCTGATACTATAGAGCCGTGTGCAAAACCTCTATTTAATGCACCAGCAATACCTGTTAACGAAGCAAAAGCCGTCCCAATTCCATCATCTGTGGTCTTAAAAGTAATATTCCCGAAATTAATTGTATTCACTTGCTCTGTACCATCTGTGTCATATCCTCCTCCATAAGGGTCGGTAGGAAAACTAACAATTTCATTTCCTGTTATCAATCCTAATACTTGCATTCGAGCATATTCCGTATCAGCAGGAAAAGTTCCTAAAGTTCCTATACTGCTTCCTGAAACGGTTTTTTTCCAACTAGCATTGGTCCCACTTGATATAGAAACATGTATCTTATACGTAGTATTTGCCAATAATGTTGGGTTGGTACTTGACTCTATAGCCCCTTGCAACCCAGATCCAGTGAAATGATTTCCCAAATTTTCTATAGTACTTCCTGCATTAGTTCTTAATGAAACATTTACAGATGCAGGGTCAGTCATACCACTTTCAAAGTCGAGCATTACCGAGTAAAATTTTACATTTTGATTTCCAACTGTAAAGCTTTGTTCATGGCCGCTTCCTCCAATGGTGTAAGAGGAATTGATTGACTCTGACAAATTATTAACGATTGTTTGACTATTTGCTTCTCTGGAAAAATGAAAAACAAATAAAAAAAGGATGATGTTAAATAATGTTCTTTTCATGTGTTAGTTATTGTTCTAGTGTTCTAAGTTTCTTTGTTATTTGCCTGTTCGTTTTTTTTAATTGACGTACTTGGTAAAGTTTTAGACATGAGTATGAAATGACAAAAACTCCCACTCCTATATTTAGAAGGTCAAAATTTTGAAAGGCGCTAATGAAGAGTAATCCTATAAACAAGATCAATAGAACGATGATCAATTGCTCTTGTAACTTCAGCATCTTTTTTACATTTTCTCTTCGCGTGCTTCTTAATGATCTTATGTGAATACCTTTATGCATGGGATAAAAATTCCTCGCAATTTTAGGTGCTTTCCTAGTTTTTTCTCCCACCCTTCGGGGTAGTTTTGGTGTTTTTCAATGATTTTATCTTTTAAAATGACGATTGTCTATACACAGTATGAAACACACACATATACAGGTAAAGGTCTGTGAATCTGTAATGTGAAATGAAACTATGTGCGCAAACAACAGAGGTAGGTCGTGAATTGCAATTTTTTCGGAGTTTTGCCTTAGCTCCGTAAGCACAAAAACTGTTAAAAATTAAAAAACAGTGTTTTTATACGTTGAACAGTAGTTTTGAAGTGATCTCTGTTCTCTTTTTAACATCTAATTTCTCGTAAATATTACGGATGTGATACTTCACTGTGTTTACGGAAACAAATAATTCTTCTGCAATTTGCTGGTTATTGAATCCTTTGGCAATTAATAATAAAACGTCGGTTTCTCTATCAGTTAATTCATTCTTTTCAGCAACTTTTAATAACTTTTCTTCTACTTGCAATGTTTCTTCTTCGTCTTTTATATCTGATAGTGTTTGCAGCGAGTTTTCTAACTGCATCACTTGGCCGATATAACTTTGCAACTCTGTCCCCATTTGTTCGTTTTTCTCTTTTAAGATTTTAGTTCTATACGTAGTTGCGTAAGTTAAGATCAACATTTCAAATAAGGCTCCGAACTTTACATGACCAATTGTAACCGAAAAAACGGAAATTCCTAAATCTTGAGGGATTACAAATAACAATGCTGAAAAAAGGACTAAACTATACCCGATTACAAAGAATTTTGCAAACTTCTCGGTTTTGAGTACATATACTCCCAGCCCCCAGTAGTATGCCAACACCAACAAACAGAAAGTATCTCCTAAAGCATAAAAAACATAGTTGTGAGTTGGTAGGTATATTCCATAACTTATAAGTGGTAACAACAACAATCCAGCTCCTCTGTATAAGCTTTTAGGCACAAAAGTCTTCAGGTTTAGAAAGACTGTAGCAAACATAGCGCCCGTAAGGGCTATCAAAAAATGTGAGAATACATTGATATGATCTGAGATTGATTCTACTACCCATAATTTTGAAAAACCATCATAATCTGAGATTCCTATATTCGTTGTTGCTACAAACAAACAGTAGTACAAAAATGTTTTGTCTTTTAAAGACAGATAGAAGAACAAGTTTATAATGCACACCATGATTACAAACCCATAGTAAAACCCATTTTTTAACAATCGAATCTTTGCATTTTTCTCATAAGCAGAGAAATAACTTACTGCTAAAGGAAAAAACACCTGACGGTAAAACCGTACTTTCACATAAAACGTGCTGCCCGTTGCATTTTCTATCTTAATAGCTGTATTGGTAATTCCCATATCGTTGTTACGGTCAGCTATTTTCTTCCCTCCTTGAAAAATATCGATTGTTTTGATCGTATTTTCTCTGATATCAAAAACAATTGTTTTTCCTTTCTCTAAATCACTCAATTCTACCTTATACCAAAATACTCCATCATTTAGATTGATGACTTTATCTTTTACTGAAGTAAACTCTATTTTTTCGATATCTTTAATAAGCAACTGCTCTTCAACATCTTTAAAAACAGAAATTTCTTTGATTAGGTTTTCTGTATTTTGCCCATAAAGTAATGCAGACAAACACATGAAAAGGCATAACAAAATTCTTCTTGGGGGCTTCAAAATAGTATAATGAATGTATATCTTTTATTGAGGTGAATCATTAACGAAAAAATGCAGATACATTTTCACGAAACATTTAGCCTTTAAAAGGTAAGTACCCTACTTCTTCTACATCTCGAGATTCAGACAATTGCCTTGGTGTAACTATGGTTCCTTTTGCATCCACTCCTTTTAGCTCTATACTTGGAACTGTAACTGTTTCGTTTTGATCTATTTTGAAAGGTTGAGGAATTGCTAGAGACTTTGATTCTTTTAGAACTTCTACATCCAATTCAAAACCAGCATTCTTATAGATCATTGATACTAAGGTTGAACAAACGACCATCTCTTTTTCATGATGAGCATTATAGTCGTTGATCCAATCTTGGATGATCAAGATCATCATATCTGCTGCATAGGCAGGCATATAGTTAAGAAGTAGTTCTTTTAGCTTCCCGTCCGGATATCTTAAGGTGCAAATTACTGCCAACAACCAGGCCGTTTTATATGCGTAAGGGATAGATGTGTCATTGTAAAAAGCTCTCGTTTCATTGGTGATTAATGTTTCAAAATCAGAAGGGTTTCCTTTACGTCTGTATACGTAAATATTTTTCACTCCGGGTCCTTTTAATGTACTATCCATAGATGCTTGACCAATTCCATGAGTACCAGCTTGTACAATTCTATTCAAATTTTCTACAGGTGCTCCCATTTTACCTCTATTCACATCTACATTTCCCCAAATAGCTGCATGGTAAATATTTTTATAGTTCTTTGGGTCATCTCCCGGATCAAACCATGGAATCATGTATAAGAGTAGATAAAAAGCTGCGGGCATCCACTTTTCTTTATCGCCACTATCCTCCCAACTAGGAAGTAAACTATAAAACTTCAGATAACTAAAATCTTCGTTTTCAAAGATTAAAATATCTCCTACTTGTAAATCTGATTCCTCTAATTTTCTCATTGTATGTAAGTAATGGGGATTTGTTAATTATCTTTTATAACATTTGTAATCGTTTGATGAATTCGTCTTTGTGAGCGCGGCCTAAAGGAACTTCTGTTCCATTTATTCTCACTACAAAAAGACTCAAATCGATATCTTCTATCTCAGAAGCATTTACAATATAAGATCGGTGTGTTTGTACAAAGATTGATGCATCCAGCTTTTTAGCTAAATCTTTTAGAGATTGTCTCAAAGTGAATTTTCTATCTTTTGTATGAATCATACAATACTTATCTTCTACCTCAACCCATAGTATCTCTTCTAGTCGTATTTTGATCAACTTGTTACGATCCTTCACAAAGAAACAAGAAGTTGCTAATAACACTTCTTCCTGATTATCAAACACCTGATCTCCATCAGCATAAGCATGCTGTAAAGCCAACTCTATACTTCTTTGAAGTCTTGCAGGCTCAAATGGTTTGATTAAATAAGCATAAGGTCCGGTTTGTTTGGCTTTGCTAAACGTTTCTTTGTCGTCAAAAGAAGTGATAAAAATAATCGGGGTTGGGCGTTGGCCTTGAAATATTCTAGCCAGATCTATTCCTGACAACTCACCTTCTAAGTTGATATCCATCAACACCAAATCCGGGTTGTGTTCATCAAATAAAGACATGGCTAATTTTCCTTGAGAAGCAACTCCAACAGTTTCATAACCTAACTCTTCAACAAACATTTCCAAAGTGTCAGCATAGTTTGCTTCATCCTCTACAATTAAGATCTTCATCTTTCTTTTAATTTGTTTATCACTGCTTTTATTCATTCTAAAGGTCTATTAAAACTATCATTCATTTTAAAGTTTGATTGCCAACGGCTAAATTTTGTCCATAAAACATACAATTTTTGGTGCGTAATACTAAGCACTTGTAATTTTGATGGTTATAGGAAAACTTACAGTAAAACTTGTTCCTTTTCCAAATTCGCTTTCTACCGAAATTGTTCCTTGATTCATTTCTGTAAATTCTTTACACAATCTCAATCCCAATCCAAATCCTTTTTCTCCTCTGGTTCCTATTGTAGTTTCAAAATCATTGCTCTTAAAAAGTGACTGAGCCATTTCTGGAGACATCCCTTTTCCTTGATCTCTAACTGTTATGTGTATCATGTTATCACTCTCATGAGCTTTCAAAAGAACAGTACTTCTATTCTCAGTAAATTTGATTGCATTGCTCAGTAGATTTCTAATAATCGTAGATACGGCATTCAAATCTGCGTAGAGCTCACCTTCTACAATCTCATTTTTCAACGTTACTTCTTTTGATTTAGCTAATGATTTATATAAATCAATATTTTCTTGAATTAAAGGAGCTACTTGATGTATTTGCGGGTTGTAAGAGATTCCTCCGGTTTGTGATACTGCCCAGTTGAGTAAATTGTTGAGTAAATGATTTAATTGATCTATAGATCGATCAATCTGCCCTCCCATTTCTAAGAGTTTCTCTTGACGGTCTTTTTTAATGAAATATTCCAACTTTTGGCCAACACCTTGTAAACCGATCATCGGGTTTCTTAAATCGTGAGCGATAATTGAAAAGAATTTGTCTTTTGTTGCATTTGCTCTTGAAAGCTCTTTGGTACGCCTTTCAACTTGTTGTTCTAAAATTACTTTTTGATCTTTCAGTAATTTGGTTTTAAACTGCTCTTTTTCTAATTCTTTTTCTAACAATTCTCTTTTCATTTCTTTGATCCTGTATGCCAAAGCAAATGATAACAGTACAATTTCAAGAGCCCCACCCAATTCTATAGATGATAATACCAGTTGGTTTGTTGGCAACCAACCTGCTCCATGCATTGTTCTCGTTAAAAGCCCTAGCACATAGGGTACCCAAGCAATCAAATAGAACTTTGCCGGTTTGTAGTTTTTTCTGTAAATGATATAACCTGTAACTATGTATGAAGGAAACGAGAGCAAAACAATCCAACGAACAAACTCCTTTATGGGGTCTATACCTAAAATTATTGTAAGTACAGAAACGAGTATTCCTAGTGCGCAAATAAGCCACATTAATTGATCTAATCGTTTACTATAGAGTTTAAGTTGCAAGAAAAGGGCTGCAAACCTGCTAGAAAAAGCCATACTAATTCCTGCAAATACAACATAAATTGTACTATCTATGCCTGGGTGATTGGGCCACAGATATTCATCTCCCAAACCATTGGTTGATACAGTCGTTAAAATTGCAAAGACAGTAGTTCCTACATACAGCAAATAAGCTCTATCTCTTAATGAAAAATATAGTAGTAGGTTGTAGAGAGCCATCACGATCATGAGGCCAAAGAAAACACCCAAAAGTAAGCTTGGGAGATCTGTATTACCTTTAAAGGTATGTAAGGTTTCTACATCTTGATACACAATATTGCTAACTCCTGAAAAATCTAAACCCATTAGATTAAAGGAGCAGCAAAAAAATACCAATATAAAAATAGACCTCAGAAAGAATGTTCTTTTAAAAATTAAATTCTTCAAGGTTAGTTATTAAGGGACATTAATAGCCTATGAAAATATAAAAAAAATTAGAGGTGAATGTTATGAAAACAAAAAAGGAAGCTTTTCAGCTTCCTTTTCTATTTATGCGTACATTTTTTCTCTTAGTTCTTTCACTTTCGGATCGTCTAAATATTCATCAAAAGTAGAATATCTATCAATTACTCCGTTAGGTGTTAACTCTATTATTCTGTTTGCTACTGTTTGTGCAAACTCGTGGTCATGAGTTGAGAACAATACTGTTCCTTTAAAGTTGATAAGTGAATTGTTCAATGCTTGAATTGATTCTAGATCCAAGTGGTTTGTTGGTTCATCTAACAATAAAATGTTAGCTCTCTTCATCATCATTCTAGATAGCATACAACGTACTTTCTCTCCTCCAGACAATACATTACTCTTCTTCAGTGCTTCTTCTCCAGAAAAGATCATTTTTCCTAAGAATCCTCTTAAGAATACTTCTTCTCTTTCTTCTTCTGTTTGTGCATACTGACGTAACCAGTCTACTAAGTTCAAACTTCCATCTTGGAAAAAGTCAGAGTTGTCTACAGGTAAATATGATTGTGTTGTAGTAACTCCCCAATCAAATTTCCCTGAATCTGCTTGTGTATTTCCTGAAATGATTTGATAGAACGCTGTTACAGCTTTTGAGTTTTTAGATATAATAGCTACTTTATCTCCTTTATTTAGATTGATATCTATATTTTGGAATAGTACTCCTTCATCATTAGACTTAGCTAATCCTTCTGCATTTAAGATTTGATCTCCTGCTTCTCTTTCTGCTTTGAAAATAATAGCAGGATATCTTCTACTAGAAGGTTTGATCTCATCTACATTTAACTTCTCGATCATCTTCTTACGACTGGTTGCTTGTTTTGATTTTGCAACGTTAGCCGAGAAACGACGGATGAATTCTTCTAATTCTTTCTTCTTATCTTCTGCTTTCTTGTTTTGTTGTGCTCTTTGTTTTGCCGCTAACTGACTAGACTCGTACCAGAAAGTATAGTTTCCTGAGTAATGATTGATCTTTCCAAAATCAATATCAGAAATATGTGTACAAACTGCATCTAAGAAGTGACGGTCGTGAGACACAACAATAACTGTATTATCATAATTAGCTAAGAAGTTCTCTAACCAACCAATTGTTTCAAAATCCAAGTCGTTGGTAGGCTCATCCATGATCAATACATCCGGGCTTCCAAATAATGCTTGAGCTAATAATACACGTACTTTTTGTTTTCCGTCTAGCTCACTCATCAATGTATAATGAAGCTCTTCTTTAATTCCTAAATTCGATAGCATAGCAGCAGCATCTGAATCGGCATTCCAACCATTCATTTCCTCAAACTTCACCTGTAACTCACCAATCTTCTCTGCATTCTCATCAGAATAATCAGCATATAATGCATCAATTTCGCTTTTAATTGCAAAAAGCTCTTTATTTCCCATTACTACTGTTTCCAATACCGGGTGCTCATCAAAAGCAAAGTGATCCTGACTTAAAACAGACATTCTTTTCCCTGGTTCTAAATGAACATGACCAGAAGTGGCTTCCATTTTTCCTGATAGAATCTTCAAGAAAGTGGATTTCCCTGCTCCATTGGCGCCAATAATTCCATAACAGTTACCTTGAACAAACTTAGTGTTTACTTCATCAAATAAAATACGCTTTCCAAACTGGACTGATAAATTAGAAACTGATAACATTGAGTGCTTTGCTTTTAAATTTTGCTGCAAAAGTATGAAATAGATTTATGATTTTAAACCGAAATGCAAAGATGTTTGGCTGCTAAACAGCGAAATTTTCATTTTTAATTTCAATTCCATATTTTAGCTCGAATTTTAACAAAACCAAGTGACTCAAGATTGTTTTAACATGCCATTAACAACAAAGCGGAAGATAGATAGTTATTTTTGTTTGTTGAAAATGAGATTGAGATTGAACATGATAGAACGATTTAGTAAACTGATAGCTATTTTTACCATTACAGTTTTTATGAGCTGTACTGGAGCAACCGAAAAGGATATCACCTATTTTGGAGGAAAAATAATTAATCCAAAATGTGATCATGTTATCTTGTATGATAACGAAGTTGTTTTGGATACTTTTTACTTAAATCAAAACGATGTCTTCTTAGGAGAAATACCAGCTCTTAATGAAGGCCTATACTACTTTAAACACGGTAACGAACATCAATATATTTATCTGGAACCACAAGATAGTCTTTTAGTTCGATTGAATACTTGGGATTTTGACGAGTCTTTGGTATTTAGTGGAAAGGGTGCAGAGCGTAATAATTTACTGATTGATTGTTTTTTAGAATCTGAAAAAGATGATAAACTTTTCTATAAATTGTACAAGTTACCTCCAAATGAATTTAGAAATAAAGTAGATTCTATAGAAGAAACACGACTTGCTACTTACGATGAGTTTGATAAAAAAAATCCTGAAGAATCAGATAATTATAAAGACATTCTCAAAATTGCACTTACCTATCCTTTGTACTCTAAAGTAGAAAATTATCCAATGGCGCATTCTGCCATTAAAGATGAGAATGAAGCTCATACAGAAGTAAATGCCTCATTTTACAGTCACAGAAGTAAAGTTTCTCTAGATAAAGATTCTATCATGTATTTTTATGCATACAGAGATTTTGTTTTGAGTCATCTGTACAACAAAGTAAATACTGCAGGGCACGATCTAGATTCTGATGAATTTACTGTAAGTCTTCTAAAAACTATAGCTAACGAGGTAAATAATGAATATACCAGAAATGCTGTTCTTAGGCAGACTATGATTGGTCATTTTTATAGAAAATCTAGCTGTAATGTAAATAAAGATGCTTTTAACACCTACTTAAAACTCAGCAGCAATGATAGTGATAAGAGATTGATAAAGTCTTTATTAAATGACTCTAAAAAGCTTCACAAAGGAAAGAAGATATACAATTTCAAGGTTAAAGATTATAATAAAACTGACAGAAGTATTAAAACTTTGATAAAAGGCAAGAATGTTGTCTTATTTTTCTGGAATCCTGATTATGTTTCTAGAGAATATGTTGGGGCTAGAGTAAAATACTTGTCTAGAGAATTTCCTAGCGTTAAATTTATTGGTGTAAAAATTGATGGAGATGGTAAAGATCGCATCAAACAATTAGACATCAAAACTCAGTATTACGTTAGTCCTAATAGCAAGGCTAATGAGTTCTTGTCAAGTAAAATGCCTCGTACTTTACTTATCAATAAAAAAGGAATCATCACCAATGGATATGCGGCTCTTTCTTCTCGTAATATCTACGGTCAGATAGACAAGATGATCAAAAACTAGTACTTTATAGTATTATCCATTTAATTTAACCTACATTTGCACGATTTTTACTGAGAACCAACTCATTAAAAACAAAGTCGTTATTAATCAAGGATTTACAGGTGGGCGTCTGTGGATCTACAAAAACACAGTATGTCAACATTTTTAGAATTAGGCTTAAAAGAGCCTATCAATAGAGCATTAACGGATTTAGGTTACGAAAAACCAACCGTAATTCAAGAAAAAGCAATTCCTCAGATTATTTCTTCAACTGACGATCTAAAAGCTTTTGCACAAACAGGAACAGGAAAAACCGCTGCATTCAGTTTACCAATTTTGGAATTGGCAGATGAAACCAATCAAAATACACAGGCTATTATCCTTTCCCCTACTCGAGAACTTGCAGTGCAAATAGGAAAGAACATTCAAGACTTTGCAAAGTACATTCCTAACATGAAAGTTGTTACTGTATATGGAGGAGCAAATATTGAAGAGCAAATCAAAAAATTAAAGAGAGGGGCACAAATAGTTATTGGAACACCGGGAAGAACAGTAGACCTTATCAACAGAAGAGCTTTAAAGCTTGGTAATGTTGAGTGGTTGGTTTTAGATGAAGCTGATGAAATGCTGAATATGGGGTTCAAAGATGAACTTGATAAGGTTTTAGCCAGCACTCCAGACACTAAGCAAACATTACTTTTCTCTGCTACATTTCCAAGAGAAGTAGAAGCTATTGCTAAGAATTATATGGTTCGTCCTGTAGAGATTGCTTCAGGAGAAAAAAATACAGGATCTGATAATGTTAAGCATATCTATTATCTGGTTTCTGAAAGAACACGTTACCCGGCATTGAAGAGGATTGCTGATATCAATCCGGATATCTACGGAATCATCTTCTGTAGAACAAGAAGAGAAACGCAAGAGGTAGCAACAAAACTGATTGCTGACGGATATAATGCAGATTCATTGCACGGAGATCTTTCTCAGGCGCAGCGTGATACAGTGATGGAAAAATTCCGTCAAAAGAGTATACAAATGTTAGTAGCTACTGATGTAGCTGCACGTGGATTGGATGTAAACAATCTAACGCATGTTATCAATCATAAGTTACCGGATCAAATAGAAAACTATACACACAGAAGTGGTCGTACGGGAAGAGCCGGAAACCAAGGGGTTTCTATTGTATTGATCAATAAGAAAGAAAAAGGTAAGATTACTCCTATAGAACGCAAGATCAAGCAAAAGTTTGAGCAAAAAATGATTCCTACCGGAGATGAAGTATGCCAAAAACAGATTTTACATTTAATAGATCGTGTAAAGACAATTGAGGTAAACGAAAGTGAAATCGAAGGTTTCTTACCTAACATCTACGAAAAACTAGCCGGATTGGATCGTGAGGAATTGATTCAACGCTTTGTTTCTTTAGAGTTTAATACTTTCTTATCTTATTACGAAAATGCACAGGACTTAAATGATCTAAGCAAAGATTCAGGAGGAAAAAGCGGAAAAGGTTCTTCTGAGAATATGACGCGATTCTTTATCAACTTAGGTAGAAAAGATAAGTTAAACCCTGCTCGTTTGATCGGATTGATCAACGATCAAAATATTACTGAAGCCTTAGATATTGGTGCTATTGATATTTTAGACACCTTCTCTTTCTTTGAGGTAGATAAAAATTTTGAACAGCAAACTTTAGAGGCTTTTGCTCAAAACCAACCTGAGTTTTCCGGACGTGATGTAAATATCGAAATCACTAAAAAGGAAAAGCCTACAGGAGGAGGCGGAAGAAGACGAGGAAAAAGACCTTTTAAAGATGGTGGTAACCGAAGAGGAAGTGGTAGAGGAAATGGAGGACATCGTGGAAGAAGAGGAAATAACAATCCCTCTTCAGGTTTTGGAAGAAAGCGAAGAAAGAAATAAGGTATTCACCTAAAAAATATAGCCCATCAGAAATGATGGGCTTTTTTTATGCAAAAAACACGCATAAATACTCGTTTTTTTATCAAAACACCATACTAACTTGATAGCCCTAAATCGCATTCAGAATGAAAAATAAATTAAACGAAATTGAACACATAGTTGTGGTTATGATGGAAAACAGAAGTTTTGACCACATGTTAGGCTATCTTTATTCAGATAAAGGGAATAAATCTCCTTTGGGTCATGACTTTGACGGATTAACAGGAAAAGAGTTTAACCTTGACAAGCAAGGAAACAAACATCCTGTCTTTCCTATTACTAACAAAACTTCCAATCCTTATTTTATGCCTTTGGCAGATCCGGGGGAAGGATATTCTAATACCAACTCTCAATTATTCAGTACAATTAAAGAACCTAATCCAATCACCCCTGCTAAGATGGATGGTTTTGTAACCAACTTTGATTATACGCTGGGTTGGCAAAAGAAACCTAATAGTGGTTGGAAGATTATTGGAAATCCTACTGGTAAAGATATTATGGGATGTTATTCTCCTGAAATGCTTCCTGTACTTTCTACTTTGGCAAAAGAGTATGCTGTAAGTGATGCTTGGTTTGGTTCTGCCCCTACAGAAACACTTCCTAACAGAGCATTTTTGCATATGTCTACTTCTCAAGGAATACTTTCTGACAAGTCACAAAGTGTATACACTGCAAAAAGTATCTTTCACTCACTTCAAGCTGCCGGAAAAACGTGGGCTTGTTATGGATATGACTCAGATCCTCTAGTACGTAATCTGGTCGCAGATATTACCCATGCACAAAACAGCCACTTTGGAGATTTTGCAGCATTTCAACAAGCAGCTAAAGAAGGAACATTGGCCAATCATGTTTTCTTAGAGCCTAAATGGGGACCTAAAGGAAACAGTCAACACCCTAATTACGATGTTTCTAAAGGAGAGCAGTATATGAAACAAGTATACGATGCTGTTCGTAACTCTCCTTGTTGGGATAAAACTTTATTGATCATTACTTATGATGAGCACGGTGGGTGTTACGATCATGTTTCTCCTCCTGAGAATGCAGTAAACCCAGAACCCGGAAAGATTGGGCAAAACAACTTTAATTTCCAACGTTTTGGTCCTAGAGTTCCTACTGTTCTTATTTCTCCACTAATCGAAGCAGGTACTGTGATAAGAGCCGAAGGTGCTACTCCTTATGATCATACCTCTATCAATAAAACGATTCAAAAGAGATTTGGACTAGATCCTTTAACTGAAAGAGATAAAGCTGCTCCTTGTATTTCTGATGTATTGACTTTAGACAAACCTAGAACAGATAATCCTTTAGAAAAGATCACACCTCCAACCAGTGGAGATGATACAACATTAGAAGATACTCCAAGTCATTTACAAATGGTAATGGCGCATAATGCATCGCAATTACCGATTCAGGATGAACATGAAAACGGAGAGCATCATGTATGCCCTGATTTCAAAACAGGATCAGATGTGATGAAGTATATAAACGACAGGCACAAGCACTATTTCCACGATTATTATCACCACGATTATGATTATGAATAGAAGCATAAAAAAAACCGAGCAGATTGCTCGGTTTTTATTTTTATTTTGAATTCTTACTATCCTACAGAAGCATCTACATGCTTATAGGCTCCGCTTTCTAATTTGGTTCTAATTGCAGAGAAAGCAGTAATCGTTTCATCAATATCTTCTTGTGTATGTGTAGTTGTTGGAATCAATCGTAAGATGATCAATCCTTTTGGAATTACAGGATATACTACGATCGAACAAAACACTCCGTGATTTTCACGTAAATCTTGTACCAAAGCCATCGCCTCAGGCACATCTCCTTTTAAATATACCGGAGTAATACAGGTTTGTGTAGTACCTAAATCAAATCCTGCATTTCTTAAACCAGATTGTAAAGCATTGGTGTTTTCCCACAATTTATCTTTCAATTCCGGCATTGTACGGATCATATCTAAACGCTTCAAAGCTCCTTTTACCATTGGCATTGGCAACGACTTTGCAAACATTTGCGAACGCATGTTGTACTGCAAATACTGTACAATATCTTTATCTCCTGCGAAGAAAGCTCCAATTCCAGCCATCGATTTTGCGAAAGTTGCAAAATACACATCAATTCCATCCTGAACTCCTTGTTCAAAACCGGTTCCTCTTCCTCCTTCTCCTAAAGTTCCAAATCCGTGTGCATCATCAACTAAGAAACGGAAGTTGTATTTCTTCTTTAATTCAACGATCTCTTTTAAACGACCTTGCTCTCCTCTCATTCCGAAAACTCCTTCAGAGATAGCTAAAATACCTCCTCCGGTCTTCTCAGCCATTCTTACAGCACGCTTCATGTTTTTTTCAAAACTTTCAATATCGTTGTGCTTGTAAACAAATCGTTTTCCCGGGTGTAAACGAACACCATCAATAATACAAGCATGTGTATCAACATCATAAACAATGATATCATTCTTTCCTACCAATGCATCAATTGCAGAAACCATTCCTTGGTAACCGAAGTTTACCAAATAAGCAGCTTCTTTTCCTACAAACTCAGCACATTCTTGTTCTAATTGTTCATGGTATTTGGTGTGTCCGGACATCATTCTTGCTCCCATAGGATACGCCATTCCGTGCTCCATTGCAGCTTCTCCATCAGTTTTTAATACATCTGGATGATTGGCTAATCCTAAATAATCATTGACACTCCAAGTGATTACTTTTTTGCCATTGAAAAACATTCGATTAGAGATCGGTCCCTCTAATTTTGGAAATACATAGTATCCTTCTGCCTTATCTGCCCAATTTCCAATAGGCCCTTTCTCTTCTCTAATTCTTTCAAATAAATCTTTCGTCATGCTCTTAACATTTTCTTAGCTAATCTATACATTAGCGGGTGCAAAGTAACCGAATTTTTAGGAGTAAATCAAATAAAAAGAAGTGTTGATTATCAACAAATTATACACCTAAATCGTTTTCGATTTCTCTATTTTACGTAGTTGGCGGGTTTATTCTGTGGAAGTTCTGAATCGTAGAAGCCTTGTTCTTTCATCCAAACATCGCTGTAGATCTTATTCATATAGCGAGAACCATGATCTGGAAATACCACTACAACAACACTATTTGCATCAAAAAATCCTTTTTCTGCATACTGTTGTGTTGCTTGCATTACAGCTCCACAAGTATACCCCGGAAAAATTCCTTCTTTTCTAATAATTTCCCTAGCCTTGTACGCTGCATCTTTATCGCTTACTTTTTCATAAACATCAATTACAGAAAAATCTGTTGCGGTTGGTATTAAGTTTTTTCCTAATCCTTCAATCTTATAAGGTTTGATCTCATTTTCATCAAACTCGCCGGTTTCATGGAATTTCTTTAAAACAGACCCCATTGCATCTACTCCTAAGATCTTGATATTAGGATTTTGCTCTTTTAAGTACTGGGCAGAACCGGAAATAGTTCCTCCGGTACCACTGGCTACAACCAAATGTGTGATCTTGCCTTCTGTTTGTTTCCAAATCTCTGGTCCGGTAGTTTCGTAGTGAGCTTCAATATTTAGTTCATTAAAATATTGATTGATATATACAGAATTAGGTGTTTCTTTATGAATTCTCTTAGCTACTTCATAATAAGATCTTGGATCATCTGCGGGCACATTAGCCGGACAAACATACACCTCAGCCCCCATCGCTCTTAGTCCGTCTATCTTATCTACTGAAGATTTATCGCTTACCGCCAGCTTACATTGATATCCTTTTACCATGGCGATCATTGCCAAAGAAAATCCGGTATTTCCTGAAGTAGTTTCAACAATAGTACTACCCGGTTTTAAAATGCCTTTTTTCTCAGCGCTTTCTACAATATGCAAGGCAATTCTGTCTTTTGCTGAATGCCCAGGATTGAACATTTCTAATTTAGCAAAATACCTCCCTGGGAAGCCTTCAGTAATACGATTGAGTTGAACCATAGGTGTTTGTCCTACGAGTTCTAATAAGTTGTTGTATACCCCTTTGTTTCTATCCATTCTCTCTCTTTTTTACAAAAAAACTTATTGAGCTTCTTTGTAACGAGTGCAAAACTAATTTATTTTTCTAACTTATCTTCTAATGCTAAGAAAAAGGCATAATCTCTTGCCGTTTCTTTTAGTGCATTAAAACGACCGGATGCTCCTCCATGACCGGCATCCATATTGGTATTTAATAGTAAAATATTTGTATCTGTTTTTACCTCTCTCAGTTTTGCTACCCATTTGGCTGGCTCCCAATATTGAACTTGACTGTCGAAATAACCGGTTGTAACCAATATATTCGGATATTCTTTTGATTCTACTTGATCATAAGGAGAATAAGATAAAATATAATCGTAATATTCTTTGTCTTTCGGATTTCCCCATTCGTCAAACTCACCTGTTGTTAATGGTATACTTTCATCCAACATGGTAGAAACTACATCTACAAAAGGTACGGCTGCCACAATTCCGTTGTACAATTCCGGTGCCATATTAAGAATGGCTCCCATTAACAATCCTCCGGCAGAACCTCCCATGGCATACAAGTGATCTGAAGATGTATAATTGTTGTCGATCAAATATTGTGAGCAGTCAATAAAATCATAGAATGTATTCTTTTTATGCAACATTTTTCCATCTTCATACCATTCTCTTCCTAAATATTGACTTCCTCTGATATGCGCTAACGCATACACAAATCCTCTGTCTAGTAAACTTAACCGTGTGGTAGAAAATCCGTCTGATATGGTATAGCCATAAGAACCGTAGGCGTATTGTAGCAAAGGTGTATCCTTGCTTAGAATTGTATCTTTATGATGCACCAATGAGATTGCTACTTTTTTTCCATCTCTGGCAGTAGCCCATACTCTCTTACTGATGTAATTTTGTTTATCAAATTTTCCTCCTAGTACTTCTTGCTCCTTTTTTATGTCTTTGGATCGATCTTTCATATTAAAATCGATTACAGAAGTAGGGGTTGTAAAAGAATTGTAAGAATAACGAAATACATCCGTATCAAATTCAGGATTGGCATACACATCTACTGAGTAAGTTTCTTCGTCTATTGGTAAATAATAGTCTTCTTCTCCATCCCAACGTTTGATTCTGATCTTACTTAAACCATTAGTTCTTTCTTCTAATACAAGGTATTCTTTGAATATAGAAACGTCTTCTAATAATGTACCTTCTCTATGTGGAACTACATCAACCCAATTTTCTTTGGCTGTGTTGTCCACAGGGGTTTTCATTAATTTAAAGTTTTTAGCTCCATCTTTATTGGTTTGAATATAAAAATGGTCTTCAAAATGTGACAAACTATATTCTAAATCACGTTCTCTTGGTTGAATGATTCTGAATTCGCCTGAAGGCTCATCAGCCGAAAGCACTCTAAACTCATTTGAAACTGTGCTGTAACTTCCAATAACAATATATTTATTGGATTTTGTTTTATACACATACGTTCCGAAAGTATCGTCTTCTTCGTGATATACTTCTACATCTTCAGAAGAATCTGTACCTAAAATGTGTTTAAATATTTTCTGGCTACGTAAAGTAATAGGGTCTTTCTTAGTATAATACAGCGTTTGATTATCATTTGCCCAAACAGAACCTCCGGTAGTGTTCTCTATCTTATCAGGATAGATCTCTCCTGTTTCTAAGTTTTTGATCTGAATGATATACTGCCTTCTACTTACAGTATCTATAGCAAAGGCTGCCAATTTATTGTTAGAACTAACATTTAATCCTCCTAATTGAAAGTATTCATGCCCTTCTGCTTCATCATTCACATTAAAAAGAACTTCTTCTTTAGCTTCCAAGTTTCCTTTTTTTCTTGAAAATACAGGGTATTGCTTTCCTTTCTCGAAGCGAGTGATATAGAAGTATTGATTTTTAAAGTAAGGAACAGACTCGTCATCCTCTTTGATACGCCCTTTCATTTCTTGAAACAGAGCTTCTTGAAACTCTTTACTGTCTTTGGTTACCTCATCAAAATAATCGTTCTCGGCATGCAAATAAGCTTCTACTTTCTGCGTTTGCTCATCTTTCTGTTCTGCAGTTTTCTGCTCGTCTGTCAAACGCATCCAAAAATAATTATCGATTCTTGTATGACCATGAATCGTTAATTCTTCTAATTGTTTTTCTGCTTTAGGCGGGATAGCGTTTGTTTTCATCTACATTTATTTTTATCTGCGGATGCAAAAATAAAACTTATTAGCGTAGTATTATGAGAGATTCCTTTCATTTTTATTCTACTTTATTTTTTCCGATTTAAAAGAGTATTTTTGAGGCTGAATATTATAAATAACGTACATATGTTTGGAGATATTTCAGGAATGATGAACCAGTTGCAACAAGCGCAACAAAAAGTTGAGGAAACCAAAAAACGTTTAGATTCTGTCTTGCTTGATGAAGAAACCAGTGGTAAGATAAAAGTAACAGTTACTGCCAATAGAGAAATTAAAAGCATTCAGGTTGATGATTCTTTGCTGGTAGATGCAGAAGAACTGGAAGATTACTTAGTTCTAACTTTGAACAAAGCTTTGAAAAGAGCAAACGAGATCAACGAACAGGAAATGGCAGCAGCTGCTAAAAGCGGAATGCCAAACATTCCCGGAATGGATATGTTTAAGTAAGAATGAAGTTTCTGTTGCTACAAACCGAAGATTACCTTCTTCCCTGTCTAAATAAGCAAATGTTTGGGGTAGAATGTCCGGGTTGTGGTATTCAACGATCATTGGTTTTACTAAGTAAAGGAGAGTTTGTAGAAGCCTTTAAAATGTACCCTGCAATTTATACGCTTCTTCTTCTTGCATTGTTTATTTTATTGAATTTCAAAATGAAATTTAAAAATTCAAAGCGAATTATTATTACATTAGCAATCATCAATGTACTAATCATAGTAATTAGTTACTTTATAAAAATGAATCATTTAATCAACTAAAAAATATCTTATGGAAAGATCTACCTTGCCAAATTCAACGGCATCTCTTGTTTTAGGGATTTTATCAATTGTTACTTGTATCTGTTATGGTATTATTGGATTACCACTAGGAATCATAGCTGTTATATTAGGAGCCAAAGCAAAGAAAATTTTTAATGAAAACCCAGATGCATACAAAAGTGTTGGAAATGCCAGTGCTGGTGTTGTTACCGGAATTATTGGAATTATCTTAAATCTTATTTACTTAGGTTTTATTGTATGGCTAATTTCTTCTATAGGTTGGGATGCATTACAAGATCCTGAGTTAATGCAAGAACGTTTGCTAAATCTATAACAACATAAAAAAAAGAGCCGTTTGGCTCTTTTTTTTATCTCTTAAATTCTGAAATTGTCTCTGTAATAATTCGGATACAATCTCTTAATTGCTCTTCGTTCATCACCAATGGTGGAGCAAAACGAATGATATTTCCATGAGTTGGTTTAGCTAACAAACCGTTGTCTCTTAATTTCATACAGATATCCCAAGCTGTTGAACTATCTTCTGTATCATTAATTACAATTGCGTTTAACAATCCTTTACCCCTTACCAAGGTTACAAAATCATTATCCTTTGCAAACTCTGATAATTCTGTTCTAAAGATTTGACCTAAACGCTCTGCATTTTCAGCTAAACTTTCTTCTTGTACAACTTCCAATGCTGCAATAGCTACTGCTGCAGCAACAGGGTTTCCTCCAAAAGTAGAACCGTGATTTCCAGGCTTGATCACATTCATGATAGCATCATTTGCTAACACTGCTGATACCGGATACGCACCTCCACTCAATGCTTTACCTAAGATCAAGATATCTGGATTTACATCTTCGTGATTAACTGCTAATAACTGTCCTGTTCTTGCAATTCCGGTTTGTACCTCATCTGCAATAAACAATACACCATGCTTCTCACATAAAGCTTTAGCCGCTTTTAAATATCCTTCAGAAGGAACATATACTCCGGCTTCTCCTTGAATAGGTTCTACTAAGAAACCAGCTACATTTTTATTATTCTCTAAAGCTTCTTCCAGTGCTTTTAAGTTATCATATTCTATTTTGATAAACCCTTTTGTAAAAGGACCGAAGTTCTTTCTTGCTACTGGATCATTTGAAAAAGAAATGATCGTAGTTGTTCTTCCGTGAAAATTATTCTCACAAACAATGATCTGCGCTTCATTTTCATCGATTCCTTTCACTTCATAAGCCCATTTTCTACAAAGCTTCAAAGCTGTTTCTACAGCTTCTGCTCCTGTATTCATAGGTAATAGTTTATCGAACCCGAAGTATTCGGTTGCAAACTTCTCATATTTTCCAAGCATATCGTTGTAAAATGCTCTGGATGTCAATGTTAACGTTTGCGCCTGATTTACCATTGCTCCAACAATTTTTGGATGACAATGTCCCTGGTTTACTGCTGAGTAAGCCGAAAGAAAGTCATAATACCTCTTTCCTTCAACATCCCATACATACACGCCTTCTCCTCTACTCAATACCACCGGAAGTGGATGATAGTTATGCGCTCCATATTTGTTTTCTAATTCAATTGCTTCTTGCGAAGTAATGTGGTCTAAAACAGCCATTTTAAATGTTTTTAAATTGATAAAATAACCATTCCTGCTCTACCTTTATTCTTTCGAGGGCTCGAAAAAGCAGCGTGGGAGAGAAATCATCCCTGAAGGCTTGCAAATTACTAAATATTCATGAGTTGTAAAATCTATTTATGAAATTTTACTCGACATAGAACTTAAAAGCAATTCAATTCTTTTGATTTCTCTGATAATCGTTTTTCTTTCTACTTGCATCCAAGCGTATAGTTTTAGCATAGAAGATGCCATAATACAAACTACTCCGGCCAATCCCCAACGAATCAACTCATTCGTTTCGTCTGTATGTAAAAACTCTACCAAACAGTATATAAACAAACCAAAGAATGCTGCCTGAATGATAGATGTTAAAATCATCAACCATTTATTCTTTCCTGAAAATATACCCCATAACATTTGAAATGCATTTTGTTCTTCTAAACTGTCATAAAATTTGGTTTCTTGCTCTGTTAATGTTTCTTTGATCAACTGATCAATTTCTTCTAAATTATTTTTCATGATCTTTATTTTTTACAATTGATTTTAATTTTTCTCTCGCATGAAACAATCTTGATTTCGCTGTTCCAATTGAAACTTTTGTAAGCTCTGCAATCTCTTTTAAAGTATAATTCTGCAAATAGAACAATCTGATTACATACTGTTGTTCAACATTCAGCTCTTGTATAGCATGCAAAAGCTGTAGCTTTTGCTTCTCTTTATTTTGGTCATCTGTAGCAATTATAGTTGCTGTCTTTTCTTTGTGAAAATCAAGCAACTTGCTCTTTTCTCTTTGACTGGCTCTTAACCAATCTATAGACCTTCTGTTGACCATACTAATTGCCCAACTCTTGAACTTTTCAGGTTCTTGAATACTATCCATTTTGTGAATGATCGTTGTCCAACATTCCTGTGCTATATCCTTTGCTACATCTGCATCTTTTGTATACCAATAAGAAAGTCTGCAAAATGTGGTATGCCACCTTTCAACTAAGATTGTTAGTGCTTTTTGATTTCCTTCTCGGAAACTTTTGATCAAGGAAGCGTCAGATATGTACTTATTTTTCTTCATGAAGATCTTCAAACCATAGACGGCTCTCAAAGAAAAAGGTTCATTTTCCTTTAAAAGTAATGATTAATGTTAGAGTTTCTAACATCAGTAAGCATATCTTTTCCTAATTTTGCAGACCTAAATTATTCTGTAAATAATGCCTAGAAGAGAACGAAACAAGTTTGTAAAAAGAGGACAGATCTTAGAACTAAAGATCGAAGACTATGCTTTTGGAGGAAAAGGAATTGCCAGAATTCGTTCTGAAAAAGGAGAGTTTGTAGTATTTGTTCCCAATACATTGCCGGGACAAACTGTAAAAGCTCAGGTAAAGAAATCGAGTAAGAAGTATGCAGAGTGTAAATTGATGGATGTGTTAATTCCCTCTGAAGATGAAGTTGAAGTTCCTTATCAGGATATTCCTGGAGCTCCCTACATTCAATTACCCATAGAACTTCAGCACAAATACAAAAAAGAGAGTACACTTTCTTTATTTCAACGTATTGGTAAAGTTGAGAATATTGAAGATGTCTTTGATGAGTTTGTGAGTTCTCCTAACCTATTTCATTACAGAAATAAGATGGAATACGGGTTTTCTGCTATCGGTTACGACAGAGAAAACAAAACGGATATCGATGAGTTCACCCTAGGTTTTAAAAGACGTGGAACTTGGTGGATGGGAGATAATCTTGAAAAAGACTCCGGATTGTTTGACAAACAGGTAGAAGATAGTATTCGTGTTATTAGAACTTATTGTGAAGATACCGGACTTCAACCTTGGCATGGCCCTAGAAGAGAAGGTTTTTTCCGCTACTTTGTGGTACGTAAATCCTATAAAACCAATGAACTTCTGTTCAACTTGGTTACTACTTCAGATGGACTTTCTTCATTTGATCTGAATGCTTTTTCTACTCTTTTAAAAGATATTTTTGAAGAGCGTTTTGCAGGTTTATTACACACAATCAACGATGAAACGGGTGATAGAACTATTGCAACGTCAGGAAGCATTACATTGGTTTCAGGAAAAGATAAGATTGTAGAAGAATTATTAGGGTTGAATTTTGAGATCAGCATGAAAAGCTTTTTTCAAACCAATCCAAAATCTGCTGAAAAGCTCTACTCTAAGGTGATTGATTATGCCTTAGAAAAAAGGGAAGCTATTGATAACACTGTAGTTATGGATCTCTTTTGCGGAACAGGAACTATTGGTCAGATCTTGGCTTCTAGAAGTGAGAATACAAAGATTATAGGTGTAGATATTGTTGCCTCTGCTATTGAGGACGCAAAAAAGAATGCGAAAAGGAATCACATTGAAGGATTGGAGTTTTATGCCGCAGATGTAGGAAAGTTCTTATACCAGCATCCTGAATACAAGAACAAGATAAGAACTATCATCTTAGACCCTGCAAGAGCAGGAATTGTTCCTAAAACACTTTCTAAGATCATTGCTTTAAATGCCGATAGAATTGTATATGTTTCTTGTAACCCTGCAACGCAAGCTAGAGATACTGTAGAGCTAGTAAATAATGGATATCAGCTTAAAAAAATCAGTTTGGTTGATCAATTCCCACACACAGCTCATATTGAAACTGTTGTTTTGTTTGAGAAAGGGTAAACCTTTGAACTTATTTGTTCGTTTATGGACGGATGAGTTTATAAGTGTATCGGTTTATTTGTTTATATGTGTAATTAGTTTTTAGTTTGTATAAAAAAGCTATGAAAATATATTCATTTGAGAAGTTAAATGTTTGGAAGCAAAGTTTAGAGTTAGTTAAAATGATTTACGATATTACAAAGCGTTTTCCTCAAGAAGAGAAGTTTGGTTTATCTAGCCAAATAAGGAGAGCTTCTGTTTCAATTGCTTCAAATTTGGCCGAAGGTACTTCTAGAAGTACAAAAAAAGATAAAGCATATTTTACAACTGTTTCTTTTAGCTCTGCTATGGAAGTTTTAAATCAAATCATAATCTCTAAAGAACTTCGTTACATATCTAACGATGAATATTTAAAGTTAAGAAAACACCTTGAAGTTATAACTACGATGTTAAATTCTTTAAAAAAATCCCAACTTAGTAGCATATAAACTCATAAACATTTAATTTCACCCATCTTGAGAAAATATCTATACCTCATATTACTACTGTCACTATCCATAATTGGTTGTGAAAAAGACGACTTCTGTGTAGATCCCGTTACACCTAATTTGGTCATTCGTTTTTACGATGCTAATGATCAAGCCGAATTAAAATCAGTAAGTAATTTATATGTATGGCCAGAAGGTCGAGATAGTGTTGTTGTAAATGCCGTTACAGATTCTATTGCTATTCCTTTAGATGTCACAAGTGGTCAGACAGTTTATAATCTTTCGAATGGAACAATTCAAGATCAGATCACTATCGACTACACAACACAAGAAGTATTTGTTTCAAGATCTTGTGGTTTCAAGGCCATTTTTAACAATGTTACCTTTACCCCAGTTATTACCAACTGGATTACAACCATATCACCAACAACAGTAACCAGCATAGAAAATGAATCAGCAGCACATGTACAAATATTTCATTAGCCTACTTCTCGTCTTGGCTTGTGTAAATGTATATGCACAGCAAGCTGACGAAACACAGAAAGATACAATTGTATACAAAACAAACTACGGTTTACGTTTAGGAGTTGATATAAGCAAACCAATCAGAGGAATGCTACAAAGCGACTATAAAGGATTTGAATTTGTAGGAGATTACAGAATTTCAAAAAAATGGTACATCGCCTCTGAAATTGGATTTGAAGAAAAAACAACCCAAGAAGACTTTACAAATTCT
Organism: Pseudotenacibaculum haliotis; assembly: GCF_042684245.1. Lineage (NCBI taxonomy): Bacteria > Pseudomonadati > Bacteroidota > Flavobacteriia > Flavobacteriales > Flavobacteriaceae > Pseudotenacibaculum > Pseudotenacibaculum haliotis. The sequence continues at coordinate 653,132 of NZ_JBHULH010000004.1, forward strand.
ACCGCAAAAGGAAATTATATTCGATTGGGAGTAAATTACAATTCCTACAAGAATTGGCTAGACATGAACAACGAAATCTATCTTGGATTTCGCTATGGTTTTGCCACATTTGAACAAACTTTAAATAGCTATGAGATCAATACCGGAAATCCTGTATTTGATTCTCAAACCATTACCACTCCTATAACTACTACAGGATTAAATGCACATTGGACAGAAATCATGGTAGGAATCAAAGCTGAAGTCTACAACAATATTTTTGTAGGAATCAGTGGCTCATACAAAATCATGGTAAGTGTGCAAGATCCTCCAAACTTCAAAACGCATTTTGCTCCCGGTTTTAACAGAGTATATGCCAGCAATACAGGGTTTGGTTTTAACTATACAATCTCATATTTAATACCATTTAGTAAGAAGTAATCCTTTGTTTTTACGTTCTTTTTACTAATTTTATCTTTCCTTAAATAAATACTGAACCCATGAATAAGATACCAAGTGTAAATTTAGCAGATTTCCTTTCTGGTAATGAAGAGAGAAAACAAAAGTTCATTTCAGAAATTGGAAGTGCTTATGAGAATATAGGATTTGTTGCCTTAAAAGGTCACTTTTTAGATGATGAATTGGTAGATGAATTATATAGTGAAATTAAAAACTTCTTCGATCTTCCTGTAGATGTAAAGCAGAAATATGAAATTCCTGGAATCGGAGGTCAAAGAGGTTATGTCTCTTTTGGTAAAGAAAGTGCCAAAGGAAAAAAAGAAGGAGATTTAAAAGAGTTCTGGCATTTTGGTCAGTATGTAGAGAATAATCCTGAATTAGAAGCAGAATACCCAGCCAATGTTGATGTTAGTGAATTGCCTAAGTTTAATGAAGTAGGTAAAAGAACTTACCAAATGTTGGAAAAAACAGCAAAATATGTATTGCGTTCTCTTGCATTACACTTAGGTCTTGAAGAAACCTATTTTGATGAGTACATCAAAAACGGGAACAGTATTCTAAGACCTATTCACTACCCTCCTATTACAGAAGAACCAAAAAATGCTGTTAGAGCAGCTGCCCACGGTGATATTAACCTAATCACATTATTAATGGGAGCTCACGGTAAAGGACTACAAGTTCAAAATCACGAGGGAGAATGGATCGATGCTATTGCTCAGCCTGATGAATTAATGATCAATGTGGGAGATATGTTATCTCGTCACAGTAATAATAAATTAAAATCTACTATCCATAGAGTTACCAATCCTCCAAAAGAATTATGGGGAACATCGAGATACTCTATTCCTTTCTTTATGCATCCGGTAAGTAGTATGAAACTAGATGTATTAGAAGAGTGTATTGATGAAAATAATCCAAAGAAATTTGAGGATATTACTGCAGGGGAGTTCTTAAACGAGCGCTTGCGCGAGCTAGGTCTAACCAAGTAGTAATCTCTCATGGATTTACAAGATCAATTAAAGAATCTATTTCCAGATCATCAATTTAAAGAAGAAGCTGTAGAGGAAACTTCAAATGTATGGCTTCAAGATGAGCCGTTACTTTGCAAATATGAAAAGCGAAAAGGAAAACCCATTACAATCATCGATGGTTATAATGGCGCTACCCAGGATTTTAAGATTTTAGCCAAAGAGATCAAAACAAAGTTGAGCGTTGGCGGAAGTTTTAAAAATGACACCATTATTATTCAAGGTGATTATCGAGATCAAATTATGGAAATCCTAAAAGAAAAAGGGTTTTCCGTGAAGCGTGTCGGTGGTTAAATGTTAAAACTAGCTATTTGTAAAATATTTTAAAATCAACTAACGTTCCTTACTTATGAAATCCTCAATTTTACACATTACTAATGGAGATAGTACTACAAACTATCTTCAGTCATTACAGTTTGAAGGAGAATTCATTACGTGGAGAGAGATGTTGTGCGAAGGAAAAACCTCTATTGATGTGGGAAGTGAGTCTTTTTGGAAAACTCGATTCGACTTTTTCAAATCGTCTTACAAAGTCACAAAAAAAACCTTTATTGATCTTACGCTGAAAGAGTACAGAACTTTATGCCAGAAAAAAGGACAACAAGAAATTGTTCTTTGGTTTGAATATGATCTTTTTTGTCAGGTTAATATGATTGCGATCATTAGCTGGATCAAAAGATATCGAAAGAACGAAAAAGTAAGCTTAGTTTGTAGTGGCGATGTTGAAGGAAGTAAAAAACGTTTAGGGCTTAGCGAGCTGAATGAAGAACAAATTCGAAATCATTTCGAAAACAGAATAGAATTGTCTCAAGACGATATAGAATATGCCGATTATATCTGGCAACTGTATTGCTCTGACAGTCCACTTCGTTTAGAAACCGTATATAAATTTAACCCAATGAGTCCTTTCTCATACTTGGGTGATGCTATTGATGTACATCTAAAAAGATTCCCGTCTATAGAAAACGGATTAAACGTTGTAGAAAACTATATTGTAGATATTGCAGATACGACAAAGCCTACATCTAAAAACGAATTCGTTGGAAACCTTCTGAGAAATCAGGAAACGTTAGGTTTTGGCGACACTCAATACTTTCAAAAGCTAGACAAACTAAAGAGTCTGTTTACTTCTTTCCATCCTGTTAAACTAAGCCGCAAAGGAAAAAAAGTACTAACCAATCAATTAAATTTTTATCAAAGTTTAAGAAATGAGCATACCTACCTTGGTGGTGCAAAGAAATACAGTTACCTGTATCACAATGCTACCGGAAAGTTGCTTAAAATCACATCGTAATACATGAGCATATTAGCCTCTGAATTAATATTAAATCCGGATGGAAGTATTTACCATCTGAATTTAAAACCAGAACATATTTCCAATGATATCATTTTTGTAGGTGACCAGGACAGAGTCGATAAAGTTACCAAACACTTTGATACCATTGAGTTTACCACACAAAAAAGAGAATTCAAAACAACAACCGGAACCTATAAAGGCAAGAGGATTTCTGTTATTTCAACAGGAATAGGCCCTGATAATATAGATATTGTTCTGAATGAGTTGGATGCTCTCGTAAACATCGATCTTACCACAAGAACGATCAAAGATGAGCATACTTCTTTGAACATTGTTAGGATTGGTACTTCAGGATCTTTACAAAAAGATGTTCCTGTAGATTGTTTCTTATTAAGTACTCACGGTTTGGATACCAACGGAATGCTACACTCTTATAATATAGATGAGATTGCACACCCTGAATTGGAAGATGCTTTTGTAGCACATACTCAGTGGAGTTCAAAAAAATCATACCCTCTTATTGTTGCCAATAGCAAAGAACTAGAAGACAAGATCTCTTCAGAAATCATTCATAAAGGTATTACTGCTACAGCCGGAGGTTTTTACGGACCACAAGGACGAGTTTTACGTCTTTCTATTCAAGACCCTGAGCTAAATGGTAAAATTGATTCTTTTGAGCATAAAGGGAACAGAATTACCAATTTAGAAATGGAAACTTCTGCTATTTATGGCTTATCAAAATTGTTGGGACACCATGCTTGTTCTATGAATGCAATTATTGCCAACAGAGCTTTAGGAGAGTTTAGCTCTGATCCTAAAAAGACGGTTGAAGAATTAATCCTATATACACTAAATAAGATTGTTGAGTAAATGACAAATCTAAAAATTGGTGGTGTTCCTGAGCATTTCAATTATCCTTGGTATCTCACGTTAAAAAACAAAGAGTATACACAAGAAGGAATTAATTTACGTTGGAAAGATTTTCCGGGCGGTACAGGAGATATGTGTAAAGCACTACGCTCTGGTGATGTTGATATTGCTGTTGTATTAACGGAAGGAATCATCAAAGACATCATCAATGGAAACCCTTCCAAAATATTACAAACCTATGTAGAAACACCCTTAATTTGGGGAATTCACACACATGCCTCTGCTCCTTTCGAAAATATCTCTGATTTGGAAGGAAAGAGAATTGCTATTAGTAGGTACGGATCAGGATCGCATTTAATGGCTATTGTAAATGCCTACAATCAAGGCTGGGATTTATCTTCTTTAGATTTTAGAGTAGTTAAAAATTTAGAAGGAGGAATACATGCTTTACAAAATGATGAAGCCGACTATTTTATGTGGGAGCATTTTACAACTAAGCCGCTTGTAGATCAAGGAATTTTCAAAAGAGTTGGCGACTGCCCTACTCCGTGGTCTTGCTTTGTTGTTGCTGTTAGAGATGAGATATTAGAACAGCACCCTGAGGAAATTAAAAAAGTATTGAACATTATCAATTACCAAAATAAAAGTTTCAAATCGATTCCAAACATCGATCAAACACTCTCTAAACGCTACGAACAGCAATTAGAAGACATTCAAAAGTGGCTACAATTAACCGATTGGAACCACGGAAACCCTATTTCAGAACAATTTATTAGTGATGTACAAAATAAACTTCTTGAGTTTAACGTTATCAATGCGAAGAAAGGTGTCAATGAGTTTATAAAAAATATGTACATTTAGCACATCAAATGATGAAGTCATGAAAAAAATCGTATTTATTGCAATTTGTGTATTAGGCTTGTTAAGTTTTTCTTCATGCAGAAGCACTTCAGACCCATGTGGTTTGGCTGAAAATACAACAACCCAAACTGAACAGTTACAGTTACCCTCATCTAAGTCTACTGCATCCGATTTAGTATAAGGCACTGTTCTTTTTTCAAATTCAATAAATCCGCTTTCAAAAGGCGGATTTTTTGTTTGAACCAATTTCTTAACATTTTATCAATCTTCTTCTAAGGTTTTTATCACAGTCTCTTTACTTAGAGTTTACTATAAACATACACTTCAAGCGTAGTTTTGATAAACCAATCTATCTAAGCAATAAAAACCCTAAGCTTTCATAGCATTTTGGAACTTCCATTCTTTAAAGTCAAAAACTTTAAACCAGACTTTCACCCTCTAATTCTAATCTATTATGAAAAAATATAAAAAACGTAAGTTGGACGTAGCTGTTATTTCTGATGTTCATCTAGGAACTTTCGGATGTAGAGCTCAAGAGCTATTGAATTACCTAAAAACCATTAACCCAAAAGTATTGATCCTTAACGGAGATATTATTGACATCTGGCAATTCAACAAACGCTACTTTCCTAAATCCCATATGAAAGTAATCAAGTATATCACTTCATTACTAACACAAGGAACCAAGGTGTATTATGTAACCGGAAATCACGATGAAATGCTAAGAAAGTTCAAAGGATTCCGCTTAGGATCGTTTGAAATTGTAAACAAGTTGGTATTGGACCTTGATGGGAAGAAAGCATGGATTTTTCACGGAGATGTATTTGATGTTACCATGCAACACTCTAAATGGCTAGCAAAACTAGGAGGATTTGGTTATGACTTATTGATCATGATCAACACCTTTGTAAACTGGGTAAGTAAGCTGATGGGCTTTGGGCGATTGTCATTATCAAAGAAAGTAAAGAACAGTGTAAAAAGTGCTGTAAAGTTTATCAATAATTTTGAGCAAACAGCAGCAGACATCGCCATAGACAATCAATATGATTATGTGGTTTGCGGGCATATACATCAACCACAAAAAAGAATTGTAACTAATAAAAATGGTCAAAACGTATTGTATCTAAACTCAGGAGATTGGATTGAAAATCTAACCGCTTTAGAATATAAGAACAGAAAATGGTCTATCTATCGTTATGAAGATGATCAAAAAGCACAGAACCTTCATTTGGATTATCAAGTGAACGATCCTGAACTGGTAAAAGCTGAGAGTAAGAACAAGGAATTGTTTGACGATCTTTTAAAGGAGTTTGACATTACTAAATTCTCTAAATAATGACTATGAAAATACTATACGCAATTCAAGGAACAGGAAATGGTCATATTAGCAGAGCAAGAGACATCATACCTCTACTCCAACTAAAAGGAGAAGTAGATATTTTGATTAGTGGTGATTCTAAAGAAATAGAAATTCCTTTTAAAATCGATTATAAGCTTCATGGATTGGGATTTACTTTTGGAAAAAAGGGAGGTATTGATCTATGGAAAACATTCAAGGTCATAGACAGCAAAAAACTAATCAAAGAAATACGTTCTGTTCCTGTTGAGAAATATGATATTATTATCAACGATTTTGAGCCGATTACTGCTTGGTCCGGAAAATTGAAGAAAGTTCCGGTAATTTCTCTAAGCCATCAATCGGCAGTGTTAAATAACAAATCTCCCAAACCTAAAAAGTTTAGTTGGTTAGAAAAAAATGTCCTTAAATGGTATGCTCCAAGCAAACATCATTATGGATTTCATTTTGACAGTTATAACAAGAATATTTTCACACCTGTGATCAGAAGTGAGATCAGAAGGCAAAAGACTTTTAATAAAGGACATTACACAGTGTATTTACCAGCTTATAGCGATAAGAAGATTATAAAGGTGCTTTCAAAATTCAAAGGTGTAAAATGGCATGTTTTTTCCAAGCACTCGAATGAAAATTACATTGCAAACAACATTATTATCTCTCCTATCAACAACGAAAAGTTCATAGAGAGTTTGGTTTCTTGTAAAGGAGTTTTATGTGGTGCCGGTTTTGAAACTCCTGCTGAAGCTTTGTACCTACAAAAAAAGCTCTTGGTCATTCCAATGAAAACTCAGTTCGAACAAAAATGCAATGCAGAAGCTCTAAAGCAAATGGGAATTTTGGTCATTAAGAAATTAAGTTTGAAACATGAGCAAAAGATCTCTAAATGGCTAAAGAACAATACAATTGTTGAAGTTGATTACCCTGATATGACAGCAGACATCATCAATATGATCTTTGAAAATCACGCATATGCAACTCAAAATAAAAAACAAAATGTTCCTGAAATAGGTGTAAATAAGTTACCAATCAATCGTTGATTGGTTCATTTGTGTCAATAAGTCATTGGTTTTAGAAAAGTGCTTGTTTCCAAACCAATAACCTCTATTGGCACTTAAAGGAGATGGGTGTCCGGAGGTTAATACATGGTGTTTTCCTTTATTAATCTTGGCTCCCTTTTTCTTAGCAAAACCTCCCCAAAGCAAAAAGACAACACCTTCTTTCTTTTCAGAAATCTGTTGGATTACAGCATCCGTAAATTGCTCCCATCCTTTTCCTTGGTGGCTACCTGCTTGGTGTGCTCTAACCGTTAGGGTTGCATTTAACAACAAAACACCTTGATCTGCCCAAGAAGAAAGATCTCCAGAAGTTGGATACGTTTTCCCTAAATCTGTTTCTAATTCTTTAAAAATATTGATCAAAGATGGTGGGTGTGAAATTCCGTCATATACCGAAAAGCACAAGCCATTGGCTTGTCCGGGACCATGATAAGGGTCTTGCCCGATAATTACCACTTTTAACTTATCAAAAGCACAATGATCAAAGGCAGAAAAAATATGAGATCCCTTTGGGTAACATTGTGTCGACTGGTATTCTGACCTTACAAATTGTATCAAATTTTGAAAGTAATCTTTATCGAATTCCTCTTGTAAGATATTTTTCCAGCTTTCCTCTATTTTAACATCCATTCTTCACTATTTTTGTGCCTGTTCAAATATAGAGCTTTGAGAATACATATTCCTGAGAAAGTATTACAAGATTTAGAATTTACAACCGTTTTAGAACAGGTTGCAGAATTTTGTATCTCAGAATTAGGGAAAGACTATATTTTAAAAACTGTTCCTTTTACACACAAGAAGAACTTGCTAAAAGAATTAGCTCGTACCAATGAGTATCTTTCTTCTTTTGAAAGCGAAAATAGAATTCCCAATCACGGGTTTGACAACATTTACGAAGACCTTAAAAGATTAGGTATAGAGAACAGTTATTTAGAACCAAAAAGCTTTTTAACTATTGCCAGTACAACAGAGATTGTTGGAGAGTTAAAAAAGTACTTTAAGAAATTTCAGACCTATTACCCTACTCTTTTTGAATCTAGTGATGAGATCGAGTTTTACAAAGACATCATTACAGAGATCAAAAAAGTAGTAACCAACTACGGAGAGATTGTAGACAATGCCTCTACTGCGTTGCGTAAGATAAGAAGAGAAAAAACAGAGCTACAAGGTAAAATAAGTCAAAGCTTTTCTTCTGCTTTGGAGAGAGCAAAATCTGCCGGATATTTAGATGACATCAGAGAAACTGTTATAGATCATCAGCGAGTATTGGCAGTATTGGCTATGCACCGTAAGAAAGTAAAAGGAGGTCTTTTAGGTTCATCCAAATCTGGAAACATTGTATATATTGCCCCTCAGGCAACCTTAGGTTTTTATAGAGATCTACAAAATTTAATCTTTGAGGAAAAACAAGAGATCATTCGAATTTTACGAGAGTTAAGTGAAAAGATCCGTCCTTTTGTTCCTGAATTAGAATCATATTTAGTGTACCTAACTCATTTGGATGCTGTTGGAGCAAAAGCTAATTATGCACATCGTATTCATGCAATTCTTCCGAAGATCAGTAAAACCAAGCGAGTTTTTTTAAAGAACGCTTTTCACCCTATTCTTTGGTTGAAGAACGATGCGCAACAATTAGAGACCATTCCCCAAACCATAGAGTTAAACGACAAACAACAGATCATTGTTATTTCTGGGCCTAACGCCGGAGGAAAGAGTATTACTTTAAAAACCATAGGCTTACTTCAGGTAATGCTGCAAAGTGGTTTGTTAATTCCTGTAGATGAACGAAGTGAAACCTATTTGTTTAATACTATTCTGACTGATATTGGTGATAATCAATCTATAGAAAATCAGTTAAGTACTTATAGCTATCGCTTAAAGAACATGCGTTATTTCTTGCGAAAATGTAATGATAGTACTTTGTTTCTGATTGATGAGTTTGGAACGGGAAGTGATCCTGAGTTAGGAGGTGCTTTGGCAGAGATCTTTTTGGAAGAATTCTATCAAAAGAAAGCTTTTGGAATCATTACAACACATTATGCCAATTTAAAAGTTTTGGCTGATGAATTGGATAATGTAACCAATGCCAACATGCAGTTTAATGAGCGTACTTTAGAGCCTATGTACAAATTGTTTATTGGTCAGGCCGGTAGTTCCTTTACTTTTGAAGTAGCTCAAAAGAACGGAATTCCGTACAGTTTAATCAACAAGGCAAAAAAGCGAGTAGAGACAGAAAAAATTCGTTTAGATCGTACAATCTCTAAGCTTCAAAAAGAACGCAATCGACTACAAAAGACTTCTGACAACTTAGAAAAACAGCAAAGTAAAGAGCAAGAACATCTGGAAAACCTACAAGAAAAGGAACAAAAGATTCGCGAAAAGCTAGAAGGTTTCCAAGAACTGTATGATAACAACCAACGAATGCTGTCTTTAGGAAGAAGAACCAATGAGTTCTTAAACAAGTACTTCCAAACCAATAATAAGAAAGAGTTAACCGCTAATTTCTTGAAATGGGTAGCTTCTGAAAAGACCAAGCATTTAAAGAAGAATCCTCCAAAGCCTAAAACCAAGGTTCAAAAGAAAGAGGAAAAGAAAAAGCAAGAGCAAAAAAAAGAGGCAATACAAAAAGTAGAAAAAGAAGTATTGCAAAAAGTAGTTGAAGTAAGAAAAGAGAAAAAGAAAGAAGCTCAGAAAATTGCCAAAGAAAAAGCTTCTTACGTTTTTAAAGTAAAAGACAGAGTTCGATTACTTGACGGAAATGCTGTAGGTACTATAGAAAAAATAGAAAAGAAAAAAGCCTTTATCAACTACGGACTCTTCACTACCGAAACCGACGTAAGCAAATTAGAGTTGGTTGAAAAAGGCAAATAGTTATGCTATTTCCCTGAAAAGATATCGACTACGCAATATTATTCTAAATTCATTATCATATCTACGATATAGATAAAAAGCACAAAAATCACAAAAGCCACTATAACTAAGCACCCTTTCGCTACTTGATTTGATCTGGCATTATTCATATTAATTTTTTAAGTGTATTGTTTTTTCAAAAAAAGAACGGGGACCCATAAAAGCAGGGAAAGGGAAAGTTTATATGAGCCCCCGTATATTGGGCTGGGTAGGAAAAGTATTAGATAAAACGAGCATCTTTTAAAATAGATACCAATTGCGCCGGGTTTTTAGCACGAAACTGATCCTTTAATCGGCTTAAGCGTTTCTCAATAGAACTTACACTACTAGGGTTGATATTTTTTTCCTTAAAATATCTACTGATCTCGCTTTGAGACAAACCTAAAGAAAGCTGTTTTACTAGTTCAATATCATAGTCTGAGATTTCCGTATCGTCTTTTTTGATCAAAGCCTGAGCCAACTGGCGTGATACAAAATGTCCTCCTTTAGAGACAATCTCTAAAGCTCTGGTAAGATCTTTACTTCCTTCTCGACTTTTCCATACATACCCATGAACTCCGTGTTCATTGATTAGGGTGCGTACTTTTTGAAAATGGTCTTCCATAGAATAGACAATGATTTTTAAATCAGAATCGTCTTCTCTTAATCTTTGAATTAACTCTTCACCGGAGTGAAGTGAGCATTCCCGATGATCTTCTTTAAAAGACAAATCGGTAACAATCAAGTCAAAAGGCTCTTCATCTATAATAGCCCTTTTAACTTTTAGATGCGCTTCATCGCAATAGAGTGCGGTATGCACATTGTCGATTCCCATACTTGATAGGTTATGGGAAACTCCATCGCTGATCACTGCGTGATCATCTACTATTAGTACTTTTGTAAACATGTTATATTACAATTTTTGCGTGAAAACCTTTATTGGCTTCACATTCAAAAATAATAGAGCCTCCGGCTAGTTCCATACGGTTTTCCGTATTTCGTAAGCCATTGCTCTTCTTCAACTTACCTCCTATTCCGTTGTCTTGATAAGCTATAACTGTCTTTGATTGTTGTCTCTCAAAACGTATAGTTACTAAGGTAGCTTGGCTATGTTTTCTCATGTTTGTCATCAACTCTTGTAAGACTCTGTATAAGGTTTCTTTTTTAAGAGAACTGAGATTATTCCAAGAAATTTCAGACATGTTTCTAGTAAATATATTTACGATTTCGCTTTGATAACTTAAGAGTAGATCTTTCAACTCTAACCCAAAATTTTCTCCCAAATCTAATGGTGCATTTGCTTTAGAAATATCTCGTGTTTTGTGATAGATTCCTTCTAAATTTTCAATCAATTCTGAAGAAGCTGCTTCGTTTTCCATTTTAGACATTACATAGAAAATTTCATTAGCTACCTCATCATGTAGTTTTTTAGAGATCTGACGTTCTGTTGCATATCGCTCTTGTAGTTTTTCTTTCTTATGCCTAGTTCTTAAATAAAAATATAAAAAGATAGAGCTCATTAAAATAAAGCCTCCAGCAGACCCATAAATTACTTTATTTCTTTCTGCTTGTATCTCTGCTTTCTCTCTTCTATTTTTCTCATTTATTGTTTTCTCCTTCTCTTTATCAACACTATACCTTGCTTCTGCAAAAGAAGCTTGTTGCATTTTGTTCTTTTCTAACAAAATATCAAACACATCAAAAAGCTCTTTTCCGTATTGATGTTCTCCAAGATTAACCAGTTTTGACAATGCCTCATATTTATACGTAAGCCTATTGAATTTTTTAGCAGCCACATAGCTCTTTTTAGCATACATCAAAGCATTTACAGAGTCTTTACGATCTAAATAATACTCAGTTAAAAACTCATAGTTTTCATAGATAACAGGAGAATCTATCTTCTCTCGTATTTTTAAGGCTTCTTTTAAATTTGACAACGCACCTTCTTCATTCAACTTTGATTGTGCTCTTCCTAAATTCCCAAGAGGCAAAGCTATATTAATAGTGTCTTTTAGCTCTTTATATGCTCTATATGATTTTAAAAAGTTCTGTTTTGCTTTTTCGTACTCATTCATATAGATGTAAACAACACCTATATTATTATATGCCATTGCACTATCGCTTTTCTTCAATGAAAAGCTTAAAGATTTCGCATAATTGTCTAAGGATTTATTGTAATTACTTTTTTCTCTGTTGAGAATTCCCAAATGATTGTAAAAACTAAGCTTACTATCTTTTATAGCTTCAGTCATTGGCAATCCATCGAGTAATTTCAATCCTTCTATTGCTGCTTCTTCACTCCTATTAATATCTCCTAGCTTATAATGTATCTTGGTAATATAATACAGATCATAAGTAGCTCTTTGTATGTAATTATTGGAGAGTGAAACCTCTTTATCTTTTTCAAAAAAATCGAGAGGTTCTACGAGTTTAATAATATTATCTGCTTTATCGTACTGACGTACGTAATAGTTCAAGTCTTTTTTCTCTTGCTTCTGTGGATACAGGCAAATTGAAAAGAAAAAAGAAAAAATTAGAGAGGGTAGTTTTTTCGTTTTCATAGACTAAAATTAAGAACTATTCCTATGCTAAAAACAAAAAGGGAGCAAAACTTGCTCCCTTTTTTCTAAAATTAATGTGTTCTATCCTCCCGAAGGTGGCGGTGGTGGTGGCGGTGGTGGGTTTTCACCTTCTCCACAACAACTCACTGTTTCACGTTCTACCAATAGCTCATCGATGTCATCATTTTGCGTGCAGGAAGACATCATTCCCATAATGAGGAAAACCGTAAAGGCTTTCAGAAAAAACTGTTTCATTTTGTAATAAAGTTTTGAGTAGGGGCACCCTGTCCGAGTGTATCTCAGATGCAATATCCTATCAGGGTGCCCCAAGGTTTTTGAAGAGGCGCCTCTTCTTTGGAAGTGAGGAATTTGCCTGCACATTTGAAAAAGCACTTCCGGTTCTTTTTCAAATGTGTCGACGAGTTCCTTAGGGGAATTATTGGAATTACCTATCTGATAGCAAGAGGTTTATCAAATAATTCTTATACAAAGAAATAATTAAAAGGAGAATCAATAGTAATCACAACATTAGCATCTTATAATCAAAAATGTTTACAATCATTACTTGATCATGAATGCTCTTTTTTGTTGTAAAAAACTAGTGGAATGAACACAAGTAATTAACAGGGAAATGAAAAAAGAATTATTTACAGCGGTCTTTGAAAAGGCTAAAAATCAAACAGGAAAACACAAACCCAATAGCTTATCTAAACATTTGTCTTGGGTTTTTACAGAGGATCTAAAACTACCTACTAGCTCCATCACTTTTGTCAGGTATTACAAAAAATATATAGAAGATGATCAAACTATCTCTTTCAACCCAAAAACTGATTTGCTAAATAAAGCATCAGAATATATAGGGTATGAAAGCTATGAAGATTTTGTAATGGATAAAAAAATACTCGAAGAGGACTCTTCTCAAACGACAGTAATTTCAATTGATCGGATAAAAGAGTTTGAAAAGAATGAAGGGAATCTAAAAAGTAAATTGTCTATTTGGATAAAGAATAACCATCAAATTATCATTATCAACACAACAATATTGGTTATGGTAAGTGTGCTTATATCATCTGGGATAGTCACTAAAAGAAATGTTAGGTGGATGAAATGGCATGAAGATCATTACGTCGAAGTAGAGTTTGAAGGCTCTACATACGAACGAGAAATTTTGGTTCCTTATAGTGAGGATCTAATCGAAAACTTTAAAAAAATAAAGAACCCTAATTGCGAAACTCAGTATTTTACCGATACAGGAAAAGCAATTACTTGGTACTATAAAAAAGGGCAAGGCAACCTGGAGATTTTTACAGCTCCGGGTTCCCACCCGACCAATGGAAAAAGCTTAAAAATTATGACTCATCACATAATCCATAAGTATCTATGTGACAGCTACTAACCCCTATTTCCCCCATTTATTTTCCCTACTTAAAATTCCCCCATCTCCTATTCATAAAGTAGGGTAAAACAAAAGATGTCTGTTTACATAGCATAAACATTAACAACAATGACTATGAAAACATCTCTTTTCAAAAAAGCACTTCTAGCATGCTTTATCTTTGTTGTATCTTCCCTAATGATCTCCTGTGAGAGTAATGATGATACGGCAGCCCCTACGAATAATAGAAGCTTCAGAGCCTCTGTAAACTCTATTATTAGTCAAAATGCAACTACGAACAATCCAAACGATTTAGATCATATTGATGAGCTACTCGAGGAATTCGAATGTTTTGATTTTGTGTTTCCTTTAGATGTAACTGACGGAACCACTACTACTACAATTAACAACTACATAGAGTTGTACGATTTTTACGAGAACTTAAGCGGTAATGCACAACCCAATTTTGTGTATCCTATCCAAATAGAATTGGAGGACGGCACTCAGCAAACTATCAACAACCAAACAGAACTGGAAGCTGCGTTTCTAGACTGCATTGGAAACATAGTGGATGAGTGCTTTACCTTCAATTTCCCATTAACGCTTACTGATGGAAGTGGAAACAATACTACTGTAAACAACGAAGCCGAATTGTTTGCCTTCTATCAAAACTTACCAATGGATGCAGAACCGGATTTTGTGTATCCGTTTACTGTAACCAAGACTTCAGACAATAGTGTTGTAACCATCAATAGCGACGAGGATTTTGATGATGTATATGAAGATTGTTTTGGAATTGAAGATTGTGGAGATTTTGAAGAATTTGACTGCTTTACCTTCCAATACCCTATCAGTGCTACTTCAGCAGCAGGAGGCGATGTAACTATTACTTCAGATCAAGAACTTGAAGCATACTTTGACGCTTTAGGTGATGATGAAGAGCCACAATTTAGTTTCCCTATCACAATTGTTTTGGATGATGGAACTGAGAAACAAATCAACTCTTTAGAAGAGCTAGAAGATGAGTTCTATGCTTGCTATGATGATGAATTTGAAATTGAAGACTGCTTTACTTTCAACTACCCATTAACTCTAGTAAAAGAAAATGGAGATACAGTGACTGTTAATAGTGATGATGAATTTGAAAGCTTTATAGATGGATTAGGAAATGATGAAGAGTTTAACTTCCAATACCCATTTAGTGTAACACTACAAAACGGACAAACTCAAGAGGTTAACAACGAGGACGAATTTTTCCAACTATTCGACGACTGCGAAGACTAGTTGGTTGGGGAATGCTTCATGCAGAAAAAGTCTCGGTCCCTACCGAGGCTTTTTTTATTCATACTCCCCTACTTGCTCGTCGTAAAACTCACCGGCAGCTTCTATTAAACCTGAAACTTCATTCGCAAGTTCTTGCTCATTCTCTCCAGAAATATCTTCAAAGAACTCAACAGAATCATCTTTTAAATTGATCAACAATCTTGGGTATTCTGTATGCAATACAAAAATATCTTCAGGATAGTTGCTATTATCGGCCAACAAAAATTTAGGTAGACTCATGATGTTTGGTTTTGATAAGTTTTAAAGTTAAATAATTAAATCGAACATATAATAAAACAGCAGCTGTAGACAATCCGGCTAAAAGTCCTAGCCATATTCCAAAACTACCGTACATCTCTTCTTTTCCTAAGAAGTAGCTAATAGGAAATCCTACTGCCCAATAGGCAATAAATGTAATTAATGTAGGTATTTTTACATCCTGTAATCCTCGTAATGCACCCAATACCATTACTTGTATGCTATCACTAATCTGAAAGATCGCGGCAGCTAACAATAATTGAGTTGCAATGGAAACCACTTCCATATTGTCTTTGAAATTTACAACATCATCAAAATCGACATAGAGTTTTGGAAGTTGATGGCGGAACAATAAGAAGATAAGTCCAAAGAATATTGCCAAAATCAACCCTAATAAAAAGATTGAAAAAGCAATTCTTCTCAGCTCTCTAAAATTTTGCAATCCTTTTTGATTTCCTACTCGAATCATTGAAGCTACACTTAATCCCATGGCAATCATAAAGGTCATAGATGACAGGTTCAATGCAATCTGATTGGCTGCTTGCGGATTCTTTCCTAACAATCCACTCAGCCAAATCGCAGCTGTAAAAATAGCCACCTCAAAGAACATTTGCATAGAACTTGGCATTCCCAAACTGATGATCTTTCTAATCATTAGTTTATCTAAGACAAAAACCTTCAAATTCGATACAAAAGCTTTGGATTTCTCTTTCTTTAACAACAATAACCAAACGTAAGCTACCATGATAAAACGAGAAGCTAAAGTTCCGTAAGCTGCTCCTACGATTCCTAACTTTGGAAACCCAAAATGTCCGAAGATCAATACATAATTCAATCCAACATTAACCACATTAGCCAGTAAAGTTGCATACATGGGATAACGAGTTAATGACAGTCCGTCACTAAACTGCTTAAAGGCCTGAAATACAATCAGTGGAATTAAAGAAAAAGCAACAAGATCTAAATAAGGCTCCGCTAAAACAACTACCTCTTCAGGTTGCTTCATCAGGTATAATAAGGGTTTTGCAAAGTACACTCCTAAGAACAAAAAGGTTCCTAAGAGGAAACATAATACCAACCCATTTTTAAAAACAGATTTCGCTTGTTTTGCATTATTGGCTCCATCCGCTTCAGCAGTCAACGGTGTAATTGCTGTAGAAAACCCGATTCCTATAGACATCGCAATGAACATAAAACTGTTTCCAAGAGAAACGGCTGCTAGTTCTGCTGTTCCCAGCTGTCCAACCATGATATTATCAACGAAACTTACAAAAGTATGACCCAACATCCCCAACATTACAGGAGCTGCCAATTTCCAGTTGTATTTGAATTCTTTTGTGTAGTTCGCTAAGTTCATCGTTAGTCAAAAATCATTTGCGAAGATATTGAGAATAATCGAAGTAATAATTAACAAAATTGAAACAAATTTCTTAGTTTTAATGGATTACTTTTAACCTCAAAAAAACAGAAAAAATGGCGTCAATAACTTTAGGAGGAAATGCTACAAATACGATAGGAGAATTACCAAATGTGGGATCAAAAGCCCCTGAATTTCAACTATCAACAGCAGACTTATCATCAAAAACACTAGCAGATTATGCAGGAAGCAATTTGATTCTTAATATTTTCCCAAGTGTAGATACGGGTGTGTGTGCTACATCTGTACGAACATTTAACAAATCTGCTGCAGGTTTAAACAACACAAAAGTCTTGTGTATCTCAAGAGATCTTCCCTTTGCTCAAGCTCGATTTTGTGGTGCTGAAGGCATTGAAAATGTAGAAATGTTATCAGATTTTGCCAATGGAAGTTTTGGAAAAGATTATGGAGTGGAAATCGTAGACGGACCTTTTAGTAATTTACATTCAAGAGCTATTGTTGTTGTAAATTCAAACGGAGAGGTTGTGCACACAGAGCAAGTATCTGAAGTAGGTCAAGAACCTAATTACGATAAAGCATTGGCTGCAATTCAATAAGACTGATCTTTGAAGAATCCAAAAGACAATTTTCTAATGGACCGCTTACGAGGGATTAAATTTTCTCTAAGAGGCATTTGGCTTTTAATCACCACTGAGAGTAGTATCCAAGTACAAGTTGTTGTTGCTATTGTAGCTACCGCTGCCGGTTTCTATTTTCAATTAACAACTACTGAATGGCTTGCGCAAACCTTAGTGATTGGACTAGTCTTGGTAGCAGAGTCTTTAAATACAGGAATAGAAAAACTATCGGATTTTGTTCATCCTGATTATCATCAAAAAATAGGATTCATTAAAGATATTTCTGCTGGTGCAGCAGGGATTGCTGCTATTATTTCGTTAGTGATCGCCGGGATTATTTACTTCCCTAAAATTGCCTTGCTATTCTAAGTAAATACTTATATTTACCCATTAAACATTCTACCATTCTTTATGGCAAAAAAGACCAAAAAAACGAGCACGAAAAAACCAAAGATCAAGAAACCGAATCCTATTGTTACTTTTTTTAAAAGCAGACAAACACAGACAGTTATCGGTTCTTTTTTGATCTTGTTTTCTTTGTTCCTTTTGGTCGCTTTCATCTCTTTCTTCTTCAGTTGGCAAGAAGACCAAAGTGTAGTGTCTGAATTTGCAAATAAGAAGGTTCCTACCAAGAACCTTTTAGGAAAAGTAGGTGCTTCCTTAAGTCACTTCTTTATTTATGAAGGTTTCGGGCTGGGAGCTTTTGTTATTCCATATCTATTATGCATTACAGGACTCTTCTGGTTGTTTAGAACCAAACTATCCAAAGTAATCGTTTCTTGGAACTGGGGATTGCTGGGAATGCTTTGGCTTTCTATCACTTTTGGGTTCTTTAGCAAGAATTCAGCTAATCTGTCTGGAGTTATTGGATATGAGATCAACGAATACTTACAAGCTTTCTTAGGAAAAACAGGATTAGGAATCATTTTACTATTTCTATTCCTCGCCTACCTAACCATTCGTTTTAAAGTAACTCCCGAGTTGGTTATTAACAAGCTTAGATCTAAAAGAAAAGTAGATGCTGTAGAAGGAACTCCTATTTCTAAAGTTGAGGCAGAAGAAGATACTATTTCGGAAGAGATCGTATTAGAAGAAAAAGAAGAAGAACCTACTCCTTCTGTAGACAAATCTGAATTTGAGCTTTCTGTAGAGAATTTACAACCTACCATTCAGAACCACTCTGATGTTTCTACAGTTACTGAAGAAGATGAAATTAATGAAGGTCATGATATTGATTTAGAACCTGTTTTAAAAGCAGAAGTAGCAGAAACTGAAGAACAACTTGAAGAGCAAGAAGATGTACAGATAGATGTTAAAGAAGTTGAAGAAGAACAGCATGTAAAAGAAAATCTTTCAGAAAAATTAGTAAAAGATTTCGGGGAGTTTGACCCTACTTTAGAGTTAGGTAATTACAAATTCCCAACACTCAATTTACTAAAAGAATACAACGAAAGCATTTCGATTGACCCAGATGAACTGGAGCAAAACAAAAATCGAATTGTTAATACACTTAAGAATTATAAGATAGGGATTGCTCAGATAAAAGCAACTGTGGGTCCTACTATTACTTTGTATGAGATAGTTCCTGAAGCTGGTGTTCGTATTTCCAAGATCAAAAACTTGGAAGATGATATTGCTTTGTCTTTATCAGCCCTTGGAATTCGTATCATTGCTCCTATTCCCGGAAAAGGAACTATTGGTATTGAGGTACCAAATAAAAAAGCTACCATCGTTTCTATGCATTCGGTGATCTCTTCCAAGAAATTTCAAGAGTCTACCATGGAGCTTCCTATCGCTATAGGAAAAACCATATCAAACGAGACATTTACAGTTGACCTTGCCAAAATGCCCCACTTATTAATGGCTGGAGCTACCGGACAAGGAAAGTCTGTAGGATTGAATGCTGTATTGACTTCTTTATTATACAGAAAACATCCGGCAGAAGTAAAATTTGTATTGGTAGATCCTAAAAAGGTAGAACTTACCTTATTCAACAAAATAGAACGTCATTATTTAGCTAAACTTCCTGATACCGAAGATGCTATTATTACAGATACAACCAAAGTAATTAATACACTGAACTCTCTTTGTATTGAAATGGACAATCGTTACGACCTTCTTAAAACAGCCATGGTTCGTAACATCAAAGAGTACAATGTAAAATTTAAAGCTAGAAAGTTAAACCCAGAAAACGGACACCGTTTCCTACCTTATATCGTACTTGTAATTGACGAATTTGCAGACCTTATTATGACAGCCGGTAAAGAGGTAGAAACACCAATAGCACGTTTGGCACAGTTAGCCAGAGCAATTGGAATTCACTTGATCGTTGCCACACAACGTCCGTCTGTAAATGTAATTACAGGAATTATCAAAGCTAACTTCCCTGCCAGAATTGCATTTAGAGTAACTTCTAAAATCGATTCTAGAACAATATTAGATGCTCCGGGAGCTGATCAGCTGATTGGTCGTGGAGATATGCTATACTCCGGAGGAAACGATATTACACGTATACAGTGTGCTTTTGTAGATACTCCAGAAGTAGAAAAGATCACCGATTTTATTGGATCACAAAGAGCGTATCCAGAAGCTTATCAATTACCGGAATACGTAGGAGAAGAAGGTGGCACAAATCTTGATATCGACATTGCAGATAGAGATAAATTATTTAAAGAAGCAGCTGAGGTCATTGTAACAGCACAACAAGGATCTGCATCTTTATTACAACGAAAATTAAAACTAGGATACAACAGAGCAGGTCGTTTGATAGATCAATTAGAAGCGGCAGGTATTGTTGGACCTTTTGAAGGTAGTAAAGCCAGACAAGTATTAGTGCCTGATCTGGTTGCTTTAGAACAATTATTAGAAAATGAAAGAAATGAGTAGAATGAAAAGAGTTTTTACATGGATAATTGCTGTGTGTATATTGAGTCCTGCTTTTGCACAGGAGACCAATAAAGCAAAAGTATTGCTGGATGAAGTATCTGAAAAGATGGGAGCTTATACCAATATGCAAATTGGTTTTAGTACATCTTTGGTTAACAAAGAAGCCGGAATTAGTGAGAATGAAGAACCTCCACACAATGGAAAGATCACCTTACAAGGAGAAAAATACTACTTAGACTATTTAGGAAATACCTTCATTTTTGACGGAAAGAAACTGTATGTGATCAATCATGATGACAAAGAAATCACCGTCAATGAAGATGATCTGAGTGAAGATGATGGTTTTATCTATCCTTCTAAACTACTTACTTTTTATAAAGAAGGATACAATTACAAAATGGGAGAATTAAAGAATGTTAGTGGGAGAAAAGTTCAGTTTGTAGAGCTTACCCCTATTGACAGCAACTCTGAAATTGTAAAAGTTAATTTAGGTATTGACGCTAAGACCAAACACATTTACCAATTGATTCAATTGGGTGCCAATGGTGCAGAAACTACCTTAACGATCAATCAATTTAAAAGCAATCAAAAGATATCTGATCTACTATTTCATTTTGATCAAGCCAAATATGAAAAATTAGATTATCTGATAGACTAAGAATGAAAATTTTAGATCGTTACATACTAAAGACCTTCTTAGTTCCTTTTTTTGCTACTTTCTTTATCGTACTATTTGTATTGGTAATGCAAGCTTTATGGCTAGCTTTTGAAAGTATTGCAGGAAAAGGAATTAGTCTGTTTTTCATCTTTAAGTTTTTATATTACACCTCATTGATCGTTTCTGCTCAAGCACTTCCTATTGCTGTACTGCTCTCTTCGATCATGGCATTGGGGAACCTTTCAGAGAATTATGAATTTGCCGCTGTAAAATCGGCGAGCATTTCTTTATTACGACTCTTAAGACCTTTGATAGTACTAACATTGGTATTGAGTGTCTTCAATTTCTTTTTTCTTAATAATGTGTACCCATATGCTGTGTTAAAGCAAAAAAACCTGATGCTTAATATCAGAAAGAAGAAACCTGCTTTAGCTTTAGTACCAGGGAGTTTCAACACAGAAATCCCTAATTATCAAATCAAATTTGACGAAAAGTACGGAAAGGAAAAGAATTTCTTAAAGAAAGTACTGATCTACGACCTTTCTTCTGGAAAAGGAAACAAAAAAGTAATTACTGCCAAAACTGGTAAGATTGTTACAGAAGAAGGTAGTAAGTATATGACCTTTATTCTATATGATGGTCACTATTACGAAGAGCATACAAAAAAAGTAACACGTGTAAACAATGTCGACAAAATGCCGGCCTCCAGTGCAAACTTTAAAGAATATGCTTTTAATATTGATATTTCATCTTTTACTGACGACAATCTCGGAGAAGAAAAATTCAAGAATAGCTACAACATGCTTAGTCTAGGCCAGCTAAAAGACACCCTCCCTATCATGAAAGTTGATTATGACGATTATGTTGAGTCCAAAGCTAGGACAATTTTCAGAAGAACAAATGCGAGGGAACTCTACAATTCAAATGATTCTATTCAAAAATACAAGCTGGATCAAAATATTATAGAAAACTTCGACAATACAAACAAACTAAGTGTCTTAGGAGGCGCAATTAGTTCGGCAAAATCATCTCTGAGTAATGCCGAAAACTATAACAGGGCAATGAAGATAAAACGTAAACGATTGAATCTCTACGATGTAGAATTTTACAATCGGGTAGCATTATCTTTATCTTGCCTAATCCTTTTCTTTATAGGAGCTCCGTTAGGATCTATTATTCGTAAGGGAGGTTTTGGACTACCTATGATCCTTGCTATTTCTATTTACGTAATTTATTTCTTTGCCAATACTTTTGGTAGAAATCTAGCCGAAGAAAGTTCTATTAGTGCTGTTCAAGGAGCCTGGGTTTCAAGCGTTATTATGGTGCCCTTTGCCTTTTTCTTAACAAGAAGAGCATCAAAAGGTGTGGGATTATTTAATATTGACGTATTTTTGCAACCAATTACCAAGCTCTTTAAGAAAAAAGACGAGGATACTATAGAAAATACAAAATGATATCAACCAATACTGAGAAAAAATTGATTCAGCTGAATACCATTCAAGAAGCGATTGAAGACATTAGAAACGGAAAAGTGATCATTGTTGTTGACGATGAGAACAGGGAAAATGAAGGAGATTTCTTAGCTGCTGCCGAAAAGGTAACACCAGAAATGATCAATTTTATGGCTACTCACGGTCGTGGTCTTATTTGTGCTCCACTAACTGAGAATCGTTGTAAAGAGTTAGAATTGGGTATGATGGTAAACAATAACACCGACCCTATGGAAACTGCTTTTACTATTTCTGTAGACTTACGTGGTAAAGGTGTTACTACCGGTATTTCTGCTTCTGACAGAGCAAAGACCATTCAGGCGTTGATTGATAATGATACCAAACCTTTTGATTTAGCCAGGCCAGGACATATATTTCCTTTAAAAGCTAAAGAAGGTGGGGTTTTAAGAAGAACAGGGCATACAGAAGCAGCTATAGACTTTGCAAGACTAGCAGGTTTGAAACCAGGAGGTGTAATCGTTGAAATCATGAATGAAGACGGTACCATGGCTCGTTTACCTCAATTGATGGAAGTTGCCAGAAAATTTGATATCAAAATTGTTTCTATCGAAGATTTGGTTGCTTATAGAATGGAACATGATTCTTTGATTGAAAAGAAAGAAGATTTTACTATACAAACTCGATTTGGTGAATTCAGATTAAGAGCTTACCAACAAACCACCAACAATCAAGTACACTTAGCCCTTACGAAAGGAAGCTGGAAAAAAGATGAGCCTGTTTTAACCAGAGTGAACTCTACTTTGGTAAACAATGATATTCTTGGTACTCTTACGAACAATGCAGATAAGAAGTTAGACAAGATGTTCAAAGCCATTAATGAAGAAGGTAAAGGAGCTATTTTGTTTATCAATCAACAGAATCAATCACAAAACTTATTGAACAGATTAGGAATTCTAAAGGAAAATCAAGCCAAAGGAGAAATGAAAGCTCCAAGAATTGCTATGGACAATAAAGATTTTGGAATTGGAGCACAGATCTTACACGATATCGATATCAGCAAAATTCAATTGATGACCAATACGCAACAAACAAGACGTGTTGGAATGATTGGGTATGGATTAGAGATTGTTGACTACGTAAATTACTAAGCCAAAAAATTTCGTATTGTACTTTCTGTTGTCAATTCAACAGGAGTTTTGTCTTGTCTGAAAAGTCTAGCAGTATGAGGACCTTTAAGAAGTATCTCCTCTCCTACTACTTCTAACCAACTTCCTTCACGCAATCCTAGTACAGAAGTCTTATTAAAAACATGAAACTCTTTGATACGCGTTTCTCTCGTTTCTCCCATATGTGTAGAATCTGGATTCGGATCTAGATAATGTGCATTGATATTAAAAGGAATCATTGCCAAAGTGTTAAAACTTGGTGGATATACAATAGGCATATCATTTGTATTCATCATTGTAACTCCACAAATATTACTTCCTGCACTTGTTCCTAAGTAGGGAGTTCCGTTTTCTAAAGTTTGCTGTAAAACTTCAATCAAATTATGTTGATATAGCTGATTCACTAACTCAAATGTATTTCCTCCACCGGTAAAAATTCCTTTCGCCTCTTTAACAGCCTTCTGCGGATTATCAAATTCATGAATTCCTTTTACCGATATCCCAGCTTTACCAAAAGCTTTTTTGGCAATATCTGTATATGCATCATAAGAAATACCGCCAGGTCTGGCATAAGGGATAAACAATATTTCTTTTGATTCCTTGAAAAATTCTATCAGTGTTGGCATCAGATATTCTAAATATCCGCTTCCATGAACAGTAGAAGTGCTTGCAATAATGAGTTGTTTCATGTGTCAAAAATAAGGAATGACAGATATTAATTAACAAAACTTTATTCTTAATTTGGGAGATTTTAAGACCTCTCTACTTTTTATTTGTAATGAAACAACCAACAATCTAATCGTGAAAAAGAAACTCCTTTGCCTTTTCTTTATTCTAAGTGCTCTGCAACTTGTAGCACAACAAAAAACGTTTTGGTTACATGGAATGCTCAGAGATTCTTCAAATGTTGTAAAAGATGTACATATCATCAATCTAAATACAGCAAAGGGAACATTTTCCAGTGATTATGGTAGATATCGTATTGTGGTATCTGTAGGAGATACGTTAGAATTTACTTCTGTACAACATGAAACCGTAAAAAAAGTAATTACAGATCCTATTGCTTTCTCAAAAAAACTAAATGTAGTTCTTAAGAAGAAAACCTATGTTTTGGATGAAATTGTTTTAAAGAAACATGACCTAACAGGAAATCTAAGTACCGACAGAAAAAAGACTCCCAAAGATACCATTGCTCAAATAGTTCGAAACATGGAAAACAACATTGTTGAGCTTGCAAAAAAATCGACTGAGAAACGAGACCCTACTGAGAGAGGCATGGCTGCAACCACCCTTAGAAATACAGATCCAACAAGATCTTTTAAAGGTTTTGGCAGTAGCATACGCATAGGATTTAAAGATAAAGAGAAGGAAAAATTACGAAAGATCACTTCCAATACCTTTACAGCACAAAATGTTCTTAAAGAAATCGGGAAAGATCTATTTCTGGAACTTAAAATCCCGGAAGGTTCCATTTATGACTTTATTGATTTTTGCGTACCCTTTAAAATACAAGAGTTATATAAGCAAAGAAAATTTCTTCAAATGACAGAAGTTTTTAAAGAAAAAAGCGTTCTATTTTTAAGAGAGCTTAAAGATTAGCAACGCTTTAACAAAAGTTTTTCTGTAAGTAAACACATATATTGTATTTTTACTTTTATAAAACCAAAGCAAGTGGCAAAAAAACTACTCCTATCTATCACATTTTTATTCATTTGTTCATTAACCTTCGGACAGATCAATGATAAGTTTTGGATTTATGGAAAAGTAGTAGATTCTTCAGGAGTTGTAAAAAATGCCAATGTCATCAATTTAAGAACCAATCAAGGAACATTTTCTAATGACTTTGGAGATTATAAGATGATTGTTTCTATTGGTGATACTCTCCAGTTTACATCGGTTCAGCACGAAAAAGTAGTACGCGTTATCAATAAATTTATCTATAGTTCGGAAGTACTAGATGTTTTCCTTCCAAAAAAGACCTATGCATTGGATGAAGTTGTTGTAAAAAGGCATGATTTAGATGGCTATTTAGCTTTGGATAAAAAGAAAACACCCGAAGATAAAAAAGGCGATGCGCTAAGAAGAACTATGGATTTCTCTAAAGTAGATATGAGAGTTAGGTATGATGGAGATCACATAGATCAAAAAGTTCGTCCTCATATTGTACGAACAGATCCAACAGCAGCATTTGTTGGTGCCGGAGCAGCAGTTGCCTTTGCATTCAAAAACTCAGAAAGACTCTGGGCATTGCGAAGACAAGTAGAATTTCAGACTGCATTTCCTAATATGTTAATCAGTGAATTTGGAGAAAAATTCTTTGAAGATGATCTTAAAATACCTAAAAACAAGTATTATCATTTTATAGAATACTGCAATCCTTTGGGAATTGAATCGTTATACCAACAAAATCGTAAGATAGAAGTGATCAATATTTTACGTACAGAAAGCAAAAAATATATCAAACTCATTGAACAAGAGGAAAAAGAAGAAAACAAAGAGTAAATGAACATGAAATTTAAAAAGCAGCTGATCCTTTTGTTTTTATTGCCTCTGATGGCGTTTTCAGCTCACAAATACTATTTGAGTCTTACACAAATAGAATATAATGAAGAAGGAAAAAGTTTACAGGTCATTATCAATGTTTTTATGGATGATATTGAGCTAGCTCTTAACAAAGACTATAACATTGATCTACAACTAACTACAAAAAAAGAATTGAAGGATTCCGACATGTATTTTGAAAAATATTTGAAGGAAAAACTAAAATTCAAACATCAAAACACTGACCTTTCTTTTAACTATCTAGGGAAAGAATACGAAGGAGATCTCGTTTATTTTTATCTAGAGATTGAAAACGTTTCACCTCCTGAATCGCTAGAAGTGACCAATAAAATCTTGGTCAAGCATTTTGCTGATCAACAGAATGTTGTAAAGCTAAAAGTCGGCAAAAAAAGACGTAGCAAGATCTTGAACAAAGAAAATGATAAAGCTTTGTTAAAATTTTAACGTTTCATTAGGATTCTTAGGTCTTATTATTAATTTAACGCACATTTTTAATCAAACTCAAAAAGCATGAAGAAATTAGCTTCTTTCGTACTTTCTGCCTTGTTTGTAACGGCATCTGTTTTTGCACAGGATGCTCCTAAAAAACGTCAGAAAGGTCATACGGATCAAAACAAGTTCAGACAACTTAAAGATGTATTGCCAACTCCTAACACTCAAAGAAATGCTTCGGGTGCACCAGGGTATGAATATACTCAGCAAAAAGTTGACTATGTAATGGACATCAGAATAGATGAGAAAACAGATCGTCTATATGGAAATGAGTCTATTACCTACCACAACAATTCTAAAGATCATTTAGAATATTTATGGGTTCAATTAGACCAAAACATGAGAGCACCAGATTCTAAGACTCCTTTGGCAAATCCAGAGAGTTTAGGAAATTCAACGTTCAATGGTCCAGTTACCTTTACAAGAAACAACCTACAAAAACCAAAAGAATTTGGTTACAAAATTGAAGCTGTAACTTATGCAGACGGAAGTCCTCTTTCTCACATGATCAATAGAACCATGATGAGAATTAACCTTCCTAAGCCATTGGCACCGGGAGAAACATTCCAATTCAAAATCAAATGGAACTACCTAATTAACAACTCTGTTACAGATGGTGGTAGATCTGGGTTCGAATTATTCCCTGACGGAAACAAAAACTATACAATTGCTCAATTCTTCCCAAGATTGGCTGTTTATGACAACGTAGAAGGGTGGCAAAATATGCAATTCTGGGGTCGTAGTGAGTGGGCTCTTGAATTTGGAGACTATGATGTAAAGATTACTGTTCCTGCAGATCACATCATGGAATCTACTGGTGAATTACAAAACGAGAAAAAAGTGTTGACAAGAGAACAACGCAAGCGTTTTGAAAAAGCTAGAAAATCTTTCAAAGATCCTGTATTCATCGTAACTCAAGCTGAAGCTGAAAAAGCTGAAAAAGGAAGAAGTAACAAAACTAAAACTTGGCACTTTACTGCTAAAAATGTAAGAGATTTCGCATTTGCATCTTCAAGAAAATACATCTGGGATGCGATGGCAGTTAACATCAACGGAAAAACTGTAATGGCTACTTCTTTATATCCAAAAGAAGGAAACCCATTATGGGAAGAGCACTCTACAAGAGTTGTTGCAAATACGTTAGAAGAGTATTCTAAAATGACTTTTGATTACCCATACAGTAAAGCTGTTTCTGTACATGCAGACAGACAAGGTATGGAGTATCCAATGATCTGTTTCAACTACGGACGTCCTAATCCTGATGGAACTTATTCGGAAAGAACAAAAAGAGGAATGATCGGAGTAATTACTCACGAGGTTGGACACAACTTCTTCCCTATGATCGTTAACTCTGATGAGCGTCAGTGGACTTGGATGGATGAAGGAATCAACTCATTTGTTGAGATCTTAGCTGAATTAGATTACGATCCTAATTTCTTTACAGGTAATTTGCCTAAAGATATCGTAAGATACATGAGCATCGATCAAGAGAACTTATCTCCTATCATGTCTCAAGGAGACTACGTAAAGAACTTCGGACCTAACGCATATACTAAGCCTGCAGCAGGACTTTATATGTTACGTCAAACAATTATGGGACCTGAGTTATTCGACTATGCATTTAGAACTTATGCACAACGTTGGATGTTTAAACACCCAACTCCTGCAGATTTCTTCAGAACAATGGAAGATGCTTCTGCAATGGATTTAGACTGGTTCTGGAGAGGATGGTTCTATACTACAGATTACACAGATATTGGTGTAAAGAGTGTAAAGAAATTCTACTTAACAGATCAACCAACTGATGAGGCGAAAGCTCAAGCTAAGAGATTCAACTTAGACTTAAAAGAGTACGAAGGAAAGTTATTATACTTTGCTGAAGAAAAAGGAGATACCAAAGGAAACGGTAAAAAAGCAATGGATTTTGATGTGATCAAAAACCACTTAGCTAAAATGACTGCAGAAGAAAAGGCAGCGTTAAAAGAAGCTCCAAACTACTTCTACGAAGTTACTTTTGAGAAGCCAGGAGGATTGGTAATGCCAATTATTGTTGAGTTAGAGTACGCTGATGGTACTAAAGAACGTCATACATACCCTGCTCAAATTTGGAGATACAATGACGAGCAAGTTTCTAGAGTTTTCAGAACTACAAAAGAGATCAAGAAGATTACTGTAGATCCAGATTTAGAAACAGCTGATATTGATACTTCAAACAACAGCTGGCCTAAGAAGAAGGACTCTAAATTTAACAAGTTCAAAAACAAAGTAAAAGGTTAATCTATTTTAACTTTTTTAACATATTCAGAAGCCCAATTGATCTTTCAGTTGGGCTTTTTTTATTTATTTTAGTTTCCTTAAAATTTTCAAAACAATGAGAAAACAGGTTTCTTTTGTTCTAGCGGTACTTTTTACGTCGGTATCTCTACTAGGACAAACAAAAAAAGGCCACACAAACCAAAATAAATTCCGTCAAATGAAGGATTTATTGGCCACTCCAAACAGCCAACGTCTGGCTTCTGGTGCACCAGGACCTAGGTACACACAACAGAAAGTAGATTACGATATGAATATCGTTCTAGACGATGACAAAAGACGTATTACAGGAAGTGAGACAATCACGTATCACAACAACTCAGAAGATCACCTTCCCTATTTGTGGATGCAGCTAGATCAAAACATGCGTGCTGCAGATTCTAAAACTCCAGATATTCAACCTGGAAGAGTTCCAAAAACCATTTCACAAGGAAGATTTAACAGAGCTTTTCCTGATGAAGCTTTTGATGGTGGGTTTAAAATTACTGCTGTTAAAAATGTAGACGGAAGCGATCTATCTCACACGATCAATCAAACCATGATGCGAATTAATTTATCGAAGCCTTTGGCTCCTGGTGAAAAATTCTCATTTAAAGTAGATTGGTGGTACAACATCAACAACCACAGAACACAAGGTGGGCGTTCTGGTTATGAGCACTTTCCAAAAGATGGAAACAACAACTATGTAATTGCTCAATTCTACCCAAGATTATGTGTGTACGACAATGTTGAAGGATGGCAAAATGATCAATTTTGGGGAAGAAGTGAATTTGCATTAGAATTTGGAGATTTTAAAGTAAATATTACTGTTCCTGCAGATCATATTCTAGGAGCTACAGGAGTTTTATTGAACGAGAAAGAAGTATTGACCAAGAAACAACAACAAAGGTTGGCTTTGGCAAGAAAAACATATGATAAGCCGGTTATTATCCATTCTCAAAAAGAAGCAGAGAAAGTAGAAAAGAAACGATCTAAGAAAACAAAAACTTGGAAATTCTTTGCTGAGAACGTAAGAGACTACGCTTTTGCTACTTCCAGAAAGTTTATCTGGGATGGAATGGCTGTAGATATCAACGGAAAGAATGTAATGGCTTATTCTTTATATTCTAAAGAGGCAAACCCATTATACGGAGATCACTCTACAAGAGCTGTTGCTCAAACTTTAAAAACGTATTCAAGATATACTTTTGATTACCCATACCACAAAGCTATTTCTGTAGACGGACAAATGGGAATGGAATATCCACAAATTTGTTTCAACCCGGGAAGACCAAATCCGGATGGTACTTATTCTGACAGAACAAAATACAGAATGATCAAAGTAACCATTCATGAAGTTGGACATAACTTCTTCCCTATGATCGTAAACTCTGACGAGCGTCAATGGACTTGGATGGATGAAGGATTAAACTCATTCATGGAAATGTTGGCTGAATTAGATTACGATCCTAATTTCCCTATTGTAAGAGGATATCCAAAAAACATCGTAAGATATATGAGTGGAGATCAATCTAGAATAGCTCCTATCATGTCTAAAGGTGATAATGTATACAGTTTTGGAAATAATGCCTATGGTAAACCTGCAACCGGATTATGGATGTTGAGAGAAACCATTATGGGGAAAGAGCTGTTTGATCATGCTTTTAGAACCTATGCACAACGTTGGAAATTTAAGCACCCAACACCTGCAGACTTCTTTAGAAGTATGGAAGATGCATCTGCTATGGACTTAGATTGGTTCTGGAGAGGTTGGTTCTATACTACAGATGTAACTGACATCGGAATTAAAGGTGTTAAAAAGTTTTACGCTGAAAAAGGAGATGGTAACAGAGTTAATTTTGTAGAAAACGCTCCTAGCAAGAAAGCGAGTTCTAAATTCTTCTACGAAGTTACTTTTGAGAAACCAGGAGGATTGGTAATGCCTATTATTGCTGAGTTTACTTATAAAGACGGTACAAAGAAGCGTAAAGTTTATCCTGCTCAGATCTGGAGATTTAACGATAAGGAGATCACAAAAGTAATCCCTTCAGATAAAGAGATCGTTTCTATTACAATTGATCCGGACTTAGAAACTGCGGATGTTGATACATCAAACAACAGTTGGCCTAAGAAGAAAGAAGATTCTAAGTTTGATAAGTTTAAGAACAAAGTGAAAGGATAATCCTTTCATTCCTATAAAACAAAAACCTCGATCAAATGATCGAGGTTTTTTTATGCTATGCTGTTGTTTCTTTTCTCTTTCGGAGAACAAAATAGAACCCGATCAAAATAAGCGGTATACTCAATACCTGCCCTGTGTTTAATGAATTAAAGACCCAATCTTCTCTTCCTTCTACTTGTGGTTCTTTTAAGAACTCTATAACCAATCTTAAGGTCCATAATGCAATCATAAAGATTCCAAATAAATATCCTTCCTTAAGCTTCTTATCTGTCTTCCAGTAAACTCTCCATAGAATAAAGAATAGGATCAAATAACTAAATGCTTCGTACAATTGCGTAGGATGCCTAGCTGCTGTTTCTCCGGCAGATTTAAAGATCACTCCAAAGTCAGAACCAGTTTCCTTACCATAGATCTCTGAGTTGAAAAAGTTTCCTAAACGAACAAAGAAGCTACCTAAGGCTACTACCACAACCATACGGTCTAAAATATAAAGCACTGATTTTTGTAAGTGTTTCTTACTGTAGAAGTACATGGAAATAATAATTGCAATCGCTGCTCCATGACTCGCAAATCCTGTGAATCCGGTAAATTTCCATCCTTCTATCAAACCAAATAAAGCAGACTCTCCTTCTACCTTTTTAAATGGTAAAACGATTTCTAATAAGTGATTTTGATAATGTCCCCAATTGTAAAAGAACACCTCTCCCAATCGCATACCAATCAACATAGAAATGAAAGTATACATGAACAAAGTGTCTAGCTTTTTAGGATCGATATTGTCTTCAATGTATATCTTCTTCATCAAGCGAAGTCCTAATACAAATGCCAACACAAACATTAAACTGTACCAGCGGATTGTAAAAAAGCCAAGGTCAATCCCTATAGAAGGATCCCAAACAATGGATAAAAAATTCATATTCTGTCTTTATTTATGTCATTATGATCAAAGATGACACTGTCATTCTTCGTCTTGACGTTTGTTTATTTTTTTTCCGGAACCGGATCATAACCGCTGCCTCCCCACGGATGGCAACTAAAAATTCGTTTGATCGCCAGCCAGCTTCCCATAAAAAGCCCTCTTTTTTGTAAAGCTTCAATGGTATAATGAGAGCATGTAGGTGTATATCTGCATGTAGAAGGGGTGTAAGGCGAAATTGCAACCTGATAAAACCTTACGATGGCAATAAACGGATATGTAAGAATTTTCTTCAATATCTAGCTTATTGTGTACGTAGTTCCTTCTCTTCCATCTTTTAGTTGAACACCTAATGCAGCCAATTCATCTCTGATCTGATCTGACAATGCCCAATCTTTATTATCTCTAGCTTCTTTTCTTAATTTGATCAACAATTCTATAACACCACCAATCTTATCTGAGCTTTCTTCTTTTGCATCATTTTGCAAGCCTAGAACATCAAAAACAAAACTTTTTAGCGTTGTTACAAACAACTCAAGATCATCCGAAGATATCGTTGCTTTCCCTTCTTTTAATTGATTGATATACTTTACACCTTCAAAAAGATGAGAAATCAATACAGGTGTATTAAAATCGTCATTCATTGCATCATAACACTTCTGTCTCCATTCTTGAATGTTTACTGATGACGATCCTCCTACAGAGATTTGCTCTAATGAGTTTACAGCCTCCATCAATTTTACATATCCTTTTTCTGAAGCTTCTAATGCGTCACTTGAAAAATCCAGAATACTTCTGTAATTCGCTTGCATATTAAAGAAACGAACTACACTAGCCGAAAATGCTTTGCTTAATACATTGTTCTCTCCGGTAAGAATTTCTCCCGGAAGGATAAAGTTTCCTGTAGATTTGGCCATTTTTTGACCATTTAACAGCAACATATTGGTATGCATCCAATAGTTTACAGGTTCTTGACCTGAACATGTTTTGGATTGTGCTATTTCACATTCGTGATGAGGAAATTTCAAATCCATTCCTCCTCCGTGAATGTCAAACTGCTCCCCCAAGTATTTTGTACTCATCACAGAACACTCTAAGTGCCATCCCGGGAAACCGTCAGACCAAGGCGATGGCCATCTCATGATGTGCCTGTCATCAGCCTTCTTCCACAATGCAAAATCTTGTGGATTCTTTTTATCAGACTGCCCATCCAACGTTCTTGTATTGTGAATGGCATCTTCAATATTTCTACCGGAAAGAATTCCGTAATTGTTATTCTTGTTGTAAGCAACCACATCAAAATATACAGAACCATTTACTTCATAAGCAAAACCTTTGTCCATGATCTCTTTGATCATCTCGATCTGTTCTACAATATGTCCTGTTGCTGTAGGTTCTATACTTGGTGGTAAGAAATTGTATTTATTCAATACATCATGGAAGTCAACCGTGTAACGTTGCACCACTTCCATAGGTTCTATTTGCTCAAGGCGAGCTTTCTTAGCAATTCTGTCTTCACCTTCATCTGCATCATTTTCCAGATGTCCTGCATCTGTAATATTTCTTACATAGCGTACTTTGTATCCTAAATGGCGGAAATAACGAAAAACCACGTCAAAGAACATAAATGTACGAAGGTTTCCTAAGTGAGCATTGCTATACACTGTAGGTCCACATACATACATTCCAACATATCCTTCATTTACGGGGTTAAATACCTCTTTGGTCTTGGAAAGTGAATTGTAAATTTTAAGTTGATTCTCTTTGTAGAGTTCCATATAAAGTATCTGTTTAGACGAGGCTAAAGATAGCTACTTTATTAAGAATACAGAAATTGAATTCTGTTAGAAGTTTGGTAATTTTTAGCGTATTTTTTTAATCAATATCAAATCTGTTTATTTGATAAAAGTTAGCTCGCTATATTTCCCAGAGATCTTTAATTCTCCTCCTTTGGTTTCAACAGAAAAACGTCCTTTTAAGCTATAACTATCACCTAGTTTTAAGCTACTTAGCTTCTTACCTGTTTCAATAGAATCTGCATTTAAAATGTTTAGTTTATTATTGAAGTTCCCAATGTGTACTGAAGCGTCTGATTGATTCAATACCAGACGAAACTTATTTAAAGAAGGGTTCAATCTTTTGATCTCAACTTCTCCAAAAGAAGCTTCAAGGTCTGTTCCTGAATTTGCTTCTGTTATTTTTAAGTCTCCGGAGTCAGATATCAACTTAGAATTTGTAACCGAAGCCAAACTAGCATCGGTTACATTCTTTAAAGATAAAAAGCTATTATTTACAGTTCTCACTTTTACCGGAGCGTAGTAAATATTTAACTCTCCCCCATTTAATCCTTCTGATTCAAAAGTACCATACGATACTTTTCCTGAAGTACTCATTTTTGGAAGCTTTAATTTACAGTGTCTTGTATCTAAATCTAAGGTAGATCCTTTAGGCACTTTGACTGTGATCGTTTTCTTGATCTTCACTTTTTTACCGTTAATGACCAATTCGTTGTTATCAGAATCAAATGAAAAGTCAGAATTAAAACTCTTTCTAAACTCTCTTCTAACCTTTGCCAAATCTTTTTTGATCTGCTCTCTGTCAATTTCTTTCATCGCTTTATTTACCTCTTTCATAGATTCTTCCATGATCTTACCAAGGTCGATGCTTTCCATTGCCTTTTTAGCTTGATTTAAAGACTCTTCTACAATCTTTTGCACATCTAAAGATTCGTACTCTTTCTTAGCCTTAGCCATCTCTTTCTTTGCCTTCTCTCTATTCTTCTCCATGTCTTTCTTCCACTCTTTGTACTCTTTGGATTTTTTAAACTTTTCCCAATCTTTCTTCGATTTTATCTTGATGTCTCTTACACCGTCTTTCCATCGAAAAAAGTATTCCTTTCCATTCTTAGAGTATTCGTCAAAATCGAACTCAATATCATCCAAATCGATCATGAATTTTTCCCAATCCAGATCCGGCATTGTAAAATTGATCTCCGGCATGTTGATCTCAGGCATTGTAAAATTGAAATCTGGAATATTTATTTCCGGCATCACAAAGTCTTTTGAGTCAAAAAAGATAAAATCATTATCACTAAAACGGAAAGAGTTTCCTCCTCTAGCCATAATATTTACTTTGTTCTTGTTTCCTAAAGCTTCAAACTTGAAGTTTTTCAAGTACTTTGCTGCTTCTTCTTTGGTTAAGCCTTCTATTTCTACAACGGCTTCTACAAACACCTGGTTTTTATTCCATGATGTTACATTGATCTCTGCATTGCTGGCTTCGATCTCTACTGTAGCATTTTTATTTACGTTAAACGTTTCTGTAAATTTCTTACTCTGTTTTTGGCCAAAGGCAACAACAGAAGCTGTTAACAAAAACGCTGTTATTATATGTTTACTAGACAATTTCATTTTTGCTTGCGTTTAATTCTTTTAAATTGTTCAATTGCTTCTTTAAACGTTGTAACAGCTGTAATCGCAATTGAAGGTTACTAATTAATGCATCGATGGTTTGATCATTAACCCCTTTTGTATTGAGCTCTTTGGTTAATGTCTTATATTCTTTTGTTAACTCACCTATCTTGTTGAGATAACTATCTACCAATTCTTTATTTTCATCAGTCATTTCTAACTGACTCAATTCTAATTTGATACTATTCGTGTAATACGTTTCTATTGTATTTAGTTCAGGTGAAATTTTCCCTAAACTGATCTTATTGGTTTCTTCTGTTGTTGGAGGAGTTATCGGAGGTTTTTGATATAACAATTGTACTCCTACAGTAACCAAAAGCGCTAACGAGGCAGCAACAGAAAGCCAAAAGACAGGTCTTTTACGTGATTTTTCCGGGTGCAATTCTTTCATCAATTTTGCCTCAAATTTATGCTCGTGCTTAGATGATAAATTCACTGACTCTTCCGGGTAGTTCTCTAACATTTTTCTAATATCCTTCGGCATAACGCATGTGTTTTAAACTTTTTTGTAATTGTTTTTTCCCTCGCAACAAATGTGTTCTTGATGTCACTTCTGTTATTCCCAATATCTGGGAGATCTCCTGATGGTCGTATCCTTCCAGCAGGTATAAAGAAAGTACTACTCGGTACTTTTCTTTTAGTTCTTTAATGCAGCTTACAATGTGTTGCATGGTAGTTGCATCTTCTACTTGCCAATCATCGTCTTCCAAAACCTGATGAGTTTCATTGTTGATGGAAACCAATTCCAGTCTCTTTTTCTTCAACTCATCTATACTTTGATTGATGACAATACGTTTTAACCAAGCTCCAAAACTTACTTCTCCTTTGTAAGTTTCCATTTTCTTAAATGCTTTGATAAACGCATCTTGCATCACATCTTCCGCAGCCATATCATCTTTCATATATCTCTTAGCCACCAGAAACATAGCCTTACAATACAAATTGTAAAGTTCCATCTGAGCTTTTGCATCATTCTTTTTGCATCGTTGAATGATGCTGTGATGTATAGGTTTTGTCCGACTCATTTGTTGATTAGTTACCCTATAGACGAAACGAAATTCCTTCCGTTGCATTTGGGTAAAAATTTATTTCTAAATTTACATGATTATTTTCTTCTACCAATTCTATGGATCAGAAACGCACCTCTTCTTTACATGAAAAAAGCGGGATTCCTCAACCGGAAACTACCAGTAAAAGCTCTGCAAAGAAAATTCAAAAAAAGAGAGGGAAACAACCTTCTACTCAAGAATTTATTGACGGTATTTTAAAAGGCAGCATTCCTTTACTTAGTAGAGCCATTACTTTAGTGGAAAGTACCAATACAAGGCATCAAAAGAAAGCAAATGAGATTTTAGAGGCTTGCCTTCCTTATGCTAATAAATCTGTGAGGATAGGTATTACAGGTGTTCCTGGAGTAGGGAAAAGTACTTTTATTGAAGCATATGGTAAATTTCTGACCGGAAAAGGAAGAAAAGTAGCTGTTTTAGCTGTTGATCCAAGTAGTTCTGTAAACAAAGGAAGTATTTTGGGTGATAAAACTCGTATGGAGCAGTTGGTAACAGATCAAAATGCTTTTATTAGACCTTCTCCTTCCGGAACTTCTCTTGGAGGTGTTGCTCAAAAAACCAGAGAGAGCATCATCTTATGTGAAGCTGCCGGTTTTGATACTATTATTATAGAAACTGTAGGTGTGGGTCAGAGTGAGACCATGGTGCACTCTATGGTTGATTTCTTTTTACTTCTCAAAATTGCCGGTGCCGGAGATGAACTGCAAGGAATAAAAAGGGGGATCATAGAAATGGCAGATGCAATCGTCATCAACAAAGCAGATGGCGAGAATGTAAAAAACACAAAGATTGCCAAGGTTGAGTTTAACAGAGCTCTGCATTTATACCCTCCTAAAGAAAGTGGTTGGCAACCCAAAGTTATTACGGCTAGTGCATTAAAGAACAAAGGAATAGAAGATGTACAAGAGATTGTTGATGAATACATACAATTTACTCAAGAGAACGGCTTTTTTGAATCGAAAAGGAGTCAGCAAAACAAATTCTGGTTACTTTCTACCATAGAACAAAATCTTCGTGATTCGTTCTTTAAAAACAATGAAATTAATTTAGTTTTGACCAAAGAATTTGAGAACATTCAAAATGGAACTTCTACTCCATTTTCGTCTGCAAAAAAACTATTGGATCTGTACAATGAAAAAAACCAAAAACGCTAAGCTATTATTCTTTTCTGTAGTTATACTTGTTTTTATTCTTAATGTAATACAAGGCGGACTTACAGAGCTTCTTCCTGATGAAGCATATTATTGGGTATACAGTCAGCATATGGATTGGGGCTTCTTTGATCACCCACCATTAGTAGCTGTTTGGATTAGCATCAGTGAATTTTTATTCTCCAACGAAATTGGTGTGCGATTCTTTTCTGCGATTTCCTTTAGTTTCTTACTCTATATTGTTTGGAAAACTATTGATCATCCTAAGAAAGAAGAATATACTTGGTTATTCTTGCTCATCATACTTTCAACAGCTCTCTTAAACGTATATGGGTTTATTACAACTCCGGATACGCCGTTAATGTTATTTGTAGCATTGTTCTTATATGCTTACAAAGAATATCTCAGTAAAAAGAGTTTATCAAGCTATCTGTTGTTAGCGATCTCCGTAGCCGGGATGATGTACAGTAAATACCAAGGGATACTTATTGTTTTCTTTGTTGTGTTATCCAATTTAAGAATGGTTAGAGATCCAAGGTTATGGCTCACAGCTCTTTTAGCTTTGGT
Source organism: Pseudotenacibaculum haliotis (assembly GCF_042684245.1). Classification (NCBI taxonomy): domain Bacteria; kingdom Pseudomonadati; phylum Bacteroidota; class Flavobacteriia; order Flavobacteriales; family Flavobacteriaceae; genus Pseudotenacibaculum; species Pseudotenacibaculum haliotis. The sequence goes on from NZ_JBHULH010000004.1 coordinate 691,299, forward strand.
ACTGTACCTTCCTCATTTGTATTGGCAATGGGCTAATGATTTTCCTTCATTTCGATACCACTTACAAGAACGTGTTTCGAATAGGACTTATAAGTTTGAGCATACATTAATGCATTTTGTAAACATGATTGCTATCATAGGACTTACTTTTCCTATTATTTACAAAGCATTTTTTAAGAATATCAGAACAAAAGACACGTATAATCGCGGGCTAAATTTTATCATATTTGGTTTTCTTCTGTTTTTCTTCTTCTCTTCTTTTAGAGGAAGAGTACAAGCGCAGTGGATCGTTCCGATCAGTATTCCTTTGATTTTGATCACCTACAACTACCTTACGGATAGAGAGAAGGCCAGAAAGTGGTTTGTACGTTTGGCTTTTATCAATATTGCGATTATGTTAATCGCTAGAGTTCTCATGTTTGCTGAAGGCATTGTTCCCGTAAAGCTAAATACGCACGGAAATGAAGCTTGGGCATTGGAGTTACAATCTGATACTCCCGGTCAAGAAAAGATATTTATCAACTCTTATCAAAACACTGCAACCTATTGGTATTATACAGGAGAAAAGGCTTATTATATGAAGAACTTTACCGGTAGAAACAATCATTTTGTTTTGCTACAAGAGAATGAGGATCTTTCTGCCAAACAAGCAGCTTTGGTCAGTAGAATTCGATTGGATCACACAGATTTTGGGACTCACATTAGAGGAAAAGATTCTGTATTTACAACAGTTGTTAATGATTATAAAGATCTCTCTCAAATAGAAATTCAGTTTACTGATGAAGAGATCGTACTGAAAAAAAATACTCCAAACTCTTTTGATGTAGAGATCACCAATCACTTTAACAGAACTATTTCTCCCACGGAATTTGAAGTTTCTATTGGGTTTATCAAAGCGCGAAAAAAGGAAAAGCATATTTTAAAAGCTCTTTTACAAACAAAATCAACAACTATTGCTCCCGGAGAAACTATAAAGGGAATTATTACGTTTAACACTGAGGAGATTCCTAACCCGGAGATTTTTACCACATTAGGTATTGGTATGACCAATTCTAACAAAATAGATATCATAAGGGTAAGCAAACTCCATAAATACCTACTGAAGGATTGAGTTTTTCTCATACCTTTGCCAAAGTAAAATAACTAGTATGTTACGATTAAATAAATTGACCAAGACAGAAACTTTCTTATTCTCTGCATTAACTATTGTGCTTATCTTATCTGTGTACTTCGGATTTACAGATGCTGAATATTTTGATAATGTATTTGCCCAAGAAGATGGAGCTGTAGAATATGCAACCTTCTTCTTTTTGTTATGTATTAGTATTTTACAATTTTACCGATTGTTTACTGTTAGTAAAAACAAAGCTATTTTATGGAAGTTGGGTATCTTCTTCTTTGCTATTTTGTTTTTGTTTGGAGCCGGAGAAGAAATTTCGTGGGGTCAAAGGATCTTTGGAATAGAATCGGGTGATTTTTTTAAAGACAACAACTTACAGAATGAAACCAATCTTCACAATCTAGAAATTGGTGGTGTTAAGCTAAACAAACTTATCTTTAGTCAGCTTCTTACCGTTATTATGGCTGTATATTTATTGGTTTTACCATTTCTTTACCAAAAATTCGATTGGATCAATAAGTTAGTAGACAAATTTGTGATCCCAATTCCTCAATTAAGCCATATTATTGCTTTTCTAATCAATACTATATTTATTGCGATTCTACCTAACTTAAGTAGAAAATGGGAAGTGTACGAGCTGTTCTTTGCTACGATCTTTTTATTGATCTTCTTAAATCCGGTCAATAAGAAAGTATACTTACGAGAATCGAGTAGTGATTCGTAATCTTTTCTGTATCAAGTAAAAGATATTTCCCCAAAGAAACCCTGCCAAATACCCTGAAAAAACATCTAAGGGATAGTGAACTCCTAAATATATTCTGCTGTACCCAAAAAACAAAGGGAACAAAATCATTAGGTAAATATATTTATAGTGCTTTCTTAAAAGTAAAATAATAAACGTAGTTACGGTTGTTGAAAGCGCAGCATGTCCGGAATAATAACTATATCCGCCGGGTTTGTATGTGAAAGAGCGCAATTTGTCAACCAAACCTTCTGTATTACAAGGTCTGATGCGCTCAAAAGAATGTTTGATAAAATTGGTGAACTGATCAGAAAATGCGACCAATGCAGCTAAAAACAGCATCATTAACAAGCCATTTTTCCAACCAAACTTTTTAAAGATCAAAAACAAAATCAAAGCGAACAATGGTGACCAGTGAAACTGATTGGTTACTGCCAACCAAAATCCGTCCCATTGTTCGCTTCCTAAATTATTAAGGAAGATGAGTAATTCCTGATCTTTTTGTAAAAGAGTCTCTAACAAAATTACTGACCTACTTTTAAGATTTCTACATCAAAAACGATATCCGCTTTTGGAGGGAATGGTCCTCCTCCACGCTCACCATATGCTAAGTAATAAGGGATAAATAAACGTGATTTATCTCCTTCTTTCATTTTCAATACAGCTTCTGTAAATCCTGGGATCATTGGTTGTCTGTTCATTACAAATACAAACGGACTTTTACCTTCTGTAGATTGAATTAATTTCCCTGATTCCTGAAGTCTTAATGTATAATGAATCTTTATTGGATCTGTCTTTGTTACCTTCTTTCCTTTTCCGTCTCCTTTTTTGATCTTTAAGATTCTCAATCCTGATTCTGATGGCTTTACAGATTCTTTCTCTTTTTGAATTTGAGTTAAAAATGCTTTTCTGTCTGCTTCTTCTTTAGCAATCTTAGCCTCTTGATCTGCGAAGAACTTATTTGTTCCTTCGGTAAATACCTTAGGTGCATCAAACTTCTTAGCTTTGTCTCCTACTCTTACAATTTTGATAGACTTGATCATATCGTATTGAGCGATAGAATCGATTGCTTCTTGCCCGTTTACAACTTCTCCAAAAATAGTGTGTACACCATCTAACCAAGGTGTTGGCTTGTGTGTTACAAAGAACTGACTCCCGTTGGTATTGGTTCCTCTACCTGAATTTGCCATAGATACAACTCCTGCTGCATCGTGCTTGTAGATCAATTTATTTAGAGAATCTCTCGGAAATTCATCAAAAAATCTATAACCAGGACCACCGGTACCATCTCCTCTTGGATCTCCTCCTTGTACCATAAAATCTTTAATTACTCTGTGGAATCCTAACTCGTCGTAGAATTTTTTCCCTTTTAAAGAGTCTACAACTTTAGGATTTGTTCCTTCTGCCAAGGATACAAAGTTTGCTACAGTAACAGGAACATCATCTGCATATAACTTTAAAAGAACGGTTCCTCTGTCTGTTTCCATATCAGCGTAGATTCCGTCTTCTAAACCTTTGTATTTGTTATTACAAGCAGCTAAAATAAGCGAGCTTACTACTAAAAGTTGTAAAATTCTAGTTTTCATTTTCTGGGTTTTCTTTTATGTTTATTATGGTAACGATACTAATGATCGATTCGTTTATTCCTATTTTATTATTATCGCCTACAACACCAAAAGCACTGTATGATGGGATAACAAATTTTATTGTTTCTCCTTTCTTCATGGTTTTTATTCCTTGCTGTAACGCCGGAATAAAATCCTCTTTATCTACTTTGTATTCTTTAACTCCCAACTCTTCTTTTGAGTAGATAATTTGATTGTTTAAATCCAATATCTCATAAGAAAGCTCTGCAATGTCTCCTTTTTTGGGTGTGTTTGACTCTTGGTCTACCTTATTTAAATACTGATACCAATATCCGTTAGGAGATACCAAATATGTTGCTGTACTATCTCTTTTGATATACTCTTCTATCTTACGCTCTTCAATTGAATTTACCTTCTTTAATGGGTCTATAGTCGCTACTAATGTGTGCGACTTACTATAACTCACAGGTCTTCTTACTTCTGGCTCTTTGCAAGAAGCTAAAAAAATAAGTGAAATCAAAAAGAGGGTTAATCTAGTTTTCATAAGACGAAATTAGTTCTTTCTCGTATTGTGGTAAAAGACTTATAAATTTGGTTACTGTTTCATCTAAAGGAACATCAGATCTTCCTCCGGCTGCATTTTCGTGCCCTCCTCCATTAAAGTGATTCCTGGCAAAAGCATTTACAGAAAAGCTTCCTTTGGATCTAAAGGATATTTTTACAATTCCTTGATCTCTGTCTTCAATAAAAATAGCCGCCATAACAATACCTGAAAGGGATAGCGCATAATTTACAATACCTTCTGTATCTCCTTTCTTATAGTTATTCTCCGCTTTTTCTTCGTCAGAGATAGTAATATACGCTGTTTTATATTCCGGAATTGCTTTCAAGTTTTTCAAAGCTTGCCCTAGTAACTGAAGTCTTCCGTAAGAATTTGAATCGTAGACATTGCTATGAATTTTATCGTTTTCGGCTCCTTTATCAATTAGATCGGCAATTACTCTATGTGTGGTACTTGTGGTTGATCTAAATCTAAAAGATCCTGTATCAGTCATAATTCCTGTATACAAACAAGTAGCTATGTTTTTGTCTACAAGATTCACATCTTCCATCAATTCCATAAAATGATAAACCATTTCGCTTGTAGAACACATATTAGGATCAGAATACATGTAAGGAAACTCATCCGGTTGTAGATGATGATCTATCAAGGCAAAATCGTTTGGATATTCTTCCAAGGTGTTTTGCATATCACTTCCTACTCTATGTAATGTGTTAAAATCTAATAAAAAGATGATCTCAGATCTTTTGATCGCTCTTTTGGCTTGCGAGTTTTGCTTATCAAACAAGTACAGATGTTTTGATCCCGGTAACCAACGTAAAAAGTTGGGATACTCATTAGGAACCAATACTTGTGGCTGATGCCCTTTCATCTTTAAGTAATGGTACAAACCTAAGGTTGAACCCATTGCATCACCATCAGGATTCTTGTGTCCAACGATAACTATATTTCTAGGGGTTTGTAAAAAAGAACGTAACTCGTTAAAATCTTTTAAAATCATAGGTGGCGAAGATACGATTTAATTAAAAATTTATGTACTTTTGCCGCGATTTTAAAACAAACCTTAAAATAAAAATGGCAACAAATAGAACATTTACCATGATCAAGCCTGATGCTGTAGAAAACGGTCATACAGGAGCTATCTTAGAAAAGATCAACGCTGCAGGATTCAGAATCGTGGCAATGAAAAAAACACAAATGACTAAGAACGATGCAGAGACTTTCTATGCAATTCATAGTGAGCGTCCATTCTTTGGAGAGCTTGTTGAGTTTATGACTAGAGGTCCTATCGTAGCAGCTATTTTAGAAAAAGACAACGCTGTTGAAGACTTTAGAACTTTGATCGGTGCTACTAACCCTGCTGAAGCTGCTGAAGGAACTATCAGAAAACTGTATGCTACTTCTGTTGGAGAAAATGCAGTTCACGGATCTGACAGTGATGAAAACGCTGCAATCGAAGGAAACTTCCACTTCTCTGGTAGAGAAATGTTCTAGAAAGTTTTTTCTTCTTTATAATATATTGAAAAACCGAGCTAAATAGCTCGGTTTTTTATTTCTTGTATGTATTGTTTCTACTTAAACCAACATCAATTTTGAAACTAGGTCTTCACCCATTTCTTGGTTGATCATCTTTACGATCTTTTCTTTTCCGTAACTCAATTCTTCTCTGAGTACAGACGATGTTAGCTTAATAATTAGTGTTCTGTTTTGTAGTTGTACTTGCTCTGTATAAGACACAATACCGGGTCCCATCAATTTTCCCCACACTTCTTCTATCTTCAACTTCTGCATTCCTTTGCTTAAGTTGTTTTCTTTGATAAAAGATTGCATCAGATCCTTAATCGCATTCGCTTCTCGCTTTCTCTCACTCATTACAGTTTAAATATTTGATAGGGTTTGTTACTTTGTTTTATAGCATTTTCGGTTCGATCAGAATGTGTATCGGTAATAAATATCTGACCAAATTCATCATTATTTACCAAATCGATAATATGAGAAACTCTCGACTCATCTAACTTGTCAAAAATATCATCCAGCAATAAAATAGGCGTCAAATTCGATTGTTGTTTGATAAACTCAAACTGAGCCAACTTTAAAGCGATCAAATATGATTTCTGCTGCCCTTGAGAACCAAATTTCTTGATAGGGTATTCTCCTATTTCAAAACTCAGATCGTCTTTATGAATCCCCACAGTAGTGTATTGCAATACTTTGTCTTTCTCTAAAGCATTTTTTAATAGATCCTTTAGAGATGAAATATGCAATTGGCTCTTGTAAACTAAATTTACTTGCTCTACGTCATTGGAAATAACTTCATACTTCTTATTGAAAATGGGAATGAACTTTTCTAAAAAAGCCTTTCTCTTCTCGTAGATACGTGTTCCGTAAGAGATCAACTGATCATCATACACCTCCAAATTGGCAGCATCAAAAGTTCTGTTAGCAGCAAAATACTTTAACAAGGCATTTCTTTGTGATAATACTTTGTTATAAGCAATCAAGTCTTGTAAATACGATTTGTCTTGCTGAGAAATTACCCCATCAATAAAGCGTCTACGTGTTTCACTCCCTTCAATTACCAAATCTCTATCGGAAGGAGAAATAATAACCAATGGTATTTGTCCAATATGATCAGAAAACTTCTCATAAGCCTTTCCGTTTCTCTTTAATATCTTCTTTTGCCCTCTTTTTAAGCTACAAATGATCTTCTCTTTCCTTTCATTTATGGCGTATTCTCCTTCTACTACAAAGAAGCTTTCATTATGCTTGATATTCTGTACGGCAATCGGATTGAAGTAGCTTTTAGCAAATGATAAATAGTAGATTGCATCTAGTACATTTGTCTTTCCTACACCGTTCTTTCCTACAAAGCAATTTATTTTCTCCTCAAAATCAAAGGTTTGAGAATCAAAATTCTTAAAATTAAGTACGGATAGTTTTTCTAAGTACATGGATTCGGTTCTGCGCTTTCTACAAGCTGCAAATTATTGAAAATTTACCAAATACTGACTTTTAAAATCCAATTAAAAAAACTATTTTTGCGCCTACTAATTTTTAAAGGAATATGGCAACATATAAGAAAAGAGGGGCTAAACCTAGAGATAAGAAGGATCAACAAGCAGCAGAAATGCAAAGTACAACGGCTGAAGTATTCAATACTTTAGACGAAACAGCTTCAAGGTCTGAGCAATGGATTGAAAAGAATAGCAAGACTTTGTTCTACGGTTTAGTTGTTGTTATCGTAATTATCTTAGGATACTTAGGATATAACAAATACGTAGTTGAACCTCACGAAACTGAGGCTTCAAACGAATTAGCTTTCCCAAGAAAATATTTTGATGAAGCATCTACTGCTGCAGGATCTGCTGTAGATTCTTTATTACAATTAGGATTAGATGGTGCTGACGGAAAATACGGTTTCCTTGATGTTGCTGATACTTACAGCGGAACCAAAGCTGGAAATATTGCAAATTATTACGCAGGTGTTTCTTACTTAAAAATGAAGAAATACAAAGAGGCGATCGATTACTTAAGTAAATTCAAATCTGATGATGATATCTTAGGACCAACTGCTTTAGGTGCTATTGGAGATGCTTTCGCAGATATCGATCAACCAAAAGAAGCTTTAGAGTATTACGAAAAAGCTGCTGCTAAAAAAGACAATGAGTTTACTGCTCCTATGTTCTTATTCAAAGCCGGAAAAATTGCTTTGGATTTAGGAGAGTTTGCAAAAGCAGAAAAGCTTTTCCAAAAGATTAAAGATAACTATCCATTAACTCCTATTGGAAGAGATATTGATAAATATATAAGCAGTGCTAAGTATGCACAATAATACAAATGGCAACAACTAACTTATCTGCTTACGATAAAGCTACAATCCCAAACGCGAGTTCACTTCGGTTTGGGATTGTTGTTTCTGAGTGGAATCCTGAGATCACTCAAAACATGCGCAAAGGTGCTGTAGAAACCTTATTGGACTGTGGTGCTAAAGAAGAAAACATTATTACTTGGGATGTTCCCGGGAGTTTTGAATTGGTGTACGGTTGTAAAAAAATGATCGAAACACAAAATGTTGATGCTGTTATTGCTGTTGGGAATGTTATTCAGGGAGAAACCAAACATTTCGATTTTGTTTGTGACGGAGTTACTCAAGGAATCGTAGACTTGAACATCAAATACGATACTCCTGTCATTTTCTGTGTTTTAACAGACAATACCAAGCAACAATCTATTGACAGATCCGGAGGAAAATTAGGAAACAAAGGTGTTGAATGTGCAGTAGCAGCGATTAAGATGGCTGCTTTAAGACAGATTTAACAACAGAACTTACCAACATTTCTTGACCGTTTTTGCTTTATTAAGTAACTTTGACAGAATCGTTACATTTGGAGCGGTTTTTGTTGAGTTTATCTTCATCAAATCAATTTATCTTTTATTATGAAGTTTTTAAGACGGTCGTATAAAAAATTTGAATACAAACCCAGGTATTATAAAGGGGAAGGAAATCCGTATGAGATCCGTCATAAATTTGATGAATACAGAACTACAACAGGAAAAAATAAAGGTTTAAAGACCAAACTTGTCAACGCAATAGAAGAGTTGAAAAGTTCAGATAGCAAAGGAGTAAATAAGACCATTCTTATCATTGTAGCTGTCTTGGTTTTTATATTTTTATACATCATAGATTTTGATCTATCCATATTTCTAGAAAACTAATGTCAGACATCATTCAGCTATTACCAGACCATGTAGCCAACCAAATAGCTGCGGGAGAGGTCGTGCAACGCCCAGCTTCAGTGGTCAAAGAATTACTTGAAAATTCTATCGATGCAGGTGCTTCTTGTATCAAACTCATCTTAAAAGATGCTGGAAAAACATTAATTCAGGTAATTGATGATGGAAAAGGAATGAGTGTTACAGATGCTCGATTAAGCTTTGAACGTCATGCTACATCAAAGATTCGAGCTGCAGAAGATTTGTTTCAATTGCACACCAAAGGTTTTAGAGGAGAAGCGTTAGCTTCTATTGCAGCGATTGCACATGTTGAAATGAAAACCAAGCAGGAAGATCAAGAATTAGGAACACATTTAAAGATAGAAGGAAGCAAGGTTACCTATCAGGAAATGGCTTCCACGCCAACGGGCACTAGTATTTCTGTCAAAAATTTATTCTATAACATTCCGGCCAGAAGAAACTTCTTAAAATCAGATACGGTAGAAACGCGTCATATTATTGACGAGTTTCAACGAATTTCTTTGGCACATCCTGAAATTACATTTAGCTTACATCATAATAGCAACGAGGTATATAGATTAAGTGAAAGCAATCTAAGAAAGAGAGTGGTTTCTATTTTTGGATCTAAAATGAACGAAAAATTAGTTCCTATAGAAGAAGAAACTGAAATGATCTCTATTTCCGGATTTGTTGCAAAACCTGAATATGCCAAGAAAAAAAGAGGAGAACAATTTTTCTTTGTCAATGATCGCTTTGTAAAAAGTCCTTACTTGCATCATGCAGTTGTTGCTGCTTTTGATGGTTTATTGGAGCAAGGATCACATCCCTCCTACTTTTTATACTTAAAAGTACCTACCAAAAGTATTGACATCAATATTCACCCTACAAAAACAGAAGTGAAATTTGATGATGAAAAAGCATTGTATGCAATTTTAAGAGCTACTGTAAAGCATAGCTTAGGGCAATACAGTATTGCTCCTGTATTAGATTTTAACAGAGATTCGAACTTGGATACTCCTTACGATTTTAGTAAAAAGACATCCGTTCCTTCTACGCCAAAAATCACGGTAGATCCTACTTTCAATCCTTTTAAGACAGAAACAAAAAGAGAAAGCAGCAGTAGCGTTGGTAGTACGTATGTTCCGAAAAAAGAAACGACAAGTTGGGAAAGTTTATATGTAGCTACTGAAGAAAAAGTAGAACAAGAAGATCTTTTTGAAACAACTTCAGAGCATCATCAAGCAAATAAAACTTTTCAAATTCAAAAGAAATACTTGTTGAGCTCTATCAAGTCTGGTGTGGTATTAATTCACCAATCTTTGGCACATCAGAGAGTTTTATATGAAGAATTCTTAGAGAGCATTACGGTAAAAGAGGTAAGCAGTCAACAGTTGTTATTTCCTATTACAATTTCATTCTCTTCTGCCGAAATAGAAACTATTTATACCTTAAAATCTGATTTAGAGAGTGTAGGATTTGATTTTGATGAATTCACCAAAGAATCTGTAACAATCAAGGGAACTCCTCCGTCTATATCAGAAAGTAAGATTACAAACGTTTTAGAAGAGTTACTGGCGAATGTAGATTTGGATGTTCCGGATACAAATTACAATCCTTTTGATGTGATGGCTAAGTCATTTGCCAAATCATTGGCTATTAAAACCGGAACGTATTTATCTCAAAAAGAACAGGAAAACCTGGTTAACAACCTGTTTTCTTGCAAAGAGCCTTCTATAGCACCGGATGGAAGAGCTACTTTTAAAACATTAACATTAAACGAAATAGACCAATTATTCCAAGGCTAACATGAATAGACTTACTGAATCAGTTAAACACTTAATAATTTTAAATGTAATATTTTACATTGCTACCTATTATTTGGTCGACAATGGATTAATGGTTGAGTTTTTCGCCATGTTCTCAACTGAAAGTCCAAACTTTAAAATTTGGCAATTAGTAACTTACATGTTTATGCATGGAAGTTTTATGCACATAGCATTCAACATGTTCGCATTATGGATGTTTGGTAGTGTATTGGAAAATATTTGGGGAAAGAAAAAATTTCTAACATTTTACTTCTTAACAGGTGTTGGTTCTGCTATTTTATACTTATTGATCAAGTATTTTCAAATCAATGCAGCACTTACCGAATACTCACAAGAACAGATTAATTTGATCCTCACGCAAGGAGCTGAAATTATTTTAAATGGTAGAAATTATACAGATCCTCAATTAGGCTTTTTAAATGAGTTGATCAATGTTCCTACTTTAGGAGCTTCAGGAGCAATTGCCGGTTTGTTAATGGCTTTTGGAATCTTATTTCCAAATACAGAGTTGATGTTGATCTTTTTGCCTATACCGATCAAAGCAAAATATTTTATTCCTCTTTTGATCATTTATGAACTTTCTATGGAATTTGCTTCATTCTCTTGGGACAATGTGGCTCATTTAGGTCACCTCAGCGGTATGGCAATTGGTTTTATAATAATGAGATATTGGAAAAAAAGGCAATTTAATCGCTGGAACTAGATGAGTATTTTAAAAGATCTACAAATACGATTTAGAAATGGCAGCATTGTAGAGCAATTGATCTACATTAATATTGCTGTGTTTATTGTTACCTTACTATTAGGATCCTTTTCTGGCTTGTTTGACAGCAAACCCGATTTTATTGGCGATTGGTTTGCACTATCTTCTTCATTTGAGATTTGGATTACCAGACCGTGGACTATTGTTACTTACGGATTCTTTCACGGAGGATTTATGCATATTCTTTTCAATCTTTTATGGTTGTACATTTTCGGTAGATTATTCCTCGATTATTTTACGCCTAAACAATTATTGAATTTTTACTTGTTAGGAACTGTCTTTGGCGGACTCGCTTATATGCTTAGCTATAATTTCTTTCCTGTTTTTGAAGGAAAATTAGGTTCTATGGTGGGTGCTTCAGCCGGGGTTTCTGCAATCATTATTGGAACAGCTACATACATTCCAAATTATAAGATACACTTCCGATTTATCGGTCCTATAAAAGTTTGGCATTTGGCAGCCTTCTTTATTATTATAGATTTATTACAAATGTCAAGCTTAAAGAATGGTGGTGGTCATATTTCTCACTTAGGAGGTGCTTTGTTTGGTTTTCTTTATGTGAGGCAGGCTAGCAATAAGAAGCTTAATATCTTTGGGTCTTTTTCAAACCTTTTTAAAAGAAAAGAAAAGCCTTTAAAAACTGTACATAAATCTAAAAGAAGAAGACCTGCTCCGCAGCCAAAACATGTAAAATCTGACAAGCAACAGAAGATAGACGATATACTGGATAAGATCAGTAAATCCGGTTACGATACACTAACCAAGGAAGAAAAAGAGTTTCTGTTTAAACAAGGAAAATAGAAACCCGCTATGAAAAAGAAATCCAAAACCCTTTCAAACCGCTTTATATTTTTAATCAACACAATTGTTGCTGTTGTTTTATTGCTGTCATATATTTTACCGTATATCTCACCTGAAAGAGCTCCTATTTTAGCTATTCTGAGTCTATTTGTACCGATCATGATCTTGGCGAACATTCTTTTCGCTATCTACTGGGTCCTACGCTTAAAAAAAGAGTTCTTCCTTTCAACTTTTGTTGTTTTAGTAGGATATGGCTATCTAGGGCATGTATACAAATTAAGTGGTAAGGAAATTCTGATGAATGATGATCTTAAGATTATGAGTTATAATGTAAAAATGTTCAATCATTATGGTTGGAATACCAACGACTCTATAGCTTCTAAGATGTATGATTTCATCAAAAACCAAGATCCTGATATTCTAACCATACAAGAGTTTTATCACGGAGAAAATATTCAGATCGACTTCCCATACCAATACATAAAAACAAAAGCTAAAAAGAATAAGTTTGGTATGGCTACCTATTCTAAGTTCCCTATAGTGAATTCAGGGTCTTTAGATCTTCAGAATACATCTAACAATATCATCTTCACAGATATTGTAAAAGGTATGGATACCATTAGAATATACAATATTCACTTGGAGTCATTTGGAATAAAACCTGATCAAGAGAATTTTGGTGAGGAGAATTCTGATCGATTGATGAAACGGATGAAAAAAGCCTTTAAACAGCAAGCCATTCAAACAGAAATCTTTTTAGAGCACCAAGCATCATGGAGAGGAAAAAGTATCATCACAGGTGATTTTAACAATACTGCTTTTTCTTGGGTATACAGGCAAATAGCAAAGGATAAGCAAGATGCGTTTAAAGTAGCCGGAAAAGGATTAGGAAAAACCTTTGACTACAGTTATCCTCTTCGTATCGATTTTATTTTACCGGACACGCATTTTGAAGTACATCATTTTCAAAATTTTGATGTGAAGTATTCAGACCACTTCCCTATTATGGCAAGAATAAGTTTAAAAAAGGATTTTGAATAGCTTATTTCTCTTTTTTCACCCTTCTTAGATCCAATAGATCCACAGGATTAATTCCCAATCCTTGCACATTCTTGCGGGTAAAACGAATTACCTGATCATAATACAAAGGAATTACAGGAGCCTCATCTATTAAAATGCTGTCCATTTTTTGATACAAACCATATCTTTTCTCTACGTCTACTTCAGAAATAGACTTTTCATACAATTGATCAAAAGCATCATTTTTAAAGTGCGTATAGTTAGGTCCGTTGGGAGCAAAATTCTTGCTGTAGAATAAAGAAAGGTAATTCTCGGCATCAGGATAATCTGCAATCCAACTGGCTCTAAAAATAGGCAGCTTTCCATTGGCTTTCCCTTGTCGTAATGTAGATGGAGGAATCACATCTACTACCACAGACAAACCAATCTTTTCTAGTTCTCTTTGTATGAATTCACATAGATCCAGGTAATTGCTATTGGTAGTGATCGTAATCTTTGGGTTCGTATTTCCAGTTTCTTTTTGAAACTGAGCCAAAAGATCTTTTGCTTTTTCAAGATCGTATTCATATCCTTTTTGAGCATTAAAAGAGGGTAATCCCTTAGGGATAAATCCATTTTCGGCCGGAGTTCCAATTCCATTTCTCAGGTATCGGATCATTTTCTTTCTGTCAAAACCATAGTTGATCGCCTTACGCAACAATTTATTTTGAAGTGTTTTCTCTTCTCCTTCTAAGAAAATTCCAAGATATTCTGTATTCAAATAAGCTCCGGTTTGCATTGTAATATCACCTTCATACTTCTTTTGTAATTTCCCTTCGGTAGTAATGATATCGTCTTTATAAGAAGCGTCTAAGCTTTTCATAAAATCTAAATTCCCTTGAATGAATTGTAAGAATTCACTTTGCTTATCCGGTAAAAAAGTAACGGCTACAGCTTCTAAATAAGGTAGATTATTCCCTGAGGCATCTTTCTCAAAATAATGAGTGTTCTTTCTCAATACCAATTTGGTATTCTCTACCCATAACTTGAACTGAAAAGGTCCGGTTCCAATCGGGTTTGCTCGAAACTCACTTCCAAAATAATCTACTGCTTCTTTAGGAACAACAGAACAATATTTCATCGCTAACAGTCCTAGAAATGGAGGAAAGGCTTGCTTTAATTGAACCTCAAAAATCGAATCGTTCTTCGCTTGAAAACTTTCTACATTTTGCAAAACCCATCCACCGGGAGAAGCTACTTTAGCGTCTAATAATCTCTGAAAACTATATTCGAAATCATTGGCATTTACAAGTCTTGTAGAATCTTTTCCAAAGAGGCTATGCTTATGAAAATAAATGTCTTTTCTAAGAGCGAATGTATAGGTTCTTCCATCTTCAGAAATTGTCCAAGAACTGGCAATACTTGGTTTTACATGCAAGCTATCATCCAATTGAACCAATCCGTTATACAACTGATTTGTTGCCCAAATATTACGTTGATCTCTTGCAAAAGCCGGGTCTAACGAAGTAATGTTCGAATGTTCGTTATATCGAAAGACTTCCGTATCAGAAAAGTTTGATTCTCTTTGCTGGCATGCAAAGAAACTCAGCATAAATAGTAGTATGTAGCAACTATTTCTCAAACCCATATTCTCTCTCTACTCTACAGATTCGTAATTGGTATTGTTTGTACCATTGTCCTCTTCCCCTATTTCTGGCTTCAGTATGTTCTACATCACTTTTCCATCGTTGAATTGCCTCTAGGTCTCTCCAATAAGAAACTGTAATCCCTAACTCCTCTCTGGCATATTCAATTCCTAAATACCCATCTTGCTGTTTTGCCAACTCTTCCATACGTTCGGCTGTTTCTAGGTAATCTGTAAGATCATCAGTTAGCAATGAGGTGAAAATAACAGCATAATATGGAGGTTGAAGATGACTAACAATCATAAGACTAATTCGTATTTGGTTTCTGGAATATTTAATTGAGGATCAATGTGTTTTCCTACTTCTTTAAAATTACACTTTTGAAGAATCTTGGCAGAAGCTATATTTTCATCAGCTACAAAACCAATTAATTTAGGCATGCTAATAGACTTGCAATATCCGATCAAGCCTTCACAAACTTCATAACCATAACCCATGCCCCAATATTTCTGTAAAAAACGGTATCCTATTTCATCATCCCTATTATC
Source organism: Pseudotenacibaculum haliotis (assembly GCF_042684245.1). NCBI lineage: Bacteria > Pseudomonadati > Bacteroidota > Flavobacteriia > Flavobacteriales > Flavobacteriaceae > Pseudotenacibaculum > Pseudotenacibaculum haliotis. Next base: position 706,626 of record NZ_JBHULH010000004.1, read on the forward strand.
GTCTTTTACCAAAGCACAAGTTCCTATAAAAGCATTGTCAGATTTTCTTTCAATGGCATAAATCCAAAACTCATTGTCTTTTTCATCATACTTTCTGATAAGATCCGGTAACTCTTTTTCATTCTCTTCTCGGGTCATTGCAGTAGGTCTCACAAATCGCATTACATTATAACTTGCTTGCATTTCGTGAAAAGGCTCTAAATCACCTACTTGCAATCTTCTGACTATCAATCTTTCTGTCTCAAAAATGATTTGTGTGTTCATTTGAATTCTAAGAATTATCGTAACTTTGTGCGCCTTTAAATGTACAAGAATGAATGCAGATAAAAAAGTAGCTTTTTATACTTTAGGTTGTAAACTCAATTTCTCTGAAACCTCTACTATTGCTCGTAGTTTTGTGAATGAAGGATTTGAGCGTGTTAACTTTGAGGAAAAGGCAGATGTGTATGTAATTAACACCTGTTCAGTTACGGATAACGCAGACAAACGATTTAAAACCATCGTTCGTTCTGCTTTGAAGAAAAATGACGATGCTTTTTTAATTGCTGTAGGATGTTATGCACAATTAAAACCCGAAGAGTTAGCTTCAGTTGATGGTGTTGATCTGGTTTTAGGAGCTACAGAAAAATTCAATGTAACCAGTTATATCAATGATCTGACTAAAAATCAAGTTGGAGAAGTTCATTCTTGTGAAATTTCTGATGCTGATTTTTATGTAGGTTCTTACTCTATTGGAGATCGTACCAGAGCTTTCTTGAAAGTACAAGATGGTTGCGATTATAAGTGTACTTACTGTACCATTCCTTTAGCTCGTGGAATCTCACGTAGCGATACATTGGAAAATGTATTGAAAAATGCCAAAGAAATTTCTGAAAAGGGAATCAAAGAGATCGTTTTAACAGGAGTAAATATTGGTGATTATGGTAAAGGTGAGTTTGGGAATAAAAAACATGAACATACTTTTCTAGAGTTAGTTCAGGCTTTGGATAAGGTAGACGGAATTCATCGTTTGCGTATTTCTTCCATAGAGCCAAACCTACTGAAAGACGAGACCATTGACTTTGTTGCCAATTCTGAAACATTTGTACCTCATTTTCACATTCCACTACAAAGTGGTAGTGATGATCTCTTGAAGAAGATGAAACGTAGATATCTACGTAAGGTATATACAAATAGGGTTACCAAAATAAAAGAGGTAATGCCCAATGCTTGTATAGGTGTAGATGTGATTGTTGGATTTCCGGGTGAAACTGACGAACACTTTCTAGAAACTTACAATTATCTGAACGATATGGACATTTCTTACCTTCATGTCTTTACCTACTCTGAACGCCCTAATACAGAGGCTGTTCTTATGGAGTGTGTTGTTCCAAAGAATGTTCGTGCCAAGCGTAGTAAAATGCTAAGAGGTTTGTCTGCTAAAAAACGTAGAGCATTCTATGAAAGTCAGATAGGAAATACATTGACTGTTCTTTTTGAAAGTGAGAACAAAGAAGGGTACATTCATGGATTTACAGAGAATTACGTAAAAGTAAAAACTCCTTGGAATCCGGAATTGGTAAATACTTTGCACAAAGTGACTTTGACAAATATTGATGAAGATGGGTTGGTTCGTTTTGATTTTGTAAAAGAATCTGTAGAACTATCTTAAGTCTTTAGAATAATGTCTAAACAACACCTCTATTGTTTTCCCGGATTAGGAGCCAGCTCTAAAATATTTGAATACATTTCTTTGCCTGAAGATGAGTTTGAAATTCATTTACTGGAATGGAAAATGCCTCTTTCTTTGAACGAATCCATTCAAGAGTATGCTACTCGTATTTGCGATGAAATAAAGCATGAAAATCCTATCTTGATGGGAGTTTCTTTTGGAGGGATGATTGTACAGGAAATGAGTAAGATCATTCCTACAGAGCGTGTTATTATTGTTTCCAGCATTAAATCACATCATGAACTTCCCAATCGTCTTAAGGTAATTAGAGATACAAGAGCTTACAAATTGTTTCCTGCTAAGATTGCAGAAAATCTAGAAGAGTACACCAAATATTTCTTTGGAGATTTCCTGAAGAAAAGAGCCGAATTATACAAAATGTATCTTTCCGTTAGAAATGCAGATTATATGAAATGGGCTATTTACAATGTGCTACATTGGAAACAAGAGGCTCCTTCTGAAAACATTATACATATCCAAGGAACAGATGATCATGTCTTTCCTCATAAGCATATCAAAGACTTTATCCCTGTTGAAAAAGGAACCCACGCTATGATTTTAATGAAAGCCAAAACGATTTCACAAATTATTAGGAATCATTTAACTTGAATCATCTTTAACAATTTCTTAATTTTAGGTTTTTAATTACATAAGGGGGAAATACATGCAGAAAACAATACGTAACCTAGGATTTTTTTCAACTACCATATTATCTTTTTTCTTTTTGAATGCGGTCTATATTTCAGATGTTGGCCCAGAAAAGAATACAGCAGAAACCTATAAAATAAAGGCTTTAAAGATTCCGAAAGGATTGACATTTGCCGGAGAAAAGGTTCCTACCGAACGTCACGATATCAAAGAAAGAATGGATCGTGAGCTGTTGGTAAACACTTATTGGCAGTCTAATGGCTTGTTGCTTATTAAAAGAGCACATAAGTATTTTCCGATTATTGAGCCGTTATTAAAGAAATATGGTATTCCTGATGATTTCAAATATTTAGCGGTTGCTGAAAGTGGATTGCAAAACAACTCCTCTCCTGCCGGAGCATCAGGATTTTGGCACTTTTTACGTTCTTCTGCCAAAGAATATGGTTTAGAGGTGAATAGAAATGTTGATGAGCGCTACAACTTAGAATTGGCAACCAAAGTAGCTGCCGAATATTTAAAGAAATCTAAAGAGCGTTTTGGAAGTTGGACGTTAGCTGCTGCTGCTTACAATGCAGGAAACGCCCGTATTTCAAGAAGATTAAAAACACAACAGGTTGATGATTATTATGATCTTTTGTTGAATTCTGAAACATCTCGTTATGTTTTTAGAATTGTAGCCTTAAAAGAGATTTTATCCAACCCAAAAAATTATGGTTTTGAGTTTGAAAAGGAAGATTTGTACATCTTACCTCCTACCAGAAGTGTAAAAGTAGACACAGCTATTGCTAATATTGCTTCTTTTGCCAAAAAGTTTGGCACCAATTATAAAGAGTTAAAACTTCACAACCCTTGGTTGCGAGAAAACAAGCTCAACAACAAAAGTCGAAAATTATATCACATTAAAATACCTGTAAAATAACTATGGGAAAAATACTACCCTACATTTACTTTATAGCAGCTGTTGCTTGGTTGGTAGATGGTTTCATCCTTTTTTTCAAAGACCTGGAAACTTACCGTATCTTCTTAGATTACACTATGGACAATAAGTATGGTTTTATTGCCTTTAAAATATTTTTTGCCTTGTTGTTAGTTTGGGCAGGTGTTAGACGATTAAGGATGCAAAACGAATCATAGGTTTGCTTTAACCTCTTCGTATTCTTTGATGATTTCTTCCAGAACTTGCTTTGCAGGTTTGATCTCGTGAATGATACCGGCAATTTGACCAATTTCTAATTCGCCGTTTTCCAAATCGCCTTCAAACATTCCTTTTTTGGCTCTGGCTCTACCTAGCAACTCTTTGATCTCTTCAATAGTTGGGTTTTGCTGATACAGTTCTTGTACTTGGTTGTAAAAATGATTTTTCACCAAACGAACCGGTGCTAACTCTTTTAAGGTTAAATGTGTATCACCGTCTTTTACATCAACAATAACTTGCTTGAATTTATCATGAGCGGAAGATTCTTGAGTTGCCGCAAATCTACTTCCAATCTGAACTCCATCAGCTCCTAAAACCATGGCAGCTAGCATACCACGTCCGTTACCGATTCCTCCGGCTGCAATTACAGGAATATTTACACCTTCCTTTACCATAGGAATCAACGTAAACGTAGTAGTTTCTTCACGCCCATTGTGCCCTCCGGCTTCAAAACCTTCGCAAACAACAGCGTCTACTCCGGCAGCTTCAGCTTTTTGAGCAAATTTTACTGAACTAACTACATGTACTACTGTAATACCTTTTTCCTTCAGAAAAGAAGTCCATGTTTTTGGGTTTCCTGCTGATGTAAAAACAATCTTTACGCCTTCTTCTACAATGATATCCATGATTTCCTCTATTTGAGGATATAGCATAGGAACATTCACTCCAAAAGGTTTATCCGTTGCTTTTTTACATTTCTGAATGTGCTCTCTTAGTACATGAGGATACATAGAACCGGAACCAATAAGTCCCAATCCACCTGCATTGGAAACAGCAGAAGCCAGTTTCCAACCGCTTACCCAAATCATTCCTCCTTGAACAACGGGGTATTCTATATTAAAAAGTTCAGTAATCTTGTTCATTATATGGACGTAAAGCTAACAAAGAAATCTAAAGGAAAGGTATATCTGTACAGAATTTTTCTATTCAGATAAATAGCAATCCATTATTGACTTCTCTTTACTTTTGAGTATCAGTTTTTTAAGAGATCACCCCTGAACCTAGCAACTCTTCTCCTTGATACCAGGCTACAAATTGTCCTTCTTGAATAGCAGATTGTGGATTCTCAAATTCTACAAACAATCCATTCTCTACTTTGTACAAAGTAGCTTTCTCTAAAGGTTGACGATATCGAATTCTAGCTTGAACTTCCATTGTTTGATGAGGCTCTAATTGCAAGTCTTCACGTATCCAATGTTCTTCGTCATTACTTACAAACAAAACGCTTCTATACAATCCTTTGTGGTTTTTACCTTCACCTGTATAGATGATATTTTCATTGACATCTGTTTCTATCACAAACAAAGGTTCTTTGGTTCCGCCTACTGCCAATCCTTTTCTTTGTCCTTTTGTAAAATAGTGAGCTCCTTGATGTTTTCCTACAACTTTTCCATCAGTTTGTTCGTACTGATATTTTGTAGCGTAAAAGCCCAACTCTTCTTGCTTTGATTGAAATGCAGGAATTTCTCTTTCGTACACATTAGCATCATTGGCTACTTGTACGATCACTCCTTCTTTGGGTTGCAATTTTTGCTGTAAAAACTCCGGAAGTCTTACTTTTCCAATGAAACACAGCCCTTGAGAATCTTTCTTTTCTGCCGTAATTAAATCAGCTTCTTTCGCAATTTCTCTAACCTCTGGTTTGGTAAATTCGCCTATCGGGAATAACGCTTTAGACAATTGCTCTTGTGAAAGTTGGCATAAGAAATACGATTGATCTTTATTGTTGTCTTTTCCTGCCAGTAACTTGTACACAGGCTTTCCATCAATAATCTCTTCTTCTTTTCTACAGTAATGTCCTGTTGCTACATAATCGGCTCCCAAGTTCAAAGCGATGTCCATAAACACATCAAATTTGATCTCTCTGTTACACAACACATCCGGATTAGGAGTTCTTCCTTTTTCGTATTCATCAAACATATAGTCTACAATACGCTCTTTGTATTGTTCACTAAGATCTACTACTTGAAAAGGGATTCCTAATTTTTCCGCTACGATCAGTGCATCATTACTGTCTTCCAACCACGGACATTCATTAGATATAGTTACAGAGTCATCATGCCAATTCTTCATGAAAAGACCTATAACCTCATATCCTTGCTCTTTTAGTAAATAAGCAGTAACACTACTATCTACACCTCCAGAAAGTCCAACAACTACTCGTTTCATTTATTTCTATTTCGGTGCAAATTTACGAAAATGTAGGTGATCTTCTAATGGAAAGAATTGATGTTTCTATTGAATAAATTGATGTATTCTTTCAAATACCATTTCAGACTTTTGATCGGTTGAGATCAGCTTTAGTTTTTTGTCTTCTAAAGTAAAGTTCCAAAAGCTGAATTGGGATGGATTTCCATAGTTTACCATTTGAATTTCTTGCTTGTGCGCGTGCACTCTGTAGGTTCCGTACACTTTTCCTGTTGGCATATTATGCTGTACATACATATTGTCCCAACGAAGATGTATCATCGATTTATTGTCTGGATTTACAACGGCAGTAATGTCATTCCCTTGATCAGTAGCCTGAATTAACTTCCAAAGACCTATCAACTTGTTTCCTTCAGATTGTGGGATTTTGTCGATCCTTTTTAGTGAGATCGTGACTTCTTGTCCTTCTTCAACTCTTTTCCATTGCATTTTGCTATCACTCAAGGTAAGTGTAAGAGCTCCAAAAGTATCTCTAATTCCATTGGCATCTACAACTTCAAGTTGATCTCCTTTTAAAGACCAAGTTCCTGATGAATGTTGTAGCCAACCATTTCCAGAAGTCTGTGTATTATCTGGGAGAAACCTCATCCAACGTGCAATTGGCGTCATCGAATTTTCTCCAACCTGTACCTTTTCTACAAGCCAGAGTCCTTCTACTCCCAAAGAATTTTGCTTTTCACAACTTAGTATTAGAATTGCAAAAAGTGAAAGCAGCACATTAGCTTTTCTGCTTATTCTCTTCTTGTTTCTTCTTCGCATCTTTTTTATTGAATTTGTTTTCGTCTTGTCGTTGCTTTCGAGTTACCTTTTTTCCTCCAATATAGAATTCCCATTTTCCGTGTCTCTTTCCATCTCTATAAACCCCTTCCTCTTTAAGATCTCCATTCAACTCGTAGTACTTTCCTTCTCCATTCAAAATACCATTCACATAATTCACTTCTTCAATCAACACACCTCCATCTGAGTATTTCTTAGAAAATCCATTTTTCTTTCCGTTCTGGTACTGTGTATGTTCTAACATTTTACCATTAGGGTAATAATTCTTTAGATCTCCTTCCAGTTTACCATCTAGATAAGCTTCTTCTGAAAAGGTCTTTCCGTTAGAAAAATAATACATCCACTTTCCTACTCTTTTCTTTCCAACCATGTATCCTTTGGAACGAAGCTTTCCTTTTAACGTGTAAAATTTTACAAAAGCAGAGTCAGAGTTTACTGAAAATTCTTTGATAATTGTAGGATGCTTTGACGTAGATATGTCGTAATACTTAAAAGTCCCCACTTCTTTCCCATCTTTGAATTGCCCTACATAGCGTATTCTCTTGTTAGGATAATATTTTTTCCAGATTCCTGTTCTCTTCTTATTTTTATCAAACTGATTGATTCTTTGAGCATTCAGCTTGAAGCTTCCAAAAAAAACAGCGAACAATAGAGAAAGAGAAATGAGTCTTTTTATCTTTAGCATCAGTTTTATTCTTTAGGGTAAATATACATTTTTGAAACGAATCCCATGAGTAGAGATTATTTATTAGAACAGTTAAACAACCTACGTACTGCTAAAAGAGATAACCGTCAAAGAGTTGCAAATATTGTATCTGAGCAGATCGAATTAATGGCTCCTTTAGTTGACATCACTTTTTTGGTGGATGATAAATCTTCTATCAAAGCTGCTTGGGTATTGGAGTGGCTTTGTACTCATAACGATCTAAACCTTATCCTTCCTCATTTAGATCAATTTACTCAACAGATTAGCTCTCTTCGTTTCGATAGTTCTATAAGACCCTGTGCTAAGATATGTGAACATCTCGCTGTTGCCTACACAAACAAAAAAGAAAATCTGGTTAAAGAATCTTTAAAGGACCAGCACATTGAAACTATTATTGAAACCGGTTTTGATTGGTTAATTACTCCTCAAAAAATTGCTGTAAGAGCTTATACAATGACTACTTTGTTCTATTTTGGAACCTTACCCGGAAAAGATTGGGTGCATCCTGAGTTAGAACATCTTATCAGAACAAAAATTGTTCATGAAAGTAAAGGTTGTAAAGCCAGAGGCAGACATATTTTAGATGCCATAGAAAAGCATCGCTCTCGCTAAATTTCGTTTATGACTGAGGTCATAAATTAAGTTCTGAGTCAGAAATAACTTTGTTGTATAAATCCAATACCTATGCATACAACAATATCACATTCAGTTATTAAAAAAGAGAGGAAATCTCAAAAACTCAATCTCGTTAAGAGAATCAATAAACTTATAGAGAAAGAAAAAAGTAATTCGATCGGAATCTCAATAGCCTTGATCATGTTTGGAACCGGAATAGCTTCCATTACAGCAGCTTTGGCGGTAGATAACAATTCCTTTTTTATTTTAATGCTAGCCACTACAGCAGCTATGGGAGCAAATGTAACAGCTATCAGTCAACGATCATTTAAGACCATTAGCTGGGCATTTATTATCAATATGAGTTTGAATATTTTACTAATTGGTTATCAATTAGTCTTTTAATAGTTTTCTAGCTTCAAAAATCCTTAGAAAGAGTAAGGATGCAATATTTCTTGCTCTTTCTTTGGCTTCATGTGCTTTATCTCCAACAAACAAAGAGTCAACAGTAGAAAACCACAGCTCAAGCCATTTTCCAAAGTGTTTTTGCGTAATTGAATTTTCGAAATGAGTATCAACATCAATATGTGCTTTCATCGGGTTTCCTTTGTAAGCTCTTTTATAAAACAAGGTAGACTCCCAAAAACCGGTTAATTTATCTATATGCGGATCCCATTCGTCTTCAGGTATGGTTTCTAAAAAGATAGGTCCAATAAAATCGTCTTTCTTGATCTTATTGTAGAATGTTGATACCAATAAAAAAACATCGTCTCTATTTGTTATTTCTCTTCTTGTACTCATCTAAAAAATTATTTTACGCTTCAAAAGTATATATTTACGCTATGAAGCGTTTATGACCTGAATCATAATGATCCACAAAGAACTTCTTATTCAATTCGGTGCTCTTGAAAAAGACTATCAAAAAAATGACAGAATCTTTTCTGAACAAGATTACGCACGTTATTATTATCAGATCCTCAATGGAGTTGTAAAGATGAACAACTATAATGAGGATGGCAAAGAATTTATTCAAGGAATCTTTTACAAAGATCAAAGTTTTGGCGAACCTCCTCTCTTTGCAGATATTACTTATCCTGCAAATGCAGAGGCAATTACAGATACTACCATACTTGCACTCCCAAAAGAAGCCTTGTTAGAACTTCTGTACAAAAATCCGGATATTCATTTGAACGTTACCAAAGCACTGGCAAATCGCTTGTACTACAAAGCCATTATAGCTACAGAAATTTCCAGTCATGAGCCAGAACATCGGGTTTTACGCTTTATAGACTACCTAAAACACGAGGTTCATAAAACTCCGGAAAAGTTTGCTTTTCAAGTAGAACATACCCGCCAGCAAATAGCTGACCTTTTGGGATTAAGGGTAGAAACCGTTATTAGAGTCATTAAAAATCTCGAAAAGAAAAATGAAGTGAGAATTTTAAAGCGAAAAGTGTACAGATAATTCATTTTTATGATGGTTATCACTTCAGTAATTTTTATTTTTGTGCTTTTCAACACAACACCTAAATATGAATTTAACTCAGCTCAATGCAATATCACCAATTGATGGAAGATATCGCGGAAAAGTAGCTCAATTAGCCAATTATTTTTCAGAAGAGGCTTTAATCAAGTATCGCGTTTTAGTAGAGATCGAATATTTTATTGCTCTATGCGAAATTCCTTTACCTCAATTAGCAGATTTTGATCACTCATTATTTCCAGAACTCAAGAAGATCTATGAGGATTTTTCTGCTGAAGATGCTCAAAAGATCAAAGATATTGAGAAGGTAACCAACCATGATGTAAAAGCTGTAGAGTACTTTATCAAAGAGAAGTTTGATAGTCTACAATTAGAAAAATATAAAGAGTTCATTCATTTTGGGTTGACCTCTCAAGATATCAACAACACAGCCGTTCCTTTGTCTATCAAAGAAGCTGTTGCAGATGTTTATCTTCCTGAGTTTGAAAATGTTTTAACCAAATTAAAAGAGTTGGCTATTGAGTGGAAAGATGTTTCTATGTTGGCCAGAACTCACGGACAACCGGCTTCCCCTACTCGATTAGGAAAAGAAATTGAAGTATTTATAACTCGTTTGGAGGAACAAATCAAATTTGTAAAAGAAATTCCGAATGCCGCTAAGTTTGGAGGTGCTACCGGAAATTACAATGCTCATAAAGTAGCTTACCCTTCTACTGATTGGAAAGCTTTTGGAGCTAGTTTTGTGAATGAAAAGTTAGGATTGTATCATTCATTCCCAACAACACAAATAGAGCACTACGACCATATGGCTTCTTTATTTGATGGATTGAAACGTATCAATACGATTTTGATCGATCTAGATAGAGATATCTGGACCTATGTAGCCATGGATTATTTCAAGCAAAAGATCAAAAAAGGAGAAGTAGGATCATCGGCTATGCCTCATAAGGTAAATCCTATTGATTTTGAAAATTCTGAAGGAAACCTAGGTATTGCTAACGCTATTTTTGAACATTTATCAAGAAAGCTTCCTATCTCCAGAATGCAGAGAGATTTAACAGATAGTACTGTATTAAGAAATGCAGGAGTTCCTTTTGGTCATACGATCATTGGATTTACTTCAACTTTAAAAGGGTTGAACAAACTGTTATTGAATGCAGAAAAGTTTGAAGAAGATTTAGAAAACAACTGGGCTGTTGTAGCTGAAGCTATTCAAACCATTTTAAGACGTGAGGGATATCCAAACCCTTATGAAGCCTTAAAAGGATTGACCAGAACCAATGAGAAGATCAACCAACGATCTATTGCAAATTTTATTGATTCATTAGATGTTTCTGATGAGATCAAAAATGAATTAAAAGTTATTACACCGTCAAATTATACAGGTATTTAATGAAGAAGTTATTTTACTTTTTGCTATTAGCTATCCTTTTTTCTGCTTGCCAGCCTGAAATGAAAGGTGATGCAGATCGATTTAAAAAAGGAGTTTTTGAGATTCCGGCCGGAAAAGGATATAGCAAAACCATTATTACTAGAGTAGACAGTCTACAAATTGAAGAGTACACCAAGTTTGCTGAAATCTCTACAGATTCTGGAGTATTTCAAAGAGAAACAAAGAGAATAGATACTTTGTATATTAAGTGGAAAAACAATTTCTTCTACACGCTTCGTATGAAATCTCCTAAAAATGATACTGATAAAGATCCTATCTTTGTTCAGATCACTAAGATTTCTGATGATTCGTATGAGTTTAGTGCTAAGATTGGATATTCGAAATTCAAACAAGACGGTAAGGTTTATAAAGTAAAATAATGTATGGAGATATTTTTGCAGGTTGATACTTGGGTAGCTTTACTTACACTAACTTTTTTAGAGATTGTTTTAGGGGTAGATAATATTATTTTCATTTCTATTTCTGCCAATAAACTTCCTGAACAACAAAGAAAAAAAGCAACTTTATTAGGTTTGTCACTCGCTATGATTACCAGAGTGGCATTGCTTTTAAGTGTTTCTTATTTAGTGGCATTAAAAGATCCTATCTTTACTATTGATACTTCCTGGTTGCAGGCCGGAGTAAGTATTCAAAGTATTATTCTATTCTTAGGAGGGTTATTCTTATTGTACAAGAGTACCAAAGAGATTAGAGAAAAGATGGAAGAAAGTGTGCAAAAGCATGACGAGCCTACAAAGATTGCTACCTTTAAAAGTGTAATTTTTCAGATTATACTTATCGACATTGTATTCTCCTTTGATTCTATATTAACAGCAGTAGGAATGACCAATGGTATTGAGGGAGCTTTAACTATTATGGTTATCGCAGTAGTGATCTCAATGATCATTATGATGGGTTTTGCAAATCCTGTAAACAAGTTTGTAAGCAAGAACCCAACCATTCAAATGTTAGCCCTTTCTTTCCTGATTCTTATTGGGTTTATGCTCATAGCAGAAGGTGCTCACTTATCGCACACTGTTATTTTTAACAACTCTATAGGCAGTATTCCAAAAGGTTATTTGTATTTTGCGATCGCTTTTTCATTAGGAGTTGAGTTCCTAAACATGAGAATAGTACGTAATAACAATAAGAAGTCATAGAAAAACTAAGAAAACATAGCATCCTTTTTGTCACCTTATTGCTCTTTATACCGGCAATAATTCAGGTTGTTCATGCTTTTGACTCTCATCATCAATATGAGTGTTGTACTCATGATTCAGAGCAGCATTTCCATGCTGAGGATGTTGATTGTACTTTATGTCATTTACAGTTTGAATCTAGTGCATTCGTTTGTAATTTTTCTTACACTATACCACTTGTCAATACTACTTGTGAGCAAGTAAATCTTTATAACTTCTATAAGGATTACAAACACTTATCTTTTTCTCTAAGAGGCCCTCCTTCCCTGTAAGACCTCTGCCCAAATTATCTATAAGTTAAAATATTAATTAATGATCAAAAAGTTATACTGGGTCATTGCTATGGTATGTATATCTACCTTAGCACAAGCCCAAGATTGTAATATAAGTTTCAAAGGTCTCGTGAAAGATTTTCACGATGGGATCCCTATTTATGGTGCGACAATCCAAGTTGAAAGCTCAAAACAATATGCTGTTACTGATGAAAAAGGAAACTTTGTTTTGAAAAATCTTTGCAAAAAGAAATATTGGTTGATCGTATCTCATGTATCATGTGATACCAAAAGAATTCAAATTGATGTACAAAAAAAATCTTTTATAGAAATTCGATTAGAACATCATGTAGAAGAACTTAACGAAGTTGCTGTAAAAAGTGAAGTTGCTAAAAAAACAAAAACAGCTCAAGAATCTGTTTTAAAAACTGACATCATAGAACAATATAGTTCGCAATCTTTAGGAGATGTTCTAAAGGAAATACCGGGTGTATCATCAATTAACACCGGAAATACTATTGTGAAACCTATGATTAACGGAATGCATGGTAGTCGATTGATTATCATGAACAGTGGTGTTCGTTTGCAAGATCAAGAATGGGGTATCGAGCACGCTCCAAGTATTGATGTAAACTCAGCAAATCAAATATCTGTTATCAAAGGCTCCGGTGCTTTAGCTTATGGTGGTGACGCCATAGGTGGAGTTGTTGTTTTAAACCCTGCTCGAATAATTTTAAAAGACACATTATCCGGAAAAACCATCATTGGAGGTCAGAGCAACGGAAGAGGGTACAATGTATCTACTTGGTTAAGTAAAAATTATAGTTCAGGATGGTTTACTCAATTTCAAGGTAGCTATAAGAGAAATGGTGACTTTAAAGCACCTGATTATAATTTAACCAATACAGGTTTAGACTCAAAAGGTTTTTCTCTTAGATTAGGGAAAAAGACATATAAATCTGGTTTTGAGCTTTACTATAGCTTCTTAGATAATGAAATTGGAATCTTAGGAGCTTCTCATATTGGTAATGTTTTTGACCTACGTGAAGCTATTAATACTGGTCAACCTTTTTTGATCGAAGATTTTAGCTACCATATAGATGTACCAAAACAAAGCATCAAACATCATCTGGTAAAAGTAAATTACTTCAAACGTTTTCAAGAATTTGGAAAGGTAAATCTACAGTACGATTATCAAAATAACAGAAGGTTAGAGTTTGACGTACGAATAGGCGATAGAAGGAATACTCCTGCTGTTGATCTTTCTTTACAAACCCATTCCATTTTAGCAGATGTAATTATAGATGTAAACCCGGATCGAAAAATCAATTTTGGAGTTTTAGGTCGTTATCAGAATAATTTCGCTAATCCAGATACTGGTGTAAGGCGTCTAATTCCTGATTATGACAAGTACGATTTTGGCGCGTATGTTACTACAGAAAAGCGCTTAAACGACAACTTAATTGTTGATGCCGGAATACGTTATGACTTTAATAGAATTGATGCTAAAAAGTTTTACCGTATTTCTAGATGGTTAGAGCGTGGCTATGATCAGGATTTTGCAGACATCGTTATAGAACAGCTAGCCACTCAACTTTTAGCCAACCCAATATTTAATTACCATAACATATCGGCTTCCGCTGGTTTAAAATACAATCTAAACGAACGAAGTTATATTTTAGGAAATTATGCATTGGCTAGCAGACCTCCTAATCCTTCGGAATTATTTAGTGATGGATTACACCATTCTGCAGCTAGATTTGAGTTAGGTGATCTTAGATTTGACCAAGAGGTTTCTAATAGGATTTCTGCATCCTATGTTTACGGGTCATCAAAGTTTAGTTTGTTAGCAGAAGCCTTTTACAATAGTATACGAGACTATATTTACCTAAGACCCTTTGATTTCTTAGTAACCACCAGAGGTCCTTTTCCTATATGGGCATATGAACAAACCAATGCAGAAATTTTTGGTTTTGATCTCACTACAACCTATGAAATCACAGATGCATGGCAATTTCAAAATAAGATGGCATTTATTAGAGGTAACGATAGGAAAACAGATTTACCTCTCATAGATATGCCTCCTTTTAATACTGTTAATCAGATTACTTACAGTAATAAAAAGTGGCATAACTTTTCTGCTAGTTTAAAGTCTGAATGGGTTTTTGAACAAAATAAATTCCCTGATTTTAATTTCGAAGTAGAAGATCAGTTAACAGGAGATATGATTTTGATAGACATTAGCTCTCCTCCTTCCGCTTATCATCTACTGCATTTTTATAGCGATGCTACGTTCAATTTAGGTGATAAAACCAAATTAAATGTTGCTATCGGAGTTAACAATTTACTCGATACTTCGTACAGGAACTATTTAAATCGTTTGCGCTTTTATGCGGACGATTTAGGACGAAATATAACACTTCAATTACAACTAAATTTTTAAACTAAACAATTCAAATATGAAAACTATAAACATTAATACTCTAAATTTAAATTTTATGAAAACAAGTAAATTTTTTATTCGTGCTGTACTTTGCTTAGCACTTGTAACATCATTTGTGTCTTGTAATGACAATGATGATCCGGAACCAGTTAATGAAGAAGAATTAATTACTGACGTAGTATTAACTTTTACAAATGTTGCAAATGCAAATGATACTGTTGTATTGACAAATAATGCTCCTGATGGACAAGATGGTACTTTTACAAATGACGTTCAAGGAAACTTTACTGCAGGTGCTACATACGCTTTAACACTTTCTATACAAAACTCTTCAGAAACTCCTGCAGAAGATGTATTAAATGGAGATATCATTCCTGAAGGAGATGAGCACTTTTTTGTATATGCTGTAAATGGTATTAACTTAACTATGACTAGAGATAATGATGATGTAGATGGTGCAGGCGGGTCTAAATTAGGTGTAAAAACTACATGGATAGCAGGAGCTGCTAGTACAGGTAGTGTTAGAATTCAATTAATTCACGAGCCTACTACAACTGATGATTCTGATAACTTTGGATCAGCTACAGGTGGGTCTAATGATTTAAACATCACGTTCCAAAACGTATCAATCCAATAATCTTTACATCAATAAAGATTAAAAAAGCACTGATTAGATCAGTGCTTTTTTTTATATGCGCTATTCTGCAAAAAAACACGCAGAAATACGCATTTTTATCTACAGTCTGTGCTGTAACTTTAAAACTTCAACTTAAAACATTCAATACTATAAAGTTATGGCTATTTGGACTACAACCAACAGAGCTTGCAAAACTCTTTGGACTTCTCTTTACTCTATGCAACAATTAGTTACCAATTTTGACGACAGTGGTGCATTGTATATGAACGACCTTACATTTTACAACCAACTTGCAGATGCTGATCAATTATCTGATGAAGCTAAGATGGTAGCAGATCAATTGGATAATATTTTTATCAACGGAAGAGGAGCTCAATATGAGCCGGGTGTAGACCATGCACAAGCTTTGTCCGGTATGATCACAATTTTAACGGATAAAACAAAGCAAGTACAAGACCTCGCTTCTCAGGTAGATGCATCGTATAAATTTTGGGGAGAATAAACATTATATTATGAAAAAAACGCTAATCCTTATCGCTCTGCTCTTCATGAGCTTTGGCTCTTATGCTCAATTTAACGGTTCTCAATTAGATGAGACTGTAAAGTCTTTGTCTTTAAGAGGTTTGAGTAATGAAGCCATCAAAGATGTCTTAAACGGAACACTAAACAATCCGCAATTGTATAACGATGCCTGGAAATCACTTATCGATTATGCTATTAAAAAAGATAGTACACGATGGGATTTTTTGAATGACCTAAATATACAATTCAAAACATTTCAAAGTATCAACAACAGTTCATCGGCCTTAGGTTTTTCCTACGATTTTAATTTTAATTATTCCAATTTTGTAAAAAAAGACAATGGTCGTATTTCCAACACCCTTAGTTTTAAACTCAATGGTAATGTTGCTTTTAATCGGAATGTAAATCCAAATGATTTCTTAGAAACTTCTTTAGACTATAGCTTCACCATGTTTAAAGGTGGAGTAGTTAAGCAAAAAGATACTGCCATTTTTACAAAGCTTAATCAGATTGAAGACAAGCTTGTCACAATGAAAGACCCAAACAGTCCTGAAGCTCAAAAGCTCTGGACAGAATTTGGGGAGTATTTAAAATTTTCAAATCAATATTATATTGCTTTCGGGCCTAAATTAAGTTTGGAGTCCAATCAAGATTTCACAAAGAAACAGTTTGTATACTCTGCAGATCTTTCCTTAGGTGCTAAATCTTGGGATAAGAACAGTACATTATCCAAGCTAAATATTTTGGATTATCCTTTTGCGCTTATCAGATGGATTGTTGGAACCGACAGCAAGTTTCAACCTTATGGTTCTACCATCCCTACTCTCTCTGCCGGAATCAACTCTGTAAATCCTATCAATGATTTTAACAGACAAGCCATTGTTGGAAACTTAGATCCTTTTCCTCGTATGAGATTTGAATCTAGCTTCCGAACTTTTGTTTCGAGAATTGAACAGGAAAATATTTTCTTTAATGCGAACATTCGTTACTACAAAGAAATTGACGCTAGTGCTGCGATCAAAGCTGCTAAACTTGATGAGCACTTTTACTTTGTTATGGCTTTACAAACTACTTCTGGGTTTTATGTTAGTTATGCCAAAGGGTCACTTCCTTTTGATGCTTTGAGTGATGAAGTGTATGCCGTTGGTTTTCAATACAAGTTCTAAATCAAAACAATCATATTATGAAAAGAAAAGTTAGAGTTTTAACAATAGACGGAGGTGGTATCCGTGGAATTTTACCGGGTTTAGTACTTGCTGCTCTAGAGCAAAAGCTTCAAAAAAGACTAGAAAACCCTGACCTGAGAATATCTGACATGTTTGATTTTCTGGCAGGAACCAGTACCGGAGGAATCTTAACCTTGGCCTATTTGTTACCCAATGATGATAATAGACCAAAACTTACAGCACAGGATGCTGTAAACATTTATTTGGATAGAGGTGATGAAATTTTTGATGTGAGTTTTTGGCAAAAGGTAAAATCCGGCCTAGGTGTATTGGATGAAAAATACGATGTAGCCGAATTGGAAGAAGCTTTAAATGATACTTTTCAAGAATCAGAATTAAAAGACCTTCTAAAGCCTTGTGTGATCACTTCTTATGATATTCGAGGTGGAAAACCTCATTTATTCAAGCAGCATCGATCACATAATGCTATCGATAATTATAAAGTAAAAGATGTGGCCAGAGCTACTTCTGCAGCACCTACCTATTTTGAAGCTGCTCGTGTTAAAAATGGAATTGGGTCTCCTTTTCCTGTTATAGACGGAGGTGTGTTTGTAAACAACCCTGCCCTAGTTGCTTATTCTGAAGTGCGTACCATGGATTTTGATTTTATGGATCATGCGCCAACAGCTAAAGATATGATGATCGTTTCTTTAGGAACCGGAAGTCAAAGCAAATCTTATTCTTATAAAGATGCCAAAGATTGGGGTGCTATACAGTGGATCAAACCTATTATTGAGATCATGATGTCCGGAAATTCAATCACCGTAGATTATCACTTACAGCAGATCTATGGAACTTTAGAAAAAGAAGATCAGCCCGATTATCATCGATTAGAACCCAAAGTAGTTAGTGCCGATTCTGCTATGGACAACGCTTCTGTAGAAAATATGAATTTATTAAAAGAAGACGCTCTTTCTTATCTATCTCAAAAAGAAGTAAATAAAGAGTTGGATGATATTGTAGAAAAACTCATCAAATACGGAAAAGACAATTGAAAAAGGAATTGTACGTAAGTCTCCTTCCTACTTTCAAAAAGCATTGCGTAAGCAATGCTTTTTTTATACTTTCGATTCAGCATGAAAATCGCTTTTACATCTTGTGTTCGTTACGAGGCCTTTAAAGAACAAAAAGAATGGGATTACATCTATGATGCAGATCCCGATTATTTGTTCTTATTAGGAGATAATATCTATATGGATTATGGTATATGGCCCTTTACTCAAGAGTATGTAACCGCTCCTAGAAATTATAGCTTGGAAAAGTTTACAAAAGTGATGGAAACAAAATACCGCAATCAGTTTGAAAAAGTACCTAACTTTCAAAAACTGCTTGATAAAATGAGAAGTAAGAATGGTTTTTTTGCTACTTGGGATGATCATGATTTTGCTTGGAACAATGCAAAAGGAGCCCTAGTAGACAAACAAAAAAAAGAAGTTTCCAGAAAGCTATTTCATAAATACACGCAATGTTCTACCAACATGCCTCATGTATACTATCATGTAGATACTCCTTTGGCACGTGTTATTTTTCTGGACAATCGTTATGATGCCGAGAAAAAAGGGAAAGACAGTAAACTTATTAGTGAAGAACAATTTTTATTTATAGAACAGGCTTTACAACATACGCTTCCTTATACTATTTTATGTGGCGGAATTACGCTCACACAAAGCTCAGAGAAGTGGTCTCAGTACCCTAGTCAATTGCAACGTCTTTGTTTTCTTTTGGAGAAAAAAGAAAGAGTTCTGTTTTTAGCGGGAGATGTTCATTACAATAAGTTTGTACCTGCTAAGTTTCTTGGAAAATTAAACTGTATCACTCCCCCACAATTGATCGCTTCAGGTATGCATATCAATCTTTTAGGCCTCGGGATTTCTGCAGACAACAGACATAACTGGGGATTATTAGAATTGGAAAAAGACCATGCTAAGGTGCAATTTTTCAACCGAGGTAAAATTCAGCAAAGAAAATCAGAGAAAGCTTCTGATTGGTTACAAAAGAATCTATTCTAGATCTTTAAAATTACTTTACATACTTTGTTCCTTTTAGGAAACTTAAGACTACAAAAGCAGCAACAAAGAATATGGCTAAACTCAAAGCACTCCATTGCATTGACCCAGTTTTTGCACTTAAAAATCCAAAAATGAATGTTCCAAAAACAATAGCGATCTTTTCTGTCACATCAAAAAAGCTAAAATAGGTTGCATGATCTTCAGTTTCAGGAAGTAATTTTGAGTAAGTAGATCTTGACAAAGATTGAATTGCTCCTAATACCAATCCTAAAACTCCTCCTAAAGCGTAAAAATAAATATCTACATTAGGCAGATCTTTATGTAGCATAAATGCGCCAAAACAGACAACCATCCATATGAAGAGTGAAATTTTCAATGCTTTAAAGTTTCCATATTTCTTAGATAAATTAGAGAATAAACTAGCTCCTCCAATTGCCACTAACTGTATTACCAATATAGTAATTATCAATCCGGTTGAATCCAATCCTAGCTCTTGAGATCCAAATATTGAAGCCATTAAAATGATGGTTTGTACACCAACACTTAAAAGAAAGAAAGCAACTAAAAACCCTTTAAGAGTAGGATAGTTCTTTACCTCTTTCATGACCATTCTCAATTCTTTAAACCCTTTCCAAAAAATGTCTCTATCCGGCTTTTTATTGAACACATTATTTGGTAACCTTTTAAAGGTAAACTGCGCGAAACCAATCCACCAGATTCCTACCAACACAAAAGAATAACGCATCATTTTTAGCTTATCTGCATCTACTTCCTGACTTAAAATAAGAACCAAGCATAAGATTAATAAGATTACCGAACCTAAGTATCCATAGATAAACCCTTTGGCACTTACTCTATCTTGATCTTCAGGATGTGCTACTTCCGGTAAATATGAATTGTAAAAAACAATACTTCCCCAGAAACCTATACTAGCCAAAATACTGAAAACAATTCCCACCCAAATTGTATCTAGATCTTTAAAAAAGTACAGAGACATTACCGAGAGAGATCCTATTAGACAGAAAACTTGTAAGAATCGTTTTTTATTTCCGGTATAATCAGCTATAGCTGATAAAATAGGAGAAATAAATGCTACAACTAAGAATGAAAAGGACAATGCATAACTATACAAGGCATCAGGATGTTGCCAATCTGTTCCTAAAAAATAAATTGTTTCTCCATCTGTTACAGCAGAGTAAAACAATGGAAAAATTGCGGTACTGATTACTAGAGAATACACTGAATTAGCCCAATCGTAAAATGCCCAAGCATTGATTAACTTCTTGTCTCCTATTTTTAACATGGTTTAAAAGGTTGGTTGAAAAAAACCGTCCTTCATACTGATCAAATTCAGCATCAAGAACGGTTTACAAGATAAATAAATTTATTTTCTCTTATTTTTCCTGAGCGTTAAATTGTGCTGCCAATCGCTTGGCTTCCGGTAGGTAATCTTTTAACGCTTTGATCCTACTCTCGTTAGAAGGGTGAGTACTTAAGATTTGAGGTACTTTTTTCCCTTTTGCCTTTTTACTCATACGTACCCATACCTCAGCAGCTTCTTCTCCGTTATATCCGGCCATGATCATAAATACCAAACCTAGTTTGTCTGCTTCTGCTTCATGCTCTCTACTATAAGCTAACATTCCTACATTAGACCCAATTCCGTAAACAGTATTCCATATCTTCTGAGTATCTTCACTCTTCCCACTGGTTCCTATCGCCACAGCAATTCCTCCAATTGCTTGCATCTGTCCTTGCCTCATTCGCTCTTGACCATGTTTAGCGAAAGCATGTGCTACCTCATGTCCCATTACAGCAGCAATTCCGTCTTCATTATCACAAATTGGTAAAATTCCTGTATAGAATACAACCTTTCCTCCTGGCAAAGCCCAAGCGTTTACTGTCTTATCTTCTACTAAATTGAATTCCCAACGATAAGAGTCTGCTTCTTTTTGCATCCCATTATTTCTCATAAAATGATCAACTGCTTTAGAAATCTTTGCTCCAATTTCTTTAATCTGTTGTGTAGCTTTTTTGTCTTCTGAGAGTTTATTTTTCTCTAGAAACCCTTTGTACTGGGCAAAACTTGCCGGTAAAACATTTTCGTCATTCACCGGTTTAATTCTTTTCCTTCCTGTAATGGGTACAGTAGTACACTCTACAAAAAACACGGCTACTAGTGCGACAATAATTATTTTCTTCATTCTTTTTTTATTCATTTCAAACGACATTGATATTGTTTACATTTGTGTGACACGTTATTTATAAAAACGTCACTTAAAATTACATATTCTCTTTTAGTTTAAAAATAATTTATTGCAGCTTTTACAACCCCATAAAAAATTTCCTCCCAGTTTAGCCATTCCTAAACCTATTTCTTTTCTTTCAAGAAATATTGAGTTTCTCTCTAGTACGCTTGCTGCTAGAATAGCTGCTAGAATTTTTGTAACCCCTATTGGTTTTGATATTCCAAAGAGAGAACAATACATGTTAAAAAGTGCTCAAAAGAAACGTTTGAGCGTTCCGGAAATAAAAAAGGAAATAGAAATTCTATCTTACGGTTACTCAAGAAAGAAAGTCTTATTGGTTCATGGTTGGGCAGGAAGAAGTACGCAGCTTTTTGCTTTTGCTGATAAATTATTGGAAAAAGGATATATGGTTATTTCGTTTGATGGTCCTGCTCACGGAAAATCTACAGGGCGTACAACCTCTATGCTGGAATTCTTAGCAACGGTAAAAGCTATTACAGAGACTTACGGGCCTTTTGAGGCTGCCATAGGTCATTCCTTTGGAGGCATGTGTTTGTACAATGCTGTAGCAGATTTTCTTGACATCAAAACCTTTATTGCCATCGGATCCGGAGATAAAGTCTCTGACATTATCAAAGATTTTACACGAAACCTCACACTTCATCCGTGGACTGCTAAAAGAATACAAAATCGACTTGAAAAAAAGTGGAAATTACAAGTTGATGATTTTGCAAGTCATCAGTTAGCAAAAAAAATAGATATTCCTGTTCTTATTGTACACGATACACAAGATGGGGATGTTCCTGTAAGTTGTGCCTATAATATTCGTCAGAACTTAAAGAAAGGTTCGATATTGATCAGTTATGGTTTGGGTCATACCAAAATATTAAGAGATCAAAAGATCGTAACCAAATCTGTCGAATTTATTATCAGGAATACAACATGAGAAAGTTACTTATGATGATGGCAGTTGGATTATTGATCAGCTGCAATGGCTTTGCCCAAAAGAAAGAAAAAAAAGAGGAAAAGACCTATAAGGTTTCTAAAACCAATGCCGAGTGGAAACAGTTGCTAACTCCTATGCAATACTATGTGTTACGTCAGGCTGGAACAGAACGTGCATTTACAAGTCCTTTAAATAAGAATTACAGTAAGGGAGTATATACTTGTGCTGCTTGTGATACGCCTTTGTACGAATCTGAGCACAAATTTGATTCAGGTTCCGGTTGGCCTTCATTTGACAGAGCAATTGCCAATTCTGTTGATTTGGATGTCGATTATAAAATAGGCTATGCTAGAACGGAATTAAAATGCGGAACTTGTGGTGGACATTTAGGACATTCATTCAATGACGGCCCAAGAGAAACTACCGGACAAAGACATTGTATCAACGGAGTTGCTTTAAAGTTTAAACCCATCAAAAAAACAGAAAAATAACGTAAATTAAGGGCTGAAAAAATCAGCTCTTTTTTTATGGATAATTCTTACCTACCCAGTGCCGTAAAGCAATTTCAATACTACAAAAGTCTTGGAGAGAAAACCATTGATCAACTCTCTGAAGAGCAATTGTTTTGGACATCAGATACAGAAGCCAATTCAATTGCCATTATTGCAAAACATATTGTAGGAAATATGTTAAGCAGATGGACGAATTTTTTAACTGAAGACGGAGAGAAATCCTGGAGAAATAGAGATGATGAGTTTGTAAACAGTTATGAGACCAAACAGAATATTCTTGATAGCTGGGAAAAAGGTTGGCAGTGTTTGTTTGAGGCTCTTGACTGTGTTACAGAAGAAAACAGTAATACTATAGTTTATATCAGAAATCAAGGTCATACCATCACAGAAGCCATTAATAGGCAACTATGTCATTATTCGTATCACGTAGGCCAAATTGTTTTTATCGGAAGAATGCTTAAAAAAGACGAATGGACTTCACTTTCTGTAGCCAAAAATGCTTCTAAACAATACAACAAAGAAAAGTTTAGCAAAGCTAAAGGCAGAAGGCATTTTACAGATGACCTGTAAGGGATTTAGCTCGTTTCTCTTACGTAAAGTGAAGAGTTAACCGTCAACAATTCAGGATCTTTCAATGGTTTGTTTAGCTTCTTCAGCAATAATTCAGCAGCTGTTCTTCCTACTCTTTTTCCATGCTGATTGATGGTTGTCAAACTCGGTGTCAGATGCTCAGAAATTTTAGTTCCTGCATATCCTATCAATGAGAGTTTCCCGTTGCTTAGTACCTCCTTTTTCTTCCCTATTCTAAATGAAGCTAACGAGGCTTCTTCATCCAATGCGATAATAGCATCAATTTTCTGCGCCTCAATAAGTGATAGTACTTCATTTTCTACTGCTCCCTCAGATCCTTCTATAAGAATTGATTCTTGTATTCCTTCAATAGCAGCCAAATATCCTTTGGTTCTAAGCTTTCCTACACTAAGGTTATTGATTGTTGAAGCCAATGCAATGTTCTTTCTTCCTTTTGATTGCAGTTCTTTAACTGCATTGAAGATTGCCTCATATTCATCAACTACGACTTTATCGCAGTCTATAGATTGTACTACACGATCGAACATTAAAAGATGAACATCGTCCTGCACATTTTTTAAATGAGTAAAGTCTTGCTTTATTTGAGTTTCTTCTGAAACAGCAATGATAATTGCATCAACAAAACCATTGGCTAGCGTTTGAATGGATTTTACCTCTTTTTCGTAAGACTCATTGGTAATGCTAATGATAATATTGTAATCTGTCTTTGCAATAACACTCTCTATACCTCGTAAAGCTCTTGCTAAAAAAAAGTTCTTAATACTAGGCAATACAACTCCAATAGTATTGGCTTTACCAGATTTAAGATGTACTGCTATTCTATTGGGCTTGTAGTTGTATAGCTTTGCTGTGTCTTGAATTCTTTTCTTGGTAGCAGGACTTATTTCATGACTATCATTTAAAGCTTTTGATACTGTGGAAATAGATACATCCAACAGTTTGGACAATTCTTTAATTGTAATGCTTTTTTTCATGGAAGATATAACAGTTATGAAGTAGAAAAATACAATAAGCCCACAAAATAGAAAAACTTATTTCAAAATTAATTCCCTTCAAACCATTTTTTAAAGGTTGATACCTTTTCTCTGCTCACCACAATCTCTTTTTCTACTCTAACTTTAGGCGTAACTTTCAAGCGGTTATTGGAGTATACTACCACATCTTGAATTGTATTGATATTGATAATAAAAGTTCTATTGACCCTGAAAAACTCTGTTGCGTCTAAAACATTGGTTAAATCCTCTAGCTTGTAATCTAAAATGAACTTTTTGTTTTCGTTAGTGATCAAATATACCGTTCTGCCTTCTGCATAAAACAAGGCAATTTCATTTGTCTTTATAGAATGAATATGATTTCCCAGTTTGACCAAAAATCGATCTTTGAGCTTCTTTTTCCCGATCATCTTTTCCGCTTCTTCAATAGCTTCCTGAACGCCAAAAATGGTTTGTAAAGATTTTAATTTGTTCATCGCCTTAGAGATATCTGTAAACGTGATAGGTTTTAGTACATAATCTACACTGTTTACTTTAAAAGCATCTATGGCATACTCATCAAAAGCTGTTGTAAATACTACGGGTTTGTTGATCTTTACTTGATGAAAGATCTCAAAACTCAATCCGTCTGTTAATTGAATATCCATAAAAGCAACATCAAAATCATCCGGATGGTTTCGAAACCATTCTACAGAGGCTTCTATGGATACTTGCTGTGCAACTACCTCAATGTTTGAATCGAACTTTTTTAAATAGCGTTCTAGCTTTTCTGCTGCTAAATGTTCGTCTTCTATAATAACAACTTTCATTTCTTACTTTTTGATGGTTAGTTTAGGGATGAAAACAATCCTTTGATTATTTAACAAGGTAGTTTCTATATTCTTTTCGCTATAGATAGAATATATTCTGTTGATCTCTTTGATTTCGGAACTATTGACGGTAGAATTGATCTTATCATGGGTTTCATATCGCAATTCAAACTGTTCGTCTTGTTCCTCAATTTCAATTCGTATTTGTATGCTTGAAGAAATGATGGTGTTTCTAACAATCATCTCTACAATAAACAACAAACTTCCCGGTACAACCAGAAAATCTGATGTTAAATGATTTTCTATTTTGATGTTTCGATAAGGTAGTTTGTTGAAGAGATTTTCTAACTCATGCAAATTCTCTAACTCTTCTTTAACAGATACCAACTGCTTGTCTTTGTTGGATAGTATATAGCGATAGATCGTAGATAGATGATCAATAAATTCGTCTGTTTTCTCTAAATTTTGATTCATCAAAATGATTAGTGCCTCAAAGCTTTCGAATAGCAAATGAGGGTTCACTCCTCTTTTAAATTGATGAAACTCATCTTCTATATTCTGTTTGATCAATTCTTCATGTTCTAACTTTTCTGAGTTGATCTTATACAAATACCTATGACTCACAAAAAGTAGAATATAGATTAGAGTGATCACTGAAAAGATACTATCGAAAGTAATAATATCTTCATTGCTTGCAGAATAACCAACGATGTATTTATAGTATAATATGATGAGCAACGTAACTACTAAAACGCTAATTCCTAAAGATATGATCACTTGAAGAAGCAGATTTAGAAAAGAACTTTTCCTTTTTGGTAATTTTTCAAAAATCAATAACAATGCTCTTGAAAGCTCTTGTACAATATAGGATAGTACAATACAGACATAGAGCTCTTCTCCTAAAAACTGCTCATGCAATTGTTCTACATTGTTGTTTAACAACAACAGCAATAGATACACTATTACTCCGCTAAAAATGGGACTTAAGATCCTAAAGAATGGTTGATGTATAAATAGCTTTCTCATGAAATAACCGGGATTTTCACTTCAAAACTATTACCGTTTGATACAGCAATTCCTTCTTTATGAAGTAGTAAGTAACGTGCATTTATATTCTTTAACCCTATTTGAAAAGAAGTTACATGCTTAGGTTTTCTTGTAATATTGTTCTTAACAGTAATATACTTTTTATCTGAGGTTATATGAACCTCTAAAGGGTTCTCTTCTTCCAAAACATTGTGTTTTACAGCATTTTCTAACAGCATTTGTAAGGTTAAAGGAGGAATTGAAGTATCGTAGAGATTTTCATCGATATTGATGGAACACTGAAACTTTTTTCCAAAGCGTATTTCTAAGAGATATCTGTAGGAATCTACAAACTCTAACTCTTCTTGTAAAGTAGTCAACCTTTTCTGATAACTCTTTAACGTGTATTGATACATATCTGCCAACCTTCTTATAAACCCTTCTGCTTTCGCCTTATCTTTAAAAACTAGAGACGAGATCGTATTTAAGCTGTTGAATAAAAAGTGTGGACTTAGTTGCGATTTTAAAGCCTTAAGCTGTAATTCTATTTGCTTTCTTTCTTGTCTAACTGTTGCTATTTGAAAGGTGGTATAAGAATAGTAAGAGAACAGGGCAAAATAGATGATCTCAAAGATCAGGATCAAAATAAAAAGAATGATTCCCAATTTGATCAAACTTTGTTTGTATGCTTCCTCTAATACTGGATCTATTTCCAGTAGTTGTACACCAACATATCCTATAAAGATGATCCATAGATAGGAAATAACAAAATGTAGTAAAAGGCCTGCTAGTAAGCGATTTCCTTCTGACTTATGCCAAGGGATTAACTTGTCTAACCACAAAGCCGTACCATAGATCAAATAGGCAGATGTAATTCCTGTAAAGACACTTAAGATAATCTCTGAAGCACCAAGTGACACAGTAGTTTCTACTGCATCACCCAATACAATGAAATAAGCAATGGATATACCAAAGATGGTTCCTAATAACGTGATGAAAAAATGTTTTTTCACTCGAATACTATTGGTTAGTTGTTGTTTTGGTTGATCGGTGATTTGCATAAAACTAAGGTAATCAATTTATAAAAACTGATTACCTCAGCAAACCTTAGTACATAGCTTTCATAGCTCTACCGTAGTAGGTGTCTGAACCTATAGATTTTGCAGCTTTTGCGTAAGCATCTTTTACTTTTTGTGAAGACCTTCTCACTTTATCAGAATAAGCTACCAAAACATTTGATAAGTAGTAATCTGAACCGATACTTCTTGAAGCAGACTCCATCAACTGGATCAATTGTGTCTCAGTAATATTTCTGTTTTTAGCTAACTTTTTATAAATATTCGTTGCATAGTGATCAGATTGAACGTTCTCTCCAACTATATTTAAAAGTTTGGTTAGGTCTGAACCACTCATGTTATCTACCATTAAATCGTTGATCACAAGAGTTGTATAATGGTCTGACTTGATCTTATTTAAACTTTTTAAGAAAGCATCGTAATTAGCTTTAGACAATCCGTCCTTCTTTAATGCTTTACGTAAAATTTGAGTTTTGTAATGATCTGATTTAATCTGATCTGCCAAGCTCATGATCGTGCTCATGTTTTGCTTATTCAACTCTCTTTTATCCATGATAGAAGATAAAATCTGAGTTAAGTAGTGAGATGATTTTATGCTTTTGGTGATCTCTAATAATTCTGTCATCTGTCTGTCATTGATCGAAGAATCTTTGATCACAGCTTTTAAGATTTGAGAAACGTAGTAATCAGATTTTACCCCTGCTGCTGCTTTGATGTATGCAGACCTTGTTGCATCGTTTGCTAAAAACGCTTTTTGATTAGCTTTTAAAATCTGAGAAACATAGTAGTCTGATTTAATTTCTTCTCCTGCAGTTTTAATTACTCTTACTAATTCAGAGCTGTTTAAGTTCTTCTTTAATAGAAGCTTCATGTAGGCGGCTTTTACATAATCAGAGTCCATTTCTTCGATCTCTCTCATTACAGCTCCTACACCTCCCTTTTTATAAAAACGCTCTACTCTTGACTCGGCAGCAATTGTTGTAGTTCTTACAATATCGGGTAAAATTTCTGCCAACCAGTTTTTTCCATCTGGATCATAAGAAACTTCTTTTCTTCCTACAAAATAAGCTTTGGATAATCTTCCTCCAGATTCTGCTTCGATAACAATTCTTCTTCTTTTTCCGAATCTAGACTTGCGAATTTCTATGTATCCGCCTCTAGAGATTCCAATAATATCTCTGTCATCATCAGAGACTGTAATATCTCCTTCATATTCTATTCTAAAATCGTTTTTATCATTTTTAACAGTAATCGTACGGGTACCATTGTCATTGGTTGTTCTTATGTTCCCTTTCATTACTGTTACTTCTTGTCCGAAATTTTCGGCAGGTATTAGCAAGAAGCAAGAGGCTAGTAGAAATGCTACTGCTGTTCTTTTTAAATTTTTTATTTGCATGGTTTTCTGTTTTTTTGATTTTTGATGAAACAAATGTATGTGCCTCTTCGTCTCAAAAAAAACAGGATGTATTGAACTGATAGTTTTTTGTAGTGAATTGTACAATCCGTAGACTTTTGTATCTTGTCTCAGAGTTTTTTACATACAGATGAACAAAGAAAGCATTGTAGAAGTTATAGAGGAAAAACACCAACAGCTGTTTGACTGGCTATCAGAATCAGGAGATGACAACTGGGAAAAAGGTCCTTTAGGAAGATGGACAACCGGACAGCATATATTGCACTTGGTAGACTCTGCTAGAATGTTAAACAAAGCTTTGAAATACCCAAAATTCATCTTAAAATATAAGTTTGGTACTTCTAACAGACCTTCGAGAAATTATGACGAAGTTGCAAAACGTTATGATGAACGGTTGGCTGAAAACAAAGAGAGAGCAAGAGAATTTAATAAAGGGTTACGAAAACCTGATGTTAAAGAAAGAAAACATTTAGTAGATGCTCTTCAGGTATTAAGTAAAAAATTACAATACAAGACAACGAAATTTAAAGATAAACAACTAGACACGCTTCTGTTGCCTCATCCCCTTATGGGCAGAATGACATTACGAGAGATCATTATGTGGACTGCTCACCATACAGAACATCACCTTAATATATTGAAGAACGATTATTCATCATGAAAAGATTTATTGACAGACCGCAACTTTTTTTCTTTTTCCTTGCGCTCTTAGTATTAGTTATTGGTTTCTTACATAAAGACAGTGCCATAAAACTAGCCCTTTACGGAACTTTTATAGACCTCAAATCATGGTCAGTTTGTTTATTTTCTTCGGTATTTTTTGTGCTCATCGCAGTAAACTATGCGTCTCTTACCATCACTCATAAAACTCCGAAGCGTTATTTAACAATTATCCATATTATACTGCAAGTATTGGCTTTAGTTCCGTTATTGTATTTTATTCTTAGTTCTGAAGCTACAAAAACCTATGATCAAGTCTCTCAAATGAACATCATACTCATTTTAGCGTTTGCACTATTTATCATTGCTACGATCATACATCTTATCAACTTTGTAGCAAGCCTTCTTGCCAAGAAAGATTAAGCTCCTTTTGCTTGAGTAAAACGGTGGTATTTTCTATATTTGTTGCTTCCAAAAAAAGCAACAGATCGGATGTTTAATAATTTAAGCGAGAAATTAGATAAAGCCTTACACACCCTTAAAGGGCATGGTAAAATAACGGAGGTAAATGTAGCAGAAACCTTAAAAGAAGTAAGAAGAGCATTATTAGATGCCGATGTTAACTTTAAGATTGCTAAAGACTTTACCAAAAGGGTACAACAAAAAGCCATTGGACAGGACGTATTAACTACTCTGAACCCGGGTCAGTTAATGGTAAAACTTGTAAAAGACGAGTTAACTGAATTAATGGGAGGTGATGCTGTAGGTATTAACCTTGGTGGTAGCCCAACAGTAATCTTAATGTCGGGGTTACAAGGTTCCGGTAAAACCACTTTCTCTGGAAAACTGGCAAACTATTTAAAAACAAAAAAGACCAAACAAGTTCTTTTGGTAGGATGTGATGTATACCGTCCTGCTGCGATCAACCAGTTACGTGTTGTAGGAGAACAAATTGGTGTTGAAGTATATGCCGAAGAAGGCAATCAAAACCCTGTTGAGATCTCTCAAAATGCGATCAAGCATGCAAAGGCAAACAGTAAGAACGTAGTTATTATTGATACCGCGGGTCGTTTGGCTGTTGATGAAGAGATGATGACTGAGATCTCTAATATTCACAAAGCAGTAAATCCGCAGGAAACTCTATTTGTGGTAGACTCTATGACAGGGCAGGATGCTGTAAATACAGCCAAAGCATTTAACGATGTCTTAGATTTTGAAGGAGTTATTCTTACCAAGTTAGATGGTGATACACGAGGTGGAGCTGCCTTATCTATCAAATCGGTTGTAAATAAACCAATCAAGTTTATTGGTACCGGTGAAAAAATGGATGCAATTGATGTATTCTATCCAGATCGTATGGCAGATCGTATCTTGGGAATGGGAGATGTTGTTTCTCTTGTAGAACGTGCCCAAGAACAATACGATGAAGAAGAAGCCAGAAGGCTTCAGAAGAAAATCGCTAAAAACCAGTTTGGTTTTGATGATTTCTTATCGCAGATTCAACAGATCAAGAAGATGGGTAGTATGAAAGATCTTGTAGGAATGATTCCAGGAGCAGGAAAAGCATTGAAAGATGTAGATATAGATGACGATGCTTTTAAAGGTATTGAAGCTATTATTCACTCTATGACTCCTGCAGAAAGAAGTACTCCAACAATGATCAATGCAAGCAGAAAGAAAAGAATTGCCAAAGGTTCGGGAACTTCGGTTCAAGAAGTAAACCAATTAATGAAGCAATTCAACCAAATGAGCAAGATGATGAAGATGATGCAAGGTGGAGGCGGAAGAAAGATGATGCAGATGATGCGCGGAATGAGATAAAAATACAGGGCTACTTACCAAGTAGCTCTTTTTGTTTAATAAACTAATACACAACACACAATGATTTTACTAGACGGTAAACAAACCTCTTCAGACATTAAAGATGAAATAGCTATAGAAGTTGCCAACATGAAAGCTCAAGGACAAAAAGTGCCTCATTTAGCTGCTGTAATTGTTGGAAATGACGGAGCTAGTTTGACGTATGTAAATGCCAAAGTAAAAGCTTGTGAACGTATTGGTTTTGAATCAACTTTGGTTCGTTTGTCAGAAGGAATAACTGAAGAAGAGTTATTGACTAAGATAGATGAGTTGAATACAAATGATGAAATAGACGGATTCATTGTTCAGCTTCCATTGCCTAAACATATAGATGAACAAAAAGTGATCATGGCTGTTCATCCAGACAAAGATGTAGATGGTTTCCACCCTACTAATGTTGGAAAAATGGCATTGAACTTACCAACTTTTATTTCTGCAACTCCTTTTGGAATTTTAGAATTATTAGATCGTTACAATGTAGAGACTTCAGGAAAACATGTTGTAGTAATAGGACGTAGCCATATTGTGGGTAGTCCTATGAGTATTTTACTTTCACAAAAAAGAAAGGTAGGAAATGCTACCGTAACACTTACACACAGTAGAACTCAAAATTTAAAAGAGATCACTTTACAAGCAGACATTGTGATTGCCGCTTTAGGAATTCCTGAGTTTTTAACAGCAGACATGGTAAAAGAGGGTGTTACTGTTATTGATGTTGGAATTACTCGTATAGAAGATGCTAGCAAGAAAAGAGGTTTCCGTTTGGTTGGAGACGTTGCTTTTGAAGAAGTTTCTAAAAAATCTGAGTTCATTACTCCTGTACCTGGAGGTGTTGGTCCTATGACCATTGCAATGCTTTTAAAGAATACTTTATTGGCTAGACAAAGAAGAGCTTAAAATGATACGAATTAGCTCTCGGTTCTCTCTTTTAGGTAAAATTGTAATATTATCCAAGGGCTTGTTATTTCTTGTTTTTTCTCTTTTTTTATTCTTCAGTAGTAAGGATCATATAACGCTGTTGCTAACACTATCCTTTTCTATTTTAATAATTCTTTTCGCAAGATCAATTAAGATAATTCACAGGAAAGAGAATTTGATTATCTGTAAAGGCTTCTTTTCTAAAAAAGTATATGCTGTTGCTGATGTTGAAAAAGTTGGCTATACTCTTTTTCAATTCTATTATTTAAAATTGAAATCAGGGAAAAGAGTCCTTTTCTATGGAACATTAGAAGATTACCGCAATGCTTTTATAGATAGTTTTGATATGGGGAAAAAAAGAATTACAAAAAGACTAAAAGATTAATCTTCACCTATACTTAACTTTCCAATTAGATGTTCTCTATTTGCAATAAAACGAAGTTATTTCGAGTCTAATTCCATTACTTCTCCTAACAAAGCAGGTAATCCGTTAGCTTGTATCCTATCGTTATCCCAGTGACTTAGAATACAACTCACAAATTTCCCATCTATTTCTTCTGCGATGTAGTATACGATCAAGTTTTTAGCTCCGGATTGTAGTTTAAGAATCCAAGAATTCAGTCCCTTTACATCATAAACCACTTTTAATGCTGTGGTTTTCTTTCCTTCAAAAATCACATTTACCGGGTCTTTAGATACTAGTTTTAGCTTTCTTTGATGTGTACTAATGTATTCTCTCTGTTCATTAAATGCTTTTGCTGCTTGTAGAGAATTATGAAGAGTCCAATCCATTTGTCCGTTATATGGGCATTGAACATTTCTAACTCCCATCCAATGACATCCTGGACCAAGTTTGATATATCGATTCACATATTTGATCGAATCTATCTTCTGATCTGCATATATTTCATCAGAAAAGCCATCACCTAAGAACTGTTCTATAAAGGATCTAAAAAATGAATTATTTGGTTGTTCAAGACTGGAAAATGAGACTACAGAGGTTTTTCCTTTGTTGTCTAAAACATATACGGTGTAATAGTTTGTAATCTTTTCATCAATCTTACTAATGATCACATATTTCTCATGCGGAATGGAAAGGTTGGAATCTTTTGTTGGCGGAGTTTTCTTCTTTTTGATCTTATACTCCCTAAGAATAGGTCGTAGTTTCTTTTCTTTAAATGGAGAGCTGTAATGTTGCGTTGTAATACTGTATCCTCCAATGTTATAAAAGATCAGGTTTCTGTTCTTTATCGCTTGCAGATCATCAAAATTAACCTTCTCCTGTCCATATAGAACAGATGAATAAGCAACAACAAAAAGTAAGAGCCATTTTTTCATAGACTTCTATGAGTCTTCTCTGTTGACCAAGTCAATAGAAAATGCAGGTAAACAAACTGCCAAATACTCGCATTCTTCTTCAAAAGGGTTTGAATATTGAATACGGGTATTTTTAAGAATCTTAATAGATTGTCCTTTTTCCAATACAATTTTTTCTCCTTCTATAATAAATTGTTTCTTTCCTCTGATGATGTAAGTATATTCATCAAACTCTGGAGTTTGGAATGGTTCGCTCCATCCCGGAGGTGCAATCATATGTGCTATGCTTATCTCAGAGTTTCCATCAGTGGCATTTCCAAAGTGCTCTTCAATAAGCTTACCATCATTTGTAGGTACAACAAAAGGAGATTTTTGTATGGTATATTTCTTTCCCATTAATTAAACCAGATCGTAAACGACTTCATCTTAGCCAAATCCGGAATTTGATCTTTGGTTACTTTTTGATTGCTAAATGCCTTCAATCCTAATTCTTCTTTATCTATAGAAATTGTAGCATTTAGATCATCTATAAACAATGTAGCTGAAGAAAAAGTAGATTCTATCTTATTGATGTTGTTGTGAAGATTGATCTCTGCAAAAGTAGAAGTTAAGTTCAACCCTGATTCTGTTTTATATCTATCATCAAAAATTTGAACGCTTTTGATGGTTGAAGTAGAATCTAATTGCTCTTTTGGTACAACGGTTAATAAATGCTTCCCTCCTTTTTCATAGATCAAATACTCATCATCATCTTGAAAGTAATTGTCTCCTAATGCTCCTTCACTTAGATTAGGAACAATAGAATCGTTTTTAAAGATCTGTTTTAGGTCTTTAATAGATGTCTTAGGAGTTAAATGGCCTACTTTTCCTTTTTTAATTTCAAATTTTTCGCTGCCATTACAACTCATAAACAACGATAATGATATGGCAAAAACTAAGAGTACGTTTTTTTTCATCATTCTTTTCCTTGGTTGATCGTTATTAAAACGATTAAATTGATAAAATGTTATCTAAAGCAATAAATATAGTGTAAAGATAAAAAAAGGGATTCGATTAGCCTATGTTAATAGTTACTATCTATCAATCCACTTTTTAAACTCCTTAACTCGCTCTCTACTAACAATAATCTCAGCTTCATCATAGGTGTGTAAGATCAATTTTAGTCTACTATTGGTATAAGAGATGATATCTTTAATGGCATTAATGTGCACAATATAGGTTCTGTTGACTCTAAAGAAGTGCTCAGGATCTAATTGATCTTGCCAATGTTCTAGTGAATGGTCTATCAAATAATTTCTATTTCCTTTGGTATGTATATAGGTTGCTTTGTTCTCACTGTAAAAGCATTCGATCTCATCTATGTGAATGATCTTTATATGTTGACCAATCTTAATTGTAATTCTCTTTTTATATTTTCTGTCGATTGGATTGATTAAGAGTCTTCGAATGTCATCTATGTTTACTTGTAAATCGGACTCCTTAGGTTGTTGGTTCTTATATTTTTCTACAGCTACTTTTAATTCGTCTTCATCAATGGGTTTTAATAAATAGTCAATACTATTCAATTTAAATGCCTTAAGAGCATATTCATCATAAGCCGTTGTAAAAATAATAGCACTATTTACATCGATTTCTTCAAAGATCTCAAACGACAAACCATCGGATAACTGAATATCTAAAAAGATTAGATCGGGATGCTCATTGTTTTGAAACCAATTGAGAGATTCTTCTACAGAATGCAACATGGTATTAACCTTTATTCCTAATTCGTCTAGCATTCTGCCTAGCCTTCTAGCTGCAGGCTTCTCGTCTTCTATGATGATAACATTCATTTATTTTCTATTTACTTCTTTTATTTTTCGTCCATAAATTCTTTGATCTTTCTCTCTTCCCAACTTTTACTTACAAAAAGTCTGGATCCGAAAGTGCCGTACGTATGATAGGCAATACCTATACCCCACCAAAGCCATAAAGAATAATTGTCAAAATCTGTCAATGCTTCTTCTAAACCACCACTACCTCCTCTGGCATCGTTAATAATCTTATATATAGATATAATTGTGTTGATCAAAACATAGACTGTAAGATGCCAATAATATTTTCTTAGTTCTTCCACCCTTTTTCTAGCGCGGATATACTTTCTATTCATTTTTTCATTATCAGAGTTCATGGCGATTTATTTTAAAATTTTGTCACTTCTTTCTCTATCATTGTCCATGAATTCTTTGATCTTTTTCTCTTCCCAGTTCTTCCCTAGAAAATTTTTAAAACCAAAGATCCCTAACCAATGAAAGAAAACTCCTATACCCCAAAATAGCCAGGTCATATATACTCCTATGTGAGAAAAAGCTTCTCCTATAGTTCGGTCTTCATCATTGGTCAATCCATAAATAATAATTCCGCTGATGAAAATGTTTACTACAATATAGACTGTAAAGTGTGAGTAAAAACCTTTGATGTCTTTTACTCTCTTCTTTGCCTTTAAATATCTCTGTTCTTTAATGTAATTCTGTTCCATTTTGATTTTATTTGAAATTACCTCCTTCATTCATGATCTCTTCAATCTTCTTTCTTTCCCACTTTTTAATCATCTTATTATGATCTCCGAAAACAACCAACCAGTGAATGATTGTTGATAATACTATACCTCCTAAGGCAAACCAGAAAAAGTGAAA
Organism: Pseudotenacibaculum haliotis; assembly: GCF_042684245.1. Taxonomy (NCBI): domain Bacteria; kingdom Pseudomonadati; phylum Bacteroidota; class Flavobacteriia; order Flavobacteriales; family Flavobacteriaceae; genus Pseudotenacibaculum; species Pseudotenacibaculum haliotis. The sequence goes on from NZ_JBHULH010000004.1 coordinate 742,754, forward strand.
TCCGGGAACAAACATCAAGTTAACTATAACTATGATAGGTATAGAGATGGCGTTTACAATCTGGTGAACATAAAACCCTTTGATCTCTTTAGCTCTCTTTTTGGCTTTTAAATAGCTTTCTTCTCTTAAGTAATTTTCTCTTTCCATAGCTATTTATATCGTTTGTTCTCTTCATCCATTATCTCCTTGATCTTTTTCTCTTCCCAGTCTTTTCCTAGTACATTCTTGAATCCAAAAACTCCTAACCAGTGGAAGAAAACTCCTAAAGACATTCCTATGGCAGCATACCAAAACCAATGGAATTGTGGTACAAACTTTAAGTTAATGAACACTAAAAAAGGGATAATGAGTATGGTTATGAATAAGTGAGTGTAAAACCCTTTGATGTCTTTTACTCTTTTTTGAGCCCTTATTAGTTTTTGTTCTCTTTTATAATCTCTTTCCATCTTTAGTTGAATTTAGATCTATTTTCCTCATCCATAATTTCCTTGATCTTTCTCTCTTCCCAATTTCTTCCTAAGAATATATTGTAATTATTTGCCTCTAGCCAATGGAAGATAATTCCAATTCCCCATCCGATCATCGGAAACCAAAACCAATGGAATTGAGGTGAAAAATATAAGTTGATTAAAATCAGTACAGGGATAATTATAACATAAGAAGCCAAATTTTGATAGAACTCCTTTATCTTTTCTACTCTCTCAACAGCACGAACATATTTGCTGTTCTCTAAATCTTCTGAATACATAATATTGTTTATTTCTACAAGGAGAGGTAAACTCACCTTAAATGTTTTGTTATCGTTTTCTATTACCACTCTTCTCTGAGTGATCAATCCGTATCTATCAGCAATATTTCTTAATCCTACTTTTGTACTCTTTCCAATTGCTTCTTTTGGATTGATATTATTCTCAATGATCAGGAATCCATCTTTTTCATACATCCTTATTTTCAAAGGCTTTAAAGACGATACGACATTGTGTTTTACAGCATTTTCTAACAACAACTGTAATGATAGAGGCACTATTTTTAGCTCTGCATTACTTACTGTTGATGGAATTTCGAATTGTACTGCATCTTCAAATCGCATTCCTAATAATTCCATATAGGTCTTTGCGAATTGTAATTCTTCTGTTAAGGGTATTAGATCTTTATTTCTTTGCTCCAAAACATATCTGTATACCTTAGATAGTTTGGTTGTAAACTTTTCTGCTTGATATGGATTTTCCCCGATTAAAGAGGTCAGTACATTCAAACTATTGAACAAGAAATGTGGATCTATCTGACTTTTTAGAGATTCAAACTTTGCTGTTTCTGTTTTTGCAACGATCTCTTGCCTTGTTGTTTCTTTATTTACTGATTCTTTCCATCGAATCATAAAGCCTCGTGCATGAAAAAATGCAGCTACTCCAAGAGAGATCATCACTCCAAAAATATAAGAGTAATAAACAACGTTAGAGTCTAAGAGTTCATCAACCTTCCTATTGAAAATAACTACATATTGAATGTATTGTATAATCAAAACTGCCACTAAAGTGTACAATACTGTTGAGATGATTCCTGCCCAAACTCTTGCATTGGTTTCTGTTACCCAGCTCCATTTGGTATTCAAATAATCATTGATGAGTCCATTTCCCATTCCTAATCCAAATGAATACATGGCTGAAATTAGTAAGGTGTTGGCAATTGCTGTAAGAGAAAACTCTTGATTAATAAGTGTGAAAACTACTGTGAAAATCAGTGTTACTTTTAAAATTAACCAGAGGTCTTTTTTTAACTCCTTTACAGAGTAAAATCTGTTTTTTGCCTTCATCTTACGAGTGTTTAGATCTTTTTCTTAGCTCGGATTAGAATTTAATTTCTAAAGATACATCTTTATCCTCTACAACAAATTTAGCATCATCATATTTTGGAGGTCCAAAACTCATTACATTGTTTGAAGCTCCATAATCTTCCATAGGCATTCCGTTCTCTTGAAAATCCATTTTATCATTATCGTTTTTGTCATGGAAACAAATGATTGCATATTCTCCCGGTTCTACATCTTCAAATACTACTGTGCTCTTTCCATCAACAATCTTTGCGTTTTTAGATTTTAATGGAACTTGCATAAAACCATTCTTGTCATACAAACCAAATGCTACTTTACCTGAATCGCTGGTAACGTTTACTACCGTTGCTGTGATCTTTTGTTTTTTGTTAGATATTAAACCTCCTGTTAATATCATCATTGCTGTTACTACTGTTGCTAAAATTTTCATTTTACTTGTTTTAATTGGTTAATTACACAGCAAATGTGCAACAGATATAAGCAGTTGGAAACAAATAATTACCGAGTTGTATATTTTTTAGGACGAATTGTAAAAACTACATCAGTCTTCTAAAAAAGGAGACAATAAACTGTGGTGAAGGGGTGCTAAACATAATCCTCATTTCTTCTGTAAAGCTAGTTTCTTCGTTTAAAAACTTCAAAATCTTTTGTGGTGGATTTCTTTTAAACAATTGAGAAAAGAACTTTGACCCTAAATGATTGTTTCGGTATAAAACATCTAGTAGTATTAGGTCGTACTTCCAAAACCTTGTACTCTTTCTAAACTTTTTTAAAGTAGATTCTTTCTTTAGAAATTCAACAAGTTCTTTTGTTTTTTCAGTGATATTCATAAAGGTAAACCCTGTACTTGCTTTAGACCAACCTCCAATTGTTCCTATATTAAGTACATTGGTTGAATTATGTTTCCAGAATTTATAAGAGGTCATAGGAATGATCCCCTCTTCCTTTTCAATAATCCTATACTCTTTGATTCCTTTTTTCTTTAAGTAAGATCTAATCTCTCTATCGTATTCTGATTTGTCTAACAAACTCTTAGAAAACAAAGTATATTCAAAGAGTGCTTTCTTTTTAGAGATTGGAAGGATATACATGAACCTTGTGTTTCCTTTCTGATTTACTGTAAAATCCATAAAGGTTGCTGCAGAATCATCAAAACAATCTTCATCGGTTTCTATAAACCAACCAACAAAATGCTGCTCTAAAGCGGGGTACTTTAGTTGTTGCTTATAACCTTTGTCAAAAGCAATACTATTGAAAAGTTTGGCTGTATGATATTCTGTTTTGATCGTTAATACAGAAGCACTGTGCGTCTTATGACTAATATTGATAACTGTATCTTCTACAAAAGTGATATTTTCTTTGGCGTCTACAACTTTCCATAATCGCTCGTAAAACTTAGCACTACGAATCATTTTATAAGTATAAGGTGCTATAGAGAGTTTCTTGTCTACGGTATCGCTCTTAAAAAATATATGATCCCAAGATCGTAAAACAACATCATCCCATTCGCCATTGCCTTTCTCCCAAAAACACCAAGTGCGATCGTTAGATAGCTTTTTCTCTTTATCTATTATTAAAATGGATTTGTCGTCAAAAAAAGGATCGTTGGCCATTCTGTATGCCAACATCAATCCAGAGGCTCCGCTTCCGGTGATTATGTAGTCGTATTCGTGCATTTAAGACCAAAAAGGTAAGAAAGAAAATTGGAAAACTGAAAAGATAATCCTCATCTGTTTTTTGAGAATACAATAAAGATCTGAGTATGAGTTTTTAAACTTTAGGTCTTTTGTAGTACTTAAACGGCACGAACAGCATTCCAAAACACTCTCCATCTTGTTTTCCTAATTTCTTATGATGAATTTTGTGTGCTTTCCTTAAACCTAATAAGTATCTACTTTTGGTATGTTTGAACCACTTAAAACGTTGATGTATTAAAACATCGTGCACAAGAAAATATGCGATTCCGTAGAATAAGATTCCTAAACCAATGAAGAAAAGGTAATTCAGCTCCGGTCGAATTCCATAATAAAAGAGCAAGATACTTGGTACAGCAAAAATGACAAAGAACAGATCGTTTTTCTCAAAAGGTGTCTGATATCTTGGTTGGTGATGATCTTCATGCAAATACCATAAAAACCCGTGCATCACAAACTTATGTGTGCACCAGGTAACTCCTTCCATGATCAAAAAAGTAATGATCGTAACTGAAGCGAATAATAGCATTTAAATCATGTTTAATTTATACTTAACGTAACTTCTTGCCAACAAATTTAACTTCATTGGGTTAGAAATACGAACTCTGGTCTCTATAATTTTTGAAGAAGGGACTCTTTTTAGTTTTTTGAGCAATCTTCTGTAATATCTATACGCCATATATACTCCAAATTTAGCTTCTATGGGTAGTTTTAAAATTCCATGATTATAGGCATAATCAAAGTCTTCTTCAATTTCTTCAATAATCTTTTGTTTAGATTCTGCATCTAATGAGGCTAGATCTACATTTGGGAAATAAGAACGATTTAGCAATTCATAATCATCTTTTAAATCACGTAAAAAGTTTACCTTTTGAAAGGCAGACCCCAATCGCATTGCCGCCTCCTTTAACTCATTGTACTTCTCTTCATCTCCATTAACAAATACTTTTAAGCACATTAAACCTACAACATCTGCAGAACCATAAATATATTCTTGATACTCTTGTTGTGTTGTGTATACAGATTTATGAAGGTCGGCTCTCATACTGTTGAGAAAAGATTGTACCATCTGATCTGTTATTTTGTATTCTTTTACTGTATGCTGAAATGAATTCAGAATAGGGTTCAAACTAATTCCATGATCATAAGCTTTATAATATTCTATTTCAAAATCAGAAAGCAACTGTTCTTTATTATAATCATGAAAAGTATCTACGATTTCATCTGCAAAACGTACGAACCCATATATGTTGTAGATCGCAGCACGAATTTTGGGAGAAAGCATCTTTACAGCTAAAGAGAAAGAAGTACTGTACTTTTTAGTGACTAATCTGCTAGTCTCATTGCTAACTTGGTCGAATAATTTTTTCATCTTATGATCTTGTTTTTTGAATTAACTCAGATGCAATCTTCCCTGAAATTAATGAGGGAGGCACACCTGGCCCGGGAACGGTTAGCTGGCCTGTGAAATACAAATTCTTAACTTTTCTGCTCTTGATCTTTGGTCTAAGAAAAGCTGTTTGTAGCAATGTATTTGCCATGCCATATGCGTTTCCTTTGTAAGAGTTGTAATCTTTAACAAAATCATTCACACAAAATGACTCTTTAAAGATAATGTTTTTTTTAACTTCCTGACCCGTAACCCTCTCTAACCTACTGATAATCAAACTAAAATACTTACTTCTTATTTCTTCATTGTCTTCAATACCAGGAGCTAAAGGAATCAAAAAAATCGCTGCTTCTTTTCCTTCCGGAGCAAAACTATCATCCGTTATACTAGGAAAGCTTGCATAGAATAAAGGTTTCTCCGGCCAGCTAGGATCGTCGTAGATCGTTCTTGCATGTTCGTCAAAGTCTGTATCAAAAAATAAAGTGTGGTGCTCTACACTCTTTAGCTTTTTATCGAAGCCTACGTAGAATAATAATGAAGAAGGAGCAAAAATCTTTTTATTCCAGTAAGATTCAGAATATTGTCTGTATTTCTTGTCCAATAATGTTTCTGTATGGTGATAATCTGCTCCACTTAAAACTAAAGTAGAATTAATGTCTTTACCATTAACTCTCAATCCGGATATCTTACCATCATCTACATGTAATTTCTCAACATTGGCGTTGGTCTCAAAAGTAACACCAAGTTCTTCGGCCATCTTCTTCATTCCTTCAACAACACTGTACATCCCTCCTTTAGGGTGCCAAGTTCCTAAACCAAAATCTGCATAATTCATAAAGTTGTAAAAAGCAGGTGTATTGCTTGGTTTAGCTCCTAAAAACAGAACAGGGAATTCTAAAATCTTAATCAACTTATGATTTTTGATATCCTTTCTTACCTGTTTTCTAATTGTAGAGAAGAATTGTGAAACTCTTGCTATTGTTGTTGGTGTTACAAGTTCTAACGGACTTACACCGGGTTTGTATACTAAATCTTTGATTGCAGTATTGTAGTTTTTTCTTGCTGAATTTAAAAATGAGTTCAGATAAACTGAGCTTCCTCGTTCTATCTTCTCAAAAAGATCATATATTTCTTGTAAATCACCAGAGATCTTTACAGAGTCGTTTTCTCCAAAATAAACTTGGTATCCCGGATCTAACTTTTCTAATTCGTAGTAATCTGATGGTTTTCTTCCAAAGTCTCCAAAAAATCGTTCAAATACATCCGGCATCCAATACCAAGTAGGGCCAATATCAAACATAAACCCTTCTTTTGACAGTCTTCTAGCTCTTCCTCCTACTGTTTCATTTTTTTCAAATACAGTAACTTCATATCCTTGCATTGCCATATAACAAGAGGCTGCTAAAGAAGAAAAACCTGAGCCAATTATGTGAACTTTATCTCTCAATTAATACTATTTGTTTAACAAATATAATGATTAGTTAAACAAAAGCAATTTGTTCGACTAAAATTATAATACTTTTAACAGATCGTTTACAGAGGGATACAGATTGATATCTGATTTAAAATCATAACTAGCAACATCCATTGCCTTTCTGCCAATCGCTATAAGTGAGTGCTTTGAGCTTTTTAAGATCTCATCTATTTCGTAGAAATAATCAGTAAGTTTATCGTCATAAGGCTGTACTGTCATAGAAGTAATAAAACAAACTTCTTTGTTGCTATCAAAGAAATAATTTAAATTATCCAAAGGCAAACTCTGCCCTAAATAGATCGTATGATTACCTCTAAGCACTAATTCATAATTAAGATATAGTAAGCCTAGTTCGTGTATTTCATTCTCCGGTAAGAACAGTACATAGGTTTTACCTGTATTGGTAACATTGTACTGAAGTTTTTCTGTGTTGGTTTGAATTTTTTGAGAAATTAAATTTGATATAAAATGCTCATGAGCAGGAAGTAATGTTTCAGTTTGCCAAAGCATCCCAATATGCTCTAGAAAAGGCATAAAAACATCTTTGAATATCTCACGGAATGTTTTCTTATGTAATAGTTTATTGTAAGCATTATTGAACAGCACTTTATCAAACTGAAACATTGCCAGTTTAAAAGAATTAATTGCCTCATCATTAACTGCTACTTTAAAAGCCAATTCTCTAGCATTTAGCACAATGGCTTCATCAGACATTTCGGCTATTTTTGAAATCTTAAAGCTGTTCTTATTAAGTAAAACTATGTTTAACAGTTTTTGCAGATTTTGATTCGAATAGTAACGAATATTGGTATCTGTTCTTTGAGGTTGTAAAAGATTATACCTCTTCTCCCAAATTCGAATTGTGTGAGCTTTGATGCCCGAAATATTTTCAAGATCCTTGATCGTAAAATCTGTTTTTATACTGTTCAATTTTAGTGCATTTATCTTAAACAAAGATACAGGTTTTATTTAAAAATGATTTTTTCATCTAATTATTGTAACATTTTTAACAAATTGCATACTTATTTATCAAATCAACTAACAAAGAGTGCAAACCGAACAAGAAAATAAGTTTTTGACAGATTTTGAGGCCAATCAAAATATTGTTCATAAGGTTTGTAGGATCTATACGACAAATCAGGATGCACATAACGACCTGTTTCAGGAGATTGCAATACAGCTATGGAAAAATTATTCTAAGTTTAGAGGAGATGCTAAATTTAGTACATGGATGTATCGTGTTGCCTTAAACACAGCTATTTCTTTATATAGAAAGTCTAGTAGGCGAGTAAAAACACAAGATATTAGTGATATAGCTTTTAAAATTGAAGCTAAAGAATATGACGATACAGAAGAAGTTCAATTAAAAGCGCTTTATGGAGCCATTAGAACATTAAGTGATATTGACAAAGCTCTTATCTTTTTATATCTAGAAGATAAACCTTATAAAGAAATTGCAGAAACACTGGGTATTAGTGAAGTAAATGCAAGGGTAAAAATGAATAGAGCTAAAGATAAATTGAAAAAAATATTAAACCCATAAAAGAGAAATCATATGGATTTAACGCAATATAAAAAGGCTTGGGAAAATCAGCCGGAAGAAAAAAACAAGGTTTCTGCTCTAGAGATCTATAAGATGACACAAGCTAAATCGACATCCATAGTCAAATGGATATTCATTATCGGGCTTTTAGAGTTTGTTGTACTTAACTCTTTAGTCTTCTTTATTGATATTGATCAAGCTCATGAGGAGTACGACAAAATAGGGCTTAAAAAATTTATTATAGCCTCAGAGATCGTAGCTTATTGTGTAGCCATCTTTTTTATTGTTAGATTCTATATTAATTATAGAACCATCAATACGGCAGATTCTACAAAAATTTTAATGTCTAAAATTTTAAAAACACGTAAAACTGTTAGACAGTATGTCTTATTTAACCTAAGCTACATGTTTATTATTATCGTTGTGGTAGCCATTTCATTTGTAAAAGTAAACATGGAAACAATACCTGACGATAGGTTTGCACTTCTAATTGCCTTTTTTATCTTGGGTGGTTTGGCAATTTTAACTGTAATCTGGTTATTCTATCAACTCCTCTATGGTTTCTTATTGAAAAAGTTAAAAAGAAATTATAAAGAACTCTCTAACTTAGAAATAAAATAAACAACAAACCCTCTTTTTCAAGAGGGTTTGTTGTTTAAAATGATTTAAGTTCTTTTAGGAGTTGCTCTAACATATCATCTGTAAAATCCAGATGTGTTACGATTCTTATTTTTCCATCTCCCATAGGTGTTAGCAGAATTCCTTTGTCTGCCATTTTTGCTATAAAATCATCGGCATTCATATCGTCATTCACATAAAAAATAAGAATATTCGTTTCAACCGGTTCTATTTTCTTTACATAAGACAATGTATGTAGTACTGATTCTATCTGTTTTGCTTTTCTGTGATCTTCTGCCAATCTATCTACGTTGTTTTCTAAGGCATACAATCCGGCGGCAGCTAGAAATCCAGCTTGTCGCATTCCGCCTCCAAACAATTTACGAACTCTTAACGCACTGGCTATATGTTCTTTTGTTCCCAAGAGGATAGAACCTACGGGAGCTCCCAATCCTTTAGACAAACAAATAGAAATGGTGTCAAACAACTCTCCATATTGCTGAGGGGTTTCATTTTTTGCTACTAGTGCATTAAACAAACGAGCTCCATCTAAATGGTAACTTAAATTATTTGCCTCACATACTTTTTTGATCTTAATCAGTTCTTCAAAATCCCAACAAGCTCCTCCTCCTTTATTGGTTGTATTTTCTATACACACCAATCTAGAAAAAGGCACATGAATATCTGCTCTTCCGGCAACTGCTACTTCCAATTGTTCTGCTGTAAACATTCCTCTGTCTCCATCAATCAATTTACAGGTAACTCCTGAGTTAAATGCAGCGCCTCCTCCTTCGTAATTATAAACATGAGCCCACTTATCGCAAAAGATCTTATCTCCCGGTTGGGTATGTAATTTTATTGCTGCTTGATTGGCCATAGTACCAGAAGGAAAGAACAAAGCGTCTTCCATACCAAACATTTCGGCAGCGGTTTCTTGTAATAAATTTACAGTTGGATCACTCATAAATACGTCATCTCCAACTTTTGCATTCATCATAGCATCCAACATTCCTTTTGTTGGTCTTGTAACTGTATCGCTAATTAAATCTACAATCATAATAAGGTTAAAAGTTTTATTTCGCTTCTAGGGTTTTTAAGCACTATCCATTCTTTGTGTGCAAACTCTCCGCTTTTCCAGTTGATCATTCTATCTTTTCTTCTCCAATAGCTTTTGAATATCCATAAAAACAAACTATTCTTAGAGAATGTTCTTTTCAAGGTTTCGTAATTTTCTCCGCAACATCTTTCTCTAAACACCACTCTTTTAAATGTTCTTATAAAATATCTGCGTATAATTAAATTCAAGGAATAGTCCAACCATACAATCACAGAGGCTTCTTGCCAAAGAGTATCTTTTAGTAGGGTTTGATAGCTACCTGTGACAATCCATTCTTCCTTTCCTTCTACTTCACTCGTTACATCTTTGACAAATTGTTCTTTTTCTTTTTCGATCCAATTGGGTAAGAAATAGAGGTCATCCAAATCTACATGTAAAATAGATAGATCTCTTGAAAGCTTTCGTCCCAAAGTTGTTTTACCGGTACAAGTAGTGCCTGTAATAATGATCTTTCTTTTCATATAACTTAATCCGTACCAATAGGAGATCCATCTGGTATCTTTGGAACACTTGCTCTCTTAAATTTCTCCGGGTAATTCATAAAATTAAGGATTAGAGATAGGATTTCTTGTTGATACATTCTCTGAATACCTTTTGCTTTAGAGTTTCTGTAATCGTCTTGAATCTCTCTTAATTTAGCTCTGGCAATTCCGTTTACCTGCTTGTAAGTAGCATTACTTACTGCCAAAGTTATTAAATGATTTACTACCTGTGTATTAATTACATTCTGCAACTCTTGCTTATAGTTGTCTTTGTGGTTTTTCTTAATTGTTGCTTCAATTAATTCATCTAAGACTTCTACCAATCCTAATTGTTTTTTATCTAAGCTTTTGTGTTGTACCAATCGAGTAGCTCTCTCTGGATGCAGTAGCAATCCTAACGTCATATCTGAAGCTGTTTCTACAGCTCCATAAGGATCAAAAGCTACTCCGGCTTTACTTTTAAACGATTCTCTAGAACGTCCGTAACCCATCGCTCTTGGTGGGAATAATGACAAAAGGCTTTTTGGAATAGCTACTTCATCTACTGATAATGTTCTTAGCAAAGTTGCCAATGCTTTTCGTTCTGTTTTTCCGTCTACTCTTTCTACAATAGTATTACCATCTCCTTTTACCGCATAGGTATAGTTTAAACCTCCTATTACCTTACTTACAGCTTCTGTTTGATAGCGGTGGAAAAAGTAAAGAGGTACAAATACATCTTCTAGTACAGAGTAAGGTTGATTGCTTTTAATATTGTCTTTAGAGAAATTATTCATAGCCAATCTTCTTACAGCCAATACATTTTCTAACTCACCAGTAATATCTGCTCCGTTATCCCATAAATGAGCATAAGCGTGAGCTCCTCCTCTTGGTCTTGCATCTTGATCGGAAATAAAACGGGCTCCATTTTTAAAAGCATCATCCAACAACTTCTTTAATTCTGCTTCTTCATTTTGTGGAAACTCAGCATAAGAATATGTGATAGCTATCTTATCCCAATCTCCAATTTTGGTATCATAGGCGTTTGAAAAGTCTACTTTCCCATTTTTTACAGTTAAAGTAGGGTGTGGATAATCCATTACAGAAGCTCTTCCTTTTGAACTTGCAGCAAAATTATGTGCCAATCCAATGGTATGCCCTACTTCATGAGCGGATAACTGACGAATTCTAGCCAATGCCATTTGCAAAGCAAAGTCATCGTCTGTATCGTTATTTTTATATGGAGCTTGTAATGCTTGAGCTATTAAGAAGTCTTGACGAATTCTTAATGATCCTAAACTCACATGTCCTTTGATAATTTCTCCGGTCCTTGGATCGGATACTGAGCCTCCATAACTCCAACCTCTTGTAGAACGGTGTACCCACTGTATTACATTATATCTCACATCTAATGGATCTGCATCTGCCGGTAACATTTTTACCTGAAAAGCATTTTTATAACCTGCAGCTTCAAAAGCTTGATTCCACCATCTTGCTCCATCTAACAACGCTGATCGAACCGGTTCTGGAGTTCCTCTATCCAAATAGTAAATAATTGGTTCTTTTGCTTCACTCATCGCTGCATTGGGGTTCTTTTTTTCTAAGCGGTGTCTATAGATATATTGCTTTTTTATAGGTTGATTTACAGGCGTTGCATAATCTAAATAGGATAATGAAAATGATCCTGATCTTGGGTCAAAAACTCTAGGTTTGTAATTATCATCAGGTAATTCTACAAATGAATGATGTTGATGAACAGTAACCAAAGAAGAAGTAGGTGTTACACTACGAATATTGTATCCTCTGGCTTTTCCTTTGAACGTAAGCAATACATCAAACTCAACATTTTTAGGAAAGGCTTTAGTTCTTTCTAGATTGAAAGCACTCTTGGTTTTATCTAGACTGTAACTACCTTGTCCTGATCCTGACAAGCGATCGCTAACCCCGTGAGCATCTCTCATAAAAAACAAACTTGCATCTACCAAGTATTTTCCTCCTTCTGTTTTTTCAATTTTGAATCCATGCAAAACAGATTTTGCAAAGGCTTCTTTAACAGATTTTTTCTCTTCTATATTGTCTGTAATTGCTCTGTAATCTAAATTAGGTTGCACTAGCAACAGTTTGTTTCCTGCCTTTTGGAACTTCACCACTCTTTCACCTCCCAGTTGTCCTCTATCTAAACCTATATCGTTAGATCCAACACCTTCAGAGAGTGAGTTTACATACAAAAACTCTTGATCTATTTTGTCTACCTCAAGAAATATCTTGTCTTTACTTTCATCATAATAGAAAGTGAAGTATCCCTCAAATTTTTGAACGTTTTTATTGTCTTTAAAAAATTGTGAAAATCCTTGAATTGTAATGCTTAAGAAAAGAATTACGGCGATTGCTTTTTTCATTTTAGTTTGTTTGAAGAAGCGTAAATTTAAAGATATTTAGCGAAAGTTGTTTTCTTTCTATTACTTCATATAAAAAAAACACGAATGTCTAAAAAGTGTTTAAAACAATACGCTCTGTTAAGTCCTTCAACAAAAGAGAAAGGAATTCAAAAGCCGATTCTCATTTTTTAGATTATTTTTGCTGGACTTATGGTGACACAAGAACAACTAAAAGACATATCAACAAGAGTCGTAAAGCTTAAAACCTATCTGGATATTGAAAAAAAGCTGATCGAAATTTCGAATGAAGAAGAGAGAACAGCCGATCCAAATTTTTGGAACAATCCTAAAGAAGCTGAGGTTTTAATGAAATCTCTACGTTTCAAAAAGAAATGGGTAGAAGATTATAATAAAGCTGTTTCTTTAGATGAGGATCTACAAGTGCTTTATGATTTTTATAAAGAAGGTGAGGTTGACGAGTCTGAAGTTGTAGAGCAGTACAATTCTGCACATTCTTTTATTGAAGACATTGAGTTTAAGAATATGCTTTCTGATGAAGGTGATAGTTTGAGTGCTGTAATTCAAATTACTGCCGGTGCAGGAGGAACAGAAAGCTGTGATTGGGCAGAAATGTTAACTCGAATGTATACCATGTGGGCAGAAAGGCAAGGTTTTAAAATAAGTACACTCAATTACCAAGAAGGAGACGTAGCCGGAATTAAAACTGTAACTCTAGAGCTTGATGGCGATTATGCTTTTGGTTGGTTAAAGGGTGAAAATGGCGTACATAGATTGGTTAGAATCTCTCCTTTTGATAGCAATGCCAAACGTCACACTTCTTTTGCTTCTGTATATGTATATCCGGTTGCTGATGATTCTATTGAAATTGAGATCAACCCGGCTGATATTGAGATCACCACAGCACGTTCTAGTGGTGCCGGAGGACAGAATGTAAACAAAGTTGAAACCAAAGTACAGTTAACTCACAAACCTACCGGAATTCAAATTTCGTGTTCTAACTCCAGATCTCAGCACGACAACAGAGCTACCGCTATGCAGATGTTGAAGTCTCAACTATATGAAATAGAGCTTCAAAAAAGACAAGCTGCCAGAGATGATATTGAAGCCAATAAGATGAAAAACGAATGGGGTAGCCAGATCAGAAACTATGTGATGCATCCATACAAATTGGTAAAGGATGTAAGAACTGCTCACGAAACAGGAAATGTAGATGCTGTAATGGATGGAAATATCAATCCGTTCCTAAAGGCATATTTGATGTTAAACGGACAGAAAGAAAGTTAAGTTAGTTATGCTAATTTACGGAATAGACTCAAAAAATATTGGAGCTAAAAGAATCCCAGGTGAAAGATGCCCTATTTGTGATTCAACATCACTAGAAATTTTTTGTATCGTAAAATATGCCCATTTCTATTGGATTCCATTATTTCCTATGTCAAAAAAAGCATATCCTTTTTGCAAGAGTTGCAATACCAAAATTAAAAATCGGTTTATTCCAGAGAAGATTGTTTCTAAGATAAAATTTGAAAAGAAAAACGTTAATATACCTCTTTATATGTTTTCTGGAGTAGTTGTTATTCCTGTTATTATCTTAATCTTTGTTTATTTAATGAGTACAATACAAAATTAAAATAGATTCATATGATCAAAATATATCACAATCCACGTTGTAGAAAATCCAGAGAAGGTCTTCAAATTGTAGAAAACTCTGGGAAAGAGTTTGAAATAAGAGAATACCTTAAAGAGTTACCTTCAGAAGAAGAACTTTCTTCTGTAATCGGTCTGTTAAAAATCAAACCTATTGATTTGGTTCGTAAGAACGAAGCTATCTGGAAAGAAAGTTACAAAGGAAAAGAACTTTCAGACAGTGAGATTATTAAAGCAATGGCTGAAAATCCTAAATTAATAGAGCGCCCAATTGTAATTCATAATAATGTTGCAGTTATTGGTAGACCTCCTGAGAAAATTCAACAAATTCTCTAATCTTGTTCTGTTAAATGACACTGCTTTTTGTTTAACAGAATATTAACAACCCGGCATTAAACTTCCTCTCAACTTTGCAGTCGAAAGGAAAACCATCAATTCTAACTAATGAATAAAGTCACATTTTTGTATGTGCTCTTTCTGTTCAGTGCTGTTTTTGCATATGCACAGAAACCCACATCTCCCCAAGTAACCATCACAGGAAAGATTGTAGATGCTAAAACCAACGAGCCTTTAGAATATGCTACTGTTGTTTTAAAAGACATCAAAACTCAGAAGCTGAGTGGTGGTATTACCGATGAAAAAGGAAACTTTAATATTAAAACTCCAAAAGGAACTTATGAGGTAAGTTTCGAATTCATTTCATTCAAAACCGTAAAACTTCCTAATAGAGTTATAGATAAGTCTATGAGTTTTGGCACGATCAAGCTAAAAGAAGATGCCGAAGTTTTAGATGAGATCAATATTGTTGCTGAAAAAACGACTGTAGAAATTCGCCTTGACAAACGAATTTACAATGTAGGAAAAGATCTTACTGTAAAAGGTGCCAGTGCATCTGATGTTTTGGATAATATTCCCTCTGTAAATGTTGATGTAGAAGGAAATGTTAGCTTACGTGGAAGCGAGAATGTACGTATTTTGATCGATGGAAAACCTTCTGCTTTGGTTGGTCTTAGTGGAACAGATGCATTGCGTCAATTACCTTCAGATGCTATAGAGCGTGTTGAAGTAATTACATCTCCTTCTGCTCGATATGATGCCGAAGGAACTGCTGGTATCTTAAACATCATTTTGCGTAAAGGAAAAGCAACCGGTTTTAACGGATCTATTAATACTACCATTGGAGATCCAACCCAATTGCAAATTGCTCCGAATATAAACCTAAGAACAAAGCGCTTTAATTTATTTACCAATTTAGGATATAGCTACAGAAAAGGTCCGGGAAATTCCTTAACCAATTTAAGTGCATTTGAGAATGGAGTATTGCAAAGTACTCGTATTGAAGACAGAGAGTTTGAAAGAGAACGTAAAGGCTTTAATGGAAATTTTGGATTGGAAGTTTTTCTAACCAAAAACAGTTCAATTACTGGAACGTTCTTTATTAGAGATTCTGATAATGGAAGTGGGTCTACCAATAACATTGGTGTTTTTGATGCGCTTGGTGCACAGACACTCTCAGATATTCGTATTCAAGATGAAGAAGAGACCGATAAAACAACTCAATTCTCTTTAAACTATACAAATAACTTCAACACAAAAGGTCACAAATTGACTGTTGACTTCCAGTATAGTGATAGTGAAGAGGTTGAAACTGCTTTTATTAATGATTCTTCCGGTGTAGAAAATAATTTAACAGAAGAGAATTCTCAAAATACTTTAGTTCAAACCGATTATGTTTTACCGCTTGGAAAAAACTCTCAGTTTGAAGCTGGTTATCGTGGACAATTTCAAGATCTAACGTCAGATTTTTTAGTAACAAGAACTCCTCCGTTAGCTTTTGATCCTTCAAACAATTTAGTATTTAATCAAAATGTAAATGCTATTTATAGTCAATACGGAAGCAAAATCAATAAGTTCTCTTTCTTATTAGGATTGAGAAGCGAGATTACAGATGTAAAAGTTCGTTTGGTTAATACCAATGACAATTTTGACTATAACTATACCGAGTTCTTCCCTACAATCAACTTAGGGTATGAAAGAACAGAAAAACAAAGTTTCACATTAGGATATAGTAGAAGATTAAGACGTCCTAGATTTTGGTTCTTAAACCCATTTGAATCTAGAAATAGCCAGAATGTAATTTTTAAAGGAAATCCGGGATTGATCCCAACTTTCACAAATTCTTTTGACTTAGGATATCTTCAAAAAATTGGAAAATTCACAGTTAACTCTTCTATTTACTACCAACATGCCGTAAATAATATTGAGCGCGTGTCTAGAGACGAGATCAGACCTATTGGTCCCGGAGGTACTAATGAGGTAGTAACCATTAGAGAACCTATTAACCTTTCTTCAGAAGATCGTTATGGGTTTGAATTAACTACAAATTATAGTCCTTCAAAAACTGTAAGACTTTCCGGTAGTTTTAATTTCTTCAGAACACAAACAGAAGGAAGTTACTTATACGAGCAATTTAGCATAGATAACAACAATAATATTGTATCTACTCCTGTAGAGCAGGATCTAGGAAATTCAAATAGCAGTTGGTTTGCACGATTCAACTCAAGAATAACTTTACCTGGTAAGATACAATGGCAAACTCGTATGTTCTACAGAGGACCAAGAAAAACGGCTCAAAGCGAGATTAAAGGTTTGTTTTCTGCCAACCTAGCCTTTAGTAAAGATGTGTTTAAAGAAAAAGGCACTTTGGTTCTTAATGTGAGTGATGTTTTCAATTCAAGAAAAAGACAATCATTAACTTTTAACCCTTCTAGAGATAACCCAACAACGATTAATGATCAGGAGTTTCAATGGAGAGTACGTCAGATTTCTTTGAATTTCACCTACAGATTTAATCAAAAGAAAAATCAACGCGATAGGCAAAGAAGAGGCGGAGACGACTTTGAAGGTGGTGGTGAAGAGTTTGGTGGTAGACCATAATTATGGTAATCACAAAACCTATAACAATAAAAAAGGCTCGCATTTGCGAGCCTTTTATTTTATATGATATTAAAAAAACTACTTATTAGCAGCTTCTTTAGCTTCTCTCTTTAATTTAAAGTTTTCCCAAATAGTTCCACCGATCCAGTAAGGAACTACGAACGCTAGTAAGAAGATCAACAACCAGAAACCAGCTGTAAAAATAAACATGAATAATACTAATCCTGAAAATTGAGAAAAATCTAACATCTTTTTTTGTTTAAATAATCTGTGCAAAAATAATAGATATTTTCGACAAGAACTAGAAATTCAAAAAATATTTCAACAGGAAAATCCTTGCAATTGTTGATAACTGATTGTAGGGGATTTTGTAATTTTGTGAAGCATAAAAACACCAATCAAATTATGAAATATCGTATAGAGAAAGACACGATGGGAGAAGTGCAAGTACCAGCAGATAAATACTGGGGCGCACAAACCGAAAGATCAAGAAATAATTTTAAAATTGGACCGGCAGCGTCTATGCCTCTTGAGGTTGTTTACGGCTTTGCTTACTTAAAGAAAGCTGCTGCTTATACCAATGAAGAGTTAGGTGTTTTAGCAACCGAAAAACGTGATCTGATTGCGCAAGTATGTGATGAGATCTTAGATGGAAAGCACGATGATCAATTTCCTTTGGTTATCTGGCAAACAGGATCGGGAACACAATCAAATATGAATGTGAATGAAGTGATTGCCAACAGAGCTCATGAAATTGCAGGAAAAGTTATTGGAGAAGGAGACAAAACCATTCAACCGAATGATGATGTAAACAAATCTCAATCTTCTAATGACACCTTCCCTACCGGAATGCACATTGCGGCTTACAAGAAAGTTGTAGAAGTAACCATTCCGGGTGTAGAGCAATTAAGAAATACTCTTGACAAAAAAGCCAAAGACTTTGCTAATGTTGTAAAGATTGGACGTACACATTTAATGGATGCTACTCCATTGACTTTAGGACAAGAATTTTCAGGGTATGTAGCTCAATTAGATTTTGGTTTAAAAGCATTGAAAAGCTCTTTAAGTCATTTAAGCCAGTTAGCTTTAGGTGGAACAGCTGTTGGAACAGGATTGAATACTCCTAAAGGATATGATGTTTTAGTAGCTAAGTACATTGCAGAGTTTACCAACTTGCCTTTTGTAACTGCTGAAAATAAGTTTGAAGCTTTAGCTGCGCATGATGCTATGGTAGAAACTCATGGAGCTTTAAAGCAATTGGCTGTTTCTTTAAATAAGATCGCTAACGATATTCGTATGATGGCATCGGGCCCTCGTTCAGGTATTGGAGAAATTATCATTCCTGCTAACGAACCGGGAAGTTCTATCATGCCTGGAAAAGTAAACCCTACTCAAGCAGAAGCCATTACAATGGTTTGTGCGCAAGTAATGGGGAACGATGTTGCTGTAACTGTTGGAGGAACGCAAGGACACTACGAATTAAACGTATTCAAACCTATGATGGCTGCTAACGTATTACAATCTGCACAATTGATTGGTGATGCGTGTGTATCATTTGACGTAAACTGTGCTGCCGGAATAGAACCAAATCAAACGAGAATTACTGAGTTGTTAAACAACTCATTGATGTTGGTAACAGCCTTGAATACAAAGATTGGTTATTACAAAGCTGCTGAAATTGCCAATACAGCACATGCAAACGGAACAACCTTGAAAGAAGAAGCAATTCGATTAGGTTATGTGACTGCTGAAGAGTATGACGAGTGGGTGAAACCCGAAGACATGACAGGCAGTTTAAAGTAAAAAAGAAAATTATATATATTGAAAGCTGCAATTTAATTGCAGCTTTTTTTATGAAACAAATTAAAGAAGAAAAGATTATGACGAATCATGAAGAGTTTATGAGTGAAGCTGTGAAAGCAGCTTTAAAGGGAATGAGCAACAATGAAGGAGGTCCTTTTGGGTGTATCATTGTAAAAGATGGTGAAATTGTAGGTAGAGGAAACAACAAGGTAACCTCTACTAACGATCCTACAGCTCATGCAGAAGTTACTGCCATTAGAGATGCCTGTCAGAATTTAGGTTCTTTTCAATTGGATGGATGTATTGTATACACATCATGCGAACCTTGTCCAATGTGCTTAGGAGCCATTTATTGGGCACGACCAGACAAAGTTTTTTATGGAAGCAATCAAGTAGATGCTGCCAATATTGGTTTTGATGATGAGTTTATCTACAAAGAGATTCCGTTACCTTATGAGAAAAGAAGTATTCCTTTTGAACAAGTAGGAAGAGATATTGCTCTAGAGCCATTTCAAAAATGGTCTGAGAAAGAGGACAAAATAGAGTATTAAAAAAGAGCCGAAGCAAATTGCTTCGGTTTTTTATTTATAAATATCTTTCTTGAAAAACTCTTAGGTGATGGTTTACATGCCCGGCAGATAAATAGCCTAAAGCTCTAACCGACATTGGACTCCCAGAAGCTGTTCCGATTCTTGTTAAGGCCTCTTCAGAAAAACTTTGATACATTAGGATTGTAGACATTCTAACTGCATTGAACTCGCTTAAGATCTCTTTAAAATTACGATCATTGGCATTTGACACATCGTTATAATCGTCTTGTTCAAAGCCCTGCAACGAAGTTTTGTCGTTTCTTGCAAAACGCAAAGCTCTATAATTAAAGATTCGCTCTGTATCTATAGCGTGTTGCAATAACTCTTTGATGGTCCATTTGCCCTCTGCATACCTGTAAAGTTCTTTATCTTCCGGGAGTGTTGCTAATACAGCATTCACTTCTTTTTGAGATTCAATTAAAACTTGTGTTATTGATTTTCCGCTAGAAGCTAAGTCATGAATGTAGGGTTTGTAATAAGGATTGTATTCGTTTTCCGGGACCATAAGTTTCGATTTTTAGTGTAAGTTTGTCAAACGAAAATAATCAATTCTAATGACAACCTTATTCATCAATATTAAAGAGCTGATACAAGTAAGAGAAACTTCCGTTCAAAAAGTTTCCGGAGAAGAAATGAAAGAACTTCCAACAATTAAAAATGCTTTTTTATTGATTGAAAATGAGTTGATCGTAGATTATGGATCAATGGATGCATTGCAAAGCAAAGAGGTTGATGAAGTTATAGATGCTACCGGAAAGATTATTCTTCCTACTTGGTGCGATAGTCATACGCATTTGGTCTTTGCTTCTACAAGAGAAGGTGAATTTGTAGATCGTATCAATGGTTTAACCTACGAAGAGATTGCAGAAAAAGGAGGCGGAATCTTAAACTCTGCTAAAAAACTGCAAAACACCAGCGAAGAAGATCTGTATAAAGATGCTGAAGTGCGATTACAGAAAGTAATAAAAATGGGTACTGGTGCTATTGAGATCAAATCCGGTTACGGACTGAGTGTTGAAGCTGAATTGAAAATGTTGAGAGTTGTTAAAAGACTTAAAGAAAACTATAACATTCCTATCAAAGCAACTTTCTTAGGAGCCCACGCTATTCCCGCTGAATATAAGAGCAACAGAGAAGCCTACATTGAGATGATTATTAATGAGATGATTCCTTTGGTTATTCAAGAAGGTTTGGCTGATTATATTGATGTTTTTTGCGAAAAAGGATATTATACTCCTGAAGAAACAGATCGTATCTTAAAAGCCGGAAAAGAAGCCGGATTAATTCCGAAAGTACACGTAAATCAGTTCAATTCTATTGGAGGTATTGCTACATGTGTAGAAAACAAAGCTCTTTCTGTAGATCATCTTGAGGTAATTACAGATGCAGACATAGATCAACTTAAAGGATCTAACACAATGCCTGTAGCGCTTCCCTCCTGTTCTTTCTTCTTAGGAATTCCTTACACTGATGGGAGAAAGCTTATTAGTCATAATCTACCTTTAGCATTGGCTACAGATTACAACCCGGGATCTACTCCTTCAGGAAACATGAACTTTGTAGTGTCATTGGCTTGTATTCGAATGAAGCTAACTCCGGAAGAAGCTATCAATGCTGCTACAATTAATGGCGCGTATGCATTAAATCTTGAAGATCAAATAGGAAGTATTACTCGAGGTAAGTTGGCTAATTTTATGGTTACAGAAACCATAACATCCTATAACTTTATTCCATACAACTTTGGATCACACACTATAGAAGATGTGTACATCAAAGGAATTCGTATGTAATTACGATTTATCTTTTGGGCTTGATAAAGTTGATCAGTTTCGCTAGGAACCCTTCCGGAACATCATTTTCATGGTATCCGTTACCGTACTTACCGTAACCGTAGCCATAACCATAGCCGTATCCGTAACCATATCCATAACCGTATCCGTATCTGGCTTTTACGGTAAAGTCGTTAATGATATAACTAATATTGGTAACCTCTTTATTCAAATACTTATCATCTATCATCTTCATCATTCCTTTTTCAGAATAATTTTGACGAATTACATAACAAATAGCATCAGAATATTTAAACAACTCTAAGGCATCAGAAACAAGTCCTACCGGCGGAGTATCAATTACAATATAATCGTAATCTTCTTCTAATTGCTGGATCAATTGATCACACTTCTCGCTTAACAACAATTCCGATGGGTTTGGTGGTATAGGTCCAGAAAGAATAATATCCAAATTAGGAATTTTAGATGTTGTAATGATCTCATCTAAACTCTTCTGATTGATCAGGTAGTTTACAACTCCCACCTCATTTTTAAGTTCAAAATCTGTATAGATCTTAGGCTTTCTTAAATCCAACCCTAATAAGATCGTTTTCTTTCCACTCAATGCAAAAACAGTTGCCATATTGATGGAAATCATTGTTTTTCCTTCACCACTTACAGAAGATGTCAAGATCAAGGTTTTTGATTTCTTATCTTTCTTTGTATCACTCTTGAATAAAAACTGAATATTGGATCTGATTGCTCTGAAAGATTCAGCAACAGAAGATTTTGGTCTTTCAAATACAGCCAAGTTATTGATTCCTGTATTTCTACCAATAATTCCCAAAATAGGAATGCTATACCTCTTCTCTATCTCTTCAACAGTATGAACTTTATTGTCTAAAAGCTCTTTGATAATAATGTAAAACAGTGGGAAAATAACTCCAAGCATTAAGGCTACCAAATAATTAAATGTTGGTTTAGGATAGATTGGTCCTTGCCCTAGATCAATAGCAGAGTCTATTACTTTAACGTCGTTTACTGTAGCTTCAATAGCTGTTCCGGCCTCGTAACTCTTTTGCTTTAAGTATGTATAAATGAACTCAGAAAAACTCAAATTTCTTTGATAGTTGATCAATTGCTGCTCTTTCTTCGGCAGTTTTCTCAACCTGGTATCATACTTAGCCAAATCTTTGCTTAGATCTGTTTTTGTTTTATTAAGCGACCGTTTGTTGTTGCTAATATTCTCATAAAGGTTCTCACGTATCTGATTGATCGTACTTGAGATCTTTTTATACTCAGGGTGCGCCTGAGTTACTTGCGATCCTAAAAGCTCTCTTTTTGTAGATTCTAAGATTAACTCTTGTACCAACGAAGTTACTTTAGAGTCCGGTACATCAATATAAGCAGGAACAGGTACTTTAGAAGTATACACCGTATGAGAACGCACATATTGCTCTAACGAGTTTAGATCATCAATTGTTCTGTTGATCTTCCGTATGTTATTATTGATGTCTTTTGTTTGCGACAATATCTCAGCTCCTTCTGTAGATAGATCATAGATATTGTTATTCTTTTTAAACTCTCCAATAGTGTTTTCGATTTTATGCAAACTGTCAGACTCCAGTTCAAATAACTTATCGATATATCTTTTAGTCTTTTCTGCGTAAAGCGTTTTCTGTTTTTGCTTATCTCTAGCTAATACTGCAACAGAAGCATTCAGGTAATCAACAATCCTATTCTTATTAACACCTTCCATCTGTAATCGCATCAAAGAAGCTCCTTGCGTAACATTGGTTACTCTTACTCCTCTATATGCCCCTACAGCTCCATTGAAATTCACAAAATTAATATAGTAGGTCTGTCCGGGTGTTAAAGGTTTTTGACTGGATATGGTAAAATTAAAATATGGCTCCTCAATCTTTGCGTCAAAATATCCTTTATAATTAGGTGCTAAGAAGAATTCTTTTGAATATCCCTCCTCCTTCATTTCAAAAGTAGTCAGATCTCTATCAGAATAACGCATCTTCCAAAACTTGGTTGCTTCACCTCTCTCGAAAGAAAGAACAATTTTATTATTTTCTAGAGTTCTTATCTTGAGTAACTTATTTTGCAATTGATATCCTGATGTATCTACTTCTACTTTAAAAGGAGTTCCTCCGTAGACATCTTCCAATCGATATCTTCCATCTTGGAAATATCCAATATAAAACTGCAATGAGTCTACAACCTTTTCGTTGTGAGTTCTGGAAGTAAGAATAATTTTTACTGTTTCAAGAAGATCGCTGGCTCCACCCCAATTGAAAGTTAAGTTTGTTCCTGTAGAGAAAAGAGGGTTGTTCTCTTCCTTTACAGAGATCATGGTATCTAAACTATATCTCTTCTGTCTATAACCATTTAAGAACCTTGCTACAATTACAGCAATAACAATAGTTACAAGAAATAGTTGCCAATAGCCTAAAACTTTAAAAATATAGTACTTGACATCAAAAGAACCTTGTTGTTCCGAATTATTTTGGTAGTTCTTACTCATAGAATTACAAACCTCTTACAATTAGAATTGTTGATGTTACCAATGTAAATACAGAAACAATTGTAGTTAATGTTTGAAGACCTGTTGTTCCTGTTCCCCAAGATTTTTGTTTTAAGGGCATTACATTAATATAATCATTCGGCTTGATAAAAAATATCTCCGAATTCAATGCTTCAATATTAGTTAGATCAATCTCAAATTTCTGAACACCTGTAGGTGTAAAACGAAGTACCTGTACATCTTTACGATTTCCTACAACCGTAATATCTCCTGCATTGGTAATAGCGTCAATTATACTTAACTGATTTTGATATACAACTTTAGGACCGGGACTTGCCACTTCTCCCATAACCGTATACTTAATTCCATTCAAACGAACAGTAACAAAAATTTCTACACCCTCTTTTAAATATTCTTTTAACTTCTCTTCTATTTTCTTTCTTACTTCTGTTGTGGTATATCCCAAAACATTGATCTCTCCTAAATAAGGCACTCTAACGTTTCCATGTCTGTCAACAGAAAACCCTGTAAAAAAGTTGGCTCCCTGAGATTGATTTTGGATGTTGGTACCTCCTCCTCCGGTGTTGGATTTTTCAAATAACTTTACCAAAGACTCATCTTCAGCCTTAATGTCAATTGTAATAATATCATGCACCTGTAATTTGTATGGAGCATCGTTAATTTCTCGAATTTCTTTTAGCGACACCGGCTTTCCTTGAAGATAAATAAGGTCTTTATTTGGAACACATGAAGATAAAAAAGATACAAAAAGTAAAAACAAGAGAAGTTTTCTCATATCGTGGTAAAGTCATTAGTAGAGACAAATATAATTTTTATAAGCGTAAACGAACAAATTTTCTATTAATTTCGTCCCTAAATTTAAAAGTCGTTGTTTTCTAGAATTGCCTCATACCTCAAATTCTTCCTTAAATCCAAAAATCATCACGGGGTACATTCACCTTTTGTGTTCAATTTGGTTACAAAATGTTTGTATGATAAAAAGAATCTCCCTGAGTTTTCTACTTTAGAAAAGTATAGAAAAGAGCTACTATCTAATGAGGAAAAAATCCATGTTACAGATTTTGGCGCAGGGTCAAAAGTATTTTCTTCCCATATAAGGCAGATATCAAAGATAGCTCATTATGCGGGAATTTCAAAGAAAAGAGCAGAACTACTCTTGAGATTAACTCAATACTTCCAACCTAAAAACATTCTTGAATTAGGTACTTCTTTAGGAATAGCTACTTCTGCACTCTCATTAGGAAAGCCTAACAGTACTATCACAACATTTGAAGGATGTAAAGAAACTCTCAATATCGCTAAAGAGATGTTTGAGAAGTACGAATTGAAAAATATTCGTGCTCTAGAAGGAGATTTTCAACAGACTTATTTTTCTGAAGTACAAAAAAGCGTATTCGATCTTATTTACTTTGATGGCAACCATACCAAAGAAGCCACTCTCAGTTATTTTGAAGCTTGCTTGTCTTCTATTCACAATGATACAGTCTTGATTTTCGACGATATTCATTGGAGTAAATCTATGGAAGAAGCTTGGGAAGAAATCAAAGGTCACGAGAAAGTTACTGTTACTATAGACACCTATCAATGGGGACTCGTTTTTTTCAGAAGAGAACAAGAAAAAGAACATTTCATCATCAGGGTTTAAAGCCTTAAATTTGCTTTCATGAAAATATATACAAAAACAGGAGATCAAGGTACTACTGCTCTATTTGGAGGAACGCGAGTTCCAAAACATCATTTAAGAATAGAGTCTTACGGAACAGTAGATGAACTCAATTCATATATAGGTCTGGTAAAAGATCAAGCAGTAGATACAGTAACCAAAGAATCTTTGATCAAAATTCAGAATGATCTTTTTACTCTGGGAGCAATGTTAGCCACTCCTCCGGAAAAAGAAACATTGAAAAGCGGTAAAGAGCGATTAAATATTCCTAAAATAACTACTTCGTCTATTCAGTTTTTAGAAGATCAAATAGATCAGATGAATACTCAATTGCCACAAATGACTCATTTTATTTTGCCGGGAGGTCATACAACTGTGTCATTCTGTCACATTGCAAGGTGTGTTTGTAGAAGAGCTGAGCGCTTATCTGTGTCATTACATGAAGAAGAAGCCATCAATCCGGATGTTTTAAAGTATTTAAACCGACTTTCTGACTATCTTTTTGTGCTGGCACGAAAGTTGTCGCAAGACTTATCAGCTCAGGAAGTTAAATGGATTCCTGAAAAATTTTAATAAGTTCTTTTTTTATTGATTTATATTTCTAAAAAAACTTGACTTTTTAAGTAAAAAATTTATTTTTGCAAAAAATAAATCTAAGAAATGTATTGGACTTTAGAATTAGCATCATACTTAGCAGATGCACCATGGCCGGCTACTAAAGACGAATTAATAGATTACGCTATTAGAACGGGAGCTCCTCTTGAAGTTGCAGAAAACTTGCAAGAAATAGAAGATGAAGGTGAAGCATACGATTCTATAGTTGAAATTTGGCCAGATTATCCGACCGAAGAAGATTATCTTTGGAATGAGGATGAATACTAAAAAAACACAAATCAATTCATAAAAAAAGTCTCTAAAGAGGCTTTTTTTTTGTTTACTTTTAAACCCCCAAGCTCAAAAGAGCATTGAGGATAAAACATACCAAATAAGAATGAGTATCTTAAATTCAGTAATTAAAATATTTGTTGGAGACAAACAACAAAAAGATTTAAAAATATTACAACCGATTGTAGAAAAGGTAAGATCCTTTGAATCCGGTTTGTCTTCGCTATCACACGACGAACTAAGAAACAAAACAGTAGAATTCAAACAAAAAATTGCAGAAGCTACCAAAACGTTTAATGATCAAATAGTAGCTTTAGAAAAAGAAGCTACTGAAGCTGAAATAGACAGGCAAGAACAGATTTATACTGAAATCGATCAATTAAAAGATCAAGCTTACGAAGCTTCTGAAGCTGTCTTGGAAGAAATCATGCCGGAAGCTTTTGCTGTTGTTAAGGAAACTGCTAAACGTTTTGTTGAAAATGAAGAAGTAGAAGTTAGTGCAACTCCTTTTGACAGAGAGCTTTCAGGAACAAGAGAACATGTTGTACTGGAAGGAGACAAAGCTTTTTGGCAAAACTCTTGGGATGCTGCGGGTAAACCAGTAACCTGGGATATGATCCATTATGATGTACAGTTGATCGGAGGATCGGTATTACACCAAGGAAAGATTGCAGAGATGATGACAGGGGAAGGAAAAACATTGGTTTCTACATTACCTGTTTACTTGAATGCCTTAACCGGAAACGGAGTACATGTTGTAACTGTAAACGATTACCTTGCAAAAAGAGATAGAGCTTGGATGGCTCCTATTTTTGAATTCCATGGTTTAAGTACAGACTGTATTGATTACCACCAACCTAATTCTGAAGACAGAAGAAAAGCTTACAACGCAGATATCACTTACGGAACAAACAATGAGTTTGGTTTCGATTATTTACGTGATAATATGGCGAGCTCAAAAGAAGACCTTGTACAGCGTGCACCTAACTATGCTATTATTGATGAGGTAGATTCTGTATTGATTGATGATGCCAGAACTCCTTTGATTATTTCGGGGCCTGTACCGCAAGGAGACAGACATGAGTTTAACGAGTTAAAGCCATTAGTTTCTGACTTAGTAGGTTTACAAAACAAATATTTAGTAGGCGTTTTAGCAGAAGCTAAAAAATTAATTGCTGAAGGAAACACCAAAGATGGAGGGTTCTTATTACTACGTGTATACAGAGGAATTCCTAAGAATAAAGCATTGATAAAATTCTTATCTCAGGAAGGAGTGAAACAAATTCTTCAGAAGACAGAAAACACATACATGGCAGATAACAACAAGTTAATGCCGGAAATTGATGCTGAACTTTGGTATGTAATTGAAGAGAAAAATAACTCTATCGACCTTACCGATAAAGGATTTGCCCACCTATCATCAAAAACTCAAGACGAGCAATTCTTTATTTTACCGGATATGGGATTAGAGATCGGATCTATCGACGGTAGTGAAGATACGCCAGAGAAGAAAGCCGATCTTAAAGAACAGTTATATAAGGATTTCAACGTAAAAAGCGAACGTATTCATACCATGAATCAGCTTTTAAAAGCTTATAGCCTTTTTGAGAAGGATGTAGAGTATGTTGTGATTGATAACAAAGTAATGATCGTTGACGAGCAAACGGGTCGTATCATGGACGGTCGTAGATATTCTGATGGTTTGCACCAAGCAATTGAAGCAAAAGAAAGTGTAAAGATTGAAGATGCTACCCAAACTTTTGCTACTGTAACACTTCAGAACTACTTTAGAATGTATCGTAAACTTTCTGGAATGACAGGTACTGCCATTACAGAAGCCGGTGAATTCTGGGAAATTTATAAGTTAGATGTTGTAGAGATTCCTACCAACAGACCTATTGCTCGTGATGATAAGCAAGATCTTGTTTACAAAACTACTCGTGAGAAATACAATGCAGTAATTGATGATGTTGTAGAACTTGTAAATGCAGGGCGTCCTGTTCTTGTAGGAACAACTTCTGTAGAGATTTCAGAATTATTGGGTCGTATGCTAAAAATGCGTAAGATCAATCACAATATCTTAAATGCGAAACTACACAAGAAGGAAGCTGATGTTGTTGCTGAAGCTGGAAAGCCGGGGCAAGTAACTATTGCAACCAATATGGCGGGTCGTGGTACCGATATTAAACTATCTGACGAAGTAAAAGCTTCAGGAGGATTGGCAATTATTGGTACAGAAAGACATGATTCTCGTCGTGTAGACCGTCAGTTACGTGGTAGAGCGGGTCGTCAGGGAGACGTTGGTTCTTCTCAATTCTATGTGGCTTTAGATGACAACCTAATGCGTTTGTTTGGATCGGATAGAATTGCCAAGATGATGGATAGAATGGGATTAAAAGAAGGTGAAGTAATTCAGCATTCAATGATCACCAAATCTATTGAAAGAGCACAAAAGAAAGTTGAAGAGAACAACTTTGGTATCCGTAAGCGATTGTTAGAGTACGATGATATTATGAATTCACAGCGTGAGTTTGTTTACAAAAGAAGACGTCACGCTTTAGATGGTAAACGTTTACAGATAGATATTGCTAATATGATCTATGAGACTTGTCAATCCATCATCAATACAAATAAAGAAGCCAAAGACTTTCAAAACTTCGAGTTTGAGTTAATTCGATTCACTTCTATGACCTCTCCTTTTAGTGAGGATGAGTTTGAGTCTTTAACAGAACAAGAGTTAACAGATAAGTTGTATGAGATCATAACTACTCACTACAAGGAAAAAGCAGAGAGAAATGCTGCACTTACGTATCCTGTAATTAAGAATGTTTATGAGAATGAAGGAGATCGTTATGAAAGAATTGTGGTTCCTTTTACAGACGGAATTAAAACATTACAAGTAGTAACCAACTTAAAAGAGGCATACGAAACACAAGGAAAATCTTTAGCAACAGATTTCGAAAAGAACATCACTTTAGCTATTATAGATGAGAATTGGAAAGATCATTTACGTAAAATGGATGATTTAAAGCACTCTGTACAAAATGCATCTTACGAGCAAAAAGATCCTTTATTGATCTATAAATTTGAAGCGTTTGAATTATTCAAAGTTACTATTGATAAAGTAAACAGAGAAGTATTGTCTTTCTTGTTCAAAGGAGAACTTCCAAACCAAGGAAACACAGAAGTATCTGAAGCTCGTCAGCAAAAAAGAGAAAAATTGAGCTTGCAAAAAGATGAAGTTCAGAATTCTACTGAGCAGGCCATTGCTAGCTCACGTCAGCAACAACAAGAACCTGTTGAAACTATTGTTAGAGAACAACCTAAGATTGGTAGAAACGAACGTGTTACTATCAAGAACATTATGAGCGGTGAAGAAAAAACCGTAAAATACAAACAAGCCATTCCACTAATTGACAAAGGAGAATGGGTATTGGTAAACCAATAATCATAAAAAAAGCCGCTCTAATGAGCGGCTTTTTTTATTGAATCGTAAGAATCCTTTACTTCTTTCTCAAGTATATATTTCCTAAGCCTGCATTCAGTTTCATTTTAACATTTCCACTTTTCAGCTTCAAACGCATCTGTTGCTTTCCTAATTCTTCTTTTTCCTCTTCTATTTTAAAATCGATATCACTGTAGATAGAAGAACCTTGTGCATCTAGCATTACATTAGAACTTTCCGGTAACGTAATATCAATAAATCCATTATTGCTGTAGATAGAGTACAATTTTTGTGGTGTCTTTTTATCAAACTCAACAGTAACGTTCCCTCCTATTGTATTGATAGAAACCGGGCCTGTAACATCTGTTAACTTCATGTTGTTCAATGTAGAGGCTATTTCTACTTCTCCTGAAAAATTTGATAACGAAGAAACATTAGAACTGTAAAACAATGGGCTCTGGCTAGTCTTTGTATTGTACTTACATCCATTGGTTTCCCATACAATTTTTAATGAGTTAGGAACTTGAATTTCATATTTTTCATCTCCAAATATTACAAACTGCCCATTGGTAGGTGTCTCATCCATAAAGATCAATTCGCCGTTCTTTTGCTCAATAGTAAAATAGATTCCTAATTCTCTATTCTCATTCTTCTTCCCTAGTTTTTTCAATCCTTTTTTACGGCTTGCATCACTAAAGTAATATACAAATCCTCCTTTTTTAGTAGTATCTGCTTTATATGTTAAGCTGTATTGACTTTGCTTGTTTGATCTTAGATTTCTAGATGTAGAAGTTACTAATCCCTTATAGCTTGATCTTTTCCCGTGTAGGCTTTTGATAATGACTTCATTTCCGCTGTAGCCTGTTATTTTAAAGTTTTTGGATGAACATATTCTTAATGTTCCTTTGCTAAACTTTATCTTTTTTTGTGCACTCATTGGCATTTGAATGAAAGCCAGTGCTAAAATGATTATTAATGCTTTAAAATTTTTCATTTTTTTATTGTTTTAAATTTGTCATAGCCAGTGTTGCATTGCTCTTTACTATTTCAAATGTTTTTTCATCTTTAATAATGTCTTCGAGAGGTTCTTGTGCACGTTTCTCTCTTAAAGTTGCTAATGAGTTAATTAACTTTATTTGTACCAATGGTTGTTTTTCTTTACTAAGTGCTTCTATGAGCGAGTTTCTGATTTCTTGATTATGTGGAAACTTTAACAAGGCATCAACCGTAGCGATCTTTACATTTGCATTGTTATCTGTAAGCAATGTTTTGATCAAAACTTTGATAATCTTTGCATCTTCCTTTTGATATACATCACTAAACTCATATACTGCTTCTAACCTCTTTCCTGTAGACTTATCTTCCAAACTTGCCAAGAGCTTAGATCGTTTCTTTTCGTTTTGTAAGTAATCGTTATAATACCAGAATACAGTAGAAATAGCTAGGATCAGAGATGCTGCAACTGATATTCTTTTCAGATAGATTAGTTTACTTCTTTTGGGCTTGTGTAGCCTTTCTTTGAGCTGCTGCTCAAAACTTTGATCTAGCTTGGCAGAAGCTTTTTGATCATCAAAGGCTTCCTTATGCTCCTGTATGTAATCTTTTAAGTTCATTCTTCTTTGCTTTTCTTACCGCTTCTACCAATAAGTTCTTTCCTCTTCTGTATTGATTTCTTACGGTACTTTCTTTTAGGTTTAGCATTTCGCTAATCTCTCTATGATTGTAATCTTCAATCATGTAGAGTACCAGAATAATTCTATATTTTTCTTTTAAACTATGTAGGCATTCTTTGATCAGTTCGATAGAGTATTCTGAACAATTTTCTAGTTCTAACTCTTCAGAACTTTCATCGGCTATTTGAGTTTCTTCTATCCACTGCTCTCTTCTTCTCTTTCTCACATTATCTAAAGAGGCATTTACTACAATTCTCTTTAACCACGCTCCTAAACTCAACTCCTCTTTGATCTGACCTATCTTTTCAAAGCCTTTTACAAACGATTCTTGTGTAATATCTTCTGCATCTTCTCTACTCTTTACAATCCTGTAACTTACATTGTACATCATATCCTTGTACAAGTTGTACACGGTAAGTTGGGCAGAATAATCATTCTTTTTACACTTTCTTATGAGCTCTCTTTCGTTCAAAAAAGGTTCTTTTGGTTGGTCTTTACACTACTATAACGTAAGTTACTAAAATGTGTCGCAAAAAAATTTATCTTTTTTTTATTAATTTAGTGGTGTCAAATGAATTAAAAGTGAAGAAGTTAAGTTTGTTTATTGTTTCCCTGATCTTTTTGAGCACTCATCTGTTTGCTCAAGAGTTAACTGACAACAGGCAAAAGTTCCAAAAGGAATATGAATTGTTGGAAAACAAAACGCAAACTAAATTAGCTCTACTACAAGCCGACTTTGATAAAGAGTCACAAATTATTACTCAGAATTATCAAATAGAAATTGGCAAATTGACAAAAGAGTATGAATCGAGTCCGGTAAAAACGTTGGTTCTTCAAAAGAGATACCAAAAAGAAGCCGGAAAGATCACAAGCAAGTATGATCTAATGATCAAAGACCTGATGTATAAAACAACGGTTCAGAAAGCTAAAATTGAAAATGATTTCTATCATGAAAAAAACAAGCTCATGAAGAAACACAATATCTACTTAAATGAATAAAAAAACGCCGCTGAAATCAGCGGCGTTTTTTTATGTTTATATTTCTTCTTTACAAACTTTGGAAATCTGTATCCATTTTGATGTAATCTAAGAATTCTCTTTTGGTTTCTTTTTCTTTAAACTTTCCACCAAATTCCGCAGTAACAGTACTACTTTCAATATCTTTAATTCCTCTTGAGTTTACACATAGGTGCTTAGCATCAATTACACAAGCTACATCTTGTGTTCCTAAAGCTTTTTGCATAAACTGCACTACTTGCATAGTTAAACGCTCTTGTACTTGTGGTCTTTTTGCAAAGTAATTTACAATACGGTTCATTTTAGAAAGACCAATTACTTTACCATTAGAGATATAAGCAACATGTGCACGCCCTACAATTGGTAATAAGTGATGTTCGCACGTAGAATACACGATGATATTCTTTTCAACCAACATCTCACCATAATTGTAATTATTGTCAAATGTAGATGGCTTTGGTTGATTCTCTGGATTCAACCCCATAAACAACTCCTTTACAAATGCCTTGGCTACTCTTTTAGGAGTACCTCTTAGGCTATCGTCTTCCAAGTCCATACCTAAAGTGATTAGAATATCCTTCACACTTTCTTGGATTCTCTTCATTTTTTCTTCGTCAGAAATATCAAAAGCGTCATCGCGCAAAGGAGTCTTTGCTGATGTTCCTATATGATTCTCTCCCAACTCATCTATCTTATCCTCGTTAGGTTTTGTATTCACCTCTATCATCTCTGTTTTTAATTAGGGTGCAAATTTACGACTTTCGCCGTTAATTTACTTAGTTTCTACAATCAATTGTTCAAGAGTGCAATTTCGCTGTTCTCCCTTAACTCTATCTTTTAGAACGTATTGGTCGTTTTCTATCTCAGAAATTACAAACGGAATAGCTCTTTTATCTGCATATTTCCATTGCTTCTTTTGCTGATTATTACTTGTAGCTGTATCAGGATAGATCTCAGATTTGATTCCTTCTCTACGCAAAGCTTGTACAGCTTTTAAGCGTTGTAAGTTATCCTCTTCATTGAAATTTAGGAATAGAACTTTAGGCTTAGGCAATTCTACTGCTTCAAACAACCCTAGTTCTTCTAAAACTAAGTAGATTCTATCCAAACCAAATGAGATTCCTACTCCACTCACATCTTTCAATCCAAAGATTCCGGTAAGATCGTCATATCTTCCTCCTCCACCGATAGATCCCATTTTTACTCCTTCTGGTGCGGCTACTTCAAAAATAGCTCCTGTATAATAGTTTAATCCTCTGGCCAATGTTACATCCAATGTCAATGTTGCTGATTGCAATCCTAAATCTGCAATAGTATTTACAACAGATCGTAACTCTTCTACTCCATCTTTTCCTTCTTCAGAACTTGATAATAAATTTGCCAATACGTCCAATTGCTCTGTATTAGATCCTGATAATTGGAATAAAGGCTTCACATTCTCAATAGCTTCTTCAGAAATTCCTTTAGATAGCATTTCTTTGATTACTCCATCTTCTCCAATCTTATCCAACTTATCTAAAGCCACTGTAAAATCGATTAGCTTGTCTTTGGCTCCAATTACTTCAGCAATTCCGGATAAGATCTTACGATTGTTCATCTTTATCGTAGTTCCTTTCAATCCTAGATTGGTAAATACCTCATCATATAATTGCACAAATTCTACTTCTTGTAATAAAGATTTACTTCCTACTACATCGGCATCACACTGATAAAATTCTCTGAAACGTCCTTTTTGCGGACGATCTGCTCTCCATACCGGTTGAATTTGATAACGTTTGAATGGAAACGTGATCTCATTCTGATGTTGCACTACATAACGTGCAAAAGGTACAGTCAAATCGTAACGTAAAGCTTTTTCAGAAATCTTTGCTGTTACTTTGTTACTTTCCTTAGAAGCTAACAGGTTCTCATCTACTTTAGCTAAATAATCTCCAGAATTCAGAATCTTAAAGATCAAACGATCTCCTTCTTCCCCATATTTCCCCATTAAGGTTGAAGAGTTTTCAAAAGTGGGTGTTTCTATAGGTTGAAATCCATAGGTTTCAAAAGCAGCTCTGATCGTATTCATAATATAGGTACGATTGGCTACTTCTGTAGAAGAAAAATCTCTGGTTCCTTTTGGAATGCTTGGTTTCATATTCAATTATCTATTGTCAATTATCAATGTTCAGTGGTGATAAAATGCTTACCTCCGCTGCGCGGACAAATATCCGAAAAATCTTAGGAAGTTGTATTCTGGCTGGCTGCTTTATTTTTAATGCGAAGCGAATGAATACTGGCATTCAATTCGAAACCGAGCAACAAGATGATAGCATTCAACCATATAAATAACATTAAGATCAATAAGGTTCCGATAGAACCATACAACTCGTTGTAACGTGCAAATTCATTTACATAGTAACTAAACAGGTAAAATGTTAATATGGATAGAAGTGTAGTAAATACAGATCCCGGTGATAAGAAACGAGAATGCTTTCCGGTTTTTGTTCCGTATTTATATAAAATTGAAACAATAGTAAAGATCATTATCACGAATAAAGCTCCTCTTCCTAGTTCCAGCAAAAAAGTTTCGTCTTCTATCCATTCTTTCTTTATGGCTGCATCAAGCAACAGCTGATAAAATACCGTTAGGGTAACTGTTACCAATAAGAACAAAGCCATGATAAATGAAACCAACATGGAAATGAAATAAGCTCTGACTACATTTCTCATTTCTTTGACATGATAAGAATATTCAAAGCCTCCAAAGATGGCATTGACCCCGTTGGTCATTAAAAAAATAGATACTAAAAAACCAAAAGACAATAAGCCGGCTTGTTTCTTATTTAAAATATCCAACAGAACTGAATCTACTGCTTCAAAGGTTTTGGGTGGTAAAATTTCTGAGATCAAAGTAATTAGATTCTCTTGAAATCCTTCAACAGGGATGTAAGGAATCAAGGTTAGAACGAAAAGCATAAAAGGAAAGATTGCCATAAAGAAACTGTAGGCAATTCCTCCTGCTCGGGTAGTTAACGCGCCTTCTACAATTCCTATTACATACATTTCCAGAACATCATATAACGACATTCCTTCCAGTCCGGGAATTTTGATCTTCTTCCCAAATCTGACCAGTATGTTGATTACCGGAATCTTTTCTAATTTTTCTTCTACTTCTTTACTCATTGTTTAGTTTCAGGATTCAAAGTTTCAAAGACTTAGATCGCCTTCAAACTTAAATCCATATTGTACACCGAATGTGTTAATGCTCCTGAAGAGATAAAATCTACACCACACTCTGCATATTTACGAATGGTGTCTTCATTGATACCTCCTGAAGATTCTGTAAGACACTTCCCATTGATCAATCTAACAGCTGCTTTGGTTTCTTCAAAATCAAAATTATCGATCAGAATCCTATAGACTCCATCATTCTTTATAATTTCTTCGATCTCGTTCAAATTTCTTGCTTCTACAATGATCTTAATGTCCAACCCTTTTTCTTGAAGATAGTTTTTTGCTTTGGTAATAGCCTGTGTAATTCCTCCTGCGAAATCGATATGATTGTCTTTGATCATCATCATATCATATAAAGCAAAACGATGATTAACACCTCCCCCAATGGTTACCGCCCATTTTTCCAGCGCTCGAATTCCCGGAGTTGTTTTTCGTGTATCCAAAACTTTCGTTTTTGTTCCTTTTAGCAAGTCTACAAAAAACCATGTTTTGGTAGCAATTGCACTCATACGTTGCATTGCATTTAGAACAATTCGCTCTGCTTGTAAGATCGATTGTGATTTTCCTGAAACATAAAATACAATATCGCCATGTTTAACAGGAGAGCCATCATTAATTAATGTTTCTACCTCTAATTCAGAATCAACATACTCAAATACTTTCTTGGCAAACTCTACACCTGCAATTATACCGGTATCTTTTACTAGTAATTTGGCTTTTCCTAATGCATCACTAGGGATACAGGATAAAGAAGTGTGATCT
This sequence comes from Pseudotenacibaculum haliotis, assembly GCF_042684245.1. Classification (NCBI taxonomy): domain Bacteria; kingdom Pseudomonadati; phylum Bacteroidota; class Flavobacteriia; order Flavobacteriales; family Flavobacteriaceae; genus Pseudotenacibaculum; species Pseudotenacibaculum haliotis. The sequence continues at coordinate 779,242 of NZ_JBHULH010000004.1, forward strand.
CCTTCACCAATATCTTCCCTCATTGCATTTTTAATAATGAGGTCTAATTCTTTTTCAAACTGTTCTGGGGTTATCATCTTTTTAGAAATTTGTCACGCTAAAATACAATTAAAAGAAACACATTCTTAACATAAATTGTACTTTTGAAAAATGAAAATCAAGCTTCTAGTTATTGGCAAAACAGATGATAAACATCTAGAGCAATTGATCGGTGTTTATCAAAAGCGTTTACAACACTATATCAACTTTCAACTAGAGATCATTCCTGACCTCAAGAACAGTAAAAACTTGAGTCAACTGCAACAAAAAGAGAAAGAAGGCGAGCTTATCTTACAAAAGTTACAAGCAACCGATCAGCTGATTTTATTGGATGAAAAAGGGAAAGACTTTCGTTCTATTGAGTTTGCCAATTACTTACAAAAGAAAATGAATTCTGGTATCAAACAACTGGTTTTTGTTATTGGCGGGCCTTATGGTTTTTCTGAAAAAGTATATCAAAAAGCAATGGGAAAACTATCATTTTCTAAAATGACGTTCTCCCATCAAATGATTCGCCTGTTTGTGGTAGAACAGATATATCGAGGTTTTACCATTTTGCGAAACGAACCTTATCACCACGAATAAATTCACGGAGTATATTTTGATTCATTTTATTCCTATTACATCAACATAGCAGCTACTACTGTGATGTAAAAAATTGAGATTTGGATCATTATCTTTATCATGATATTCATTTTTTGTAGATACAATTTGTTCTTGTTTTTAGGCATACGTATTCCTCTTTGTTGAAAGATCAACTCGTAAAAAATACTTGCCAATACGTAAAAAGGGGTGCCTAGCTAATCATTCATTAGTAAGCAAAAAGGATCAATTAGTATACTTTTGGAGTATGTTATACAGTAGAATTACTTCTAAGATCAAGACTGGGATTACAAAGAAAGCTGCAAAAGGTGCTAATAGGACAGTAATGAGCATAACTCCTAAAACAACCTTGATGATTCCAATTACTTGAGCTAAAGATCCAAATCGATCTTTTAATCTCAGAATTCCTATTCCTAAGATCAATTCAGAAATTCCAAACAACATTGCAATAGCAATTCCAGGTAATATGACTCCTGAATGTTCATCTACTTCATAGATTACCAAGCCAAGGGTAATTAGTGTAATGACAACTTCCATGATGAAATAGATATATGTTGCAGATACAAGAGTTGTGTTATCAAATAGCTTTCCTACTCTGTGGTATCCTCTTAAGAAAAAGAATAACGAAATTAGAAATGGAATGCTCCATAAAAGTGTAGGAATAAGCATACTTCCATCATTATGACTAAATGTAGCTGCCAATTCAACAATCATCCCGATGGATGAAAAAACAGCAACAAAAATCCCTGAGATCCAGCTAACACGTAGTGTTGTTTTATCGTTTTCAGAAAGCTCTACTTTTTCTTCTTCGTGAATAGAGGAATCAAAAAATATTCCTGTATCTACACCTAGAGCTTCTAAAATAGTCTTTACCGTAAAACTCCTTGGAGTTACATCTCCAGCTTCTATACGCTGTATGGTTCTTACGTTGATATTGCATTTTTCAACAAGTTCTTCTTGAGTAAATCCCTTGGACTTTCTCAATTCTAGGATTTTCTTCCCCAACTCTGGTTGTTTCATGATGTACAAGTTTTTGTTTTTCATACAATGTTACTTTCAGAATTCAACTTGTCAAATTTTTTACAGTGATTTTAACCCGACATTTGCGCGACAAATCAGTACCAACAAGGGTTTCAGCGTTTTTAGATTGAATTGCAATGTACTTAATTTTCTGCAAAACAAACGACTTTATTTGATTACATTTGTGCTTTAAGTATCGTATATGAAACTGGTTTTTGCTACAAACAACCTTAATAAATTGAAAGAAGTGCAAGAAATGCTCTCAGAAAAAATAGAGCTTCTTTCATTAAAAGATATTGGCTGTACCGAAGATATTGAAGAGACAGCAACTACCTTAGAAGGGAACTCTAAATTGAAAGCCGATCATATAACCAATCATTATCAATACGATTGTTTTGCTGATGACACAGGACTTGAAGTTGATAGTTTAGATGGTGCCCCTGGTGTTTATTCTGCACGATATGGTGGTGAGCCTAGAAATGCTGATAGGAATATTGACAAATTGCTAGGCGAACTACAAAACAACAATGACAGATCAGCGCAGTTTAGAACAATCATCACCTTAAATTTAAAAGGAGAAAGTTACGATTTTGAAGGTGTTTGTAAAGGTCAAATTTTACAAGAAAGATCCGGAAATGGTGGATTTGGTTATGATCCCGTTTTTCAACCCGAAGGACACTCTCAATCTTTTGCTGAAATGAGTGCTGAAGAAAAAAATAAGATCAGCCATCGTGGACTGGCTGTTGAAAAACTTGTCCAATTCTTAAACAATCTAGATTGATCAACCAAAAAACATATACTCAACAGTTCATTGGGCTATCAATAGCTCTTGTTGTTCTGATGTTCTTTAGTATAAGTTTGGGTTCTGTTTCTATTCCCGTTTCTGAGATCTTTGATATTCTTACAGGGAGTAGCAGTTCCAAGCAAAGTTGGGAACTTATTGTTTTAAATTTTCGTCTTCCAAAAGCTGTCACAGCTATTTTGGTAGGATCAGGACTATCAATTAGTGGTTTGCTAATGCAAACATTATTTCGAAACCCTCTAGCCGGACCTTTTGTTTTAGGGATATCTTCCGGTGCCAGTCTTGGAGTAGCTCTTCTTATTCTAGGTTCAAGTATTTTAGGAGGTGTTTTAACCTCATTAGTTATCTCTAATTGGGCTATTGCCATTGCTTCTAGTTTAGGAGCTGCCTTGGTATTGTTTGCTGTCTTATTAGCCGCTAACAAAGTAAGAAATACCATGTCTATTCTGATCATCGGATTGATGTTTGGAACTATTACAGCTGCCATCATAAGTGTTCTCACGTATTTTAGTAGCGCGCAACAGATTCAACAATATGTATTCTGGAGTTTTGGTAGCTTAGGGAATTTGTCTTGGAGTGAAGTAAGTGTTTTTACTATTATTTTCTTAGCAGGAGTTTTGGCTCTGTTACAGGTATTTAAACCTTTGAATGCTTTTTTGCTAGGTGAGAATTATGCAAAAAGTCTTGGGATTAACATTGTGAGAAGTAGAAATATTATTCTTTTGGTAACCAGTTTACTTACCGGAGTTATTACTGCTTTTGCCGGACCTATTGCCTTTATAGGCTTGGCTGTTCCTCATATTACCAAACTGATCTTTAAAACTTCTAATCATAAAATATTAGTTCCTGCAGTTGGATTGCTAGGTGCTATTATTTTATTGATTTGCGATATGATTGCACAACTACCCATGAGCGAATTTACACTGCCTATCAACGCTGTAACGTCTTTGTTTGGAGCTCCGGTGGTTATTTGGTTATTGATTCGAAAAAAGAAAGTATACGTATGAGCCAATCAATATCACATATTGTTTTGGAAACTCGTGATCTAAGTATTGGATATCGAGATAAAAAAAATGTTCATACTATTCAGAAGGATATAAACCTTACCATAGGGAAAGGACAATTAGTTGCTGTTTTAGGTAAGAATGGAATTGGAAAATCAACGCTTTTAAGAACGATCACAAAAGTTCAAACTCCTTTATCGGGTACAGTTTTATTAGATGGAAAGAATTTAGAAACATACGATTTTAAAGAGCTTTCTAAAAAAGTTGGTGTTGTTTTAACCGAACGTTTACCCGAAAGCCAGCTAACAGTTTTTGAACTGGTTGCCTTAGGTAGGCAACCTTATACGAATTGGGTTGGCAAACTAAAAGAAGAAGATATTGAAAAAGTAGTTTGGGCTTTGGAACAAACGGAAACTTTAGATCTGGCAAAGAGTCATTTTTATGAGTTGAGTGATGGTCAATTACAGCGTGTTATGATTGCCAGAGCATTGGCTCAAGACACGGAGATTATTATGTTGGATGAACCCACAGCTCATTTAGACATGCATCATACCATTAAAATCTTTCAGTTACTTGAGAAACTTGTTAAGGAAACTCAAAAAACTATTATCATGACTTCCCATCAAGTAAACTTGGCCATTCAATATGCTCATCAGATTATTTTATTAACTGATAAAGAAGTAGATAGTGGGACTCGTGAGGAATTGATCCAAAGGAATGCTTTTGATAAACTATTTCCAACAGAAATCATTAACTTTAACGCAAGCTTAGAACAATTTGTTATTCATAAAAATTCGTGAGTAATCTCCTCTGATTTTTAAGTGTAACAAAAGGTCGTTATTAGACACTAATTACAACAAAATTAATTTTAATTCAATGAAAAAAATACTCCTTGCTGCTAGTATGCTTGCTTTGGTCTCTTGTGGATCAACACAGGATGCTACAACACCTAAAAAAGCTAAGAAATCTTCTGCTGACACAAATGTAGATCTAGCTGTAAAATATGCATCAACCATTACAGCAAAAGACTTAGGAAACCATTTATTTACTTATGCTTCTGATGAATTTGAAGGAAGAGATACCGGTGAACCTGGTCAGAAAAAAGCAGTTGAATATTTAAAGAATTTCTATGTAGCTGAAGGAATCCCTTCTCCTTTAGGAGGAGATGATTACTACCAAGAAGTTCCTGCATCTTACCTAAATAAATTTTCAAGAGGGAAAGACTTAAAAGATTCTGAGAATGTATTAGCTTTTATCAAAGGGACAGAAAAGCCTGATGAAATTGTAGTAATTTCTGCTCACTTAGATCACGTAGGAGTAAATGCAAACGGAGAGGTATACAATGGTGCTGATGATGATGGTTCCGGAACTGTTGCTATCTTAGAGATTGCAGAAGCTTTCAAAAAAGCCGCTGATGCCGGACACGGTCCAAAACGTTCTATCCTTTTCTTACACGTAACAGGAGAAGAGAAAGGATTGTTAGGATCTCGTTTCTACACAGAAAATCCTACTTTCCCTATTGCAAACACAGTTACTGATCTAAACATTGATATGATTGGTCGTGTTGATGAAAGACACAAAGGAAATCCAAACTATGTATACTTAATTGGTTCTGATAAGTTGAGTACTGAGCTACACAACATCTCTGAAGCAATGAATAAAAAGTACACAAATATTGAGTTGGACTACAAATACAATGACGATAACGACCCAAATCGTTTCTATTACAGATCTGATCACTATAACTTTGCACAGTATGATGTTCCTATCATTTTCTATTTCAACGGAACTCACGAAGACTATCACGCAGTTGGAGATACTCCGGATAAGATCAACTATGAAATGTTAGAGAAAAGAGCTCGTTTGGTATTCCACACAGCTTGGGAAGTAGCTAACATGGACAAGAGAATTGTTGCTGACAAAGCCAAAAAGAAAGACGAATAGTATTTCAATCATAAAAAAAGCCTCACAAATGTGAGGCTTTTTTTATAGAATAAACTTTTTAATAGCTTCTCTCCTAGCTCCTTTCTTTGTTTGATCTGAACCAATGAGTTTGTCTTTTTCAGAGAACATTTGCTGAGCCGTAGCTGCATCATAGATAAAATATTCAATATTCATAGTGCAATCCAGAAGATCGTTCCTGTAAGCATTTTCTTTGTATGTGTACTTTACGATACCAATGCAGATAAAATCGGTGTACTTCTTTAAGTTACCATCAAAATACTGTACGTTGGACGATTTTAAATGAGATGCTATTTCTGGAGTCATTTCAGAATGATAGATAATATCTTCCGTAATAAAATAATCTCTTTTTATAAACTCTTCTTTCAATCGTTTTGTCAATGCTTTGTCTATCTGATCGTTCTCATCAAACACAAATAAACTTACCTCATCTCTGTCTTTTGAATTCTCTAAAGAAGTATTCCAAATAGTTTCTCTTTTTACCTTTTTCTCAACAACTACAGGTTTTTCTTTCTTTTTAATGATTTTCATCTCTTTTACCTTATAGGTTCTGGGATCTACCTTTGCAACCTCTTTGGCTGGTTTTTGGGCTTCTTTATATTTCTTGATGATTTCTTCTGTAACAAGCAACAAATCTGCTCCGGTTACAGGATGCTTTCCTTTGTTTTTGTAAAAAACAATAGAATCGTTTACCATAGCGTACCACAACAAAGCTTTGCCTTCTTCTTTTGAGAAGAATTCCGTTTGTTCATTTGGTATGACCTGAATAAGAGAGTCTTTTTTAGAATCGTTTGTTTCTGTAATGGTTGAAGTTTTCGTTTCTTCTTTTGTTACTTCTTCTTTTCGTAAAAAGACGTATCCTAAAGAAGAAATGAGAATCACGAGTACTAGTAGGTATATCCATTTTTTGGATTTACCCGACTGATTGTTTTTAGGGGTATTCATAGGGTTAGGGGATTTAAAATGTAGGTATAATCAGTTTTGTATTCTTATATGAAGTGTTTTTATTTGAGCTCTATAAAGGTAACAAATTCGTTTTTAGTATCTTTAAAAGAAAAACTATGGATGGATGGGGTGCACTTGCAATGTTGATCAAACGTCAGAATGCTGCTAAATACCGCAAAGCAGAATTACGATATAAACTTCAGAAAAAGAAAGAAAGCTTTGTTCATGATGCTTATGATAAAGACGGAGAAGAATTTGAGTTTCCGAAATTTTCAAAACTTCAAATGGATACCTTTAAAAAAGAGATTAGAACTGAGATTCAACAACAACAAATACGAAGTATTGGAACTTATCTCTTGGTAATACTATTTATTATTGGGTTTGTATACTTAGCTCTTTGGCTTAACACTAATGCTTCTTAGTGCATCATTTTAAAAAGTAGTTCTTTTAAAATATCCCCTTGAGTTTGATTGCTAGCCCCCACTCCTTTACTCTTTACATCTGCGTCTCTTAACATAGCAATGATCTGAGCCACTTTACGCATAGGATAGTTTCTACCGGCAGAGATATAATCTGTAACAAAGAAAGGTCGGATTCCTAATGCTTTTGCGACATTGTCTCTAGATTTGTTTTGTAATCCGTGATAGATTAGTAATTGCGTGAAGAAACTATTGAGTAATGAGATGGTCATTACCAAAGGGTTGTTCTTCGGGTTCTGAGCAAAGTAATTTATAATACGGTTGGCTTTTAAAATGTCTCGCTCTCCAATAGCTTTTCTTAATTCGAAATTATTGAAGTCTTTAGAAATTCCGATATTTTCTTCAATATGATCAGGAGTAATAATCGTTCCTTCTGGCAAAATAGTAATCAATTTATCTAATTCATTACTGATCTTACTCAAATCTGTTCCCAAAAACTCTACCAACATTTGTGCAGCCTTGGGTTCTACTTGATATTTCTTCCCTCCTAAAACTCTTCGGATCCAGTCTCCAACCTGATTTTCATACAAAGGCTTGCTTTCAAAGATCAATCCGCTTTTTCCTACGGCTTTGTATAACTTTTTACGCTTATCCAGCTTCTTGTATTTGTAGTTTAACACCAATACGGTAGAAGGCTGAGGGTTTTCTACATAAGAAGTTAATTTCTCAATAGTTCTGCTAAGATCCTGAGCTTCTTTAACAATCAATACTTGTCGTTCAGCCATCATTGGAAATCGTTTTGCTGAAGCTACAATCTCTTCAATAGAAACATCTCTCCCATACATAACAACTTGATTGAATCCTTTTTCTGATTCTTCCAATACGTTGTCTTCGATAAAATCAGAAATTTTATCAATATAATATGGCTCTTCACCCATTAGAAAATAAATCGGCTTGATATTTCCGCTCTTAATATCTGAAACAATCTGATTGATCTCGTTCATGAATAATATTGTTCCGCTTGTAACGCGGTATCTAAATTTAGTAATGGATTCTCGATATTTCGAGAAGGACAAATTAAAAGAAATAATTACATTTGAGCGATGCAACCACTAAATTTTCCATCGTACTCATTCCGACTCAAAGCTAGCGAAAATAAGACACTTATTTTCGATGTTATTCGAAAAAAAAGTGTGGTACTTACTCCAGAAGAATGGGTGCGTCAACATGTGGTTCATTTTCTTCATCAGGAAAAGAAATATCCTCTTTCTCTAATCTCTGTTGAAAAGCAATTAAAAATAAATTCATTGAACAAAAGAACTGATATTATTGTATTTGACAGACAGGGACTACCCTACATTATTGTTGAGTGCAAGGCTCCTTCTGTGAAAATAACTCAGAGTACTTTTGATCAAATTGCCAGATACAACCTTCAGTTAGAAGCCCCTGTTTTAATGGTTACCAATGGGTTGGAACACTACTATTGCCATATGGATCATAACAGGAAAGCTTATAATTTCTTACCTGAGCTTCCAGAATATGAATTTTAGCAAATCTTTGCATCCTCTATTCATTCATAAATGGTAAGTTTGCACACCCGATCATTTACGAGATTGTACTTTTGAAAGTAGCTATTGTCATATTAAACTGGAATGGAAAAAAATTGCTTGAGCAATTTTTACCTTCTATTGTCAATTTTAGTGCTGAATTGGCCGATATCTACGTGGCTGACAATGCCAGTACAGATGCTTCAACAGCATTTGTAAAAGAACATTTTCCTTCTGTACATATTGTAGAGAATGCTATTAATGGCGGATATGCTAAGGGGTATAATGATGCCTTACAGTCTATTAAAGCTGATATTTATTGTTTGATCAATTCTGACGTAGAAGTTACTAAGGGTTGGTTAGAACCTGTGCTTGATGTCTTTAAACAAGAAAGTAATACGGCTATCATTCAGCCTAAGTTGTTAGATTATAAAGACAAATCGAAATTTGAGTATGCCGGTGCCGGTGGTGGGTTTATCGATTTTTATGGCTACCCTTATTGTAGAGGACGTGTTTTTAATCATTTAGAAACAGATGAAGGTCAGTACAACGATATTGAGTCTATCTTTTGGGCTTCAGGAGCTTGTTTCTTTGTACGTTCTGAAGTTTACCATAAACTAGGAGGTTTTGATGAGGATTATTTTGCTCATCAAGAAGAAATAGATCTTTGTTGGAGAACTCAGAATGAAGGTTATGATATCAAATATGTAGGAACTTCTACTGTGTATCATGTAGGTGGTGCTACATTACAGGAGAGCAATCCGCATAAAACCTATTTAAATTTTAGAAATAGTCTACTAAATGTTATCAAGAACGTTCCTAAGCAACGATTTCTCTTTGTGGTTATTTCTCGTTTGATCCTAGATGGTATTGCCGGAGCAAAGTTTATGCTAGAGCTTAGACCTGTTCATACTTGGGCTATCTTTAAAGCGCATTTGAGTTTGTACAAGAACTTCTATAAATTCTTAAAGAAGCGTAGAAAACTCCAAAAGAAGTTGGAATACAATCTACACACAAGTGTTGTTTGGCAGTATTTTATTTTAGGAAGAAAAAGGTTTAAGAATCTTCGCTGATTCCAAATCGTCTTTGTAGATATAATACAACAGGAAAAAGACGGCGACTCCTCCAAAGGTATGCCACAACCAATGAGTTCCCATTGGTAAAAGAACTATAACACTATCTAAGGTTCTAAAAGTAACAGCCAACCCAAAAACGACCATTCCAAAAATCAAAAACCGAACATTTTTCCACTGTGTTTTATATGCATATAGGAAGAAAGGGGTTAATACTGTTATTGCTGTAATTGCATACCCTGCCGAGATAGCAAAGTTTCTGGGCAAATCCAACATTCGAAAGCCATAGTTCATCAAAAATAGTATTCCAAAAAATGCTATTCTCTGCCACCATTTTTCTTGAGATTTTCCAATGAAATATAGAATTCCTAATAAACAAACAATCATAATTGGTAACCAATCCATTACCAACCATACTTGATGGCTTCTGGTTGCATGAAAGACGGTACCTCCTACCCAACTTGTAAAAATTATAGGAATAGAGATCCATAAAAAAATATGCTGCTTCGGTTGCTTGTATATTCTAACAATAAAGAATACAAGAATGGCAATAAAAATAAGATTGCTAAATGTATTAAAAGGTTCTACAGGGAGCCTTCCTTGAATGGTCTCTTGGTATATGGGACCTGTATCGTTCGGGAACTTGATCTGCAACATTATAAAATATCCAAATCTCCTTTTCCTTCTCTTAACACTTCTGGTTCTGCCCCGGTAAGATCAATTACTGTAGAAGCCGTATTATCACCATAACCTCCATCAATAACCATATCTACCAAGTTTTGCCACTTCTCGAAGATCAATTCAGGATCTGTGGTGTATTCCAGTACATCATCATCATCGTGAATTGAGGTAGATACTATAGGATTTCCAAGCTCCGCAACAATCTGTCTTGCTATATTGTTATCCGGAACTCTAATACCTACTGTCTTCTTTTTCTTAAAAACCTTTGGTAGAGAATTACTTCCGGGCAAGACAAAAGTATAAGGTCCCGGCAAAGCTCTTTTTAAAATCTTATACGTAGGAGTGTCTATTTGTTTGACATAATCTGAAAGGTGGCTTAGATCATTACAAACAAAAGAAAAATTAGATTTTGCCAATTTTACTCCTTTGATCTGTGCTACTCTTTCTAGTGCTTTGGTATTTGTAATATCACACCCCAAACCATAAACAGTATCGGTTGGATAGATAACCAAACCTCCTTTTCTTAGTACTTCTACAGCTTTTTGAATTTCCTTTGGATTAGGATTCTCGTTGTATATCTTAATAAATTCCCCCATAACATAAAAGTACAAAAGCTCAGGCTGAAAATCAACCTGAGCTTATTTTTTTTGGGAAGCGCTTATTGGATTAGACTTTGTCTACCAATCGGAAACCTTCTCCGTGTATATTTAAAATTTCTACTTCTTCGTCTTCTTTTAGGTATTTACGCAACTTAGCAATATAAACATCCATACTTCTAGAAGTAAAGTAATTATCGTCTCTCCAGATCTTTGTTAATGCCAATTCTCTAGGCATTAAATCGTTCTTATGTAAGGCAAGCATTCTTAATAGTTTGCTCTCTTTAGGAGATAATTTTTGAGGATCGTTTTCACCTATAGATAGGTGACGTAGCTTTGAATTGAAAAAGAATTTTCCAATATTAAATTCAAATTGTTCGTTTTCGGTGGTCGTTTCTGATTCTTTTCTTTGTAAGATCGCTTTGATCTTAAATAACAACACCTCAGAATCAAAAGGCTTGTTTAAATAATCATCTGCTCCTACTTGGTATCCTTTCAGAACATCTTCTTTCATTGTTTTAGCTGTTAAGAAGATAATTGGCACTTCTTTATTTGTAGATCTAATGTCTTGTGCTAGAGAGAATCCATCTTTTCTAGGCATCATTACGTCTAAGATACAAAGGTCGAAATCATTGTTCTTAAACATGATCAAACCTTCTATTCCATCTTTAGCGTGTGTAACATTGTAATCATTAAGTGCTAAATAATCTTTTAAGACTGTTCCAAAATTTGGATCGTCTTCAACTAATAAAATCTTTTTACTTCCCATGTTTTTAAGTTTTATATTAAAGGTAATTTTACTGTAAATGTGCTTCCTTTTCCTTTCTCGCTTTCTACAAAAACCGTTCCGTGATGATTTTCTATGATCTCTTTTACATAAGCTAACCCGAGACCATGCCCCTTTACATCATGAATATTTCCTTTTTGTTCTCTGTAGAATTTGTCGAAAACGTACTTCTGAGCTTGCTTGCTCATACCAATACCTTCATCTTTAACTTTAATGATGATGTTCTTATTGGTGCTTTCTGTATAAATATCAATCTTTGGCGCATCTACTGAGTATTTCAGTGCATTTTCCAATATGTTTACCATAACATTGGTCATATGAAACTGATTTGCCAAAGCTTCAGATTGTATTGCGTTAAAATGTGTTGTAATTGTACCTTTCTTATCTAAGGTTAATAAGTTTACGTGTGAAACCGCATCTTCTATAATATCGTGAACGTCTACAGCATCTTTGTTGATCTCTATCTGATTCTTTTCTAATCTTGAAATCCTCAAAACGTTCTCTACCTGGCCGTGCATACGCTTGTTTTCATCTCGAATCATCTTAATATAACGCAACACTTTTTCTTCATCTTTAAGAATCTTTGGATTCTTAATTGAATCTAAAGCCAAATTGATGGTTGCGATTGGAGTTTTAAACTCGTGCGTCATGTTATTGATGAAATCTGTTTTGATCTCTGATATCTTCTTTTGTTTTACCAATTGATACAGAGAACTTGAGAAGGCTACAATAATGATGAAAATAAAGAAAAGCGATAAAAGTAAAATGTAAGAGATGTCAGATAAGATATGTTTGTTCTTTTCCGGAAAACTTACATATAGTATATAATCACTATTCCCATTACCATCTTTAAACAACGGATACTTGTAACTCTTATCAGGGTCTATAGTAAAATACCCTGATTTAAGCTTGGTAGCCAACTCATTGTTATAAACACCGTATTTAAAATCTATATCGATATTATTTTTTTCTAATTCTTCTTTGAGTGTTGTATTGATCTCTCGATTGCTAATTCTCTTATGAATTGGGAACTCGTTCCTGTATTCATTAAACAAATCATTGATCACTTTTCTATCTGTCCACTCATCAAATCTACTTGATTTAGACAAGCTCTTTTCACTAAAATCAGAGATCAACTCATCTCCTGTAACCAATTGAGCAGTAAACATATCGTTCCTTCTTGTGAATCTTTTTAAAACGATAGAATCGTTGGTAAAAAAAGGACTGTCATTTAAAATATCTAAAGGCACTTTAAAATCCTCTTCTATAATGGTTGATCCAAATGAGAACTTTCTACTGTTTACTGTATCGATTTGTTGAATCAGAAAATTCTTAATTTCTGCTTTGCTTAAAAACTCTCTACTTTCAAAAATGGGTTGCAATTTAGATTTATAAAGGTCTTCTTCCTTCAGTTTTAATCGTTCCGAAGCTCTGGCCATCGCCTTTTTTACATCACTATCAAATTGCGTATCCTTACTCTCAATAGCATTGTTGATCCAATACAACTGAACTGAGATAATTCCTATCAAGGAAATACTCATCAACACTACTATAAGGACAAAAATTCTCTTACCCATCACTCAAAAATAGAAGTTATAACAAGCTTGTTTTCGATTTTAACGTAGATTAACAAAAACAATAAATTTTTAAGTAAATTTTAAGAAATAAATTGAATTATCCTAAAACAAAAGACTCTTTTTTGTTAAAATATTGTAGAAATCCTGAACTTTTAACAAAGTTTCTTTTTTACTGATATTCAATATTATATAGTTTGACAGCAATTTTTTCTGTGTGTCACTCCATTGATTATTCACTCTTTTCATAACTTCTTCTCTAGTAACACCATCTCTAGACGTTACTCTGGCAATTCTATCTTCTAAAGGTGCAATTACCGTGATAACAATATCACATTGTTGATCGCTTTTTGCTTCAAAAAGAATGGCATTTTCGTAGATAATGATTGTAGACGCTTCTTTTTGAGCTACAAAATCTTGAAAATGACTTTTCACCGCCGGATGTACAATTGAGTTTAATTTTTGTAGACGCCCCGGATTATCAAAAACCTGTGAAGCAATATAAGACCTGTTCAGTTCTTCATTTTTATAAGCTTCTGATCCAAACTCAAGAATGATCTTTTCTTTGATCTCTTGTGATTCATTCATTAGCTTTTTTGCTTCTTCATCTGCATGATAATATGCTGTATTATCATACGATAGAAAGCATTCTGCTACATATGACTTTCCGCTTCCTATACCTCCTGTAATACCTACTATCATGATTATTTTTCGATTAAAAAATCTATTCGTTGTGGAGAGATCTTTACGTTCTTTACCAAATTAGACTGTTGTATTAATTTAGGTACAAGATATGTAAGGTTGTTATCTATAGACAACCTGTAATCACATTCAATTCTAAAAGATGATGGTTTTACATCATTAAAACTTGAAAGCGCAATTTTATAAGTAAGGTTCAATTCTTTTGGAAATGTGCTTATGGTAATACTGTCTGGTAAATTCATTACCGCAAAAGGAATTTTTACGGTTCCTTCCGTGAATTTTTCAACAGTCGCTTTGATTGTCACTTTGTCGATTCCCAGATTTGTATTGCTTCCAGAAAACTTTTTTAACGGTAGTTCTTCATCAATAGATTCATTTAAATCTGATCTGGTAAAAAGATTCGTTTCTACAAATTGTATCGTATCTAAGACTGCTTCAGGGCCTGAAACCAAAACAGAATCAGGAGCAATGGTAATTTTGCCGTTTACATCATAGCCTGCCTCATAGGAAAGGTTACTATTTAGTTGTACCGGTACTTTCTTCTGACTTAAAAAACCTAGGTTAAAGGAAATAGAATCTTTTATGAAATGATCGATATCTACTCCCGCAGTCATTTGTCGTTGTATGGAAAGCTTTTGCTGATTTAACAACAAGTAATAATTTGAGCCTGATTTTTGATATAAATTAGTTCCATCGATCTTTAATGTTCTTGGAAATAGTTTCCCTGAAATTAGTTTAAATCCTGTTGTTTTTATGTGAACTCCAATTTCTTTTACAGGTTCTTCCTGCAAGAGTTTGTCTGTAGGCAAGTTTTCATAAGAAACCGGGTACTCTATTGTACTCTCATATTCTTTGGAAAGCTTGGTTAAAAACCAAAAAATAACAGAAGCAAGAATAAATAAAACGAAGTTCTTTGATATAGAGTTATTTCCTACTTTCAATTTTTTAGTTTTTAAATCATATGCAATCTAATTAATCCCCAAGGAACCTCAAAATTGAGGCATAAAAAAAAGTGAGCTTTTGCTCACTTTCTTATATCTTTTCCAACTTACTTACTTCTTTTCAGCTGGTGCACTGTATTTTTTACTAAGCTCTACAGAAATCGCGTCTCTTTCAAACTTAATTTTTCCGGCTCCTGTTTCAATTGTAACTGTACCATCAGTTTCATTGATGTCTACAAGTTTCCCGTGAATTCCGCTAGAAGTAACCACTTTACTCCCTCTTTTAAGTTCTTCTCTAAACTTTTTTTCTTTCTTTCTTCTTCTGTTTTGTGGTAAAATCATAAAAAAGAAAATCACTGCAAACATAGTTGCCATAAAGAACAACATGTTAGGACCTCCTCCTTCTGCTTGTAAAAAAATCGTATTAAATGTCATTATTTTGCTTTTGGAGTTACATTTCCTTTAATTCTCAATACTTCTCTTCCTTTAGCAGTATTTGTGAATAAAGTAATTGTTTTGTTTTGTCTGTTAGGTTTACCAGCTGTATTGAACTTAGCTAATATTTTTGCTGATGCTCCTGGTTTGATCGGCTCTCTTGGCCATTGTGGTACTGTACATCCACAAGAAGGTTGAGCGTTGGTAATTACCAAATCTGTTTTTCCTGTGTTTGTAATTGTAAATTCTGTATCTACAACATCACCTTCGTTTACAGTTCCAAAATTAAATTCTGTCTTGTCAAATGAGATTGATGGAGCTCCTTTACTGATCTCTACATCTCTTTTTTTAGCACTCTCTAAGTTTTCACTTTTTACTTTAGAAGAAGCATTTCCTTCATTACATGATGTAAAAACTACTACTGATAGTGCTAATGCGCATACTATATATAATTTCTTCATGATTCTTATTTTTTGTAAAAATAATAAATTATAACAATCCTCTTCCTACTTTAACCAATCTTTTGCTTTCTGTGTATTCTCTAGAAAGTTTATCTAAAACACCATTAACAAAGTAGCTACTTTTTTGTGTAGAGTAGTCTTTTGCAATTTCTATATATTCATTGATGGTAACTCTTGTAGGAATAGAAGGAAAATGTAAAAACTCACAAATCCCCATCTTAAGTAAGATCATATCTATATCTGCAATTCTATCAGACTCCCAGTTAGGTGTATGATTCTTAATATCGTCCTCAAAAGTATGGTGGTGAAGAATTACCTTTTTGTATAATTCTGATACAAATTCTTTATCATCATCATTCTTATACAATGATCCTAACATGAAAGGTCCGTTTGTATTTTGCTTGTTTAGTGTTCTTACCACCCAAGTATTTACAAAAGGTATATCGTCTACCCAAGTAATATTGGTATCTTCAAAATATTCGGCTAGTTTTTCATTAGGAGCTACGATCTCTTTGTAAAAATCGATCACAAAACTTTTATCAACCTTATAAGAATCTTCAACAGTGTTCAAGTATCTTCTGTACAAGTCGCTTTTCTGAAGTTCGTTCCAGATTAGCTTAACATACTCATCATTTAAAGACCAGTCTTCTAGTTTTTGAGCTTCTAAGTGTAAACGAATGGAACTGCTTTCAGCGATCTTCTTAATCAATCTATTGTTGATGAATTTCATATTTGGAGACAGGTCGTCTTTAGTAGCCAAATACTTCTTTTTAGAAATCTCAATTTTTTGTTCAGCTAGTTTCTGAACTTCTACCAACAAGTAAAGCATTAGAACATAAAGGTCGAACATCTTTTGAATGCTATGCTTCAAAAACTTCTCTTCTTTTACGATGTCATCATTATGCGATTGAATCATCGCATAAACAGATTGCATTACTTTAACACGTATATGTCTTCTATTGATCATTGAAAGAACTTGTTTGTCATAAAAAAGAGCGAATGAAAATGATTTTCAAACGCTCTGCAAAAATATAATTATTTCTTTACTCTGCTTAAGAGTTTGCCTCTTTTTTACGAGTATCTATTCTATTTTGTGCAATATTAAATGCAGCTCTGTGAGTTGTGATATTTTCTTTCTCAGAAAGCTCAAAAATCTCTAAAGTGGTGTTGTAGATATTTTCAGTTTTTCTGATACTCTCTTCTTTGTTATATCCTTCGATCTCTGCATATACATTGATAATACCTCCGGCGTTGATCAAGAAATCTGGAGCATAAGCAATTCCTTTTTCTTTCAACAACCTTCCGTGTTTTACCTCATCTGCCAATTGGTTGTTTGCAGCTCCGGCAATGATCTTAGCATTTAATTGATTGATCGTTGCATCGTTTACAGTAGCACCCAAAGCACATGGAGCGTAAATATCTATGTCTAAACCATAGATATCATTTCCTAACACTACATTAGCATTGTACTTCTTAGACAATTCTTCTAATCTTGCTTCATTGATGTCGTTGATGATTACTTGCCCACCTTCTTCAGTAATGTGCTTCACCAATGTTTCTCCAACATGTCCTACTCCTTGTACTAATACTTTCTTTCCTTCTAATTTTTCTGTTCCGTAAACGTATTTAGTAGCAGCTTTCATTCCCATATATACTCCGTAAGCAGTAACTGGAGAAGGGTTTCCTGATCCTCCTTTAGACTCAGAAATTCCGGTAACGTGTGGAGTTACTTCACGGATGATATCCATGTCTCTTGTTTCCATTCCTACATCTTCTGCAGTAATATACTTTCCGCTTAATGAGTGAACAAATTCTCCAAACTTACGCATTAGATCATCATTCTTTTGCGTTTTTGCATCTCCAATAATAACAGCTTTTCCTCCTCCAAGGTTTAAGCCTGTAATTGCTGATTTATAGGTCATTCCTCTCGATAAACGTAAAACGTCATTTAAGGCATCCCATTCTGATTTATATGTCCACATTCTGGTTCCTCCCAATGCAGGTCCCAAAACTGTATTATGTATTCCAATTATTGCTTTTAAACCCGTATCTTCGTCATTGCAAAATACGATCTGTTCGTGCCCGTCAAAAGACAATTGACCAAATACCGGATCGTTCTTAATTGCGTCAGTATCTATGATTTGTGATGTCATGTATGATATTTTTTAAGTTTAAGAAAATTAGATTTTTCTCAAAAAATTCGGTGCAAAAATACGATATCTTCAATTCATAGCAAACTAAATACCATTCAATTATATATATTTTAACTAAAAAGATATCAACATAAAATATTCATGAAGGCCCTTCAATACTTAAACAAGTACTTTATAAAATACAAATGGAGGTTATTAATTGGAATATTTATCACCATCTTGTCTAAGATCTTAGCACTGCAAATTCCAAGGATCATCAGCGAGTCCTTAAATGGTGTTGAGGATTATATAAAAGGCAAGAATACTGATATTTCCGTCGTTCAAAATGAACTCTTTTGGAACATTCTTACCATAATAGGCGTTGCTATTTTGGCAGGGTTCTTTACCTTTTTGATGAGGCAAACCATTATTGTAACATCACGTTTGATTGAGTTCGATCTTAAGAATGAAATCTATCAGCAATACCAAAAGCTTTCTATCAATTTTTACAAAAAGAATAGAACGGGTGATTTGATGAATCGTATTAGTGAAGATGTTACCAAGGTTCGTATGTATTTTGGCCCTGCTGTTATGTATACCATGAATATGTTGTTTCTTTTTATTGTTGGGTTTACACAAATGCTAAAGGTTGATGCTAAGCTAACCATGTATACGCTAATTCCTTTCCCTATTCTTTCTGTATCTATTTTTATCATCAGTAAGATCATCAACAAAAAAAGTACTATTGTTCAGGTATACTTATCTAAGTTAACTACCTACAATCAGGAGTTCTTTTCGGGAATCAATGTGGTAAAATCATACGGTATAGAGCCTGTTGTTATTTCTAATTTTGATGAACTGGCAGATCAAAGCAAGCAAAAAAATATCGACCTGAGCAAGGTTCAAGCATTATTTTTCCCTTTAATGATCCTACTTATTGGAATTAGTAACCTGATGGTTATTTATGTAGGTGGACAGCAATACATCAATGGAGAAATTCAAATTGGAGTTATTGCAGAGTTTATCATTTATGTAAATATGTTAACCTGGCCTGTGGCCGTTGTAGGTTGGGTAACCTCTATTGTTCAAACTGCGGAAGCTTCGCAAAAGAGGATCAATGAGTTTTTACAGGAAGTTCCAGAAATCCAAAATCACACTACAGAAGCTTTTAATGTAAAAGGGAAAGTTGAATTTGAAAACGTTTCGATAACATATGATGACACCAATATTGAAGCTTTAAAAGGTATTAGTTTTACTGTTGATGCTGGAGAAACTATTGCTATTCTTGGAAAAACTGGTTCAGGAAAGTCCAGCATTGTCAATTTAGTTTCAAGACTATATGACACTACAGATGGTGAGGTTAAAATTGATGGTAGTCCTATCAAGAAAGTCAATTTGGATGCTTTACGAAGTGAGATAGGTTTTGTTCCTCAAGATCCTTTCTTATTTTCAGATACCATTTCCAACAATATTAAGTTTGGAAAAGAAAATGCAACTCACGAAGAGATTGTTGATGCTGCAAAGAAAGCTGTAGTACATGATAATATTATAGGGTTTAAAGACGGTTACGAAACCATTCTGGGAGAACGTGGAGTTACACTTTCCGGTGGGCAGAAACAGCGTGTTTCTATTGCTAGAGCTATTATTAAAACACCTAAGATCTTGATCTTTGATGATTGCCTTTCTGCTGTAGACACAGAAACAGAAGAGCGTATTTTAGGAAATCTAGAGCAAGTATCAAAAGATAAAACCACCTTCATTATCAGTCATCGAGTTTCTTCGGCAAAAAACGCTGACAAGATCATAATTTTAGATGAAGGAAAGATTATTCAACAAGGCACTCATAATCAATTGATAAATCAAAAAGGGTACTACAAAGACCTTTATGAACAGCAACTTTTAGAGAAAGAAATGTAGTCTCAGATTTTGCCAAGACAAATATTTTGTTAGATTTGTTGCTTATTTTAAACAATCAACATAATATTTTAATAAAGTTATGGCAGAAAGAGTTGAGCAAGAAGAAATCTTTTCACAAGTATTAAGAGCAGGAAGGAGAACTTATTTCTTTGATGTTAGATCTACCAAAGCGGATGATTATTACTTAACAATCACAGAAAGTAAGAAGTTTACACATGATGATGGTTCTTATCATTATCAGAAGCATAAGATTTATCTTTACAAAGAAGACTTTAGTGATTTTCAAGAAATGCTACACAAGGCGACTGACTTTATTATCAATGAAAAAGGTGCCGAAGTAATAAGTGAGCGTCACCAGAAAGATTACAAGAAAGAAGAAACAACTATTGAAGAAAAAACAGCTGAAAGCTTTACAGATGTTAGTTTCGAAGATATTTAACATCTAGATTCAAATTCAATTTACACTAAAAAGGTCGTCATTTTTTTGACGACTTTTTTTTATAGTATACTTTTAATCGTTTGTGTTTTAGCAATGGTTTCTTCCCATTCTTTTTCTGAATCGCTCTGAGAGGTAATTCCGCCTCCAACGTATATATTTGCCAAAGTTTTAGAAAACTCCATACACCTTAAGTTGACAAATAATTCTGTTTGTGAAGTAATGTTAATCTCTCCCAAAAAACCTGAATAGTATTTACGGGAATACCCTTCTTCTTCTAAGATAAAATCTCTTGATTCTATTTTTGGCAATCCACAAACTGCCGGAGTTGGATGTAGTATATGCAATATATCTTGCAGCTTGTCTCCTTTTATCTTTCCAGATATGTCTGCTTTTAAATGCAATAAATTTCCTGCTTTTGCTGTATAGGTTTCAGAAACATATAAATCTTCAATTGAAGATTTCTGTATTTGAGAGACTATAAAATCTACCACAAATTGATGTTCTTTTTGCTCTTTTTCTCCCCAATCAGGTTTCATATTCCCTTCAAAAGATTGGGTTCCTGCCAATGCCATGGTTTTGAATTCGTTTCCTTTTAAGGTTACCAGTCTTTCAGGAGTTGCCCCTAACCATAAACCTACCTTTGGATGATACCAAACGTACACAAAAGCATTTTCATACTTCTGCAACATTCGTTGAAATACAGATACTAGCTGAAAATCATCAATTTGAACTTCTTCTATTCTAGAAAGAACTACTTTTTTAAATTTTCCTTCCTCAATGGCTTCTACTCCTCTTTCTACCAAATGCAAATGCTTTGCTTTGTCTGAAGTTACAACTTCAAACTTCTTTGCTCCTTCTTCAACATGAATTGCTGCTGTTTCTTCAAGAAATTCACAACTTACATACGGAAAAATAAGAGATGATTCTTCAGCATTAAAGGGTGCAAAGACAAAACCTCTTTCGGTATAGTCTTTTGTATAATGTAATTCATCACTTTGACAAAAAACTCCTTTTATCGTTTTTTCGTTAGGCTTACGAAAACAAACGAAAGGCAATTCATTTGAATGATGATCTGAAATCTTATTGAAAAGTAAACTCAATTAATTCAATTGTTTTAAAAGTTCGTTCTTTAATTCTGTAAAATTAGACCAAATGAAACCATGACCTGCTTCCGGAATAGTAACCAATTCAAAACGTTCCTTAGGAAGTTTTCTTTCTAAGTAAGTAGAATTATCAAAAGGTACAATTCCATCTGCATTTCCATGAATACTCACTACTTGATTGGGGTTCTCTCCCCAAGTTTGTTCAAAGTTTTTAAGATCTTCTCTGTGAGTCATTTTTTCTTTTGAAGCCTGCCTCCAAATAGGCGGAACCATCCATCGGGTTAATTTCCATTTGTAAAAATTTAGAGCCCAAGGCATAGGCTCTACTTTACTGTATACAGCCGGAGCAAATAAAATAACTTTTTTATACGGCTTTTTTGACGCCAAAGCTATGGGGCCTCCATAAGAATAACCTGCTAAAATGGTTTTACTTGAATCTAGCTCTTGCGCTATATGTTCTAACATTTCAACTTCAAAAGCAATGGACTCTTGTACATTATTTTTATCCTTGTAGTTGTATCCTATCCTATCGTAAATAATCATGTTTGCTTTTCTTAGCAATAGGCTATCGGTCATATATCTTTTGAAATCTAAAACAGATCCGATAGTTCCATGAACAAAAACAATGGTTGGTAATGTGGTATCTTTTACAATAGCCACTTTACGATATTCAAAAGTCTTGAATTTCTCTTTGGTAATCGTAGGTGTTACCCCTAACTCTTGGAATTCTTTTAGTACTTTTTTGTCAGACTTTGGAGCTGTAGCTATGTAAAACAGAATATAAAGCCCAATAAAAAGAAGAAGTACGATGACACCTATGATCTTGAGAATCTTCTTAAATAGCTTCATCTACTTTCTCTTTTCTAATACGATACTAGTCATTTTACAGATCGAGATCAAATTCCCTTCTTCATCAACGATTTCAACTTCCCAAAGCTGGGTAGTTCTTCCTTTATGAATATTTCTGGCAGTAGCAAAAACCTCTCCTTCTCGCTTACTTTTAACATGGTTGATGGTGAGTTCTATACCATTCACCAGTTGATTTTTATCTTCCAGAAAAAAATAAGAAGCTGTGCTAGCTACGGTCTCTGCCAGTGCCGCAGTTGCTCCTCCGTGAAGTTGTCCGAAAGGTTGATGCACTTTAGATCCTACAGGCATCTTAGCAGTTAGATAATCCTTACCAAGATCAACATACTCTATATCAAGTGTTTCCATAAGCGTATTTTCTGAACGCTCATTCATCCCTTTCAGAATTTGTTCTTTATCCATATGAATTCGTTAGATATGTAAAAGTACATATAAATTATTGTAATTTTGTCCCATAAAATCGTAGGATATTCATGTATAAGATTCGTGTTATTTTAGATACACAAGAGGACGTTATCAGAACTGTATTGGTAGATCGCTCTATCAATTTAGAAACACTGCATTACATTATTGCCAGGTCATTTGGTTTTGATGCTCAAGAAATGGCTTCTTTTTACAGAACAGATCATGAATGGAATCAAGGTGAAGAAATTCCTTTGTTTAATATGTCTGAAGCCGGTGAGGGAATTTCTATGCAAAACAGTTTTCTTAGAAAAAGCTTACCCAATGTAAATGACAAGTTGATCTATGTCTATGATTTTTTCAACATGTGGACTTTTTATGTTGAAGTAATAGAAATTTCAGAAAAAACAGATCAAAACCTACCACAAACAATTCTGGCTGTGGGAGAAATTCCTGAAGAAGCTCCTGAAAAAGAATTTCTTGCTGAAGATTTTGGAAATGAGCCAGATGACGAGTTCAAAGATGAGTTTGAGAGCTTGGATGATTTTGATTTTGACAATTACTAGTCTGAAAAATCTGTAACATATTTGTATCTTGGTCGTCATACAAACAATTAACCAACAGATACATACTTGGAAACAATCTTATCACTTAGAAATCTCGACAAAAAATACGGTCGAGTTCATGCTGTCAACAACCTTTCCTTTGACATCCAAAAAGGAAACGTTTATGGTATTTTAGGACCTAATGGTAGTGGAAAATCTACCACTTTAGGTATTATTCTTAATGTAGTTAACAGAACTTCTGGAGAGTTTAGCTGGTTTGACGGAAAGATGTCTACCCACGATGCTTTAAAGCGTGTAGGTGCCATTATTGAGCGTCCAAACTTCTATCCATATATGACGGCAAGTCAAAACCTTGCTTTGATCTGTAAGATCAAAGGAATTTCTACAGATAAGATTGATGATAAACTGAAAACTGTAAATCTTTATGAAAGAAGAAACAGTAAGTTCAGAACTTTCTCTTTAGGTATGAAACAACGTTTGGCTATTGCATCTGCATTGCTAAACGATCCTGAGATCTTAATTCTTGATGAGCCTACCAATGGATTGGATCCTCAAGGAATTCATGAGATCAGACAAATCATTAAGGGAATTGCTAAAAATGGAACCACCATTTTACTAGCCTCTCATCTATTGGATGAAGTAGAAAAAGTATGTAGCCATGTTGTTGTAATTAGAAAAGGAGTTAAACTTTACAGTGGTAGAGTTGATGAAATGACTGCTTCTAACGGATTGTTCGAACTGAAAGTAGAATCCGATGAAGAAAAACTAATCAAGTTATTGGAAGATCACAAAGGAATTGGTTCCGTTAAAAAAGAAGAAGATCTGATCATTGCCCATTTGGCAGAGCAGATAGGTTCTTCTGAAATGAATGCTTTCCTTTTTCAAAATGGGATCACGTTATCTCATTTGGTAAAACGTAAGCCTAGCTTAGAACAACAATTCTTAGATCTAACCGCAAACAACTAACCTAAAAATCAAAGTCATGTTAAGACTCTTAACCATAGAATTTCACAAATTAAGACACAATAGAGCCAGTCGTGTTCTATCTATCATATATTTTGGACTATTAACCTGTATCGCGCTTATTGCTGCTATCAAGTTCGATATTGGACCTGTAAAGTTTCACTTGGCAGAAGCAGGGATTTTCAACTTCCCATATATCTGGCACTTTAACACTTACATCGCTGCGATCCTTAAGTTCTTCTTATTACTTGTGATCGTATCTATGATGGCCAATGAATACAGCTATAAAACGCTGAAGCAAAACCTTATTGATGGTTTAAGTAAAAAGGAATTTATTCTTTCTAAATTCTACACCGTTATTGCTTTTGCATTGATCTCTACTTTGTTTGTATTTGTAGTATCTCTTATTCTTGGGTTGATCTATTCAGATTATAACGAGTTTAGTATTATCGTTACAGACCTTCAGTATTTATTCGGATTCTTCATCAAACTAGTTGGATTCTTCTCTTTTGGTTTGTTCTTTGGAATCTTAGTAAAAAGATCGGCTTTTGCAGTAGGTGCAATGGTTGTTTGGTTGATCATTGAATCGATGACCAAAGGATTGCTTTACTACTCTTTTAGAAAGATGGATAACATTTCTGAGCGTGTTGGAGACATTATGCAGTTTATGCCTTTTGAATCTATGTCTAACCTGATCAAAGAGCCTTTTTCTAGGTTGAATGCTGTAAAAACAGTAGCCAATCAAATTGGGGAACAGTTTACAAAGAGTTATGATGTTCAGTTTTTAGATGTTATGATCGTTTCTGTGTGGACATTCGTCTTCATTTACTCTTCGTATGCTTTACTGAAAAAGAGAGATTTATAAGATATTTTTAGCATAGCTGTCACAAATTTTTATCTATATTTGTGACAGTTATAATTAAAAAAAAGAACTATGAAAAAAATTACACTCTTTGCAGTGGTGCTTTTGGTATGCACTACTGTTTTCTCTCAAACAGGAAAAGTAAACAATAATTGGTATTTTTCCTCTTCCACTACTCCTCTAGGAGTTACATTCAATAATCCTAATGGTTCTCCTTCAGTTTTAACTGACAGTCAGGCTGAAAACGAAAAAGCAGCATCTTCTGTTAGCGATTCCAGTGGAAATCTTCTTTTTTATTTTGACGGTATCAAAGTAAGAAACAAGCATCATCAAGTAATGCCTAATGGGGTTTTGGAGCACTTACCTAATACAACAAACGAAATAGCTGAAGAAGCTATTATAGTTCCAGATATTACAAACAATGATAGATATTACATCTTCATAGCTCATAATTCTTATCTGAACTTAACTGAAAGTGGGTATTACTATTCAATTGTAGATATGAGCTTAGACAGTGGTAATGGAGATGTAGTACAAAATGTAGGGGGTCCGCTTCTAGATGCAAATGGTCTTTTAAGTTTGACAACTAATAACGGACACAAAAGGTTAGCCTCTTACTATAACAAAGTTCAAAATATTATTTGGATTACCATATTGGACGGTTTTAACAGAAAGATTTTGACCTATAAAATGGACAGCAACGGTTTTAGTGATATTCCTGTACAGGTTTCTTCAGATGTTACTTTTGACCAGTTATCCTTAACTGAAGGAGGAATGAGAATTTCTCCAGATGGATCAAAAATAGCGATGTCTTTAAGATTAGATCCACAAAACACATCTGTAAAAGATGCTATAATTGCTGATTTCAACACCAGTACTGGAGCTATAACAAATCCTAAGCCTATTACCGTTACTGAAGTAAATGATGTAGAGTTTTCGCCAGATAGCCAAACGTTATACTTAAGAGGGTCATCCGGTTTGTATAGTGTTCCTGTTAGTGCTACTACCGGCCCTGCTACAAATCCAGCTATTCCTTCTTTATTTCTTACCCGAATACAAGGGAGAGGTTCAATCCAATTAGGGCCTGATGATAAACTTTACTTTAATCACATTATAGGAACTGCTGCTAAGTTAGGAGTTATTGAAAACCCAAACAATACTATTACTAATTTAAATATTATTGGTGAGCTATTGACTTTATCTGCAACGGGTGGAACCAATCTAACAACCCTTCCTCAAAGAGTTATTGATTTAGGAGTAAGAAACGAGCTATTCATAACAACATGGGTGGTAGACAGCAATGATAAAAGCATTACCATTCCTACTTTTAGCGGAGAAACCTATAATTATACTGTAGAATGGGGAGATGGCACTATATCTACCAATCAAACTGGAGATGCCACTCACACTTTTAATGATGCAGGAACCTACACTGTTAGTATTAGCGGGACATTTCCTCGAATTTATTTTAATCACGTAATTGAGAAAAACAGTTCTTCTAGTATTACCCTTAATAAGGATAAAATAATCGCTGTAAATCAGTGGGGGACTAACCAATGGACTTCTATGGATAATGCTTTTTGGGGATGCTCAAATTTAGAGGTGTTAGATACAAAATCTCCTAATCTTGCATTTACTACCAATCTATTTGGAATGTTCGCTTATTGCTCTAGTATGAATCAGCCTTTGAACAATTGGGATGTAAGCAACATAACAGACATGAGGTTTATGTTCTACTATGCGACATCATTCAATCAACCTTTAGACCAATGGGATGTGAGCAATGTAACACGAATGGGCTTTATGTTTGCAAGAGCAACCAATTTTAATCAAAGCCTAGGCAATTGGGATATCAGTAATGTAAGTAAAATGAGTGGCATGCTAGATAGTTCAGGTTTATCAAAAGTCAATTACGATGCAACTCTTATTGGTTGGAACAATCTTCCTTCTCTTCAAATTGGAGTATCTGTTGGAGCTTATGAATTACAATACTGTTCAAGTATTGCTGTAGCTGCACGTCAAAATATACAAAACACTTATGGTTGGTATTTTAGTGGAGATAGTAATTCATGTAGAAGTGGAGTTCTAGAAGATACCAAAGCACCTCAAAATATTTCAGAGTCATTAACAGTATATCCTAACCCCGGAACCGAGACAATCTTTGTAAATTATAAAAAAGGTACTTTAAAGAATTACGTTTTTCAAATAGTAGATCTATCTGGAAGAGTGATCTTACAAAACAATGAGAATAACAAATTAGATGTTTCTCATTTGAAAAAGGGAATATATATTTTAAAGGTTTTAGGTCTAAAAAAACAAGGAAGCATTAGATTTATCAAAGAATAAATACTTTTTGTTATTACTAAACTCTAAAATTTAGTACTAAAGAAGCTTAAATAAGACAGGTTTATTGTGACAATAAGCCTGTTTTTTTGATTATTTTCATTCTGTTTAAAAGCTCTTATAATAAAAATATCATAGGTCACGTTTTTCTAGTATCTTAAAGGCCTGTTAATTTACACCCATGAAAAAAATTTTATTTGTTATATTTTTACTATCCTTAACAACTCTTTCTGCTCAAAAGGAAGCCAACTTCTGGTATTTTGGTGAAAATGCAGCCTTAAATTTTAACTCAGGAGCACCAGTTCCTCATGGATCAGAAACTGATAATAAATTGGATACTTTTGAAGGATGTTCTACTTTTTCAGATGCTGACGGGAATCTACTTTTTTACATTGGAGCACCGGATCAAGATGCAAACAACTTAACGGTTTGGAATCGAAATAACGATCCCATGCCCTTTACTGATGTAGCCAATGGAGGTACTTTATTAAACGGGGATGCTTCGAGTTCGCAATCGGCACTAACAGTTCCCGCTCCCGGTCAGCCCAACATCTATTATATCTTTACGGTAGGAGCCCCCTCGAGTAACAATCAAGGTTTTTGGTATTATACCTTAGACATGAGTGCAGATGGAGGTTTGGGAGATATTGTTGCGGGTCCGGTTGCTTTGAACAACAATGCTTTCCCGGATGTAAACCATGTGGAGTGGACAGAAAAAGTAACAGCGGTAAGAGGAGATGAGTGTAATACTTTTTGGGTGATATCATATGCCAGAGGTAATTTTTACTCGCATAAAGTTACTTCTACCGGAGTAGATGCTACTCCTGTGGTGAGTAATTTGGGGAATACTTCTTATAACAATTCAACATTCCCTAATTTTCAAAACGACTTGGATCCCAGAGGGTATTTAAAGGTTTCTCCGGATGGAAGTACCATCGTATCTGCCAATATGAGTTCCGGTACCTTTTTATTCGATTTTGATGATGTGTCGGGACGAGTGAGTAATCCCAGAGAATTAAATGTGGATAATAGATTTTCCTATGGAGTTGAGTTTTCACCTTCAAGTGATGTATTGTATGTATCTACGGGGAATTTTCTGAATTCACCTGAGTTCTTATTCCAATACGATCTAACACAACCTACAATTACCGATATTAACAACTCTCGCTTTACCGTATTCAATTATTTTAATTCCAGAGGAGCTGTACAATTAGGTCCCGATAATAAAATCTATTGGACCAGTAGTGGATCACAGTTTATTAGTGTTGTTAACAATCCAAATGAATTAGGAGCAGATTCCAATTATTCACATCAGACTGTTGATGTGGGGGTTGACAGACAAGCAACACAAGGACTACCTCCTTTCCTATCTTCTCTTTTACTACCTATTGAAATTACAGACTCCGATAATAACCAAGTCATCAACAACCTAAGCTTAGAATACTGTACAGGGTCCGACAAGACAATTGTTCCCGAAGCTGTTGCCGGAACAAATATTACCTACGAATGGAGTTTTAATGATGGAACAACAACCAGTATTGTTGCTACCACTCAAAATTTAGTATTAACAAACCTTGCACTAACAGATGCCGGGTTGTATTCCTTAAAAATCACACTGACGGATGCTTGTGGTATTGTTACCACTCTACAAGGTCAGTTTACAATTCAAGTGTTTGAAGCTGCAGCGGCTACTCAGCCTGTAGATATCATTTATTGTGATGCAGACAATGACGGATTCAACACATTTGATTTAGAGACTCTAAAAGATGCTGAAATTCTTAATGGTTTGGATGCAGCAACTTTTGAAGTATCTTATTTTACTTCTATGACAGATGCTGTTGGAAATACAGGAGCTATAACAATTCCTTACACCAACCCAACTGCATTTAGTAATCAAACCATTTATGCTCGTGTAATGAACAGAAACGCGCCAACTGCGTGTTTTGATATTACTTCATTCACCTTAGCTGTGACAGGATTGCCTGTTCCTATTCAACCCACAGACTACGAGATCTGTGATGATGCCAATGATGGTGATGATACCAATGGATTTATACAAAGCT